>NZ_CP121473.1:1412500-2763874 GCF_033954455.1 Thiorhodovibrio litoralis | reverse complement strand
CCTCATTACTGTTCACCGACGGGTAACCTACCCGGTAACTCATGACCCAAGCTGCCGGCGCCACGCCGCTGATCGAAATAGTCTTCCCCAGATAATCCGCCTCGACCGGATTGCCAGCCATGATTCCGGCAGTGTGCACGCCATGCGAGCTACCGTTCTCACCGGGCCAAGGGTTTTCGTCGCCCACAGCGGGCGGGTCCCATGAACGGAAATAGGCCCGCGAGGAGATGATCTTGCCGTTGTTGTTTTCGGTATGGCCCAGCCCACCAGGCGGAAACAGCGGCGGATAGGCAAAACCGGTGCCGTCGAACATGGGCGCCTCATGGTGAATCCCAGCGTCCACGGATGCGACCTTGATGCCCTTACCTGCAAGAGACTGCGACCCGATAAGCGGGTGCCACCACAGTTCGTCTGCACCCACCAGCGGCACACCGGCATAGAGTGTTGGATAATACGCGTAATCGCGGTGGACCCGTTTCACACCCGGTAACATTGCAAGCTGCTTGCTAGCACTTTTTCTGTCTCTCGTTCCCGGATCAATCACCACGGCATTCAGCAGCAGCTGGAAGCGGCTCTCCCGGCTAAGGCCCTCCTCGTTTATATAGGTGTCGATACGAGCACCGGGCAGAACCCGTTTCAGCGCTGTGCGAAATTGCTGCTGTTCCTGCTCCACCTGCCTGAGATGCTCTCTAGAGCGGCTGGTATCGAGCCTTAGCCGCCCGGTCTCGGGGTCGTCAAGCCCCCGAAGCTTGCTCCAGAGTGCCAAGCCCGGCTGCTCAAGTTCCACGATCAGCCGGTGCGAAACAGCCGGAGCCTCAGCAGGGATAACGTCGGTTGCCAGGAACAGGCCGAGCATGCTGATGCCAACTCGCAGCAGTACGGTTGCCGTGGACAGCTTTTTTCGAGCAGGACGATAAGTCATAAGGATAGTCCTTTATAAATAGTCGCTTGCGGCTAAGAGCTGGCGAACATATCACGATAGTCAGACTTGCCGATGTGTGCCGGCCATCACGGCACACGCCGGGGCAATTATTGACGATCATTGGCAGCCGAGCACAGCCAACTGGAAAGATTACGCTCTTCTATTTATTATTGCCGATTGCTGTCAGCTTTTGTCTGCGGAAGGCTCAAATAGTAATGGTGGGCGAAGCGCGGACACCGGCGTGAAGCGGACTGATCGATCCCAATGATTCCTAACTTCTGGTTTTCTGTATGACCAACGACACCAATGTGACCTGGCACGAGCATCGTGTCTCCCGTGAGGATCGCGAGCGCCTGAATGGGCATCGCGGCTGTGTGCTCTGGTTTACCGGACTAAGCGGCTCCGGAAAGAGCACCCTGGCCAACGTACTCGACCACATGCTGAGTCAGCGCGGAGCGCGCACGGCGGTGCTCGATGGGGACAATGTTCGCCACTCATTGAACGCCGGGACTAGCATGCTGCGCGAGACGCACGGCGATGAATTCGCCGAGCGCTTCGGACTGGGTTTCACGGCGATCGATCGCGAAGAAAATATCCGCCGCATCGGAGCGGTGGCGCAGCTCTTTTGCGAGGCCGGACTCATCGCACTGACAGCCTTTATCAGTCCCTACCGCATCGACCGCGATCGGGTCAGAAAGAGCATGCGCGAGGAGGATTTCATCGAAGTCTTCGTCGATACATCGCTGGCGATCTGCGAAGCGCGCGACCCCAAAGGCCTGTACAAGAAAGCCCGCGCCGGCGAGATCAAGCATTTCACCGGGATCGACGACCCCTACGAGGCGCCAGAGGCGCCGGAATTGGTGATTCACGCCAACGGCGAGCGCACGCCCGAAGCGCTGGCAGGCGACGTGATTGACTACCTTGTTAGTCGCGCCATCCTGCCGGCTGCTGGCCCACAGCGCTAAAAGCCGGCGCCGGTTGCCCTCCTCCAACCTGGCCGCGGCATTGGTGAAGCCATGAAAATCTGCATCGTCTCCGACAGCCATGATCGCGGTCCCATGCTGGCGACCGCCATCGCAGATGCCAAGACGCGCGGTGCCGAGTGCGTGTTGCACTGCGGCGACCTGATCGGCACCAACACCCTGTTGGCGTCGCTTAAGCTGGATTTGCCCATCCATGTCATCCACGGCAACAATCTCGGCGATCCCGTCTCCATTTCGCGACTGGCGTGCCGATCGGACGGCCAGCTTCAATACCACGGCAACGATGCCGACCTAAAGCTGCACGGTCGTCGCATCTTCATGACCCATTATCCCCATATCGGCGAGGCGTTCGCCTGTGCTGGAGATTACGACCTAGTCTGTTGCGGCCATAGCCACGAACCGGAGATCCGCTGCCTTGACACGGTCAAGGGCGGCAAGAGCTGGCTGGTCAATCCGGGCACCGTGGCCGGACTGGGTGCGCCAGCGGCAACCTGGATTTTTGCCGATCTGGACGACATGGTATTTGAGCTGCAGGAGCTTGAGCGCTGAGAGCACTGATCTCGCGCCTGCCCTACCCAAATACTTACTCAAAATCGGTGAGTTAAGGGTGAGTTAAGCAAAAAACGGGAAATCGTGACACAAAACGCGACACAAAAGAAAAGGGCCACCGAAAGGCAGCCCTTAATCTTTGAATTTGGAGCGGGAAACGAGACTCGAACTCGCGACCCCAACCTTGGCAAGGTTGTGCTCTACCAACTGAGCTATTCCCGCTTCGGAAGCGCGACATTATAGCCGGTGCACGGCGTCTGTCAAGGATTGGAAATTTGACTCAGGCCTCAGGCCTCAGGTGGATGCCCCATCAGGCTTGGCCAGGCGGCGCGGATGTAGAGCACCATGGACCACAGCGTCAGGATGGCGGCCAGGTAGAGCAGCGCCATGCCGATTGGCTCGATCGGCAGGCCGAGCATCGGCCCATCGATGATCAGCAAAAAGATGGCGATCATCTGCGCGGTGGTCTTGAGCTTGCCGGCCATGGAGACAGCCACCTTGGCACGGCTGCCGATTTCCGCCATCCATTCGCGCAGCGCGGAGACGGTGATCTCACGACCGATGATGACGGCCGCCGGCAGTGCCAGCAGAGCACGCGGATCGGCTTGCACCAGCAGCACCAGGGCGATGGCGACCATGAGCTTGTCGGCGACTGGGTCGAGAAAGGCGCCGAGCGGCGAGGTCTGATTCCAGCGTCGCGCCAGGTAGCCGTCGAGCAGGTCGGTCAGGGCCGCGGCACCGAACACCAGTGCGCAGACCGGCCGCGCCCAGGGCACCGGCAGGTAGAAGATCACCATAAACACCGGGATCAGCAGAATCCGCAGCAGGGTCAGCAGATTCGGAATATTGAGCATGCTAAAACGCCTCTTGGTCATCCATGGGTCGAGCGACGGGCGCGGACCGCACCGAAACCTCTCCCCCTTGCTTAGTTATAGTATGCGCACAAGGATCCGGCTAAAAACCGCATTTCGCAGTCATGAGTGTTTTCCCTCGCCTTGGCGGCTCTTGGCCCCTGTCAGCCCCTGCCTGCATCAGGCGGAATCCTGATTGACGGCCTGGTGAATCTGCTCGGCAAGCGCGCTGCTGATACCGTCGACTCGGGCGATGTCTTCGGCGCTGGCACTGCGCAGGCCGCGGATGCCGCCAAAGGCCTTGAGCAGATTAGCGCGGCGTTTGGGGCCGACGCCGGCGATGTCTTCCAGCACTGAGGTGCGTCTGGCCTTGTCGCGGCGCTGACGATGGCCGGTGATGGCGAAGCGATGCGCCTCGTCGCGAATCTGCTGCACCAGATGCATCGCGGGCGAATCCGCTGGGGCAATCAGCGCATGGCGCTGGTGCGGCTGCCACAGTTGCTCGGCGCCCGCCTTGCGGTCCGGCCCCTTGGCCACGCCGACTAGGCGCACGTCATGGATGCCGAGTTCTTCGAGAATACCGATCGCGGCGTTGAGCTGTCCGCGCCCGCCATCGATGAAGAGCAAATCCGGCACCGGCACCTCGCCGGCCTTGATGCGTTTGTAGCGCCGCTCGAGCGCCTGCGCCATGGCGGCATAGTCGTCGCCGGGGGCGATGCCCTCAATGTTAAAGCGGCGATAATCCGACTTGCGCGGCCCCTCGCCGTCAAACACCACGCAGGAGGCCACCGTCAGCTCGCCCTGGGTGTGGCTGATGTCGAAGCATTCCATGCGCGCGGGCAGTTCGTCGAGCCCCAGCAGATCGCGCAGCGCCTCGAGCCGCTGGCTGTAGCCGGCGCGACTGCCTAGGCGCGACTGCAGCGACAGGTCGGCATTGCTTTGCGCCATTTTCAGCCACTGGGCGCGCTCACCGCGCAACCGATAGCTAATAGCCACCTTGCGCCCGGCACGCTCGGCGAAGGCGCTTTCGAGAAACTCCAGCTCTTCCGGCGCCTGGCTCACCAGCAGTTCCGGTGGAATCGGCTTGTCGGCATAGAACTGGGTCAGAAAGCCCGCCATGACGGTCCCAGGCGTCGCCTCCGCTGGTGCCTTGGGGAAAAAGCTCTTGTTTCCCAGGTTGTGTCCGGCGCGGATGAAAAACACCTGCACGCAATGCAGCCCGCCCTCGCTGGCATGGGCCAGGATATCGAGATCACCACCGCCAGCCGTCACATACTGGCGCTGCTGGATGCGCCTGAGGGTGGCGATCTGATCGCGCAGCACCGCGGCGCGTTCAAACTCCAGCGCATCGGCCGCTTCGTCCATGCGCTCGCCGAGCTCGCGGATGACTTCATTGGTGCGCCCGTCGAGGAACTTAATGGTCCGCGCCACATCCTCGCCATAATCCTGCTCGCTGACCAGCCCGACACAGGGCCCGGTGCAGCGCTTGATCTGATACTGCAGACAGGGCCGCGAGCGATTGCGAAAAAAGGTATCGCGGCACTGACGCACCGGGAAGATTTTCTGCAACAGCTGCAGCGTCTCGCGCACCGCCGAGGCGCTGGGATAAGGCCCGAAGTAACGCCCCTTGGTCTTGCGCGAGCCGCGATAAAAGGCCAGGCGCGGAAAGCGGTCCTGGGTGCTCAGATAAATGAACGGATAGCTTTTATCATCGCGCAGCAGCACATTAAAGCGCGGCTGATGGGATTTGATCAGGTCCGCCTCGAGCAGCAGCGCCTCGCCCTCAGTGCGGGTGACCGTGACCGCAACATCGGCGATCTGCGCCACCATTACCTGCAAGCGATGGTTCAGCGAGCGGCTGAAATAACTACTGACGCGCCGCTTGAGCTCCTTGGCCTTGCCGACATAGAGCACGCCGCCTTCGGCATCGAGCATGCGATAGACACCGGGCTGAGTCGGGATGCGCGCAAGCAACGCGCGGCGGGACGCATCGCTCAGCATGGCCTGCTCCCGCAGCCACCTGCTCCGCTGCGATCAGGTCTGTCATTGGTGCGATTTTCGCTCATGTCCTCGGTGCGATTCGCTGCCGCTCCGGTGTTATCGACTGCCTTCAGGCCATCCCGGCGCCAGTTACCGGATCTGGATCAGGACCAGGCTCAGGCTCAGCAGCCGCGCTAGCCCTCGGGCCGGCCTGGTCGACCAGCATGCGGCAGCGCGCCATCACCTGATCGAACATCGCCTCGGTTAACCGCCGCGTCTGGGTGTTGTAGCGGCTGCAATGATAGGAATCCACCAGCCGCAGTCCGCCGGGCAGTTCATGCTCCGCGCCATGCGCGAACTTGAGCGCAGACTGCTTGAGCCCGCACCCCAGGAGCACCGCCCGGTGCGCGATCTGACCCAGCGCCAGCACCACGGCGCCGGCCGGCAGCCCGGCTAACTCGGCCCCCAGATAGCGATTGCAGGCGTGCATCTCCGCCGGCAGCGGCTTGTTAGCCGGCGGCAGGCATTTGACCGCATTGGTGATTCGGCAGTTGCGGAGCTTCAGCCCATCGTCAGCGCTAACCGACTCCGCGCGACTGCCGAAGCCGTGCCGATGCAAGCTGGCATAGAGCAGAATGCCAGCATAATCACCCGTGAAAGGCCGGCCGCTGCGGTTAGCACCGTGCATACCAGGGGCCAGCCCGACGATCAGCAGGCGCGCATTCGGATCGCCAAAAGGCGGCACCGGGGCGGCATGGTAGTCAGGATGCTCGGCCCGCACGCTGTCGAGGAAATCGGCCAGGCGCGCGCAAGTCCGACAGCTGGGGTCAAAGGTCACGGGCGCAAACATGGCAGTCTTCCATTCAGAATCGGCAACAGAATCAGGTCAGAATCGAGCATCGGTTGGGACACGCAAGCTTTGGCGGAGCGGCGCGGAGGCCATCATCGTCATGGCGCACACCCGGCTGCAGGTCAAACTCTTCAAGGCGCCTATGATAGCCTGCAATCCGAGATTGCTCTTCCACCGCGCTCGCTACTCAGTCTACCCACCCCCCCTGCCCGCCGAGGAATCCGACCCTGATGATCAAGCCCGACTATGCTGGTGGCGGCATCGTCAATCTGATGAGCTCGCTGCTGCGCGCGCGTGGCGGCGACAGCAGCCTGCCAGAGGCCAGCCTGCTGCCGTCAGCCGAGCTGGCCGGCCACCGGCATCTGGTGCTGATCGTCATCGACGGCCTGGGCGCGGACTGGCTGACCGCGCAGGCACCCAATGGCTTTCTTTCCGCTCACCGACTGGGCGCGCTGACCAGCGTCTTCCCGTCCACCACTGCAGCGGCGGTCACCAGCTTTCTGACCGGGGTGCCGCCGGCACAGCATGGTGTGACCGGCTGGTTTACCTGGCTGCGCGAGCTTGGCTGCGTGATGAAAATGCTGCCTGGTCAGCCGCGCTGTGGCGGTCAAGGCAACTGGGGGATGGTCGAGGACCTGAGCTGGCTGTTCTCCTGCCCTTCGGTGTTCGGGCGCATTGCCACAGGCTCGACCCTGATCAGCCCGAAGCAGATCGCGCATTCGGCTTTCAGCCGCGCCCATGCTGGCCCGGCGCGCGTGCGGCCTTATCGCAACCTGAAGGATTTTTTCCGCCAGATCGAGCAGGCCATCAAGCGCACCCGCGCGCCAAGCTACATCTACGCCTACTGGTCGGAGCTCGATCATCTCGGCCACAAGCATGGCATCGACAGCCCGGCGGCCAGCGCCCATCTGCACCAGCTCGACCAAGGACTGGCCGCGCTTAGCCAGCGGCTGTCCGGCCATGATGCCTGCTTGCTGGTCACTGCCGACCACGGGCAGCTCGATTGCACCGCGGCCGATCAGACCCAGATCGCCGATCACCCCGAGCTGGCCGATTGCCTGCGCATGCCTCTGTGCGGGGAGCCGCGCGCTGCCTTTTGCTACACCCGTGGCGATTCGATGGAAGCATTCGAGCAGGCCGTCCACAGCGCACTCAATGGCCGTTTCGACCTGATGCACTCTCAACAACTGATGGACCAGGGATTTTTCGGTCCCGGCGATCCACACCCGGAACTGCGGCATCGGATTGGAGACATCGTGCTGCTCGGTCGCGACAGTGCCGTGATCGGCGACCATCTGCCCACGGAAAAGCCGTTCAAGCAGGTTGGCGTTCACGGCGGCTTGAGTCGCGCTGAGATGCTGGTGCCCCTCTGTCTGATTCGTGTGTTTGATTCGGTAGCGGGTAGCGGGGAGAGTAGCAGCCTGTCAAGCGCCGCGCGCTGACTCTCCAAGCGTTGGCGCAATGTCAACTCGATGGCTCGGCCGTCTTCCAGTGCGCGATCGAGTTGCTCGGCTCCGAGCTCGAGGACACCGAGCTGGCCGCGTTGATCCATGAGTGCTTTTTGATCGGGCGCCAGAGACCGCTCGAGGCGTCGAATGGCGGCTTGCATGCGCGCCGCGCGCCTGCCCAGTCGTCCGAACCGCCCCGTCGCGCCGCTTGCGGTGCGCTCATGCTCAAGCGCCGCGAGATCCTCGCGCAAACGCTGCAATCTTGGTTCCTTGGCGCTGACCGCCGCCTCCAGGGATTGAATTGACTGCTTGCTTGCGCTGATCGCGCGCTCGGTCGCGGCGAGCTCACGGGCGAGATCGAGCTGACGCTCCTGCTGTGCGTCGAGCTCGGCGCGGAGCTGTTCGCGTTCGCGCTCGAGTGACTGGATCTGCTGCTCGCGCTGCTCTTGCTCGGCTTTGGCCTTGGCCGCAGCCCGTTGCTCCTGTTCCTGTGTGAGTTGCAGTCTGTCGCGCTGGCGTTCCAGCTCGGCTTCATCGCCGAGCCTTGCGCGCAGTTTCTCCAAACGCAGTTCGAGTTCGCGCTCGCGTGCCGCGAATTCGGACTCGCGCTGGCGCAGTTCCAACGCGAGCTGGCCATCAATGTTCTCGCGACGACGGCTGAGCAGTTCCCCCTCGTAGGTTTGGTCGGCGTTCATCCGCGCCAAGCGCCTGCGCGCCTCGATCTCGGCGCGGGACTCGGTAACCATGGCCTCGGGATCACGCTGCCATTGCCGCCAGCGGCGCGCGAATTCACCAGGTGTCAAACGACGGGCAGGGTCGTCATACTGATCGAAGCCCGGGATATCTTCCAGACCGCCAGCGAGATACTTGGGATATTGATCCTGAATGGTGTCGCTGTAATAGGCCTGCACGGCGGGCGGCTCGAAGAGCTTGAGCGCGATCAGAGCGAAGAACAGGATGCCAAGCGCAGCCTGGGCAAAACCCTCGACGGTTTCAAAATGCGGCACGCCTTGCTCGGCGGGACTCTCACGCAGCGCATTCAGCGCCTTGGAGCGCACCGCGAAGGTAAGTGCCGGCGGCGCGGCTGGTGGTTGCTCTGCCTCGACCTCCGCGGCGATACCGGCGAGCAGACCCTGCTGCTCGGTTCGCAGCTCCGTCAATGCGTCATTGAGACGATCGAGGCGTTCTTGTTCGTCGTTGATGCGAGCCTCGATGGGTGCGATGCGCTCGCTTAGCTCGGCGCGTTTGCCCGCCAGAGTCTCCGCGAGTTGATCAGCGCGGTCAGTCCACTTTTGCGCTTCGGGGCCAAATCCTTCGCGACGGCCATCGCGCCCGAGCACCTCGTCACCAACACGCTGACGCGCCTCGGCCAGATCCTGAGTCAGCACCTGGAGTTCGGGCCGGTACTCGGCAGTGAGTTGCTCTCGGCGTTCGCGCTCGCCTTCGATGGTCTGCTGCAGGACGCCGATTTGCCGTTCCAGATCCTGGGCGCGGGCGTTATAGCCGGCGCCTTGGCGAGCGGCACGCGCCTCGACTTGTTCGTTCAGATCACGCGCGCGCTGGT
The DNA here is from genome assembly GCF_033954455.1 of Thiorhodovibrio litoralis. NCBI lineage: Bacteria > Pseudomonadati > Pseudomonadota > Gammaproteobacteria > Chromatiales > Chromatiaceae > Thiorhodovibrio > Thiorhodovibrio litoralis. Next base: position 2,754,727 of record NZ_CP121473.1, on the reverse strand, counting down.
CAAAATAGCGCTCAACCTGGGCTTGATGCCAAGCGGCGATATCGTCGGCGCGGATCAGCTTCTCGACAAAGGGCGCGGTAACATAGAGCGAGATAGCCACAATGGCGACGCGCACCAAGAGGCCTAGCAGCCAGCGCAGCACCCGACCTTTGGCGGCAAGCCCTTTGTTGCTGGGCTGGGTATTCAGGCTGGGCTTTTCGGACATGACCAGCGAGGCATCCAGTATCCAGATGACCGCGAACATCAAGGCGAACAGAAAAAGGCCGACAGGTGGTCCGAGCCAAGCGGTTTCCGTTGGCACCATGGACAGGCCGACAGCCCCCCAGACGAAGCCCTCGATGCTGGCCATCAGGAAGACCAACACCCGCGCCGAGCCGATCCAGGCCGCTGCCGCCGGCGTCAGCAGCGAGTCGCCGTAGGGTCTTAATCGTAGATAATCGATGAGGCGCATGGCAGTGACCCGGCTTCAGTGGTGAAGACCAACTACCCGAAGACTAACTACCCGGTGCCGGCCAAAAGCTGATCAGTCTTCGCCGCCATCACGAAGTCGTTGCGGTGCAGCCCACCGATTTTGTGCGACCACCAGGTGACAATGACACTGCCCCACTCTGTCGTGAGCTTCGGATGATGGCCCTCGGCCTCGGCGATCGCGCCGACGCGGTTGGTAAAGGCGAGCGCTTGCGCGAAGTCCGGGAATTCAAATCCCCGCTCGAGCTGGCGAACCCCGTGGCGGGTTTCGATCCGCCACTTCGGTATCTCGGCCATCAAGTCGGTGATTTCCTCATCGGAGACCTTGGGCGCCTCGGCACGGCACGCCTCGCAGGATTCTTGGTTCAGTATCGCCATGACAGGCTCCTTTGGTTCAAACGGTTGGATATGCTACCGGAGAATCCCTGATGTGGGTTATCGCAAGCTCTTTCTGCCAAAACACGCCCACACCGGTCGATGATCCGAGGCCTGGCGACTGGTCGAATTGCGCTCGACGCCGCCTGCCTTGAGTTGCAGCCCCGTGTAAAACACCCGATCCAGGGTCAGCAACGGCCAGCGCGCTGGATAGGTCGGCCGCGCGGGCACGGTGGACAGACGCTGGCGCAGGGGCTTAAGTCCCGGCGACCAGGCGAAGCCGTGATTGAAGTCGCCGAGCAGCACCAGCGGCGGAGGCGACGGCTGTGACTGCCAGCGATCGATCCGCGCGGCCAGTTGGGCCACCTGCGCGCGCCGCTCGCGGATGCCAAGTCCAAGATGGGTCGCCATCACCCCGACTCGCTGCCCGTGCTGTTCCAGTTCGGCTTCGATCAGCCCGCGCGGCTCGCGGCCCGGCACGCTGAGGTCGAGCAGATGGCGCGTCTTGATCGGCCAGCGGCTGAGCAGCAGGTTGCCATAGTCGTTGTAGTCCCTGCGCAGCGTCGGGCCAAGCAGTGGCTCATAGCCAAGCGCGGTCAAGCGCGGCAGCAGCGCCAGGGTGGCGGCGGCGGGCGCGGGTTCGGTGGGAGTTTCGACCTCCTGCAGGGCGATCACATCAACATTGAGCGCGCGGATCACCTCAAGAATACGCCCCCAGTTGCGCCGGCGATCGGCGCCGATGCCGCGATGGATGTTGTAGCTGGCCAGGCTAAACAGTTCACCATCAGGCATGTCACCATCAGGTATGTCACCATCAGGTATTTCACCCTCAGGCATCACGCGTGTCCTTGAGCAGACGCCGTCCCACCCAGGCCAGACCGGCCAGCGCCAGGATGCCGACCAGCAGCAATGCCAGGGTACGTGGGTCGGCGCGGCCGAGCACCGCCATCAGCCCCTCGGCAAAGACGGTCAGCGCGAGGATGCCGGGCAGCATGCCGAGCAGGGTGCCGAGCAGGGTGCCGAGCAGATAATCGCGCCAGCGCAGCGGCAGCACCCCCGCCACCAAGTTGAGCACGGCAAAGGGCGCCACTGGGACGATGCGCACCGTCAGGATGGTCAGCAAGCCGCGCTGTCCAAGCCGATGCGCGATGCGCGACACCGTCGAGCCGCCCAGGCGATCAAGCAGGCCGCGCCCGAGCCAGGCACCCAGCAGGCGGCCCGCCGCCGCCGACAGGGTCGATCCCGTCAGTGCCACCAGTATGCCGGTCAGCGGATCAAACAGCAGCGCGCTGGCCAGAATGAGTAAGGTGACCGGCACCGCCGCCAGACTCGCGATGACGAATCCGATCGTCGCCAGCGGCGGCCCCCAGAGGGTACCTGAGAGGCGCCCGGCCGCATCGGCTAGTGCCTGCGGATCGAGCCAGGCACCGAGCGGGGTCCAGCGCCACAGGGCCGCCAAGGTCAGAAACACCGCCAGCAGGCCGAGTGCCACGGCCAGCCGGCGACGCACCGGGGTGGCCTTGGGGTCCTCGGCGAGCACTGTCGTCACCTGGGCGGGATCGAGCGGGCGGTCGGGATCGACCAGGCGCTCGTCGGGCAATTGGCGCTGCCAGTCTGGGTCCACCGCGCCGTCGAGCTCGGCCAGATGCGGTGCTGAGACCGCTTGCCCTTGGGAGCGCAGCTGCTCGATGGTGGCGATCAGGCCTCCACCTTGCGCCTGAATGGCTTGTTCTTGCGCGCCGATTTCGGCTGGGGTCAAGCCGAGCCAGGGTGCCAGCAGGCGGTGGCGCAAGGCGGCGATGGCGGCTGCCTCCGCATCATCGCGCGCGGTCACGGACAGATCGCATTCACTGTCCAGGCCCATCGAGCGGTTACTGAGATTCGCCGAGCCGACCCGCAAGATCCGATCATCGGCGATCAGCAACTTGGCATGCACCATGGGCGTACCGGCGGTCGGGCCGGGTACCTCTGGGTAATAGACTTTAAAACGCCCATGCCGGTCGGCCCGACGCAGGCTCGCCAGCCGTCGCGAGCGCATCACGTCCATGGTGCGCTGTTGCAGCCAACTGCCGGTTTGTTCCGGCAGCAGCAGTACGATCTCTGGGCCTTGGCGCCGCCGCAATGAGCGGCACAGGTCGGCGACCACCGTGCGCGCGCTCAGGTATTGGTTCTCCAGATAGAGAAACCGCTGCGCTGAGGCGATCTGTTCGCGATAGAGCTGCTCGACCTCGCGCACCTCGGGGCGACCCTGGTAGCTTGGGACGGTGAGTGCGATAGTCACGGGGATGTCGCGCAACAGCGGCGCGACACCTGGGGGCCAGGGGTCCTCATCTGTCGCCCCCGCTGCGCAGGCATTAGCTAGCGCCGAGCCACCGCCGGCGTGTTGCCAGCGCTCGATCAGCAGCCGTTCAAGCGCGCCGGCGGCCTCGGCATCGACCAGCAGTTGCACATCATGAAAGGGCGGATAGGGCTCACCGCTCGGGTCGCGCCGATGCGGGTCGTCAGCCCGGTGCGCGGGGGTATCCCAACGCCATTGCCCGAGGTCGAAACCGCCGCAATAGGCGATGCGCCCGTCGATGGCGACCAGCTTTTGATGCTGACTGGCCGCCAGCGGATGGGCGGAATCCTTGCAAAAATGCTGCCGCGGATGCTGCTGCCAGGGGTCATGGCCGAAGAACAAGGGCTCGCGCTCCAGCGCATAGATAGGCGCATAGTCCCACAGCAGGATAAACACCTCGAGTTCGGGCGCGCGCTCGAGTTGGTGGATCAGCAGGGCGCCGAGTTCGCGCGGATGACCGTCGTCGGGACCGCCGCGCTTGAGCTCGATACGGCTGTGGATATCCCAGGCGGCGATGATGATCCGCCGCCGGGCGCACAGGATGGAGTCGCGTACGGTGGCGAAGTAGTCCTCGCCGTCGACCAGCGCGGCGAGGCGCTCGGTGCCGGCTTGTTGTGGTCTGTCGTTGTTCGGAGATGTCATCGGCATGCGCTCAGGATAGCAGGTTCGCTGGTGCGCCCTGCCCTACCGGGTTGGACGTGTGTCGGACATCGGGTTTCTCCCTTGGCCGGCACCTTGATCGGCATCGAAGCTCAACGATGGGTCAGGCCGTATTTTCTGACCCGATAGCGCAGCGTCTCATGCTTAGTGCCGAGCATAGGCGCAGCGGCGGTGACCTTGCGGTCGCTGCGCTCAAGCACCGTCTGAAAATCAGCGCCCGGGTTTGGCGGTGACGGAGCTTCCGCCAAGATAGCTGGCGGGGCTGTATTTGAGCTGCTGATTGCGGGCCTCCTGATGCAGGCGCCGTTGCGCCATGGCCGCGCGCTTGGCGCCGCCGAACACCAGAGCGAGGCGGTCGCGTGCGCAAGTGGTCCGGCGGGCCAAGGGCGACTGGGGCACTAGGACCCGTTGTCCTCGGGGAAAAGCGCCTGCATGCTGTCATCCCAGGCGTCACCAAGGGCTTGGTAGCATTATCGTCCTGATTGATCGCATACCCACCGCGGGCGCATGCTTGCAAACAACTCGCAGCGCCATGTTCAGCTTGGCCGGATGCGTTTCTCGGCCGGCGATGCAAAGAAATTATCCGGCGCCATCCACGACGACGCAAAGCTTTCACGTCGGTGCAGTGTGAGAAATTTCGTGCCGTGGCGACCTTGCATAGCTTGCAGCCGCCCTGCACTCTGTTCCAGCGCCAGATTGAAACCGATCTGGGAAGCCAACCTGGCCGAGATCCAGCGGATTCTAGCCGGCCCGACGAAAAGGAGCACCCCATTCGATGTCACAGCAAGCCGTCAGTCTGTTCGCCGGGATCGGGGTGCTGTCCCTGGCAGCGCATTGGCTCGCCTGGCGCGTGCGTCTGCCAGCCATCGTCTTCCTGCTCGCCGCCGGCATCGTCGCCGGGCCGCTCACCGGTTGGCTTAGTCCGGATGCCCTGTTCGGCGAGCTGCTGTTTCCCATCGTGTCGCTGGCGGTGGCGATCATCCTGTTCGAGGGTGGTCTGAGCCTGCACCTGCATGAGGTCCGCGGGCTAGAAGCGCCAGTGCGCCGGCTGTTAACCCTCGGGGTGCTGATCACCTGGGCCAGCACCACGGCGCTGGCCTGGTTTTTCGTCGATCTCTCGCTGTCGCTTGCGGTGCTCTTCGGGGCTGTCACCGTGGTTACCGGGCCAACCGTCATCGGCCCGCTGCTGCGTAGTGTGCGCCCCACCCAAAAGGTCGCGCGGGTGCTGCGATGGGAAGGCATCGTCATCGACCCCATCGGCGCGCTCATTGCCGTGCTGGTGTTCGAGTTCGTGCTGAGCACCGGTGGACAAATCAGCCTGGGGGCCTCCCTGCTGACCTTCGGGCTGCTACTAATGGTCGGCCTGCTGATCGGCGCCTTGGCCGGCTGGGTCACCGGGGAGGTGCTACGACGCTATTGGCTGCCCGGCTATCTGCACATTCTCGCCACCCTGGTCGCGGCCATCAGCGTGTTTTATCTCGCGAACCAGATTCATGCCGAATCCGGGCTGCTAGCGGTCACGGTGATGGGCATCTGGCTGGCGAACATGAAAGGCGTTCCCTTGGACGACATCCTGCCGTTCAAGGAGAACCTGAGCTTGATGCTGATCTCCGGGCTGTTCGTGCTGCTGGCGGCGCGGCTGAACCCAACGGCCATTCCCGCGCTCGGCTGGGGCGTGGTCGCCTTGCTGCTTGGCATGCAGCTGCTCGGGAGGCCGCTGGCGGTGCTGGCCAGCACCTGGGGAGGCACCTTGTCCTGGCCCGAGCGCGGTCTGCTGGCCTGGATCGCGCCGCGCGGGATCGTCGCCGCCGCGGTCTCGGCGCTGTTCGCGCTGCGCCTCGAGGAGGCCGGCCATGCCGGCGCCGAGGCCCTGGTGCCCCTGACCTTTCTGGTGATCCTGTTCACGGTCATCGTGCAAAGCGCCACGGCCAAGCCGCTGGCCGCCTGGCTCGGCGTGCGCGAGCCACCACCGCGCGGGGTGTTGATCGTCGGCGCCAACCGCGTCGCGCGCGCGATCGGCGCTGCCTTGCAGCGGCTGGAGATCCCGGTGCTGCTGACCGACCCGAACTGGGACCAGGTGGCCGAGGCACGACTGCAGGGCCTGCCGGCCTACTACGGCAACCCAACCTCAGAGCACGCCGAGCAGCACCTGGAGCTGACCGGCCTAGGGCTGCTGTTCGCCCTCTCGCCGCGCGCCGACCTCAATACCCTGACCAGCCTCGAGTTTGGCAAGGTGTTCGGTCGCAACAAGGTCTTTCGGCTGCCGCCCGGCGAGCGCGACCCGCGCTTGCCGGCCGAGATCCGCCGCCGCCACCGCCGCGATCAAACCCTCTTTGGCGCTCAAACGACCTATGCCAAGCTCGCGAGCCTGCTCGGACAGGGCGCCGAGATCCGCACCACGGCGCTGACGGGGGTGTTTGGCTGGGAGGATTATCTCAAGGAGTATCGGGGACGGGTGACCCCCTTGTTCGCGATCAATCCGCAGGGCGCCATCCTGCCCTTTGACGGAAGCGAGAACCCACAACCGCGCGCCAACTGGACGGTGGTTGGGCTGATTCAACCGCGCGAACCGGCGAGCCAAGGCGCTGATTGATCGATTGTTCGATCATCGTCTCGAGGCCGTCAAGAAGGTCGACGCCCCCGCGCTGCGGGCACGCAAAGCTGGCGGTCTGCCTGGCATCGACGCGGACAGTGTTGCTGTCCGAACCCATGGGTAATCAATGGTGCGGCTTGACGAGTGCTTTAACGACGAAAAAGAGTGTCTACACGACGCATAGGAAGTTTCGCGTCATGTAATCAGCTTATATGTCGCGAATGCAGGTTTCGCGACATATAATCTGTCCCATGCCAAAAAAGATTCCAGCAGAAGAACTTAACGCCATCCTCGCGCTCGTGGGCAACCATCATCCGAACCCTGTGCAGGTCCGGACGATTCGCGACGGTTTGGCGGATGAGTTGCCGCCGCGGATGCTGCAACGGCGCCTGGCTTTGTTGGTCGATCAGCGACGGCTGACGGCCGAGGGGCGCGGCAAAGGCAGGCGCTATCGTTTGCCTCCCAACCACTTCGTCATGCAGGCTCGGCCCGGTCAGTTCGAAATCAGTGGTCAAGCGGTTGGTCTCGAAATCTACCCGCCCGTTTCGCCCGAGGCGTTAGCCATCAAGGAGGCGGTCCGCGCGCCCATCCAGCACCGGCAACCGGTCAGCTATCAGCGCGCCTTTCTGGAAAGGTACCGGCCGAACCAAACCTTCTATCTGACGGAGGAAACACGTCAGCGTCTGGTCGAAATGGGGCGCCCGCCCGACGCTGAACGCCCGGCCGGAACCTATGCGCGCCGAATCTACAACCGTCTGCTGATTGATCTTTCTTGGAATTCCAGTCGCTTGGAAGGCAACACCTATTCGCTGCTGGAAACCGAGCGGCTGCTCGAACTCGGCGAGGCGGCAGAGGGAAAGGACGCACTGGAAGCGCAAATGATCTTGAACCACAAGGCGGCCATTGAACTGCTTGTCGAGCAGGCCGACGAAATCGGTTTCAATCATTACACCATCCTGAATCTGCATGGCCTGCTGGCGGACAACCTGCTCGCCGATCCGCTGGCCGGTGGCCGTTTGCGGACGATCGGGGTCGGCATCGCCGGGACTCTCTACTATCCGCTGGATGTGCCACAACTCATAGAAGAGTGCTTCCGACAGGTCCTCGATACCGCAGCCGCGATTGCCGATCCGTTCGAGCAAGCCTTCTTTGCGCTCGTGCACCTCGCGTACCTGCAACCCTTCGAGGATGTTAACAAGCGAGTTTCGCGTCTTGCGGCAAATATCCCCTTGATTCGACAGAATCTCTGCCCGCTGTCGTTCGTCGATGTCCCGGAGCGCGCCTACATCGATGGCGTGCTGGGTGTCTATGAGATGAATCGCATTGAGCTGTTGCGCGATGTTTTCATTTGGGCCTACCAGCGTTCCTGCGCGCGCTACTCCGCCGTGCGCCAGTCGCTCGGCGAGCCGGATCGATTCCGTTTGCGTTACCGGGCGTTGATCGCCGAGATGGTCGCGAAAGTCGTCCGCGACAGGCTCGACAAGAAGGCCGCAACCGCATTGATCCGGCAAGGTGCCGCGGAGCAGCTACCGGCGGAAGATCAGGGGCGCTTTGTCGAGGTAGCGGAAACAGAGCTGATGAGCCTTCATGAAGGCAACATCGCGCGCTACCGCCTGCGGCCTGCAGAGTATCAGGTGTGGCGGCAAGGCTGGCATTGAGGGCGTTTGCGCCTGCCGTAACCCCGAGAACTCAAAGTCATTGTTCTGCGCAAATGGTGACGGCGCAAAGGCCGGCGCGCATGATTGGCGCCGGGACCTTGTCGCGACGCCTGCGTTCCACCCCGCCGAGCCCGTATTTGCGCACCCGATAGCGCAGCGTCTCGCGCGTGGTGCCGAGCATGCGCGCGGCGGCGGTGACATTGCGGTCGCTGCGCTCAAGCGCCGTCTGGATGATGGTGCGGTCCATGTCCTCCAGCGCCAAGGAGCCGTCGAGCGGGATGATCAGCTGGTCGCCCTCGACACTGGGGCCGGTGCCCGGGGTCTGTGTCGCCACCCCCTGACCGAGCTGCATTCATTCGAGCGGGAAGACCTCGCCGGTGGCGAGCAGCACAGCGCGCTCGACCACATTGCGCAACTCGCGCACATTGCCGGGCCAAGAGTAGGCGCGCATGCGGGCATAGACTTGGTCGGAAATCTCGCGCACCTGGCGCCCGGAGTGGGCGTTGTTCTCCGCCACCAGAGCCTGAACCAGATCGGGCAGAGGTGGCCTGGGAGGCGCTCGCGCAGATCGCCGGGCCGGTTTGGGTCGTCTGCAACTCGGACCTTGATTCCCAAGACCTGGTGACCGCTGCCGCCGCGCAGGCCGCTTTGCGGCGAAGTTGGTGCACGGGCAGGCCGGAGGATGCGCCTCGGTCTGGCGGCTACGCTAGGTCACGCGCCCGGGGTGATGGTGCGTTTCACTGGGCTAACCAAGGGGTATCTCGTTGGAATCTCTGCGGGATGCTCACACCAGCTGCCAGTCGCTGGTTGATCTCAGCACCGCGCAGCAGTTGGCGAAGCTGATGCGCTCGGCAAATGCCAAAAACCTTGCCTGGTACCGACATCGGATTTAGCCAAGCCAGTAATGTTCGGCTCTGCTTCTGACTCTATCGATCACAGCCGAATCCTCCATGGTCGAGAGTTCCGCATAAAGCGCCGGCGCTATGTTGCGAAACACATCCACTAGGCGAGCATCGAAATGGCTTCCGGCGTCGCGTTCGATGATGGCCATGGCCTTTTCGAGGGACATGGGTTCTTTGTAGGGTCTTTTGGATGTCAGCGCGTCGAAGACATCGGCAATTGCAAAAACACGTGCCGCAAGAGGAATGCTCTCACCTTTCAGTCCTCGGATATAGCCCGAACCATCAAATTTTTCATGGTGAAACTCCACCACTTCCTGGCCTTTTTGTAACCATTCAGAGCTTGAGACGATGTCCACTCCAAGTTTGACGTGGGTTTTCATCGTGGCAAACTCCTCTGAGGTGAGTTTGCCTGGCTTGAGCAGAATGGCGTCGCTAATGCCGATTTTGCCGACATCGTGCAGGAATGCACCGATCATTAAATCGCGAATGCTGTCTTCCTTCATACCCGCTGCGGCCGCCAGTTCCAGCGCCAGCAGGGTCACGCGATAATTGTGGATGTTGGTGTCCGAATCCCGCTTGGCGATGGCGGCACCAAGGGCGTCCAGGGTCTCCAGGTTGCCGCGTAGGACCTGTCGGGAGCGCTCCAGCACAACCCGATTGAGGGACAGGATGACTGGAATCATGACCAGCGAAGTGAGCAGGACGGCCGCGATGACTACCAGCACGGTAATCAAAACGTCCTGTTTCAGGCGAGCGAGGATTTCCGGGGCCGCGACATAGACGCCTTCCAGGTAGCCGCTGATGATCCCATCTGCGTTTTTTACCGGAACCAGCACCACTAACACTAACTGATTGAGGATAAAATGCTTTTCGTAGTGCACTTCATCATCAACAGGAAACGAATGATGTTGAGCGGCGAGCAGTTCTTCCAGTGATTCCCAACCCGGTGCGACCTCTTCCACGAGCTTTTCGCGGTCGCGGTTGTAAAGTTCCACCACAACGAATTGCTCGTACAGCGCATTTTGGGCCTGGGTTTGCAGTTCGCCTGGACTAGACTGATCCAGGTTGTGGTGCTCTAGTGCTTCACTGTCAATGTGGTTTGCCGCGGCTACCGCCATCCCCAGCACCCGCTCATCAATGCGTTCGGTTTCGAATCCCCAAACCGCCAGTCCCATCAATAGGCTCGTCACCACTCCTACCAACGCTAAACGCAATGCCACTTGGCTCATCGGATGCCGGATGGCGCGTGTCGTAGGTGACGTCAATTTGAATACTCCTTCATTTGCAACAGAGAGCCGAGCGATTATTCTTTTTTTGGATCAGCGTTGTATTGTGAATCTATTCCAGTCATCAAGGTCAAGCATTCCAGGGCAATCGCATCAAGGTCCACTAATATTCGAGTCGCCTGACATCGTCTTCCGCCGTGGCGGATCGGGCGGCTCAAAAAGCAGTTTTCCCAGGTATTTCTCATTCCACCCAGCCGTCAATCGCTTGTTGTGAATCCCCAGTTTATGCGTGGAGTCCTTTTTCAGCCGAGTCAGGGCAAGATGTCTCAAGACCGCGAAGTTCTCCCGTGCAATCGGCTCGCGCAGGCGCGACTCATCTTCGCGAAAGCCGATATCCAGACACCAGTGAACCGCGTTTTCGATCCCCCAATGGCCGCGCGCGGCTGTAGCAAAGGTGTCGGCGTTGATGCCACAGCTCCCGATGTAGTAGCGTGTCTCTTGCGTGATTTTGCCGTTGCAGGTGCGCTCACTCTGCACCATGCCGATCATGTTCATCCCCTTCCAGCCTTCGCTGTGTGGCACCGCGCTGAGGTCTTCAAGCGTGCGGTAGCGACGGGTTTCGACGCGGCCATGTCCGCTGTCGCGCGTTTCAACGCCCTCAGAGACCAGTCCGGCATAGCCGCGCGCATCGGCTTCGATGAATGCTTCATTGACCTCTTCGACCAGGTGACCTTGGTTGCCTTTGAGGGCCAGCAAGTAGTCGCCGCCTTGGTCGATAATTTGCGCGGCAATGGCTTTCTGGCAGCCCATGGCATCGATCGTGACGATGCATCCGCGCAGGCAGAGCAGTTCCAGCAACTTCGGAATCGCGGTGATCTCGTTGGACTTCGCTTCGGTGGCAACCTGTCCCAGCACCATCCGGTTCGCCGTGGCCCATGCGCTGACCATATGCAATGCCCCCAGTCCGCGTGCCCGATCAAAGGAGTGACGCAGGGTCTTGCCATCAATGGCCACCACCTCCGCCGGGATCAGTTCGCGAATCGATTCGGCCCACGAGCGGAAGCAGGCTTGAAAGGCCGCCGGCTCGATCAGCGAAAACACCCGCCCGAAGGTATCGTGGGACGGAATCCCATTGGGCAATTCCAGAAACTGCCGCAGCCACGCCTCCTTGCTACGCCCAAACTGTGCGATCGCCGCGAAGCCCTCGGCCCCGCCAAGAATAGCGGCGATGGCGATCACGATCATCTCCAGAAGAATGTGCCGCCGCTGCGTGGGGTTGCGCGGATCGAAAAGTGGGGCAAAGTGCCGCGTGAGTGCGTGATCAAGGGCAGTAGCAGATGGCATGGCAGGTCTCCGAGTCAGGCAAGTATTTTCAGCTGATTATCTTGGAAACCTCTACCTGTGTCTAAAAGTATATTATTAAGCGTTGATGCGATAGCCCTGCAAGCATTCGGTCAAGCTTTATGTACACAAACGGCGTTGCGTCCGGCTGCCTTGGCCGCGTAGAGGGTATCGTCGGCATGCTTGATCCAATGATCGAGACTCTCCCGCGGCGCCCACTCGGCGACGCCGAAGCTGGAGGTGACTTGCCCCACATCGGCGAAGGCTTCATCGGCAATCAGGGTGCGCAGCTTTTCGGCCAGCAGTGCCGCATCGCTGAGCCTGCAGTTTGGCAGGATCACGGCGAACTCTTCTCCGCCCCAACGGGCAAGCATGTCGACTACGCGCAGATTGCGGCGCACCCGATTGGTGATCTCGATGATGATCTGGTCACCGACGAGATGGCCGAAGTGATCGTTAATTGCCTTGAAGTGGTCGATATCGAACAAAACGATCGACAGGTGCTCGCCATAGCGCTCTGCGCGGCTGATCTCGATCTCGGCCCGGTTTTCGAACGACCAGCGGTTTTCGATTCCGGTGAGGTGGTCCGTGGTGGCCAGGCGCTGGAGCATATCATTGGCCTCCCGCAAGGAGCGGTTTGAGCGCTCAAGCTGCTCCTTTGTATCGGCTAATGCCTCATCGGCACGCTTGCGCTCAGTCATATCGCGCGCAACCCCGATCCGAACCCCCAGGGACTGGGACCAACTGGCCGTCCATGACAGCTCGACAACTCGGCCATCCTTGCGCCGGTAACGATTTTCAAACTGCAGTGTGGGGGTCCCCTCCATGACCTTTTTTGCCGCCTGCTGCGTCTGTTCCCGGTCTTCCGGAAGGACCAGATCGATCATCTGCTTGTCGATCAACTCCTCCCGCGTGTACCCAAAGATGGTCTCGCAGGCGCCATTGACGTAGGTGAAGCGACCGTCGGCATCGACGATGCAGACCGCATCGAGCAGCAAATCCAGGACTTCATTTTCCCAGGGGCGGTTGGTTGTTTTAGTCGTCACGATAGCAGGGATGACGTGAATCCGTGAGGTGAATGGCCCAGAACCGCATGTCTCATCGAACGGGATAGGGGACAATAGAGAGCTGAGTGCGATAGGACAATGGAGTGGATTGCACTAGGCATCGGTCACGTCAGCCTGAGGTTCGAGCCGATCAAGGTCGAATTGGTCGGTCAGCCACAACACCAGAGTGGCTGCGCCGGCCAGCACCGCCATAGTGGAGATCACGACAAGCCGAAGATGAAGCAAGGGAGGCGCCAAGGGTTACTCAAGTGCATGTCGAGAAGTGCATTTCGAGGCGGCAGCCAAATCCGGGAATCTCAGTCTCCCACAGGCAATGGCGCGCGTTGCCGTCACCTTTATCGCTTGCGGCATCGCGGGTGCGTTTAGTAAGCTTGGCGGTTGGCGAGCACTTACCTGCAGCCACCATTGTCACCAAACAACAACTGGCTTTGATAGTAAATCAGCCTGGCAGAGCACACAAGCGAAAGCGGTAACATATTGTTTTTATAATATATTGTCGCAAAAGAACGCGACGCGCTAGTACAGCATCGCAAAGCACCGAAATTCTGTTATCCGCAACCTAGAGGTTCCCGCCTCCCATGCCGTGCTCTAGCTCTCCTATTACCAAGGCCAAAACCGGCATTCAAGGACTTGATGAAATCACCGGCGGCGGGCTCCCTGCTGCGCGGCCAACGCTCGTCTGTGGCGGCCCAGGCTGCGGAAAGACCTTGCTGGCGATGGAGTTTCTGGTCCGCGGCGCAACCGAGTTCGGCGAGCCTGGCGTCTTTATGGCGTTCGAGGAGAACATGGCGGAGTTATGCGCCAATGTCGCCTCGGTCGGCTTCGATCTTGAGGACCTACTGGAGCAGAAAAAACTGCTCATTGATGAAATCACCCTGGACCCACAGCAGGCTGAGGCCACCGGGGAGTTTGATCTCGACGGGCTCTTTCTGCGCCTGGCCGATGCCATCGATCGCATCGGCGCGCGCCGCGTGGTGCTCGACACCATGGAGCGGCTGTTTGCCAGCCTACCGAATCCGGCAACCGTGCGCGCCGAGATCCATCGGCTATTTCGCTGGCTAAAGGATCGCGGGGTGACCGTGATTCTCACCGGGGAGCGCGGCGAGGAGACCCTGACCCGCCACGGGCTTGAGGAATATGTCTCCGACTGCGTGATCGTGCTCAGCAATGAGCTGAACAATCTCGTCTCCACGCGGCGGTTGCGCATCTTGAAATATCGCGGTTCTCGCCATGGGACTAACGATTATCCCTTCCTGATCGCCGACGATGGCATTTCCATTCTTCCCGTCACCTCCATCGCGCTGGTGCATGAGGCATCGCGAGAGCGCATCTCCAGCGGCGTGGCGCGGCTCGACGAAATGCTCGCCGGGCAAGGGTTCTTCCGCGGCAGCTCGGTGCTGCTCTCTGGTACCGCGGGTACCGGTAAATCGAGCTTGGCCGGCCATTTTGCCAACGCGGCCTGCGCCCGCGGCGAGCGGGTGCTGTACTTTGCCTTCGAGGAGTCGGCCAGCCAGATCGTGCGCAACATGGAGTCCATTGGCATGCACCTAGGCCAATGGATCGAGCAGGGTCAGCTGAACCTTCACGCCACCCGGCCGTCCTTCACCGGCCTCGAGATGCACCTGGCACTCATGCACAAGGCGATTGCGGACTTCAAACCCCAAATCGTCATCCTCGACCCGCTCAACGCCTTTTTGGAATCGACTGAAACCCGGCAGCTGCTGGAAGTCAAAGCCATGCTGATGCGCATGCTCGACTTCATCAAGCTCGGAGGAATCACCGGCTTTTTCACCAGCCTGACCGGCGGCGGCGAGGCGTCAGATCGCACCGATGTGGCCATTTCCTCCCTGATCGACACCTGGATCGCGCTCACCAGCGTGGATACCAATGGCGAGCGCAACCGTCACCTTGGCATCATCAAGTCCCGCGGCATGGCGCATTCCAACCAGACCCGTGAATTCCAAATCACCGATCAGGGCGTGCAACTGCTTGCGGCCTATGTCGGCACCAGCGGTCGGCTGAGTGGCTCCGCGCGCATTGCCGAGCAACACCGCATCAATGCCGAGCAGGCCGCGCAGCAACGCAAGCTCGCGTGTGAGCTCCAGGAAATGGACTTGCAGCGCTCAGCGATGGAAGCCCGCATCGAGACCATGCGCGCAGAATTCGACCTGCGCGCAGCGCGGATTGCAGCCAGCCCGGAAACCGATCCCGACAGCGCGTCTGCTTCCATGTCGGACAAAGGACCGCAGGCCGATATTCCCGTTCCAAACGCAACCCGGCCCGGAGACTCCCATTGAGCACCGCGGCGCCCCCTGACAACGCGGCATCCGACGACACACTGCAGCTGCGACTCTATGTGGTCGGGCAAAGCCCAAAATCCGTTGCCGCCTACAACAACCTGACGCGTCTGTGTGAGCAGCGCCTGACCACGCCTTTCAGCATTGAGGTGGTCGACCTGCTCGAGAATCCCGAGCTTGCGCGCGAGGATCAAATCCTCGCCATACCAACACTGGTGCGGCGCAGCCCCGCGCCCATGCGCCGGGTGATCGGCGATCTATCCGATGGCGAGCGCGTCCTGCGTGGCCTGGATATCTCCTCATCGGCGATCGCCTCAGCGGATCACCGAGGTGCGAGCCCAGCAAGCGGCAGCATCTGACGCAGCGCCCGTGGCACAAAATTGCGCCGTGACGCGCGACGAACAGGGTTCATTCCAAACGCTTATCAATCGGCTGCACGCCGAGAACCGCGATCTGCGCCTGCGCCTGTCAGAAGCAGAGGACACCCTGAACGCCATACGCGGCGGCCAGGTCGACGCGGTAATCGTTTCATCCGATACCGGCGCGCGCGAGCGGCTGTTCACGCTTGAAGGCAGCGATGCCTCCTATAAGGCGCTGATCGAGTCGATGAGCGAAGGCGCCCTGGTGCTGACCAATGACGGGCGCATCTACTATGCCAACCGCAGCATGGGCGAGATGCTGCAGACACCGCACCAGGAACTGCCCGGCACTGCCTTCAAGCAGTGGATCAAGTCCGAGGATCATCCCTGGTTCGACAGCCTGCTAAGGCTGCGGCAGGAGGCTCCGCCAGAGTGGCGCAGCAACGAGGTGTTTCTGCTCGCGCGCGATGGCAGCGAGAAACCCTGTCACCTGTCCATCAGCATGCTGCCTGTCAACGAACAGCACGTCTACTTCAGCCTTGTCGCCACTGATCTGACCGAACAGAAGGCGCATCAGGATCGCATTCTCGCCGCGGAAAGGCTGGCGCGCTCGATTCTTGATCAGGCCGCGGAGGCCATTGTCGTCTGCGATCGCACAACCCGGATCTTGCGGGCTAATGCCCTCGCCCGCCAGCTAAGCGCCAGCAGCCCACTCGGAAAGCTGTTCACCGACGCGCTGCCACTGCAGCTGCCCAGCGGCACAGCCTTCGACCTGCAACAATACATCACCCATCGCGACTGTCATCCGTTCGAAGCCGAGCTCACCCTCGCCGGCGAGCGCATGAGCCTGCTCGTCGGCCTCGGCCCCTGGCTCGGCAGCGACGGCGAGATGCTGGGGAGCATCGTGACGCTGACCGACATCAACGAGCGCAAGGCCGCCGAAGAGAAAATTTTCCACCTCGCCTTTTACGACCCGCTCACCAGCCTGCCGAACCGCCGCCTGCTCGAAGAGCACGTCAACAGGCAGCACAGCCAATATGCCCGCAATGGCCGCCATGGCGCGCTCGCCTTCATCGATCTCGACAACTTCAAAACCCTCAACGACACCCGCGGGCACGATATCGGCGACCTGCTCCTGCAACAGGTCGCAGCGCGTATCACGGGTATGATTCGCGAATACGACACCCTCGCCCGCCTCGGCGGCGATGAATTCGTGCTGATTCTGGTTGATCTTGATGAGAATCTGGCCGAGGCCGCCATCCAGGCCGAGCGCATCTGCGCAAAAATTCTGCGCTCGGCGCAAGAACCCTATCTGCTCGACGAGCATGAATGCCGTGCCACATTCAGCATCGGCATCACGCTCTTTGGCCCGGAAAAAATCTCTCTCGACGAGTTGCTGAAACAAGCCGACCTGGCCATGTATCAGTCCAAGGCCAGCGGACGCAACACCTGGCGGTTCTTCGCTCCCGCCATGCAGCAGAAACTCGAGACCCGCGCCCGGCTTGAAGAACGCCTGCGCCTGGCACTGCGCGATGAGCGGCTGCATCTGGCCTTTCAGCCGCAGATCGATCGCGACCAACGCATTATCGGCGCGGAAGCGCTACTGCGCTGGCACGACGACGAGGAAGGTGATATTCCCCCGAGTGTTTTCATCCCACTGGCGGAAGAAACTGGCCTCATCCTGCCGCTGGGCGACTGGGTGCTCGATCAGGCATGCGCCCAGCTCGCGCGTTGGGCCGGACAGCCGCGCACCGCCACCCTCACGCTCGCGGTCAATGTCAGTGCCCATCAATTTCACCAGCCAGACTTCGTCGAGCACATTCGCGCTGTCCTTTCTCGCCACGGCATCACACCCGAACGGCTCAAGCTCGAACTAACAGAAACCCTGCTGGTGAAAGATGTCAAGGACGCGGCAGCGAAAATGGAAGCGCTCAAGGCGCTGGGAATCAGCTTCTCACTCGATGACTTCGGCACCGGCTACTCATCGCTCGCCTACCTCAAGCGCCTGCCGCTCGATCAGCTCAAGATCGACCAATCATTTGTCCACGACCTGCTAGAGAACAGCAGCGACGCCGCCATTGTCGATGCCATCATTTCCATGGCACGCAACCTCGGGCTCGCAGTCATTGCCGAAGGCGTGGAAACCGTCGCCCAGCACAGCTTCCTACTCAAACACGGCTGCGACGCCTTCCAAGGCTTCTTGTTTGGCCGGCCAGGTCCCGCCGAGGGGCTGGCGACGGCTTAGATCTAGCCCGGCACTCGATCACTCAAAACGCGATTGCGCCCCTGGCGCTTCGCCCGGTAGAGCGCGGCATCATCACATCGACCGGTTCATCCCCGCTGGCGCGGGGAACAGCGTTTGACGCGCTCGCGGTCCAGGCCAAGCTCCGGTTCATCCCCGCTGGCGCGGGGAACAGAGCGTGGTGCGGAATGACAGGGTTTCGGTTTTCGGTTCATCCCCGCTGGCGCGGGGAACAGCCTATTGACCGGCGCTGACGCCGATCCTAGCACGGTTCATCCCCGCTGGCGCGGGGAACAGTGAGTGGCGGTGCCAGCTTTGTCGAGCGCGGTCGGTTCATCCCCGCTGGCGCGGGGAACAGACATCGGCACAGGGCACGCTCGCAGCCACAGCCGGTTCATCCCCGCTGGCGCGGGGAACAGGTTGTGGAAAGTCGGAACGACTGTTTATGGCAGCGGTTCATCCCCGCTGGCGCGGGGAACAGTTGCGCGTCGGATTATTGTTGGGCTGGCAATACGGTTCATCCCCGCTGGCGCGGGGAACAGGAGCAGGAGTACCCGGCCATCTGCGTCAAGCGCGGTTCATCCCCGCTGGCGCGGGGAACAGTCATCCGCGAATGATAGATGCGGCAGTGCTTGCGGTTCATCCCCGCTGGCGCGGGGAACAGACCCACCGCAGCAGGAGTCGTGCCCGCAGCGTCGGTTCATCCCCGCTGGCGCGGGGAACAGACTTCCTCTAACCATATAATTTAGAAGGAAGAAAAATATAATTAAAAATATACCAAACGTGACCCATGAAAAAACAGCAGGTTACACATTGTTAAAGAACTACTCACTCCGGGTGGCTGTGCCATCATGAGCCTCGGTTGCTTTTTCCAGCGGAAGAAAGCTGACCAATCGCAAGCCGTCGAAATCAACCGGCATTCGCCGGTTCTCGCCGATGGTGGCGAAATCATAACCTGATTCGGTGTTGGTGCTCCAGGCCATCACGGCGTTTCCCTGCTCAACGCCTTCCAGCAACTGCTGCCAGATGAATTCCCGCAGTCGCTTGGATGGATCGCCAATATAGACACCCGCGCGAATCTCCAGCAACCATAGGTTTTCTTGACCCGCGCGCCCTCAATGCCGCGCAACTGCTCGACGCTGCGCTTTTCCGGTGGCGCTTCGCCAAAACGAAGCTCGTACATTTTGCGGACCACTTTCAGACGCGCCTGATCATACTTGCTGGAACCCGCTACTACAGCCTACGGACCAAAAAGAGCCCGCAACCAAAGGCTTTGCCTGCACCAATGCCATTTTCAAGCAGCGAGACCAGGCGCACTGGATCAGTGACTCGCAAGCTCCCCTCGAAGGTAACAGGAACGAGCTTCCCTGCCCGTTCTGCACGCTCTCCCGTCCGCACGCGGCGAAAATGTATCGGCGCATGCGGCACCACCGCGACGGATTCGACCACCGCGGCTTCCAGTAGTTTTCTTCCCAGCCAGGCAATCTGGGCCTTTTCGTCAATCAATGGTACCCGGCAGGTGCTTGATCTTTTGCCGGGTTTGGCGCCGCGCTCTTGGTCATGGACCGTCTTGACCGGATTGGCTGTCACGACAAAAGCAAGCGCCTGACTGACGCGAGGTTGCGGTTGGAATTCGCGGCTGGCGAGAATGGATATATCCGACGTTGCCATTGGCCGCAAGCGAGACTGCACGAGAACACGGGCGGGGCCGCCGGTAGGCGCATCCTCGATGCGGAATAGAAATCCGGTTCGCGCTTGGTCAGCCTCCCGGCGCCTTTCCGGCGGTTGCCCTGGAAAGAGCCTCCACAAAGCCCGATGCTGTTCGTAAGGCCGCCGAGCAATCACCCAAGGCAGCTCTACCCGGCTTAGAATCATTTGCCAGCCTCCCGATGCACATAGATCAGTCTTTGATCGAACTGTCTGAACGGGGTCGCGCGCGGCACGTCTCTTAATCCGAGCGGTTGATCGGAGACCGGTTCCTCGGCATAGATGGTGCCGCCAACCGGCTCGACACGCATGAGTGCAGCAATCACATCGGCGGCTTCAATCGGCTTAGTGGTCTCTAGCAAGGGACGCGCGAGCGGGCAGGAACGCCGTCCGAGTACCGGCGTGAAGCAGGGATGCTGGGCCGCCTTTGCGATACGCTCCAAATTGAATTGGGCGCCCGCACGCTCGCCGATGGCGATGGTGAACCTGGCATCGAAGAGGTATTCGCGTCGAGAGACGACTGGATAACGGTTGACCCGACCACCTACCTTGCGTGCCTGCAACACAGTATGGAAGTCTGTTGCGACTTGAGGGCTTTTCTCCGATGAAGCGACCAATTCATCCCGGTTGCCCGAGTCTAACCCTTGATCGTCGCGGATAGCTATTTCAACGCTCTTATTCAAGGCACTCAAGCGGTCTTGATCAGCCCTTTCGATGCCAAGACAGGCACCGAAGAGTCCAATAAGTCCACTACGGGTTGGGAAATGATTGGTCGGCCGATAGTCCTCGAAACTATGCAGACCCCAGGATTGCATTGGGCCATCCAAGCGGAGAATCAGAAAAGAACGCATGACATCTACCCCCCACCATCCTTGACAATCCAATCCTTGAGCTCTCCGATGGTGCCAAAGAGTGCATGACCACCAATTTCCCTCAACATTTCCCGGTCATTCTGAGCTAAATCACCAATGGCCATGCCACGTACCTTCTCATCGATACCATAGGCCGAATGCACATCTCGCCAATAACTGATTAAACACTTCACCGAAGGCATCAACAAACCGCTTTGCGCGACAGGTTTGACAGGACGCTCAAATGCATTTGCCAATGAGATTGGCTGCGGTGCGATAGCGACCAAGGCAAAATCCGCAAAATTGTGCGCGGCAAAGGATTGCTGCTTGGCGGATGGCACCACGGTAGTCAGGAGGTGCAAAACATGGGCGGCGATCGACAACGACCGCGCCCTACCCTCAGGCGATTCCTCGCCATCGATTTTGTTGAGCAAGCCAAGGTTGTACTGAAGCTGACGCAAATTCAAGCTGGCATAGCGATAGAACACCCCAGCTGAGAATTGCTGGGTATTCAGGTGTCCAGCTCCGGTTTCGCCGGCATCCTGCGTCAAATCATCGACGGCCGTGAACCAGTCGATGTCCTGTGGCTCCACGGCATGGGTTGTAATCGCGTGAGCTACGGCAAGCGCACCATCGAACCCCTGAATCAATTCCGAATTGGCCATGCGACCGGACAGCGCGACATCAAGATCGGCCCGACCGCGTTGCTGCTTTTCAAGCTCCGCAATCGCCTTCTTCAGCCAGTCTGCGCGAGCTTTATCATCCTGTTTCGCCGCTTGCAAGATCAGATTTCGCAGTTGATCTCTTTCATCCTGACTAAAGGGCAGAATTTGCGTTTCAATATGTCCGCTCTTGGCCGCCTTGTATTTTTTGATCTCATCAGGCTTGGTCTTGCCTTCAAAGATAGCTGCTGCCGTTAGCGATGCGGATTCGATACACTGTATTTCTTGCTCATCGGAACTCTTTGCGACGTGATCGTTCTTGATTTCTTCCAGCAGGCGACGCGTGCGCTTGGAGCGTGAGAAATTGGCCATGTAGTAATCACTATGGCGAATTGCACGCTTCAGCGATTGGCTAGAAATCCGAACCCTGGTTTTACCGCCGAAGACGGCGGTTTTTTGCATATTCATGTCGTCTCTGTTCAGGCAGGACGGACTGTGGGATATCAAAACATGAAAATTGATGAAATTGTGTTCTGGCATGTTATTCCTGTCCTTTTTCAAGCTGATGCAGTGCGATGAAATAATTCTCGACCAGAGAGTGTTTTACGTTTGTCCCCCAGAACCAGAGCATGCTGGCGATAGCCATCCAGCCGATGGAATGCTTCAGTTGCATGACGACGCGCCTGAACAGCTGGAGGTCAGACGGGTGCGAGGCCCGGGCAATTTGAATGATCCGCTCCTCGGAAATCCCGTCGACCAGCAAGGGCCCGAGCGATGCGCTCGGTTGCAGATGCTCACACCAAGGCAAGCAGTAGGCTAGTCTCACATCTCGGTTGCTCGGTCTCGCACCCGGAAACAGCCGATAAAACCCCGGCATCTCCCGCAACTCATCTGGGAACGCGGCACGCCGCATACTGGCTTGGGCACCAGCGGGCAAGGACTGGAAATGGCGGTACAGGTCCGTCAATTGCATGTCCAGTTCGTTCATGCGTCCTCCCTGAGTTTCTTCAGCTCTCGATTCAAGTTGCGCCTAGCCCAGGCAATGATTGGAATCAACTCCGGTTTGGCACGATAAGGCTCGGTCAATTCGTTAAAAATACGGCGACAAATGTCGGTAAGTCGTTTTATCAAAGTCGCGCGAGTATTTGCCCAGTCAGCGTAAGTTTGGGGTGCGGCGATGATGTCGAGAATGAGCAAGCGTGTGCGTTCATGGAACCTCTGTTGGGCAACTTCATGAATAGGTACACCAAGACCTTGAAGTTCCTTGTCGCGATGCCCTTGCGCAGCAAAATAGGCCTGCCCGCGCAAGGCCTTTCTGGCGCCAAGGGCGATATCAACAATTTCCCGGATCAAATGCTCGTTTCCAATCCAACCGCGCCCCAGCGTGAACAATTCATGCCGCCGCTCGGTAATGGATGCCTGGTTGTTTCGATAACCGCCAACAAGAAGATGCAATGGCTGTAATTCCAACCTGCCAGCTTGCAGGACAGGCGCGGGTGGAATTTGCCCCCCTTTTGGGTCGTCTTGGCGGATCACCAGTTCGGCCAGGTTTGTCCATGCGGGCGCGTCAGTGGTAAAGGATGCAAATTTCTCCTCTTGCTTTCCGGTCTTGACCTTGATCGCGCGCGAGCCGTGCGGGTGCGGCCAAACACCCTCGAGCGAGAAGTTGAACTTCTCCTTGCGAAAACCGGTGAAGAGAGTCTCTTCCTCCGTGCCCAGCACATCACAAATACCAGGCTCGTCCGCGGCGATCAACGCAACCCGTGCTGGCTGCCAAAACAGCCCTCGCCTGAGTCCGATCTGATTCCAAGCAATCCTGGCCTGCGGCGGAATGGGATCGATCCAGGTCGGGTGGTCCTGAGCGGCAAGCCCTCTCCAATGAGGCATTTGTTGGTCCAGCACCTCGTCGGCCAGAACATTGCTCCAGACCTGTCGGCGCAGATCCGGCGCATCCACCAGGGTCGTGATGGGTGCCGCACCACGCAGACTTCCTTTGAAGCCCCCGCCGAAGCTTGGGCAGTTGTTGGCCTGATTAAAAAGCACAATGGCCGCCACTGCGGCGGAGACTTGCTTGACCTCACCTACCTGATTGAAAAAGCAATGATTATTTCCCTCAGGCAGACCAATCATAAGCTTTTGTATCGGCGTGATCTCCTTTGACTGCACACCAGGCGATTGCATGAAAGGCTGCTTTGGGTGGTCGAGGACAAACCACTCACTGAAAGGCGCAACGGCGGCGTCAAATTCTGCTTCCGTCAAGGGTGTCTCGATGCGGTCCTCGATCTCGTCGATGGTAGGCGCCGGAAAAATCGCCTGGGTCATGCACACCAGAAGCTGCAGGCAAGCTAACTCCAGATCATCACGCGGGAGGGCGACACGCAAATCTTCCGCGAAACAAAGAAGCGAACGAAACGTGATCTTAGATGAAGTGCCAGTGCCGCCCGCAAGTCGGACAGGAATCCAAGAATCTGATAAGAGGTCCATGGGTGGGCTCCATGCGCAACTGAACATAACCGCCAGAAGAGGCAATCTGTCCTAGCGACGATGAATCCTATATCACGAAACGTACTTGATCAAGCTGTCAGAAGGAAATCGGGGAAATTTGCGGAATTTCGTATCCAATGGTAGAAAATCAGTCAGAGATATTTCACGAAAAGATAAATCATGCAATCAGAAGAGCTGGCCCTTCGCTGTGGCAACATGCATCCCGTCAAGCTTGGCGCGCCCCATGACGCAGCCAGATGCATGGTGATCGGCCGCGGCAGAATGACGGGCCTCGAACACGGAGTCGCGGTCTTTCCAGACAGCCGAATGATCTCTTTTGGCGGCATGTCCGCCAAACAGCTACCGGTGCCAAATTTCCGCGAGTCCGACTATGCTATTGTTTTGCACCATAACCATCCGCTTGGCGACAGCCTCAGTCGCGCCGATCTGCGCTTGCTATTGGGACGCCAGGATTTGGTGCGGGTGGATGTCCATGGACATGCCGGATTTTGGGCCAGTTGCCAGCGCATCGGACTAAGCCTGCCAGGACCGCAGGCGACCCTGACCGTCAGCGACGCGGCAAGCCGTGCCATCAGCTTGGTCGAACGAGCGGTTGTCGACCGGAAGATTGATCATGCCACGGGAAGCGCCGGGCTTTGGTTGGTTGTCATGGCTCTGCTGTTGGAACTTGATGGGGTGCTGGTCTACACTTTGAACTCAAGCCAAGTTCGCGCGATGGCCGAAACGATCATTCAGTGAATACTCAGATGACGGATCACATCTACGAGGAACCAGCGACCCTGCGGCGGTCAGATTGGGAAGAATTCCGCGACCGGATGCGTGCGGAGGTTGTCTCGCATCCCGAGCGCCCAGAGGCGATCGAGGCGCTTGCCTTTGCCGAGCGCATCCTGTGTCAGCTCAGATTGGAGTCGGACGCGCTTAACTCAGAAGCGGCCTGATCGCTTCGGAAGCGTTATGCTAGATGGCTTCCCCGCGCCAGCGGGGATGAACCGCTGTCCGAGAATTCGCTTCTGACGACAGGCTTTTCGTTCCCCGCGCTAGCGGGGCGGGCAGGCAAGGGTCGGTTCAGCCTTCCCTGCCTGCCTTTTCCAATCCGGTGTTGACCGAGTAGCTGAAACGGCCGTCGACCGACCGCCAACTCTCTCCCTTCGCGGGAATGCCCTCCGGGATCATTGGCATGCGGATGCGACCTTCTCGATCTCGTTTCATGTCATGAAACAAATTTTTCCAAGCGCGCGTGCCCGGCACGGGCACCGAGTCAAGCATAAGTTGCTCGGCACGGTCGAAATCGTCCAATTCTTCGATTGGCAGGATATTCAGTAGCCGCTCATCCTCAAGCACGGGCAGCACTGTAAGCCCCATCTCGCCGTCTCGGGTCAGTGATGTCACCGAATCCTGGTCGTCTTGGAACTCGGCGACACTTTGCCGCGTTAGTCTGATGGCTTCATCCCGAGCCATTTGCTGATCCTGGAGCCACGCATAATGCTGACCAGTGACCTGTTCAGGTTCTTCCGTCTCCCAGTCCGATCCGTAAACACGCTCGATCCATTCACGGTAGACACGAGGAAAACGCACTTGCTGATGATCCTTAAGGAGTTGCACCGTGCGCCACAAGACGCGCGAATCACCATAGATAAATTCAAACAAGCCAAATTCATCTTGCGGCGTTGACAGTACCGTCGCGACAGGCCAATCAAAACCGCCCGGCCGGGATCGCTGATGGCGATGCAGACGACCGATGCGTTGAAACAGCAAATCGACTGGACAAATCTGCGTCACCAGCCAGTCGAAGTCGAGGTCCAAGCTCTGCTCGATGACCTGGGTCGCAACCAGAATCCGGCCCTGATCGCGCTCACCATCCCGCCCATAGCGCGCGATCACATCGGCTTCAATCCGCTGCCGATCCCGCAGACGGTAGCGCGAATGGAACAGATCGACTGGCAGATCGGTTTGTGACCGCAAACGCCGGCCAAGCTCCTGGGCCACTGCGACGGTATTCATAACCATGCCCACCAAGGCGCCTTTTCCGGCTGCCGCGACAACCTGATCGAGCAATGCTTGGTCGGGACAAGCATCTGGCGTTCGCGTAAGCTCAACCGCGACCTCGCGCCTCGCGGTTGCATCCACATCGCCATTGGGTTGCGTTTCCCCATCGGTCAGTTCGAGCGACTGGATGCTTGTAGTGGCTTGCCAGACCACCGGGTAGGGAGCACCGGGGTCTGTTGCGACCCCGGTCTCATCCGTCCAAGCCGAAAGCAGTCGGTTGCGAACTCCGGACGGTAAAGTGGCTGACAGCAAGATAGCGGAACCACCGGCCGCGCGCTGGCGATGCAGTATTTCCTCAAGAATGCCGTTCATGTAGGCGTCGTAAGCATGAACTTCATCGACAATCAGCACCGAACGCGCCACACCCAAAGCGCGCACGAAGCTATGTTTGACCGGCAGGGCAGACAACAGAACCTGATCGACGGTGCAAATGCCGATCTGCCCGAGAAAGACCCTTTTACGACTACTGGCAAGCCATTCCGCGCATTGCACACCGGCATCTAGCCCACCTTGCGCAGTGGTCGTTCGGCCTGCCGCGACCAAATCGCGAAAGCCGGGATAAAAACCGCTTTTTCCATGCGCAAGAACTAGGCTCGCAGCCCCGAACACCCGTTGCCCAAACCCTTGCGCGCGGGCCAACATCGCATTGGCCGTAGCCTGCGTGGGCAACGCCAAAATCACCGAGTCCGCTCGCTTCGCCGCCAAGAGGCGCCATGCCAACGCAAGCGCCGCCTCGGTTTTTCCGGTGCCGGTCGGCGCTTCGACAATGGTTAGCGCCGGCTCGATCGAGCAGCGATCTAGCAGGCGTTGAACCCCCCGGGCAAAGCGGCCTTCTGGTAGCAGCGCCTCGACCCCGGCGTAAGGCCGCGCGGATGCGCACAGACCTTTGCGCGTCAACAAATCAACTTGTCGGATCCAGCCGCATCGCGCGTCGAAATAATCCTCTGCTGTTTCATTCAAAGGCGCATACCTGAAATCCCTTGCATCCGATCCAATCCAATCGCATAGGCTGCAAAAACCTGCGATCAGACGCTGAGCAACAGGACTGCAGACCGGTGGTTGGTTTACCGCCAACGACAGTCCTTCAGGTCTCAGGAAGATGTCCGCGGCGGTCTTGACCCATTGGCGACGGGCATTTCTGTCATGCTCGATGATCTCAGGCAAGCACCCCGCGTAAGAGCGGGACGCTTCAAAACCGCCCTCTTGCGGGAGGTCTCCGTGATGGCCCATGACTGCAGCGAGCCAAAGCTTAAATTGCCGCCGCCACCTTCGACTTTTCTGACCGAGCCAGTCGGCAATCTCCAACTCACAAACCGCGAACCCATTTAAACCATGATGATAACGACTCACCGGGCGAATAATGCTGGTGGCACCGAGTTCGGGCCAGCAGCAGGCCAGTGCAGCGAAAGATTGCGACTGAAAAACCGCGTGTAGCTTGCCGATATCATGCAGTGCAACAAAAAACCGCAACCACGCGACCAATTCGGCCATTCTTTCTTCACCAACCACACCAACAGCCTGACTGATTTTTGCTAGCGTCCCAGGCGAAAGCCTCAGGAATTCCGTAGCCACTGCGGCCACGTCAAGCGAGTGATAGGCGAATGGGTGCCAAATTGGGGAAGCGCTTACCAGTTCGGCTTCAGTGCCGCGAGCTTTGCCCCAGTACTTCCAATAACAACAATTATTCACGGACAATTAGGGGCTTGGTGCTGCATTTTGGCCGGCGTCTTGCCCGGGGGGCTTAGGTGCAGTTGGCGGAGGCATTTCCTCCCTGCGTGTCTGAAGTGCCTCTCTCAGACTGAAATAGCCGTCGTCGAACGACATCCGGAAGTCTGCTGCTTTGATTCCCTGAAGTGCTTCCGGAGGTTCGGCGTCATCGACCAATACCGGGAAGATGCGCTTGTTTTTTTTGAGGGCCTTGGCGATGGCAAGCTCGGCCCAGTTCGACGCCACGCTCTGATGAGAGATCACAAAAACGATGTCGCTGCTGCTGTCGAATAGCTCCTTGAGCTTTTCCTCGATATTGTCGCCGACCTGGACCTCCCTTTTGTCCCACAGAATTTTGAAGGGCGTCATTTTTAAGGCTTCATAGAGCTTGGAGACAAAACGCGCGTTCTGCGCGTCATACAGGATAAAGATCTTGCGGATGTCGTCGTTGCGCAGCAGCGCGAGAAGCAACCCGAAGGCCATCAACGCGGCCAGACCTGCCAGCACATAGAGCACAATCTGGAAGGCACTTGCGTAGTCGACCTCACCGAGAAATACCAGCGCCAGGTAGAGCACCACCATCAACCCCAGGATGACGGCAATGAAATCCCCCACAATCGGCTGCTCTTTCTTCTTCATCGCGTATCATCACCCACGTCGCCCGGCTGAGGCTGTTATTCTATAGATGTTTTCTTCAGAATTTCGGCGGATTCCGAGCCGAGCATGGCGCGGGATCGGCCGGGCACTGAGTTCTTCCCCTGCTCCACGCTCAAGGAATTTTCATGGCATTAGGCCCTTTTGAGGTTACCACCGGCACCTGGCATCGCGCGGGTGCGCGCTTTATCGACGGTGGTGTAAATTTTTGCTGTTTTTCCCACACCGCCACCACCGCCGAGCTCTTGTTGTTTGAGCACGCCGACAGCGCCGAGCCTTTTCAGACCATTGTGCTCGACCCCTGGCAGCACCGGACCTTTTTCTTCTGGCATTTGCTGGTTAAGGACCTGCCCGAGGGCGTCTTCTATGGTTGGCGCATGGACGGCCCCTCTGACACGGCGAGCACCGGTTGCCGCCATGATCCGGGCAAGTTGCTGCTCGACCCCTGGGCATCGACGGTCAGC
The DNA here is from genome assembly GCF_033954455.1 of Thiorhodovibrio litoralis. NCBI lineage: Bacteria > Pseudomonadati > Pseudomonadota > Gammaproteobacteria > Chromatiales > Chromatiaceae > Thiorhodovibrio > Thiorhodovibrio litoralis. Next base: position 2,726,605 of record NZ_CP121473.1, on the reverse strand, counting down.
GACCGGCTGTGGGATCGCGGGCGCGCCAGCCTGCCGGGAGATAATGTCAGCAGCGCCATGCGCGCGCAGATTCGCTGCGACAACTACGATTGGGAGGGCGACGAGCACCCGCACATTCCGCTGGTCGATGCCGTTATCTACGAGCTGCATGTGGGCGGCTTCACGCGCCATCACTCGGCCGACGCCGAACACCCTGGCAGCTTTCGCGCGCTGATCGACAAAATCCCGTATTTGCAGGAGCTCGGCATCACCCATGTGGAGCTGCTGCCGGTGATGGCTTTTGATGTGCAGGACGCGCCGCCCAAGACACTCGAGCTGGGACTTGAGAACTACTGGGGCTACAGCACCCATAGCTTTTTTGCCCCCCACCCCGGCTATGCGGTCAACCCGGCGGATGCGCGCGATGAGTTCCGCGACATGGTCAAGGCGCTGCACCACGCCGGCATTGGGGTGATTCTTGATGTGGTGTTCAATCACACCGCCGAGGGCGGCGCGACCGGGCCCTTGATCAACTTCAAAGGGATGGACAACGAAGTCTTCTATCACCTGGACTTCGATGACCGGTCGCAGTATCGCGACTACACCGGCTGCGGCAATACCTTCAACTGCAACCACCCCCTGGTGACGCGTTATTTGATCGACAGCCTGTATTTCTGGGCGCACGACATGCATGTCGATGGTTTTCGCTTCGACCTTGCCAGCGCCATGGCGCGCGGTGAGACCGGCGAGCCCGAGCAGCACGCCCCGGTACTGTGGTCGATTGAGCTCTCCCCTGAGCTGGCTCGCGCCCATATTATCGCCGAGGCCTGGGATGCCGCCGGACTCTATCAAGTCGGCGACTTTCCCGGTTACCGCTGGGCGGAGTGGAACGGACGCTACCGGGATGTGATTCGCGCTTTCGTGCGCGGCGATCCGGGTATTGATGAGGTCGCGACGCGTATTTCCGGCTCGAGCGATCTGTACCAGGCACGCGGGCGGCGGCCGGGCAATTCGATCAACTTCGTCACCTGCCACGATGGCTTCACGCTGAACGATCTGGTCAGCTACAACCACAAGCACAACGAGGCCAATGGCGAGGACAATCGTGACGGGCACAACGATAACCGCAGTTGGAATTGCGGTGTTGAGGGACCAACGGACGACCCCAGCATTCTCGGGCTACGCCAGCGTCAGGCAATGAACTTCATGGCCGTTCTGATGCTGAGCCAGGGCGTGCCCATGATTCTTGCTGGCGATGAAATTCTGCGCACGCAGCGCGGGAATAACAATTCTTACTGCCAGAACAATGCGCTCAGTTGGTTCGACTGGAGCCAAGTCGAGCCACAGCGCGCCATGCTGGAGTTCACCCGCGGCCTGATCGCACTGCGGCGGCGCCACCCCAACCTGCGCCGGCGCCATTTCCTGAGCGGCAGCGCCGAGCACAGCCATGGCGTGCCCGACATCACCTGGCATGGCGCGCGCATCGATCGCCCGCCCTGGGGCGCCGAAGATGCCCGCCTACTCGCCTTCACCTTGGCTGCGCGCGATGATGGCGAGGAGCATCTGCATGTCATCATGAACATGAGCGACAAACAGGTGCTATGCGAGCTGCCGCAATTCCCCGGCCGCCACTGGACCCGTGCTGTCGACACGGCTGACGCACGCCCGGTGCTGCCGCCGCCGGAGCAACCGCGCATCACTGTCGCGCGGCTTATGGTGGTCGCGCGCAGCGTGATGGTGTTCGAGTCGCGAGAGCGAGCTAACTAACGCCCGGGATTGGATTCCCGGCGGGCGCATGGCAGTCAGGCAGGGCGTCAGTCCTCGGATTCCTTCAGCCAGCCCTGCAGTGCATCGATCAGCGCGCGCGCCTGTGCGGCACTGGAGATATTGAATTTTGACTGCTGACGATATTCACCGCTGCGCTTCTGGTAACGGCGGATGGTGTATTTCTCGGCGCCATAGGTCTCTTTCGCCCTGTCCCAGTCCTGGTAGCGGAACAGCAGCGTCGCCCAGCTGCCCTTGGACAGAATCACCTTGTCGAGTTCTTTGGTTGTCTCGATGCCGTCCTCGACATAGGTCACAGTGAGGTCTTCGACCGTTTCAGCCATTGTCCTTCATCCTTTATTCTCTGGTTTCAAAATTCTCGCAAAAATGCGTTTGATGTGGCGCCGGGGCACCCGCGGGCTTGGGTCTCTTTACCGCTCGGCGCCGTATTGCTCCAGTAGGCGGATCACATTCGGATCGGCGTCCGCGGCGCGAGCCAGGTCCAGGGCGGTCTCGCCCGAGTCGGTGACACGATTAACATCGGCACCCTCCTGCAGCAGCCACTTGGTCATCTTCAGCTGGCCGTTCATCACCGCCTGATGCAGCGGCGCGCGACCGTCCGCGCCGGGCGCATTCAGATCGACACCGCGGCTGGCCAGCAACGCCAGGGTATCGCGATCGAGGTGTCCCTCCGCCACCAACTGCCCGAGCAGGGCTTGAAGGTCATCCTGGGCGCCGCGCGCCAGCAGCAGTTCGGCCACCTGAACCCGCCCAGCGGCCAGCGCCAGGTGCAGCGGCGTGCGACCGAGGCGATCACGCACGTCCATACGCGCCCCATGGTCGAGCAACTCGCGCGCGATCACCACCCCCCCGTCCGCCACAGCCACGCCGAGCGCATGGCGGCCGCCCGGCCCGGCTTGGTTGACATCGGTGCCCCAATACAGATGCCGCTTGATTTGGTCGAGATCGGCCGAATGCACCGCATGGTAGAAATTCATCGTCGGCTGCGGCGGCTCGGTGCAGGCGACGAGCAAGGCAGCGGCGAGCGCCAGCACCAGCAAGCGTTCCATGAAGCGGACCCAATTAGTATTCTGCATGGGACGATACTAAGACCCAGCACCGCCCGCCCGCAAGCCGGAGCCGCAGACGCGCCCAACCACACCGAATCATCAATTCTCTGCGATACTCAGCGAATGTTTGCAAAACTGCTCTTGACCCTTGCCGTGGTTGTCGCGGCCTATACGGCGTTGCGCGCGCGTCGCGTCAAATCCGCCGACGCATCGCCAACTCAAGTCAAGCCCAGCATACCCTGGCAGGCCTTGCGCATCGGCGCCTGGAGCATCATCGCCATTCTGCTGCTTGCCAGCACCTGGTCAGTGTTCCATCAGTGGCATCGCGCGCGCGAAATCGTCGATGTGCAGGTGGTCAATCCCGCCACCGGCGGGGTCGATCATTACCAGGCTCGCCGTGGCGACATTGAAGGACGCGGCTTTCGCACCCTCGATGGGCAGCAGGTCCGAATCGCTGAGTTTGAGCGCTTGATTTTAAGCGACCTGCGCTGAGGCTGGCGGATCAAGCGGCCCGATAGTGGCGGCCGGCGACAGCCGCTCGCCCACTCGAGGATGTCATCGAGCAGGGCCGCGAGTCCGGGGACGCGCGCGCAATCGAATACCCTGATTGGGCTGATTTGTTGCATCATGTGCTCCTCCGCCCGAGCGGGCGATGATCCTCGCCGGGCGCTGTTTTTTCTTGATTGAGCCGGCACACCCTTGCTCAGGAGAGCCCCGATGCCTGTGATTCATTCCGGCGATGCCCTCTATCGCCTACGCAAAGAAGCGCCCTTGGTGCATAACATCACCAATTACGTGGCGATGAACCCGATGGCCAATATTCTTCTGGCCGCGGGCTGCTCGCCGGCCATGGTGCATGCGCCCGAGGAGGCGGCCGAATTCGCGTCCATCGCCAGTGCGCTATCAATCAATATTGGCACCCTCTCAACCCCCTGGCTAGATGCCATGCTGAGCGCCGCCGCGGCGGCCAAGGCCAATAATCGCCCCTGGGTGCTGGACCCTGTTGCAGTTGGCGCGACCCGTTTCCGCCGCGAGGCCGCGGCGCGGCTGCTCGAACTGCAGCCGACCGTCATCCGCGGCAATGCCTCGGAAATCATCGCACTCAGCACCAGCGCAGATGCCGAGCTTGCTGCTGAGGCCAAAGGGCGCGGAGTCGATGCCAACAACCTGGTTGCCGCCGCCTCAGCCGTCTCCGTCTCCCTGGCCAAGCGCCACAAGGCGGTTGTTGCAGTCACCGGGCCGATGGACTGGGTCACCGATGGCCGTCGCGCCGCGCATATCGGCAACGGCCACCCGCTGATGCCGAAAGTCACGGCACTCGGCTGCTCCCTGACCGGAATCATTGCCGGATTTCTCGGTGCAGGGTGCGAGCCTTTCGAAGGTACCCTGGCCGCGCTCGCCTACTATGGCGCCGCCGGAGAATGGGCGGCTAAAGATGAACGCTGGTCGGTACATGGCCCGGGCTCCTTTGCCGTCGCTTTCATCGATGCCCTGGCCGCCATGACACCCAAGCAGCTCGACCAGGCGGCACGGATCGAAAGCATGGCGCGAACCGATCGCACGAACCACGAGGAAACCTTGTGAAGGCGTTCGACCTTGGGGTTTATCTGGTCACAGACCCGCAACTGTGCGGTGCGCGCGGTGTTTTCGATACCGTCCTTGCCGCGGTTCGCGGCGGTGCGACCATGGTGCAGCTGCGCCACAAAAGCGCCAGCGACGCCCAGCTGATAGAGCTTGGCCTAGCACTCAAGGCCGCACTTAGCCCAGATCAGGCTGCGCTGATCATCAATGATCGTATTGAGGTTGCTGAGGCTATTGGCGCCGATGGTCTGCACATCGGCCAGTCCGATGCCGATCCGGGCGCGGCGCGGGCGCGGCTGGGTCAGCAGGCGATCATTGGGTTGTCGGTTGAGACGCCGGATCTTGCGCGCGCGGCCGATCCCGCGCTTGTGGATTACCTTGGCGTTGGTCCGATATTCGCGACCACGACCAAGGCGGACCACGCCACCCCGCTTGGATTCGCTGGGCTGCGCGCCATTTGCGACGCCGAAACTTGGCTCCCGAAGGTGGCTATCGGCGGTTTACGCGCCGAGCATGCCGCGGATGTCATCCGCAGCGGTGCCCGCGGGCTGGCCGTGGTTTCGGCCATCTGCGCCGCTACAGATGCGGCAGCGGCTGCGCAAGAGATTCGCGCGCAGGTTGACCGAGCGCGAGAAGCCCGCGCCTAGATCATCTCCCTAGAGCGACCAAACTCGCGCACTAATCCGCGAGCTGGTTAAGAATCACCGCAATACGCGGTTCCCGTGGGCGTTGACACAATAGCGCCCACCTTGCGGGCCGATGCAGTTAGCAGGGCCATAACACGGGCAAGGGGTCGCCGGAGCAACTGCACGCGGCTGGACAGGTTCTCGTGCGCAGCCGTTTAGGAACGGCAGAAGTAAGAAGGCAAAAGCAAGCAAAGTCAATCGCATAGTCCGGTTCCTCCCAATCGCAATTCAGTTAAAAATCCAGCTTCAAGTCCAGCATACAGATTTTGTTCATCAGTCGCGTGCGCTTGTAAAAGACCCAGCATCTCACCAGCATCCGACCAGCAGCCCACCAGTATCCCGGTCGAGGCCAAGTGTCCACTGACGTTGTCCGGTGAACCTATTTTCCGGACTGGCTGGCATTGTCAGAGTTTGCGCCACTCTTGTCCGCGCCACCCGGCCAGGGCCGGATCACCACCACGGAGGTGCTGTTCTTCGGGGAGCCCTCGATGATGCGATCACTGTAGGAGAGGTACACGAGCGTGTTGCGCGGGGCGTCGTAAAAGCGCACCACCTGCATGGTCTTGGTCAGCAGCGAGGTGCGTTTCTTGAACACCTCATCCCCGTCTCGCTTGCCATTGGCGATATCCTCCGGCAACTGCACAGGCCCGACCTGCCGACAGGCCAGGGACGAATCCGAGGTGTCCTCCGCCAGTCCGACAGCACCGCTAACGCCGCCGGTGTCGGCGCGGCTGAGATAGCAGGCCACCCCGGGTACGTCCGGGTCCTGAAATACCTCGATGACGATTTTGTCGTTCGGCCCGACCAGCTTGAATTTGGTACTGACCTCGCCAACCCGCTCGGCCCAGGCGCTGCTTGGCAACCAGAGCAACAGCAGCAAAGCGACGGTCAGCCGCTTGAGCGAGGCTCTTGCCTTCAGAGAGCCTGGTGATAGAAAAGCTTTCATCCTTTATCTACTCCTGAAAAGCCGCGTCATTTCGCTATCGCTGCGCGTCAGGCAGTCCTCGATCGACACCCCCAGGAACCAGTTACCGGTCACGGCGAGCCCATGCCTACCCGCACTGGCGGCACCAAGCGCCTGATCCAGTTCCGCGATCAACTCCCAATGCCCCTGGCGCAGACTGGGCAACCGATTACGCTCATGGCGCACGCCGACTGCCTTGTCAGCGGTTACGTCCAGCGCCTGACAGGCCAGCTCAACCTGGCGCTCGGGTGCCAGTTGGCCGCCGGGGAAATGAAAGGCAAAACCGCGATACCGTGGGTGGTCGAGAAAGTCCCGCGACACGGCGGACAGAAAAGCCCCATCCACGCTGATCAGACCCGCGATGGGTCGAAGCTTGAGATCCTCGCGCTTGAACGCCAGCAGCAGCGAATCGATCTCGGCAACGCCAAGGTGCGAGGTTGCCGCCGCAGCGGCCGGTGCGACCTGTTGCAACAGCCGTGTGGTGACATCCGGCGGCACCGCCAGGGTGACGCGCGCGGCGCGCAAAGTCTCACCATTTTCCAGCGCGATGCGATAGCCGTCGGCGTCCGCACTCAGCGCGCTGACGCCGGCGCCCAAGCGCACCTCGATGTCATCCCGCGCGGCCAGAGCGCGCGGGATCTCGGCCAGTCCGCCCGGCATGGTAAAGCTGCGCAGCACTTCTTTGCGCCGCGGCTTTTTGCGGAACAGGGCCGCGGCAGGATAGTCGTCGGCTGTTTGACAGATGACGGAGCGAAACGCCGGGCCGAACAAATCGCGATAATTCTTGCGCCCCAGTCCCTGGCCATAATATTCGTGAACGCTCAGCTGCTCCTTGTCGAGCTTAAACAGCTTCGGCAGCGAGGTCGCCAGCTCAAACGGATGCAAAGCCGACAGGATGGACGCCCGCTTACCGCCCCGCCAGAGTTTGTAGCTCGCCTTCGCTTTTGCCTGAATCCGCCCGAGCGCGCCGATCTGCTCCAGGATCTCGAGTAAGTGGCCGTAGCTGTTGAAACAGCTATGACTGCCGGCCTCGACCCAGAAATCCTCGAGCGCATCGAAACTCTGGGTATTCATGCAGCCGCCAACGCGCGCATTCTGCTCCAGTACCAGGGTCGGCGTGCCGGTGCGGGATGCGAAAAAGGCCGCGCCAAGACCGCTGATCCCGCCGCCGATGACGATATGGGGATGGACCTCAGATGATATTGACTGGTTCATGCGTGCGGGGAATCACTCGTTTCAGGGGATAAAGCGGGACGCCGACGGGCAAGCAGACATCAGGATGACGCGGCGCTGTCGGACTTGGATGACGGCTCGAGCTCCATGGAGTCGATGTCCGGAATCGCCTGCGCCAGTGGCGGCGGGGCGCAATCCTCAAGCGTCCAGTCGTTGCCTTCGACCAGACTCAGCTGGCTGGTGTCCGGATTTTGTTCAGGAGCGCTATCCGACAGCTCTTCAAGCTCGGAACCGGCCGGCGCGACCGACCAGGAGCCCGCCGCGTCGCCGGCAGCCGAGGGTTGGGCTGATTGATGCTGGGCCGCTTGATGCTCGGCTGATTGATGCTCGGCAGATTGATTCTGGTCTGCTTGATGCTGGCCTAGTGTATTCTGGGCAGTTTGATTCTGAACGGGGGCCTGCGCGGGCGTGTCGGCTTCGTCGTCGGAGTCGTCGAAATGGAAAACCTCTTCTGGCTCGCCGCCCACCTGTTCGATCTCAGCCAGGGCACCGGCTTTGGCGAAAACCTCGCGAAACCGGTCAGCCGTGGCCTGATCGACTCCGCGCTTGATGAAGACCCGATGCCCCCCAAACAGGCGGGCCGCGCCGGCTTCATCGAGCTTGAACATCTGCGCCAGACGCTGTTTGACATGCTCCGGGTCTGCCGAGCCTATCAGCTCGCCCGAGAAAAGCACATCGAATGTGGGTTCGGCCATAGACTCCTCCGGGCAGCTGGTCCGCGCCCGAGCGCCCCCGCCTGCGGGCTGGGCACGCCAGGGGCTGGGCATGCTAAGGGCTTAGCATGCCACGGGCGGACAATCTTAAAGCGGAGATTCTCGCGAGAGGCGCGCGGATTTTCAAGCGCTCAGAGCGGTTTCTTCAGTGAAAAAGCGCCACGCAGATCGCCGGCCTGGTATCCCCGCGCCTGATCCTGCGGATAAGCCTGATCCAGCGCCGCGGCAATCTCGGGATTGATCTCCTTGCCATGACAGGCGAGACAGACCTGGCCCGTGGGAATGGCCTTCATGAAGCGATAGCTCTTGCCCTGGTCTTCCTTCACCACTTCAGCATAGGTCAGGCTATTCGGGTCTTCACCGGCACCAGCACGATCCTCGAACTGCTGCAGCACCCGACGTTCCCAGACATCCGGACTGTTCAGCGCGACGTTGCGCGCCTTCATGCTGGTGCGTTTAATGTCCCAACCGCTTTGCTGCGACAGGGACTCAGCAATCGCCGGCGCTTTATCTTTGCATATTGCCACCGCGGCAACGGGTCCGCCGTCCTTCATCGCGCCTTTCAACTCGCCCTGCAGTTGCTGGGCAAATTGTTGAATCAGCATCCGTGCCTGGTAGGCATCCATCATTGCCGAGCTCTGCTCGGCCAGTGCCGCACCGGAAAATGCCGTGGCTGCAAGCAGGCTCGCGGTCATCAAAGAAAACATACGCATGGTTAGAACTCCTTAAATCAGTGAACGCTCATTGTTGCCTTTGCCATCCGGGCAAACAATGAGGATTCCTAATTCCGACAAAATCTCTCATGATTTACGCACGCCGATTGATGCCGGCTAATTGACGCAGGCTCATTGACGCAGGTTGGGCGCATCGCCAAACAAAACAGCCCAGCCGGCCTGCCATGACAGGCATGGCGACCGGCTGGGCTATCGGGACGAGCGCCATCAGGCGCGCGTCATGGCTGAAGGCGTTTTAGGCGCCGGTACTCTTCGGCAAGCTCAGCACCTCGACCTTCACAGGCGTGACACCGCGCTTGAGCATTTTCAGTTCAGACGCGGCGCGGCGCGACAGGTCGATGATGCGTCCCTTCACAAAGGGCCCGCGGTCATTAATTCGCACCACGATGGAACGTCCGGTGTCGACATCTGTCACCTTGACCTTAGTACCCAGCGGCAAGGTCTTGTGCGCGGCGCTGATGCGATCCTTGTCGTAGACTTGGCCACTGGCCGTCTTGTTACCGTCCAGACTGTCGTGGTAGTAGGAAGCGAAGCCCTGCTCCACGGCACCCGGTGCCGCCTTAACGGATGCCAGGCCAGGCACAGCGATCAACAGCAGCAGAACGCCCGCAAAAGCAAATGGCAGGCGGCGCGCGACATTGTTGGCGAAGGGTTTGGTCGTCATCCTCGAAATCCTCGTTACCGTTAGATTCCGCAGCATCTTGCCGTCCGGCATCACCAGCCCTTCATGAGAGCTGAAAACACCCAGCGACAGAGTCAGCGGAACTGCGTCACAAATTTCAAAGACGCGAGGATACAGGAAAACCCGCATAGGGAAAACCCTATATTGCACTTAAGGGACATTCGCCTCGGGAGGCCCTAACCCGACGCACCCTCCAGATGCCACCATGAGCCATTTCAGTTCCCGTCACACGGCATCCCTTAATTCCGCCGCATACTTGATCCTCCTGTGGCTGCCACTGGCTGTGTCAGCCCATTTTCAGGAGCTCATCCCATCAACAGAAATCCTCGACCAGGACACCGGTCGCGAGCTGCAACTCGACCTCAGCTTCACGCATCCAACAAGGCGGCCTGATGCTGGATGCGCGCGCGCACGACATGAGCGCTATCGCAAATTAAACACAATTGGCAGGGTAAGCGTCAGTCGGGACTTTGAGAGACTCGCGGGGATCGCCGGGAGCGGCGAGGCGCGTCTTAGCATGGCCTCCACCTCGCGGTCGAGCAGTGCATGACCAGAGCTAACGACGATCTGTTGCGAAATAACCCGCCCGCCCCTGTCGATAGTAAAACGCACCTTGACCCGGCCTTCCTGACGCAGGCGCCGAGCCTGCTCCGGGTAGCGCTTGTGCTTTTGCAGAGCGCGCGCCAACCGGCCATAGTAGGCCGACGCACTCGCGGCGCCTGCCCGCGCGTCTGATCTACCGCCCCCAGAAGCTTTGCCACGGCCGCCCTCCCCTGCACCCGCGACTGAGCTGGCAGCCGGCGAAGTGGCCTGAGCAGATGGGCGAGATATCGCTGCTGATGGCTCGACCTTGGGTTTGACGGTGGTGTCCGCAGCCTGGGATCGGCGTTCTGATTCCGCCGGTTTTCCATCCTCGGGCTGCGGTAACGGCTTAGGCTCTGGCTTGGGCTCTGGCCGCGGCCGCGGCTGCGGCTCTGGTTCAGACTCGGGAACCAACTCTGACTCCGCAGCAGGTTCTGGCGTGATTTCCGCTTTGGGCTCGGACGTTGCTTCAAGCGCCCGTTCAGGCACGCTGTCCGCAGCATCCATTGGCGCCGAAGCCGGGGCATCCGGGGTTTCTGAGACCGGTTCAGAGCGACCGTCCGCGTCCGACTGAGCGACCGCCGGTCCCCCCGCCGCCGATTGGCCAGCGCCGTCACCCAACGTCAGGGAAATGGTGACCGGCAAGGCTGGCGGCGGGCTAGCCACCTGGACGAGCGTCAGGGCGAGCGCCGCATGCATGCCGCCGGCGATCAGCAGCGCGACCAGCCAGTGACGGGCGCCAATCTCCATCAGCGCACCGGGATCGTGACCAGTTGAATCCGCTGCAGACCGACCGCGCGCAGGCGCTCGAGCAGCGCGCGCAAAGTGGCGGTGTTGAGCGCGCCATCGGCCCTGAGTATCAGCTCAGGCAGACCCTGACCGGCGCCCGCTGCCCGCAGTCGCGCGGCCAGCGCCCCAGCGGTGATCGCCTGACCGTTCAGCGCCAAACGCCCGTCGGCACTGACCAACAACATCCAGGAATCCGAGGAGGCACCCGGAGCATCCGTTGTGCCAACCCGGGCGCTCGGCGGCTCGACCGCAAAAAACTCTGACGGCACCAGACGCCCCACCACCATGAAAAAGATCAGCATCAGAAAAACAACGTTAATCAGCGGGATCAGCGCCTGCTCGCGCGCGCTTGCAGACGTGCTTGGGTGTCGCCGGACAAGCTTCACTGCAGCGTAACTTCCGCAATTCCGGCCGCGGCCAGATGGTCGAGCACAGTGACCAACTGCTGCAGGCTCACGCCAGCGGCCGGAATCAGGAGCACCCTCAGGTCCTGCTCCTGCTCCCGCCGCCGCGATAGCGCCGGGGCCAGGTCCGCTGCCGCGATGGGTTGACCGTCGAGGCGAAATCCCCCCCCTTCCGCGAGATGCACGCGCGCAACCGGGGTTTGAGCGGCTGCAGGCGCGCGCGGCGGTTCCGACGCCAGTGCCGATGGCACCAGCGGTTGTGGCGCCGCCAGCTGCAGCGAAAAGGCCTGTTCACGCTGGAGGTTGGACGCCAGCATGAAGAACAACAGCAGGATGAAAACCACGTCGATCAGCGGCGTCAGCCCGATGGCCGCGCGTCGCGCAGGGCGATCAAGCCGCGGCAACAGGCGCTCAGACGGCATCGGTCTCGCGCCCCTGTGCCCTATCGTCGGGTGTTGGCTGAGACATCGTGCCGGATGCTGGCTGGGACGCGTCGCCCGGCGTTGATTGGGACATACCGGAAGCACCTGCTCTTGCCAGGTCGCGAGTAAAAACGCGGGTCACCGCATCCTCCATGCGATAACCGCAGCGCTCCACCCGCTGCTCCAGCCAGGCGTGGGCAAACACCACCGGGATGGCCACCCCAAGTCCGGCTGCCGTGGTCAGCAGCGCTTGCCAGATGCCACCCGAGAGCAGCGCCGGATCGACCCGCGCCCCCGCCTGCTCGAGCTGCTGAAAGGCCTCGATCATTCCGAACACCGTGCCAAGCAGACCGAGCAACGGACTCAGGGTGGCGATGGTCTCAAGCGCGCGCAGATAAGCGCGCAGCCCCTCGATCTCGGCATTGGCGAATCGCGCCAGTTCCTCGCGCAGCAGGCCCAGATCAACTCCCGGTTGCAGGTAGCCGGTCAGCGCCCGATGCAACAGGCGCGCAGCCGGTTGAGGCGCATCCGCCACGGCAGCCACCGCCGCCGCTGATTGGCCCCACGCCCAAAGCCCAAGCGCACTTGCGAGCGGCTCAGCCGCATCCAAACGCAACCGGTGGAATTGCCAGATCTTGAGCAGGACCAGCGTCAGCGCAATGACGGAAAGCGCGGCCAAGATCACCAGCACCGGACCGCCATCGCTGAACCATTGCAAAACGTCCGTCACCTGGTTGGACGAATCGACCGAGGCGCCCTGCGCAGCAGACATTAGCCCTGCGACTCCCGGTTCGCCCTGAAGCTGGTTCGTGGTAGTGAATGTGTCTTGAGCCATCGTGCTTGTCGGACCGTCGGCAACTGTCGATTGAGCATTCAAATCCATCCATCGTAGCGCGGGCCCTGTGGCGGGTCGAGCCGCGATGGGTCCGGGCGCGAAACGGATGTCACGAAAGATGCAATGTTATACTATAACGTATTCGGACACCAAACGACGCTTTTCAATCTGTACTCAGCATTCGCGGGAAAAACTCATGCGCACCCGAAACCCTTGCCACTCGCGGGCGGCCATCATGGGCTCGCTGCTCGTTGCCAACATCGTCGCCAATACGGCGAGCGCAGCGCCCGACCCAGATCCTCTGGAGATGTCGATCGAACTCGACGCAATCGAAGTGACCGCCGGCGTCCCCGTGCCAGGCGATCCCATGTTGCAGGCTGCCGATATTTCGGTGCTAAGCGGCGAGGACTTGCGCGAACGCGAGCGCTTCACCCTGGGTGAAACCCTGGATGCCCTGCCCGGCGTGGCCAGCATCACCGCCGGCAATCAGGTGGGTAAGCCGGTGATTCGTGGACTAAGCGGGAATCAGATCCAAATTCTGTCCAACGGCATTGGCGTCGATTATCAGCAGTATGGCGAGCGCCATCCGCCCAATATCGATCCCTTCCTCGCGGGACGCATCGAGGTGGTGCGCGGCGCCTCCAGTCTGCTCTATGGCTCGGGTGCACTTGGTGGTGCGGTGGATGTACAGGCACCGGCGTTCGAGTTTGCCGCACCGGGCGAAACCCTGGCTGGCGCCGATACGCTCTTTGTCTACCACAGCAACAATGCTCAATGGGATACCGGGGTCAAGGCGCGCGCCGGCAGCGACACCTTGAGTCTGGATGCCGGGCTGATGCGCCGCTCATCCGGCAACATGAACACGCCAAATGCCAAAACCGCTGCAGAATCCGGCAACCCGAGCGACCCCAAGTTCACCGGCGAGCTGCCCTACACCAACTTCGACCAGCTCAACGCCCAGTTTGGCTTAGGCCTGCTGACTGATATCGGCGAGTTCGGCATCCGTTACAACCAGTGGAATGACGAGAACAACTTCCTGCTGCCCACCGGCGAAGGCATTGGGCTGTGGCTGCGCAACGACCAGCTCCAGATCACCGGCGATCTGCCATTGGCCGGCGGTAGCTGGCAACTGAAACCGACCCTGTCCTGGCAGAACAACCTACGTCGCGCCAACAGTCCGGGTGACACCCTCGCAGGCGGCTATGACGGCACCGTGAATCTGGAGTTTGATCTCTACACCGCGCGACTCGAGGCCATCCACGAGCAGCTCGGCCCCTTCGATGGTGGCACCCTAGGCGTGGAATACTCGAGCAAAACCCAGTACTCGCGCGGCACCACGGTGCTAGCGCCGGGTGGCGAGGTCAGCAATCTGGCGCTCTTTGCTTTCGAGAGCAAAGATATCGGCGCCCTCACCCTGCAAGCAGGGCTGCGCCACGACTGGCATTCGGTCGCGGGCGATGCCGGCAAGACCTCCGCGCCGGTTAACTTCTCCGGGCAGGATTCGCACGATTATTCGGTCTTTACCGGCTCCCTGGGCGCCGTGTATCGGCTGACGGATCAGCTTGCCCTGGCCGGCAACCTCGGTCGCGGATTCCGTGCGCCGACCCTGTTTGAACTTTACGCCGACGGCGTGCATGGGGGAGTCGCGGCCATTCAGGTAGGCAACCCGGATCTGGAGCCCGAGAAGTCGCTCAATGCCGACCTTGCCCTGCGCTGGCAACTCCCGCGTCTGAGCGGCAGCCTGACGGTCTATCGCAACGCCATCAGCGACTGCATCTATCTTCAAGACACCGGCCGATCTGAAGACGACCTACCGATCTTTGCCTATCAGCAAGACAATGCGCTGCTCACTGGCCTGGAGCTGGAGGCAAGCTGGCAGGTGACGGATCAACTGGAACTGGCCGGAGGGCTTGATTTGGTGCGCGGCACCAACGAGCGCACCAACAACGACCTGCCACTGCTGCCGGCAGATTCTTTGCGTCTGGAGGCGACCTACAACTTCGCTGATCTTGGCCCCTTGCGCGAGCCCTATCTGCGACTTGGCATCCGCCATAGTGCCGCCAAGGACGCAGCACCGGGAGAGCCCTTCGCGCAGTTTGATGACATGGACTTCGGCACGGCATCGACCGACGCCTATACCTTGGCTGATCTTGACCTGGGCTTTGCCTTCCGTGGCTTTGGCCGCAATGACGCCCGGATCGATCTGGCAGTGCGCAATCTGTTCGATACCGAATACCGCGACTTTCTCGATACCTACAAAGGCTATGCGCTCAGTCCCGGGCGGGATATTCGCGTGAGCTTGAGCATGCCTTTTGGCGGCTAGCAACCACACAGAAAGACAAACGAGCGCCGCCTTGGCAACTGCCGGCGGCCTGTGCATGCGAGGCGCAGACCCTTCAGGCTCTTGGCGGGAGTTTCCGCGCCCGAGTAGTCGATGCCTAAGCAGCGTGAACGGATTTCATACTTCAACATCCATCCTTTATGCTTGAAGAAAGCTCCGCCTCAATATCCTCAATACTCGGCAAACTGCTCGCCAATGCCGCTGGCAAAGCCCGCGTCAACTCGTAGTCAGCAACACCGATCGGCTTATTGATGTCACGCAGGGCATATTCCGCGAGGATGCGATCCTTCGTCTGGCACAGGATGAGTCCGATCGTTGGCGCGTCCTGTTCGTGGCGGAGCTGGTCATCGACGACAGAGCAATAGAAATTCATCTTCCCGGCATATTCGGGCTTGAAGTCGCCCTTCTTGAGATCGACCACGACGAAACAGCGCAGGTGGAGGTGGTAGAACAGCAGATCGAGATAGAAGTCGCGGTCGCTGACCTCCAGCCGATATTGGCGACCCACGAAGGCGAAGCCGCGTCCGAGTTCGATTAGAAATTTTTGGATGTGGACGAGCAGCCCGGCTTCCAGCTCGCGCTCGTGAAAGGGTTCTTCCAGCGTCAGAAAGTCGAAGAGGTAGGGGTCTTTCAGCAGCCCCTGAGCGATGCTGGCGTGAACCACCGGCAGTGTGCTGGCGAAGTTGGTGACTGCGCCGCCCTGACGCTCGTGCGCCCGCTGCTTGATCTGCACCGTGAGCGTGTCGCGGCTCCAGCCCTGGTCCAGACTCTGGCGCGCGTACCAGAGACGGGTTGGCAGATCCTTGATCTTTTCAATGAGTATGACGTGATGGAACCAGGGGATTCCAAAGGCGAGCGCATCAGGCATTTCGCCGATGTCGTTTTCAGCCTTTGCGGGTTCCAATTGTGCCGCAGGCTGCGGCACAATTGCGGGTGCATGCTTGTCGAGTCTTTGCAAAAGTGCCGCAGGCGGCGGCACTGAACCGTTAGCGGGATGCAGCAACCTTGGATATTCGCGAAAAAATCGCAGCATCCGCTTGATGTTGCGTTCTGAAAATCCCTTCTGTTCCGGCAACTCGTTCTTCAGATCAGCCGCAAGTCGCGGGATGACCCCAGCGCCCCAGCCCTCCCGCTCCTGCCGCGCGGCGATCAGACAGCCGATATCCCAATAGAGGCGGATCATTTCGGCATTGGCAGACAGAGCCGCGCGGTGCTGGGCCTGGCGAACACGGGCCTTGATGTCACCGAGCAGGTCGCGGTAAACGGCAAGCTCCTGGGACTTCATCGCGTCAGGGCCTCCATGAGCTGTGCCTTCAACTGTGCGCGCGTCTCGGCGATTTGGGCGAGGAGTTTTTCGTATTCGGGCAGGAGTTGGTCCAGGTTGCCGGGGCCGGTATCAGCCTTGTGCGGGTTCTGAGGTCGAGGTTGAAGTTGCCGGCCTTGATCTGGTCGATGGAGACGCGCCAGACCTGTTCGTTTTCCCCGCGGGTCTTGGTCGCCACCGAAGGGATCAGTGTCGCCCTGTCCGCCGGTCTCCCCTTCTCCTGTCTGCGGATCATCATCGGGCGGGATCGGCGGCTGATCCGGGCCGGGCTCATAGATCTGCACGGGATCGCCGTCGAAGTCCGGATCGGCGAAAAGCGCCGTGGCCCGGCGGAAATCCATGATGGTGAAGTAGAGCTTGCCGTAATCCTCGTTGATGCGGGTGCCGCGACCGATGATTTGCTTGAACTCAGTCATGGAAGCGATGCGCTTGTCGAGCACGATCAGACCGCAGGTTTGCGCATCCACGCCGGTGGACATGAGCTGGGAGGTCACGGCGATGACCGGGAAGGTGGATTCGGGGTCGATGAAGTTGTCGAGCTGGGCCTTGCCCTCGTCGTTGTCGCCGGTGATGCGCATGACGTACTTGCTGTTGGCGGCGGCCAGGTCCGCATTGGCGTTGACCAAGGCCTGGCGCATGCGCTCGGCGTGATCGATGTTCTGGCAGAAGACGATGGTCTTAGTGAAACGATCGGTCGCCTTGAGGAACTCGGTGATCTTGGCGGCGACCAGGGCCGTGCGTCGCCCGAGGATCAGATTCTTGTCGTAGTCGCAGTCGTTGTATTCGCGATCCTCGATGGCGTGGCCGAACTTGTCGGTCTGCCCGGACTCGGGTCGCCAGCCGTCCAGATCCCGGTCAAGCCCGATGCGCACGACCTTGTAGGGCGCGAGAAAGCCGTCGGCGATACCCTGGCGCAAGGAGTAGGTGTAGATGGGCTCGCCGAAGTAGTCGATGTTGGATACGTCCTTGGTCTCCTTTGGGGTGGCGGTCATGCCGATTTGGGTCGCGGTCGAGAAGTAGTCGAGCACCTTCCGCCAGGCAGCGTCGTCCGCAGCGCTGCCACGGTGACACTCGTCCACGAAGACCAGATCAAAGAAGTCCGGGGAGAACTGCTGGTAGATGTTTTGCTCTTCTTCGGTGCCGGTCACCGCTTGGTAGAGGCAGAGATAGATCTCGAATGCCTTGTCCACCGTGCGGTTGGTAATCTTGGTCATGGCCTGACCGAAGGGCTTGAAGTCGTTGGTCTTGGTTTGGTCGGCCAGGATGTTGCGGTCCACTAGTACCTCATTTCAGCTTAACTTGCGGATATAAGTGCTTCAACTTCACACGCGCTTTGTCGTTGGTGAATTGCCAGTCGACGCCGATTTGGGCCTCGTTGCGTTGTTCTGCCCAGGCGGCGGTTTCGCGGCGAAGCGTTTCGATATCGCCGATGCGGCGGTCTAGGCACTGCTTGGTCATGACACTGAGTTCGATTTCGGCAATGTCCAACCAGCTGCCGTGCTTTGGTGTGTAGTGGATTTCCAAGCGCTCGATCAACCGCCGCGCTTCCTCAGGTGGGAAGGCTTTGTACAGAGAGGCGGGCGTATGCGTATTGAGGTTGTCCCAGACGATAACGACTTTCTCGGCGTCGGGATAGTCCACGTCCAGCAATGTCTTGATTTCTTGGGCTAAATCGATCGCGGTTTTGGTTTCGCGCACACTGACTTTGCGCCATTGCCCCAAGGGTTCTGTGATCATGAAGTTCACCGCCGTACCGGCGCGCTCATATTCATAATCGTAGCGTTCGGGTTGGCCCGGTTGCATCGGCAGGGGCTGGCGTGTCTCGGCAATCAACTGGGTCGGTTGTTCATCAATGCAGACAACTGGCTTCTTGGGGTCGTAGGGGCGGCGGTAGACCTCCAGGACATCTTCCATTTGCGCCACAAAGGCGGCGTCTTCCCCGGGGGGAATCACCCAGCACTTGCGCCGATGCGGTTGGAGTGCGTTTTTTTTAGTGCGCGCATCACCGTGGGTGCCGAGATGCTCTCAACGACATCCAGTTCCACCAACTTCCCCGCGAGTAAATTCAACGTCCAGCGCGCGTATCCGGGAGGCGGCTCGCTACAGGCAATTTGCACCAACCGCGCCTGCTTTTCCCCATCGAGCAGGGGCTCGCAGCTCGGGTGCTCACGTTGCTTGCGTGAAAGCGCCGCTTCAAATCCTTGTTCGACGAACCGCTCGCGAATGCTGAAGACAGTGCGCGGCGCGCAACCGAACGCCTCAGCGGCTTGTGCATCGCTCCAATTCGCCCCTTCGGCATCGACCTTGAGCAATACATTCGCATGTTTGATCTTCTGCGCCGCCGCTTGCCCTTTGCTCACCAGGTCTTCCAACAAACCACGCTCTTCATCGCTGAGACGGACTACATATTTCTTTGTCATAGCGGTATCTCCTTCTGCAATGCTCTAAGAGATACCACTAGCGGCTTGTTTTCGCAACATAAGCCGAAATAAGGTACTAGGAACAGGATGCGTTTCTTGGCGCCGGATCGCCACAGCCGCCAGATGATCTGGAAGGCGCTGTAGGTCTTGCCCGTCCCCGTGGCCATGACCAGCAGGATGCGGTTCTCCCCGCGCGCAATGGCCTCGATGGTGCGATTGATGGCGATGAGCTGGTAGTAGCGTGGTGTCCTGCCGGAGCCGTCGTCGAAATAATCCTGGGTTGCGATGGCCGCCTCTGCCCCGGCCAACCCCTTGGCTTGGCAATAGCGCGCCCAGAGTTGGTCCGGGCTGGGAAAGGCGTCCAAGGGGATTTCGCGGGTGACGGCTCCAGTGGTCGCCGCGCGATCGTGCTCCAGAAAGGCGTCGCCGTTGGTGCTGTAGGCAAAGGGAATATCCAGCATTTCAGCGCAATCCAGCGCCTGCTGCATCCCGTCCCCGACGGCGTGGTTGTTGTCTTTCGCCTCGATCAGTGCCAGCGGGATGTTGGGTTTGTAGACGAGGATGTAGTCGGCCCGTCTGGCGACGCCACGCTTCACCGTCTTGCCGCGAACGATGACACGCCCCTTGGTGAAATAGACCTCCTCACGCACCTGGGTCATGAGATCCCACTTGTCTCCATTCGCGCCGACCAGCGCCGGCGTGATGAACTTGGTGCGAATGTCTGCTTCGGTCAGGGCCTTCTTGTTCATGCCCGTATGAGGTTCCCTGGTGGATTCACGCTGCGCGGGGGTCCAGAGCCGGGTTAAAGGGCCGGGGAATCTGAGCCCAACTGCTTACCGGCAGTTCAATCGATAGTGTACCCAACTTGTTGGAGAAAGAGGAGTCCGTGGCCGCGCGGCTCGCGATGACGAGTCTCCGGCGGAACTTGGGATATTGGATTTTTGACAAAAGCGACAGGAGCCTGAGCCAAGTCCTTCTTGTGTACCACTGACCGGCAGCTTCGGATCCCTTTGCGGTCACAGATCGGTCTGAACTGATTGGCGGGGCGTGGCCGGAAAGCGACCCGAGAAACGGACTACAGCGGTAAAAGGTGGGATAGGGACTAAGGGCACCTGCCTCATGGCTTAGCCCATATTTAACAACTGGTCACAGAATTATCTTGATTTTCAGCAGGATAAGTGTACACAGATGTCCGTTATGGCACTACATTTGCGATTTTGCCGCCGGTGCTGCTCATTCAGATCAAAGTCAGCTGTTGTCCACCCGGGCGATCACTCACGCCCAAGGCATCGTAAATGGCTTGCTGGCGCGGCTCCGCCCTTGTGGCTTTGCGAATATGCAGGGTGCGCCCATCGTCGCGCTTGAGCTCAACCGTGACGCGATCTTGCCCATCGAGCTCACGGCGGATGCCCTCCCAGCTCAGATGAATGCCAGCGGCTTTCAGCTGCAAGCGCAGGGTATGAACCAGATGGTAGGCTAGTACCGAGATGAACAGGTGCGCGCTAACCCGGTCGGTTTTATGGTGATAGACTGGGCGCAGGCCGAGTTCCGACTTCAGGGAGCGAAACACCGCTTCCAGATCGGTGAGCATGACAAAGGTGTGCCATAGGCGCGCTTCATCCCATTCGGTTTGATTCGTGCGTAGGCAATAGACACCGGGCAAGGTGTCATCGACCGGGGTGATCCGCGACCATCGGATGGCCTTGGCCTTTTTCCCTTTCTCATCGGGGTCGACGCTGATCTCGTAGTAGCGCGCGGCACGCGGATATTTCTGCTTCAGCCGCCCGATGCGCTCGATGACTTTCTCAAAGCGCTTGACGGTGCCTGGCTTGTGCAACCCATCGGCGAGTTGCTGCAGGGCCTGCTCGAAGCGTTGCGCGAAGCGATCGGCAATGCCGCGATCTTTGAGCTCACGTTGGCTGGAGTGACAATACAGCTCGACTTCGTTGGTTTCTTTCTTGACTACCCGCTGGGCGCGGATGGTCAGTGGGCCGTCTTCTTTGATCAAACAGGCCGCCTCGGGATCGAACTGCAGATGTCGCTTTCGGCTGACCACGACATAGCGGTAGCCCTGCGCCACCAGCCAGGCGATGTTCTCCTCGGTGGCAATGCCGGCATCGAGCACCACCGTCGGTGGGGTGCGTTGTTGCTCGGGCGTCAAGGCACGCAGCATTTTTGCCAGCGTCTCGGCTTCCACGGCGTTCCCAGCGAACACCTCGCTGCGTTTGGGAAAGCCACTGGCATCGAGCGTCAGCGCCAGGGTGACCAGCGGGCAGTCGCTGCGCTTTTCTTTCGAACGGCCAAAGGCGGCGTTGGCGTTATGCTTGGCGCTGCCCTCGAAATAGGTATTGGTCAGGTCGTAGAGCGTAATCACTTCATCAAGTTCGAACAGATCGCGCTCGCGGGCATACAGGAAGGACTCCAATGCCGGTTTGTGGGCGAGCAGCCGATCGGTGATGCGGTAGAGCGCCATCAGATCCAGGTCGGCGAAATCAACGTCGATCAACTCGCCCAGGGCGCTGCGCTGTTGCAACCACTGATGGGTCGCCAACTCGCTACCCGGCACCACCATGCGACCGATCACATTGCCGATGGCCGCCGCGCGTTGCGGGCCGCTGAAGCCCAAAGCCGTGAGTTTTTCATCCAAGCCCATCTGCCCCCAGGCGGCCAAGGCGACATGCTCGACCGCGACACTGCGCGGGCGCACCACATCGACTGTCTCGACATCGACCCGTTGGAAGTTGGGCGCGCTCCCCTCGGAGGGATCCTCCCCCGCGCGGGCGCGAATCACCTGCGCCGCCAACTGTTGCGCCAGCGGCTCCCAACGGGCATCGAGGTCAATGAACAGCTCCGACTGCCCGCCCACCAAGGCCTCAATGCGCCGTGCCAAGGCCGGCCATTGCCCGCGCGGGACCTCGAAGTGACGGCCGAGATTCAGCACCGTGCGCTGGCGCACCCGCCCGGCTTCGCGCACCGACTCCACCAGCCGATAGGTGAAGTACGGCTGACCAGTGCGTCGGCTCTTGATGGTGGTGCGGCGAATGTACATGCACGCATGCTCCGCTGCGCGGGCGCGTCAATGGGGCTCCGTAATATTATGGCACT
Source organism: Thiorhodovibrio litoralis (assembly GCF_033954455.1). NCBI lineage: Bacteria > Pseudomonadati > Pseudomonadota > Gammaproteobacteria > Chromatiales > Chromatiaceae > Thiorhodovibrio > Thiorhodovibrio litoralis. Next base: position 2,704,977 of record NZ_CP121473.1, on the reverse strand, counting down.
ACATTTGGGTCTCCAGTTTCAAGTCACTGATCCGGCGGGATATTATTTTCTCTCCAGAGAAAACTTCAATGACTTACGCCGATTTTCGGCGTGGAAATGTTAAATATGGGTTAGGCCGTGCCATTTCCTACCCAGAAGGTCAAGTTCTTCTCGAGGAACTCGTCGTATCGCATGTAGTGCGTGCCATCACAGGAGAAGGTCAGGCTAATCATGCCGTTGAACAGGTTGAGCGACGCGGAGCGCAGGTAGAAGGTGTCGTCCATCAATCGCAGTTCCTTCAACGCATTGAGGATGGGCGAGATGCTTGCCTGCGGAATCACAGCCTCAGCCGAATAGGCTCGACTGGGATAGACCAGGCAAATGTCCGGGTCCGAGAGCGCCTCATGATCAAGGATGCGGTAGCGAAACGGATCATCCACGGTCCACACCGTCGCCCGACTGCTCGAAAAGTGCACCACGCCCTGAAACATCCCGCGATCGACCAGCAGCTCCTCAATGACGCTGAGGACTTGATCGAGGTTCTGATCTATCGGGCTTTCGACACGCGTCTGCAAGAGCACCGTGTTGCGAATCGATGGGTCGCCTTTGATCTGGAGCCAGTGTGGAAGGTCCTCGTAGAGCTTCGCCGTCACCGGCAAATCTTTGAGATTGAAGGTCGCACCAACATAACCCAGCAGTTCCCAGTCGCGGCGGACGACGTGCAAGGCCGTCAGCGATGGGCGATGCGACACGAGCCCGACATAGGCATCCGAGAGCAGGAAGCCCCACGCCGGAACGGCCTCACGCATGTAGGGACGCGTCGAGCGATCACGCCCAAAGTCCGCCGGTTCGGCTCCAGCTGCGCTGATGGTGTCGCTAATCTGCCGGCCTGCACGATCCACGACAAACAGCGCACCGCAGGAGGGGATGTGTCGGCAGCAATCCATTAAGACGTCGTTGAGCTGCCCACGATCACTCCAGGCCGCAACACAAGCAGCTGCGGTCTGCGCGATGGGCTCGTGCAGCGTCCTCGCGATTGCCTCGCGTTGACGGTGAATCGTGCCTTTTAGCGTGCTATCCATCATCAACCCCTCATTGGCGGTCTAGAACAACGCAAGATGAGCTCAGGTTGCCCGTTGGTCCCCGAATCATTCGCAGCCCGTTGTGATCTTCCTGCCTGTCTTTTTGACGTTGGCGCGCCGGCGGCGGTCAGGGGATCTTCAGTGAGTCGGCGAGCGACATTAGGTTCTGGGGCTGGACCTGGATCATTCCCCGGCGCGGGCTGTCGATGTCCGCGATGAGAAAGAAGGCGATGGAGATGACGAGCGGCAGGATAAAGTGGGCGTGCGACGGCGAGCGGGTGCCCCCGGAACCGAGGCCGACCAAGAGTGCGGAGCACATCGCGATCGACGCCATCAGTGCCCAGGCCGCAAGCGGGATGCGGTTCACCCATGCTGCCTGAGTATAACCCTGGGTGTTGAGCAGGTCGTTCATGCCGTCGACCGCCAACGCCATGATCGGGGTAGGCTGCGCCTCGGCGGGCTTCACCACAACAGCCCAAAGTGCACTCTGCAATCGGCTCGTCTCGAAATTGATTTGCGCCAGGGACTGCTCGTCGCGCGTGCGGTAGTGCAGGATGCGTTGATCGAGGTACTTCACCATCAGCTCACGCGCACGCGCCCCATCCGCGTCCGGAAGTAGATCGGCTCGCAGGTATTCCGTACCGAAGGCATTGGCCTCATCCGACTCCAGGTTCTTGCGCTGGTCATAGCGGTCCAACGCCATGGAGAAGGTGAACCCGATGATGAGTGCCAGGAGCGTTAGCGTCGCCCCCTCAACGACGCGGTAGTCCTCGCGTATCTCGGCGATCTGCGCCCGCAGCCCTTGCAGGTGCGACGCGCCGATCCAAGTTGCCAGCGACAGCACAACGAACGAGGCGGGGAGAAAAAAGATCGGATAACGAACGATTGCAATTGGGTCTTCTAGCAGGCTGCTCATTGCCTTCATGGCCTGTGCGGTGTGGAGCCTGGGCGGCAGGGCGTTCAAGGAGTCGCCTTGCGCCTCGGGGCATGAGTCTAAGCTCCACATCTTGACGCAGGCCTATGCCACGCTGCCGGCCTCGGCAACCGACGCCGGCGCCGGTCTCTACAACCTGGCGCGCAGTGTCGGCAGCTCCATCGGCGTCTCAGTTGCCGCGACCTGGTATGCGCGCTTCGGCCAGGCGGAATGGAACCGGCTGGGCGGTTACGTCAACCCGTTTAATCCCGCGCTGGAGCATTGGCTCAAGGTGCAGGGGCTCCCCCTGAACGACCCCGCGACGGCGGCGCTCTTGACCAATGAACTCAGTCGCCAGTCCGCGATGCTCGCCTTTACCCAGGTGTTCGATCTGATTGCGCTTAGCTTCCTGCTCATGGCGCCATTGCTGTTGCTGTTGAAGCCGAGCGGCGGGCGTTCTGGCATAAAGCCTGGCTAAACAAGGGCATGACCTTGGCGCCTGCGTGGTCAATGATGTGATCGGGCTGGTGCTGTTGGCACTGGCGATCAAGCTGGTGGTCAAGGGCCATCTGGATCTGGCGGTCTTCCTGGAATGGTGGCGAATTTCTGAGCATCGAGGTCAATAGCGAAGTTCATCGCCAACGAGGTTGGTGACAAAGGCTCCGTGAGCTTTCGCGAGCGCGGTTTCGACTTCGCCTACGCAGCCAGAGCCTTCCTTGACCCGGATCGCCTGATTCAGGCCGATACCCGCCACAGCTATGGTGAAGCGCGCTACCAGCTCATGGGCCAAATCGAGCAGCGCTTGTTCGTGCTGGTCTACACTCCCAGACAGGACGTCATCCGCATCATCTCGGCACGCAAAGCTAACCGACGCGAGAACCAGCACTATGACTACTGCACGCATGACACTTGATCCCGCAGCCCCAGCGGCGATGGTGCCGGGACGCATCGACCTGCGCCGGGTCGATGCCACCACTGAGGACGACATTGCCCAGCACATTGAGGCCGATGAGGCAGACGCCATGCTGGATGCGGCCAAGTTCGCGCGCCGGGTGCGCAAGCGTCTGGGGTTGAGCCAGGCGGCCTTTGCCGAACGCATTGACGTTCCGCTGGAGACCATCCGCAACTGGGAGCAGGGCAAGCGTTGCCCCACGGGCGCGGCCAAATCCCTGCTCACCGTCCTGGACAAAGCTCCCGAGGCAGCGCTCGCGGCATTGCACTGACACTGCCAGGTGGCGGTGCGCGACATCAATAGGCGCGGCCGTCGGCTCATACATCAATGCCGCTATCTGCACGGTAGTGCACAAAGACAGCTAGGCGGTTCAGTTTTGCCCTGAAAATGGCATCCGGGTAAACCTGATCTCTCGAGCGAGGCGGAGCGCTTGCTGCTGGAGGGTAACCTGGAGCCGCTGGTGGTGCTGTCGGACATGAACCAGCCGGACGGCAACGCGCTGGACTTGCTTGAGAAGGTCCGTGGCCGTGGAATCGCGGGCGAGTGGATCTTTCTGACGGCCTACGGTGGCATCCCCGAGCGCTGGCTGCACCTGGGCGCCTCGGCAACGGCGCCAACCACCGACCAACAACAGGCCAAGAGATTTCACCCCTGGCTCTATTGGACGACCATCATGTTTTCCCAGACCTTGGGCACGGCCCTGGGTGATTGGACCGCAGACACCGCCGGCCTCGGCTATGAAGGCGGCGCACTCATCTTCGGCGCCATGCTGGCGTTCTTAGCACTGGCGTATTACAAGACCAAAATCTCACGGACCTTGCTGTTCTGGTTGGCCTTCATCCTGACTCGGCCGCTGGGAGCCGTGCTCGGCGACCTGCTCGACAAGCCAGTGGCCGCCGGCGGACTCGACTTGAGCCGCTACTCTGCATCCTTGGCGCTGGTCGTCTTCATCGTAGCCTGTCTGCTGCTGTTTAAGCATCGCGCGGCTACGAAGGCGCACTGAGAAAGCGCTCCGGATCACTTGTCGCCCCGGGCAATCGCGGAAAGTCAGCCCAGGTAAAGGCACCTGATCGAGCAGGCTCAATCGGCCGCCCAGACCGGGACTGGCGGCGGCTCTTCCCTGGCGATGGGCCGACTGCTGGCAGTCTTCTCGTTACAGGTGAGGAGCTGCTGCCGCCCGACGCGCACCTGCGCCTGACGACCAACGGCCAAGTTGCCTCCGATATCCCCAGGCCAGCCGCCTAGGTCATCTCACCGCCAGTTGCCCCGGCGCCCAGCGTTCGCTCCCTCAACCGGTATCCATTGAGAAAATGCGTCACCCGCTTGGATTCATCAGGAGTCCATTTCCGGTTTGTCGAATTGAGCAGACGCTCCTGACCGAGAGTCCAGTGACTGAAGATGGCCGATAAGTGCTGCAAGAAGGTGGTGTCAAAAATGCGGAAAATTTGCAAGCGGTTCGACCTCAGTCCTGGGGTGGCTTCCGACCCACAGCGGACTAACGTTCGGCATAACCGGCCCAGCAAAGTTGCGTGAGGAACGAGCGCGACTCTGCTGGGTCCGAGTTTATGCTTTCGTTACGCCTTCACTGCTTAATTGTTTTGAAATTTCTATATCTTTCTTGATCAACGAATTAATGACCTGGTTTAGTGAGAGCTGTTGCCCTTTAAACTGTAGCGTATTTATAAAAAACTCTTTTACTTCTTTATCAAGATAAATTGGTATATCGAACTCCTCTATCGGTCTATAGAATTTACCTTGTTCTGCACCGCTAAAATCATATTCATCTTTCATTTTGGATGCCTTCTTTGATATTCTTCACTTTCATTTTTAGTTGCTTTGCGTGCGCTGACAATTCTTACCAGCTCTACGCCGTCTAGATCTTTAAATGTATGCACTACAACAAGTATAACCTCATTCATTGATTTTCCAAGCAACAACCACCTGTCTTCATCCTGTGAATGCTCTTCATCATACTTGTCAAGCGCATATGGGTCGGCAAAAACATATGATGCTTGCTCAAATGTAATGCCGTGTTTTTGGATGTTGATTTCTTCTTTTCTTGGATCCCACTCAAGTTTCATTATTTTTTAAGTTCCTGATTGGCTCAACGAACTTGATTAAGCGGCATAACGCTTTGGCTAGCCGGCCCAAAACCGCGCTGGCACGGAGCTTCAAGTTTACTCGGAGCTTGGTGCGCGGTTTTGGGTCGGAGCTGAGCCATTTGTTAGGCCAGTTGATGCCTTCGCTATCCTGATGAGAGATAGCAGAGCATCATTGACAGCTTCCTCGGAAGGAAAAGCCTCCGCGACTTCCGGTTTTAGCAAGACAAGATTGTGAGACTCGATGTAGGACTGATAATATTTGCCCCGCACACCGACTCCTAAGTCCTCGCGCTTGTACTCCAAACGCATGTCATCGTCTTTTGGCTTAGCCTTCTTCATAGATCTTTCTCTCACGCTTGTTCATCTGGCGAGCGCTAATGATTCTGGTGACGCCTGCCTCTTCCGTGTGACATACGATCAAGAATTTGGTGGTTCTCGTGACGCCAAATGTAAGGAGGCGCCTCTCACCTATAGAGTGATCTGGGTCATTAAATGTGAGCGCCATTGGATCACCGAACACCGTTCCCGCCTCCTCAAAAGAGACGCCGTGCTTGCGCAAATTGGATGCGGCTTTCTTGGTATCCCAATTAAGTTTCAATGCGGCAAATTCCGAGGAGGCTCTTCTGGCTAACGACAGCATCAGCCGGCGCGCTATTCGCGCGCTCGGCTGAATGCCATCGTTAGGCGGTTGATTGCGGGTTGATTCGGTGCCGGGAAAATAATTCCATCCAAACCCCTTTAATTGCAGACCCCTTTAATCTTACTACAGTATTTTAAGCAAGAAGGTCATCAAGCCAGAAAAGAATTAGAAGCTTTTAAGTCGTCATATATCTAAAAAATTCATAAAACAGTTATCAACCGTTTTACTGTTTAAGCAAGACTCACAAAATTGAAATTCAACACAACACTCGCCATCGAGTGAATAATCACAATCAGCTTTATTGCAGTCGTAAGACTTCTTCACGCTTACCTTGCATACGCGAGAATTCCATTCTTTCGCGTTTATAGTCTTTAGTTCTTGATCAAATAGTTGTTGGCAACCGTCGCACGCTGCAATCAATTTAATTCTCCTTTTTCGTAGTGGGGGTCTACCTGAAATTAAATCGAACCTGGACCCTTTAATTCCAGACGATCCAACCTTATTCGTTACGTGTTGTCTATAAAATTACGGATCCTTACAGCTGTCTTCCTGCCAAATTTCCTTGCTAACGATTTGCAAAAATCGATTAGTTTGAAACCAAATATTAGGTTCAATATTGTCACTACAAGTAATACCAAAAACACCAGTGACTTAATATCAACCCCCCGGATATCACTGATAGAATCAGGGCTTGTATACATTAGAGCGTAGCCCAGCAGTAACACCCATAACCCTATAATCGAAAACAAGATTATACGGTAAACAGCAAGAGAAACTATGTCAATAATTCTATCCATTTTCTTAGTCTGATATTCCACCTCATTTTCAGCATGCTCCAACCTAGCCCCTAACTCTTCTGTATATATCTTTTTTGCTTTCTCTAATATCGTATTAACGGAACCAAACATATTTTCATCTGATGAAAACGCTTGATCCATTAACTGGTCTCTTGCTGCCATACTGTGGATCAAAACATGATAATCGTGCTCGTTTATTTTTCCCTTATCTTTGAGTCGGTTTACTTCACTAATATAATCTGACCACAATGAATCTGAAGGTAGAAGCGCTGAATAGCAGTTAGCAACCAATCTATCCTTAGGAAGATCAGCTGTCTTTTTGACAGATTTCATCCAAACCAAAGATGTGAATACATGGTCCCCCATGCATAATGATGCATTAGAATGTCCGTATTGTTCATTAAAAAATAAGGTTGAGATTCTAGCCAACTGTGCATTTGTTGTTATAAAGATTGCTTTGCATCTATCGAGATAGTCTTGCTTTCTCCCCCCTCTTAATTGGAAAATAGCCTGCAAGCAATCAATATCATGCGCTCGTGCTTTTTCCGATTGATGTTCGAATACGCTGGAAAGCCTTTCAGATAAAGCATTTTCATTTAATGAAAACGCTTCAACTATTTCAGGTTTTTCCTCAACAAATATTTTTCTTTCATTTAGCTTTTCTTCCAGACTATTAATTATAATTAACAAGTCGGAGGGTGTTATTGAATTCTGATTAATAAAGTCAAAGACATCGCTTGGCTTATTTGGGCTTAGTCGGCCATATTGGTCAAGTTGATTTAGCGCAGCAAAGAATATGCCATGCAATTCGTCAAGGGTATTTCTAAAACAACGGGTTTTTACATCCATATCGCTCAGCATTTCCATTAACTCTTCACATGGAATGCATAGCTCTCGCTGAGAAAATCCGAGAATTCGTACCAAAAACTGCGTATCGAAGTAGACCACAACTTTCTTTAATGGCTTATTTGTAATGTCAGTAGCATTTTGAGAGTAATAAAATGTTTCTGTTAGCATAGAGCCGCGTACAAATGACAAAATTGATTCAAATGATTCCTGATCGTACTTATTTGAGTAAGCTACAAATTTCGAAACTAAGAATTTATTTTTGTCAGAGTGCGCAGCCTTGATTTTTTCCGCTTCGCTAAGGTTTGCAAAGAGTAATGGAGCAATGTCATATAGGACTTCGAAGAAGTATGTTGAAGCACTTTCTTCCTCTACTTCTACTGCATGCTGCTTTTTACAGTAATCAACAAATTTTTGAACCAACCCATTGTATCTACGTTGCTCTGCATCGCGCATATTAGAGAAGCCGGAACTTTTAACGCGATCTCTTTGGATTTTATAAATTCCCTGTGGCTGCTTTTCTAATAATTGGTATTTATTGGTAGCTCTTTTTAGCAAGCTAAGTACCGCACCAGTCGGTATTTTAAATTCAGCAATTTCAACAAATTTTTCTTTGAATTCATCAACAGAGAAAACATCTGCGCTTATCTTGTCCAGCGCTTCATGGACCAAAGGGATATAGTTATCTAGAATATCAGAGCCTTTTTTGTCCCAATTGACCCTAACAACGGCCATATTCACTAAAAATCTATCCATATTTTTTCTCGTATTTGATGCTTTCTTTTTGTCGACTGATTAAGACACGTAACGCCTCGCATCAGCGGCAAATTTGCAAGCGAAGCGCAGCAAATTTGTCCGACTGCATGCGATTGTTATGTTGCTCATGCTCATTTAGTTTCGTAGATGACATAGCTAGATTTTTCTATTCCTTCCTTAATCGTTTCTGTGTTTTCCCCATCAAACCATTGAAGATCAACCTTATACTCCGGTACAACCGCAGCTAGTCTTGCTTTTAACTCTTCGGCTTCAAATATCCAAGTTGCTAAGAGGTTTTCGTCTCCTAGTAGTGGTTGGATCTCTACTGCAATATCCAAGTCACTATCGTCTTTATAATCGTCTCTCGCTCTACTACCAAAAACATACGCCTTTTTAACTAGAGGTTCAGCGAGTGCCCAATTCTGTATCCGGTCTTTTACATCGTCGCTCAGCATCTGGGTGCAACATAACCAGTGATTGCATGGTTTCCGGATAACACCACGGAAGGCCTGTTATCCCCCGAAACGCGAGGTATCTGCCGAGCGACAAGGATCAGTTGGACCCTTGCATCGGTTCGGCAACAAACGGCGGCCGCAAAGGTTGCTCTGCCTCGGCCGTCTGGTCGAATCCTGGCACCGGTGCCCTCCCTGGTCAATGTTCGGTTCTGGCCGGGAAGCGACCCGAGAAGGTGGCGCCAAAGATGCGGAAACGTCGCGAGCGGTCCAACCTAAGTCTCGGGGAAGGTTGCCGACCCAAAGCCGACATCGCAGCCGCTAGGAACGGAGGCGAGATCTTAACCAAGAGCGAGCGCTCTAGAAAGCGCGTTCTTCGGCACCGCTAACAGCCTGCGGCGGCGTTCAGCCTCCGCGTCACGGGCGATCAGAGAAGAAACTCTTAGCGACATGTTTACGTCGGCTAGGGAAACGCTGATTTATTCCCTGCACCGTCACGGCCGGAGCGGTAAAATTCCTCCTGTTGACCCGCCCCGTCCTGGAGAGTCCCCCGATGCAGCAGCAACTGACGTTCGCCCAACTTGAGTATCAGCACAAGAAGAAAGTCACCCGCCGGGATCGCTTTCTGGCCGAGATGGAAAAGGTCGTCCCTTGGGAGGAGCTGCTGGAGGAGTTGGGGCCACACTACTATCAGGAGCACAACCGGGGACGTGGGCGCCCGCCGGTGCCGCTGGAGCGCATGCTGCGGCTGTATTTCCTGCAGCAATGGTTCAACCTCGCCGACGAAGCCTTGGAAGACACGGTCTATGACAGCCAGTCCTTCCGCGGTTTCCTGGGCATTGATCTGCTCAACGCCGGGGTCCCCGACGCCACCCTCTTGCCGAAGTTCCGCCGCCTGCTCGAAGCCAACGACCTCGGCGGGCGCCTGCTCGAGCGGGTTAACGCCCACTTGAGCGAGCGCGGGCTGATGATGAACGAAGGCACCATGGTTGACGCCACCATTGTGGCCGCCCCTTCCTCGACCAAGAACGCCAGCAAGGCGCGCGACCCCGAGATGCATCAGACCAAGAAAGGCAACCAGTGGCACTTCGGCATGAAAGCCCATATCGGCGCTGATCTGTTCAGCGGGGCGGTGCACAGCGTTCATTGCACCGCGGCCAATGTCGCCGATGTCAGCGCCACCGACAAGCTCCTCCACGGCCAAGAGACCACCGTCTTTGCCGACGCCGGCTACATCGGTGCTGACAAGCGCGATGAACTGAGCAAGCGCAAGATCCGCTGGCAGATCGCCGCCAAGCGCGGGCGCGTCAAAGCCCTCAAGGACGGCCCGATCAAAGAGCAGATCAAAGCCATCGAGCAGCAGAAGGCATCCTTGCGCGCCCGCGTCGAGCACCCCTTTCATGTCATCAAGAACCTCTTCGGCCATCGCAAGGTCCGCTACAGAGGACTGAAGAAGAACAACGTCCAATGGCAGGTCCTCTTCGCCTTGAGCAATCTCTACCTGCTGCGCAAACCGCTGCTCGCCTGAGACAGGCGAGGTGCGCCCGAAAACCGGGCGCGGGGGCCGAAACGGCCAAATCGGAGCGAGTTTGCGCCCATTGTTGCGAGTCATTCCTATTTGCGTGCCATCGAAAAACACCATTAGTGCTATTAGGGCGATTCATACGCGGCGAGGCGAATAGATCAGCGCTTCCCTAGAGGCTTAGATTTTCAGATCGGCGATGACATGTGTAACACTACCGGTGCTCATAAGCTGTCCTGTATTCCGCCGCCACAGCAAATAAATCGCCGGCAGCACGAACAGACTCAACAGCGGCGCGGTGACCATGCCGCCGACCATGGGGGCGGCAATGGGGCGCATGACCTCGGAGCCAACCCCGCCTTGCAGCATGATGGGGAGCAGGCCCGCAAAGATGGTCGCGACCGTCATGGCTTTGGGGCGAATGCGAAGCACCGCGCCTTCCTCGATGGCGGCTTTCAGGTCTTGCTCGCTTGCCAGAGTTCCGGCGCGGCGGGCGTCGGCCAGGGCGTTGTCGAGGTAGACCAGCATGATGACGCCGAACTCCACCGCTACACCAGCGAGCGCGATGAAGCCAACGGCGACGGCGATCGACAGGTTGTAGTCGAGCAGATGGATCAACCACAGGCCACCGACCAGCGCGAAGGGCAGGGACAGCATCACCAGCAGCGCCTCTGATATGCGGCCAAAGGTCAAATACAGCAGCACGAAGATGATCAGCAGCGTCAGCGGCACCACCATGGTCAGGCGCTCCTGGGCGCGCTGCATGTACTCGTACTGGCCGGACCAGGTGAGCGAATAGCCGGGCGGCAGCGCGACCTGATCGGCCACCACCTGCTTGGCCTCCGCGATCCAGCGCCCGAGGTCGCGGCCGCGAATGTCGACGAAGGTCCAGCCGTTCAGGCGCGCGTTCTCGCTCTTGAGCATGGGCGCGCCGTCGGTGATGACCACCTCGGCGACCTGCTCGAGCGGAATCTGGGCGCCGCTAGGCGTGACGATGGGCAACTCGCGCAGCTTTTGCAGATCGTCGCGCTGCTCGCGCGGGAAGCGGATGTTGATCGGATAGCGCTCCAGTCCCTCCACACTGCGGCTGACATTGATGCCACCGATAGCGGCGGCAACCAGATCATTGATGTCGCTGACATTCAGCCCCACCCGCGCGGCGGCGAGCCGGTCCGGGCGAATCTCGATATAGCGCCCACCGGCGACTCGCTCCGAGAAGGCCGAGGTGGTGCCATCCACCTGCATCACCGCACGCTCGACCTGGGTGCCGATGCGTTCGATCTCGGACAGATCAGGACCGGCGATCTTGACGCCCACCGGGGTCTTGATGCCGGTCGCCAGCATGTCGATGCGGGTTTTGATCGGCATGACCCAGGCGTTGGTCACGCCGGGTAGGTCGACAGTCGCGTCCAGCTCGTCGATCAGCTTGTCCAACGTCATGCCGTCACGCCACTCGGACATGGGCTTGAGCTGAATCAGGGTCTCGATCATGGTCAGCGGTGCCGGGTCGGTGGCGGTATCGGCGCGACCGATCTTGCCGAAGACACGCTCGACCTCGGGCAGGCTGGCGATCAGCCGATCGGTCTGCTGCAACAGCTGCCGCGCCTTGCCGATGGAAATGCCCGGCAGGGTGGTCGGCATGTACATCAGGTCGCCTTCATAGAGATCGGGCATGAACTCGGTGCCGATGTGTTTCAGCGGCCAAGCGGCGCTTAAGACCGCCAGCAGTGCGACGCCGATGGTCAGCTTCGGCCAGCGCAGCACCGCGCGCAGGCCGGGGCGATAGAGCCAGATGAGCCCACGGTTGAGCGGATTGGCAGTCTCACTCGGGATGCGCCCGCGCACCAGATAGCCCATCAGCACCGGCACCAGGGTGACCGCAAGCCCGGCCGCAGCGGCCATGGCATAGGTCTTGGTGAAGGCGAGCGGGCTGAACAGCCGCCCTTCCTGAGCTTGCAGGGTAAAGACCGGCAGAAAGCTCAGGGTGATGATCAGCAGGCTGAAGAAGAGCGCCGGGCCGACCTCGGCCGCGGCTTCGCCGATCACCCGCCAATGGTCCTCGCCGCGCGGGCGCTCGCCATGCGCGACCTCCCAACGCTCAAGATGCTTGTGGGCGTTCTCGATCATCACAATGGCCGCGTCCACCATGGCGCCGATGGCAATGGCAATGCCGCCTAAGGACATGATGTTGGCGTTGATGCCCTGGTGTTGCATGATGACGAAGGCCGCCAGAATGCCGAGCGGCAGGCTGATGATGACCACCAGCGCCGAGCGCAGATGGAACAAAAAGGCGATGCACACCAGAGCGACGACAATGAATTCCTCAATCAGCTTGGTCTTGAGGTTGTCCACCGCACCCAGAATCAGCCCGGAGCGGTCGTAGGTCTCGACGATCTCGACCCCGTCGGGCAAGCTCGCGCGCAGGGCCTCGAGCCGATTCTTGACCGCCTCTATAGTGGCCAGCGCATTCTCGCCCGAGCGCATCACGATAATGCCGCCGGTGATCTCGCCCTTGCCGTCGAGGTCTGCCACCACCCGGCGCATCTCGGGGCCGATCTGCACTCGGGCGATGTCGCGCAGCAGCACCGGGGTGCCCTCGGGGCTGGTGCGCACTGGGATTAACTCGATATCCTCAAGCGAGCGCAGATAGCCGCGCGTGCGCACCATGTATTCGGCCTCGGCCAGTTCCAGCACCGAGCCGCCGACATCGCGGTTGGCGTTCTGCACCGCTGTGATGACCTGCCGCAGCGGGATGCCGAAGCCGCGCAGCTTCTCCGGGTCGACCACAATCTGATACTGGCGCACCATGCCACCGACGGTTGCGACCTCGGCCACGCCGGGCAGGGATTGCAGCTCGAACTTCAAAAACCAGTTTTGCAGGCTGGTCAGCTCGGCCAGATCATGCTGACCGGTGCGGTCGACCAGCGCATAGCTGTAGATCCAACCCACGCCGGTGGCATCCGGGCCGAGACGCGGTTGCACGCCGTCCGGCAGATCGGCCGCAGCCTGATTCAAATACTCGAGCACCCGGGCGCGCGCCCAGTAGAGGTCGGTGCCGTCCTCGAAGATCACATAGACATAGCTGTCGCCGAAAAAGCTGTAGCCGCGCACCGCCTTGGCACCCGGTACCGACAGCATGGTGGTGGTGATGGGGTAGGTGACCTGCTCCTCGACCACGCGCGGCGCCTGGCCGGGAAAGCTGGTCTTGACGATCACCTGCACGTCGGACAGATCGGGAATGGCATCCAGCGGCGTGCGCGCGAGTGAATATAAGCCCCAGGCCGTCAGCGCCAGGGCGGCGAGCAGGACCAGGAAGCGGTTGTTGAGCGACCAGGCGATGACCGCTTTCATCTAGTGGGCTCCATGTCCGCCGGCCGCTGCCGCGCCTTCGGCATCGGGCTCGGGCCCAGTCAGGCGCTGGAAGCTCGCCTGCAGGTTGGATTCTGAGTCGATCAGGAACTGCCCGGAGGTCACGACGCGATCGCCCGCCTCAAGGCCGGAGAGAATCTCCACCGCGCCATCACGCTGCATGCCGGTGACCACGTCGACCGGCTGGAAGCGTCCGTCGCCGAGCGCCAGCACCACGCTCTCGCGCTCGCCGGTCATGATCAACGCCTCGGCTGGGATCTTGAGCACCTCCTTCTTGGGCCCACCAAAGATCTCCACATCGGCGAACATATTCGGCTTCAGGCTCAGGTCCGGGTTGTCGAAGATTAAGCGCACGCGCAGGGTGCGGGTGTTTGGGTCCAGCTCTGGGTAGAGATAGTCGACCTTGCCTTTCCATGTCCGCCCAGGCCGCGCCGGCACGCGCATCTCCGCTGCGGCGCCCGGCTTGAGCCAGTCGATCTGGTGCTCGTAGACATCGACCATCACCCACACGCGGCTTAAGTCCGCCACCCGAAACATCTCGGTGGCCTCGGTGACATACATCCCCTCGCGCGCGGCGATGTGGGTGACGATCCCGTCCATGGGCGCGCGGATGGGAACTCGGTTGCGCGGTTCGCCGTCGCGCTCGATGGCGGCGATCACATCGTCCGGCACCGCCAGCAGCCGCAGCAGATTGCGCGCCTTGTCCGCGCTGATGCGGCGTTGGCCGCCGCCTTCGCGCGAGAGCAGAAAATCGACCTGGGCGGACAATATCTGCGGCGCATAGAGCTCCGCCAGCGTCTCTCCCTGTTTCACCGGCTCGCCCTCGGCGCGCAGGTCGAGCGCCTCGATCCAGCCCGGCGCGCGCGGATGCACATGCGCAAGGCGCGTCTCGTCATAGGTCACGCGCCCGAGGGTGCGGATATAGCGCCACAGGGTGCCGCGCTCAGCCGCCGCCGTGCGCACCCCGAGCGTTTGCACCACCGCAGAAGCCAGGCTTACCTCCGGATGCTTGCCGGTCATGGGGTCGAGCCATTTCTCGACCAGATCCATGCCGCAGATGGGGCAGGTGCCGGGTTCGTTCTTGATGATCTGCGGATGCATGGGGCAGACATATTTCGGATCGGCATGCTTGCGCGCATGCTCGATCAGGCTGTCGTCTTGCGCCTCGGCCCGGGATTCGCTTGGCGCCGCCTCCGCGCCAGCAGCCGGGTCCGCGAAGCCAACTCCCCAGCCGAGGGCCAGCAGGCCAATCAGGGAAACCGAAGCCAGAAAAAGACCAGCCAGCGGTTGGCTGTCTTTCGACGCGAGCACAGGTTTGGACATGCAATGATCCTCGTTGCCGGTTCAATTCTTGATTGTCGCCAGGTCCGTCATGGAACCCAGCCGAAGCGCGTTCGTGATCACCGAGACAGAGCTGAAGCTCATCGCGGCCGCAGCAATGATCGGCGAGAGCAGCAGGCCGAATACCGGATAGAGCACACCCGCCGCGATAGGCACGCCGAGGGCGTTATAGACGAAGGCGAAGAACAGATTCTGACGGATGTTGCGCATGACCGCACGGCTCAGCCGCCGGGCGCGCAGGATACCGCGCAGATCGCCCTTGACCAGGGTGACCCCCGCGCTCTCCATGGCCACATCGGTTCCGGTGCCCATGGCGATGCCAACATCGGCCTGGGCCAGGGCAGGGGCATCGTTGATGCCGTCGCCGGCCATCGCGACCCGGTGCCCCTCGGCCTGCAGGCGCTTGACGATGTCGGCCTTGCGCTCCGGCAAGACCTCTGCCTCGACCCTGTCGATACCGAGTGTGCGTGCCACGGCTGCGGCCGTGGTGGCGTTGTCACCGGTCAGCATGACCACCGACAGTCCCTCGGCGTGCAGATCCCGGATCGCCTCCGGCGTTGTTTCCTTGATCGGGTCCGCGACGGCGATCAGTCCGGCCGCCCTATCATCAACGGCGACGAGCATGACCGTGCGGCCCTCGGCGCGCTGCGACTTGGCCTGGGCCTCAAGCGTTCCGGGCTCGATGTCGATCGATGCGAGATAGTGACTGGTGCCAATGGCGACGCGGTGGCCCTCGACCAGGCCGCTGACGCCCTTGCCGGTGACGGACTCGAAGGTCTCGGTCTCGGCGAGGGTGAGGCCTTTGTCCTCCGCCCCCCGCACGATGGCCTCGGCCAAGGGGTGCTCGCTGGCGCGCTCCAGGCTGGCGGCAAGCCGAAGCAGGGTGTCCTCATCCTGATCGGACTCCGCATGGACCGCGACGAGCTTGGGTCGTCCTTCGGTCAGGGTCCCGGTCTTGTCCAGCACCAGGGTATCGACCTGCTCCATGACCTCCAGCGCCTCGGCATTCTTGACCAGCACCCCCATGCGCGCGCCCTTGCCGGTGCCGACCATGATCGACATGGGTGTTGCGAGCCCCAGGGCGCAGGGACAGGCAATGATGAGCACGGCGACGGCATTGACCATGGCATGTGCGAGGCGTGGCTCCGGACCCCAGAGGAACCAGACGATGAAGGCCGCGACGGCGGACAGCACCACGGCGGGGACGAACCAGCCCGCAACCACATCGGCCAGGCGCTGGATCGGGCCGCGCGAGCGCTGCGCCTCGCCGACCATGCGCACGATCTTCGCCAGCAGGGTATCGGCGCCGACCTGTTCGGCTTGCATCAGCAGGCTGCCGGTGCCGTTCAGGGTTGCCCCGATCAGCCGGTCGCCCTCGGACTTGGACACCGGGATGGACTCACCGGTGACCATGGACTCATCGACGCTGCTGCTGCCCTGGGTGACTGTTCCATCCACGGGTACCTTCTCGCCTGGGCGCACCCGCAGCCGAGCCCCTGGCTGAATCTCATCGAGCCCGACATCGACCTCGGTGCCGTCGTCACGGACCAGTCGCGCGGTGTTTGGCGCCAGGCCGAGCAGCAGCTTGATGGCCGCGTTGGTGCTCCCGCGCGCGCGCAGCTCCAGAACCTGCCCCAGCAGCACCAGGGCCGTGATCATGGCCGCCGCCTCGAAGTAGACATGGACCGTACCTTCGGCCATGCGCATGCTCGATGGAAACACCTGCGGGAACAGAAGGGCAATGATGCTATAGCCCCAGGCGACGGACACACCCAGCCCGATCAGGGTGAACATGTTCAGATTCCAGGTCAGCACCGACTGCCAGCCGCGCACGAAGAAGGGCCAGCCGCCCCACAACACCACCGGCGTGGCCAGGGCAAACTCGATCCACTGGACCGTGCGCATCGTCATTCCGTCGGGCAGCCAGCCGGGGGCCAGGTCGGCCACCATCGCCAACACGAACAAGGGCAAGGCCAGCGCGGTGCTGACCCAGAAGCGCCGGGTCATGTCGATGAGCTCTTCGTTGTTTTCGTCGGTCGTTACCGTCTGCGGCTCCAGCGCCATGCCGCACTTGGGACAACTGCCCGGTCGGTCCTGAACGATCTCGGGGTGCATCGGGCAGGTGTAGTCGGTTACCCCACTGCCGCTGACCGGGTCGCGCAAGCCGGTGCTGTGTGGATGAGCTTTAGCTGGAGCGTGCATCATCTTGGCCTCCTAGGCTGGTTGGACAATCGATCCGGTCTCGCGGTCGAGTCATGTCACCTCAAGCAGCCGCGAGGGCGTCACGTACCCGTTCCATGCGCGCCTTGACCTCGGAGGCGATCTCGGCCACCTCGGGCCTGTCCACCAGTTGCAGGACTGACTCCGGGTCCATAAAGGCGACGACGATGCTGCCGTCGGCCTCTTCACGCACGACCACATTGCAGGGCAGCAGCAGCCCGATGTCGGGCTCCGCCTCCAGTGCCTGATTGGCGAGTGGGGGATTGCAGGCGCCGAGGATACGGTAGGGCCGCTTCTTGATCCCCAGCTTGGCCTCCAGTGTGGCCTTTACGTCGATGTCGCTCAGGACGCCGAAACCTTCGCCCTTCAGGGCCTCGGTCACTCGGGCGACGGCCTCATTGAAGGGAATCTTCAGTGTCGTGGAAAATCCGTACATCCTATGTAACTCCTCTGTTGGTTGTGGAATGGGTGGTTAGAAACTGTCCATCAATTGCTTCCCGATTTGGGCGCACCCGTCGGGCAAGAATCGGGAACTAGAAAATGGACAGTTTCTTAGTGACGGCAGTTATCTGACCGCACCGCGACCGGGCTGGAACACCAATAGCTCGCCGGCCTTGGACTGCTGCTCCGGTGTCAGTGTGCGATACAGCGCATCGGCTGACTCGGCTGTCTGCTGCATCATCGGCCCGCCCTGCTGTTGCATCGCCACCCGTTGATCGGCCGTGGGTGGTGCCTGACCGTTCCACATGGTCTGGCGATGGGCATTCCTCAGCGCCGACTGATTGATCACGGCCTGCTGATAGGCGTTCCATGCCTCGTGCTGAGCCGGCGTAATCGCGAGTTCCTGCTTCACATCGGCGAGGCGCGCGGCGGTATCGGCCGGCGAAGCCCCCATCATCCCAGGGCCGCCCATCATTCCTGGGCTTCCCGTCATGCCCTGTCCGCCCATCATCCCTGGACCGCCCATCATGCCGGGGTAGCCGCCGGTACTCTGATCCTGATCGCTGGCGGAGAACGCGGCGCCGCAGGCACCGACCATGACTGCGGAAGCGGCGATTAGCCCAGTAAGCCTGTTTGTTGACTGTTTCATATCGAGTTCCTGTTTGTTTGTTGGTTTGACTGCAAGGAGCGCAGATCCGCGTTCCTCGCCTTGAGTCAGTAAAGCCTGTCGATGTAAGCCCCGGATGTCGGTAACGCGGGAATTTGTAAGCCGATGTAAGCGATTGGCGCTGCGTTACTTGGCGTTACCGATCGCGAGCGGCAGGGGGCCGCGATCGGCTAAAGTGCTGACCATGGACACTGCCACTAACACCGCCTCTGACACCAACCCGGTCGCTCCCATTGACCACATCCTGGTCGTCGTCGACGACCCCGAGATTCGCCATCTGCTCAAGCAGTATCTGGAGAAGAACGGCTACCAGGTGACCGTCGTCGGCGAGGGCGGCGGGATGTGGAAGTGCCTGGAGGGAGGGCGGATGGATCTGGTGGTGCTGGACCTGATGCTGCCCGGTGTGGATGGGCTGGAGCTGTGCCGGGACCTGCGGGCGCGCTCGAAGGTCCCGGTGATCATGCTCACCGCACGCGGCGACGAGATGGACCGGGTCCTTGGTTTGGAGATGGGCGCCGACGATTATGTCGCTAAACCCTTCAGCGCCCGCGAACTGATGGCGCGCATCAAAGGGGTGCTGCGACGCGTGCGTGATCTGCCCATCGACCCCCTGGCGGAGACCCCGGAGCGGCTGGACTTCGCCGGTTGGAGCCTGGATGGTCGCACCCAGCATCTGACCTCGCCGGCTGGGCTGGTGGTGCCCCTGAGCCAGGCCGAATACCGGCTGCTGCAGGTGTTGTTGCTGCATCCCAACCGCGCGCTGACCCGCGACCAGTTGCTGGAGCTGACCCAGGGCCGTGAGGCAAAGCCCTTCGACCGCAGCATCGATGTGCTGATCGGGCGGCTGCGCCGCCACCTGGGTGAAGACGCGCGCGAACCCGAGCTGATCAAGACCGTGCGCGGTCGCGGCTATACCCTCGCGGCCCGCGTGACGCTGGTCCGATAGGAGTCTTTGCGATGCAACTACTGCCGAGGTCGCTATTCGGCCGGCTTACGTTGGTGCTGCTGACCGGGCTGACCACCACGATGCTGTTGTCAGCCAGCGTGCATTTGCGTGAGCGCGGTCGTATCGTCCACGAGGCCATCCAAGGCGATATCACCGAGCGCACGGTCGACACCGTTCTGCTCCTCGATTCGCTGCCGCCGGCGGAACGCCACCGCCTGCTGCCGGTGCTGAACGGCGAACAGACCCGCGTCGGTCTCGCCGACGCGCCGCGCGAGTTGCCCCCGGAGGATGCGCGCACGGCCGGTGCCGAGCTAGTAGGAGAGCAGATCCGCAAGCGCCTCGGCGCCGACACCGAGATCGAGGTGGCTCTGGCCGGCTTCATTATGACGTGGCAGGACCGGGTCGGCACGGCGCGGGCAGGCATGCGATGGCGAGCCGCTTCATCGTCCAGGCCCAACTCAAGGACGGCACCTGGGTCTGGTTCGAGCGCCGGATTCCGCGCGAGATCTTCGAGTGGCCGCCGCAAATGCTGCTGACATTGCTGATCCTACTGGCCGGGGTCGTCACTCTGTCCCTGGTGGCCGTGCGTTGGATCGTGCGACCGCTGGATCGGCTGCGTGAGGCCGCGGACGCCCTGGGCAAGGATATCCATCGCCCGCCACTGCCGGAGACAGGGCCGGTTGAGGTCGCGGAGACATCACGGGCGTTCAATACCATGCAACGGCGGATCGGACGCTTCGTCGAGGACCGGGCGCGGATGCTGGCCGCCATCTCGCACGACCTGAGGACCCCTCTCACGCGTCTGCGGCTGCGCGCCGATCTTCTGGACAACGAGGAACTTGGGGATAAGATCCGACGCGATCTCGACGAGATGCAGAGCATGGTCGGGGCGACCCTCGAGTTCATGCGTGGCACCGCCAGCCGGGAGGAGACCCGATCTCTGGACCTGATCGCCTTGCTCGAAAGCCTGAGCGAGGATGCCGAAGAGGCGGGGGCACCTGTGCGCCTGCGTGGTCAGGTTCAAACACCATATCGGGGTAGACCTGTCGCGCTCAAGCGCTGTATCGGCAATCTGCTCGACAACGCCTTGCGCTATGGCGGCGAAGCGGAGATTGAGGTGACGGATTCCGAGACCGCCGTGACGGTGACGATCGCGGACAGGGGACCGGGAATTCCGCCTGAATCACTGAGCAAGGTCTTCGAGCCCTTTTGGCGCATGGAGGGCTCGCGGGGGCGCGACTCGGGGGGTACTGGTCTGGGACTCGGGATCGCGCGCAATATTGCCCGCGCACATGGCGGCGATTTGCTGCTGCATAACCGCAAGGATGGCGGTCTCTGTGCGGAGGTGACCTTGCCGCGTTGAACCGCAACTTCGCGAGATCCGTGAGGTTGCCCGTGAGAGCGACCGCCGCCAACCCATGAGTGACGCTGCGCCTGATCAGGCCCAGAGGGGTTTTCTCGCGGTTCAAGTGCCCCATCTATTCTAAGGCTCGCGCGGAGCAACGGGGCCATCGTCTACACCAAAATCGAACCAAAGAATACGAAGGATGAAAGGAGACGAACGATGAACAAACTCATTGCAATGACGGTGCTGCTGGCCGCTAGCACGGCCAGCTTGGTCTTGGCTGATGAAGGGGCTGCTGCCCCTGGGATGATGATGGATCATCAGTCGATGGGCGGTCACACCATGACTCAGGACACGGATAGCGCCGACACGGCTGGTCACGGCGTGATCAACTCGGTCGATGCGCAAAAGGCAAGCATCAATATCACACACGACCCAATTCCGGCCTTGCAGTGGCCGGAAATGACCATGGATCTTCCTGTCACGGAGCAGGTCGATCTGAGTGGTGTGAAGGCGGGTGACACGGTCGACTTCAAAATCCTGCTCGGTCCTGACAACGTCTACCGGGTCACCGAAATGACACCGGCGCAGTGACCAGGCAATAGAGAGTCGCCCAAGTCGACGGGAAGCGGCCGAATCGATCTCGCGCAAATCTCCTGGCTCCTACTAATCGCTAAGGGTTTCGAGCGCAGGGATGGACCAGGCGACAGCCTGGTCTTGCCTGCCTATTTCACCGGTGCGATTTCAGTTGGCTGCCACGACTTGTCAAAGAACGACGGCAGCGGGCTGTAGAGGCGCAGGATGGTGAACCAGCCCTTGTCGGGGTCGGTCTGGATCCAGTTGCCGCGATCAACCCCGTCCGGCTGTTCGGGGCTGAACCAGACTGTGGTGGAACCGTCCTTGGCCACCGTCGCCGCTGGCGATGGATAGCTTTGCGAACCCGCACGCGGGTATTTCTGCGGCGTCTGCAGCATCGAGCGCGTCTGGTTATCGTAGACCGTGAAGGACCAGAACGCCTTGGCCGGGATATCCTTGGGCAGCGTTACCTTGTAGGTCTTCGCGCCGTCCATTGGATCGCCGTTCGCATCCACGAAGCCCATCAGATACTGCGATCCGACGCCAGGGATGTTCATGATCATGCCGGGGCTGTCGAGCGTGTAGGCGTAGTAAAACGCCGAGCGCGAATCCAGCGTGCGGGCGCCGGTCGGCGGCAGCGGTTTGAACATTCCGTCATGATACGCGGGCGGCGGGGTCTCGAAGAAGGCGCCTCCTTCCCAGAGCATGCTCATCCACATGGACCCTTCGTAATAGGCCCAGTCCGGATGGGCGCCAAAGGGGAGCCAGTTCAGAACCCGTCCGGCCGCCTGGCCAACGGCGGCGGCGTCGGTGAGGATCTTCTTCATCCGCTCGTCAGGCGCGAACTCCTTGCCCTTGGCGATGCCGATGGCGGCAAGCTGCCCGGCAAGCTCGACGTCATAGCTGGTGGCGGGCTCGGCCTGGACGTTCTCGTTGATCCATTCATAGAAGCCGAAGTCGCTTGGCGGGATGGTGTTGAACGACAGGTTGCTCGCCTCGACGAACTTCGTCTCGGGGATCTTCGATTCTTCCCCAAGACGGACCGCGCCGGTCAGCGCCTCAGCGATGCTCGTGCCATAGGTGCCCTCGGCGTAGGGATAGATCTTCATGTTCGCCTTGACATTCGCAACGGCTGGCTTTGGATCGCTGTCCACCAGGTAGGCGCGCGAGGCGTAAAGGACCCGGTTGGTCTTGGAATGGGCAACAAAGTATCCGCCCTCGGGCAGCGGCCCGTCGTAATCTGGTCCGACGATCAGGTACTTACCACCCCGACCGCGATCGGGTCCCGGCTTACCGACGTCAATGATCCATGAGAACCACATGTCGTTGATGGTCCCCACGCCATCCGAAGGCTGTTCGATCACCATCGGCCCCTTGGACAGGTCGATGAAAGAGAGATAGTAAACGGTGTCCGCGTTTCCTGTCAGAAACAGCGACGCCGAATCCATCAGTTCGGACGTAATGAGAACGTCGTTGAAATCGGCGCCGATGCTCTGGAAGCCCTTTTGGAGCCCCAGTGCCGACGCGCCGCGAAAACTGTTGTTGTAGACGTTTAGTGCGCGCGTGAAGTCGAGCGCATCGAAGACCTTCTGGGCGGTGTCGGCGCTTGGCGCGCCATCCTTGAAGTCCAGCGTTCCGATCGATGTCTCGATACGGTCGGGCGCGCCAAGTGAGTCAATCGTCTCTTTCGACACTTCGGCCTGAGCTGTCGCGGACAGCGATATGGCCAGAACCAGGCCACTTGTCATGGGAATACGGAGCATGGTGTGCTTCCTCTCGGTTGTTTGGATCATATCGGCCAATTTCATTTGCCGCGCGCCACCGGCGGCCCGGGGAAAGTCCAGGTTCCGTCCTGGATGGATTGTTCCGGTTCATTGATGCGAACCGCGTCGTTTTATTTCGCATCGCGCCCTCGTAGGGATTGTCAATGCGTCGATGCAATCGCTGATTTTTCTCCTTCAGCGACCTATTGCACGAGTTCGATCTCGCCTGGCCGCCAGGTCTTGTTGATCCAGGGCTCCAGCGGACCGTACATGCGCAGGATGGTGAACCAGCTCTTGCCGGGGACGGTCTGGAGCCAGTTGCCTTCCTTGCCCGCAGGGGCTTCGGGCGCGAAGTAGATGTCGTAGGAGCCGTCGTCATTCTGGGTCATGTCCTTCGACTGGCTGCCGACGGTCGGGAAGTTCTGGCTGGTCTGGAGCTGCGAGCGCGTCTGGGTGTCATAGATGGTCACCGCCCAGAAGTCGTTGACCGGCACATCCTTGGGCAGGTGCAGCTTGTAGGTCTTGGAGCCGTCGAACGGCTGCATCTTGGAATCAAGCAGGGCCAGCGCGTAGTCGGAACCTTTGCCCGCGTGCGTGGTGGCCATGGTTGGGGTCACGCCGCCTGCGTTGAAGTAGTAGAGTACCCGCGCGCCGAGGTCCATGGTTCCGTCGGCCTCGAAGCTGGTGTTGCGGTTGGCGAATGCGGTGGACCAGAGGCTGTTGGGGTCATCCGGATAGATCCGCACGCCGTCGAATCGCGGGTGGTAGGTGATGGCGCGGGCGGTCGCGTCGGCGAGCGTGGCGGCTTCGGTCAGCAGCTTTTTCATCCGCTCATCGGGCGCGAAGGGCTGGCCCTTGACGATACCGATGGCGGCGATGGCGCCACGCACCTCGGGACTGATGGCATCGATGGGCTCATCCTGGATGACCTGATTCAGCGCCTCGAAGTAGCTGAAATCGCTTGGGAATACCGTGTTGAAAGCCTTGTTCGACAGGTTGACGAATTCGGTCGCCACCGGGTTTGCGGCATCTTTCAGCGGATAGACCTTCAGATTGGATGTAATATTCTCAACGGCGGGCTTCAGCCCGTCCTTGATCGAGCCGCGCAGGAACAGAAAATTCCGATTTGTCGGCGGCTTGAGCAGGAAGTAGCCATCCGGGACTTCACCGCTATAGTCGGGAGGTATCACCAGGTATTTTCCGCCCTTTCCCTTGTCCGGGCCGGTGACGCCCATGTTGCCGACAAAGCGCTGCCAGGCGTCGTCAAGAAATCCCAGCATGCCGGGCGGCACCTCGATCACGGTCGGGCCGTCCTGGGCGAGATCGGTGTAGGTGTAGGCGTAAAGCGTCGATGTGTTCGCGGTGACGACCAGGGTTTGGGAATCCAACAGATCTGCGAACAGGGCGATCTTGCGCGCGCCCTTTGCCCCGGCATCGGCAAGGCCGGTGCGAACTGCGTACATCGACACGGCGCCGATGTTGTCGAGGAATACGGTCGTTCCTCGCATCCGGTCGAGGTTGTCGTAGACGACGGCAACGGTTGCGTCCTTCGGTACGCCGTCGAAGAACTCCAAGGTGCCGATCGAGGTTTCGGCCTTGTCGGGGATTGAGATGGAGTCCAGGGTTTCGGGAGAGACCTGAGCGAAAGCCGGTCCAAGCGCCAGGACGAGCGCGCAAGCACTGGCGGAGGTCATCATTTGCGTCATTGTCAGTCCACCTCTGTTAGTTTTATGTTCTCTTGCGATGCTACCTGTTGTCCGGTGCCGGTTTTGCCCATTTCGCGCCAACCTTTAGGGGCGCGGCGCGAGATGGGGAGCCCGGGTGGGAGGCGACGGTTGAGCGCCAGGCTCGCGATCGTCAGGGCGGCGCACTTGCGCGACTATCTGGTGGTGATGCGCCGGATCGGAATGCCCGTTGGTCGGGAACTCGCGCGCTCGCGCTTGCCGCCCCAGATTGAAGAGGCGCCGGACCTCTACGTCAGTGTTCCTGTTGCGATCGAGTGGATCGCACAATGCGGCCGTGACCTGGAGCCCATGGAACTTGGCTTTCTCGGTGCTCGGCAAGCCTCTCGGGCATCCATCAAGCCCGCTCATCTCACGGAGATGCTCGCGGCGCAGACCGGCTACAGGCGTCTGGAGGCCTTCATCCGCATTGCCTGTCGGGAGGACAATGGTCTGCGGGTGAGCTTGCGGCAGGAAGGTGACCAGACCCGGGTCATCTGCGACATGGTTCACTTGGCTCGCCACCCCTTCATCTGCTTTGCCGAGTGGCTGAACCTGCAAGGCGTCATGTCCATCATGAGCGACCTCGCCGGACCGAACTGGTGTCCGCGTGAGCTGACCTTTGTCTCGCGCTATGCCCCACCCGAGCTTGCGCGCGAGGCCTTCCCCAACACCCGCATGCTTGTCGGCCAAGCCTGCCCGTCCATCCTGATCGATAGCGCACATCTGGCGCGAGTCTGTGGTGGCACGGCGACCCAGTCCGACACTGAATCCGACATTGGGTCCGACACTGTTTCAGACGCTCGGCCCGTGTCTTTTGGGCAGGCAAAGGGGTCGAACGATCAGGTCGAAGCCTGGGACTTCTTGAATCTTCTGCGCATGATCCTGCAACCCTATCTGAACGGCGGGCACCCGGATCTTTCCCTTGTCGCCGAGATTGTGGGGATGAGTCCCCGTACCTTGCAGCGCCGCCTTCAGCAGAGCGGCAGCTGCTATTCCCAGGTGCTACAGGAGGCGCGCTTCGATCTCGCGCGCGGTCTGCTCGGTGACCCAGGCGCCAAGATCATTGATGTCGCCATGACGGCAGGCTACGACAGCCAACAACATTTCACGCGCGCCTTCCGCCGCTTCACGGGCCTCACGCCGACGGGGTATCGCCGTGCGTGCCAGTCCGGTCGACGCCATGATGAACAGGTGGACCGCAGCGAAGAACCGTCCCGATTGCAGGATTGATCGACCCATTGAGAACACTTGGCTTATGGTAGGGAGGGGAAAGCGAGGTGGTAATCGGGCGAGGTTTCCACCAGAGGCGGTCTGCGCTATCGCTCCGCACTGCACTGCGCGCAGGTTCCCACAATTTCGACGATTGATCGCTTGGCGCGGAAGCCAATGGCCGTTCCCGCGGCCGTCAGGCTTTTGGCAACCCCGACATCCTCGACCTCCGCCACCTCTCCGCAGTCGTCACAGATCATAAACTGGCTCGCGTGCGGATGATCCGGATGGGCGCAGCCCACGTAGGCGTGAAGACTGGCGAGCTTGTGCACCAGACCTTGCTCGAGCAGGAAATCCAATGCCCGATAGACCGTCGGCGGCGCCGGATTCTTCACCGCTCCGCGCATCCGATCCAACAACTCGTAAGCGCTCAGGGGTTTATCCGAGAGACACAGCAAGCGCAAAACCATCTTGCGCTGATCGGTCAGTCGTACACCGCGATCTCGGCACAGGGTATTGGCGCGGTCCAAAACCTGGCTGACAAGATGGCTATCCACGCAGGCATCCCCGAGCCATCTCTCGCGGCCGAGCGCAAATAACGGACACAGCCTAAAAAATCGGGATGGTCGAGTAACCCCGGGCCAGAGCTCCCCAAATCGACAAAACCCGGCCCAATCGGAACTGACGATTCATTGCATCCTCCATTTCTTTGGTTTGCATTTTTCTTGCGAGCCCCGGCCGATTCCCGACTGACGGCTTGTGCCTGGCGTCCGATATATTCTTTGCTCAGTCGTCATTGTCCCCCGCACGCGCCATCAATGCCAGCATGGCAGCCGGACTCGCTTGCGGTTTAGCAGGCGCGCTCTTGCGCGGCGGGTTCTGCCATAATGTCCACTTTCCAGGAGCCGCGAGCCGCCCATGCCAAAAAGCAGCAAGCCACCCGGTCCGCTCCGACGATCGGCCACCGCGCGTCAGCCTCCCGCTGGTAAAAACTCGGCTGCTCAAAACCCGACTGGCCAAAACAGGCCACCGGCAAAGGGGCCGCTGATGGTTTCCGGTCAGCTGTGGCTCAAGGTCGACGAAGTGGCTTTTCTTGGCGAAGAGCGCATTGCCCTGCTGGAACAGATCGAGACCTGTGGCTCCATCACCCGCGCTGCCAAGGCAGTCGGCATCAGCTACAAAGCGGCCTGGGACGCGGTCGATGCCATGAACAACCTGGCCCCGTCGCCGGTGGTGACCACGGCAACCGGAGGCCGCGGTGGAGGTGGCGCAGTGCTGACCGAGGAGGGTCGGCGGCTAATCGCTGGATTTCGCACCATTGCCGCGGAGTATCGCCGTTTTCTCGCGGATGTGAATGCGGCCGTGCAGGAAACCGGCACCGAGTTCGACCTGCTGCGCCGGCTATCGCTGCGCACCAGCGCGCGCAATCAGTTTGTTGGTCAGGTGGTTGCCGTCAGCGCGCGCATGGTTGACGCCGAGGTGGAGCTTGCGTTGCCGGGCGATCACCGCCTGCGCGCTGGCATCACCAATGAAAGCGTGGACTGCCTTGGTCTGCGCCCGGGCCGC
Organism: Thiorhodovibrio litoralis; assembly: GCF_033954455.1. NCBI lineage: Bacteria > Pseudomonadati > Pseudomonadota > Gammaproteobacteria > Chromatiales > Chromatiaceae > Thiorhodovibrio > Thiorhodovibrio litoralis. Next base: position 2,677,769 of record NZ_CP121473.1, on the reverse strand, counting down.
CAGGTTTGGGCTTTGGTCAAGGCGGTTGCCGTGGGCATCGACAATCCCGCGACACAGCCTCCACCCGAGAGCAACCGCTTGTGCGGGCGGGTGCAGCGCATCACACGCAGTGACGGCCCGGCCGAGGTGGTGTTGGAGCTGACAGCCGGCCTCACAGTGCGCGGCGTAATTGCCGCTGAGTTGCTCGAGCCTCGCGGCATCCGCGAAGGCGAAACCGCCTGCGCCCTGTTCTCCCCGGCCAGTGTGATTGTCGGCGTGAGCGACTGATTCACCGCCCAGCACCGCGCGGTTGCTCACTTTGTCATCGGGGGACGCACCATCCTTGTGCCTTTACGCGTCCCGCAGCACTTCTTCGCTATATTCTAGTGCATATAGCGAAATCAGGCAGGTACTCCCAGCAAGACTTGCGGGGCCTTGATAACCGCCGTTGCCCCTGTACCCACCGCAAGTCCCATCTCGTCGCAGGCATCAAGGGTGATGCTGGCTTGCACCTGGTCGCCCGATGGCAGGCCAATGGTCACTTCGGCGTGAATCGGTCCTTTTTTCAGCGCGGTCACTGTGCCCTTGAGGCTGTTACGGGCCGACAGTCGCACCCCGGAATCGTCCGTCATCACCAGCACCGACGAGGCCTTGAACAGGGCAATGACCGCCGCGTTCGGCTCAAGCTTCAGTGACTTCAGGCTTTCATTGGTGACGATGGCAACCATCTCCTGACCGCTGGAGAGCGCCACTCGGACCTCGGCATTGACGGCGCCAGTCGTCACCGCGACCACTTTGCCGTGAAACTGATTGCGCGCACTGATCTTCATCAATATATCCTCGTTGAGTTAAGGGGGAAACAACGCCCACCGAGCCATGGACCTGCTCCGGAAAAGGCATAAGCGAATATTGTTCCATCTTTGCGAATATAGCGCTAGAAACTCCAAGCGCATTTTTTCGCGCGCGCTGCTGGCCTGATTTTTGCTTTAATTTGCGTTAAGCCGGCAGCGGGCGTTGCTGGGTATCGCATGTAGGGCGATCACTCGGCAACCGACACCCCTTTGTCGCAGCTCAGTCGAGCGAAAGTCGACTGGTCTTGACACCAATACCGCAATTATTTTTTTATATGACGAACTCCCATTCGTCCACTTTTACTTTGTGAGGTTATCGACAATGAAAGATTTCACCTTGTCCTCTGCCGCCGCCACGGCCTTGATTCTGACCCTGTTCGCTGGGCCTGCGCCTCTCATCAGCACCGCCGTCGCTGGCGAGGTGCAAATCGCGGTTGCGGCTAATTTCACTGCCCCGATGAAAGCCATCATCGCGTTGTTTGAGGAAGACACCGACCACACCGTCAAAGCATCCTATGGCTCGACCGGCAAGCTTTTTGCTCAGATCAAGAACGGCGCCCCTTTTGAGGCCCTGCTTGCGGCCGATCAGAAGCGCCCGAAACTGCTGGAGGAAGAGGACGAACTGGGCGTGCCCGGTTCACGCTTCACCTATGCCATCGGCACATTGGTGCTGTGGTCCGCCGACGCGGATAAGGTCGAGGACGGCCCGGCGCTGTTGAAGTCCGGCGACTTTAACAAGCTGTCGATCGCCAACCCCAAGCTGGCACCCTATGGCGAGGCATCCATTGAGACTCTGGAGGCACTCGACCTGAAAGACACCATCGAGCCCAAGTTCGTGATGGGTGAGAACATCGCCCAGACCTATCAGTTTGTCGACACCGGCAATGCGGACATTGGCTTTGTCGCTCTGTCGCAGGTTATGGAAGGCGGGAAAATCGTCAAGGGCTCGGGCTGGGTGGTGCCCAGTGAGATGCACGCACCAATCCGCCAGGATGCGCTCATTCTCGAGTCTGGCAAAGACAACCCGGCAGTGACGGAACTCTTCACCTACCTCAAGGGCGAGAAGGCGAAGGCGATCATTCACGACTTCGGCTACGAAACCGATTGAGCCGGAGCGCGAGCGAGGACGGGGCTTAGTGCCCCATCCTCCAACACTCATCCACGACCACACAACACACGAAAATCGCAACGATGTTCCTGACAGAAACTGATATCGAGGCGATTGCCCTCACCCTGCGCCTGGCCACGGTCACCACACTGATCCTATTCGCCCTCGGCACCCCCATCGCCTGGTGGCTAGCACGGACCCGCTCGCGTTGGAAAGGACCGATTGGCGCCGTAGTGGCTCTGCCACTGGTGCTGCCACCCTCGGTATTGGGCTTTTACCTGCTCGTAGCCATGGGGCCGAACGGGCCGTTGGGGCGGCTGACTGAAGCTTTCGGCATCGGACTGCTACCCTTTACCTTCTGGGGCTTGGTGGCGGGTTCCGTGTTCTACTCCCTGCCCTTCATGGTGCAACCGGTGCAGAACGCCTTCGAGAGCATCGGCGACCGCCCGCTGGAAGCAGCAGCCACCCTGCGCGCCGCGCCCCTGGATCGCTTCTTCAGCGTGGCGCTGCCGCTGTCGCTGCCAGGCTTTGTCACCGCCGGCATTCTCACCTTTGCCCACACCGTCGGTGAGTTTGGTGTGGTGCTGATGATCGGCGGTAACATTCCGGGGGTGACCCGGGTCGCCTCGGTGCAGATTTACGATTATGTCGAGGCGCTGGAATACGGCAACGCGCACCGACTGGCCGCAGTCCTGTTGGTATTCTCTTTCTTGGTGCTCTTGGCCCTGTATACGTGGAAACCGAGCGGGAAGAAGCAATGAGCAATCCCCAAGCAAACACAAAAACCGCAGGAGCCACAACCGGGCTGCTGCCGCTGATTGAGGCGCGTTTCCGGGTCAACTGGCCTGGTTTCACAATGGAGTTGGACGAACGGCTGCCAGCACGCGGCGTCACGGCGCTCTTTGGCCATTCCGGCTCCGGCAAGACCACACTGCTGCGCTGCATCGCCGGTTTGGAGCGGGCTGCCGAGGGCGAGCTGCGCTTTAACGGCCAGGTTTGGCAGGATGCTCGCACCTGGGTGCCAACCCATCAACGGCCCATTGGCTACGTCTTTCAAGAGGCGAGCCTGTTCCCACATTTGAGCGTGCTCGGCAATCTGCGCTATGGCCAAAAGCGCAGCCACGCGCGCGAGCGGGCCCAGAATGCACAAAATGCCGGGGATGCTCGGTCGGCTGCCTTCTGCCTGGATCACGCCATCGAGTTACTCGGCATCGGGCATCTGCTCGACCGGCGCCCGGCGGCACTCTCCGGCGGCGAGCGTCAGCGCGTCGGCATGGCGCGCGCGCTGGCGGTCAATCCGCGCTTGTTGCTGATGGACGAGCCGCTTGCGGCGCTTGATCTCAAACGCAAGCAGGAAATACTGCCCTATCTGGAGCGCCTGCATGATGATCTGGAGATCCCGGTGCTCTATGTCAGCCACTCCCCCGACGAGGTCGCGCGGCTGGCCGATCATCTGGTGGTCATGGACGCCGGTCGCGTGCTGGCTAGCGGCCCACTAAACGACACCCTGGCGCGGCTCGATCTGCCGATTCGCCTGGGCGAGGACGCCGGGGTGGTGCTCGATGGCCAGGTCGCCGAGCGCGACGAGCGCTGGCATCTCCTGCGGGTCGCCTGCTGTCAGACCAGCCTGTGGGTGCGCGACACCGGCGCGGCGGTGGGCGATCATGCGCGCATTCGCATCCTGGCGCGAGATGTCAGCATCACTCATACCCCGCAGCCCGAGACCAGCATTTTGAACACCCTACCCGCGCGCGTGATTTCCCTCGGCGATGACGCCCATCCAGCACTGGCGCTGGTGAAGCTCGATCTATCCGGCTCACCGCTGCTGGCGCGCGTCACCCAGCGCTCAGCGGAGCAACTCGGGCTCAAGCCCGCCATGGATGTCTGGATTCAAATCAAGGCGGTGGCTTTGCTCTGAGCAGGCGCGACTGGAGGCGCGACTGGAGGCACTAATGTAGCGGCACGACTGGGGGCCACGGCATCAGTTCAAGCGGCATCTCTTGCGCGTATTGGATTGACCGGCCAGCCCGACAGGCCTAACCTCTCTGCAAAGAAAAAATTCCCGATTCCGGCCATCCTTATCGCCGATTTCGGGCGGGACATTTCAGGCAGAATCAAGGAAACGGTGCCCCATGAAAGAAGTTGAGATCACACGAGCACTGCATCTGGATCGCTCCCAGGTGGTTGCGCTGGATACGCATTCGTTTCTTAACATTTTAAACGTGCTCAACCTGGAGCTTTCTGACCTGGCGGATCAATGTGGTTTTGAAGACGAATTTCGCCAAAGTAGCGATCGCATTTTTCAGCTTGCCGATGACATGTCGAACCCGGATGTCGCTTATGACCGAATCGCCGGACTGCATGAGGACATCTCCGCGATCAAGCATCAAGTGGAATGGAACATCACGGACGAGCACAGAAGCTCGCCGGAGACGCGCGCGATCCTGGAGAATCTCAATTCCATTTTCGCTGTCCTGCGCAAGCGGATCAGCGATCTCCAGGCGCGCATTGACGACTCGCTGAGCTGGCGCGAATTTGAAATCATCCAGGTGATTGAGGATTTTCAGAAAGTCTTCGGGGCAATCGCAAAAAACAGCAAAGGCCGTTTCCGCATCACCAATAACATCGCCGCTCAGGAGTCTCAAGACTATTACGTCGACTTCAAAATCGACAGCAGCGAGGAGCCCTTGATCCGCATGCCGCCGGTGGTGATTGATGTCATCCGCGATCTGCTTGCCAATGCGCGCAAATACACTTCGCCGGGCGGGCGGATCAATGCCGGCGTTTGGAGTGATGACACCGGCTTGTGCATCATTGTGGAAGACTCCGGCTACGGCATCCCCGAGGATGAAATCGAGTCCGTCATCGACTACGGGCAGCGCGCATCAAATGTCCAGGAACGGCGCACCATGGGCGGCGGCTTCGGGCTGACCAAGGCCTATTTCATCTGTAAAGAACTCGGTGGACGCTTTTGGATTCGATCGGAGCTCAATCGCAGCACCCGAATTCGAATGATGATCCCAAAGCACCCCGGCACGGACTGCAACTGCCCCTAACGCAGGGAAGAAGCCAGAGACATGACGGATGCACGGACGCCCCACGCCGGGGACTTCTTTAACCTCTACCGCCAGGGCATGGTGCGCGTCGCAGTCTGCGTGCCCGAGGTAGTCGTAGCCAATCCCCGGGCCAATGCCGAGGCGAGCATCCGGCTGGCACGCCAAGCCGCGGCCGAGGGCGCGCTACTGGCCCTCTTCCCTGAGCTTGGGCTCTCGGCTTACAGCAATGAGGATCTGTTCCAGCAGCAGGCGTTGCTCGATGCCAGCCTGGCGGCGCTCGATGCCGTGCGCGGGGCAAGCCGGGAACTGCCGACACTGCTGGCGGTCGGCCTGCCGCTGGCGGTGGATGGGCGCCTGTTCAACACCGCCGTGCTGGTGCATCAGGGGCGGCTGCTTGGCGCGGCACCCAAGAGCTACTTGCCAAATTATCGGGAATTCTACGAGAAACGACAATTCAGCCCCGCCGGCGAGGCGCTAAGCCGGGACATCTCCCTGCTGGGCGAGACCGTCCCCTTCGGCAATGACCTGTTATTCGAGGCACAAGAGCTGCCCGGCTGCGTGCTGCATCTGGAGCTGTGCGAGGACCTGTGGACGCCCTTACCGCCGAGCACCTATGCCGCGCTGGCTGGCGCCACCCTGCTGCTGAATCTCTCGGCCAGCAACATCACCATCGGCAAGGCGACTGAACGGCATGCCCTGTGCGCGGCCCAGTCCGGCAAGTGCATCGCGGCCTATCTGTATTCCGCCGCCGGCCCGGGCGAGTCGAGCACGGATTTGGCCTGGGACGGCCATGCGGTGATTTACGAAAATGGCCAGCTGCTGGCAGAGTCCAAGCGTTTCGCGCCTGGCGAGCAAATGATCTTTTCCGACATCGACCTCGACCTGCTGGTCGGCGAGCGTCGCCGACGCACCAGCTTCGGCGATACGGCGGCGAGTGAGCGCGAGCGCCTGCGTGGGATGCGGCGGATCAGTTTCACGCCTCAGCTACCCGCCGGCGATCTTAGCCTCAAGCGGCGGCTGGAGCGCTTCCCCTTCGTGCCGGCGGACAGCCAAACCCGCGACCAGGGCTGCTTCGAGGCCTACAACATTCAGGTGCAGGCGCTGGCCAAGCGGCTCTTGGCAACCGGCATCGAGCGGCTGGTCATTGGCATCTCCGGCGGGCTGGACTCCACCCAGGCGCTGCTGGTGGCCGCGCGCACCATGGATCGGCTCGGGCTGCCGCGCGCCAATGTGCTGGCCTACACCCTGCCCGGCTTTGCCACCAGCGAGCAGACCCGCGCCAACGCCTGGGCACTGATGCGGGCGCTCGGCGTGAGCGCACAAGAAATCGACATCCGCCCATCCTGCCTGCAAATGCTCAAGGACCTTGGCCATCCGTTCGCCGACGGCCAGCCGGTGCATGATGTCGCCTTCGAGAACGTGCAGGCCGGGGAGCGCACTTCGCATCTGTTCCGGCTTGCCAACCATCACCAAGCGTTGGTGCTGGGCACCGGGGATCTATCCGAGATCGCCCTGGGCTGGTCCACCTACGGCGTGGGCGACCAGATGTCGCACTACAACGTGAATGCCTCAGTCAGCAAGACGCTGATTCAATATCTGATCCGCTGGCTGATCGACAGCCACCAGTTCGATGACGCCACCAATGCGGTACTGCGAAGCATTTTGGCGACAGAAATATCCCCCGAGCTGGTTCCGCCCGATGCCGAGGGTCATATCCAAAGCACCCAGGACATCATCGGTCCTTACGAGCTACAGGACTTCAACCTCTATTACATCAGCCATTTCGGCATGCGCCCGAGCAAGGTAGCCTTCCTTGCCTGGCATGCCTGGCATGATTGCACGCGCGGGCCCTGGCCTGATGGCATGGGAGCAGCGGACCGGCGCGAGTACGATCTACCCACCATCCGCCAGTGGCTGGAAGTGTTCTTACGGCGCTTTTTCGGCAGCAGTCAATTCAAGCGCAGCTGCATGCCCAATGGGCCCAAGGTCGGCTCGGGTGGCTCCCTGTCACCGCGCGGCGACTGGCGCGCACCGAGCGATGCGGTGCCGGATGTGTGGTTGGAGGAATTGCGCCGTAATGTGCCCGATGCGCCAATGCCCCACTAGCAAACCGGGAGTAAGGTGCGAATTGAGTCAGCCGGGTCGGTGCAGCAACGCCCTGGCCAGTCGCTCTTGAGCAGCGGTACTGGAGGCATGCTCCGGCGGGTGATCAACCGAGCGGCACTGGACACTTACAACCGGTGCTCGTCCGCCGATTGAGCTGGAGTCAGGGTTTTGATGGACAACGCATGCAGCTCCCCGCTCGCGATCTGCTCGCGCACTGTGTCCATGACCAGACGTTGTTTTTTTAGCGGCGTCAGTCCCTCGAAGGACTCGCTGACGACAATGGCGTCGAAATGACTGCCGTCGCCGCTCACCTGCACCTCGGCGCCAGGTAATCCATCGCGGATCAACTGCTCCATTGCTTCTGTTTCCATCTTCGCTCCTTGTCGGTCGGTTCTGGGCTGCGGCAGAGGTAAGGCCGGAAAGCTGCCAGTCCAACCCCGGACCCTCTGGGCGCGGTCCTTGGTCAATCAGCCTTCGAGCGACTCGAGCCGGATGCGCACCACCTTGCCATGCACGGCCTCCAGCGCCTCTATACGGGTGATGGCGCGGTTCATGTCGCCTTCCTTGACGCGATGGGTGAGCATGATGATTGGCACATGGGTCTCGCCTTCCTCGGGTTCTTTCTGCTGGATGGCCTCGATGCTGATGCCCTCCTCGCCCAGAATGCCGGCGATGGCGGCCATGACGCCGGAGCGGTCGAGCGCGAGCAGGCGCAGATAATAGGCCGTCTCGACGGCTTCAATCGGCAGCACCGGGGTATCGCTCAGCTCGTCGGGCTGGAAGGCGAGATGCGGCACCCGATTGGTCGGGTCGGTGGTCAGGGCGCGGGTGATGTCGACCACGTCGGCCACCACGGCGGAGGCAGTCGGCAGCGCGCCGGCGCCGGCGCCATAGTAGAGCGTGGGGCCGACGGCATCGCACTTGACCAGCACTGCGTTCATCACGCCATCAACATTGGCGATGAGCCGGCGGTGCGGGATGAGCGTCGGATGCACGCGCAACTCGATGCCGTCCGGGGTGCGCCGCGCGATACCAAGATGCTTGATGCGGTAGCCAAGCTCAGCGGAATAGGCGACATCCTGGGGCTCGATATGCGAAATGCCCTCGGTAAAGGTCTTGTCAAACTGCAGCGGGATGCCAAATGCGAGGGAGCCGAGAATGGTGAGCTTGTGCGCGGCGTCAATGCCCTCGACGTCGAAGGTCGGGTCGGCCTCGGCATAACCGAGCGTTTGCGCCTCGGCCAGCGCATCGGCAAAGGCCCGGCCTTTGTCGCGCATTTCAGTCAGGATGAAATTGCCGGTACCGTTGATGATGCCGGCGATCCACTCGACATGATTTGCCGCCAGACCCTCGCGCAGCGCCTTGATGATGGGTATTCCGCCGGCCACTGCGGCCTCGAAGGCCACGGTCACGCCCTTGGCCTGGGCAGCAGCGAAGATTTCATTGCCATGCAATGCGATCAGCGCCTTGTTGGCGGTGACCACGTGCTTGCCGTTCTCAATTGCCTTAAGCACCAGCTCGCGCGCCGGCGAGTAGCCGCCGATCAGCTCAATGACGATGTCGATTTCCGGGTCATCAACCACGGCGAAGGCGTCGTCGGAAATCTTGCCGATCTTTTCCAGCCCCGAGAAGCGGCTCGGGTCATAGTCGCGCGCCGCCGCATGGGCGATGCGGATCTCGCGCCCCGCGCGGCGGGCAATTTCCTCGGCATTGCCGGTCAGCACGGAGACGGTGCCGCCGCCGACCGTGCCCAGGCCCAAGAGTCCGATGTTGACGGGCTCCATGTTGCGTCCTCCAGATGAAATAGTGATCGCGCCCAGATGAGATGGTGTGATAGCGCCGCGCACTCAGCCGGCTGTCGCGGTAAAGCCGGTGCGCGCGTCGTCGCGCAGCATCTGCTTGATGCCCTTCACCGCCTGACGGGTGCGGTGCTCGTTCTCGATCAGCGCGAAGCGCACATGATCGTCGCCATAGTCGCCAAAGCCAATGCCGGGCGAGACTGCCACTTTGGCATCCTTAAGCAGCTTTTTGGCGAATTCCAGCGAGCCCATAGCGCGATAGGCCTCAGGGATGCGCGCCCAAACGAACATGGTCGCGCGCGGCTTCTCGACCGGCCAGCCGGCAGCCTGCAGGCTCTCGCAGAGCACATCGCGGCGGCTTTGGTACTGGTCGCGAATTTCAGCGACGCAGTCCTGCGAGGACTCGAGCGCATGAATGGCCGCGACTTGAATGGGCGTGAAGGTGCCATAGTCCAGGTAAGACTTCATGCGCGCAAGCGCCGCGACCATGGTCGGATTACCGCACATGAAACCGATGCGCCAGCCCGGCATGTTGTAGCTTTTTGACATGGAGAAAAACTCTACGGCATAGTCGAGCGCACCCGGTACCTGCAGGATGGAAGGCGCCTTGTAGCCGTCGAAGACGATGTCGGCATAAGCCAGATCATGTACCACCCAGATGCCGTGCTCGCGAGCAATGTCGATGACCTTCTCGAAAAAGTCCAGCTCCACGCACTGCGTTGTCGGATTGCCGGGGAAATTTAGCACCAGCATCTTCGGGCGCGGCCAGGAATCCAGTATGGCGCGCTGCAGCTCCTCAAAAAAGTCCACCTCGGGCGTCAGCTTGACGTGGCGCACATCGGCACCAGCGATGATGAAGCCGTAGGGATGAATCGGATACGCCGGATTGGGCACCAGCACGGTATCGCCCGCGGCCATGGTGGCCATGGCCAGGTGCGCGAGCCCCTCCTTGCTGCCGATGGTGACAATGGACTGAGTCTCGGGGTCGAGCGTGACAGCGTAGCGGTCCTGATACCAGCGGCAGATGGCGCGGCGCAGGCGCGGGATGCCGCGCGAGACCGAATAGCGATGGGTATCGCGGCGCTGGGCAACCTCAACCAGCTTGTCGACGATATGCTCGGGCGTCGGCTGATCTGGATTGCCCATGCCGAAGTCGATGATATCCTCGCCGCGCGCTCGCGCCGCTGCCTTCAACTCATTGACAATGTTGAAAACATAGGGCGGAAGCCGCTCGATGCGGCTAAAGTTGGGCTGCGGCGCGACCACGGGGGAACCTCTCAATGGGTTTCTGAACGGGAAAGGTTGGCAGTTTAGCGCGCCGCGCGGCGGATTCAAATGACCGCGCGCACCCTGGCCGGCACCCCTGGCTGAGAGTGCCCGTCTAATACCACAGCAAGTCCATGTCCGTCTATAATGCATTGTCTTCGCCGTTGCGCCGAGCCGACCATGCATTTCCCCAAACTGCGCACTATCGCCACCACCAGGGTTATCACCCTGCCGGCCAGCGCCAGCCTCGCCGAGGCGGCCCGGACCATGCGCAAACACAACATTCGCAGCGTGGTGGTCCGGCTCGAACCCGGCTATCGCTTGCTGCTGTCCAGCCGCCTGTTGGCATTTCAGACTCAGGGGGTGGCGCTGTCGAAGACACTCGCGGAGCTGGATCTGCCCGAGCCGGCCCTGCGCGCGCCCGACGAAACAGTGCTGGAGGGGCTCAATGCCATTCGCACCCCGGCCGAGCACATCTGTCTGGTCGATGCGGCGGGCACGCTCCTGGGCATTGTCAGCTACAGCGATCTCGCCGCCAGCCTCGACCCCAGCATGCTGGCCGAGACCCAGAGCCTGGGCGAGTTGATTCAGGGCCTGCAACCGCTCACCGTCGATGAAGGCCCGCGTGTGCGTGAGGTGATGCAACGCATGCATCTCGGCCAGTTCACCGCCTGCATTGTCTTGCGCGATGAGCAGCCCGTGGGCATTCTCACCCAGCGCGACCTGGTGGCCTTGATCAGCTCCAGCGCTGATCTCGACCAGCCCATCGGGGCCTGCATGACCGCACCGGTCAAGACCCTGAGCCGCGACACCACCATCTCCGAGGCGCTGCGCGTCTGCCGTGCGCAGCACATCAAGCGGGTGGTTGTTGTGGATGCCGAGCAGCGCTTCACCGGCCTGGTCGGCCAGCGCGATCTGGTCAGCCTCTACTACAACCACTGGTTCAATCTGCTCAAGGAGCATCAAGCAGAACTCGATCAGCTCAACCGGGAACTCAGCACTCAGCATCAGACGCTCAAGCGTGAGGAGCGGCGCTTTCGTGCGCTGTTCGATCACTACCCGGATGCCACCCTGCTGATTGATCTGGCCGATGGCACCACGCTTGAATTCAATGCCAAGGCCTATCAACAGTTGGGCTACAGCGCCGAGGAATTCGCCCGCCTGCGCATCAGCGACTACGAGGCGCGGGAAACGCCCGAGGAAACCGCGCGCCACATTCAAAAGATTCTGGATCAGGGCTTCGATGAGTTCCGCACCCAGCATCGGCGCAAGGATGGCCAGTTGATTGATGTCAGTGTCACCGCGAGCCTGTTGGACCTGGACGATCAACAATGCCTGCTCGCCGTGTTTCGCGACATCAGCGCCCGCAAGCAAGCCAAACAGCGCCTGCGCGATAGCGAAGAGCGCCTCAAGCTGGCGACCGAGGCCGCGCAAATCGGCATCTGGGACTATGACATCGCCCATGACCGGCTGTTGTGGGACGCGCGCATGTTCAGCCTCTATGGCATTGATCCCGAGCATTTCGGCGAGCGATTCGCCGACTGGGCCGCGACCGTCTTGCCCGAGAGTCTGAGCGTGGTCGAAGGCGCCTTCCGCGCGCTCATTGAGAAAGACGAACCCTTCGAGGTGCAGTTTCAGATCCGCCGCCCGAGTGATGGCGCCATCCGCCATTTGCGCGGACTGGCGCGGGCGATGCGCGATGACCAGGGCCAGGCGGTGCGGGTGGTCGGAGTCAACGAAGACATCAGCGAACGGGTGCGCGCAACGCGCCGCCTGGCGGTCGAGGAAGCCAAGTTCCGCACCCTGTTTGAGCTGTCCCCGGTCGGCATCGCCATGAACGACTTCCATACCGGACAGTGGCTTGAGTTCAACCGCGCCGTGCATGAGCCGGCCGGCTACAGCCCCGAGGAATTTCGTCGGCTCGCCTATTGGGATGTAACCCCGTCCGCGTACAAAGCCGATGAGGAACGCGCGCTTGAATCCCTGCGCGCCACCGGCGCCTACGGCCCCTATGAGAAGGAATACATCCACAAGGACGGACACCGCTACCCGGTGTTGCTCAACGGCTTCAAAACCACCGATGCCGAGGGCCGCGAGGTCATCTGGTCGATTGTCCAGGACATTTCGGCGCTCAAGCAGGCCGAGCAAGGCATCAAGGAACGCGAGCAGCGCCTGAAGCAGCTCGCCGCCCACAGCCGCACCGTGACCTGGGAAGTCGACGCCCAGGGTTGCTATACCTATGTCAGCGAGGTGGCCAGGCTCGTCTGGGGCTATGCGCCAGAGGAACTCATCCATCGCCACCATTTCTACGACCTGCACCCCGAGGCGGAGCGCGCGGCGTTTAAGGCAGCGGTCTTTGCCGCCTTCGCGCGCCATGAGACCTTTACCGGGCTGCTCAACCCGGTGATCCATCAAGACGGACGCGTGCTGTGGATGTCTACCCATGCCTTTCCCGTTGTCAATGATCAGGGCGACTTGCTGAGCTACCGCGGCAGTGATCTCGATGTGACCGATTCCGTCCTGGCCAAGCGGGCGCTGGAAGCGGAGAAAGAGCGTTTCCAGGGTATTTTCGAGCAGACCGGCAGCGGCGTGGCGGTGTATCAACCGGTCGATGACGGCGAGGATTTTGTTTTTACCCAATACAACAGCGCCGCCGAACGCATGGATCAGACCCGCCGCGAGGCTGTGATTGGGCGCCGCTTGAGCGAGTGTTTCCCGGGCGCCGAGGCCATGGGCTTGCTCGCGTTGCTGCGCCGAGTGGCGCGCACCGGCGACAGCGAGCATGTGCCGATCTCGGTCTACCAGCACGAAGACTTGAAAGTCTGGCGCGAAAACACCGTCTTTAAGCTCTCTTCCGGCGAAGTCGTTGCCGTGTACAATGATCTTACCGGAATCAAGCAGGCGCAGGAAACCGCGGAACGCGCCAACCACGCCAAAAGCCAGTTTCTGGCCAATATGAGCCATGAAATCCGCACCCCGATGAACGCTGTCATTGGGCTGAGCGACCTGCTGCTGCACACCCCGCTCGACCCGAAACAGCGCGACTACCTGGGCAAGATTCGCGACTCCTCGCGCATGCTGCTTGGCATCATCAACGACATTCTGGACTACTCCAAAATCGAAGCCGGCAAACTGGAGCTGGACCCGCAGCCCTTCCGTCTGGAGGATCTACTGGATCAACTGCGCACGCTCTTTGCCGCTGCCGCCGATGCGTGCGGGATCGAGCTGATTTTCGAGTTAGCCATTGACCATCCATGCACCTTGGTTGGTGACGCACTGCGCTTGGCCCAGGTGCTGACCAATCTGCTCGGTAACGCCATCAAGTTCACCGAACAGGGCCAGGTGTGTCTGGCCATTCGCGAGCAGGAGGTCACCGACGCCGACATGGCACTGGAATTCGCGGTGTCCGACACCGGCATTGGCATCGCGCCCGCGCAGCTCAAGCGGCTGTTCCATGCCTTCTCCCAGGCCGACACCTCCACCACGCGTAAATACGGCGGCACCGGGCTGGGGCTGGTCATCAGCCAGCGCCTGGTCGAGCGCATGGACGGCGAGCTGCGGGTGGAATCCAGCGCCGGTGAGGGCAGCACCTTTTTCTTTCACATCCGACTGCCGCTGGCCGCCGACGCTGATGCGGATCTGGGCGCTGATCCGGCCTCCCTTGCGCTCGAAGCGGGCGCCCGAGTCCTGGTGGTTGACGATCATGCGGCCGCGCGCACTCTGTTGCGCGACATGCTGGAGTCCCAGGGCGCGGTGGTGGAAGAGGCCGACAGCGGCGCGGCGGCCATCGCGGCCGTGCAGCGCGCCGAACAGGCCAAGACACCTTTTGCCCTCATCCTGATGGATTGGAAAATGCCCGGCGAACTCGACGGCATCCAGACCCTGGAGCGCCTGCAAGCCTTGCGCGAGCGCGGCGAACTCAGCCAGGGCGTGATTCCGGCACTGATCGTCAGCGCCTACAATGCCGATGAACTCGAGCCGCACGCCAGCCTCTATGGCGCCTTTGTCAGCAAGCCGATCACCCCACGCGCGCTCTTCAACGCCATCAACCAGGCCCGCAGCGGAGCGGATCGGCGCGCCGAGGTCCCCGCCCGGGCCGCACCCAACTTCCGCCATCACAGCGTATTGCTGGTGGAGGATAACCCGCTCAATCAGGAAGTCGCCCGCGCCATTCTGGAGCGCACCGGGGTGCGCGTCATCCTAGCGGAAAACGGCCGCGAGGCGGTGGATCAGTTCGCACAGCACGGCGAGGACATTGATCTGATTCTGATGGATCTGCAAATGCCGGTCATGGACGGTTTCGAGGCCAGCCAGCGCATCCGCGAACACGACAAAACCATCCCGATCATCGCCCTGTCCGCCGCCGTGATGGAGGATGATCGCACCCGCGCCGCCGCCGCCGGAATGAATGACCATCTGGCCAAACCCATCGACAGCCAAGCGTTGCTTGCCACCCTTGGCCAGTGGCTGCGCGCCGGGGACAACCCGGTCGAAGCGGCGGACCGGCCTGTCGCCGCGCCCAGCGCGGTCGCGCACCAGCAGCCAGCCCAGCCCCCGGCCCATTCCACCGCCCAGCCCACCGCGTTCACGGCCATCGATTCCGTCATCGATTCCGCCATCGACACGGGCGGCGGACTCAAGCGCTTCGAGGGCGACCAGGCCCTGTATCTGCGCACCTTGCACGGCTTGCGCGCGCAACTCGACGGCGAACTCTCCGCCCTGCCCGAGGCCCTGGCAAACCCCGATGATCCGCTCACCAAACGCCTGCTCCACACGCTGAAAGGCCTCGCCGCCATGGTCGGCGCCAATACGCTGGCTGAACGTGCCGCGACCCTGGAAACCCGTCTGCGCGACCATGGCCGGCCGCGGGATGAGGACATCCGCGCCTTTGCCCAAGCGCTATCGAAGGTGCGCGAACAACTGGAACAACTCCCGCAACCGGTTGCCCGCGAGCGCGCGCGCAAGGAGACGCCGCACAATCCCGAGGCCGAGCCGCTGACAGAACCCTTGGCCGAACCGCTGGCCGAGACCATCGCCACCGTGCTGCGCGCCCTGTCCCAGGGAGAACTCATCGACGATGCACCCATGGCCGTGATTCTCGATCACCTCGCGCGCCAGGTCGATCCGGCCGCCGCCCAGGAACTCCAAGCGCGCATCGAGCAGTTCGAGCATGATGAAGCCGCCGAATTGCTGCGCCAACTGGCCGCGCGCGCCGGTATTCAGTTCAAGCACACCGACTGATCGCGAGACCCCGCATGCCGGACAAAAAAGCCACTGTTCTGATCGTTGACGATCAACCCAGCAACATCCAACTGCTGGCCGCGCTGCTGAAAGCGGACTATCGCATCCTCACCGCCACGCGCGGTCACAAAGCCCTGGAACTGGCCGAGAGCAAGCAGCCGCCGGACCTGATTCTGCTCGATGTGATCATGCCGGACATGGACGGCCATGAAGTCTGCCGCCGGCTGAAGGATCAGGAGACCACCCGCGGCATTCCGGTGATCTTCGTCACCGGCATGAACGACGACAAGGACGAGGAGCACGGCCTGAACCTGGGCGCCGCCGATTACATCACCAAACCCTTCAACCCGGCCATTGTCCGCGCCCGGGTGCGCAATCAGGTCAACCTCAAGCTGCGAACCGACATGCTCGAGCAAATCTCCTGGGAAGACGCGCTCACCGGCATCCCCAATCGGCGCCGCTTCGACCAGAAACTCACCGAGGAATGCGCTCGACTCACCCGCAACGACCACCAGTCATTGTCCCTGCTGATGCTGGATATCGACCATTTCAAGCCCTTTAACGACAACTACGGCCACGGCGCCGGCGATGACTGCCTCAGACGCGTCGCCCAAGCCCTGGCCGAGGTGCCCCAGCGCCCCGCCGACCTGGTGGCGCGCTACGGCGGCGAGGAATTCGCCGTCATCCTGCCGGAAACCGACGCCGCCGGCGCCCAAGACATCGCCGAACGCCTGCTTGCGGCCGTGCGCGCACTCAATCTCGAACACGCCTACTCGGATGTCGCCCCCCATGTCACCTTAAGCATCGGCGGCGCCACCCACAGCGCCGCCGAGGCAAAGACAAGCCCCAAGGCAAACACCAAGGCAGACGCAGAAGCACTCAAAAAAAACGCTGACGCCGCCCTCTACCGGGCAAAGACGCATGGCCGTAATCAGTTCATGTCTGGTTCATCAAGCGCCTGACCGCAACGGGCGCCGGGCGCCGGCCATTGGGGGGGGGGGGGCGCAGCTCAAACCTCCAGCCAGAAGGTCACGGGGCCGTCGTTGGTCAGGCTGACCTGCATATCAGCGCCAAAAACACCACCCGCGACCGGCTGGTGCACCTGGCAGGCGCGCTCGAGCAAATAGGCGAACAGCCGCTCGCCGAGCGCGGGCGCAGCCGCGCTGGTGAAGCTTGCGCGGGTACCCTTGCGCGTATCGGCCGCCAGCGTGAACTGGGGCACCAGCAACAGGCCGCCGCCGGTGTCGAGCAGGCTCCGGTTCATGCGCCCACTGGCATCGGGGAAGACGCGATAGCCGAGTAACCGTTCCAGCAGGCGCTTGGCGCGGGAGTCGTCATCATCGGGTTGCACCGCCACCAGCACCAGCAAACCCGCGTCGATGGCACCAACCAGTTCGCCCGCCACATGGACCCGCGCCTGGGTGACGCGCTGCAGCAGCGCAATCATGTCCGCTAGGGCGCAAGCGTTTGAGCGAAACGATCGGTCGCCGCCACCAGCGCGCGGGCAATGCCGGGCTCAAAGGCGGCATGGCCTGCGTCGGGGATGATGTTTAGCTCCGCCTCGGGCCAGGCCTGGTGCAGTTCCCAGGCCGAGGCCAGCGGGCAGATGGCGTCATAGCGACCATGGACAATGACGCCGGGAATGCCACGAATGGCGTCGATATCGCGCAGGAGCTGATCGGACTGAAAAAACGCATTGTGCATAAAGTAATGGCATTCAATGCGCGCTAACGCGAGCGCGAAGGCATCGGCGGCGAAGCTGTCGCGCAAATCGCGATCCGCTAGCAGGGTGGCGCAGCGGCCCTCCCACAGCGACCAGGCGCGCGCCGCCGCCGTCTGCTGCTCGCTCGCCGGACCAAACAGCCGCTCGGCGTAGGCGCGCAGCAGATCGACCTGCTCTTCCGGCGGAATGGGCGCGAGATAGTCCTGCCAGTAGTCCGGGAACAGCCGACACGCGCCCTGCTGATAAAACCAGTGAATTTCCTCCGGCCGGCACAGAAAAATGCCGCGCAACACCAGCGCGGCCACGGACTGCGGATGTTGCTCGGCATAGGCAAGGGATAAGGTCGAGCCCCAGGAGCCGCCAAACACCAACCAGCGCTCGATGCCTAAGTGCTCCCGCAGGCGCTCGATGTCGGCGACCAAATCCCAGGTGGTATTGGCATCAATGCTGGCATGGGGGCGGGAGCGACCGCTACCGCGCTGATCGAACAAAATAATGCGATAGCGCTCAGGGTCGAAGAATCGCCGGTGGGATGCGCCGCAGCCGGCGCCGGGGCCACCGTGCAAAAAGAGCGCCGGGTAGCCCGCTGGATTACCGCTTTGCTCCACATAGAGCTCATGGCCGTCGCCGACCTCAAGGAACTCGGTCGTATAGGGCTCAATGGCCGGATAAAGGCTTTCCTGCATCGCCGGATCCCTCCACTCAATCGACAGTGTCAATGCACCGCGGTTGAAGAATCAGTCTGCTATGGTTGAAGAAGCGCTTGCCTTGGTTGCTAGCCCCGCAGAGACCGCATCGCCGCGCGCGGCCAACTGCGCCAGGGTTTCACAGCGCTTGAGCTCCGAGCCCGCCACCTCGCTCAGCCGCTGCTGCTCCGCCGCGAGTGCATCCGGCGGCGGCGGCGAGGCATTGAGCATCGCCGCGGCCTCGCGCAGATCGGAGCAAACGCTGACAGGGTCATCAGACAAGGTTGCGCGAAACAGCCGCGCCGAGGCCCCATACAAGAAACCGAGCGCGCTCTCAGGCGCCTCATCGCGCGTGTCGTCGGCCGCTTCAAGCAATTTTCGGTTCTCGCGACCGACGCGCGGCTCGGCTGTATTGTCGTCAAGCCGATTGCGACGCTCGCTCAGTGCCAGCAGCAAACCGCCATGGTAGGCGACCCGGCGGATGCTGCCCTGCTCCGAAGCGGACAGTGTCAGCGCCTTTCTGTAACGGCGCTCGGCACAGCCGAGCAGTCGGCGCATTTCATCGTCACGATACGAGGTGGTATGCGGCAGCTCGATTGCCTGGCGCAGACAATCATCCGCTTGCTTCGCCTCCTCCTCGGCGCAGTCTTTCTTACCGCCGGCCTGGCAACCGCCACCAAAAAACGCTGCCAGAAAGTCCCCACCCGATTGGTCGGCGCCACTTTCCGCCGCGGCGTTATTGGTCGAGTCCAGGGAGAACGGTTGCAACCCGAACGACTGGCTCTGCGACTGCAAACCCTTGGACTCTGCCAGCGGCGCATCCACGCCACCCTGACCGAGACCGACGGACGGCAGGGTCTCGCAGGCGCCGAGTAGCGTAACAACCGCAGCACAGCTCAGCGCAGCCGCAAGCCTGCGCCAGCCGCCGGTGGATGCCGCCCATGGCAAGGGGTTCGGGGTTAAAGTGCGCATGTTAACGATACCCTTGAGGCAGGTACCAGGGCAGTGAAAGCCCCGCAAGGGCACTCCCAGAGACCATAAGACACCAGACCGGCTCCGTTTAGCTGCGCTGACACCGACAGGCTTTGATGATCAAAGCTGCCAGCGCGGATGGGGCAGCGCTCGAGCAGCGCCCCTGGAATCGGTTCAGGACTGCGGCGCGGAGTCGCCGGGACAGCGGTCGGTGTGAAGGAAGAATGCCTCGTGCCAAGGAACCTCGATGCCACAGTCATAGCGAAGCTGCACGGTATGGGAATGACCAACGAAGTAAGTCCAGCCGGCGCCGATGAGCACAATCACGATCACGATCAGGAAATCTTTCATCACAGGATCCTCGCTAGGTTTTTGATACCTGAGATAGCACCTTGGAGGCGGTTCTGCAGATATCGGTCAGATTTCGGGTAGCACGACAATACCGTCGCCGTTGATAAATATTGTTTTTTGCGGGAAGGTGGTAGGCCTGCCCGGCCAATACGGGCGTCCAAAGATAGCCCAGGCATCCGTTTCGAGCAAGATTCGCGTGCGCTATGATGTTTGTTCGAGCAGCGTTTTCAGCCCTGCTCAGGCCGCTTGCGCTGCAGCGGCCGGGTCAGTGACCCTCGTTCAGTCGCTCGGCTGGTGGGTGTAACCTTGTACAATTAGCATCTACAATTAGTACAATTAGCATCTACACTTAAGCATCAAACTTCTCAACCGGTCCCTTGGCTGTATCGATGACGCGGCAAAGTTCAGACCAAAAAGATGGCGCAGCGCGGCATCGGCTTGCATCAGCCTGCCGGAGGGATAAGGGTTTCTTCTGCCAAACGTGACTTCTCCCCCGCCATCCAAACGCCGTTTGATGACCGCCGCCCACCCCGCGACCGCGGGTTCGCGACTTGCGCGCGGCATTCTGGTTTCTCTCGCGCTGATGACGGGCACTCTGGCGACGGGGGCGGCCGGCGGGCAGGAAGTCATCGTCAACGCCGATGTCGATCTTAACGCCATCGACCGGAATTTCGCCCGCCTGCTGATCACCATGCGCATGCCGCAATGGCCAGACAAGCGCCCGGTCACCGTCTTCGTGCTCCCGGACAACAATCCCGTCCACGAGTCTTTCGCCAAGCGCGTGCTGGAGGTCTATCCCTATCAGCTCAGACGCACCTGGGACCGGCAAGTGTTCTCCGGCACCGGGCAGGCCCCGCGGCAGGTGGCCAACGAGCAGGAAATGATCGAACGCGTCAGCCAAACCGCCGGCGCTGTGGGATATGTCAGCTCGCCGCCGGATACCGACCTGGTCAAGGTTCTGGAGGTCGAGCAATGAGGTTGCGAACACGCGCGATTCTTGCCCCTCTTTTGCTTCTCGCCCCTCTTGTGCTTCTCGCCAGCACCGGGCTTGCTGCCGAGCCGACCAGCGCGCCCAAGGCAGGCGCGACGGGATTCGGATTTGGCGAGCGTCTGCAGATCCATGGCTTTGCCAGCCAGGGAGCTGTTCAAAGCAGCGCCAACCGCTATTACGGCGATAGCCCGGAGACTTCCTTCGATTTCACCGAGCTCGGCATCAATGCCTCTTTTCGTGTCAACCCCCGCCTGATGCTCGCGGCGCAAGTCCTGTCCCGACGCGCCGGCGACATGAGCGACGGATCACCAGAGATCGATTTCGCACTCGCCGACGTTAACTTGGTCTCGAACGCGCGCTACCGCGCCGGCATGCGGGTCGGCCGGATCAAGAACCGGCTCGGCCTCTACAACGAAACCCGCGATGTGCCTTTCACCCATCCGGGCATCTTTCTCCCTCAAGTGGTGTATTTCGACAAGGTGCGCAACCTGGTGCTGTCAACGGATGGCATTCTGCTCTACGGCGACCTGCACCAACCCTTTGGCACCTTCTCGGCCACTTTATCGACGGGAAACCCGGTGATTGATGAGAATGTCGAAGCCGCCTTCATGATCGGTGACTCCGATGGCACCCTGGAGAGCGAAAATCACTCCTGGCTGGGCAGCTTGTGGTTTGACTCAGCAACCGAGGCGCTGAAGCTCGGCCTCAGCGGCGCGACCGCCTCAGCGAAATACGATCCAAATTCCAGTAACCCTTTCTCCCTTCAACCTGGCACCATCGATATCCTCTACTGGATCGCCTCGGCGCAATACAATGCCGAGCGTTGGAGTCTGACAGCCGAGTACATGGGCGAACCGATTCAATGGCGCGATTTCGGCCCTTGGCGCCCGGATCGCGACGCAACGGCCGAGGGTTACTATGCTCAGGGAACCTACCGTTTCCTGCCTCGATGGCAGCTGATGGCGCGCTACGAGGAGGGTTTCGCCGACCGCGATGATCGCGACGGCAGCCAGCTTGAGCAGGACACCTTCGGTATGGTCCCGGCCAACACGGCCTACTCGCGAATCCTCAGCCTCGGGGTACGCTGGGACATCAACCGGCAGTGGATGCTGCGGGCTGAGTATTCACGCCATATCGGAAATTTCATTCTATCCGAGATCGAGAACCCCGATTTCTCCCAGTTTGAGAAACACTGGAATGTGTTTGCAATTCAGGCAGCTTTCCGCTTCTAGACGGTGGACAGCAGCTTGAGCCCACCGCGCAGCATTCCGTCGAGTCCGCGAAAGTTCTTCCTTGGGCTGCGCTGGAAGGTGGTTCTCGGCATCAGCCTGACGCTGATTCCGCTCGTTGCCTTCCTGACCCTTTACGCCCGCGCAAGCTTGCTCGATCAGTTCCAACAGACCCAAAGCCGCCTGCGCAGCCATCAGAGCAACCACTTCCGGACGCTGGTGCGCGAGCGCTATCAGCAGATGTCGCGGCTTGCCAACATGGTGCCCGCATTGGCCTCGTTGGAGGACCAAGGCGCCGCGCCCGCAGATCGCATGACCGACCCCGGCGAGCGCTTGCACCTAGCACTCGAAAGCATCGGCAGCCTACTCGATTTGGAATGGGACATCCGCTCCGTCCACTGGCTGGCCCTCGGCGAGGCGCCTGTCGCACTCTGGCCAACCGACAGCGAACCCTTGCCAGATGCCTTGATCGCAGCCGTCAACAAGACTCCCGAGCAGCTCACCGAGCAGCTGCAATGCGACGCTTCCCACTGCCGTCAGTACATCAGCTCCCCGATCCTCTGGCACGGAGAGACCGCCGGCACCCTGGTCCTCGGACGCGCCCTGGGAAGCATTCTGCTGACCTTTCAGCAACTAACCGGCGCCAACCTGGCCATCGCGACCCCAATCACCACGCTGGACCCGGATTCATCGGCACAGGCCACGACACTGCGTTTTCAGGGAGCCACCGAGCCCGACATCATTCTGCCGCTACTCGAATCCCAGCCCACCGAGGCCTTGCTCGCCAGTAGCTCCGAAACGCCTCTCGCAGTGCACTTTGGCACGCACTGGTATGAGATTTTCCACATCGATACCAGCGACGCCGGGCTCACCGCCTTCGTCATTAACCGCACCACGGACGAGCGACTCGGCATCCGCGCAATCGCGCGCAACAGCTTGCTGATCGGCCTGATCGGGCTGCTGCTCGCCGAGGTTCTATTGCTGCTCATCCTGCGCGGCCCGGTCGAGCGCATTCGCGCCCTGTCCAACCTGCTACCGCTGCTAGCCGAAAACCGCTTCGACGCCCTCGCTGAGCGCCTGCCGCGCACCGGTGGGCGCCTGCGCTGGCGCGATGAAATCGACACCAACGTCGAGGTCATCGGCACGCTCAACCAGCGCATGGCCATCATGCAGACCGAACGCGAAGCCGCCCAGCGCGAGCTGCATTGGCTGGCTGATCACGACCCCCTGACCAGTTTGCTCAACCGGCGCCGGTTCGACCACGAACTCACGCGCGCCATTGAGCGGGCATCCGCGACCGGCACCCAGGGCGCATTGTTGTTTGTGGACCTGGATAATTTCAAGGATGTCAACGACACCAGCGGCCATCAGGTCGGCGACCGTCTGATCCGGCGCATCGCCAAGAGGCTCTCCGCCTGCATCCGGCAGCGCGGGCGCATCGGCCGCTTCGGCGGCGACGAGTTCGCCATGCTCCTGCATCCGGTGGTGGAGCCCGAGCTCGACAACCTGATTAAAGAATTCCAGCAGCAAATCCGCTCAACCAGCGTGCGCGCCGGCAATCATCGCCATCAGGTCTCCGCCAGCATCGGCGTCGTGCTCTTTCCCGAACATGGCGCCGACACCCAGGCACTCATGGCCAATGCCGATCTGGCCATGTATCAGGCCAAAGCCAACCAGCATCGCGGTCACTGGCATCTGTATTCCGAGGCCGACATGGCACGCGCCCAAGCCAATGAGCGCGTGCTCTGGACGCACGAGATCGGCAACGCACTGGACTTCAGCCGTTTTCAGCTTTTCTACCAGCCCATCATGGCCCTGCCCGAACGGCGCATCTGGCGCGCCGAGGCTCTGCTGCGCCTGCCGCTACCCGACGGGCGCATTGCCAACCCAGCGGAATTTATTCCGGTGGCTGAACGCACCGGCCTGATCAACGCCATCGACCGCTGGGTCATCGCCAATGCCGTCCGCGTGCTGAGCGAGCATCCGCGGCTCTCCCTGGCCGTCAACCTGTCGGCCAAGTCGCTGGCCGACCCGACGCTGGACGGCGAGCTGATGCAGGTGTTGCACTCCTCAGGAATAGACCCGCAACGCCTGACGCTCGAGATCACCGAAACCGTCGCCATCGACAACATGGAGGTTGCCATCGCCCGCATGAATAGCCTGCGCGCGCTCGGCTGTCGCTTCGCGCTCGACGACTTTGGCAGCGGCTTTGCCTCCTATGCCTACCTGAAACAGCTCCCGGTCGATGATGTAAAAATCGACGGCAGCTTCATTCGCAACCTCGATCACAATGCCGAGGATCGCATTTTCGTCACCGCCGCCACCGAAATGGCGCACGCGATGGGCAAGAAAGTCATCGCCGAATTCGTCGAGTCCGAGGCCATTCTCGATGTCCTGATCGAGCTCGGCATCGACTTCGGGCAGGGCTACTTCATTGGTCGACCGGTCCCCGAGCTGCCAGCGCCGGAAGATGCCCGCCCTGAGCCCCAGCCGCTGGCCCATTAAAACGAATTGAAAAGCGCGCGCACTAACCAAACCTCTGGCAGCTGAAGCCAACCGCAGCAACACAAGAGAGCACACTCATGACGGAAGACTGGATCGAGGGACGGGTCGTTGGCCTGCGCCACTGGAGCGACAATCTCTACAGCCTGAATATCGACGCCCCACTGCCTTCGTTCGTGGCTGGCCAATACATCAAGGTCGCACTCGATATCGACGAAAAGCGTGTCGGGCGCCCCTACTCCCTGGTCAACGCCCCGGATGAGCGACCGCTCGAGATCTACTTCAACGAGGTCCCGGAAGGACCACTGACCCCACGCCTGTCCGATCTGCGCAGCGGCGACCGCGTCTGGGTCTCAGCCAAGGCCGGCGGTGTCTTCACCATGGATAACGTCGTCTCACGCCGGCATCTGTGGATGCTCGCCACCGGTACCGCGCTTGGCGTCTACCTCTCAATCCTCAAAACGCCCGAGCCATGGGAACGCTTCGAGCGGATCATCCTGGTCCAAGGCGCCCGCCACAGCGGCGAGTTGGCCTACCCCGAGACCCTGGCCAAGCTCAAAGAGCAATACGGCCAGCGCTTCTCCTTTACCTCCACCCTCACCCGCGAGCAACGCCCGGGCTCACTCCAGGGCCGTATCACCCAGCTTCTTGAACAAGGCGAGCTCCAGCGCGCCGCCGACGCCGAGATTACCGCCGAGGACAGCCACCTGATGCTTTGCGGCAATTCCGCCATGATCAAAGAGGTCCGCGCCTGGCTAGAGGCCCGCGGACTGCACCGGCACAAGCGCACCCAGCCCGGGCATTACACCACCGAGCAGTATCACTAAATCAGTGGTCTGGCCCAGTCGCCTGACTCAGTCTGCTGGTTCAGTCTGCTGGTTCAGTCTGCTGGTTCAGTCTGCTGGTTCAGTCTGCTGGTTCAGTCTATGGCTCAGTCGTCTGGCGACCTCTCTTTCGCGTCCGCCTCCTGGCTCTGATCCTGCGCATCGCCCGGCGTGTGGCGCGTGCTCTTGATGGTGGTCAGCAGCCAGTACATCAGCACAACCCAGCCGATCAGCTCCAACGCTTGTAAAGTGCCTGCATCCATCGTCTACTCCTCCTGGCGATCAAGCGCTTGGTGATCGCGCTCTAGGTGATTATGGGGACTAAGGACGCGCCTTACGCACAGCCGCCCTCGCCTCCAGCACATGGCGGCCATTGAGACCGTCTTCAACGACCAGATTCCTCACAATACCTGACTGATCGGAAGCCCTGAGCGCCCGTGCCTCAAGAGCCCCAGGAGAGCCGCCGTCGATAAGTCTGTTCGCGCGGTATTGTTTCCACTCGCACCCTCTGCCAACCATGCCTTTCCTGTGCGCCAGCAATCTCCACGCCCTTCATCTCGCTGCGCTGCTGCTCTTGGTGTCAGAAGTTGCCAACAGCCAGACGGACTTGCCGACGGGCCAGACGGACTTGCCGACAGCCGCGCTGATTCGCGACAAGATCACACAAGCACTCAGCCACACCAGCATCGCCCCAACTGACCTGCTGGTGCGCGACCAACGGATGTGGGAGAAGAACGCGGAAAAATTCCGCGAGGAAGGACGCCTGATCGGCGACTTCCCGCTGCCTGGTCCCAGCGACCCGATGCGTCCGCCGCCCCTCGACCGGGCACTGCGCTCGCCGCTGGAGGCCATCTCCGTGGCCATTGAGCTCAGCGCTGGCATCGCACCACCGACTCTGCAAAGCCTGATTGGCGAACCTCCAGGCAACCGGAATCCCCAGCTGGTCAAACCGGTGGCGTCGCTCAGTCACGACCTACCGCAATGGGTCAGTCAGGTCGTCGCCATCCTAAAAGGCATGGAGACCATGATCCAAAGCACTGGATTACAAGCGGGGTTAAGCGCGGGATTACGTGCGCAACAGCGCAAGAAAATGCCGGCATGGATACTCGACAGCATACCGAAAGACGATCTTGCTCAGGCACGCCCCGCCTTCAATGCCTATGCCGCCATCGAGCCAAAACCGCTTCTCGATCTCGCGCTCACCCTGGTCGAGCTGACTCAACAGCAGAGCACCCGGATTCCATCCACCCGGATCCCATCATGGCCAGCTATGACCGGGCCCCTGCAGCTTGATGTTGACGGCCGAACGGTCATCATCGGCACTCCAGGCGATGATCACCACCACCTAGACGCATGGCTGCTGATCGATCCCGGCGGCAATGATCTTTACACCAACAACGCAGGCGGTGCCGCTGAAATTGGCCAGATCGCGGTGCTGATCGACTTTGACGGCGACGATCGCTACCTCAGCGAGAGCCCTTTCAGCCAAGGCGCCGCCCATCAGAGCGTTGGCCTGCTCATCGACCTTGCGGGCAATGACGACTATCAGTGCACCACCTACTGCCAGGGCGCCGCACTTGGCGGCGTTGGTGGCTTATTCGACTTCGGCGGCCAAGATCAGATGCGCGCCAGTCAGTTTGCCCAGGGTGCAGCGGCGTTTGGAATAGGACTTGTGCACGCAGCCGGAGAAGAAAACGATACCTACATCATCGACGGTAAGGGACAAGGGTTCAGCCGCACCGCCGGAACCGCCCTGCTGCACGACCAAGGCGGCAATGACACCTATCGCGTCAACGACCGATTCGCGTCCAACTACTCGCAATGGACGAACGGCCAGCCAGTCTTTTGGTCTTTTGCCCAGGGAGCCAGCCTTGGCTTCTACCTACGCTTTGACGAAACGCTGAAAAACGGTGACCCGGCGCCCGTCACGCGCGAGTTATTCCCTGGGGGAGTCGGTGTGCTGATCGACGACCATGGCGACGATACCTATACCGGCTCCATGTACACCCAAGGCACCGGCTACTTTTATGGTCTCGGCATGCTGATTGACCGCGCCGGCAACGACAGCTATAGCGCAAGCTGGTACGGCCAGGGCGCCGCGGCCCACTTCGCCGTTGGTGTCCTGCTCGACCAAGCGGGTCAGGATACCTATCGCGGCATCAATCAGGTCCAGGGAAACGGCCGCGACTTCGCTACGGGCGTGCTCATCGACATCGCCGGCCACGACCACTACCAAGCCGAGGACCGCAGTCAGGGTTGCGGCGACCAATACGACGGCTACGGCATTCTGGCTGACCTCGCCGGAGACGATCACTACCAGGCGAGCGAACGCAGCGCTCGCGGCTACGCCACCAACAGTGATCCCGACCGCCAGCCTAGCGACAAACGTCCCTACCTGGACGCCGGCATTTTCCTCGACCTCGCCGGCCAAGACCGCTATCAGGGCCCCGCTGGCGGCGCCAATCACGCCCTATGGATCGACAACCAGACCCGTCGCGGCGTCGGTCTGGACGAATAACAGACAGCAGAAATCAGATGATTCGTTGCCGCCAACGAAAGACTGCGCTGCGGATATCATTCTCCTTACCATTGACAGGGACTAGGCCCAGACCAGAGAATGCGGCACCGCTTGTATGTTTGGGCAGAAACTGCGGGCGGATAACAACATGTCAATAATACTCAAGGGGGTGTCTGCCCGATCGAAGCTGTTCGATTGTCCTTTCGGCCAGGGTATGGGCCGGCGGACAGTCGGCTGGCTGACCGCGAATTCCGTTCGGCCACGCGCTCTGCCAAGACCTCATGCATGGCCGTCCCGTTTTTCGATCGCCTCGCCCCCGCATCACGCAAGCCTCACACATGAGGGAGGGACATCAAGGTGACACCTGAAAATCGTGCTGCCTATTGGAAGGCAAATCTTCGGTTGCTCGCAATCCTGCTGTAATCTGGTTTGTGGTTTCATACGGCTTCGGCATTCTCCTCGCGCCAGCGCTTAATAGTATCCATCTCGGTGGCTATCCGCTCGGTTTCTGGTTTGCCCAACAGGGCTCCATTTACGTGTTTCTGGCTCTGATTTTTGTCTATGCCAGCCGCATGAACAAGCTCGACAAACAATTCGGCGTGGACGAGCAATAAGGAGAACCGCCAATGGATAATCTCTCACTCTGGACCTACTCGGTCGTCGGCGCGACCTTCGCGCTCTACATCGGCATTGCCATCTGGGCCCGTGCGGCCACCACTGCCGAGTTCTATGTCGCTGGCAAGGGTATCCACCCGGTCGCCAACGGCATGGCCACCGCCGCGGACTGGATGTCAGCCGCGTCCTTCATCTCCATGGCCGGCTTGATCGCCTTCAACGGCTATGGCGCTTCAGTCTTCCTGATGGGCTGGACTGGTGGCTATGTGCTGCTGGCCCTGTTGCTTGCACCTTACCTGCGTAAGTTCGGCAAGTTCACCGTGCCTGAGTTCATCGGAGATCGCTACTACTCACAGGCTGCTCGTGTCGTGGCTGTGATTTGCCTGATTCTGGCCTCAATCACTTACGTTATCGGTCAGATGAAAGGCATCGGCGTCGCCTTCTCGCGCTTCCTGGAGACCAGCTACGATCAGGGTCTCTATATTGGTATGGGTATCGTGTTCTTCTACGCCGTGCTCGGTGGCATGAAGGGTATCACCTACACCCAGATCGCACAGTACTGCGTGCTGATCCTGGCCTACACCATCCCGGCCATCTTCATCTCGCTCAACCTCACCGGCAACCCGCTACCGCAGCTTGGCCTCGGCAGTGAATACGTTCCGGACGGCGTCGCCTCGGGCATGAGCCTGCTCGACAAACTCGACCAGGTCGTCACCGATCTTGGCTTTAAGGAATACACCACTCAGGTCATGGGCAGCACGCTAAATATGTTTGCCTATACCCTGTCGCTGATGATTGGTACCGCCGGCCTGCCTCACGTCATCATCCGCTTCTTCACCGTGCCCAAGGTGGCTGACGCACGTTACTCCGCTGGTTGGGCGCTGGTCTTCATCGCCATTCTCTACACCACAGCACCTGCAGTCGGCGCCATGGCGCGTCTGAACCTGATGGATACCATTCAGATTGGTCCGGTCGGCGAGGAAACCGGCAACCTGAAGTACGAAGACCGTCCAGAATGGTTCAAGAAGTGGGAAACCACCGGCCTGCTGCAGTTCGAGGACAAGAACGGCGACGGTCGCATTCAGTACTACAACGACAAGAACGAAGACTTCGCCGCCGAAGCCGAGGGCTTTGGTTGGAAAGGCAACGAGATGGTCAAGGTCGACCGCGACATCATGGTGCTGGCCAATCCGGAAATCGCCAACTTGCCGAACTGGGTCGTCGCACTGGTGGTTGCCGGTGGTCTGGCCGCTGCGCTCTCGACTGCGGCCGGTCTGCTACTGGCCATCTCCTCGGCCATCTCCCATGACCTGCTGAAGGGCATCTTCAAGCCCGACATCTCCGAGAAGGCCGAACTCAACGCCAGCCGCGTCTCCATGGCCGGCGCCATCGTGGTGGCCGGCTTACTCGGCCTAAACCCGCCGGGCTTCGCGGCAGGAACCGTGGCCATCGCCTTTGGTCTGGCAGCCTCGTCAATCTTCCCGGCACTGATGCTCGGCATCTTTGACAAGCGCATGAACAACACCGGCGCAATCTGGGGCATGGCATCCGGCATTACTGTCACCATGCTCTATGTCTTCCAGCATAAGGGGATTCTGTTCATCCCCGGCACCGAGTTTATGATGGGCATGTCGCCAGACTGGTTCTTCGGCATCTCGCCGAACGCCTTTGGTGCAGTGGGTGCGATCATCAACTTCACCGTAGCCCTGATTGTGTCGCGCTTGACACTGGCGCCACCCGAGAACATCCAGGCCCTGGTCGAGGATGTCCGAGTGCCGCGTGGTTCGGGTCCAGCCTCGCACATCAGTGCCGCGCTCGACCACTAATGCCCGGCTCCTTCAAACAACAGCGGCTGACGCTGTAACTGACAAAGCCCCGCTCTGCGGGGCTTTTTTTTTATCAGCCGGTGCTTCTCGCAGGCAAGGCGTGCTTTATGCCTGCGTCCTGACGCGGCTGGTCATTTGTCCAGAGATGCCTCGCGTACGGCGATGATGCGAGGGAGAATTTTCTCAAAGCTATCCACCAGATGCGGATCAAAATGCCTTCCGCGCTCGCGTTTGAGCAGAGCGACGGCGTCCTCGATGCTCCAGGCGGCTTTGTAGGGCCGGTCAGAGGTTAAGGCATCGAACACATCGGCAACAGCGGCGATGCGCCCGACCAAAGGAATGTCTTCCCCGGCAAGTCCGTGTGGATAACCGCTGCCATCCCATTTTTCGTGGTGGGTTAGCGCGATAATGCTCGCAAGCTCGATCAGTGAATGGCTGTCGTCGGCGTTCTGGCCGATGATTCTGGCGCCGATTTCGGCGTGTCGACGGATCTCAGCAAATTCGGCCTCGTCGAGGCGATCGGGCTTGCGCAAAATGTGGTCCGGGATGCCGATCTTGCCCAAGTCGTGCATCATGGCGGCATGCTGCAACAACTTACAGAAGTCTTCCTCCAGACCATGGGCTTGTGCAAGCAGACCGACGTAGCGGCTCATGCGCACCACATGCAGACCGGTTTCCTCATCCTTCAGCTCGGCCGCACGCCCGAGTATTTCTACAACTTGCAGCCGAGTCCGCTCAAGCGCCTGGGTGCGTTCCCGCACCAGGGTTTCGAGATGGCGTGTCTGATCGTAGAGCGCGAGTTGCGTTCGCACGCGCGCCCGGACAATCACGGGTTTAATCGGTTTTGTAATATAATCCGCCGCGCCTAGGTCGAAGCCGATGGTTTCGCCTTGGAATTTATCCAAAGCCGTGACGAAGATAACCGGGATATTCTGAGTCAACGGGTTGCTTTTCAGGCGTCGGCAAACTTCGTAGCCGTCGCGGCTATTCGGCTATTGTGCCGCACTGGCGCGACCTTTAACATGACGGCTCTAAAGAGCCGGTGTCGGCGCGGTTATGCGACCGGTCCTCAGAGCCCCCAATGTCAGGCGCTGCCCGTGGGAGTCCACCGATGCATCTCGCCCGTGACTATTTCGAGTTTCAGCGACTGACCGGCAATCGCGGTCTGATTTTCTCCTTCGTCGGTTTTTTGTCCGAGGGGATTCTGTACTCCCTCGGCGAAGCGCTGAAACAGAAAATGACCCTCGAAGACACCGACGCGAACGTCACCAAGCGCGTTTTCTCCGTCTTTGTCGAGCAGGTGCAAAATATCCTGCGGTATTCATCGGAGCGCTTGATCGACCCGCCCAGCCAAGCGACGGCACTCAGCTCGGGCATGGTCTCGGTCGGTCGCGAGGCGGATGGCTTTTTTGTCGTCTGTGGCAATGTGGTGCGCGAGCAAGAAGCCATTGCACTCGATCAGCGCCTCAGCGCCATGGCGAAAATGGACAAGACCGAGCTCAAGGCGCTTTACAAAGAAAAACTCAGAGAACCCGCAGAGTCCGATAGCATCGGCGGCAATGTCGGTCTGATTGAGATCGCGCGTCGTTCGAGTCGGCCAATTGAGTTCGACTTCGTTCCCGTTGGCCAGCAACAGACATTTTTCTGTCTCAAGGCCTATATTTAAGTTGCCTGATCAATTACTCGGCCAGGCCACTCACCCGGTCATCCAATCAGGTCATCCAATCCGGTCACCCGCAATCCGCGCCCAGTTAAGTCCGCGCCGAGACAGCATGCAACCGATCCACCGCGAAGCCACCGAACGCTCCCCCGCGCTCCTGTTTGATTTTGAGCATCATCGCCTCTCCCTGGCCGGTGAGTCCTATCCTGAGGATGCGGCGGCCTTTTTTGGTCCCCCGCTCAAGGCGATGGCGGAATATCTCGACGGTCTTGTCGATGCGCGCGTCGAGCTTGAACTGCGGATGACCTACTTCAACAGCAGCAGCGCCAAGGCGCTGATGAACATGTTTCAGCTCCTCGAGCACGCTGCATCGCGCGGGGTCTCGACGCGCGTACGCTGGTTTTTCGACCCCGAGGATGACGCCATGCAGGAGTTTGGCGAGGACTTCGCGGAAGACTTCGAGCATGGAGAATTTGAACTGGTGCCGCTCCCTCAAGGCCAGGATATCTCGCCATGATCCAACCCATCGAATCCCCCGACGCGAGCTTCACGCTCTTTGCCTACGAGGAGAAAATGCTGGACCAGGCGGAAGCCATGGTGCAAAGCCTGGATCGCATTCCCGAGGGCCTGCCCGAAGGCTTCAGCCTGCTGCGCGATGCCTACCGCCGCAGCTATCGCGAGTCGCACCGGCTGCTGCGCATCAGCGATCGGCTGCAGCTCGATCTGCACCGCGCCAATCAGCAACTGTCCGAACAGACCACAAAACTCCAGGCCCTGAATGACCAACTGCATGAAGAGATTCAGCACCGCAAGGTGCTCGAAGCCGAACTACGCCGGATGGCGACCACGGATGAACTGACCGGCATTAGCAACCGTCGGCATATTCTGGAACTCGGTGAGCATGAGGTCCGCCGCCACCGTCGCACCCAACAGCCGCTGACCCTGATGCTGTGCGATCTCGATTATTTCAAGCAGGTCAATGATTGCTATGGTCACGGCATCGGCGACGACGTGCTGTGCCATTTTGCAGATCTGTTTCGCTCTGAATTGCGCGAGGGTGATGTAGCGGGACGTTTGGGCGGGGAAGAGTTTCTCGGTATTCTGCCGGAAACCACCCTTGACGACGGGCTGCAGGTCGCCGAACGTCTGCGCGAGCGCCTGGCACAGGCTCAAATTCAAAGCCAGCGTGGGCCCATCCAACTGACACTCAGCATCGGGGTGGCGTCACTCGCCAAGGATGAACCGCTGAACCGCGCCATCGCGCGCGCTGATCGCAGCCTCTATCGCGCGAAAGATGCCGGACGCAATCAGGTGGTCGCGGACACGCCAGATGCAGCGGATGCACCGATCACGAGTGACTGAGCATCACGTGAAAACCGTGCTTGGCCTCTGCGCGCTGACGCTGCTGGTGCTCTCGGAGGCGCCCGCGCAAAGCGAGACCTACAGCGTCGGTGTCGAGCAGATCGATTATCTCCCCGTGCATGCTTGCCAAGATGGCCGCTGCATGGGCGTCTTGCCGGAACTGCTCGACGCCTTTGCCGAAGATCAGGGCATTCGCTTCGACTATCGCCCGCTCCCTGTCTCGCGTTTGCTGAGCAGTTTTCTCACTGGCCAGATCGACTTCAAGCTGCCCGACCATCCCGCTTGGCAGCGCGATAAACGTGCGGGCTTCGAGATTCACTACAGCCGGCCCTTGCTGGCCTTCACCGATGGCACCCTGGTGCGCCCCGAACGCGCAGGCCAGGGTCGCGCCAGCATCAAGACCCTGGCCACGGTGATCGGCTTCACGCCCTGGGCCTGGCAACAGGAGATCAGCCAAGGCCAGGTCCAGTTGCGCGAGAGTCTGGACTTCGAGGCACTGATGCGCCAGACCATCGCCGGGCGCGTCGATGCTGCCTATGCCAACACCCAGGTTGCGGCCTATCAGCTCGAACAGGGCATCGGCCAGCCCGAAGCACTGGTGTTCGATCCCAGCCTGCCGCATTCGCGCGATCACTACCACCTCTCCACCCTGAAATATCCGCAGGTCTTGCAAGCCTTCGATCACTGGCTGGAGCGGTCCGCCGCTCAGGTGCAAGCCATCAAGGCGCGCTGGGGGCTGGGTCAGGCCGACACGGAGAGGACAGATCCGATTGAAGGCGCCCGCTGAACCGCTCACGCCAAACCCCGACTTGGCGAACGCCCAGGTGACCTTCTGGCGCGGCCTCACCTTCAAGCAGGCCACCATCACCCTGCTGGTGGTGTCACTACTGAGCTTATCGACCGGCGCCGCTCAGCTCTATCTGCAATGGCGCGGCATGCGCGCCGACCTCCAGGCCGAAATCGACCGCACGCTCGCGCTGGTGCGCGGCTCCGCAGCCGAAGCGGCTTTCCAAATGCATCCCGAGCTGGCGCGCCAGCTTATCAATGGACTCCATGCCCTACCCGCCCTTTCTGCGGCCGAGCTGCGCGACAACTTCGGGCAGGTGCTCGCTGAGATCAAGCCCGCATCGGCATCAACGCCGACGGTCCTGGTGCGCGCGCTGGCGCCCTCCTTTACCGACATCCTGCATTACCGCCTAGTCCTGCATGATCCCCAGAGCGCCCCCGAGGCATCTACAGGGCCGGGCGAACCCATCGGCACCCTCAGCCTGGAACTCTCGGCCAATGCTCTGGCCGCCAGCTTTCTGGTCCAAGCCCGCACCAACCTGCTGGTGACCACAGTGCAAATCCTGCTGGTTTCGGCGCTGGTGGTGGCCGTGTTCTATTGGATGATCACCCGCCCGATCCTGCGACTGTCCGATGCCATTACCGAGGTCAACCCCGGCGCACCGGGACACTGGACACCGCCACGACTGCGCGGACACCAGCGCGACGAGCTTGGCATGTTGAATCAGCGCATGGCCGCTCTGCTCAGCGCCTTTCAGCAGGGTCTCAATCAGCGCGATGCGGCCGAACAGGATCTGCGTGCGCTGACGGCGGAACTCGAAGCCCGCGTTCAGGAACGGACCTGTGCGCTGCACAGCGCGATGCAGGACCTTGACCAGCAAAAATCCGCGCTCGAGCAGGCCTTCGGCGAACTCGACAGCACCCATGCCCGGCTCGCCGATGCCAATGATCAACTGCTCGCCAGCATCAATTATGCGCGGCGCATTCAAAACGCCATTCTGCCCGCGTCAGATCGCATCAGCCTGCACCAGGCTGAAATGGCCGTGCATTGGGAGCCACTGCAAGCCGTGGGCGGCGACTGGTATTGGTTTGAATCCCTGGCGGATCAGCCGCTCATTGTGCTCGCCGACTGCACGGGGCACGGGGTTCCTGGCGCCCTGATGACGCTGCTGGTGGCCTCGGCCCTAGAGCGCATTTTGCACGAGCAGGGATTGCGCGACCCGGTTGAGATACTCTATGCGCTTGATGATCTGGTTCGCAAACGCATGCGTCAGGATGGTCACGAAAGCGTTGCCGACGATGGGCTTGAAGCGGCGGTTCTTTGTCTCAACAGGGACTGCACCCAGGCACGTTTCGCCAGTGCCGGCATTGCGTTGATCCAGCTCGGCGCCGATGACCGGGTAAAGGTCTATCGCGGTGGACATGCGCACCTCGGCTACGCCAGTCTGCCGCCACCGCGCCGGATCGAACTGCATCGGCTGGAGATCGCACCCGGCGATCTGTGTCTGCTGCTAAGCGATGGCGTGACCGATCAAATGGGCGGCGAGCCGCAGCGGCTCCTGGGTCGCCGCCGCTTCATCGAACGACTCAAGCACAGCCGCCAAGCCAAGCTGCATGACTGGATGCTCGCGCTTGAACAGGCACTTGCGGCCTATCGGGGTGAGCAGGCGCGCCGCGATGATATGACGCTCATCGCGATTCACAAGAATGATTGATCAACGGCGAGTCGCGCCGGATTCGTGCCCGTGCCGACGGAGTCAAGAAAGACATCGCCGGCGCACACCAGTCTGCCCATCATTGAGGATCTGATCGAACTCGCCCAGACCCTCCACGCGGATGCTGAGGATGTGTTTCGCGCGCATCAAACCCAGCTTGCCGCAGTGCTATCGGCTAAGGACTTCGCGACCGTGACGCGTCACATCGGCCAATATCAGTTTTCACAAGCGGCAACTCTGCTTGAACAAGTGCATAATCGCATGCAAGCCAGTGCTACTTGACCAACCTCCTTACCGCTCGCTTCGGCGCGCACCCAGACGGAGCCCACATGGACATCGAGCTGATTGAAATCCGCGATTTCCTGGCCAGTCACCCGCCCTTCGACGCCCTGCCGGAGGATGTCCTGGCGACCTTGCCGAAGCGGCTGACGGTGCGTTATTTGCGTCGCGGCTCAAAGTTTCCGCCGGAGGATGAAAAAACCCCGGCACTTTATATTCTGCGTCGCGGCGCCATTGAACTGCGCGACCGCAGCGGCGAGCTGATCGGCAAGCTGGCCGAGGGTGACACGGCACCGAGCGCCTGCGATGACCGCCGCATTCAGCGCGGTATTCAGGGGACAACCTCAGAGGACTCCCTGATCTACCTGCTGCCCTGCGAGGTCCTGGGCAAATTGCGGGCGGAATACCCGGATTTTGCCGCTCATTTCGACCAATCAGTCTCCGAGCGACTGCGCAGCGCCATCGACAGCGTTACGGAGCGCGGCCCGATCGCCGGCACCAGCCTGATGACGGTGCGGGTGCGGGATCTGATTGGCGAGAATCTGGTCAGCGCCGCGCCCGAGACCAGCATTGAGCAAGCCGCGCGTATCATGAGCGAAGCGCGCTGCTCGTCGCTGATCATCATGGACAACGACCGCCTGCGCGGCCTGCTGACCGTGCGCGATCTGCGTGACCGCTGCCTGGCGGCCGGCCTGTCGCCGCAGCGCCCGGTCAGCGAGATCATGACCCAGACCCTGCATACCACTGCGGCCGACACCCTGGGGTTTCAGGCGCTGCTCACCATGTCGCGGCTCAATGTGCATCATCTGCCGGTGATGCGCGACGGGCAGGTGGTCGGCGTCATTTCCACCTCGGACCTGGTGCGCTTCCAAAGCGCCAATTCGGTCTATCTGGTCGGTGATATCCACAAAGCCGAGGATCTCAAAACGCTGGTCGCCACGGCGCGCAAAATCCCGGAATTGCAGATTCATCTGGTCGCATCCGGCGCCACCGCCGATCAGGTCGGCCAGGCCATCACCGCGGTCACAGACGCCATTAACCTGCGTCTGATCGAGCTGGCCGAGCGTGACCTCGGCCCTCCGCCCTTCCCTTACTGCTGGATGGTCGGCGGTTCCCAGGCCAGGCGCGAGCAGTCCGCGCATTCTGATCAAGACAATGCCCTACTGCTCGCCCAGGCGCCAACACCGGAGCAGGATGCCTATTTTCAGCAGCTCGCAGCAAAGGTGACCAACGGCCTCAACGACTGCGGCTTTGTCCACTGCCCTGGCGATGTGATGGCGTCCAATCCGCAATGGCGCCAGCCCCTGAGTACCTGGCGGAACTACTTCGAGGATTGGATTGAACGCCCGCAGCCTCAGGCGTTGCTGAATGCGAGTGTCTTTTTCGACCTGCGCGCGCTGCACGATCCGGAGCATCTGTTTGAGAGCCTGCAGCGCGAAATCCTGCGCAAGACTAGCGAAAACCGCATTTTTATCGCGCACATGGCGGCCAATGCGATCAAACACCGCCCGCCTTTGGGATTCTTTCGCAACTTTGTGCTAATTCGCGGGGGCGAGCATGATCACACCTTCGATCTCAAGCTGCGCGGTACAGTGCCCATTATCGACATGGCGCGCGTACACGCTTTATCGGCAGGAATTCCCGATGTCAACAGCCTCGAACGGCTGCAGATGGTTGCCGGCAGCGCCGCGCTGAGTCGCGATGGCGCGGCCAATCTGGTCGATGCGCTCGAGTTCATCGGCACCCTGCGCGTGCGCCATCAGGCCAATCAGCTGCGCGCGGGCGAGGATGCCGATAATTTCCTCTCGCCAGACAGTCTTTCGCCGCTTGAGCGCGGCCACATGAAAGACGCCTTCGCGCTCATCGCCTCGCTGCAGGAAACCCTTGGCCAGCGCTATCAGGCCGGGCGTTTTTCCTGATCACCCATTTCCTCATCACCCATCCCCCATCTGCCGCCAGACCCGCATGAAAAACGACGTCCTGCTCGAAGCCCGCCGCCGTTGGACCATCTACAATCTGCCGTTCGGCCCGCTGCGCGACTGTTACTCCCACCCGCTGCCGCGCGCGAATCTGGACTACCGCGACACAGATTATCTGGCGCTCGATCTGGAAACCACCGGGCTCTTTCCGGTAAAGGATCAGATTTTGAGCTTCGGCTGGGTTCCGATCGACGGCAACCGCATCCGCCTTGAGGGCGCGCGGCACCGCCTGGTGCGCGCCGCACAGCCCATCTCTGCCGACAGCGCGGTGATTCATCAGATCACAGACGACCAGGCCGCCGAGGGCGAGCCGCTGAAGGATGTGCTGGCCGATTGTTTGCGCGCCCTTGGCGGACGGGTGTTGGTAGCGCATCATGCGCGCATCGAACTTGGCTTTCTCGCCGCCGCTTGCCGCCAACTATTTGGCCAGGAGCCGCTGCTGCGCGTGGTGGACACCCTGGCCCTGGCTCGACGTAGCCTGGAGCGTCGCCAGCAAGCCTACCGGCCGGCCGATGTGCGCCTGCATGCGCTCGCCGAGCATTACAATCTGCCGCAGTTGGCCGCCCACAACGCACTTTCAGACGCGCTCAACACCGCGCAGGTGTTCCTTGCCCAGAGCGCTTACCTGGATACGGGCAAGCCCTTGTTGCTGCGCGACCTGCTGACCTGAATCCCTAAGGAGACCCTGACCATGCGCCTGTTTCTTCCCACGCTGATCGCCCTGACCATGCAAGCCGTGACGCCGCAGGTGGTTCTGGCGCAGTCCGATCGCGATACGCTGTTTCAGATTTCCACCATCGATGCCCTGCTCGCCGGCGTCTACCAGCCGCTGGCCACCCTGGATGAAGTGCTCACGCACGGCGACTTTGGCTTGGGCACCTTTGCCGGTCTGGACGGAGAACTGATACTGATTGACGGCGACGTCTATCAGGCCGCCTCAGACGGCCAAGTGCGCACAATGCCGGGCGACACTGCCACACCCTTCATCAGCCTGACATGGTTCGACGCGGATGAACACCTGGAGCCGCCCTCTGATCAAGACTACGCCGCCTTCAAGACTTGGCTGGAAGAGCGCCTGCCGAGTCGGAACCTGACCTATGCCGTGCGGGTCGAGGGTAATTTCGCCAAGGTACATTACCGCAGCGTTCCGGGTCAGAAACCGCCCTATCGGCCGCTGAAGGAAGTCGCCGCCGAGCAGACCTACTTCACCCGCGAGAATATCTCAGGCACCCTGATCGGCTTCTGGTGCCCGAGCTACGTCAAGGGGCTGAACGTACCCGGGTTTCACCTGCATTTTCTCTCCAACGATCGCGAGTCCGGCGGTCACCTGCTTGATTTCACCCTCAGTGAAGGCAAAGTCACACTCGACCCAACAACCGGCTGGGCGCTGGAGATGCCCATGGACAAGGCATTCTTGCAGGCGGACCTGAGCGCGGATCGCGCTCAAGCGCTGCACAGTGTTGAGCAGGGCAAGTCGGGCAAGGACTGAGAACCCTGATAGCGACCGATTGGACGGCGGCGCAGATCGCAGGCAGCGTGGATGGGCTCCAGGTCGCTCAGGCGCATTGCGTGCTAGGGTCGCTCAGGCGCGTTGCGTGCGCGGCCTGTCCATCAGCTTTGTCGGCGCATCCGAAGAGGACGCACGATCGGCTGAGCTCTCCTTGCTAGCCGAGTGCTCTGTGCTGGCTGGGTTCTCCGCCGATTGCTCGACCTGATTGACGCGCACCAGGGCGACTGTGATGTTGTCCACACCACCGCGCTTGCAGGCGAGCTTGATCAAGGTATCGGCCGCCGTCTCGAGCGAATCCGCGGCGTTCAGTACATTGCACAGCTCCTCGTAGGGCACCATCCCCGTGAGGCCATCGGAGCAAAGGAGAAACAAATCCCCCTTAGCGAGCTCGACGCTATCCGTCGTTGCTTTGATATGCGCAGCCGATCCAAGTGCACGGGTCAGCACATTGTCAGTGATGCCATATTCACGCGCATCCGCCAGGGTGGGGAAGAAGCCTTGATCGACCACTTCCTGAATAAAGGAATGATCCCGCGTGAGTTGCTCCAGGTTCCCGTCGCGCAACCGGTACATGCGCGAGTCGCCAACGTGCCCATGCACCATCCAACCCTGGCCGAAAAACCCCATCACCACGGTCGTGCCCATGCCGGAGCACTCTGGCTTTTCCTTGGCGCGGCGAATAATGGCGCCGTTGGCCTCGTCAACAGCGGCTTCCGTCAGCAGCTGGGCGATGCGTGGCTCGGAGCGGCTCGGCGCGCGATTGACGAAACGCTCGGAAATCAGATCGACGGCCATGCGACTGGCCACCTCTCCGGCGCTGGCTCCGCCAACCCCGTCGGCCACGATCGCGAGGTATTGCTCTGGATGCACGGCCACCGAGTCTTCATTGCCCTTGCGGACCATTCCCACGTGCGTGCGACAGGCAAATTCCAATGCCGGTGTTTGTTCAGCCACTGCGAACCACCTCTCTCACCTCAAGCCTCCCGACGAAGAAACCCAGGCGGGAATAAAAGGCCTTTGCTTGTTATCGAGCCACCGCACGTCAGCGGCTCGCGTCTCTTTCTGGACATCAGTCTATCTGGGCATCCGCCTATTGCGCTCTCACGCCGACTTGCCGGTC
The DNA here is from genome assembly GCF_033954455.1 of Thiorhodovibrio litoralis. Classification (NCBI taxonomy): domain Bacteria; kingdom Pseudomonadati; phylum Pseudomonadota; class Gammaproteobacteria; order Chromatiales; family Chromatiaceae; genus Thiorhodovibrio; species Thiorhodovibrio litoralis. The sequence continues at coordinate 2,637,715 of NZ_CP121473.1, read as the reverse complement.
CTGGGCCAAAATCCGCCGTTGCGGCATGAGCGACAGGCACTCTCAGTTGGCCGCGGCGTTCTCGGCGCTGTCATCAAGCATTTTCGCCAGGCGTTTGGGCTCGACATAGCCAGGCACCAGGTCGCCGTTCTCGAGCACGATTGCCGGAGTTCCACGGATGCCGAGTAACTCGCCAAGCTCCATCTGATCCTTGACCGGGTTTTCACAGGTTGCATTTTCCACCGACTCGCCATTCTTGGCAGCGGTCATTGCCGATTTCTGATCCTTGGCACACCAGACCGAGACGGCCTTGTCATAGGACGGGCTGCCAACGCCGCTGCGCGGAAAGAACAGATAGCGAACGCTGATTCCTTCCTTATTATAGCCGTCGATCTGGTGATGGAGCTTACGACAGTAGCCACAGTCAATGTCGGTGAAGACGGTAATTGTGTGCTTGGGATCATCGGCGGCAAAAACGATCGACTCATCGTCCTTCACCCCTGCCATGGTGCGCTGACGCGCATCTGCCTGCGCCGCGTCGGCGATATTTTCCCGACTCTCGAGATCAACAATGGCGCCATCGATCAGGTAACGGCCGTCGGCGGTGACAAACATCACCTGCGGCCCGATATCCACCTGATAAAGCCCGTCGACCACCGAAGGCTTGACCGAGGTCGGCTTGTGATCAGGCAATACCTTGGCCAGCGCCGCGCGGATATTCGCGGCCTCATCGGCCAAGGCCGCGCCGCCGGTCAGAACCATCCCCAGGGCAACCGCCGCGGCCATTGTGAGCGACCGCGCAGCACGGTTGTGGGGCTTGTTGAGTGTGATCATGTTGGAGAAATCCTCGCTGGAAAAATCTTTAATCGCGGAAATTTGTAAAGGTTATCGGCAAATTCCAGCCCGTGTTGCGCAACTCAGCAATGGCGTCCTGGAGGTCGTCGCGTTTCTTGCCAGTGACCCGCAGTTGATCGCCCTGAATCTGCGCCTGGACCTTTATCTTGCTGGCCTTGAGCGCCTTGACCATGCGCTTGGCGGTGTCTGAGTCGATGCCCTGCTTGACACCAACATGCTGGCGGGCTGCATTCAGTGTGGTGACGGGTTCCTCGACCTCAAGTGCGGCGAGGTCGACCGAGCGTTTGACAAGCTTCTGGCGCAGAATGTCCATCATCTGCCCAAGCTGAAATTCCTGCTCAGCGTGCAGATCGACAGCATCAGCGGACAGCTCGAAGCGCGCATCCACCCCTTTGAAATCGAAACGGGTTCCGATCTCCCGATTGGCCTGATCGACCGCGTTACGGACTTCCTGCAAATCGGCCTCGGCCACCACGTCGAAAGACGGCATCAAGCCTCCAAACAAGTTCAGTCAGCACCTAAAGGCCAAAAGGCTATCATAGATTCGCGCCGTGGCGAGAATGTTTGCGCGGGCATGCCCTCAGGCACGCGGATGATGCTTGGCGTGCAGTTCTTGCAGCCGCGCGTTGGCCACATGGGTGTAGATTTGGGTGGTCGACAGGTCGCTGTGGCCGAGCAGCATCTGCACCACGCGCAGGTCGGCGCCGTGATTGAGCAGATGGGTGGCAAAGGCATGGCGCAGGCTGTGCGGGGAGAGCTCGACCACGATGCCAGCCTCGAGTGCATAGCGCTTGATCAGCTGCCAAAAGGCTTGGCGCGTCATGCAGCAGCCACGGCTGGTCGGGAAGACATGAGTACACTGGCGCGCGCCGAGCAACTCCGCGCGCGGTCCGCGGGAAAAGTCCGCCAGCCAGGCCAGCGCCTCCTCTCCCAGGGGCACCAGCCGCTCCTTGCTGCCCTTGCCGAGCACCCGCACCACGCCCTGGTTGATGCTAACGGAATTCCATTCCAGGCTGACCAACTCCGTTACCCGCAGGCCGGTGGCGTAGAGCACCTCGAGCATGGTGCGATCCCGATGCCCGCGCGCAATATCCGTATCCGGTGCCTGCAGCAGCGCTTCGACATCGCCCTCGCTCAGGCTGCGCGGCAGGGGGCGCCCGAGCTTGGGCGCATCGATGCGGGTGCTTGGGTCCTTGTCGATCAGCCCCTGGCGCAGCAGATGGCCATAGAACTGGCGCAAACAGGACAGCACCCGCGCCGAGGAGCGCGGCTTGAGCCCCTTGGCAGCCAGGGCGCCGAGATAGTCGATCAGGTCGATGCGATCGGCTGCGGCCGGCTCGCGATCGCGCGCTGCCTCCAGCCACTCGCAATAGGCGCGCAGATCGGACTGGTAGGCAGACAGGGTATTGGCGCTCAGCCCCCGTTCCATCCACAGCGCATCGGCAAAGGACTCCACCACCACAGCGGTTGTATCTTTCATGCGCCAAGCTCCGTCAGATCCACACCCTCATACCGCAACAACCAGGCTTTCACGTTCATGGAAGCACCCAGGGTCTTCCCGGCAAAGCCACCAAGCCCCCGACTTGCCACCACCCGATGACAGGGCACGATGATCGGACAAGGATTAGCGCGGCAGGCATTGCCAACCGCCCGCGCGCTGCTGCCAAGCTCCGTCGCCAACTCACCGTAGCGCCGCACCGAGCCGGGTGGAATACCCTGCAGCGCACGCCACACCCGTTGCTGAAAAGCCGTTCCCGCAAGCCGTAGCGCGATGCCGAAGGCATGCGCCGGATCGCAAAAATAGGCCCGGAATTCGCGCTCGAGCCAGGCAGGCGCCGGCACGCCCTCGCCCGGCAAAGCGCCCTGATCAACCGGCAGGCGAACACCCGCGACTAGGTATCTCTCCTCCCCCTCCTGCCAGCAAACGCCGAGCTCGCCGAGCGGGGTTTCGATCACGCTGTATTTGGGTTCAGACACCGTCAGCCCCCTGCACTGCCACCCCGCGCCAACGACTCCCCTCGGCTCTAACAGCAAGCGCGCAGTTGCGACAAAAGATAGCGCATCGGTGAAAGGCTATAATGGCGACATCTTGCAAGCTACCAGGGAATGAACCATCTTGACCGAATCCGATCTGCCATTTTGGGAGGCCATCCCGCTGAAGGCCATGGCCCGGGCACAATGGGAGTCGCTGTGCGATGGCTGTGCGAAATGTTGCCTGAATAAGTTCGAGGACGAAGACACCGGGGAGATCCATTACAGCAATGTCGCCTGCTTTCTGCTCGATCATCAAAGCGGCCGGTGCCAGGATTATCCCAATCGCTCCACCCGCGTGCCGGACTGCGTGACACTCACACTCGAGACACTGGAAAGCCCGGGCTGGCTGCCGCAAAGCTGCGCCTACCGCCGTTTGGCCGAAGGTCAACCACTGCCGTCATGGCATCCGTTGATCACCGGCGACGCGGATTCTGTCATCAACAGCGGCAACTCGGTACTCGGGCGCATTGTTTGCGAAACCCAGTCGGATGATCCCCTGCTGCATCTGATTGATTGGGTGCGCTAAATGATGTCGCCGGAAATCATACTCGCGTCCAGCTCGAAATACCGCAGGGCCCTTCTCGACAAGCTCGGGCTCGACAAGACCACACAGGGCTACCGCTCCGTGTCACCCGATATCGACGAGCATCCCCTCCCTGGCGAAGCGCCGGCCGGGCTGGTCGAGCGTCTGGCCATCGCCAAGGCCCATGCGGTCGCCCAAAGCCACCCTGAGGCATTGATCATCGGCTCCGATCAGGTCGCCAGCATCGATGGGCAGATTCTCGGCAAGCCCGGCAACCATCAGGCGGCCATCGAACAACTCGAGCGCCTGTCCGGACGCCAGGTCTGTTTCCTGACCGGGCTTTGCCTGCTGAACGCCAAGACCGGCCAGACACAGAGTTGCTGCGATCCCTTCTGGGTGTCCTTCCGGCATCTGACACGGGAGAAGATCCTCAGCTACCTGGAGCGCGAGCAACCTTACGATTGCGCCGGTGCTTTCAAGTCGGAAGGCCTCGGCATCGCGCTCTTCTCGCGCCTGGAGGGCGAGGACCCGAACAGCCTGATCGGCCTGCCGCTGATCCGCCTCGTCACCATGCTGGAGCGCGAAGGCATCGAGATCCTGGGAGGATCACCTGCCTGAGTGATCGCAGCGAGAACGATTGCAACGACTCCTATTGCAGCGAAAACTATTGCACAGACAGGGTCCCGTCGATCCCAATCAGCCGCGCCCAGGTGAAGGCGATGGACGAACCGAGCTGGTCGGTGACCTTTTCGAGCAGGTCCCGCTTGCGGCTGTAGGTGACGATCTCCTCTGCGCCGATCAGATCGCGGGCGACACTGCTGCTGCTGCCAAGGCCATCGGCCAGGCCAAGCTCGATGCTTTCGGCGCCGCTCCAGAACAAACCGGTGAACAGCTCGTCGTTTTCGACCAGCCGGTCGCCTCGGCCTTCCTTGACCGCGGTGATGAACTGCTGATGCAGCCCATCGAGCAGGCGCTGGACGAAGGTCTTGTCAAATTCATCCAGCGGCGAGAAAGGATCGAGAATGCCCTTGTGCTCGCCCGCGACCAGCAGCCGGCGATCGATGCCAAGCTCGTCAATCGCGCGATTTAAGCCGAAGCTGCCAATGCGCACGCCGATGGAGCCGATCAAGCTAGCCTTGTCGACATAGATTTCATCAGCGGCGACGGCAATGTAGTAAGCGCCCGAGGCGCAGGCATCGACGGCGACGGCATAGACGGGCTTGTCGGGGTATTTTTCTTTCAGCCGCCGAATCTCGTCGTTCACGTAGCCCGACTGCACCGGACTGCCGCCGGGACTGTTAATGCGCAGGATGACGCCCTTCGCCTTGTCGGCCTTGAACGCCTTGCGCAGCGCCGTGATGATCTTATCGGCGCTGGCTTCGGTATCCGGCGCGATGATGCCGTCAATCTCGATCAGCGCCGTGTGCTCTTCGCCCGCGCCGACCGACTCGCTGAGGCTGTCGGCATTGACCACCAGCAGAAGGATGAGCACATAAGCGAGCGCGGCAAGCTTGAAAAAAATGCCCCACCGGCGCCCGCGGCGCTGATCGCGCAGGAACTCGACCGCCATGCTGTTGATCAGCGCCCGCTCCCAGTTAGGGTCATCGGGATCGGGTAGTTTGCCGGTTGGCAGTTGGCGGAAAGGCCAGAGCTTCATTCAGTGCATCTCCAATATCGGTGGCTAGGTGTTAGGGGTCCGGGTGTTGGGGTCTGGGGCGGAGTTCAGGCATCGGGCCCAGCGCGCGCCGCAAGCCACGCGGGCAATTCGCCGATGGCATCGATCAAGCCCAGGGGCTCGCAGGCAAGCAGCCGCGCACTGTCATGCACGCCATAGCTGACGCCAAGCGAGGGCATGCCGGCGCTCTTGGCCATCAGCAGGTCGAATTCGGTATCGCCAATCATCAAGGCCGCATCCGCGCGGGTGCCGAGTTCGTCGAGCAGCTCGAACAGCATTTGCGGATTGGGCTTTGAAAGGGTCTCATCGGCGCAGCGGGTAGCGTGGAAATAGGGCCCAAGTCCTGATTGTACGAGTGCCCGGTCGAGCCCAATGCGACTCTTCCCGGTGGCCACCGCGAGCAGCAAACCCTGCTCATGCAGCCCGCGGACCACTTCTCCGGCCTGCGCAAACAATGGCGCCGGCGTCGGGTCATCGCCGAGAAACCGACTGCGATAGCCATTCATCAGCCGGGCCCTGGTCTCAGGCGTCGCGTCTGGACACACCGCACGCATGGCCTCATCAAGCCCAAGCCCGATCTGGGCGCGCATCAGCTCGGGTGGCGGCGGGGTCAGTTCCTGTTCGATAAAGGCCGCGGTCATAGAGTTGACGATGCGCGCGGCCGAGTCCATCAGGGTGCCGTCCCAGTCGAAGATGATCAGCTCGGGTTGCATGGAGAGTCGGGATCTTTGCGGAAAATGATGGTGAAGGCTATTGCCACGAAGCTTCTTGTTGGCGCTGTCAGCGCTTGCTGGAGTCTTCCGACGGCTCGACCCGCAGCCTCGTCAGCACCTGCTCCAAATCGCGCGGCAGCGAGGCACTGAGCGACAGCGGCTCAGCCTCGGGATGCGGGCGAAAGCCCAGCTCGGCCGCGTGCAAGAATAAGCGATTCAACCCCAGTCTGCTCAGATGACGATTGCCCGCGCTATCGCCGTACTTCTCATCGCCGGCCACCGCGGCTCCGATGTGCGCGGCATGCACGCGAATTTGATGGGTGCGCCCGGTATCCAGGCGCACATCCACCAGGGTAAAGTCAGCGAAGGCTTCCCGCACCCGAAAACCCGTCCGCGCCGCCTTGCCCGCGACGGGATCGACCCGGACCACCCGCTCGCCGCCGCGCAGCAGGTTCTTGCGCAGCGGGGCGCGCACTTCAATGCGCTCGCGCGGCAAGCCGCCGACCAGCAAGGCGAGGTAGCGCTTGCGCACTTGCCCCTCGCGCAGTTGCTGATGCAGCCAGCGCAGGATCGCGGGTTTTTTGCTGATCAGCAAACAGCCCGAGGTGTCGCGATCGAGCCGGTGGACCAGTTCCAAAGACTGTTTTGGCCGCAGCGTGCGCAGCGCTTCGATCAAGCCCAGGTTGAGCCCGCTGCCGCCATGCACCGCCAGCCCCGCTGGCTTGTCGATCAGCATCAGGCCCTCATCTTCATACAGGATTGACGCATCGAGCCGCTGCTGTAATCCCGCCGATGGCGCGGCGCTCGCCGCGACGGGGGCGAGACGCACGGGCGGCAGGCGCAGGGTGTCACCACAGGCAAGCCGCGCTGAGGGCTTGACCCGGCCGCCATTGAGCCGCACCTCGCCGCTGCGCAGAATGCGGTAAATCAGGCTTCTCGGCGCGCCTTTGAGCTGTGCGAGCAGGAAATTGTCGATCCGCTGCCCTTCGCGGTCCGCGTCAATCTGCAAATAACGCACGCCGCCCGAGGCGCGCTGCGTGCCACCCTGCGGATTTTCCCCAGAGGACGGCCTGTCCGAAGACGTTGCCGGGGGGAAGCTGGTCGGTTTTGGTTTGCTCAATGAGTGTTTCACTGCTATCTTGACGGGTCGCAAATAAATCTGTGCAACCCGTTGGTCCATTTGCCGTATTGGTCGCCGTGCTGGCGAGTCCAGTCGGCTGGCACGGTTTATCCGACAGTTCGTGTCGGAATTGAAGGCGGCGACCGGAGTCTGACTCAGGCCGGCTTCGACCCAGATTGATACAGACGTGAACCCGTTTTTTGATCCGACCGGAACATAGTGTAACGGGAATCACGCCGGCTCATGCCACGGCTCGTTAGAGTCTGCGAGAGATTGCCTTGGCATGGCTGGCGGGTGAAGAACATTTTGGTGTGTCCCATCTGGGACACACAACCATGATCGGTTCGCGGACTCTGGCGGAGCCCGCGACCCTAAGCAAATAACCAGCCGCGCGCAAGAGGATCGATGCACATCCGGTTTCTTGAAGTCAGCGCGCGCGAGGCCACAAGCCGTCGCGCCGCCACCTCACCCGGACACCATCGCCACCCGGCCCCGCTACCGCCCGGGGCATTGACTGGCGCGCGACGGACAGACCCGGCATGGCTCGGGTCCGCCGCCGCCAGTGCGCGCTGCCCGAGAGATTTCAACCACAATGAAAAGAATGCTGATCAATGCAACTCAGCCCGAAGAGTTGCGTGTGGCCATCGTCGATGGTCAACAACTGTTCAACCTTGATATTGAATCACCCGGCCGCGAGCAGAAAAAAGCCAATATTTACAAAGGGACCATCACCCGCGTCGAGCCCAGTCTGGAGGCGGCTTTCGTCGAATATGGCAGCGAGCGCCATGGCTTTTTGCCGCTGAAGGAAATCGCGCGCAGCTATTTTGCTAACGAGGGCGCCAAGCCCGGCACCAAGAACAACATCCGCGAGCTGATCCGCGAGGGTCAGGAAGTGGTGGTGCAAATCGACAAGGAAGAGCGCGGCAACAAAGGCGCGGCTCTGACCACCTTCATCTCCCTAGCCGGCCGCTATCTGGTGTTGATGCCCAACAATCCGCGCGCCGGCGGCGTCTCGCGCCGCATCGAGGGCACGGATCGCAGCGAGCTGCGCGAGGCGCTGAGTCAGCTCGACATCCCCGAGGACACGGGGCTGATCGTGCGCACTGCCGGCGTCGGCAAGAACATCGAGGAACTGCAGTGGGACCTCGATTACCTCAAGCAGCTGTGGGACGCCATTGAGACCTCGAGTAAAGAGCGCAAGGCGCCCTTCCTGATCTACCAGGAAAGCGACGTCATCATCCGCTCCATCCGCGACCATCTGCGCGCCGACATCGGCGAGATTGTGGTCGATGACCCGAAGATGTTCGAAAAGGCCCAGGTCTTCGTGCGCTCAGTCATGCCGCATAACCTGAAGAAGCTGCGCCTCTATGAGGACGAAGTCCCGCTGTTTACCCGCTACCAGATCGAAAGCCAGATCGAATCCGCCTTTCAGCGCGAGGTGCGCCTGCCCTCGGGCGGCTCGCTGGTCATCGACCATGGCGAAGCCCTCACCTCCATCGACATCAACTCGTCGCGCGCCACCAAGGGCGCCGATATCGAGGAAACGGCCCTCAACACGAACCTGGAGGCTGCGGACGAAGTCGCCCGCCAGCTGCGCCTGCGCGATCTCGGCGGGCTCTTCGTGATCGACTTCATCGACATGACCCCGGCCCGCAACCAGCGCGAGGTCGAGAACCGCCTGCGCGACGCGCTCAAGCAGGACCGCGCCCGCGTGCAGATCTCGCGCATCTCGCGCTTTGGCCTGCTGGAGATGTCACGCCAGCGCCTGCGCCCCTCGCTGGGCGAGTCGAGCCAAATCGTGTGTCCGCGCTGCCGCGGCCAGGGCACCATCCGCGGCGTCGAATCCCTAGGCCTCTCGGTGCTGCGCATCGTTGAAGAAGAAGCGATGAAGGACAGCACCTCGCGCATCCTCGCGCATCTGCCGATTCCGGTCGCGACCTTTCTGCTCAATGAAAAGCGCCGGGCGGTGCTGGCGATCGAAGAGCGCCACCAGGTCGAAGTCCTGTTGGTCCCGAACAAAAGCATCGACACCCCTGAATACCGCATTGAGCGCATTCGCAGCCAGGACGTCGTCAAATCCGGCGCCGATGCCGATGTCAGCTATGAGCTGGCCGAAGATCTCTCCAACGAAGAGACTCTATCGCAAGCCACCACCACGCGACCCGCGGACGAACCCGCCGTCAAGCAGCTCGCGCCCTCGATACCGGCGCCGCACCGCAGCGAGAGCGCAGAGCCCAGCCGACGCCACACGGGCGCCGCCGCAGCCACCCAGGAGCGCAATGAAAACTTGCTCAAGCGCCTGTGGGTCACCTTCTTCTCCGCCGGGCACGATGAGACAACGCAGTCCAAGGATGTGTCCGCCGCCAAGCAAGCGCGCGAGGAACCCGCCCTGGCCAGCGAGGACAAGCCTGCCCGCAGCCGCCCAGCCCGGCGCGGCTCTGGCGGTTCGCGACAAAGCCGTGGCAGGAGCGAAGCAGACGCTGTCACCGACTCCGAGAGCAAGGCGACAACGGCCAAGACCGCGTCAGATGACCGCGCCGCCAGCACGCGAACCGACAGCGGGCGCGATGAAAGTGGACCCACGGAAAATGGACCCAGCGAAAATTCGCAAAGCGGTGACGGCCAATCCCAACGCAGCGAGCGCTCGCGCTCCAGTCGCCGTGGCGGGCGCGGACGTGGAAGAAAATCCTCGACCGGTCAGGCCAGCGCTCAGGATGCCGCAGCTTCATCCAACGCAGATCGCGGCGACGAAACCGAGGCAAGGGAGCACCCCAAAGCCGATCGAACTCCGCCTGACTCGAGTGACCGCGCCAGACCGGCAGATCAATCCGGTGCCGCAAACGCCGGAGCTGATCCGAACGCGAGCTCCGGTGACAACGACCAGGCTGGCGATGGCGATGCACGTCAAAGCAGCGGCGAGGGCGATGCGCCCCGTTCGCGCTCCAGCCGCCGCAGACGGGGCGGTCGCAACAGACGCAAGCCCGGCTCCCAGGCGGCTACCAATGGCGATGCCAAGCCGACCGAGGAGGCTAGCCCAGCGAGCGAAACTGCGCAGGCACCAGCACGCCCCCCAGCACGGTCCCGGCCGGAACAGACAGACAGCGCGAGCGCCTCAGCGGAGGACAAATCCGGTAAAGATTCCGGTAAGGATTCTGGCTCGGGCTCCGACAAAGGCACTGGCACGGGTTCCAGCGGCGAAACTGCGTCGGCCAGCTCAGTTTCGTCGCACGCGCCCTCTTCTGACACAAAGGACCCGCGCCCCGCAGCGCAGTCAGCACCTGGCATTTCTGATGCTGCCGCGCGCACTGCTTCGGCCGACGACCGGGATGCTCCGCGCAGCCCGCCTGTAGAAAAGCCTGTTGCGCCCGCCAGCGCTGAACCTGCGCAGTCAGCGCCATCAGCACCGCAAGATCCGGCCCCTAAGCCTCCGCAACCAGCGCCAACGCAACTAGCGCCAGCCAAAACCGAGGCGAAGGCAGACACGCCATCGACCACGCAGGCGCGCAGCCCGAAAGCACCTGCAGAGGCTCCGCTATCCTCGAAAGCAGACAGCATGCAAGCGCCGGCAGAAACTCGGCCACATCCAAAAGCGGACAGCCCGCAAGCGCCGCCAACATCATCGGGAATCCGGCTAACGGAAGCGAAAGCACCCACGGAGCGCAAAATCCCGGATACCGAGACGCCGAGAGCCGCGCCATCGACGTCAGCATCGGCAACACCTGCGCCAGCACCCGATACGGCGCAGCACAACACCAGCGAGCCGGCCCGAAAACAGGAGCAAGGCGGCCCGGGCCTCGGCTGATCCGCGCCGTTTTTCTCATCCGATGCTGGAACTCTTCTTCCTCACATCGAAGCGCTTCGCCGGCCTCGCCATCCATAGCTTCGCTCGCCATCCGGCGATCGATGCGGGATCATCCTGGCCCGGCGTGCGTCGCCGGCTGGTGATGCTCGGGTTCCTGCCTTTTTTGGCGCTGGTGATTGCCACCCACTGGGTTGGCTTCCTGCTCGATGAGATCTTTTTTCGCGGCTATCGCCGGGTCGAGATCCGCGAGCCTCTGTTGGTGCTGGGGGTGCCCCGCAGCGGCACCACCAATCTGCATCGGGTACTGGCGCGGGACGCGCAGTTCACCACCTTCAGCACCTGGGAGAGCCTGTTCGCGCTCTCGGTTAGCGCGCGCAAGTTCTGGCTGGGACTGGCCCGGCTCGACCGGCGCTGGGGCGGGCACCTGGCCCGCTTGCTGGGATGGATCGAGAAGCACGGCTTTGCTGCCATGGACGAGGTGCATCCGATGACGCTGCAGGCACCGGAGGAAGATTATTTCAGCCTGCTGCCGATTCTCTCCTGCTTCATCCTGGTGCTGCCCTTCCCGTTCAGCCAGCATCTGTGGAATATCGGGCAGTTCGACCGCTCTATTTCCGCCAAAGAGCGCCAGGCGATACTCGCGTTTTACCACCGCTGCCTGCAGAAGCACCTCTACGTGCATGGCCCCGACAAGCGTCTACTGTCCAAGAATGCAGCCTTCGCGCCCCTGGCGGGCGGGCTGCGCGATCACTTTCCGGATGCCCGGTTTCTGATCTGCCTGCGCGAACCAGAACGCACACTGCCCTCCCAGTTGAGCTCCATCGGCTCGGGTCTTGCGTTCTTCGGCACACCGCCGCGCAGTCCCTGGGTGCGGGATCGGTTCATGGAGCAACTTCGCTTTCAGTATCTGAATCTGGCCTCCCAACTCAGTCAAAGGCCGCCCGAGCGCTGCGCCTGGCTTGGCATGCACGCCCTGCGCGAGCATCTGCGCAACGCGCTGACGGCTGTCTACCATCAGCTCGGGCTGCCGCTGTCGGATGAATTCGACGCCATCCTGCAGCAGGAGGCAGAAGCCAGTCGACGCTACCGCAGCGGGCACAGCTATGCCCTGGAAGACTTTGGGTTGGATGGCGCCGAACTGGCCACTGCCTTTGCCGATGTGCATGGCGAGCCGCGCCTGGCCGCCTTGCTGTCACCGGGCGCGGGCGGCGCGGAAGCGTCTTCAACCGCACCAGAGAGCGGGTTCCGCGACGGCGCCGCAGCGGCTCGCACCGAGGCACCAGACCGACCTGCCAGCCCAGCAGCGGATGGTGTCCCATGCTGAATCCAGACAGCCCAAACCGCCGCACGCAATCCGCGCTGGCGCAACAAGAGCCGCGGTCCGGCGCTCCCCTGCGGGTCGCCATCGTGTCCGACGCCGCCCCGGAGCGCAATGGCGTCGGTGCCTACTACCGCGACCTTTCCGAGCATCTGCGCGATGCCGGGGTGCTGGTGCAGATCATCTCGCCACGCTATCGCAACGGGCGCTGGTACGGCGGCTTTGCGGTTCCGCTCCCGGGTGATCGAACGCAGAAATTTATGCTGCCCTCGCCGCTGATGATCCGCCGCCGGCTGCGGCGCATCAATCCGGACGCGGTCGTCATTCCCACACCCGGCCCTTATGGCATGCTCGGGCTGCTGTTCGCCAAACGCCACCGCACGCGCATCATCGTCGGCTTTCATACCCACTTCGAGCGCCTTGCGGCCATGAATCAGGACTGGTCCGCGCGCATGCCCTTCGCGCAATGGTATCTGAACGGCTGCAACCGCAAACTGTTTCGCGACAGTCATCTGGTGCTGGCCAACTCTCATGAGATGGTCGAGACGGCCCGAGACATCGGCGCCGAGCAGGTCGGGCTCATGGGGACGTCCATCCCCAGACGCTTTATCACACAGCCGCCCAAGCCTTTGGGCGACACACTCAAGCGAGTGCTGTTCGCTGGCCGCTTGGCACCGGAGAAGAACCTTGAGGCCGTGGTTGACGCGGCCGAAGCCTTGCCAGAGATGGAATTTCTGGTGGCCGGCGAGGGCCCTATGCGCCCCTGGCTGGAAACTCAGACGCAACGCCTTGGCAATATCACGCTTCTCGGCTGGGTGCCGCGGCAGAAAATTCTGCCGCTGATTGATAGCGTCGATGCACTGGTGCTGCCATCGACTGTTGAGTCCTTCGGCACCATCGCACTCGAGGCCATGGCACGCGCGCGACTCGTGGTCGTGTCCGCCCACTGCGGCATTCTGAGCTGGGATCAGCTCAATCGCGGCCTGTTCAGGATCGAAACCGACGAGGTGCTCGCCGACACGCTGCGGCGCATCGCCGACCTGAAACCGGATGCGCGCCACAGCAAGGCCGCCATCGCGCGCGCGGCCGCGAGAGATATTAACGCGCGCAACCTGAGCCACTGGCTCGATATCCTGCGCGACGGCCGCCTGACCGGAATCGATGCGACGCCTTAGCCCAGAAACCGACGCCCTGGTCTCGGTACATGATGTGATGCCGGAGACATTGCCGGCAGTCGAGCGGGTGCTGGACAGGCTCTCGGCGCTGGGTGTCGCCAAGGTCACGCTGTTGGTGGTGCCCGGTCGCGACTGGTCGGCGGCGGACCTCGACCGCCTGCAACAGCTGCTACAACCAGGCCATGAGCTGGCCGCTCATGGCTGGCACCATCGGGCCGAGCACATCGGCGGGCTTTATCACCGCCTGCACGCCCTTTTCCTGTCACGCCAGGTCGCCGAGCATTTGGCGCTGGATGCCGAGGGCATTCTCGCGCTGCTCAGGCGCAGCCGCGAGTGGTTCATCCAGCAGGGCTTCGCGCCGCCGTCGCTCTATGTGCCGCCCGCTTGGGCCATGGGCGCCATCTCGCGCGCGCGGCTTTCTGCCGAGGGCCCGTTCGAGCGCTACGAAGTCTTCGGCGGCATCTACGAGGCACGCACGCGCGCTTGGCGCGCGACGCCCATGCTCGGCTACGAGGCCGACAATGCCACGCGCGTGCTTGCGCTGCGGCTGTGGAACGCGCTCAATCGCCGTCGCGCGCGCGCCGCCGGGGTGCTCCGCATCGGCATCCATCCCCATGATCTGGATTACGCCCTGGCTGGCGACCTTGAAGCCGACCTGAAGCGCTTCAACCGCCACGGCTATTACGCTTAAGCTTTCGGTTTTCAGCCGGGTGACGGGCGCGGGAGTTTTGTCTACGCGGTTCCGGTCCGCGCAGGTTAAATCTCTGCTGGCGCGGGCGGACGCGGACGCGGCAGGCGTTGGAGCTCGCTGGCGACATCGCGACTGAAAGCGGCCAGCGTAAGGCTCAGTGCCGCGATCTGCTCAGACACGCTGGCATCTGGCGCGATGCTGTGACGATAAGCATCTTCACGCATCAGCAGGACTTCCTCAGAGAAAGGATTGAGCACCGCCCAGCGGACCTTGAGCAGCGCCTGATTCGACGGGCCGGCCTCAAAGGCCATGATCTCGGCCAGCACGCGGAAATCCAGCTTCAGCCGCAGATCACTCGGAAAGAGCACGATGCGACTGGTTTGCAGCAGTTGCGCCAGGTTCTCCGAGAAGACGCGCGGAAAATCGTCATTCAGGCTTCCGCCCCAGCGATGAAACTCATCCACCGCAAGCTCATTGGCACCCTGACGCCGCACCACCTGCGGGCGGTCGAGGAAACTCGGGATGCTCACCGGCCCCACGCCAATCGCAAGCCGCCCGCCATGAATGTCGACCTCTCCGCCCGCGCCCTCAGCCATCGCCGTCAGGGTATAGAAAGACGATGGCGGCGAGCTGGCGCAGCCCCCAAGCAACCCTGCCGCAGCGGCCAGCAAGGCCCCCGTAGCGGATATCCATCGGATTCGCGGTCGCCTCATCTGGCTCCTCCTTTTCCTCGTAGCAGTGCCTCGGGATGGCGTTCAAGGTAGTCCGCCAGTTCCCCGACAGACCGCGATGCCGACTGAATTGCCCGCAGCGCGCCCAGGAGATCTGCGCTCAGCGGCGCATCGGGCGAAAGCTGCCTATTGAGACTCTTAAACGAGCCTTGTGCCTGAACCACCAAGCGCAACAACTCGGGCGCAAGCTGAGCGTCAACCATGGCACTCAAGTGCGCGAGATGATCTAGCAAGCGATCGACCTGCGTCAATGCATCTCGGACTTCTTCTGAGTCTACCAGCGCACGCGCGCCGGCCAGAGTGGCGGACAGGTCGTCGCCAATGGCGCGGAAGGGAATGGCCTCGACTTCGGTCAGAATGCGGTCGACCTTGGTGGTCACGGCCTCGATGGGTGTCGGCAAGGTTGGCAGCGTGGGATAGCCGTCATGCTCGCCGATGGTGGCGGGCGCGGCGTCCGAATGCAGGTCGAACTCGACATAAAGCTGCCCAGTCAACAGGCTTCCGGTCTTGAGCTGCCCGCGCAGGCCGCTGGCCACCAGCGCCTGCAGCAAGGATGCGTCGGAGGCGGTCGCGATAGGTTCTTGCGTGTGGGCAAGGATGGCTTCATCCTCCACCTTGAGCCGATCGACGCGATCCGGCTCGATCTCGACCAACACCGGAATCTGGAAATCGATCCGTTTCGGATCGAACTCGAGTTGGATATCCAGTACCTGCCCGACCTGAATGCCGCGCACCATGACTGGTGCGTTGACCGACAGCCCCCGCACTGAGCCGTCAAACAGCAGCACGAAGCGCTTTCTGTTCAGATACGCGCGCTCATGCGCCTCCTTGCGGTTAGCGTAGAGCGGAAAATACTGCCCGTCCTTCGCGGGTGCGCCTTTGTCATCCAGGGTATCCGGCGTATCGAAAGCCACCCCGCCGATTAGCATGGAAACCACTGACTCGCTGTCGATCGAAACACCCTCAGCGGTCATGCGCACGTCAAAGCCGCTGGCATTCCAGAATCTGGTGGTCGCGTACACCAGGCTATCATGGGGCTTGGCAACAAAAACATCGATGGTGACGGCGCCACCGTCCTTGTCGAGGCGATAATTCACCACCTGCCCGACCTGAATGTGACGGTAGTAGACCGGAGAGCCCAGATTCAACGAGCCGAGTGTGGATGCGCGCAACGCGAACTCCGAACCCGGCTCCGAGGTGGTGATGACCGGCGGGTTCTTGAGCCCACGAAAATTCCGCGTCGGCTTGCCCTCGGTGACCGGATCAATGGCGACATAGGCGCCCGAGAGCAACGTCTCCAGACCGGTGATCTGACTCGGCGTCACCCGCGGCCTGGCGACCCAGAAGCGGGTCTTGTCGGTGAGGTAATGGGATGAGCCACGGGTCAGCTCGGCGGTGACCAGAACCTTCTCGAGGTCTTCAGACACGGCAATTTCCGTGACCTGGCCGATGACCACGTCCTTGAACTTGACCTTAGTCTTACCGGCCTGCAGGCCGCTGGCGGTCGTAAACTCGATCGTGATGGTCGGGCCGCGCTGGCTGATGGCATGAAACGCCAGCCAGGCACCAATGGCGACCGCCACCAGCGGAACCAGCCACACCAGCGACCAGCGCTCGCGCTTGACGACCCGGGCATCGGCCAAACCCTCACCGGCGCTCCCCCCACCCGCAGAAAGATCAGGTGACGGCGGGGAATTTTGCGGGGCCCCGGAGTCCGGTCGCGCAGTTTCTGTCATGGTGCGATCGTCCTCGATAACCCTTCAGGAGCGCGGCCAAGGGGGCGCGACCAAGGGGGCCAGAAGCCAAGGTGTCCGCGTGGGCAAAGGGTCATGGATGCGCGAGCTCGGCGGTCGGATTCTGGGCGACTCGCGTTTCCTGCTCCCCAAGTGCGTCCCAGATCAGGCGCGGATCGAAGGCCATGGCCGCGAGCATGGTAATGATGACCACGGCGCAGAAAAACACCGCGCCGGTCTCCGCCTGGATGGACGCCAGATTTCCCAGGTGGACAAGGGCCACCAGAATGGTCACCACATAGACATCGACCATGGACCAGCGCCCGATGGCCTCGGTCAGGCGGTAGAGCCGGGTGCGGTCCACCGGTCGCCAGCGCAAGCGCAGCTGCACCGAAACCAGCAAGAATACCAGAATCACCAGCTTGAGCAGCGGCACGAAAATGCTCGCAACAAAAACCACCAGCGCCAGTGGCCACATACCGTGATGCAACAAAAACACAACACCTGACAGAATAGTATCCGACTGCGCGTTACCAAGCGATGTCACCGTCATGATGGGAAACACATTGGCTGGAATGTAAAACAGCAGCGCGGCGATCACCAGCGCCCAGGTGCGCTGCAAGCTGCGCGGCTTGCGCCGATGCAGCGCACTGGCGCAGCGCGGACAGGCGTCCTTCAGGCCCGCTTCGCGCAGCGCGGGCTTGGGCACCACCAGATCGCAGGATTCGCATCCCAAGGCCGTCTCGCCTGGGCGCAGCCGAAGACGCACTGGCGCGCGCAGTGCCACCCGGCTCCAGACGATATCCGGGTCGAGCGAGGATTGGGCCGCGGCCAGCACGAAAATCAGCAGCACAAACGCAAACAGTGAGATGCCCGGCACGATGGACGCCATCTCCGTGAGCTTGACCACCGAGACCAGTATGCCGATCAGGAAAACGTCCATCATGCCCCAGGGCAGCAGATGACGAAACAGGCGGAAAAGCTGCGCCAACCAGGGAGGGAACCGCCCGCCCTTGAGCGGCAACAGCACGCTCGCCAACAGCAGCAGTTGCAGCCCGGGCGCCAGAATGCTGGTGAACAACACGACTAGGGCGACTTCCCATTTGCCCTGATCGAACAGGCTTGAGATTCCGGTACTGAGGGTGGTCTCGGTCGTCTGCCCCTGCATTTGGAACGACAGGAACGGAAAGCTGTTGGCAATGGCGAACAGCACCAGCCCGGCCAGTGTCAGCGCCAGGCTGCGGTCGAGGCTATTGGCGCGCGCGCGATGCAGCAGGTACCCACAGCGCGAGCAATGCACAGCGCTGCCCGCGGCAAGCGGGCCGGACTTTTGCAGTAAATCGCACTCCGGACAGAGAAACAGAGACATCAATACGCACCCGCGACGGGCAGGAACCGCGCCTGGGTGTTAAAGGCGGGTGGCGAGCCCTGATAACGGCTCGCCACCATCAAGGAGGAAGAGCCCGTTATTCCGGCTCTACCGTGGTAAGACCAACGCTGACCCAATCCTGCATGCCACCGCGGTACCACTTCATTTTATGTACCGGGTAACCGATGGCGTGCAACGTCTTGATGTTGATGGAAGATTGCGGACACCAGATCCCGTTGCAGAAGAAGACCAGGGTCTTGGCATCGTCAAAGGACCAAGCCTTGGAGGCTGGGTCCTGAGTGGCGCCAAATTGGTCGGCCAGGATATGCACAAAGGTGTCTGCTTCGGTGGGTGTTTCAAAAATTCCGGAACCTTCGTTATTGATTTTGTTCCACGGAATATTGATGGAACCCGGAATGGTGCCGCGCATCACCCAATCGGGGGTGCGTGAGTCGATCACCATGATGTTGTCATCGCCCTCGGTCATGCGCTGCAGATAACCGAGCAGATCAATCTCCCCGATCGTCTCCACCCCGGGCACGACCTCCATTGGCTGCACGCAAAACGGCGGACAGCCGCGATCGGTCTTTTGAAAGACTTCGGGCAGGGTCGCATCCCGGTCATGCCCGCGCTTAATGGTGACCATCTCCCCGTTGTGCATGACCTGAACGGTCTCAATGTCAGGCGTGATGCGGTTGTCCGCAGCCATCAGCGCCAGCGGCAGCAGCAGGCCTGCCGTCAGGACACCGAGGTGCGCGCGAGTAAGGGGCGCAATAAAACGTGTTTTCATGTCGAGAAATCTCCTTTGATCAGCAGGTGCCAGACGCAAGACGGGATGCTTCAGTCATTGAGGGCTGCGCGCATGTAGTCGGGCATATCGGCGCCCTTTTCGCGCATCGCCTGCTCGTAGCCCAGTTCGCCTTGCCGACGTGCTGCAATGGCCTCTTTGATGGCTTGCTCAAACTCACCCGCCTTGGCCAGGGTCTCAGCTTTCTTGATCATCTTGCGCGTGTCGCGCCACTCGCCACCCACGGAATTGGCTTTGTCAGCCGCGGCGGTCGCTGCCTTAATTTCACGCTCGGCGACGGCTTCCAGATTGGTATCCAGGGTCACCTCGCCTGTCGCGACCTCGAGTGCGAAGCTGTCCTGACGCTGGGCCCAGGTCGACACCCTCACAGCCTGAGTGTACTCGCGGGTCTCCAGCAGAGCCTCAGCTTCGGCGATCATCTCGGCCGCAGTCGCGGTCGCCACACCAGCGGCTTCCGCTTTCTGGTGCATTTGCTTGGCATCCGCAATGGACTGCTCGGCTTCACTGCGATGCGTTGCCCAGGCACTGGTCAGCGGGACCAGCACCAACAGGGCCGCCACCAGTATGCGGCTAATCGGTTGTTTTAGCATGACTGACTCCTCTCGTCCTACTTTGTCCGCCACCACCGGCATGCCTGCCGGTGCGGCGTGAATGTTTTGGATCCCATGTCGGTCGGGGTGCCGGGGAAGACCAATGCGCGCATCAGCCACCCCTTGCCGCGTTGATCCGACACGCAGACGGCTACTTGCGCGCTCCCGGGCCATTAAGCTCCAGACCATTGTTCATGTAGGTCATGAAGTATTCCAGATCGCGGTATTCCTCGCCCTGGGCTGGAAACGGCTTGGCGCGCACCTGCTTGTTGCACCCGGCAAAGCGTCGGTGCAGGGTCCCCATCTCGCCCCACTTGGAGCGATAGACCGGAAAGTGCGTGGTGTGGCCAAAGGCAGGGCTGAGAATTTCAGTACGCAGGGTGCTTCCGGAACTGTTCACGTGACAGTTGGCGCAGGCAAAATTCAGCTGGCCGCGGCGCGTGAAGTAAAACTCCTTGCCTTTCTCGTAAGCCTCAACCGCGCGCGGGTCATCCGCCGGAATCTCGACATTGATTATCTGTCCGCGCGACTCAAAGGCGACGTAAGACAGCAGATCGGCAATGGGGCCTTTCTTGTATTTCAGCGGCTCCTCGCCATTGGCCTCGCGGCATTCATTGAGCGCCAGAGGCAGGGTCATGACCATGCCTCGCTCCTTGTCCCAATAGGGGTATTTTCCTTCAATGGCCGGACCGTCGGGGAAACAGTCGCTATAACTCTTGCCGTTGGCGAAGGGCGTGTTCCACATTTCCTCGCCATTAGAAATGGCGGTTTCGTAAGGCGGAAATTCTTCAATCGCCTCCCAGTTCTCGCGCCCGATGGGGTCGATGGCGTAGACGCCGTTGATGAAGTCCTCTTTCGGCACCTTGGGGAAGCGTTTCTGGTAGTAGGCCTGCCAGGCCTCGCGATCCTCCTCCGGGGTCGAGGCCATCACCGGGGCGGCGATCAGCATGCCAAGGCCGATAATGGCCGGTACGAATGAATATCTCATGATGTGTAATCTCCTGATCCAACCTTCTCGGGAGCCAATCTTTGGGACCCGACCTTTGGGGTTGTTTTCATCGGTGATGCCGCTGCGTGCAGGCACTGAAGCGTGCGGATCAAAGTCCCCACACGTATTCCACGACATCGACGAATTGCTGTTCGGTCAGGATATTATGCCGACCAAAGGGTGGCATGGCGGCGTCCGGTGCCTTGACCGTCGCATCCCATACCCGTTCAGCCACCGCATGCTTGCTGGGATAGCGTGTCTGCATGGCGACCAGGGGCGGACCGATGGCTCCCGGGGCTTCCCCGCCAGGCAGCACATGACAGGCAATGCAGTTTCCAGTCGAACGGTCCATGGCCACGGCACGACCGGCATCGGCATTGCCATTGAGCGTTAGGGCGTCGAGCTCCATCGCCATGGCCGAGCCAGTCCCGAGCACGAGCATCGAGGCAAGACCGAAGGCCAGCCCAGTTCTCTGTCGTTCGGGTGAAAATAGGAACATCATCAAAGGTCTCCTTTTGGTGCGTTTCTAGTGGTGCGTTTTTGGTGGTTCGTTTCTGATGGTTCGTTTCTGGGTGGTGCGGTTTTTCGTAGTGCGTTTCTAGTGATGGGTTTCTTGGTGGTTCGCTTCTAGTGATGCGTATCCGGGGGCTTTTGTGGGTGGTTATTTTCTAGCTGGTGTACATCTGGTTTTTGGACTGAAGGCGAGGTCCCGGTGGATGCCGACTCGCTGGTAATTACCCAAAACTTGGGAGGTGGTTGCCATTTATCAATGAAAAATCCTAACGGCACCCAGCCCTTCAGCGCAAGTTAGAACTTGAGCTCGCGCGCGAACGACATGGAGAAAGGGCTGGTAAGCCGCCAGATCAGTCGCCATCCAGCGGCAGCATCAGCCGCATTAAGTCCGACAGGGAGCGCGCTTCGAGCTTGTCCATAATCTTGGCGCGGTGGGCCTCAACCGTCGACTGGCTGATCTCCAGATCGGCGGCAATCACTTTGTTGCGCTTGCCAGCGACGATCAACTCCAGAATCTGGCGTTCGCGCCGCGTCAGCCGGTTCAAGCGCTCCTCCGCTTGCGTCTGGCGGTGCAGGCGAGTGCGCTGATCGGCATCAAGCGCGAAAGCGCGCTGGACCGCCTCGAGCAGCACGGTGTCATTGAAGGGTTTCTCGAGAAAATCCACCGCGCCGCGCTTGACCGCGCGCACGGCCATAGGCACATCGCCATGCCCGGTGATGATGATCACCGGCGGATGAATCGGCTGCTCGGCGAGACGATCCTGCAGCTCAAGCCCGCTCATGTCAGGCATGCGCACATCCAGAATCAAGCATCCGCGGCGGCGCGGATCGAAACAGGACAGAAAGGCCCAGGCCGAGCCATAGCTTTCGCTGGCAATACCGACTGAGCTCATCAGCAGCGCGATGGCGTCACAAACGTCGGCGTCATCGTCGACAATAAACGCCTTGGGGTTGTCATCGATCATCGTTGGATTCTGTTTCACCCATCCATTTCCTTCCCGGCCAGTCCGCGCGCGGCGGTGTCCGCCCGCGGCAAACGAAAGAAAAAGCTCGTGCCGATTCCCGGCGTGGTCTCCCACTGGAGGTGACTGCCGTGCGTCTCGACAATGCGCGCGCTGATCGACAGCCCGAGCCCAATGCCCTGCGGTTTGGTGGTCACGAAGGGCTCGAACAAATGTTGCGACAGACCGCGCGACAAGCCAAGCCCCGTATCCACCACCCGGATTTCGACCTCCTCGCGCCCACGCGCATGTGCCTGTAACAAAAGCACCCGCCGCTCGCGCCCGCCCTCAGCCATGGCCTCAATTCCATTGCGGGCCAGGTTGATCAGCACCTGCTCGATCTGGGTTTGCTGCGCCAGCACGGCAAGCGCTGCCGGCTGAATCTCACTTTGCAATACGGCATCGGCGCGCCGTGCATCCTCGCGCATCAGCACCAAAATAGTCTCGAACAGATCCGCCACCGCCACCCGGGCGCTCTCGGTCGGTTCCTTGCGCGAGAACCTGCGCATGTGTCGGATGACCTCGGCCGCCCGCTCCGCTTGCACGGCGATTTTATCCAGCACGGTTGTGCAGTCCGCACATTGGGTCCGTCCGGATTCGATCAGCCGCAGGCTCGCGCGCGCATTGGTAGCAATGGCCGTCAGCGGCTGGTTGAGCTCGTGGCCGATGCCCGAGACCATTTCGCCAAGCATGTTGATGCGCGCGGCATGTGCCTGTTGCATCTCCAGCGAACGGACGCGCTCGGCCAAGCTGCGACGTTCGGTCACATCGCGGATGACCACCACGCTGCCCATGATCTGCCCGCGGCGGTCGAGCAGCGGCGTGACGCTGTACTCCACCGGAAACCAGCTCCCATCGCTGCGCCAGAAAAGATCATCATCAACAATACGCGCCTTCCCATCCTCCAGCGTCGCATGAATCGGACAGCTCTCACGCGGATAGGGCTCGCCGTCTGCATGGGTGTGATGCAAGAGCTCGTGGCGCTCCTGCCCGACCAGATCAGCCCCCCGCCAGCCGGTCATTTCCTCAAAGGCGCGATTGGCAAAGGTGATCCGTCCGCTGAGATCGATTCCAAATACCCCTTCGGCGACGGAATCCAGCACGAAGGACTCGCACTGCTCGAGTCTGACATTGGTATCCGCCAGGCGCGTGTTCAGCCGGCGCATGCGCAGCAGTAACCAGCCCAGCAGGCCGAGCGCCACGACAACGGCAAAGATTTCAGAGGACTCCCCTACCCGTTCACCAGGCGCCCCTGCCGCATTGACGAGTCTCGGCGCCCCGAGCATCACCCAGGCAATCGCATTGAGCCCGAGCACCCGCCGGTGACTGCCTTGCCCCCGTCTCATGGCACCCCACCAGCCCAGGCGGAACCGGGATCGAGATCGACGCCCGGACAAATCAAAGCGACATACTGGGTTTTTAGCGATAACATTGAGAGTGCGCAACCCCAAGCCCAAACTTAACCAGATCGCCGGGCCAGCCGAAATGCGCTCGCCACTTGGCCCCTCAGGGCGCGAGCCATGGCCAACCCCGGCGCCGAAAAACCATTAAAGCGATCGGAGGAGCTGCCATCCATGACCATTTCCCGCCGCGAATTTATCCACCTGATGAGCCTGGCCGGTGCCGCCGGCCTGCTGCCAAGCTCGGCTTTTGCCCAAACCAAGCAACCAAGCGACCTCTACGAGCTACCGAAGTTTGGCAATGTTACGCTATTGCACATCACCGATACCCATGCGCAGCTCAACCCCGTCTACTTTCGCGAGCCGAACGTCAATATCGGCGTTGGCGGCGCCTACGGCAAGGCGCCGCACTTGGTCGGCACGACGCTGCTCGAGCACTTCGGCATCGCGCCGGGCAGCATCGAAGCACATGCCTTTAGCTACTTAAATTATGCCGATGCAGCGGAGCAGTTCGGCACCATCGGCGGCTTCGCGCATCTCAAGACACTGGTCGATCGCATCCGTAGCGAGCGCGGCGACGGCAACAGCCTGCTGCTGGACGGCGGCGACACCTGGCAGGGATCAGGCACCGCCTACTGGACGCGCGGCATGGACATGGTTGGCGCCTGCAACAAGCTGGGCGTGGACGTGATGACCGGGCACTGGGAGTTCACCTACCTGGACACCGAGGTCATCAAAAACGTCAAAGCCTTCAACGGCGATTTTGTCGCCCAAAACGTCAAGGTGCGCGAAGAGGCGCTGTTCGATTACAAATTCGCCGACTTCGGCGGCTTCGACGAGGATGCCGGACTGGCGTTCAAGCCTTACACCATCAAGGAGACAGGCGGCGTCAAAGTCGCAGTGGTCGGTCAGGCCTTCCCCTACACCCCCATCGCCAACCCATCACGCTTCATCCCGGACTGGACCTTCGGCATTCAGGACTCGCGCATGCAGGAGATCATCGACGAGTTGCGCGAGAGCGAAAAGCCCGATCTGGTCGTGGTGCTATCGCACAACGGCATGGATGTGGATCTCAAGATGGCCTCGCGCGTCACCGGCATCGATGTCATCTTCGGCGGCCACACGCACGATGGCATGCCGGCACCAACCATCGTCGAGAACGCCAGCGGCAAGACCCTGGTCACCAACGCCGGCTCCAACGGCAAATTCCTCGGCGTGATGGATCTGGATGTCAAGGACGGCAAGCTGCGCGACTTCCGCTACCGCCTGCTGCCGGTCTTCTCCAACCTACTGCCAGCCGACCCGGACATGGCAAAGTATATCGACGAGGTCCGCGCGCCCCATCTCGAGAAGCTAACCGAGAAGCTCGCCACCACCGAGGACGTACTCTACCGCCGTGGCAACTTCAACGGGACTTTCGATCAGGTCATCTGCGATGCGCTGATGAAAGTGAAGGACGCCCAGATCAGCCTCTCGCCCGGCTTTCGCTGGGGCACCTCGGTCCTGCCTGGCCAATCCATCACCATGGACAATGTGATGGATCAGACCTGCATCACCTACCCCGAGACCTATCGCCGGGAGATGAAAGGCGCCGAGATCAAAGCCATCCTTGAGGACGTCTGCGACAACCTGTTCAACCCCGACCCCTACGTCCAGCAAGGCGGCGACATGGTGCGCGTCGGCGGGCTGAATTACGTCTGCGACCCGAGCGGCGGCATGGGCAAGCGCATCAGCGAGATGCAACTCGACGATGGCACCCCCATCGATGCCGAGAAGAACTATGTGGTCGCCGGCTGGGCGACGGTCGGCAGCCAGGCCCCGGACGAGCCCATCTGGGAGACGGTCGCGACCTATCTGCGCGACATCAAGACCGTCAAACTCGACAAAATCAACACGCCAAAGCTCAAAAACGTCGAGGGAAACCCGGGCCTGGCCGACTACTCAGGCAAGATTCTGAGTTGAGTCTTCGAGCTTGATCAGGCACCAGACAGCCGGCCAATGGGCGCGCGACAGCGCACCTGAACGCCGGCGGTCAATTCAGGCGAAAGCGAGGCGGCACCGGCGGGGAGCAGCAAGATGACGGTTGAGCCCATATTGAAGCGTCCCATTTCTTCACCGCGTGCAAGCGCGATGGGAGTCTGAGTATCGGTTTGGGTATAGTCCGTGCGCGTCACTTCGCGCGCGCGCGGTGGGGTGATCTCCCCGGCCCAGACGGTTTCTATGCTGCCGACGAAGATGGCCCCGACCAGCACCATGGCCATGGGGCCGATGTCGGTATCGAAGACTGTGACCACCCGCTCGTTGCGCGCAAAAAGCCCCGGCACGCCTGTCACCGTGGTTGGATTGACGCTGAACAGGCGCCCCGGCACATGCAACATCTGGGTCGCGCGTCCGGCCAGGGGCATGTGGATGCGGTGGTAATCGCGCGGGGACAGATAGAGGGTCGCAAACCAGCCGTCGGTAAACTGTGCCGCGATCGCGTCATCGCCGAGCAAATCGCGCAGGGCAAACCACTGGCCCTTGCACTGGAGCAGGCGCTCGCCTTCAATTCGCCCCGCCTCGCTCACGCGACCGTCGACCGGGCTCAGTAGCGCCTGTGGGTCATCAGGCAAGGGGCGCGCGTGCGCTGCCAGGGCTCGGGTAAAAAAGGCATTGAAGCTCGCGTACGACTCGGGTCTTGTTGTGGCGGCCTCGCTCAGATCGACAGCGAAATGGGCCACAAACCGCCGGATCAGCCAGTGAGTAACGGGCCCAAGGCGCAAACGGGTCAGACGCAACATCATGCGCGAGAGCCGATGCTGCGGCAGGGCGTATTGCAGCCAGACGAACAGGCGCGCGCCCAACGCCGGGCGGTCCGGACGGTCTGGGCGTTCATCGGTGGGTAAAGGCAACTTAAGGCTCCTGTGCAGTGGTCTTGGCAAGCAGCCGCATATCGCGCGCGATGGCAGCCGGCGGCTGCGTGTTGGGGAAAATGGCGGTCAGTCGCGCCTCAGGGTCGATCAGATAAAGCGCGGCGCCCTCCTTCGCAGTCGATCCAGCAAGCATGGCGTCAAGGCGCGCTAGTTGCTCTGGCGAGCCGCTCAAGACCCAGATCTGAGTCAACAGCCGACGGAAGTCCTGCGCCAGGGCGGCATCCATGCGCGGACTGACCAGCACCAGTCGCAGTTGCTCGCGCACAGCGGGTTGATCCGCAAGGCGATTGAAGACCTCCAGCATGCGCGTCATCGTGAGATGCCCAGAGACATCATCGATGGGGGCGAAGCCGAGCAACACCCAGAAGCCTTCAAACTGGTCAGAACCGCGCGGCTGCCCGCCATCATCGGTCAGTTGCCAGCTCGGTAAAGGGACGGCCGGGCGCAGGCGGACGCCTTCAATCGCCACTGTCTGACCCTGCCCTCGCTGGGACTGGTTGCCCCATTGGTAGCCAATCACAAAGAGCCCGACGGCCAGCAACGCCATGAACAGGCGCAGCGCCAGTGGACGGCGACGGTTGCGGGGTCTCATTCCAAGGCGCATCAGCATGACCAAGGCAGGTTGAGGGGAGCGGAGTGATAGAAGTTAAACATCATCACCGGGAACTCTCGCTGCGACTGCACCAGGCGTCGGCGGCGATTTCGCGCAGCCGGGCACGATTATCCTTGCCAGATGCCAGCAGTGGCCAGTCGCGCATTGGCAGGAACAGGCGCGGTCGGCGCGGGCTTGACAAATGTTCCCGGCACCAGGCATCGAGCGCTGCGGCACTGATCGCTCCCTGGTAAAAGGCCACCAAGACATGGCCCCAAACCGGCTCTGGCAGCCCCACCAGGACGCAGCGCGAGACGTCAGCGCACTGGCTGATTTGGGCCTCAATCATCCCCGGCTGCACATTCACACCGCCAATCACCAATTGATCATCGGCGCGACCGAGGACGCGCAGCCCGGATGTGTCGCTCAGACAGGCAAGATCGGCGGTCCGCAGCCAGCCGTCGGCATCCAGCCCGAGCCTGGGGCGGCGCCGCGGGTTGGCGTAGCCCATCATCAGCATGGGCGCACGCAGACGCAAGGGCGAAGGCGATTCCCCAGATGCGCACGCGGGCGCCTCGAGCTGGACATCGGGCAAGGGCTCTAGTCCCCCCTCCCCCCTCGCCCCCTCTTCCCGGCCATCTCCCGCTTCATCAAGATCCGCAAGTTTGCGGCTGGCAATGAACGAGCAGGTTTCGGTCATGCCGTAGCCAAGATGCAAGGGCCAACCTGCCGCCAACGCCCGCTGCGCCAGGCGGCTATCGAGCGCCTGACCGCCAATCAGT
This sequence comes from Thiorhodovibrio litoralis, assembly GCF_033954455.1. Lineage (NCBI taxonomy): Bacteria > Pseudomonadati > Pseudomonadota > Gammaproteobacteria > Chromatiales > Chromatiaceae > Thiorhodovibrio > Thiorhodovibrio litoralis. The sequence goes on along the minus strand of NZ_CP121473.1, from coordinate 2,610,411 downwards.
AACACCCGCAGCCATTGCGGTGGCCGCGGGCATTGGTCGAGCAGGCGCGCAAGCATTGCCGGCACCAGCGACAGGTGGGTAACCGGATGCCGCCACAGGTCCGCCGCGACCCGCCCGGCATCAAAGCCAGGATGCAGCAGCATGCCAGCCCCGGCCAGGGCGCAGCGATACCCGATCGCCAGCCCACCGATATGCTGCCGCGGCAAGGCGCACAGCCACAGGTCATTGGCCGCCAGGCCGAGGCGCTGATTGATGCGCTCGCAAGATGCGTACAAGGCTTGCGCACTTAGCATGGCCGCCTTGCGACCGCCGCTGCTGCCGCTGGTCTGAACCACCAGCGCCAATGAACCATGGCGCGCCACATCCTCGCCGCGCGATGAATCGGCTGACGGGCCGAGCGCACGCAATTGACCGCCGCCAGGGTTGCAGCCAGATCCCGTGCGGGGACGATCAGCCGGCTCCCACATCCAGTTCGCACCGGTTTGGGTCGCGAGATTGCGCTCATCGGTGGGCGTCAGTCCGGCGGGCACCGGCAGCAAGGCGGCATTGTTGAGCGCCAGCGCAGCCTGCATCAGCGTCAATGAGGGACTGGCCGCATCGACAGGACAGATGACCAGATCGCCGTATTGCAGCCCCTGACGGCGCAGCTCGGCGGCGCGCGCATGGCTGCGTGTGAGTAGTTCATCGCCCGAGATCTCCCCATCGGGAGAAATCAAGACAGCAACCGGCCGGGCCAGTGTCTGAAAAGTCTCGACAGACGTCATTGGTAGCCGCCGCGACGGATTCCGCTCTCAAACGTCGACGAATCAGGCTCGAGAATGCGTGTCAGCGGTGACACCTGTCTGAGAACCGCGATGATGCTAGGATGGATGTTGCTAGGACGCGTGGCTCTTGTTCTGGTTCTGGTTCTGGCTCTCGTTATGGCCTTGGCACTTGGGACAAATGCCATAGATAACCAGCGAGTGGTCCTCGATCTTGAAGCCTTTCTGCTCGGCAATCGCGCGCTGGCGTTCCTCGATGAGTTCTTCGACAAACTCGAGGATCTGCCCACATTTAACGCAGACGAGGTGATCGTGGTGACCGCCGCGGTTGAGCTCGAACACCGACTGCCCGCCTTCAAAGTGGTGGCGAACGAGAATTCCCGCAGACTCGAACTGCGTCAGCACCCGATAAACGGTGGCCAGACCGATGTCCTCTCCGGCGGCCAGCAGCTCCTTGTAAACATCCTCGGCGCTGAGATGACGCTGTTTGGTGGTCTGCAGAATGCTCAGGATCTTCACCCTGGGCACTGTCACCTTCAAACCGGCCTCTTTGATTTGCTGACTCTGGTTCATGGAAACCGGCTCCAACCGGACGATGTCTTACAACCCGAGGCAGGCGAATGGTGCATCAGGAATGCCGAACGCATCGTCTCTAGGGTATCATTCGAGTTTGAAATAGCGGCACCTTGAAGTGAAGGATCAATGCGAAGGCTTCTCATCATTATAACAACCACGGCTCTGGTTGGCGTGCTTGCAACAGGCCTGAGCGGTTGCGCGGGCAAACGCAACAAGCCAGATCACGAAAAAGGCTCCAAGCTCTCCAACCTGCCGTTCGTCTACAAGATGACCGTGCAGCAGGGTAACCTCATCACCGAGGAGATGGTTGACCGCCTGGAGCTTGGCATGTCCCGGGCGCAGGTGCGTTATCTGCTCGGTACACCCCTGCTCACCGACATCTTCCATACCGACCGCTGGGACTACCCCTACACCATCAAGCGCGGACATCGCCCGATCGAGGAGCGCAAGCTCACGCTCTGGTTTGACGGCGATACCCTGGTGCGTATTCTGGGTGATTTCGAGCCCAATCCCGACCGTCTCGCCGCCGCGGAAGATGAGCGCGAGATCGTCGTGGAGGTTCCCGACTGGCAGGACAATCGCGGTTTGGTCAGAAAGACGCTCAACGCGGTCGGCGTCAAGACCAAAGATTAGGTTCAGGGGATTAGGCTGAGGCGGCGTCTGGCTTGGCTGCCTCGGATTTCGCGCTGCGGCTCGCGGCTTGTTTCTGCTTCGCTTGCTTGGGATCGGCAATCAGCGGCGAGTAAATCTCGACTCTGTCGCCATTGGCTAAGGCCTGCTCGGCTTTGATCGGCTTACCGAAAATGCCGAGCTTATTGACGCTGAGGTCGATTTCCGGTCGCGCGCTCAAGATGCCCGAGCGCTCAATCGCCTCCCCGGCGGTGAGCCCGGGCGCGCCCTTCACGTTCAGTAATGTCTGCGCTGCCTGGCGCGCATACACGACCTCAACATTGATGGTCACCCCATTGATGGTCGCCCCATTGATGGTCGCCCCATTGATGGTCGCCCCATTGATGGTCACCCCGGCATCGGGCGACCCGCCCGCGCTCGCAGCGGTCGTGGTTTTGTCAGACACGATACACCTCATCGGCTCGTTTGCAGAAGGCGTCCACCAGCGAGCCGGCAATCTGCCCGAAGACGGCGCCAAAGGCGCGGTCGATCATCCGCCCGGAGAACTCGAAATCGAGCTGTAGCTCCACCTTGCAGGCATCCTCGCGCAGCGGGGTAAACACCCAGCCGCCGGTGAGCTTGCGAAACGGACCGTCTTTCAGGTCGATGTCCATCCGATGCGGCGGGTCGATGCGGTTGCAGGTCGAGAACGCCTGATGAATCCCCATGCGCGAGACCTCGATGCGGCCACAAATCTCGTTCTCGGTGCGCGACAGCAACTGGGTCGCGTGGCACCAGGGAAGGAAGTTCGGATAGCCCTCCACATCGGCGACCAGCTGAAACATGTCAGCGGCCGAATGGCGGACAAGCGCGCTTTTGTTAATGACAGGCACGTTAAATCAATCCAATCGCATTGAGAAAAACAATGGTCACGCCGACTGGCGAGACATAGCGAATCAGGAAGCGCCACAAGCGATAGCCAAGGCTTTCACCGCCCGTCAGCTCATCGGCTGAAACATGCCGGTTCAGAACCCAGCCGGCAAAGATGGCAATCATCACGCCGCCGAGCGGCAGCAGCACATTCGAGGTGGCGTAGTCGAACAGATCGAAGAAACCCTTGCCGAACAGAGTGACGTCCGACCAGACATTGAGCGACAGCAGGCAGGCGACGCCAAGCAGCCAGATCAGCACTGTCCCTGTTACGGCCGCGCTCACGCGTCGCCAGCCGCGGTTTTCCACAAACCAGGCCGTCAGCGGCTCAAGCAGAGAAATCGCCGAAGTCCAGGCCGCAAACAACAGCAGCAGGAAGAACACCACCGCGAAGAATTGACCTCCCGGCATCTGCCCGAAGGCGATCGGCAGGGTCTCGAAAATCAGTCCCGGGCCACTGCCTGGTGCGAGGCCATCGGCCAGCACGATTGGGAAAATCGCCATGCCCGCCATCAGCGCAACCAGGGTATCCATGCCGGCAATAATGACGACGTTCCCGGTGATGGATGCCTGGCTGTCGAGATAGGAGCCATACATCATGATGGCACCCATGCCGAGGCTCAGGCTGAAAAATGCCTGACCCATGGCGCTTAGGATCGCCTCGCCGGCGCGTCCTTGAAACTCGGCGAAATCCGGGCGGAACAGATAATCGAGCCCCTGCATGAAAGCCCCGGTCTGTGCCGCGTAGGCCACCATCAGGATCAGCAGCACGAACAACGCCGGCATCAGCAGGCGCACTGCCCGCTCCAGACCGCTGGTCACGCCATGCGCCACCACTAGCCCGACCATGGCCATGAAAACACTGTGCCAGAGAAACAGCTGCCAGGGGTCGGCCAGCAGCGCGGAAAATTCCCCCTTCGAGCCGGCCGCGTCAATGGCCGTGAAGGCCCCCATGCCGGCACGCAGCATATACGACAGGGTCCAGCCAGCCACCACGCTATAGAAGGACAGGATCAGAAAACCAGACAAAATCCCCAGCCAGCCGACCAGCTGCCAGAACGCCGGTGCCTGCTGAGCCTGCGCTAGGGCGCGCATGGTGTTGATCGGGCTCTGGCGTCCGCGCCGCCCAAGCATCACCTCGGCCATCATGATGGGAATACCAATCACCGCCACACACAGCAGATAGACCAGCACGAAGGCCCCGCCGCCATACTCACCGGCAGTGTAGGGAAAACGCCAGATATTACCGAGACCGACCGCCGAGCCACTGGCCGCGAGGATAAAGGCAAAACGCGAGGACCACATACCATGAATACAGGTGGATGTTGCCATGTCTGCTCCGCCGGAAACTCCTGATTGGTCGGTGTTGGATGCTGTTGCCAGGGCTTAGGCCGCTGCCTGCGCACGCACGCTCTCAGCCAGTTCCGCCGCCATCTGCTCGACCTGATCGCGGTCGCGCCCTTCCACCATCACCCGCACGACGGGCTCGGTGCCGGATGGCCGCAGCAGCACCCGGCCATGGTCGCCCAAGCGTTCTTCCGCCGCGCGAACCGCGCGTTGCACCCCGGGCAGGTTGATGACATCGCGTTGTTGTTCCAGGCGCAAGTTGATCAGCACCTGCGGATAATGCACCACCGCTGTTGCCGCTTCCGCCAGGCTTTGCTTCCAGCCCGCCAGCGCCGCCAAGACCTGCAGGGCAGCGACGATGCCGTCCCCCGTCGAGGTCCGATCGCGGCAAATGATATGGCCCGAAGGCTCCCCACCGAGGACGCCCTCATCGGCCTTAAGCCGTTCCATGACGTAGCGATCCCCCACCTTGACCCGGACAAAGTCAATCCCGATGCCCTGCAGCGCTTGCTCCAACGCGAGATTGCTCATCAGGGTACCGACCACGGGGCCGCTCAGGCAACCCATCTCGCGTCGAGACTTCGCGATCAGATACAGCAGCACATCGCCATCGATCAGCCGTCCGTCGCCATCGACCATCAGTACCCGGTCGCCATCGCCATCGAAAGCGATGCCCAGATCGGCCTGCTCGCGGGCGACGGCCTGTTGCACAGCTTCCAGATGCAGGGAGCCGACTGACTTGTTGATATTGAACCCGTCCGGTTCCACGCCCAGAGGAATGATGTCAGCGCCAAGCTCATCGAACACATAAGGCGCAATGTTGTAGGTCGCGCCATGGGCGCAATCAACAACGATCCGCAAACCTTTTAGCGAAAACCAGGCAGGGACTGTGCTTTTGCAGAACTCGATATAGCGCCCGCTGGCATCCTCGACCCGCTTGGCCTTGCCAAGCGCGCTGGCCGGAACCGCTTCGAGCGGGAGTTCAAGTTCGTCCTCGATTGCGAGCTCAGTTTCATCCGGCAGCTTATCCCCGGCGCCGGAGAAAAACTTGATGCCGTTGTCCTCGTAAGGATTGTGAGAGGCGGTAATAACGATACCGGCCACCGCGCGCAGGGTTCGTGTCAGATACGCCACACCCGGCGTCGGCATCGGCCCGAGCAGCCGGATATCCAGCCCGGCGGCAACCAGCCCGGCCTCCAGGGCGGACTCGAACATATAGCCGGAAATGCGCGTATCCTTGCCAATCAGCACCTTGCGGCCGCTGCCATGGCGCGCCAGCACGCGCCCGGCGGCCCAGCCAAGCTTGAGCACAAAGTCCGGACTGACGCTCGGATCGCCGACCCGGCCGCGAATTCCATCGGTTCCGAAATACTTTCGCATAAGCTTGAATCGAGATTGCAAAATCTAGCGGCGGACAGCGTCCGCAACACCCCGCTTGTAGCGCTCCGCTGCCTCTCAAACGGCCTGCGCAACCGCCCGCACCATTTCCAGCGCTTGCACCGTTGGCGCGACATCATGGGTGCGCACGATGGCCGCGCCGCGTTCAACCGCCATCACCGCCGCCGCGAGCCCAGCTGGCAGGCGCTGCGAGACCTCGGCGCCGGTCACCGCGCCCAGCATGGACTTGCGCGACAAGCCGACCAGCACGGGCGGGCCAAGCGAAACAATGGACTCAAGGCCCGCCAAAAGCTGCAAATTATGCTCCAGGCGCTTGCCGAAGCCAAATCCCGGATCGATCACCAGGCGCTCGGGCGGAATGCCGGCATCCTCAGCGGCATCCATGCGCACGCGCAGAAACTCGGCCACCTCCGCCACCACATCGGTGTAGTCCGGCTTGTGCTGCATGCTCTGCGGATTGCCCTGCATGTGCATCAGCACCACGGGGACCCGCAGCTCGGCGGCTGCCGCGAGGGCACCGGGCTCGCGCAGCGCGCGAATGTCATTGATGAGATGGGCGCCAGCGCCGACCGCCTCGCGCATCACTGCGGGATCGGAGGTATCGATGGAAATCAGGGCACCAAGACCGGATGCATCCAGCGCGGGCGCCAGACGTTCAATCACCGGGATGACGCGGTCGAGTTGCTCTGCGGTGGAGACAGCGGCGGCACCGGGCCGGGTCGACTCACCACCGATATCGATGATTTTCGCCCCGGCCTCGGCCATTGCCTGCGCGTGCGCGCAGGCGGCATCGACCCGGGCGTAGCACCCGCCGTCAGAGAAGGAATCGGGCGTGACATTAAGCACGCCCATCACACAGGGCTGAGTGAGATCGAGCGTCAATGCTCGCCTGCGGGGCCGCCAATTGGACCGACGCCGCTGGCCGGCTTACCGTCCTCGCCTGGGGTCACCGGGGCATCGGCACTGCCGCCGGGTGGCTGCTGAGCATCTTCCTTGTCCCAGTCCTTGGGCGGACGCGGCGGACGGCCTTCCATGATGTCGTTGATCTGCTCCAGGTCGATGGTCTCGTACTTGATCAGCGCGGCGGCCATGTTGTGGAGCTTTTCCATGTTCTCGTTCAGCAGGTTCTTGGCGCGCTCATAGTTGCGATCAATGAAACTGCGCACTTCCTCGTCGATGACGTGCGTGGTCTCATCGGATACCGATTTGTGCTGCGTCACCGAGTGGCCGAGAAAGACTTCCTGCTCATCCTCACCATAGGCCAGCGGACCAAGCCTGTCCGACAGGCCCCAGCGGGTGACCATGTTGCGCGCCAGTTCAGTGGCACGCTGGATGTCGTTTGATGCACCCGTGGTGACCATCTCCGGTCCAAAGATCAGTTCCTCGGCGATGCGCCCGCCGAACAGACTGGAGATCTGACTCTCAAGCCGCTGCTTGCTGTAGCTGAAGCGATCATCCTCGGGCAAAAACAGCGTCACGCCCAGCGCCCGTCCGCGCGGAATAATGCTGACCTTGTGCACCGGATCATGCTGGGGCACCAGGCGCCCGACGATGGCGTGGCCCGACTCGTGATACGCAGTGAGCTTCTTCTCATCATCGGACATCACCATGGAGCGCCGCTCGGCACCCATCATGATTTTGTCCTTGGCCTTTTCAAGGTCCTGCATGTCCACCAGACGCTTGTTGGAGCGGGCGGCAAAGAGCGCTGCCTCATTGACCAGATTGGCCAGATCGGCCCCCGAGAAACCGGGCGTGCCGCGTGCGAGGATGGACGCCTGCACATCCTCGGCGGTTGGCACCTTGCGCATGTGGACCTTCAGAATTTGCTCGCGTCCGCGCACATCGGGTAGGGGCACCACCACCTGACGATCAAAGCGACCAGGCCGCAGCAGCGCTGGGTCAAGCACATCGGGCCTATTGGTGGCGGCGATGACAATGACGCCCTCTGTCCCCTCGAAGCCGTCCATTTCCACCAGCAGTTGGTTCAGCGTCTGCTCACGCTCGTCATGGCCGCCGCCGAGACCGGCGCCGCGATGACGACCGACAGCATCGATCTCGTCGATGAAGATGATGCAGGGAGCGTGTTTTTTAGCCTGCTCGAACATATCGCGCACGCGCGACGCACCCACGCCGACGAACATCTCGACAAAATCTGAGCCTGAGATGGTGAAGAAGGGCACCTTGGCCTCGCCGGCAATGGCACGCGCAAGCAGCGTTTTACCGGTGCCAGGCGGGCCGACCATGAGCACGCCCTTGGGGATCTTGCCGCCGAGCTTTTGGAATTTGGATGGGTCTTTGAGGAAATCGACCACCTCGACAACCTCGTCCTTCGCCTCCTCGGCTCCGGCCATGTCGGCAAAGGTGACCTTAACCTGGTCCTCGCTCAGCATGCGTGCCTTGCTCTTGCCAAAGGACATGGCCCCGCGCCCGCCGGCACCGCCTTGCATCTGACGCATGAAGAAAATCCACAAGCCGATCAGAATGAACAATGGGAACCAGTTGATCAGTATCTGCATCAGCAGCGACTGCTTCTCCGGCGGCGCGGCCTTGATCTCAACATTGTTGTTGAGCAGGTCGCCAACCAGACCGTCATCGCCGGGGCTGTAGGTGGTGAACTTATGGCCATCGACGTTCTCGCCGTCAATGGTGCGCCCCTTCACCACCACCTCTTTCACCTGGCCCTGCTGCACCTGCTCGATAAAATCCGAGTAGGCCATGGTCCGCGGTGAGGTTTGCGTGGTCGTAAAGTTATTGAACACGGACATCAGCACAATCGCGATGACCACCCACAGAAGCAGATTCTTTGCCATATCGGTCACAGACTCAGTCTCTCAAAAAATAATCCGGCAGTGCCGGACGCCATGCCTCTCGTCCCCTGCCTTTCGACAGAATCACGAGATCCCTAGCCTGTCTCCCTGTCCTTGCGACAAGCCGGGCGAAATCCCTTGGCGACCAAGTAGGTCTCGCGGCTGTTTGCGCGCGATGCCTCCGGCTTGCGACTGGCGACACGCTCAAAACATTGCCGCAGATCACGCACCAGTTGGTCGAAACCCTCCCCATGGAAGGCCTTCATCACCAGATGGCCTCCAGATTGCAGCACTCTGGTCGACAAGTCCAGTGCCAGCTCGCACAGATAGATGGATCGCGGCTGATCCACTGCCCGCATTCCCGAAACATTAGGGGCCATATCGGAAAGCACAAGATCCACCGATGCTTCGCCAAGGACCGCGCAGAGCCGCGTCAGGGTTTCATCCTCGGTGAAGTCCCCTTCGATGAAGTCCACTCCCGGCACCGGGTCCATCGCCAGCACATCCAAGGCGATGACCTGACCGCGCTTTCCCACTCGCGCGGCGAGCACCTGCGACCAGCCACCAGGGGCAGCGCCAAGGTCCAGCGCCCGCAAGCCTGGACGCAGCAACCGATCCTTGGCGTCGATCTCAAGCAGCTTGTAGGCAGCCCGCGAGCGATAACCCTGGGCTTGCGCCTGTTTGACGTAAGGATCGCTGCGCTGACGCGCAAGCCAGCGCTGACTGCTTTTGCTGCGGCCCACGGGTTGGACTTCAGCTGAACTCGTGGAAGTCAAACATCGAGCACCCAGCGAAAACGGAAAATCTCGAGCAAAGCGCCGGTAATCGCGCCGCCGGCGGCCCCCGCCATTAACGCGACCGGCAGACTATCGGGCAAGCCCATCAGCGCCATCGCCATGGGGGTAGAGACCTCGCCAGTAATGGATTTGGATACAATCCAGACACTGGCCGCCGTCACCATGGCGACAACGCCGATGACCAGCGCCTGCTTCCACCGGTTGGCCAGGGCATCGACGGCGGACAAAGTCCGCATCCAGGGGCTGAGGGTCGACACATAGATCACGCCATTGACCGACACCAGAAAGGCGACCGCGGCAAATTCCAGTCGCACCAACGGCAGATGAGGCTCCACCAGCGCCAGAAAGGTACCGCAGACCGCGCCCGAGACGATGCCCGTAACGGCCTTGGCCACCACATGCGAGGTGCAGACACCGGGAAAGGTCACGAACAATCCGCCCGCGACACCAGCGAGCAGCCCCACCACGGCCGGCTGCCAAAGTGCGGTGGCGGCCCCAGGGATCAGCAGCAGGATCGACCCGGTCGACACGCCAATCAGACTGGCCGCGATCGCCACCTGGCGCGCGCCGTAGAGCATGGCGCCGGCACCGCCAGCCAGGGCCGCGGCAGGCACGAAGGACCAGGGGCCAAAGTCCGCCATGCGGAACAGATCCTCAAGCGCTAAAAACAGGGGTGCGTAGATCACGCCGACAATGGCCCAGATCAGCGCCCGCAGCAGCACGTGGCGCTTTTCGGTAGCGGGCGCGGCATAGGAAGCAGTCGTCATTTTGGAGCCTGGTTGAGGGATATGAGGGAACTGGATTGCCTGGCGGCACGGGCAGATTGCCGGCGCGGCATAGCCAGCTCAGGCGCCACCAGATCCCGCATCGAGCCAAACGCAGCACGATCGGACCGGCATGTACTCGGCATGAACTGGGGCGAACCTGGGTTGAACAAGCGGGTTGGGGAAATCTCAGCCGGGCGGAGCGATCAAAACGCAAACCGAACGGCAGGGACGGCTTTCGCCATCAAAAAAGCACGCAGGCCGCATCAGAGACTGATGCTGCCCGCGTATCTCTCAGCATGAGAGTCAGCTAGACGTCGGCGAACCGAATCAACCAGCCTTAAGAGTCCAGGAGGCGCACCAGCCGTTCTGGCTGACAGCCTTGCCCGGGAACAGGCTGCACGGACGCCAGTCGCCGGAATCAGCCAGCACGAACTGACAGTTCGCACAGTGCTGCTCGTTAGCCGGCAGACCCGGACGCGCTTCTTGCTCACGCACCGACTGGGTCGCGTCTTCGCTGTACTTCAGCGCCTGCGCGGTCGGATCAGTGGCGGGATCGACGTGCGGCAGTTCCTCGGCCTGAGCAGCGGCCATGCCGACCAGATTCATCAGGGGGACCGTGGCAAGACCACCGAGAACGAGCTTGACGGCATCGCGACGGCTCTGATTCATTGGCTTATCGGACATAAGTCGTCTCCTAAACTAGCGATAAACGGAAAGGTCGCGGTGAAACGCGACGGGGTTTCATGGGCCGTTGGGGCAAAAAGCCCGCAAGGCTTGGATGAAAACGGGTAAAGCGGCCCATGCCGCCTAACTCCGACCCGGCATTTTGCCTTAAAGTTCACCAAAAGGCGAGTTTCCGTTTGCCAACGCCGATCTGCCACGGCCGCTAAAGAGCGACATCGAGGGTGGCTGACCTGTCGCGCGAAGCACTAAACCCGCGCACCCTTCGGCACCACCACCACGCCCTCGGGCGAGACGAAAAAGCGCGCGCGATCTTCTTTGCGATCAACGCCGATGCGCGCCCCTGGCGAGACCACCACGTCTTTGTCGAGTATGCAGCGGTTAAGCTCTGCACCTGCGCCGACCTGAACGCGATCGAACAAAATAGCACCATCGACGATGGCGCCGTCATCAACCTTGACACAGGAAAAAAACACCGAGCGATTGACGGCACCACCGCGGATAAGGGTCCCCGCCGCCAGCATGGAATTCACGAAGACCCCCTCGCTGCCCGAACTGGGCCCTGGCACGGTGCGCGCCGGCGGGTGCTGACCCTGATAGGTAAGAATGTTCCAGCCGGGTTGATAGAGGTCGATTGACGGGCGCGATTCGAGCAATGTCATGTGCGCTCGATAGTAGGCATCCACAGAGCCCAGGTCGCTCCAGTAGCGATCCTGCGATACCCGCCCACGCTCTCCGCCAAAGCGATATCCCATCGCGCACGCGCCACCGGAATGCTTGAGCAAGGTTGCCACGAAATCCGCCTCGGCCTGACCATTGCTGACTCGAATCAGATGGTCCAGATGCTTAAGCAGATAGTCTTTGTTGACCACCACCACGCCCATCGGCGCCAAACCTGTCGGCGGCTGGGTCGGCGGCTGGGTTGGAGCAGGACCATGCAGTTCCAGAATCCGGCCAGCATCATCGCAGTCAATCCGGTAAGCGCTTGCCGCGGACTCATCCGTGATCGGACGCAATGCGGCAGTGATTTGCGCCTCCTGCTCATCGTGCCAGCGCAGCAGCTCGGCGTAATCCATGCGGTAGACGACCCCACCGTCGAGCAGCAACAAACGCCACGCGGAACTGCGCTCAATCAGGTACCGGTTTTGCCGCAAGGCATCCACAACGCCCAGATACCAGCCACCATCGACGCGCATTTGTGGCGGTAGCGGGGTGATGAACTCGCCAAGTTCCGCATTGAACAGTGCCCAGCCGTCGCGCAGATGCTTGTGCAGCGAATGGGATTTGTATTGTGTCAGAACGAGAATTTGCCGCAGTCCAGAATGCAAACAGTTGGCAAGCGAGAAGTCGATCACCCGGTATTTGCCGCCAAAGGGCACGGCTGCCTTGGCGCGTTCTTCGGTCAGTTCAGCAGGCGCGCCACGCTCGGTGGCGACCAGAAAGGTCAAGGTATCGCTGGGCACTGCAAATTCTCCTTCGGCTTTCCCTACGGAAGGTCATACAGGGGACGGTCACACAGGCCAAGACTCAGGATCTACTTTCAGATCGAATCGTCTCAGCCGATTTCCGGGGCGCGCAAGGATAGCATGCCTGTTTTGCGCGCAAGGGTGCCGTCAACACCGACAAGGCGCTATCATGCGGGGTTGGTTCATCGGCCCCGAGCGCCTTGCAACTGCAGACGCCCCTTTCCAAGACAGAGACTTTCACCCATGAGCGCACAGATTCTCGACGGCAAGCAAATCGCCGCGACGATTCGCACCGACCTCAAAGCCAAGGTTGAAACCCGCCTGCAGGCGGGCGGCTCGCGGCCCGGGTTGGCCGTGGTGCTCGTAGGTGCCAATCCCGCCTCTCAGGTCTATGTGCGCAACAAGCACAAAGCCTGCGATGAAGTGGGATTTCTCTCCGAGTTGCATGAGCTGCCGCAAGACACCAGCGAGGCCGAACTCTTAGCGCTGATCGACAAACTCAACACGGATGCGCGTATTCACGGCATCCTGGTGCAGTTGCCTTTGCCAGCGCAGATCGACCCAGAAGCGGTGATCGAGCGCATCGATCCGGCCAAGGATGTCGACGGCTTTCATCCCTACAATGTCGGGCGACTGTCGCTGCGCATGCCGCTGATGCGCCCCTGCACCCCCAAAGGCGTCATGACCTTATTGTCACACACCGGCCAGTCACTTGAAGGCTTGGATGCGGTTGTGATTGGCCAGTCGAATATCGTCGGGCGACCAATGGCGCTTGAACTGCTCGCCGCGCGCTGTACCATCAGCGTCTGCCACAGTCGCACTCGCGATCTCGCGGCCAAAGCGCAAGCCGCCGACGTGCTGGTGGTCGCCATCGGCCGCGCGCGTTTCGTCCCGGGCGATTGGGTCAAACCGGGCGCGCTGGTCATTGACGTCGGGATGAATCGCGATCAGGACGGGCGCTTGTGCGGGGATGTTGACTTCGACAGCGCCCGCGAGCGGGCGGCCTGGATTACCCCCGTCCCGGGCGGCGTCGGCCCGATGACCATCGCCAGCTTGCTCGAAAACACCCTGCAAGCGGCCGAAGGCATGACTGATGGCTGAAAACACTGCGACCGGGAATCCGCCACTTCCACGTTTATGCTGTATCCGGCAACGCCGAGCGTTGACTTTCAGGTAAAATCACCCACATCGCATAGGGTCGCGGTTCATCGCGGACCAAGCCCCCGCCAGGGTTCCCGCCGGAATCACCGCAGGAATCACCGCCGGAACCCCCGCCGGAACCCCCCGCAGGCATCCGTCTTGACCGACGCCCTGCTGGCGGCCGCCGGTCAGGCTCTTGGCTGCGACCTTTCGAGTCCCGATTATTCCAACCCAACTTTTTCAACCCGATTTTTTCAACCAACGGAGTAACTCTCATGAAGTCTATTGTCTCTTTCTCAGCCACGGCTCTTCTGTCTATTGGTCTCGCTGGCGCTGCCATCGCCGCCGACATGAAGCCCGAGGAGCAAATCCTCACCCGTCAGGCCGGGTATACCTTCATGTCATGGAACATGAGCAAGATCAAAGCCAACCTCGCCGGCGACTACAACCAGCAGCAAGTTCAGAAAGCAGCCGACGCCATCGCCGGCATCGCCAATTCTGGCATGGGCGCCCTCTATGGCCCAGGCACCGACAAGGCCGTCAATGGTGTCGAAACCCGCGTGAAGCCTGAACTCTTCACCGATCAGGCCGAGGTTGGCAAGGTAGCAGGGGATTTTGTCGCCGCCGCCAACAACATGGCTGAAGTCGCCGCCATGGGCGACGAAGCCGAGGTCAAGCAGGCATTTGGCGCACTTGGCGAATCCTGCAAGGCGTGCCATAAGAAGTTCCGCAAGGACGACTGATCAGTCGATCCTTTCACAGCTTTAGCGCCGTGGCGGGTCTCGGCTATCCGGGCACCCGCCACGGCGTGTCACCAGGCAGGTGGCGGCGGTGGCGGTGGTGGCGGAGCCAAGAGCCCGCCGGCAGCAACCCAAACCACTGCTCCAGCCAGCGCCAGCGCTAGAAGCAGAGCCGGCAGGCCGCCGCCTCGCGCCGGTTGCGCCCAATCTGCGTCGCTGCCCGCGTCGACCTGCTTCACCCCGGTCACCATGGGCCGGATGATGTTGTGCCGCCGCACCAGGGTGTAGAACAATGCCGCGGCAACATGCAGCCCAATCAGCCCTCCAATCAGCCAGATGGCCTGCCTGTGCAAACCGGCCAAACTGTTGCTGAGCCCTTTTGACACCAGCGCGAACAGCGGCCCGTCAAAGGCAATGTCGTCGTTGGCGAACAGCCCCGTCAGCACCTGAAACAAGAGCACACCAAGCAGGGCAAATACCGACAGTGCTCCGAGTGGATTGTGCCCGAGGCCATGCCAGCCCCCACGCACATAGGCCAGCACGCGCGCAGGGGTCGGCAAAAACTCGGCAAAGCGGGCATAGGTGGAGCCGACAACTCCCCATACCAGGCGAAACACCAGCAGCGCGAGGATGGCAAGGCCGGCACGCTCGTGCCAGACCATCCAGTTCCCACCCTGCAGCCCAGTCAGGAAAGCCGCCAGCACCAGCAGCGCCAGGGACCAGTGGAACAGGCGAGTCGGGGCATCCCAGACACGGATCATTTGCATCAGCAGATCACTCCTTATATAACATTCTTGCGACTGCCCCACCGCATGCACCCGGCGGCAGCCCGGATGGATTTACGCCAAGTATAATCCGCAGGCGCACAAACCTTCGCCGCCCCGGCTGGCAGGATCACAATAATGACTGAATCCACGTTCGACCTCGACCATGACAGCGCCTATGCGCGTTGGCGCGAGGAGAAGCTGTCGCGCGCGCCGCGCGATCTCGGCGCGCTGGTGGTCGAGATCAAAGACCCACGGCAGCTTAGCGCAGCCGAGCATCAGGCGCTGCTCGAGCGCTGCCAGCAGGCAAACATGGCCATTTACGCCAGCCGCGCCGGGGATGACCCAAGCAAGGACATTCCGGTGGCCATGGGCCGTGCCTTCGGCTTGCACAGTCTCGATCATAATCGCGGCGCCGATGATGACGCCATCACGGCCCTCACCGTGCAGGAGGACGCGCGCCATCGTGACTTCATCCCCTACTCCAACCGCCCCATCGCCTGGCACACGGACGGTTATTACAACACAGCTGACAAGCAGATTCGCGCCTTGCTGCTGCATTGCGTACAACCCGCGCTCGAGGGCGGCGAGAATGCACTCTTGGACCATGAGATCCTGTATATCCTGATCCGCGACCGCAATCCCGCGCACATTCGCGCACTCATGCAGTCGGACTGCATGACCATCCCCGCGCACACGCAGGATGGCCAGGTCTTGCGCCCGGACCGCACCGGCCCGGTGTTCTCGGTCGCGGCCGACGGGCGCCTGCACATGCGCTTCACCCAGCGCTCGCGCAACATCCGCTGGCGCGAGGATTCCGCCACCAAGGCTGCAGTTGATTGTTTGAATGAACTGCTCGGCTCACCCAGCCCCTGGCACTTCCACGGCAGGCTCAAATCCGGCTGGGGGCTGGTGAGTAACAATGTGCTGCACACCCGCAGCGGGTTTGGCGACGGCGACCAGCCGCGTCTGCTCTACCGCGCACGTTATTACGAGCGCATCAGCAACACCTGATGGTGCTACACTCAAGCACCGGGCGTCTCCCATAATTACCGGCCAAAAATTGCCGGCTAGGTGCGCATCGAAATAACCACAAGAGTCACGAACTCATAACCACCAACAGGAGCTTTGTTATGGCACGAGTTGTTATCCTGGGCGCGGGTATTTCCGGTCACACGGTGGCCCGCTATCTCGGTCGCTGGCTGAAAGGCAGCGAACACCAGATTTCCGTTGTCTCGCCCAAAGCCATGTGGAATTGGATTCCCTCCAACATCTGGGTGGGTGTCGGGGAGATGACGAAAAAGCAGGTGACCTTCGAGCTCGACCCCGTCTATCGCAAGCTTGGCGTTGACTTTCGCCAGGCCAAGGCAGTGTCCGTGCATCCAGACGGGGGCGACGGTCAGGCAAAGCCTTATGTGACCATCGAGTACACCGACGAGTCGCGCGCTGGCCAGACCGACAAGCTCGAGTACGACTACCTGGTCAACGCCACCGGTCCTAAGCTGAATTTCGGCGCCACACCCGGTCTGGGGCCAGAAGGCGGGCACACGGTCTCAGTCTGCACCCCCGATCATGCGATCGAAGCCAACGAACAGCTGCAGGAAAACATTGCCGCCATG
Source organism: Thiorhodovibrio litoralis (assembly GCF_033954455.1). NCBI lineage: Bacteria > Pseudomonadati > Pseudomonadota > Gammaproteobacteria > Chromatiales > Chromatiaceae > Thiorhodovibrio > Thiorhodovibrio litoralis. The sequence goes on along the minus strand of NZ_CP121473.1, from coordinate 2,594,009 downwards.
AAGCGCGGCGAAACACGCAATTTTGTCGTCGGCACCGGCCATGGCATGTGCACTTGTCAGGGCGCGGCATTCGAGTACATCTACAACATCGACCACGCGCTGCGCCAAAACGGGGTGCGCGACAAAGCGCGCATCATGTGGATCAGCAACGAATACGAGCTCGGCGACTTCGGCATGGGCGGCGTACACATCCAGCGCGGCGGCTATATGACCAACGGTAAGGTGTTCGCCGAGTCACTGATGGTCGAGCGCAACATGGAGTGGATCACCCGCGCGCATGTGACCAAGGTCGAGCCCGGCAAGATCCATTATGAAACCCTCGACGGCACCGAAGCCGAGCTGGATTTTGACTTCGCCATGTTAATTCCGCCCTTCGCCGGCGTCGGACTCAAGGCCTATGGCCAGGACGGCAGCGACATCACCGACAAGCTGTTCGCCGCCAACGGCATGATGAAAGTGGACGCGGACTACACGCCCCGGCCCTATGAGGAATGGAGCAAGGCGGACTGGCCGAGCACCTATCAAAACCCAAGCTACAAGAATATCTTCTCGGTCGGCATCGCCTTCGCGCCGCCGCATCCGATCAGCAAGGTCATGAAAAGCCCTAAAGGCACGCAGATCAGCCCGACGCCGCCACGCACCGGGATGCCCTCGGCCGCCATGGGTCGCGCCGTCGCCGCCAGCATCCGCGACATGGTCAATGGCGCCCCGGAGCCAACCCATCGCGCCTCAATGGGCGAAACCGGCGCCGCCTGCGTCGCATCGACGGGCTCGGACATCTTCAAGGGAACGGCCGCCACCATGACCGTATATCCAGTGGTACCGGACTACGAAAAGTACCCGGAATACGGCCGCGACATGGATTTGACCTTCGGCGAGATTGGCTTGGCCGGCCACTGGATGAAGTACATCCTGCATCATGTCTTCATCTACCAGGCCAAACTCGGACCAGGCTGGCACCTGCTGCCGGATTGATACACCCAGATGAACGTCTTCTCTGGACGCCGATCGCATGGCGTTACAAATAACACAAAAATATGGAGCAAATACTGATGACCACCGAAGCTGGAGCCCCCTCTGAGCCCCCTCGGGTCCCCGTTAAAAACCGCGAGCCTTATCAGCAGGCTTACTACCCGCCGGTTCCCACCAGGTTCACACGCTATTTCCGCACCTCGCTCATCTGGCAGTTTTTCCGCTTCTGGATCATCAACTTCAAGATCTTCAAGCTGCTGTCCAACTCGCAAAGCTAGGGCGACCCGCGCCCTATCAGAACGGGACGCGGTGCGCCCGCGTCCCGCCGCCACCGGCGACCTGGGTTGTCAAACTGCCCGCATGCCCAAATCTCCCCGCTAGCGCTTGGCAAATCCAATGGCGCGCATGGTCCGCCACTCAAGCCAGCCTTCAGATCGAGCCTTCAGGGGGAAACTCATCCGATGAATACCCAATATACACGCTACGCGTTCATCATTACCCTGGCCTCAAGTGCAATTTTGGCTGCAACCACGGCTCTTGCGGCAGACTTCCGTGGCCCAATCGCCACCCAGGGCAAAGCTCTGATAACAGCCAGCGACCAGGCTAGGTTTATCGTTCGGGGCGTGGCCCTGGCTTCGAATAACCACAATAAGGATCTGCTCGGCGATAGCGAGCATGACTACTTCGCCCAGAAAATTCTGCCGCGCCTGCTTGAGCTGAATGTGAATGCGGTGCGGGTTTACAGCGTCGATTTGTCCCAGGGACATGACGCGACGATGAATCTGCTGAAGCAAAATGGTATTTACGCCTTGATCGGCATGGCCTCGGAGCAAGTCAATGTCAATCGCGTCGATCCGAATTATTCAATCACACTGCGGGAGCGCATCACTGACGTGATCGATGCCTTCTCGGGATACGAGAACATCCTCGGCTATTCAGTCGGCAACGAGGTCGTTTTCCCCGGCAATATTTACGATTATGTCACCAATATCGAATCACCACCCGAATGCTCAACTCAGCGAGAGTGTATCGAGCGCGCCGTCAATCTTGAAAAGCATGACGCATCCGTGATCAAAGCCGTGATCCGCGATGCCAAAGCCCACTTGCAGAGCAAAGGCTTAAGCACTCCCGTCGGTGTCGCCATGCAGGATTCGCCGGAAGCCAGTCTGACTCCCCCCGGCTTGATCGGCACCGACGTCGTCGCTCAGTACTACGCCTGCGGCATCGCGAGCGAGCGGGCGGACTACATCGGCCTGAATTCTTACCGCTATGTACCGGGTGGCCCAATGAGTTCTTATGACGGAATCGCACAGGAAGTCGCGGCCTTTCCGATCCCTGTCTATCTGACGGAATCCGGTGCTGTCGGGAACAGCAACAACCCCACAACGCGCGATTGGAAAATCGTCGGCCAGAATTACACTAGATCACTGCTCATCGACAATCTATCGGGAGAGGTGGGTTACGAATTCTTCAACGAGCCCAATAATTTCGGGCTCTACACCGAGGACGCGGGCCTGACCGAAACACCCTGGGGCGGCGCTCAGGCCCTGGGCAGCGAGTTCGCGCAGGCAAGCACCATGAGCGTGCCCATGCCAAGCGCTAATCCGGCCACCGTGGACTGCCCGACCAACTTCAACCCGGTTGTCCCCGAGCCTGGGGAAAGCATTCAGATCACCGTCAAAAACTACGCCGATATGCGCCTGAAGGTGGTACAGAACGGCAGCCCGCTGGCCACGCTAGACGATGCCATCGATGGGACGCCGAGTGTCACTGCCGTGCGGGTGCATCAGTCAGAAGAGGTGTTCATCCTGAATCCACCAAATTGGGATTTAGTCTGCAATGTCGCCGCAGGAACCCTTGAGGATGGGTGGATCGTGCTCAACAATGTCGAATGGGGAAATTCGTGTACCACCAGCCGATGAAACCCGACATTGAAATGAGGCACTGAAATCAGGCACAGGGCCAATTGGTTTCCTAATCCAGGCCAAAACAACCACGAAGGATTACGCTATGCGCATGCCCCAACTCCTGCTGACCGCCCTCGTACTCTCGGCCCTGGCAGTCAACGCCCAGGCGGCCACTGATCAATCCGAGAACACGAGTACGGAGACCGGAACCTCCAAGATCGAAAGCAAGACCGTCCGTTACCAGGACGGTGATACCGAGTTGACCGGCTACCTGTATTACCCCGAAGGGACCGAAGGGCGTCGCCCCGGCATCATTGTTGTACATGAGTGGTGGGGGCTGAACGACTATGCCAAGAAGCGCGCACAAATGCTGGCCGAACTCGGCTATGTCGCCTTCGCCATCGATATGTACGGCGATGACAAGGTCACCTCCCATGCTCCCGATGCCAAGGGCTGGATGCAGCAGATCACCGAGCATGTCGATGCCTGGCAAGCACGCGCGCTGAAAGGGCTGGAAATACTGGCCGCCGACCCGGCCGTCGACGCGGACAAGCTCGCCGCCGTTGGCTACTGCTTCGGCGGTGCGACCGTGATGCAAATGGCCTACGCTGGCGCTGATCTGGACGGCGTGGTGAGCTTCCACGGCTCCCTGCCGCGGCCCCCGAGGGCCTTGAGACGCTGAAGCCCAGCGTGCTGGCCGCCCATGGCGCAGCCGACGGTTTTGTGTCACCCGAAAAGGTCGCCGCCTTCCAGAAATCGCTTGATGCCATCAACGCGGATTGGGAATTCGTCGCCTACAGCGGCGCCCGCCACGCCTTCACCAATCCGAATGCGGATGAATACGGCATCGAGATGGTTGCCTACAACGCCAAAGCTGACCAGCGTTCCTGGGCGCTGATGCAGGATTTCCTCAACGAAGTCTTCGCCGATTGATGCCTGATTGCCGGACCGACGACTCCCTGCCAGCGCGTCCACCGTGACGCGCTGCGGCTAAAACCCAATCTCAGCGCCGGGAGACGCCCGTGCCCACGACAGCGATCCTGTGGTTCCGCCGCGACCTGCGTCTGGAAGACAATCCAGCACTCATGGCCGCGATTGATCACTTCGAACGCATCCTGCCACTTTATATTCACGCTCCCGAGGAAGAAGCGCCCTGGGCGCCCGGCGCGGCCTCCAACTGGTGGTTACACCATAGCCTAAGCGCGCTCGATCAAAGCCTGCGCGAGCGCGGTTCGCGATTGCTTATCATGCGCGGCGCCCCCCTCGGCTGCCTGCGCGCGCTCATCAATGAGATCGGGGCGAACGGGGCAAGCGCAGTGTTCTGGAATCGCTGCTACGAGCCGGCCACGGTGGCCCGCGACAGCCGCATCAAGCAACAGCTCAGGGCCGATGGCATCCGCTGCGAAAGCCACAATGCCAGCTTGCTGTTCGAGCCCTGGGACGTAAAAACCGGCGCGGATCAACCGTTCAAGGTCTTCACGGCCTACTGGCGACGCTGTCAGCCCCGGCTCTCGAAGATGCCCCCACCAAAGCCGGCACCCGAGCGACTAGAGCCGGTTGCACTGCCGTCCGCCGCATTCGGCGTGCTTGAACATGAACAGCCGCTTGATGCATTGGACCTGCTGCCGCGCATCGGCTGGGATGCCGCCTTTCCCGACCAATGGCAGCCAGGTGCTGCGGGTGCTCAAGCTCAGCTTCGCCGCTTTATTGATCAGGCCGCAGCCGACTACGCTCAGGCGCGCGACCTGCCGGCTGTCCTCGGCACGGCGAGAATCTCACCACACCTGCATTTTGGCGAGATCGGACCGCGTCAGATCCTAGCCATCGCCAAGGCCGCAAGCGACGACACCCAAGCCTTTGTGCGCCAACTCGGCTGGCGCGAGTTCAGCGCCAGTCTGCTGTATCATTTTCCGCACACGGCAGATGAACCATTGAATCCTCTGTTTGAGGCATTCCCCTGGCGCGACCCGGTTCCGAGCGAGCTCTTGCGTGCATGGCAACGCGGCCAAACGGGAATCCCGCTGGTCGATGCCGGCATGCGCGAGCTCTGGCACAGCGGTTGGATGCATAACCGGGTACGGATGATCGTCGCCTCCTTTCTCACCAAAAACCTGCGCATTCCCTGGCAAGTCGGCGCACGTTGGTTCTGGGACACCCTGGTGGATGCCGATCTGGCCAACAACACGCAGGGCTGGCAGTGGACCGCCGGCTGCGGTGCCGATGCAGCGCCCTACTTTCGCATCTTCAATCCCGTGCGTCAGGGCGAGCGCTTCGACCCCGATGGTGACTACATCCGCCGCTGGTGCCCCGAGCTTGCCCAGCTGCCAAAGCGCCATCTGCACCAACCCTGGAAGGCGCCGGTTGCAATATTACAACAGGCTGGCATCGAACTCGGCACCAACTATCCTCGCCCTATCGTCGATCTTGCAGATACCCGGCGCGAAGCCTTGGCATTTTGGCAACAGTTGCGTACTGCTGACATTCGAGCAGATTTAGCGTAAACTGATACACCGTTGTAGAAATGGTAATGACTGTCACCTCGCCAACTGCCGCCGGCAAACACTATGAAGCTGAAGCAAGATTCCGCGATCCGCTTATCGGCAACCCGAATGATCCGGTGCACCAGCGCACTCGCAGTGGTCGCGCCGCTTGCGCTTGCCGAGCCTCCCCTTGCCCAACCGAGCACGGCCGATCAACGCCAGCCTGCCCAGATGCAGCCGGCTCAAACTCAGGCGGCTCAAACTCAGCCGGCTCCAACTGAATCCGCCCAAACTCAGGCAGCCCAAACTGCGTCCGCGCAAACTCAGCTTGCAATCGCGGATGCGAGCGTTGATCTCGGCATTCTGCTTGACGGTGTCGAGCAACAATGCCGATACAACGACCTGCTCGAGCGCTTCTGGCGCAACCTTTCGGAACCAGAAAAAGCGCTCGGCGTGCTTAACCAAGAGTTGCTGGGCGCAATTGGCGACATCCAGGTCACCGACGAAGCGGATTTCCGGATGTACTCAATCCCGGTGCGTGGAACCTGGCGCCAGGTGCCGGTCAGTCAGATTCAATTCGGGTTGGGCAAGGGAAACGGTATCCATGTGCTGCTGGTAGAATTCGCCGCCCCCCCGCAACAGGCCCGCGTGGTCTTTGAGCCACTGGTCACCCGTTCCAAGCTCGCCATGTCAGAGGACCCGGACAACACCCTGGATGCCACCACCGACCTTGTCATCGACGGTGGCAAGGCACGGCTGATCTGCGACCTCTCAACCTGACGCTGCCGCTACCAATTGGAATTGCCAACCCACCCGAGCAGGACAGCGTGTTGTTGAACCGCGATGCGAGTCAATGAAAGTCCGCCACGTCAAGGTCCGGGGCGTTCTGCAACGAAAGGCACTGCGCGTGGGGTGCGCGAAATCCAGCCTTCAGCCATTTCAGGAGATTGCACAGGTGCTTTGGTATCAACTCCCACCAGAAGACGTACTGTCCACCCTCGAGACCGACGACCAGGGCCTGTCATCGGCCGAGGCGACTAAACGCCAGGCCACCTGGGGCGAGAATGCCATCAGCGTGCGCAAGACGCCCGCCTGGGAGCGGTTCCTGAAACAATTCAAGGACCCCATGTCGCTGATCCTGCTGGCCACGGCCATGGTCACCGGCCTGCTCACCCTGTTTGGCGCCCATCTGCTGCCGGACACCATGGTGATTCTCTCCGTGGTGGTGCTCAATGCCTGTGTCGGCTTCTATCTGGAAGGCAAGGCCGAAAACGCCATTGAGGCACTCAAGTCCATGATGGTGCCCGAGTGCATGGTGCTGCGCGACCAGGGTCTGGTGCGGATTCCCTCCAAGGGTCTGGTGCCCGGCGACATCGTTGAACTCGAAGGCGGCGACAAGATCCCCGCCGATGTGCGCTTTATCCGGTTGCACAACGCCCAGGTTGATGAATCCTCCCTGACCGGCGAATCGGTGCCCGTTACCAAAACCACCAACGCGATCGAAGGCGATCAGGTGGTGCCCGGTGATCAGAAAAACATGGGCTTTTCCGGCACCTACCTGACTCAGGGCACCGCCAAGGCGGTGGTGGTGGAGATTGGCGACAAAACGGTCTTTGGCGAGATCGCTGGCATGGTCAAAGCCGCCGCCGCGCACTCCACCCCGCTGCAACGCAAGCTCGCGCGCTTCATCAAGACGCTGATCATTGCCATCATGAGCATCGGCACGGTGAATTTCGTGGTTGGCATCTACCTTGGCTACGAGATTTCCTACAGTCTGCTCGGCGCCATCTCGCTGGTGGTGGCCGCGATTCCGGAAATGCTCCCGGCGCTGGTCACCGCCGTGCTGGCCAAGTCCGGCAATGCCATGGCGCGCCAGAACGCCATTGTCGCCAACCTGCCAGCCGCCGAGACCCTGGGCGCCACCTCGGTCATTTGCTCGGATAAAACCGGCACCCTGACCGAAAACCGCATGACGGTGACCGATGTTTTCGCCGCCGGTCAGGCCTTCGGTGTGTCAGGTGTTGGCTATGACCTGCACGGCCAGTTCTCTCAAGACGGTGCGCCCATTGATGCCGCCGCCAATCCAGCACTGCGCCGAATGCTGGAAATCGGCTTCTTCTGCAACAACGCCCACTTAAACGATGAGGGCCACAGCATCGGCGACCCGACTGAGATCGCCCTGTTGATTTCCGGCGCCAAGGCGGCTCTGAACAAAGACCGGCAGCAGCGCATTGAGGAAATCCCCTTCGACTCGAGCACCAAGTACATGGCGGTGCTGGCTGACTATGAGGGGGAGCGCTATATCTTTGTTAAAGGCGCACCGGAGATCCTGCTGGAAATGTGCGCCAGCGCCACGGATGCCAAGGCGAAAGAGACCGATCTGAACCGCGAGGCCTACCTTGAGGCCGCCAGGACCTTCGCCCGGCAGGCGCTGCGAACCCTGGGCTTTGCCTTCAAGCGGGTGGCGAATGATCACGCCGATCTGCTGCACGAGGATCTGCATGATCTCTGCTTTGCCGGCCTGCAGGGCATGATCGACCCGCCTAAGGAAAGTGCGAAGCAGGCGGTTGCCAACTGCAAGTCGGCCGGGATTCGCACCGTGATGGTGACCGGCGATCATCCGCTGACCGCCCAGGCGGTGGCCGGCCAGCTTGGCATTCCGGCCGAGCGGGTGCTCGCCGGCACCGAACTCAATGACATGGACTCAGAGCGCCTGCGCCGGGAAGTCGAAGAAGTCTCGGTCTTCGCCCGGGTCGCGCCTGAGCACAAGCAGCAAATCGCCGCGGCCTTCCAAGCCAACGGCCATGTTGTCGCCATGACTGGCGATGGCGTGAATGATGCCCCGGCGCTCAAGCAGGCCGACATCGGCGTGGCCATGGGTCAGGAAGGCACTGAGGTGGCACGTCAGGCCGCCGACATGGTGCTGGCCGATGACAACTTCGCCACCATCGTCACGGCGGTCGAAGAAGGCCGCCATGCCTGGAAGAATCTGCAAAAGGCGATTCTCTACACCCTGCCAACCAATGCCGCCCAGGCGCTGTTGATCATGGGGGCCATTCTGATGGCCGCGTTCGTCCCCCTATTTGGCGAGCGCTTTGTGCTCGAGCCTATTCAGATTCTGTGGATCAACCTGCTCGACTCGCTGTTACTGACCTTGCCGTTGATGATGGAACCCAAAGAACGCGGCTTGCTGACGCATCCGCCCCGCGACTCAAAGGCGAACATTATCGACGGGCTTTTCATTCAGCGCGTGATTTTGCTTGGCATCGCCATTTCTCTGCCCGGCTTCGGTATCTATTACCTGTTTGGAGCTCCCGCCCTGGCCAATGGCGAACTCATCAACCCGCTGTTGCTGACGCAGGCCCAGACCGCCGCCTTTTGGGCTATTTTATTCGCCCATTTTGGCTATGTCTTCTCGGCGCGATCCATCGACCAGTCGGTGTTCAGCTTCAGCCCCTTCAGCAACAAATGGCTGCTCGCTGGCGTGGGTTTAAGCATCGCCATCCGGCTGATTCCGACCTTCGCGCCGGCGACCTCAAGCTGGTTTAAGACGGCCGATTTTCCCATCCTGTGGTGGCCGCTGATCCTGCTGTGCTTCCTGCCGAGCCTGCTGGCGATTGAGGCCGACAAGTATCTGCGTCAGGCTTGGAGGCGCTCCCAGTGGAGGCTCAACAGGCGGCCGAACCGAGCGTGAACCAAATCGCCCCCTCATTGGTTTATCCTTCTTGAAAATGAGCGAATTCAGGATTCTTCGGGTCGCTCGCCCACCAAGTGCAGACATTTGCGCGCTGGTTATATCCTCCGGTATATGAGGGTCGCGCCCTTGCCGGACTCCAAACGGCCCGATTCGGAACGGCCGAACTTAAAACAGCCCGGCAAAAAACTGGATGATCAGGTGAATCAGTATGCTGGCGAAATAGCCGAGCGCGATCACCGGCGTCCAGCGCAGATGCGTAAAGAAGGTGTAAGCACCGCGCGCCTGCCCCATCAGCGCTACCCCGGCCGCCGAGCCGATTGACAGCAGCGAGCCGCCCACGCCAGCGGTCAGCGTCACCAGCAGCCACTGTGCATTGGACATCTCCGGACTCATTGTCAGCACCGCGAACATCACCGGGATGTTATCGACGATCGCCGAGATCATACCCACCAGAATATTGGCCAGCGTCGGCCCCCAGCCGGTATACATGGCCTCCGACAACAGTCCCAGGTAGCCGATGAAACCCAGCCCGCCGACGCACAGCACCACGCCGTAGAAAAACAGCAGGGTGTCCCATTCCGCCCGCGCGACGTTCTGAAAGACATCAAAGGGCACCAGGTCGCCGATTTCCCGCGCCCGCGCCGAGTTTCTGGACTCCCACCCGTGGTGTGTCATGCGCAGGTAAAAGCCGAATAATTTCAGCAAACCAAGCCCCGTCAGCATGCCGATGACAGGCGGCAAATGCAGGTGGTGATGGAAACTGACCGCCGTGGCAATGGTGAGCAGAAACAGCACAATGATGCGCTTGGCGCCGCGCTTCATGGCGACGCGCTCGGACTCGGTTTGCGGATGCGCGTCGGGCACCGCGCGATACATGAACGCGGCGGGAATGGCGTAATTGACCACCGACGGTACCACCAGCGCGAAGAAGGCAAAGAACTCGAGCTGCCCTGACTGCCACACCATCAGGGTGGTAATGTCGCCAAACGGGCTGAAGGCCCCACCCGCATTGGCCGCCACCACGATATTAATACAGGCCAATGAAATAAAGGTCCGGTTGCCGGCACCGACGGCCAGCACCACCGCGCACATCAGCAGCGCGGTTGTCAGGTTATCCGCCAAGGGCGAGATCAAAAACGACAGCCCCCCGGTCATCAGAAACAGGGTGCGAAAGCCGAAACCACGGCGAATCAAGAAGGCACGCAGGGCATCGAAGACCTTGCGCTCCTGCATGGCGTTGATATAGGACATGGCCACCAGCAGGAACAGCATCAGCTCGGCGTATTCAAGCAGATTGTGCCGCACCGCCTCCTCGGCGGCGTGATTCAGCCCCTCCTGCGCATAGACATAGCCGATCATGCCCCAGATCAGCCCGGCAGCGATGATAACGGGCTTGGACTTGCGCAAATGCAGGAACTCCTCGGCCATGACCAGGGCATAGGCGAGGAAAAAGACAATCAGCGCCGCGTAGCCGACCTTGTGGCTGGTCAAGTCCAGCCATTGCGGTTCGGGTGCCGCACCGGCCGAGGCCATCGCGAGGGGCGTGCATAACAGCAACGCGGCTGTCACGAGCAACCGAAGCGCCGGATGCGCAACCGAAAACAATGGCTGTCGCTGGGTATTAGCGTGCATCCGTGGCTCTCCTATCGATAACATCCCACACTGGCCGCGCGCGCCGCTGAGAACGTTCGGCATGATTCATCGGGTCCGCCTGATTCATCAGCTCGGCTTTACTCATAAAGCGCATTGAGCACCGTCAGTGAGACCACCAGGAAGAGCACCGTCATAATGCCACCGGCGCGCAGATAATCCGGCACCCGGTAGCCGCCGGGTCCCATGATCAGGGCATTGACCTGATGCGTTGGAATCAGGAAAGAATTCGATGTGGCAATGGCCACAGTCAGCGCGAAGATGGCCGGGTTAGCACCGGCCCCAAGCGCGATATTCACCGCCAAGGGCACCAACAGCACGGTGGCGCCGACATTCGACATCACTAGGGTGAAGAAAGTCGCCAGCACCGCGATCGCCGCCTGTATGCCCCAGATCGGCAAATCCCCCAGCAGCCGCAGGCTCTCGTAAGCAATCCAGGCCGCCGCGCCCGAGCTCTCGACCGCCATGCCGAGCGGAATCAGGGAGGCGAGCAAAAACACCGTTTTCCAACTCACCGCCTCATAGGCCTCTTCGATGCTCAGCACCCCGGAGAGCACCATGCCAACCGCTCCGGTGAGCAAAGCCACCGACAGGCGCAGATCGGTCACCAGCACCAGAGCCAGGGTCAGGACAAAAAACAGCAGTGCCGCCGGCACCTTGTGCGGGCGCAACTGCTCGTGCGGATACTCGGTGGTGACCACGACGAAGTTGCGGTCGCTCTCCAGTCGATGCAGGTCCGCCCAGGTGGTATGCACCACCAGGGTATCGCCCGGCTTGAACGGCAAATTACGCACACCACCGGTGCGGTAGGTCAGGGTCTCATCGCCGCGGCGAACCGCTAGCAGCGACAGACCGTATGTCTTGCGCATCCACAGGTCGCGCGCCGTCTTGCCAAGCAGAGCGGAGCCGGGAGGGATGACGATCTCGGCAATACCGGCCTTGCCAGCGGAAAGCGTCTCGGCAAACAGCTCAAGCTCCGGCTTGACGGCGATCCGGGTCTGGCTGACAAACTCGGCGAAGGTCTCAGCCGGTGCGATCAGCCCGAGCCGACTGCCGGCCGCCACGCCCAGACTGCGATCGACGCCATCCGAGCCCAGGCGCACACCATCACCCTTCTCCATCGCGATAACCCGCACCCGCCAGCGCTGTTCAAGCTCATCGACACTGACGCCAACTAGAGGGCCGTCCTCAGGCACCACCGCCTCATAAACCGAGAAATCGCTGAAGCCATAGGTGTCAGCGAAGTAGGCCATGGGATCATGCCCCTCAAGGTGATCTGTCCCCCGCGCCGGCAGCACCAAGCGGCCAGCGATCACGAAATACAAAATGCCTGTTGTGACCAGCGCAAGGCCAATAGGCGCGACCGAGAACAGGCTGAAGGTCTCCATGCGCTGCTCCGGCGCCAGGGACTCATTGGTGGTCAAAATCAGGTCATTGAGCAAGATCAGCGGACTCGAGCCGACCATCGTGATAGTGCCGCCGAGAATGGCGCAGAAGCCCATGGGCATCAGCAGCCGCGACATCGGCAGCCCGGTGCGCGCGGAGATGCGGCTGACCACCGGCAGAAAGAGTGCCGCCGCGCCCACATTCTGCATGAAGGAGGAAATGACCCCTACGGTGCCCGAGATCAGCGGGATGATGCGCGCCTCGGTCTTACCGCCGATGCGCATGATGAAGACCGCCACCCTGGACATGATGCCAGTGCGATCCAGCCCGGCGCCGATGATCATGACCGCGATAATGGAAATCACGGCATTCGAGGCGAAGCCGTCGAACAGGGACTCGACCGGTACCAGCCCGGTATCCAGCCCCATCAGCGGCGCCAGCAGGCTAGTCAGGCCCAATAGCAGCATAACGGTCACGGCCGCAACGTCGACCGCAACCACCTCAAACGCGAACAGGAAGATGGTCAATACCAAAAAGACCATGACCCAGGCGATCTCGCGCGTCGGCACCAGGGTCGCGAGATAGAGGGCAACGCCTGTGAAGAAGAGCGCCGCCAGAGTCCGTGGGGAAATCAGCGATGAGAAAGCGCGCATGGAAACTTCCGTGGGGCGGATCGGTCTCTGTTGCGGTAGGCCCCGGCTCGGCATGCTATGGGACCAATCCGGCTGGCGACAAACCGCAAAAATGCGCGCATTATACTGAGATCAAAGGCTAGGCGCTGAAACAAAAAAACGCCGTCGCACCGGTTCGAAAACCGCTGGGACGGCGAAGAGGCTTGCTACCCTAAAGAAAACCCGCAAGCACAAAACAACCGCTCAGAGCCCCGATGGCGCCACCGAGGCACGACGGCTAAAGTCAGGCGATGCGCAATAGTCAGGCGACGCCCGAAAATCAGGCATCGTCAAGCAACGCGTCTGGGTAGAAGCCGAGCTGCAGAAATCACCGCACCAAAGCGATGCAGGCACTGGCCCGACAAATCGGGCCCAATATCTCGCCTGTTTTCAGGGCTGGGCCGCAGGCTTGGGGGTCCCAAGCCCGGGCTTCAGGCCCGAGGATTGTTAATCCTCAGTTTGAGGTGCTGAGTTTGAGGCCCGGTTTTCACGCCAGGGGCCTCAAAACTGGGGCTCAAACCCGGGAGGCTCACGCCTGGGGTTTCACCGCAGAGCCGCGGCGCGTCCCCCGCGTCTGCGCACCGTTATGACTGACGACGCCGACGAGGAAGCCGCCGGACACAATCGCAACCAACAAACCGCTGATGGTTAAAGCGTCAAAGATCATGCTCGTTCCTCCGAGTTGGTTCGGCAAATGATTCAAAAAGCCTGGCCAAAGATGCGTTCGAGACTTCCAAGCACCGTGCAACAACCGGTTAAGCACTGCGCAGGCACTGGAACAGAGCGATTGATCACCTTCAGCTGATGGTCGTTATTGTGCGAGAAACAGGTTACTCTGTTATTTCCTTATATACTAATATTGTAACAACTTGTAACCAATATGCGAGAACAAAATCACATTTTCGCAACATCGAAAACTAATTGATTATTCGCAATGCAAAACATCCGTCGCTTACCGGCCCGCAAAACCGCGGCGTCTGGCACCTGACATTCCGCCACCACCAAGCAGACGGCTCCCCCACCATGGACATCACCGCATCCAAATCCGCCGATAAGGCCCAGGTACTGGTCGTTGACGATGACCAGGGTCTACGCGATCTGCTGCTCGACTATCTGGAACGCGAAGGCTTTGAGGTGGCGGGCGTGGAGGATGGCGAGCAGATGTTCCGGCATCTTGAGGCAGAATCCCCCGACATCATCATTCTTGACCTGATGCTGCCAGGCGAGGACGGACTCAGCCTGGCGCGGCGGTTGCGCCAAAGCCACAGCACGCCGATCATCATGCTCTCGGCGCGCGGAGATGAGGTTGACCGCATCGTTGGACTTGAGGTCGGCGCCGATGACTATCTGCCCAAGCCGTTCAATCCGCGCGAGCTGCTTGCCCGAATCCGCGCGGTGTTGCGCCGCCAAAGCCCCAGTCCTGCAGAGGAACCCGCAGAGGAGGCGAACGACACCCTCAGCTTCGGCCCCTATCGGCTGGATATCGACATGCGTCAGCTCACGCGCGACGGCGAGCCAATCAGCCTGACCTCGGGCGAGTTCGACTTGCTGTGCGTCTTTTGCGAGCACCCCAACCGCCTGCTCCACCGCGACCAGCTGCTGGACCTGCTCAAGGGCTACGAGCGCAACCCCTTCGATCGCAGCATCGACGTGCAGGTCGCGCGCCTGCGCGCCAAGATCGAGCCCGATAAGAAAAACCCGCGCTACATCCGCACCGTCTGGGGCCGCGGCTACATCTTCACGCCCAAGGGCCAGGCATGACCCGACGCCGGCGCTGGCTGCCAAGCTCGCTGTTCAGCCGCGCACTGCTGACACTGGTGCTGACCTTCGGCAGCTTCGCGCTGGTGACATTTTTCGCCATCCTGCACTATGCGCTCTTTCCGGTGGTCGAACGCGCTACCAGCGACCTGGCCGCCCTGATGGACCTTTCGGCTCGCACCCTGGTCAAGTTGCCCGCGCCGCTGCGCGCCGAATACCGCGAGCGACTGCGCGAGGAGTACCAACTCGAGCTGAGACCGCATCCGGAGCAACCAGAAAACCTCGAGCCCTATTTCTTCCCCTACACCAACCGCCTGGCAAAATCCATCGCCAACCAGCTCGGGCACCGGATCAAGGTCGAAAGCAGTCTGGTGGACGGGGAACGCTGGTTCTGGATGCGCATGGATACCGAGCGCGGCCCGGTCTGGGTCGGGTTTCCGCGCAGCCGCATCAACACCAAACCGCTCCAGGGCGTGGCCCTGGTCTCGGTCATGGCGCTGGTGCTGATTCTGCTCACGGCCACCATTCTGGCCCGACGCGTCACCACCCCACTGACACGCCTCTCGCGCGCTGCAGAGGAAGTCGCGCGCGGACGCTCACCCGAGCCCCTGCCCGAAACTGGCCCGCTGGAGCTGGCCAATCTCGCGCGGCGATTTAATGAGACCAGTCAGCAGGTGCGCGAGCTGTTGGCCGATCGCACCGTGCTTCTCGCCGGTATCTCCCACGACCTGCGCACGCCGCTGACACGCCTGCGTCTGGCGGTCGAAATGCTGCCCGAGCCAGTCAGTGACGCTCAGCGCGCGCGCATGACGCAAGATATCGAAGAAATGGACGAGCTCATTCGCCACGCCGTCGAGCTGGGCCAGAGTCTGGGCGCAGGCGAGCAGCAAAATCTTGAGGTGAGCGTCCTGATCAGGGAGGTCGTCGGCCAGCGTCAGCGCATTCGCTGCCGTCTGGCCGCGCCCTGCCCCGCCCATGTCAACCCCATGGCACTTCGGCGAATTCTCGGCAACCTGATCGAAAACGCGCTGCGCTATAGCGACCACCTGGTGGAGGTCGACCTGCAAGGCTGCGCCGAAAGCGTCGAGATTCAGGTGCTTGATCGCGGCCCCGGTATCCCCGATGAGTCGCTGGACGCCGTCTTCCGTCCGTTCTATCGCCTGGAGCAATCGCGCAATCGCGGCACCGGCGGCACCGGCCTGGGTCTGGCGGTAGCGCGCCAGCTCGCCGTGGCCAATGACATCGAGATCCATCTCCGCACCCGACCTGGCGGCGGCACCATCGCCAGCATCCTGCTCAAACCGCCAGAAGAAAGCGGCGAGCCGCTTCCAGTTCCGCCCAAGAGCGATTCCCACGCACGCATCCCCGAGCGCATTCCCCAACGCAACCATGGGGCCCATGGGGTCCCAGCGCGTTCCGGTGATACAAAATCCACCACCGAAGACGGTTGACGCGCGCCACCAGGCACCCTAAATTCCGCTCCAGCAGGAAACACTACAATCAGCCTGCCGCGGACTCCAGCGCCGGTCTCTCACCGCGCGCCACTCTGTCCGCCTGACTCTCCGCCGCAGCGACTTTTGCAGGCTGTGCTGCGGCGATGGCATCAAACCACCGGAGCCTTTCGTTCATGTTGCAAGCTGGCGACATTGCCCCTGATTTTTCCCTCCCCGACGCCGACATGGATGTGGTCAAGAGCGCCAAGCTCTGGGCCGACCAGCATCTCATCCTGTGCTTCTACCCCAAGGACGACACCCCCGGCTGCACCATGGAAGCGCTAGAATTCACCGACCTGCACCCGGAATTCGAGGCAGCCGGCACCAACATTGCCGGTATCAGCCGCGACAACTGCGCCAGCCACGGTGCCTTTCGCGACAAATACGGCCTCAGCCTGCTCTTGCTGGCGGACACCGACGCCGAAGTTTGCGCCGCCTACGATGTGCTGCGAGAGAAAGTCGTCAACGGTGTCAGCCGCCAGGGCATCCTGCGCACCACCTTCATCATCGAAAAAGGCGGTCGCATCCGCCACGCGCTCTACGACGTCAAGCCCAAGGGGCACGCGCAACGGATGCTTGAGCTGGTGCAGTCCCTATAAGAAGCCCGCACCGGGAGGGATAAGGCGTTAACATCCGAGCGAATCACGCCAATCAATCGTCATCCACATCCGCGCCGGGAAAGCGCCGCGGATCGGACGGCTTGATATCGTCATCCATCAAAATACGCTGCCCGTCTCCCTCGAGATCGTCAAACTGCCCGCTGCGCGCGGCCCAGAACAGCACCACAACGGCGGCAAGCCCAAGTAGCAGCATGCCGGGGATCAGACCGTAGATGACTTCCATAACTTTGTTTTGGGCAGAATGTCTGCGGAGAGTGAAAACATTAAATCGCGCGCACCGGGACTCTCTCAAATGAGTGCAGAGCACCAAGGAATTTTCCGATGAAGACAACCCTAGCACAGACACGCCCAGTAAAGACCACTCTGGTGTATCTATTGGCCGTGCTCGTTGCCGGCATTTCCTGCGCTGCGCAGGCCTACGAGCCGAAAGCCACCCGCGTGGTAGATAACGTCTATGCCATTATCGGTCCAACCTCCGGCCGCACGGCCGAGAACGACGCGCTCAACAACAATCTCGGCTTTGTCGTGACCGACGCGGGCGTGGTCCTGATCGATTCGGGCGCGTCGCGACGAGGAGCCGAAAAGATCGACGCCGCCATCGACCAAGTGACCGACAAGCCGGTGACTCATGTGATCAACACTGGCAGTCAGGATCACCGTTGGCTTGGCAATGGTTACTTCCGCGATCAAGGCGCGCAGATCATCGCGCTCGCGCGCACGGCGAAGACGCAAAAGCAGTTTGCCGAACAGCACCTTGACAGCTTGCGCCAGGTACTTGGCGACGGACTCGCGGGGACGGAACCGGACTACGCGCAAGCACCGGCCGACGGTGACCGCCTGACGATCGAGATCGGCGGCCTGAGCTTCGAGCTCATCTGGTTTGGCGACGCCCACTTCCCCGGTGATGTCGTGGTCTGGCTACCCGCGCAGGAGGTGCTCTTCACCGGCGACATGGTCTATGTTGATCGTATGTTGGGAATTCACCCATGGTCAGACGTAACAGCGTGGCGCGATGCGTTTCACGCCATGGAATCCCTTGAGCCAAGCTACATCGTTCCAGGCCACGGGCAGGCAACAGACTTGGCGCAGGCGCGCGCGCAAACCGGCGACTATCTGGACTTTCTGGTTACCGAAACCAGCGCAGCAGTGGAGAATTTCGACGACCTGCAGGCCACCGTCGAGCGCCTTTCGGATGCCCCAGGCTTCAAGAACCTTGAGCACTTCGACAACTGGCATCGCACCAATATCAGTCGCACCTTCACGCAGCTTGAGGCCAAGTCGGTGGAATAGTTCATGTGCCAGCGGCTAGTCCAGGCCATATCAGATCTTGGCCGAGTTGGTCGTCGCACCACCCCCACCGCCCTGCTTTTTCAGCACTGAAGCAATCCTTGCCGAGTTGCCGATGACGGCAAGGGAGCTTAGGGGCATGGCGATGGCTGCGACAAGTGGGGTGATCATCGCGGCCATTGCCAGCGGAACCATGATCAAATTGTAGACGATCGACAGGCCGATATTCTGGCGGATGGCTGTTAGGGTGCGTTGTGCTAGCGCCAGTGCCTGGGGCACACGGGTTAGCTCGTTGCGGGTGAGAATGATGTCGGCGCTGGCCATGGAGACGTCGGTGCCGCTGCCAAGCGCCATACCGATGTCGGCGCTGACCAGGGCCGGGGCGTCGTTGACGCCGTCGCCGACCATGACGACCCGCTGCCCGGCCGCGCGCAGCTTAGCGATGACCTCGGCCTTGCCCTCGGGTAGAACTTCGGCGATGGCCTGTATGTTGCCCAGTCTTTGTGCGATTGCGACGGCGGCTTGCTGTCGGTCGCCGCTGAGCAGGGAGACCTGCAAGCCTCGAGCGAGCAACGCATTCACCGTCGCTTGCGCATCCTGGCGCAGGTCGTCACTCAGCAGCAAGCGTGCGACTTCGGTGCCCGCAACGGCCAGATGCAGGACCGTGGCTCCGGGCCAGTCGGGCGGGGTCTCGATGTCTTTTGCCAGCGCAATGCCTTGCTCACGCAGCCAGTCGGCCGAGCCGAGGACCAGGGATTGTCCATCCACCACGCCGGCCAGACCGCGTCCGGGCTGAATTCGCACTTGCTCGACGGTCAAGCCGCCAAACCCGAGTTGCTGCTCGCGTACGAAGCGAGTCAGCGCTCGGGCGAGTGGGTGTTCGGAGAGCTGCTCAAGCGCGGCGACCGCGGCGAGCCACTGCTGCTGTTGCTCGGTCAGCGGACTGGAGTAGTGTCGGGCGCGGTCTCGGGCCTCCTGTTGACCGAATTCACCAGCGGCATCATCGGCGCGCCAGAGTCCAAGATTATCCACTAACGCGACAAGGGTCGGCTGGCCGAGCGTCAGGGTGCCGGTCTTATCGAACACCACTTGGGTGGCACCGGAGAGCCGCTCGAGCACGGCGCCGTTTTTGATCAATATCCCCTGCCGCGCGGCGCTGCCGGTTGCCACCGCAATAGCCATGGGCGTGGCCAACCCGAAGGCGCAGGGACAGGTAATGATCAGCACCGAGGTCGCCGCCAGCACGGCGGTGGCCGGGTCGGCCGGCCACCACAGCAGCGCCGTCAGCAACGCCAGCAGCAGAGTCGCGCCGACAAACCAGGGCACCACCCGGTCCGCCAGACTTTGAATCGGCGCTTTGCTGGCCTGGGCCTCCTCGACCAAATGCAGGATGCGCCCGAGCTGGGTGTCGCGCAGCACGCCCGCGACCCTGACCTGTAGCGCTCCGGCGCCGTTCATGGTGCCGGCGGCGACCGACTGCCCTGGGCCGCGCACGACCGGCTTGGATTCACCAGTCAGCAAGGCCTCATCTAGCTGGCTGTCGCCGCGCTCGACCGTTCCATCCGCCGGCACCGCCTCGCCCGGGCGGATAAGAATCAAATCGCCGGGCCGCAACGCGCGAATCGGCACCAGTGCCTCCTCACCATCGCGCAGTAGAGTCGCCGCCTTGGGTTGAAGATCGAGCAGGCGCTGAGTGGCCGAAACCGCATGGCGCCGCGACATGGCCTCCAGATAGCGGCCGAGCAGAATCACAAACAGAAAGTTGACTACCGTATCCCAGTAGACATCCCCCTGCCCTGTCAGGGTCACGATAAGCGAATAGAGATAGGTGATGCCAGCGCCGATAGCGATCGGCAGGTCCATGTCCAGATGACCGCGGCGCAAGCCGCGCCAGGCGCCGGTAAAGAAGGGCCAGCCCGAGTAGATCAGCACAGGCGTGGCGAGCAGGCAGCCAATCCAATGGAACAGCTCGCGGAACTCACCCCGGTCCGCCCCGGCATAGAGGGCGATGGAGATCCACATCAAGTTCATGGCCGCGAAACCAGCGAAGGCCATGCGATACAGCAGCGTGCGATTGCGCCGCTTGAGCCCCAGTTCGGCCGAGCGCGGATCGAAGGGCACCGCGGCATAGCCAAGCTCGCCTAGGCGCCGAAGGATTTGCGACAAGCGCAGGCGGGCGTTATCCCAGCGCAGCGTCAGCCGCCGCCCGGTCAGATTAACGCGCGACTCGGCGACACCCGGCATGGCGCCGAGACCGTTCTCGATTAGCCAGACGCAGGCAGCACAATGGATACCCTCAACCGAAAGCTGCGCCTCGCGCGCATCGCCCGAGACCTGGGCAAACTCCTGCTGCACCTCATCAAGATCATAGAAGTCGAGCTGACGCGGCAGCTCCGGCGGCGGGCCGAACACCTCGCCATCCGGCGTGCGCTGATAGAAGCCCTCAAGCCCGGCGCGATGAATCGCCTGGCATACCGCTTCGCAGCCATGGCAGCAGAAATCGCGCGCCTGATCCCCTATCTGGGAATGGACGACAGTAGCAGGCGTGACAGGAAGGCCGCAGTGAAAGCACCGCGACGGCTGTTCGATCATCCGAATCGCTGTTGCATCAAGGGCGGCGCATCAACGCCGCGCCCGATCGACATGCAGACGCTGGTCGAGCTGGTACTCAGCCTCGCCATCGCGCACAGCGATCAGGCTGTCCCACAAGCCGGGCAGCGAAAAACTCAGCTCAGCGCGATAGCGCCCCGGCGCTTCCTCCACCATCGGGACAGAGAAGTCCCGCCCTGCATCCGACGGACGATAAGCAAAGAAGGTCACCGCATCGGGCGTAACCGGCTGACCGGCCTTATCGACCGCAAAGAAGCGCACAGTCACAGGCTCTCCAACCCTGAGATCCGCCGGAATATCGCTTGAGAGCATCCAGTTCGGCGTTGCCGCCGCACGCGAGCGAATACTCTCCTCCATCGCCCGGCCGCGCTCATAGTAGTCATCCACCACCAGACCCGGACTGGTGACAAAGGCCAGGGTGACCATGGTGATGTTGACCAGCAGGACCACAACAACCAGACCAATCCACCCGCGCACCCAAGGGCTGCGCCAAGCCGGCGTCGGTTGCGCGCCCTGGGCTGACCCCGAAGCCACGGAAGCAATCTCAGTCATCAGTCAATTTCCTCCATGCAGCCTTCGCACAACGACAAATGGATTCCGGCAATTCAGCAGCAGAGATGAACTTCGGGTTCTGTTCGGGGTTCTGTTCGGGTTCTGGGCCGGGTGACGGGCGCGGGGGTCTCCAGCGGCAGGACGCCGCTGGGAAGCCTACAGGGATGTATTTACGGCGTCCCCCGCGACCGTCACTCGGCCCAGAACAACCCCCGCACTCTCGAAGATAAGTCCCACCAAACTCGCCAACCTAACCTCAACGCCGCTCAGCAAAAAACGCACTCTCACGCTCAGCCGTCGCCTCAGTCCCATTGGCCAAAGTCGCCCGCGCCGAAAAGAAAATCGGAATCGTCTCCCCAGTCAAATGCTCAGGCTCAATGCGCACGAACACGATCATCGGCGTCACTTCCCCATGCTTGATGCGAAGGCGATGCTCAATCCCCTTTACCTCAATCGGCACATCGGCACGCACCGCCACCTCAGCCGTCAAATCATCGTTAGCCTTGTTCAGCACCTTTAGCGTGTACTTGTTCTGAATCGAGCCATCGCTCAACTGCACAAACAAGGGCGAGCGCTCATGCAGGACTTTAAGCTCAATATTGGTCAGCGTCGAAAAGCCATAGACAATACCCACCAGCGAGAGCGCCAGGATGGCGAAATAGACCCAGACACGCACGCGCTTCAGTAACGCCTTCGCCCCCCTGCCCTCGATCTCATCCAGCGAAGCATAGCGAATCAAACCGCGCGGTCGGTTGACCTTGTCCATGACCTGATCACAGGCATCGATACAAAGCGCGCAAGTGATGCAACCCTCCTGCTGGCCGGCGCGGATATCGATACCGGTCGGACAAACAGCAACACATTGATTGCAGTCGATACAATCGCCCTGCTTCTGCGCCCCAGCATCCAAGCCAGCATCCGATCGGGCATCCGCACCCTTGTGAAGGCGCCCGCGCGGCTCACCGCGCAACAAATCATAAGCAGGGACCAGCGTGGTGCGGTCCAGCATCACCCCCTGAATACGCGCGTAAGGACAGAGCCAGAAGCACACCTGCTCGCGCAGCCAGCCTGCGAGTACATAGGTGCCCACGGTAAAGAGCGCCACAAAGGCATAGACCGCGCCATTGGCCTGAGCGGTGAAGAAATCCCGCCACAGCGGGAAGACACCATAGAACCAGGCAACAAAGCTCCAGCCAGTGGCAAAGCCAATTAGCATCCACAACAGATGCTTGACGCTCTTGATACCGAGCTTGCGCGGCGTCCAGGGCGCGCGCTCCAGCAACCGCCGCTCGCGCGGGTTGCCCTCGAGCCATTCCTCGATCAGCGTGAAGATATCCGTCCAGACCGTCTGAAAGCAGAAAAATCCGCAATAGACCCGCCCAGCCAGCGCCGTGGCGACGGCAAGCAGAATCGCAAAGAACAGTAGCAGCAGGGACAGCATCCAGAAGTCCTGCGGCAGCACGGTGGCGCCAAAGAGGTGATACTGCCGATTGGGAATATCAAACAGCACCGCCTGACCCCCGTTCCAACGGACATAGGGCCCGAGGAAGAAGATCAGCCAGACCGAGGCGGCCCACCATTTGATGCGCCGCCAGCGCCCGGGCAGACGCTTGGCATGAATAGTCTCGCCGCCGTCGTTGACCTGCCAGTGCTCGGACTCGGCATAAAGGTCATCGAGCCCATCGACAACCGGCGCGCTGCTGGTGGGATCAGTCAAGGACAGGGTTCCGTCACGGGGCTACTGACCGCCACCGAGCTCATGCACATAGATGGCGAGCTTTTTGATCTGCTGCTCATCAAGCCGGCCCTCCGCGCTGCCCGCGCCGCCAAACCGCGGCATCACGGCATTGCGCGTTTGCTCGACCCCGGACTGATTCACACCATAAAGAATGGTGTGCTTGGCGCTCTCAAAGCCGCCCGGGCGAAAGCGCCACAGGGTATCGGTCAGATTGGCCGCGCCGACGGTGATCGGGTCCCCATTGGGCAGGGTGCCAAGCGTGCCATTCGCCTGCGGGCCATGGCAGCCTGAGCAGCCCTTGGTATTGAACAGATTCCAGCCCTCGGGGCTGCCCTCCTTGCCCTCGCTTAGGTCAACGGCGAACTGGGCCAGGGTGTCCACCTCCTGCTTGCTCAAGATATTTTGATGCGCAATCATGTTGCCCTTGCGCCCGCCGGTGATGGTTTCAGCGATCTTCCCGAGCGAACCGCCCCACAACCAGGCGTTGTCGGCCAGCACCGGGTAGCCGGGATTTCCCTGCCCGCCACTGCCGTGGCAGGCTGCGCAATAGTCGCCAAACACCACCTTGGACGAGGCCAGGGTGTACTGGAGCAGGCCAGGATCAGCAAGAATCTCCTCCGCGGACATCTGAGCGATGCGATCCTCGTACTTGGCGCGCACCGCGTCGACCTGTGCCATGCCTTGCTCAAACTCCTTGATGGAGGTCCAGTCGAGCACTCCTTTGGTAAATTCCTGGTCGGTCTTGTCTGTCTCCCAGGGTGGCGCCGGCCACATTGGATAGAGCAACCCATAGAGCACCCACCAGGCAATCGACAACCAAAAGGCGATCATCCACCAGCGCGGCGGCGGATTCTTCAGCTCGCGGATGTTATCGTCCCAGAAGTGGCCGGTGTTGTTCTCGCCCGGGAAAGGATTTTCGTCAGCCATGCCCACCTCCGTTGCGATCGCCGTTCGCGTCGCTCGGGTCTTCTTCAAAGAGAATGTGTTTTCTCGCTTCCAGCGCGTCGCGGTTCTTGGGCCTGAATACCAGAAAATAGGCCAGCGCCATGAGCACCGTGATGGCAACCGTGAGCAGGGTTCCGAACCAATCGGCCGCCGTCATCGCAGCCCAGTCGGTATGAAAATACTCGGCAAGGCTATTCACGGTAATCCACTCCCGGCTGCAGATTGGCCATGGTGCCAAGCACCTGCAGATAGGCCACCAAGGCATCCATTTCGGTTTTCTCGGCGGTCAGCGCAGGAGCCGTTTCGATGTCCGCGTCTGCGTAGGGCACGCCAATCAGCCTAAGCCCGCGCATGCGAAAGGCCTGGCGTTTGCCATTGACCAGACGCTCCTCAAGCCAGGGATAGCTCGGCATGATGGACTCAGGCACCACCGAACGCGGATCATGCAAATGCTGGCGCTGCCATGCATCGGAGTATTTGGCGCCGACCCTTGCCAAGTCCGGCCCGGTGCGCTTGGAACCCCATTGGAAGGGGTGGTCAAACATGGACTCGGACGCCAGCGAGTAATGCCCGTAGCGCTCGCGCTCGTCGCGGAACGGGCGCACCTGCTGGGAGTGGCACAGATAGCAGCCCTCGCGCTGGTAGATATCGCGCCCGGCCAGCTCGAGCGCCGTGTAGGGACGAATGCCGTCGCCCGCCTTCCAGTTCCAGACCTCCTTGCCGCTGTCATCCACGGAGACGATGGGCGTCTGCCCTGCCTGATCCCAGACGATCTCCGGGAAGCGGTTCGACTCCTCGGTACTCTTGAGATAAAACAGCGGCACGATCTCCACGATGCCACCAATCGACAGCACAATGGCCGTCATGATCAGCAGGCCCCAGATGTTGCGCTCGAGAAAGTCCTGCACGCCGCGCGCTTTGGTATCAGCCATGTTGGTCTCTCCTGCTCGGGGCCGCGCTCACACTGCCACCGGAACCATTGGCCCGCGCGCCTCGCGCAGGCTGCCCTCGGAGGCGGACTTCCACACCGTCATCAGCACATTAAAGAGCATCACCACGGCGCCGAACAGGAAAATCCCGCCGCCAACCGCGCGCATCGCATAGTAGGGATGCATGGCCGCGACTGACTCGACAAAGGTGTAGGCCAGGGTGCCGTATTCGTCGTAGGCGCGCCACATCAGCCCTTGCATGATGCCGGCCACCCACATGGCCACGATGTAAATGACCGTGCCGATGGTAGCGGCCCAGAAATGGACATTCACCAGGGATTCTGACCACATCTTGGTATGCCACAGGCGTGTCATCAGGTGATAGATGGCGCCGATGGAAATACCCGCGACCCAGCCAAGCGCACCTGAGTGCACATGCCCAATGGTCCAGTCGGTGTAGTGCGACAGGGCATTGACCGTCTTCAGTGCCATCACCGGTCCCTCGAAGGTCGACATGGCATAGAAGGCCAGCGCGATGATCAAAAACCGCAGCACATAGTCGGTGCGCAGTTTGTCCCAGGCACCCGAGAGCGTCATCATCCCATTCACCGCCCCGCCCCAGGAGGGGATGATCATGGCGATGGATACGGCCGCGCCCAGCGAGCCGGTCCAGTCCGGCAACGCGGTGTATTGCAGATGGTGCGCGCCGAGCCAGACGTAGCCGAACATCAGCGCCCAAAAGTGAATGACCGACAGCCGGTACGAGTAAACCGGCCGGTTCGCCTGTTTGGGCACAAAGTAGTACATGATGCCGAGGAACCCGGCGGTGAGGTAAAAGCCGACCGCATTGTGCCCCCACCACCATTGGATCATGGCGTCCTGCACGCCGGAGAACAGGCTGTAGGACTTAAACAGCCCCACCGGAATGGCCAGGCTGTTGACCACATGCAGGTAGACGATCATCACCATCATGCCGAGAAAGAACCAGTTCGACACATAGATGTGCGAGCTCTTGCGATGCGCGATGGTCATGATGAAATTGAAGGTGAACGCCAGCCAGACCGCGGCAATCAGGATATCGATCGGCCATTCCAGCTCTGCGTATTCTTTGGACTGAGTAAAGCCAAAGGGCAGCGTCAGCACCGCCAGGACGATGACCAGGTTCCAGCCCCAGAAGGTATACCAGGCGAGCTTGTTGCTCCACAGCGGTACGCCGCAGGTGCGCTGCACCGTGTAGAAGGCCGTGCCCATCAGGGTACAGCCGCCAAACGCAAAGATGACAGCGTTGGTATGGACCGGACGCAGCCGTCCGAAGGAGATGTAGGGATTATCGAAATTCAGAAAGGGCCAGGCGAGTTCCGATGCGATATAGACGCCGACCGAGGCGCCAAACACCAGATAGACCACCGCCATGATGGTAAACCAGCGCACGACATCGAAGTCGTACTTGCGCTCCGCGGCGCTATCCGCCGTTACTTCCATAGACTCCTCCACTGACTGCTACACGAGCCACGACAGCCAAGCCGCAGCAGCGAAACGGGGCCGGGCCGACTGGTTGGAACCGACTGGCGCAGCCCCCATCGGGATCACCAGTCGGACGCTGAAGGAGCGCGACGGAATTGTCGCATATGGGATCAACCGCTGGGCAATGACCTGCCACCCCTGCCCCCAATGACCCGCCACCCAGAGCCATGCCGCGCATTTTCAGCCGCTGCAATGACAATTCATCAGCGCCTGAAAGTCAAGATACTCGAGTCAAATACTCAAGCTTTCAGGGATCGCCCGATTGGCGCGCGTGCCGTGCTGGTAGTACTGCCGCCGCAGCAAGGAGGCGAAAGAACCCGCGCCTCATCCTTGTCACTCAGTATCGGGCGGAGTTGCTTGAGCCGCTAGCGCCTCTAGCACCTGCTCAAGCTTAGCAGCCAGGCTGTCTGCATTGTCCAACGCCGTTTGATCGCCGGCGCGGGCTTGCTCGCATAGTTTATCGGCTTGCAGGTGCAGCGACTCGGCGCAGAGATTGCCTGAGAAGCCTTTCAGGCTATGGGTCTGGCGGAAGAATTCATCGAGGTTGCCTTCGGAGGCGATGGTACGCAGCCGCGCCGGAGTGTCTTTTTGACTGTCGAGTGCGGTTTGGATGAGCCTTGGGATAAAACCGGGCGAGTGCTCAAAGCGCTGATGCAGCGCGTCCCAGTCGACTAATGGCAGCTGCGTGCCCGGTTGCGAGTCGGGCTGCGAGTCCGGGGTCTGGCCAACTGGCTCGGGCGCTGGTGATGCAATGATTGTTCCATCCGCAGGAGTTGCTTCGGCGGCCACCGGGTTATTGTCCTGGTGGGCAATATCCGCGCGGCAGTTGCCGATGGCTGCCACCAGGGCGTCCATGTTGATGGGTTTGGTCAGGTGCGCCACCATGCCGGCGTTCAGGCAGCGCTCGCGTTCCTCGCTCATCGCGTGGGCCGTCAGGCCGATGACTGGCAGCTTGGGCCAGCGTTCGCGGATGCGGCGGGCCGCTTCGTAGCCGTCCATCACCGGCATTTGCACGTCCATCAGAACCAGGTCAAAAGTCCCTGGTGCCGCGCTCAGTTGTGCGAGCGCGTCCTCGCCATTCACGGCGGTGGTGACCTGAGCGCCTCTGTGGCCGAGCAGGTCGGTCAGCACCAGCAGGTTGAGCTCGACATCGTCCACGGCAAGAATGTGGAGGTCGGCCAGGGATTGATCTGGCGCGCCGCCGGTTGTTCGCCGGGGTGTGGCGTCTTTCGGCACCTGCGCTTGTTGCAGCGGGAGTCGCAGTTCGAAGCAACTGCCGATGTTGGGTTGGCTATCCACCTTGATGTTGCCGCCCATCATATCTGCCAAAGACCGGCTGATCGCCAGCCCCAGGCCGGTGCCGCCGTGGGTGCGGGTGGTGCCGGCATCGGCCTGCTCGAAGGGCTGGAAAATCCGCGCCATCTGCGCCTCGCTCATACCGATGCCGGTGTCTTTAACCGTGAAAAGCAGTTGTTGATCGTCGCGCGAGACAGTCAGTCGCACCTCGCCGGCCTGGGTGAACTTGACCGCGTTGCCGAGCAGATTGAGCAGAATCTGGCGCAGGCGCATGGCGTCCATCAGGATATACTCGGGCAGATCTTGCGCCTGATTGATAATCAGATCGAATCCCTTGGCACGGACTTGGGGGTTGAGCAGCGACTGGATCTCGGCGAGCGTCTCGCTCAGGCGCACGGGTTCGGGATGAATGCTGAGCTTGCCGGCCTCGAGCTTGGACAGATCGAGAATGTCGTTTAACAGCACCATCAGATGCTCGCCGGCGCGCTGGATCTGGCGGAACAGCCGCCCGGCCTTGCCGGTGTCGTAGTCACGCCGGCCAATCTCGGTGAGGCCGAGAATCCCGTTCAGTGGCGTGCGGATTTCATGGCTCATGTTGGCCAAGAAGTTGTTTTTGAGTCTGGTCAGACGTTCGGCTGCCGTCAGGGCGGCGGCACGGGCGTTCTCCAGTGCCTGTCGCTCGGTGATGTCACTGCCAGCGGCCAGTACGCCAATGAGCTGGCCGCTGCTGGGGTCGTGCAGCAGGCGGTTGCGCCAAGCGATCAGGCGCTCGGAGCCGTCGGCGCATTGCACCAGACTTTCGACACAGCCGGGGTTTTCGCCATCATCCTGGGTACACCCCTCAAAGAGTTCACGCATCCTGGATCGACTAGCCTCGGGCACGCAGGTCTCGAACCAATCCTGGCCCAGCAGTTCGGACTCCGTGCGACCGAGCAGCGCGCAGGTGTAGCTGTTAGCCAGGGTGATGCGGCCGTTAAGATCGACCGAGACGATCATGGTGCTGACTGTCTCCAGATACCATTGCGCCCGATTGCGTTCCCCACGCAGTTCCTCGGTGGCGCGGCGCAAGGGCGAGATGTCAGCGATGTTGCCGAGAATGCCTTGGGGATGGCCCGCGCTATCGCGCAGCACCGTGGTGGACAGCAGCACGTTCAAGGTCTCGCCGTCTTGCCGGCGCAGCCTCCATTCGCGGGTTTCATGGCCCTCGCGCAGCGCAGGCTCGGTAAAGACCTGGAAGCCGGGTTTGATCTCTTCACCAAAGGTGGCCGATAGCTCAGCGGCGCGGTCTTGCACCTCGCTGTCAAGATGGAAGCTTAGAGGGGTTGCATGGCCGATCATGTTTTCGGCGGTGTACCCAAGCAGGCGCTCGGCGGCAGGATTGAACTGGCGGATCACCCCGCCCATGTCGGTGGCAATAATTGCATAGGCGGCGAGATCGACCATTTGCGCGGCGACATGCAGTTGCTCCTCAGCCTGCTTGCGCGCGCGGATGTCCTCGATCACGGCGATGAAATAGCTTGGTGTGCCCTGATCGGTGCGCACCAGCGACATGGTCACCAGGACCCAGACAATCTCGCCGCTTTGATGGAAATAGCGCTTTTCGAGCTGATAATTGGCGATGTCGCCGGCGATCAGTTGGGCGACCAGATTGAGGTTCTTGCCCAAGTCATCGGGGTGGGTGATGCTTTGAAAATTGCGTTGGCAGAGTGTTTCGCTGGAATAGCCGAGTGTCTCCGAGAGCTTGGTATTCACCCGCAAGTAGCGGCCATCCGGGGCAAGATGGGCCATGCCGACCGCCGCTTGCTCGAAGGTGGCCTGAAAGTCTTGCTGGCTGGCGAGTTGGTCGCGCTGAGCCCGGTAAAGATCTGTCAGATCATTGAACACCGTCGCGATGTAGGGTTTGCCGTTTTGGGTGACACAACGTGCGCTGATCCGCACGTCGCGTATTTGGCCGCCTTTACGCCGCAATTGGGTGTCGAAAACCAATAGCCCCAAGCGTTGGATTTCCGCCAACTGCGCTTTTTGCTCGGGCAGCGAATGCACGACGTCGAGATCAGTGATGGTCAGTTGGTCGAATTCCTCCTTGGTGTAACCGAGCAT
Source organism: Thiorhodovibrio litoralis (assembly GCF_033954455.1). Classification (NCBI taxonomy): domain Bacteria; kingdom Pseudomonadati; phylum Pseudomonadota; class Gammaproteobacteria; order Chromatiales; family Chromatiaceae; genus Thiorhodovibrio; species Thiorhodovibrio litoralis. The sequence continues at coordinate 2,564,394 of NZ_CP121473.1, read as the reverse complement.
CGCGGACAGGGCGGGATTGAACTGAGCGAACTTCATTGATTCAGGGTCGACCAACGCCATGCCGTTAGGTGCCTGGTTGACTAGGGCGAGGAACAGGCTTTCCTTGTCCGCGAGCGCGATCTCTGCGCCGTGATAGCGGGTCAAGTCGGTATTGGTGCCGATCACGCGCAAGGCTTGACCATCCTCGTCGCGCTCGAGTGCGTAGCCGAGACCGAGCATCCAGCGATAGGAGCCATCCTTGGCGCGCAGGCGATGCAGGATACTCAGCTGGTCCTGATCGCCCTTGCGATGCGCTTCGACCTGTTTGAGCGTTTCTGCGAGATCGTCCGGATGAATGCGTCGGCCCCATTCATTGAGGTGCGAGGCGATCTCCTTCTCGCGATAGCCGAGCATTTCCTTCCAGCGCCGGGAGTAGATGACCTTATCCGTGCGCCTGTCCCAGTCCCAAACACCATGTCCTGCGCCGTCCAGTGCCGCAAGCCAACGCTGTTCCGAAGTGGCGATTTGGCGTTGGGCCTGTCGCAGGCGTCTGTTGTTGAGCGCAAGCGCCAGAATCAGCATGATCGACAAGAACGCGAGCCCGCCAAGGACGGAGATTTCGCGGTAGTGCACCGACCAGATGTGCTGATAGCCCGGCTTGGCTTCCTGGTCGAATGGCTGGACTTGCAGGGTACGCATCACCGCTTCCAGCGTCCTGTAGTCCGCCGGCAGATCGAAGCCGGCGATCCCAACGGCGTGTGCGATCGGATGCTCGGGGCTGAGCTGAATCAGGGCGGCAGCGAGCTGGCGGCCGATCTCGGGGTCGAGTCCGGGCAGTGCCATGATGGGCCACTCCGGATAGAGCCGGGAAGAGACCAGGAAGGGAAAATTGGGATAATCCCGCGCGCCGAGGATTGTGAGGTCGGCCAGATCGACCTGCCCTTCGGTCTGGAGTTGTTCGAGAATGCCGGTGCGCACAAAACCTGCATCGGCCTGACCGTTGAGGACGGCGAAGACCACGGCATCGTGCGTGGCCGGATCGAAGTTGAACTTGATTTGTTCGGGCCGCAGCCCGACCGCTTGGAGCGCCTCGAGCGGGGCGATATAGCCGCCGAGAAAATCCGGGCCAGCCGCCAGGATGCTGCGACCTTTCAAATCTTGCAGCGTCTGGATGTCGTCGCGCCCGGCCTGGGTGATGATGACACCGCCAAGTCGACTGACGATCTGCCCCTGCTCGCGCCGCATCAGGGTGGCGAGCGCGCCTGTCATCTCAAACTGCTCGCGCAGGCGGATGTAATGCACCGGGTTGGTGAAGACGAGGTCGAGCTGATCCTGAGCCAGTGCGTGCTTTAGCGCTTCGATCTCGAGCAACCGCAGGCGCACCTGGTGATTCGGCAGCTGCGCCGACAGATACTCGGCCAGCGGTTCCCAGCGCTTGCGCAGAATCTCGCTCGGGCGATAGGCGAACATGCCCAGCACCAGCTCGTTGCTGTTGGCCAAAGGCGGCTCAGTCTGTGCTGCCGACTGTGGTGCGTTTGGCGCGTCAGTCTGCGTCTCAGTCGCGGCTGTCTCGGGTTCTGCTGCGGCGGGTAAGATTACGCCGAACAAGAGACAGCATGCCAGCACTGCCAGGCGCGCCGGTCGGCGTGAGCTGCACCTTTGAGTTGCAGTGATTCCCCTAAAATGTGGACAGTCATCCTTTTGCTTCAACATGCGCATGACTCAAGGCGATACTTGCCGCCCGGGACTCTTCCGGGTCTCCTTTGCGTCTAACTTGGGCCTACTCTGAACTGGGAGGCTGGTGCAGCCGGGCGCTGGCGTCGACGCAATTGCCGCGGCCCTGATAGTCGAGCCGGGTAAAGGCCATCTGCCGCGCCATGGCGATGCCGCGGCCGTGGGCGTCGAACATGCGCTCAGGTTCGAAGTCCAGATAGCGCTGCCAGTCGAACCCCTCGCCGCAGTCCTGGATGTGGAAGTGGATTTCGCTGGCATCGCGCTGAAAGCGCACCTGCGCCCAGCGCTCCTGTTGCTCGGGCGTGCGCAGCCTTTCCTCGATCTCCTCGCGCAGCCGGCCTTCGGCGAGCAGCTCGCTCTTGGCGGCATAGCCGATGCCGAGATTGCCGTGCTCCACGGCATTGAGCATCAACTCGGACAGGCCCATGGTCACCGGCGAGTGCTCCGCGCAGAAGCTACCAAGGCGCGACGACAGCAAGCGCGCCTGCTCCGGGGTGCGGAACTGGAAATGGCCTTCGTGCAACAGGGTCCAGGTCGCATCAAGCTCCTGTTCGAGCCGTTGCAGTTCTAGACGGTGGAAACGCTCATTGAGCGCGGCGTGCACAATCTGGCGTAGGTTGTCGCCGCTATAGGGCTTGGCCAGATAGTACCAGGCGCCAGCCGCCAGCCCCTCGGCGACTTGGTCGGGCGTGTTGGCCGCAGTTTGCATGATGATTGGCAGGGCGAAAAAGCGCTTGTCCGCTACCAGACGCGCCAGCAGATCTATGCCACTCAGCTCGGGCATGATGCGGTCCAGGATCAGGGCATCGAAGTGCTCCGGATCGGCATTGAGCCGCGCCCAGGCGGTGGCGCCATCGGCGGCATAGTCCGCCTCATAGGGGGTGTTGTGCAGGAATTCGCGGATGATCTCGGTATCTACCGGATCATCGTCGACCACTAACAAACGGCTTGCGGCACACATGTCGAAGGCCTCCAGGGTGGCGATGAGCGGGTATCAAGCAGGCGCAGAAAGGCGTCAAACTCGAGCGGACGGGAGTAGAAGAAACCTTGGTGCAGGCTACAGCCGTTGCGCCGTAGCCAGTCGGCCTGCGCTTGGGTTTCGATGCCCTCGGCGATCACCTTGAGCTTCAGTCCCTGCGCCAGGGCGACGATGGCGTGCACCACGCTCTCGCCCGCCGCACCCGTGCCCAGGGCGGTTACGAAGGAGCGGTCGATCTTGAGCGTGTCGAGTGGAAAGCGACCGAGATAACCCAGAGAGGAGTAGCCGGTGCCGAAATCGTCAAGGGACAGGCTGATGCCCAAGGCGTGCAGCTCGGTGAGGGTGTCGATCACGCTGTCGACGCGCGACATCAGCGCCTGCTCGGTGATTTCCAGCTCCAGGCAGCTCGGCGGCAGGCCGGCTTTGCTCAGGCGTGCAGCGATTTCCTGCGGCAGTCGCCTATCATCGAGCTGGGCGGCGCTGATGTTGACCGAGATCTCGACTGGGGTGAGACCGGGTGCGCGCATGCGCCGAAGATCCTTGCAAGCGATGTCCAGAACCCTGTCGGTTAGGGGCACGATCAGGCCGGTCTCCTCGGCCAAGGGAATAAAGCGCCCGGGTGGAATCAGCCCTTCGTGCGGATCGCGCCACCGCACCAGGCCCTCCGCCGCGACCAGGGTATTGCGATTGCTGTCGACCTTGGGCTGATACCAAAGCTCGAGCTCGTCCCGGTCGATGGCGCGGCGCAGCCGGGCCTCAAGCGACAGGCGATCACGCTCCTCGGTGTCGAACTGGTGCTGGTAGCGCTGCACCCGATCCGGCGCGGGACAAGCCGCAGCTGCGCTCAGGGCATGGCGCAGCAGGTCTTCGGCCTCTGTCTGCGGAGTTGAGCGATGCGCGATACCAAGGGCGGCTCTAATCGACAACTTGATACCGGCGACCTCGATTGGCTGCGCAAGATCTGCGAGCAGCCGTTGGCCCAGCGCCAGGGTTTGTGCCGCGTCCGCCTCGGTCAAGATGGCAAAGGCCGAGTCGCTGACGCACGCCAGCAGCCCTGATTGGTCGGCCGTCCAGTCCAGCGGGGACTTGAACGGAGGCTGGGGCCGGGGGAACCCGGTCGCGGCGCTCAGCCGCTCAGCAAGGTCGCGCGCCAGGGGCTTGGTGACCGCCTGTCCCCAGCCACGGCCGACACGTTTGAGCGCCTCGATCTCGACCGCCAGAATGCTGATCTCCGCGCTCTGATCTTCAGCGAGCCGACACTGCAGGAACTCGATGAGGAAATCCCGATTCGGCAGGCCGGTGGCTTGATCATAGTAGGCGAGCTTGACGATGCGCTGGGCCGAGCGGTGCATGGCCGTGACATCCTGCACCGTGCCCAGCCAGCCGCCGGTTTCGCGCGAGTATTCGGCGCATTGGCGCAGCACGCGTCCGTCCCTCAGCCGATGCTCGAAGCGAGTCGGCTTGCCACCCTGGGTAAAAAAGCCAGAGAAAACGCGCTGAACGCTCTCCCGCTCCTCCTCAAGCACCTGATCGAGCACAGCCGCTAGCACCTGCTCGATTGATGGCTCGGACGACAGCTTGGGAGATGCCACAAGTGCGGGGTCGGCAGCCTGGCGTTGGGGCGGGTCGGGCAGTTTCAGCAGCTCACGCGCCGACTCCGAGAGCTGAAAGCGCCCTTGCGCCGGCTTGATCTCCCAATGCCCGAGCTCGGCAATGCGCTGCGCGGCGGCCAACTGACGCTCGCGCAGGCCGAGTGCTTGGAGCGTATCCCACGCTCGCAGCAGACACTTCACCCGATAAGGCAGCAGTGCCGCATTGATGGGCTTGCCGATAAAGTCGGTCGTGCCGACCCGAAAAGCCTCCGCGATGGACGCCGTATCGTCCTGCGAGGTCAGCATCACCACCGGCAGAGTCCTGCCCCACGGCTGCGCGCGCAACGCCGAGCAGACCGCGAAACCATCCATTCCGCCCATAATCACATCAAGCAGAATAATGTCGGGCATTACACGCTCAATGCGCTCCAGCGCTTCCTCGCCACTATGCGCCGTGTCGACCAAAAACTGGTCAGCCAGTGCATTCTCAATAATGAGCGTGCTAACCGGATCGTCATCAACGGCCAGGACGCGTCGCGGCGGACTTGTTGAACCGTGGTGAGCCATGCTGTCTACTCCTTAATACACACGGATCAAAAAATCCTTCAAGTTAGCGTAAGGCTGTGCCGTGCTGTCGCGGCATTTTTGAAATTACCTGATTTCAATACCGGTTATTGTGCTGCTAGCCGTCTTTTGTGTGGCCCTGCACGACCGCTTGAAATCCGAGTTTAGAACATAACTAGAGCACTTAACAGCGAGCATCGGTCACATTAGAGTAGGTTCAGCCAAAATTCGCAATTTAGTATTGTGGAAAAAAACCGAGACGATTACCGTGTTTTGTAGGGAAATTCCCTACAAACGGACTCAAAAATCCGCCTGGATATATCACTGCGTGACCTTCAGCAGGCAGTTTTCTTGAAGAGTCTGTGTTTGGTGAATACGGCCACTTTTCAACTCCACTGCGGCAAGGTATGCGCAAAAATATTTGCCTGATCAACACTCCGCTGGCGCACATCGGCTGGTCTGCAGCTATCAATCCTTCCGCAATGCAGCAACGATACTGTATATATGTACAGTACCGGGTCGTGACCTCACCAGCACTCCATCATGCCCGTCGCCGTATCTCGCTGCCCGACGGTGGCCTGTCGCCGCCGCTGTCCAGAGCACACCGCGCTCTACCAGATCGTGAAGAAGCATCTTGAGACCTATCTCGCTCTTGCACGAGAGAAAGACTGGGCGGTACCGCGCGTGCCGACTTATGTGGAACGGGAGTTTCGCCGCTATTTGAAGTGCGGTTTTCAAGGGGCTATGCCAGTGTCAATGTTCATCCGTTCGCAGGTATATCGTTGGCCTGCTGGGATTGATCCAGCGTATTTTTTGCAATCCTCATAAGGATTATTGTATCCGTATACTGCAATCATTCCGCTGAATAGTATGATAGATAGGGCAAAGATTGTAATAAACGCAAATGTTTCTTTCATTTCTCTATTTCCTGTCGTTGCGCCGCAGCCTGTCGGCCCGCGCTTGGGTCTTGATGCCCTCGGCGCTCACCTTGAGTTTCAGTCCCTGCACCAGGGCGACGATGGCGTGCACCACGCTCTTGCCCGTCGCACCCGTGCCTAGGGCGGTCACGAAGGAGCGGTCGATCTTGAGCGTGTCGAGCGGAAAAGCGACCGCGATCTGCGCGCGCAACGCCGAGCAGACCGCGTAACCATCCATTCCGCCTATAACCACATCGAGCAGAATAATGTCGGGCATTACAGGCTCAATGCGCTCCAGCGTTTCTTCGCCACTATGCGCCGTATCGACCAAAAACTGGTCAGCCAGTGCATTCTCAATAATGAGCGTGCTAACCGGATCGTCATCAACGGCCAGGACGCGCCGCGACGGACTTGTCGAACTGTGGCGAGCCGTGTTGTAAACATAATGTGCGTATAGATCAGAAAATGCTTCAATTTAGGGTAAGACTGTGCCTTGCTGCCGCGGCATTTTTGAAATTACCTGATTTCAATGCTGGCTATTGTGCTTACTAGCCGACTTGTGTGTGACACCGCGCGACCGCCTAGAATCCGAGTTTAGAACATCACTAGAACACTTCCAAGCGAATAAGGGTCACATTAGAGTATATATGGCCGAAAACCGCAATTTAGTATTGTGGAAAAATCCGAGAATATTGCGTTTTCTTGTAGGGAAAATCCCTACAAATGAACTCGTAAGCTAGGCGAGATATAACACAACGTGGCCTACGTTAGGCGCTTTACTTGAATAGCCTGTGTTTTCTGAATACGGCATTTTTTCACCTCTACTGCGGCAACCTATGCGCAAAAAAAATTGACTGATCAACAATCCGTCGGCGCACATCGGCTGGTCTGCAGCTGTCAATCCTTCCGCAACACTGCAACGATACTGTCTATAAAGACAGTCTTGGTTCGTGAACCCACCAGCACTCCATCATGGCCGTCGCCGTGTCTCGCTGCCCGACGGAGGCCTATCGTCTCCGCTGTTCAGAGCACACCGCGCTCTACCAGATCGTGCAACAGCATCTGGAGACCTATCTCGCATTTGCACGAAAGAAGGATTGGGATGCGCTGCGCGTGCCGCGAGCGCCGAGCGCGGTGCTCAGGATTCTCATGCGCATTATTGAGCTGCATCTGCGTGAGAGCAGTTCCGTTAGTGGCCGTTCCGTCAGTGCTCAGGCACGTTTCGTTGCGGTGAGCTATATTCACCGGTTTGGCTCGTCTCTCAATCGTTACGTCCATTACCACTGCTGTGTCATCGACGGCGTCTTCGATCCGCTTGAGCAGGACGCTGAAGCCACGGGATTCCGGCGTTTTCTCCCCGCCGCTTAAATGAGCGCCGAAGATCTCGCCACCATCACTGAGCGGGTGCGCATGCGGGTAATACGCTGGTTTGTCCGCCGGGGATTGATTGCGCATTCCAGAGCGCCCGGTCCAGCGGCACCGGAGTGGGACAACTTTAATCAGCCGGAGCCGGAGCCGGAGCCGGAGTTCGGTCAACGCGTCGCTTGGAAGCCGCGCTTGTTCCCGACAGACACGGTGCCAAGGGCGTTTGTCTTCAGTTCGCCCGTCCGCGCCCAAATTCCTTCAGAACGCGCAACTGAGTCCGTCCCGCGCTCCTCACGATGGTCGAGCAGGCGTATTTCCGCCGTTGACCTCCCTCCCAACAACCGATAACTTGCGCCCTGACACCTGTTCTAGATCCTCAGGGTGGCTTGGATTTGCTATCCGGCGAGCTTCGTCCTCGACGAAGCCCGCGAACTCTGCATCACCCCGGACCAGATCCGCGCCTCGGCGCTGACGGTCACACGGCGGCGGCGCAACAACTGAGATTGGCCTATGCAAGGATCACGAGTCCGATGACCGAATCAGAACCGGACTATCGGGCGGCGGCGCGTCGCTGCCACAAGGACGGCACGCTGCTGCTGGAGCAAGGGCGTCTTGCCAACGCCAGTCATCTTTTTGGGCTGGGTGCCGAGTGTGCGCTGAAGCTGTTGCTGGAGGGCCACCAAGGGGCGGATGTCAAGCTGTCGCATCTGCCGGAGCTGCGCGACCATGCATTGAAGTCCTTGCGTCGTCGGCGGGATGGGGCTGTTCAGCAATTGCTGAACAGTGATTCCTACATGCTTGGCTGGCGCATTGACAACCGCTACTGGCCGGACGCGGCGTTCTCCGAGGAGCGCTGTAAACTGCACCAAAGTCATTGCTTGCGCACGTTGGGCGCGGCCAGCCTCGGGAACTGATTATGAGTCCATGCACCTTCGACGACGCCCTGCCCCGCGCCCTGGAGCAGATCCGAGGCACCTTTGCCGGCATCGACTTTGCCGATGTCCGTTTCATCCGCGACATGAACGGGCGGGTGCATCTGGTACTGCCGGACTCCGCAGACCAAGCCGAGGTGGTCGCCGCGCGTCCGCATCTCGCGGATGCGCTGGGAGCCTACAGCCCCGGCTCGGAGACCGGTTTGGTGCGCCTCTCCGATACCCTCTTCGGTGGGGCGCTGATGGACGAGCCCTTCCTGGTACAGGACATCAATGGCACGCTGATCCGTCTGATCGAGCGCCGCGTGGTCGGACAAGACTGGGCGCTGGCACCGGGTACCGAGGCGGGTGCATCGGTCGTACATCCGCCGCGGGTTTCCTTCTTCAGTCTCAAGGGTGGCGTTGGGCGCAGCACGGCCTTATTCCTTTGGGGCCGCGAGCTGGCGGCACAGGGAAAACGGGTGCTGTTGCTGGACCTGGACCTGGAGGCGCCTGGGCTGGGCGCACAACTGCTGCCGGACGACGCCCGACCGGAGTTCGGCGTTGTCGATTGGCTGGCGGAGGATCTGGTTGGTAGCCCGATGGCGGAGGCAATGCTCGTGGAGCGCATGCTGGTGGCCAGATCACCACTGGCCGATCCGGGCTATCTGTACGTGGCACCGGCCACGGGCAAGCGCACTGCGCAGCATCCGGCCGGCTTCATCGCCAAGCTCGCACGCGCCTACCTGGACAATGACCGCGGCGGTGGCGAGGATTTCGCGGTGAGGGTGAGGCGGCTGCTGGGGACGCTGGAGCGGGCCTTGGAGCCGGACCTGGTGCTCATCGACAGCCGTGCCGGTCTGCACGAGACGGCGGCGGCCGCCATCCTGCACTTGGATGCGGACGTGCTGCTGTTCGCCACCGACCAGCCCACGGTTTGGGAAGGGTATCGCTATCTTTTGGCGCAACTGGCGCAGATGGCGCATATCCATCCGGCGGGCGACGACGATTGGCGCCTGCGGCTAAAGATGGTCTACGCGCGTGCTTCGGAGAAACAGGGTGCGCTGGAGGGTTTCCGCTCGCGGGCCTATGAGCTCTGGCTCGACGGCCTGTACGACGAGCAGCCGGCCGGAGGCGCCGAGGAGGCCTTCAGCTTTGCCGAGACGGATGATGCGGCGCCGCATTACCCGTTGCAGATCCTGAATGACCCGCGCTTCGAGCAGTTCAATCCGCTGGAACACCTGAGCACCGTGGGCGCCGCCGCCATCGCATCAAGCTTCGGGCCGTTCATGGCAGCGCTGGATGAGCGCGTTCTCGGTAACGAGGATCTCGAGGCCGTCGACCATGCCGATTAAGATCAAAGACGGAGCCTTCCCGACCGATCAGGTTCGGCGCTCCCTCGACGAGTTGCCGGATACCATGGATGCGAGCACCAACCCGCCCGACCCAAACGATCTATACGTGGTGCTCGGCCACGAGCGCGCGCTGGACCCAAACAGTACGCTCGTTGTCGGGGATCGCGGTAGCGGCAAGAGCTTCTGGAGCGCAGCCCTCAACAGCCCCGTGTCCCGGGCGCTGATCCACGCCCAGTTACCCAGGCTGCAGCTGGATCGGGTGGAGACGAGCTGGGGCTTCTCGGTGTCTACACGCAATGCCGATCACCCCTCCCGGCGGGTGCTTCAGTGTTTGCACGGAAGCCACGCTGCCGAGGACATCTGGCGCGCGGTGGTGCTGCGCCAGCTCACAAGCCGTTACGACGAGGAACTGCCTGGCAAGGACTGGGCCGAGATCGTGGCCTATGTCGCGGACAACCCCGAGCGCGAGGAGCGGCTGCTGAGCCGAATCGCTGGCCGACTTGCGGCGGACGGGAAGCGTCACCTAGTGATTTTCGATGCCCTGGACCGCACCGGCTCCGACTGGAAAGCCATCCGTGCGTTGGTGCGCGGACTGCTTCAGGTTTGCCTTGATCTGAAAGGACAAACGGGCATACAGGCGAAGGTCTTTCTCCGCCCGGACATGTGGGAGGATCGGTCCATCTGGCAGTTTCCGGACTCGTCCAAGCTGCACCACGGCCGCGTCATCCTGGAATGGCGCCGGACTGATCTTTATGGACTGTTGTGGCATTGGCTGTGCAACCATGGTGAAGGCGCCAAGATGTATCGCCGTTGGCTTCAATCGAAGCATCACTTGTCCTTCACGGCAACGGAGGCGGATGGTGCGCAGGTCTACCCGATTCCGGCGAAGCTGCGCCAGGACGAAGACCTGCAACAGGCGGTGCTGCATGACATGGCGACCCGCTACATGGGCGCCAACCGGCGGCGTGGACGCACCTATACATGGCTGCCGAATCACCTGGCGGATGCCAAGGGGCAGGTCAGCCCGCGCAGCTTTTTGATCGCGGTGCGCGATGCACAGCGCGAAACCCAGGCCAGGGGACACGGGGAGGTGTTGCACTGGGAGGGCATCAAGCGCGGTGTGCAGAGCGCCTCATCGGTTCGCGTGCAGGAACTGCGAGAGGATTATCCGTGGATTCAGACAGTATTGACGCCACTGAATGGTCAGACTGTGCCCTGCCGGGACGAGGACATCATGCAGCGCTGGGAGAATGCGCACACGGTGCAGGCGATTGAGCGTGATCGGACGGTGACGCTGTCCCCGGAGCCTTTCGGCAGCGCAGAGATTGATGACGAGCGCTTCTATCTTCCGCCGCATGCGCTGGCTGACAGGTCTTCCGATACTCCCGAAAAGGCGCTGATCCAGGAGTTGCAGCGTATCGGCGTGATTCGTCGTGTCGACGACGACCGTGTCGATATCCCGGACCTGTTCCGGGTGGCGGCGGCCATTGGCCGCCGGGGCGGCGTTCGACCAATTCGATAATCGATCTGTCGGTGCTGCTCGACTGTCCGTATCCGTATCCGTATCCCTTATCCTTTTTTTTCAAGGGGCTATGCCTCTTCTGCCCCGGTCGATCGCGATGTCGATCATTTTCAGAAGGGAGATTGAAACCCGGACACGCTGCTGCTATAGCACCCCATCGAAGCCATCTGGAAACGACCCGGCACCGAGAAAAATGGAGATGAGAAAATAGGCAGTTAGCGAAAAAAGGCCTCGGAGGAGAAGCCTTCGCGCTCAAGCGTCTGGCGCAGGCGGCGCAGGGCGTCCATTTGAATTTGGCGCACCCGCTCACGCGTCACGCCGAGTTCTTGCGCGACCCGCTCGAGCGTGGAGTGATCGTAGCCATGCAAGCCGAAGCGCCGTTCGATCACTTCGCGCTGCTTGTCGGTCAGCTTGTCGAGCCAGCGCTCGAGCTTGTCATGGACGTCGTCGTCCTGGATGTAGTCGCTGAGATCGTCGAGTGACTCGTCCTGCAGCATGTCGACTAGCGGCTTGTCGGCCTCCTTGCCCAGCGGGGTGTCGACCGAGGCAATGCGCTCGTTCAGCCCAAGCATGCGCTTCACCTCGAAAATGGGCTTGTCGAGCAGGTCGGCGACCTCTTCGTTGGTCGGCTCGTGGTCGAGTTGTTGCGAGAGCACCCGCGCGGCTTTCAGATAGATGTTGATCTCCTTGACCACATGAATCGGCAAACGCACGGTGCGCGTTTGATTCATGATCGCGCGCTCAATGGTCTGGCGAATCCACCAGGTGGCATAGGTCGAGAAGCGAAAACCGCGCTCGGGATCGAACTTTTCCACTGCCCGGATCAGGCCAAGATTGCCCTCTTCGATCAGATCGAGCAGCGGCAGGCCGCGATTGAGATAACGGCGGGCGATTTTGACCACTAGCCGCAGATTGCTCACGATCATGCAGCGGCGCGCGGCCTCGTCGCCCTGATTGGCCAGGCGCGAGTAGTGAATTTCTTCCTCGGCGGTCAGCAGGCGCGAGCCGCCGATTTCATTCAGGTACAGCCGGGTGGCGTCGAAGTCTCCGCCGCCCACTGCGAAACCAGTGCTTCCGCTGGGCTCATCACCCTTATTTTGGTCTTCGACGAGCAAATCCTCGTCCTCCATTTCGTCCTGCGCGTCGATTAGCTCGTCCTGGTCCTCGCCCGCGGGGATGTCTTCGGTAAAGTCGTCCTCGATTTTTTTTGCGACCATCGGGGCCTCCAGCGCCCACATCACGAACCAATAGAGTTTGCCGAGCAGTCATGAATGCCCTGTCAGCATCGGCCTGGCTTAGCGCTTCGGCAAGTAGCCGAGTGGATCGACGGTGGCTCCGTCGCGGCGGATTTCGAAATGCAGCAGATACTTCCCATTGGGAATTTGCCCGGCCTCAGCAATTACCTGCCCGGCGCGAACCTTGTCACCCTGTTTGGCAAGCAGTTGGCGATTGAAGCCATAGACGCTCAGGAAATGGTCGTTGTGCTTCACGATAATAAGGTTGCCATAGCCCTTGAGTCCACTGCCGCTATAAACCACTGTGCCTTTGGCCGCTGCCTCAATCTTAGCGCCTGCGGATGTCGCAATTCGGATACCCTGACGGGTGCGGTCTCCCGAGCGGTAGGTCTGCTCCACCTTGCCCTGCACCGGCCATTGCCAGGTCACGCCGCCGGCACGCGCACTGCCACCACTTGAGCTCACCTTGGTTGCCGGCGCCGCCTTGGATGATCCGGTGGATGGTCCAGTCGTTGATTTGGCGGATGACCCGCTGCGGGAGCCCCGGTCCGCTGACGCCGGCGTCGTGCTCCCGCCCGGGGTTATTTGCGCCACTGTTGGTCGCCTCCCCGCCCCGCGCGGCGGGGCCACCCGCAGCAGACTGCCGGAATAAATCTGATAAGGCGGTCGCAAGTTGTTCCAGGCCGCCAGCGTTGAGACCGAACGCCCGGTGCGTCGGGAGACCGCCATCAGGGTGTCGCCACGCAGAATGCGGTAGTAGCCGGGCGGTGCCGGTCCATAGCCATCGCGGCTCTCGACCGGCGCAAGGACTCCTCCCGCGCAACCGCTCATCAGCCCGATAACACCGGTCGCGAGGCACAACAGGCCAAGCATCCGCAGTACCGCGAAGTGCCGAGAATACGCGAGGTCACGCCAGTTCACGGCCCAGCGGGAAGCGAGGATGTCATTGTCTTTTGCGCAAACAACCAGCGCCATGACTCAGACCTTGATAATCACGAAGACCGCAATCGCCGCCACCACCAGCCAGCCGATCACATCGACGTAGCGCCGCAGCTGCGCCTCCATCGGGGCCCCGCCCCACACCATTAGCCCCGCGACCATAAAAAACCGCATCCCTCGTCCGATACTCGAGGCGAGCACGAACGGAATCAACGCCATCCCCAGCACGCCTGCGCTAATGGTGAAAACCTTGTAGGGAATGGGGGAGAAACCGGCCAGGAATACCGCCCAGATGCCCCAGTGCTCGAACCAATCCCGCGCTTGGCCAAAGGCCTCGGCATAGTGGCCGCCGGGGCCGACGATGGGCTCGACCAGACCGAACGCAAGGCGACCGATCAGATACCCGAGCAGACCGCCGGCGACCGAAGTCAGCGTCGTCAGACCTGCAAAAAACCAGGCGCGCTGCGGGCGCGTCAGGCACATCGGCGCGAGCATGACATCGGGCGGAATCGGAAAAAAGGACGATTCCGCGAAACTTAGGGCACCAAGATACCAGGGTGCGTGTCGATGTCCCGACCACCGGATCACCCGGTCGTAAAGCGCCGAGAACAGCCGCATCAGCCGACACCTCCAAGCAAGGGAACAAACATCACCTGCTCCAAGTCCTCATGACGAAAACCGCCCCGTGTTCGAGTCAGACGCACCAATCGCTGCTCGGCCCCCACTACCAACGGCAGCAGCATGCTCCCCCCAGGCGCTAACTGCTCGGCAAGACCGCGCGGGATGCCCTCGGACGCGGCGGTGATGAGAATGCCGTCGAACGGCGCCATCTCCGGCCAACCCAGACGCCCGTCGCCATGGCGGTAGCGAACATTACGCAGTTTGAGCGATCGCAGCCGTGGCTCGGCCAGACCCCAGAGCGCTCCGAGCCGCTCGATGGTGTAGACCCGGCGCACCAGCATGGCCAGCACGGCGGTCTGAAACCCCGAGCCGGTGCCGATCTCAAGAACGGTCGAGCAGGGACCGCTCTGCAACAACAACTCGGTCATGCGTGCCACGATGTAGGGCTGCGAGATGGTCTGTCCATGCCCGATCGGCAGCGCCGAATCCTCATAAGCGCGCGTACCCAGCGCCTCGTCGATGAACAGGTGCCGCGGGATTTCCGCCAGCACGGCGAGCACCTCAGGGTTGCTGATACCGCTTTCCTCCAAGCGCGTCAGCAGTTGCTCACGTCCGCGCAATGCAAGTGGCTCGCGTTCGAATGCCGTGTCCATGTTTGTTCCCATTACCGCATGTCCTCCAGCCACGCATCCAGCGCGGCAACTGCGCCATGGCGGGTCAAATCCACCTGCAAAGGCGTCACCGAGACATAACCGTCGCGCACGGCGGCGAAATCCGTCCCGTCTCCGGCGTCCTGCTCCGGCCCTGGCGGCCCGACCCAATAGACCGGGCGCCCGCGCGGGTCCTGGGCCGGGATCACGGGCTCCGATTTATGGCGATTGCCGAGTCGGGTGGCGAGCAAGCCCTTAATGTCGGCCTCCGGGAGATCCGGGATGTTGAGGTTCAAAATCATCTGACCGGCGAAGAGCGCGGCTTGCAAATCCGTCTGGTCCGCCCCCCGGCGTTCGCACAGCCGCACCACCAGGCGCGCAGCGAAATCGGCAGCGGTGTCCAGATGTCGCGGCTCGTAAGCGGTGCTCGACACAGCCACCGCCGGCAGGCCAAGAAAGCGTCCTTCAGTCGCGGCGGCCACGGTGCCAGAGTAAATCACATCATCGCCCAAATTGGGACCGTGATTGATCCCCGCCACGACCAGGTCCGGCTCCGCATCGAGCAAGGCAGACAAGGCCAGATGCACGCAGTCCGTCGGGGTGCCAAAGACGCGGTACAGGCCAGGCTCGACCTCCTCCGCGCGGATGGGTGTATCCAATGTCAGCGAATGACTGGCACCGCTGCGGTCCCGATCGGGCGCCACCACGACAACCTCGGCATACCGCGACAGCGCACCGGCCAGCGCATGCAAGCCGGGCGAGCGATAACCATCATCGTTGCTGAGAAGAATCTTCATGTAGACACATCTTCGGCGAACCCTGATGCAGGATGCGCCTGAGCCATTTTGGCGTCCCTTGCTATACTGCCCCAGCCGAGAGCTGCAATCTATCACACATTGGATGAAAAAAAGGGTTCAAGAGTCTGATTCCGAGCTTTTTCGGCAAGCCGTTGATGATGCCGAGCCGCTCGAGCTCGAGGCTCCGGTCCATTACCGTGAGCGCCCACCACCAATCCCCCGACCGCGCCCGCCGGAAATCGACGAGGACGCGCCGCGGAAGCTTTCTGAGCACGAAGTCGAAACGCCTGACTATTTGCTCTACACCCAGCCCGGGGTGCAGCGCCGCGTCCTGGCCGAACTACAACGCGGGCGCATCGCCATCGACCTGGAGCTTGACCTCCATGGCCTGACCGCCGCACACGCCGAAGCGATCCTGCGCGAATTTCTTGCCCACTGCCGCGAGCGCCATCTGCGCTGCGCCCGGATCATCCACGGCAAAGGCGCGCGCTCCCCAGATCGCCAGCCGGTGCTGAAGCGCAAGCTCAACTACTGGCTGCGACTGCGCCCAGAGGTGCTGGCCTTCTGCTCCACCCCCCAGCGCGATGGCGGCACCGGCGCCCTCTATGTGCTGCTGCGCAACCCGGCCAAGTCCCAGCGCCGCCGGGGGCGTGATCGCTGAGCCCGCCGGCAATCCCAACGGCCTTTGTGCAGGAGGTCAGCCAGCATGGCTCCGGGATCTTGCCCGAGTGAGTTCACTGCTCCCGCCCAATCGGCGCCGGCTCGCTCCAGTCTGCCAACTCTCTGAGCACGGAGGTCGCATAAGCACCCGCCGGCAGCCGAAACCGCAGCATCAGGCAGTCTTCGGCCTCAAGCTGGTGAGTCAGGTCCAGGGGCCTCAGTATCAGCGCACGGCGCTCCGCGCGCAAACCCGCGCGCGCGAGTCCATCGATCCAATCCGTCCACGGAGCCAGCGCTTGAGCTTCCAACTCCGCGGCCACGCCGGTTGTCAGGGATTCTCCTGCCCCGCACAGCGGGCCGGTGGGCGATATATCGCCACTGGCAAGGCGCTCGATGATAGTTTCATCAAGCGTTTCCGCCAGAAAATGCGAATGACTCCCCGCCAGCTGTAGTCGTTCGCCCGGTAAAGCCTGGTTCCAGTTGCCAAGCGCGACGCGTCGCGCCAGTACCTGATTGAACAAGGCCGAGCGCGCGGCAGACAGCAACAAACCGCGGCGATGACGGGACAGGCGCCGTCCCCTGCCCTTGCCGCCCGAAGCTCCGGCTTCAATCCCGGCGCGTGCCCCGGTTGCGGTCCTACTTCCAGTCCCAGTTCCGGTCCCAACCAAGAGCGCCCCAGCTTCCGCCAGATTACCGCCGTCGCGACCGAAGCGCTGGGGCCCGAAGTAGTTCGGCACGCCGTAGCGGGCGATGGCTTCCAGCTGCGTTGCCAGAGCTGCTACATCGCCGGATAACTCGCGCAGGCGCAGCGCGAAGCTGTTTGAGGCAATCGCCCCGCGACGCAGCTTGCGCCCATGGCGGTGACAGCCAAGGACCTCGACGCCATCATCCACCAACGGTGACCAGTCCGGCGCCGGCCCCTCGCCCAAGGGCAGGGAAAACCACTGGATGGCCACCGCGTGGCGGTCCTTCAGGCCGGCGTAGCCGATATCCCTAACCGGCACATCCGCGATCCGCGCCAGTTGACGCGCCACCCACTCGGTATTAGCGCCCGTCTTGCGCACCTGCAGCAACCAGTGCGAACCCTCGTCGTCGGGCGAGAAGCTCAGGGTCTCCTCGACGAGAAAGTCCTCGGGCGCGGCGCGCAGCAGACATTGCACGAGCGCCGGGCCATGCGCGCGCGGCAAGGCGTCGAAGGGCACGAAATCCCGGACGAAATCCTGGGTTTCCGCCGAGGCGCTTGGCTGAGCTGAGAGACCGTCCATGCTGTCAGCGCGTGTCAGTCCAGCCATCCGGGCGGATGATCAAGCAGCACTACCGCGAAGGTGGCGATCCCCTCCCCGCGTCCGGTGAAGCCCAGCCGCTCGCTGGTGGTGGCCTTGACATTGATCCGCGCGGGCTTGCAGCCGATGTCGCCGGCAAGACATTCGAGCATTGCCTGAATGTGAGGCGCAAGCTTGGGTGCTTGGGCGACGATGGTGAGATCGGCATTGACCAGCGACAGCTGATGCTCTGCAAGGGTCGCCATCACACGACGCAGCAGCACGCGGCTGTCGATGTCCTTGAAGGCAGGATCGTTGTCCGGGAAATGATGCCCGATGTCGCCGAAGCCGCCAGCACCGAGCAGTGCGTCGCAGAGCGCGTGAATCACCACGTCGCCGTCGGAGTGCGCCTCCAACCCAAGCTCGTGCGGAATCTCGACCCCGCCCAGCACCAGCCGCCTCCCGGAGGCGAAGCGGTGCACGTCAATCCCCTGACCAATCAGCATGCTGACTCCTGTTGAGAAAGAAAAAATCGCGCCAGGGCGAGATCCTCCGGGCGCGTGATCTTGATGTTGTCACTGTGGCCTTCGACCAGGCGTGGTGAGCGCCCGAGCAGTTCCATGGCGCTGGCATCGTCAGTTACCAGCTGGCCATTCTCGAGTGCGCGATCGAGCGCCTCGCGCAGCTCCCCGAGCCGAAACGCCTGAGGTGTATAGGCGCGCCAGAGATCGGCGCGCGGCACCGTCTCGGCCACCAGGGTGCGTTCGGCCATTTCAGCAGTCCTCGCCCGTTTGACGGTGTCATGCACTGGAACCGCGAGCAAGGCGCCAACCGGCTCGTCGTCGGCCAGCACGGCAAGCAGGGCGTCGAGATCCGCGCGCCTGAGACAGGGGCGCGCGGCATCATGCACCAGCACCCAGTCCTGCTCATCGGCCACCGCCGCCAAAGCGTCCAGGCCGTTGCGCACCGAATGGCAGCGCTCTGCCCCGCCGTCGGCGCGCAGCACTGCCGGATTGGACGCGTGCGGGCCTTCCGGCCAATAGGGGTCATCCGGATGCAGCACCACGGCGCAGCCACGAATGCCTGGATGTGCGAGAAACCGATCCAGCGCATGATCAATGACGCGGCGCCCATCAAGCTTTAGGTACTGCTTGGGCACCGCGGCACCGAAACGGCGCCCGACGCCCGCGGCGGGAATCAGCCCCCAGCAGTCTAGCCGTGTGCGAGTCTTGGCATCGGCACCGGGCGCGGACATCATGGCTCGCCCGATTTGGAGCCAGTTTTGGAGCCAGATTGGGAACGGCCACCTTCGACCGGCGGCTTCTCGATCACCTGCAGGAAAAACTCGCCGTCACGGATCATGCCGAGATCGAAACGGGCGCGCTCCTCAATTGCGGCCAGGCCGGTTTTCAGGCTTTCGACCTCGGCAATCAGCGCCTGATTGCGCGTTCGCAAGCGTTCAAGTTCCGTCTCGGAATCGGCGAGTTGGAGCTTGAGCGTGTGCAACTGCGCCAGGCTGCCTTCGCCAACCCAGAGTCGATACTGCAGCACCCCGAGCAGGAGCACCAGGCCCAGCACAAACCAGCGCATGGACGTCATTGCCTACCCCGTCCTGATGGGTGCGCTTGACGCTGCCCCAGCACCATGGATTGCCGGCTTATCCCGGGCCGAACGCGCATGCTGGTCGCCCTAGGCCAGCTGCTTGAACGCCGAACGCCCTGCATAGACGGCGCCATCGCCAAGCTGATCCTCGATGCGCATCAGCTGGTTGTACTTGGCGACGCGATCAGAGCGCGACAGCGAACCGGTCTTGATCTGCCCAGTCGCGGCCGCGACCGCCAGATCGGCGATGGTGGTGTCCTCGGTCTCGCCCGAGCGGTGCGATACCACGGCGGTGTAGCCGGCGCCATGGGCCATGTTGATCGCAGCCAAAGTTTCGGTCAGGGTGCCGATCTGATTGACCTTGATGAGTATAGAGTTAGCAATGCCCTTATCGATGCCTTCCTGCAGGATTTTGGTGTTGGTGACATAGAGATCATCGCCTACCACCTGCACCTTGGCGCCGAGTCGTTCGGTGTGATCTTTCCAGCCCTCCCAGTCGCCCTCGGCCAGGCCATCCTCAATGGTGATGATGGGGTATTTGGCGCACCAGTCGAGCAACAGGTCGGTCATGCCAGCAGCATCGAGAGTGCGCCCCTCGCCCGCGAGGTTGTAGCGGCCGTTCTCGTAGAACTCAGACGCGGCCACGTCCATCCCGAGATAAATATCCTGCCCAGCCTTGAAGCCAGCCTTTCCGATAGCTTCCAGAATCACCTCAATGGCGGCTTCATTCGACGGGAGATCGGGGGCGAAACCACCCTCGTCACCCACCGAGGTCGCCAGCCCGCGACCTTTGAGCACCGCTTTCAGCGCATGAAAGACCTCGGCGCCATACCGCACCGCCTCGCGGATGCTGGCGGCGCCCACCGGCAAAATCATGAACTCCTGAAAATCGACGCTGTTATCCGCATGCTGACCGCCGTTGATGATGTTCATCATCGGCACCGGCAGGCGGTAATTACCATCGCCGAGGTATTGATAGAGCGGCAGAGCCTTTTCCTGCGCAGCAGCATGGGCCGCGGCCATGGACACACCGAGGATGGCATTGGCGCCCAGGCGACCTTTGTTGTCGGTGCCGTCGAGCGCGATCATGCGCTCGTCGATTGCAGTCTGGTCCGAGACCTCCATGCCCAGCACTGCCTCGCGAATCTCGCCGCCGATGTTGGCGCAGGCATGGAGCACGCCCTTGCCGCCATAGCGGGATTTGTCGCCATCGCGCAGCTCCAAGGCTTCGCGCGAGCCGGTCGAGGCTCCCGAGGGCACCGCGGCACGACCAATGGCGCCATCGGCCGTGATCACATCGGCTTCGACAGTCGGATTGCCGCGCGAGTCGAGAATCTCCCGCGCACGAATTTCGACGATTTCAGACATGGTGAATGCTCCAGAAAGTTGAAAGATGAAAAATCGAAAAGCCGGTTCACGTCCGCGAAGCAGCCGCTCCCAGCAAAGCCGTTTCAGCCAAATCACCCGCCTTCACCAGCCGGTCAATGCCAACCAGAGTCTCGAGCAACTCGCGCATCTTCCCCAGCGGCCAGGCATTGGGACCATCGCTCTTGGCCTGATCCGGGTTCGGGTGCGTCTCCATAAAGAGACCCGAGACCCCGGCCGCCACCGCCGCGCGCGCCAGCACCGGCACGAATTCACGCTGTCCGCCCGAGGCATGCCCCTGCCCGCCTGGCAGCTGCACCGAGTGAGTCGCATCGAACACCACCGGGCAGCCGGTCTCGCGCATCACCGCCAGTGCGCGCATGTCCGAGACCAAATTGTTGTAGCCGAAGCTCACGCCGCGCTCGCACACCAGGATCTGGTCATTGCCGCTCTCGCGCGCTTTGCGCACCACTTGCGCCATGTCCCAGGGCGCCAAAAACTGCCCCTTCTTGATATTGACGGGCTTGCCCTGCGCCGCCACATCTTGAATGAAGTTAGTCTGCCGACACAAAAAGGCCGGCGTTTGCAGCACATCGACCACATCCGCCACCTCACTGACCGGCGTATCCTCATGCACATCGGTCAGCACCGGCACCCGCACTTCGGTGCGCACCCGCTCGAGGATGCGCAGCCCAGTCTCTAAGCCTAACCCACGAAAGCTATCGATCGATGACCGATTGGCCTTATCAAAAGAGGCCTTGAAGATATAGGGGACCCCCAGTGCCTCGGTGATCGCCTTTAGGTCGGCGGCCATCTCCAGCACCAGTCCTTCGCTCTCGATCACACAAGGGCCGCTGATCAGAAACAGTGGTTGGTCGAGGCCAACCTCAAAACCACAGAGACGCATCGGCCCGGCTCCTTCAGTCAGTGCGGCTGCGCCGGTAATCGCGCGCCGCCTCAATAAAGCTGCGGAACAGCGGATGCCCGTCGCGCGGGGTCGAGGTGAACTCGGGATGGAACTGACAGCCGACGAACCAGGGGTGATCCGGAATTTCGATGATCTCGACCAGGCGCCCGTCGAGCGACCAGCCGGAGAAGCGCAGCCCGGCGTCCTTCAGGCGGTCGAGATACTGGTTATTGAACTCAAAGCGATGGCGGTGGCGCTCGCGGATCTGGTGCTGGCTATAGATGGACCGCGCCAGGCTGCCCGGTTCCAGGCGGCAGTTCTGCCCGCCCAGGCGCATGGTCCCGCCCATGTCCGCGCTGGCATCGCGACGCTCGCGCGCGCCGGTCTCGGTTTCCCATTCGGTGATCAGGGCGATGACCGGATGCTCGGTATCAGCGGCGAACTCGGTGCTGTGCGCGCCCTCAAGCTCGGCCACATCGCGGGCGTATTCGATCACCGCGACCTGCATGCCGAGACAAATACCCAAGTAGGGAATGCGCTGCTCGCGCGCATGGCGCACCGCGGCGATCTTCCCCTCAATGCCGCGCCCGCCGAAACCGCCCGGCACCAAAATGGCGTCCAGCCCATCAAGCACGCCGGTGCCCGAGCGTTCGATGTCTTCGGAATCCAGATAACGGATCTCGACCTGCGCCTGCGCATGCACCCCGGCGTGGGCCAGGGCCTCGGACAATGACTTGTAGGCCTCGGTCAGGTCCATGTACTTGCCGACCATGCCGATGGTGACCTGATCGCGCGGCGACTCAAACCCGTCAAGCACCTTGTTCCACTCAGACAGATCAGCCGGCGGCACTTCGAGCCCAAACTGCTTCACGACCAGCTCATCAAGACCCTGCGCATGCAGAATCGACGGAATGCGGTAAATATTGTCAGCATCCACGGCCGAGATGACCGCATTCTCGGTCACGTTGGTGAAGAGCGCGATCTTGCGCCGCTCATCATCCGGCAGGTGATGCTCAGCACGACACAGCAGAATGTCCGGTTGAATACCGATGGAGCGCAGTTCCTTGACCGAATGCTGGGTCGGCTTGGTCTTGATCTCTCCCGCCGCGCGGATATAGGGCACCAGCGTGAGGTGCATGAACAGCACCTGCTCGCGCCCAAGCTCGATGCGCATCTGACGGATGGCTTCGAGAAATGGCAAGGATTCGATGTCGCCCACGGTGCCGCCAATCTCGACCAAGGCAACATCGGTCTCGCCGTCGTCAGCATCCAAGCACCAGCCGGCGCCCAGGCGAATACTGTCCTTGATCTCGTCGGTGATGTGCGGAATCACCTGCACGGTGCGACCAAGATAGTCACCGCGGCGTTCCTTGCGGATCACACTTTCGTAAATCTGCCCGGTGGTGAAATTATTCTTACGCCCCATGCGGGTGCGCAGAAAGCGCTCATAGTGGCCGAGGTCCAGGTCCGTCTCCGCGCCATCGTCGGTGACATAGACTTCCCCATGCTGGAAGGGGCTCATGGTGCCGGGATCTACATTGATGTAGGGATCCAGCTTGATCATGGTGACCTTAAGCCCGCGCGCCTCAAGCAGGGCAGCAAGGGAAGCCGATGCAATGCCTTTACCGAGCGAAGACACAACACCGCCGGTGACGAAAATCAGCTTGGGTCTCATGGGAACCTTATGTAGGAGATTAAATCGTCGGACGGAACCTAGCTCCGCCCCAAGATCAGGAGCCAAGTTAACAAATTCATGCCGCAGCGACAACGCAGCCGTGAGCGGCGTTTTCAACCATACCCTGTTTCAAACGTCCGCTGCTTCGAGCGGCCATTTTTAGCAATCCATGCCGGGCCGGGCCGGGCCGCGGCGCCCAGCCATCAGAGCGCTCTTGAGCCCGCGCCCGTCCACCAGTATCACAATGGTCGCGAAAAGCCCGAGCCAAAACAACGCCACCGGCCAGTGTCCCGGATCCAGTCCGGCTGATGGCCCTGCTGTTAGCCCAACTGGAAGCCCAACTGGCAGCCCAACTGACAGGGGGAGCCCGAACAGCGCCCGGTCGAGCGCAAGCAAGGCCAGCCCCAGCAGCGGATAGCCGAACACACGCTTGAGGTCATAGGGTACCGGATAAAAGCGCCGCCCGAGCAGATAAGACAGCAGCACCATCACCGTATAGCATGCCAGATGCGCCCAGGCGGCGCCCTGATAGCCAAAACGCGGCACCAGCCAGAGCAGCATGAACACAGTGACCAGGGCACCGATCAAGGCCACACCTGCTCCGAGCAACGTCCGATCGGTCAATTTATACCAGATGGAAAGGTTCACATAGATGCCGAGCAGCAGATTCGCAAACAGCAGCACCGGGACCACGGTTAGACCCTCACGATACGCTGAGCCGACAAAATACTGAAAAATATCGAGATTCAGCCCCACCAGCAAGAGGATGCCGACGCAGAACACCACAAACCAGTTCAACACCAAGGCATAGGTCGCGCGCGCGTCCTCCTGCCCGGCGTAAGAGAAAAAGAACGGCTCGCCGGCGTAGCGAAAGGCCTGAATAAACAGCGTCATCAAAATCGACAGCTTGTAGCAAGCACTGTAGATGCCAAGCTGCGCCATGTTCGCGGCATTGTCCCCTGGTAGCAGATACTTGAGCGCTGCGCGATCGAGCATCTCGTTGACGATACCAGCCATTCCGACCACCACCAACGGCAGTGAATAACGCAGCAGCCGCTTGAGCAGATGCCGATCGAATCCGCGCACCGCGCCGAGCAATTGCGGACTGAGCAACAGCAGTTTCAAACCGCTCGCCGCTAGATTGGCGACAAAAACGTAGCCGATGCCGATCTCCGGCAACCACAACTGCCCGAGCGCGGAGCCCGGATCGGCCTGGTAGGCCTGGCGGCACAGCACGATGAAAAACAGATTCAGCCCGATATTGACGCCGATCTCAATGAGCTTGATCACCGCAAAGCGCATCGCCCGGTTCTCCGCCCGCAGCCGGGCGAAGGCCGCCGCGCCAAGCGAGTCCAGCGCCAGGATGGCCGCCGTCCAAACGATGTATTCCGGATGCGCCCCATGCCGCAGCAACTCCGCCACCGGTTCGCGCCAAACCACGGCCGCCAGCACAAAGGCCCCGTTTGCCACCAACAAGGCTCTGACCACAGTCGCATACACCGACGCAGCCGAGGCCGGATCATCGGCGCGGAAGCGGAAATACCCCGTCTCCAAGCCAAACACCAGCAGCACCGCCAGAAAGCCCATGTAGGCGTAGAACTCAGCCACCACGCCATACTCCGCCGGCGCGAAGCTGTAGGTAAAGAGCGGCACCAGCAGATAATTCAGAAAGCGCCCGAAGACGCTGCTGACGCCATAGATCGCCGTCTGCGCGGCAAGACGTTTAAGGGGATTCATGACCCATCGGCAAGGTAACGCAGCGAGAAAACGCCGCCGGAAAAAACGACATCTTAAACCGAACGCCCATGGTCCCGGCCACCTCGGAGTATGCAGGCATGAGATTCATGCTGATGATGCTCGATGTGACAGTTGCTTCCCCCGGCGGAAAAGGCCACTCTTGATCGCAGCATCACCCAGACCGGAGCTTCCTTCAATGCCAGCAGCCACCATCCGAAAGGCCCCCAGACCGTTTCTCACCACCGCTCTTGGACTCTTACTCGCGGAGGCGGTCATGGCCAATCCACCGGACACCCAACAAAACCCGAATCAGCCCGCCCCCGCCCTGCCCGAGGTGAGCACCACCCTGGCCGACCAGACCGCCATGGCGGTGACCATCTACAACAGCAATCTGGCGCTTATCAAAGACCAGCGTCAGATCAGCCTGCCCGAGGGCCGGCTGGACCTGGCCTTTCGCGACGTCAGCGCGCAGATCAAGCCCCAGACCGCGCTGCTGCGGGCGACCGAAGATGGCCAGCAGGCACCGCGGGTCATCGAGCAGAATTTCGACTTCGACCTGCTGACCCCCGGCAAACTGCTGGAGAAATACGTCGGCCGCGAGGTCGGGCTGATCAGCACCCATCCAACCACGGGCGAAGAAACCGAGGAAACCGCCACCGTGCTCGCCGCGAACGACGGCGTGGTGCTCAAGCTTGGCGACCGCATCGAGACCGGACGCATCGGCAGCCTGCCCTACCGCATCGTCTATCGTGACATTCCGAGCAATCTGCGCGACCGCCCGACGCTGTCGATGCGACTGGACAACCAGGTCACCGCGCCGCAGACCCTCGAGCTCAGCTACCTGACAGGGGGCTTAAGCTGGCAGGCGGACTATGTCGGCGAACTCAGCAGCGACGAGACCCGGCTCGACCTGACCGGCTGGGTCACCCTCGAGAACCGCAGCGGCAGCAGCTACCACGACGCCCAGTTGCAGCTGGTTGCCGGCGATGTAAACCGCGCCCCCGAGCCGGTCGCCGAATTCTCCCAGTTAGCGCAGCGACGGATGGTGGCCGCGGCCGCGCCGCCCATGCAGGAAGAGGCCCTGTTCGAGTATCACCTCTATAGTCTGGCGGAGCCGACCACCATTGCCGACAACCAGTCCAAGCAAGTCAGTCTGCTCGCGGCGCCCGACGCGAAAGTCGGCAAAGAGCTGTTAATTCAGGGCGGTGCCGGCGCCTACCAGCGCGCGCTTGGCGAGCTCGCGCAAGACCTCGACGTGCAGGTCTTTATCGAATTCACCAATGATGAAGCGTCCAATCTCGGCATGCCGCTGCCTGCCGGCACCCTGCGCGTCTACAAGCGCGACGCAGCAGGCAATGCGCAATTCATCGGCGAGGACAACATCGACCACACGCCGAAGAACGAAACCGTCAAGGTCCTGCTCGGCCAGTCGTTCGACCTCACCGCCGAGCGCAAGCAGACGGAGTTCAGCAAGCGCTCCGGCAGCGGTCCCTGGCAATATGAGTATGACAGCGCTTTCGAGATCGTCATGCGCAACGCCAAACCCGAAGCCGCCAAGGTTACCCTGCAGGAAAGCATCCCCGGCGACTGGAAAATCCTTGAGGAAAGCGCACCCCACGAGAAAGGCAACGCCCGCACCGCAGTCTGGACACTCGAAGTCCCCGCAGAAGGCGAAACCACCCTGACCTATCGAGTCAGAGTGCGACTCTAATCCCGTCGCGCGCCATCCGGTCTCGTCGCAGCTCGAAGGATCTTTCCGTTTTCCGGCAAACGCGCAACCGAAGCGAGCGCACCAACACCCAAACCCCGATCGCGGCTAAAGCACAACTGACGTGGACAAAATGGCCATGGACACAATTGCCGGACGCCTGCAGATCGCGCTTGCCTGGACCGGCGAGCGCTGGCAGGTGGATATCCGCTCGTCACGCCCATTGACGGCATCCCAGGTCTTTACCGGAAAGGCCGTCACCGAGGTCGCCCGACAGATCCCCTTGCTCTACAGCCTTTGCGCCACCGCGCAGTCCCAGGCCTTTGCGACCACCGCCGAGCAGATTCTCAACATCACGCCCGATGCAGCCACCCGACATGTCCGACAGCAGCTCGTGCAGGCGGAGCTGATCAAAGAGCACCTATGGCGCTTGCTGCTCGACTGGCCACCACTGCTCGAACAGCCGCGCGAAGATGCCCGCATGGCCCAAGCCATGCAGAGCTATCAGCGGTTAAAA
Source organism: Thiorhodovibrio litoralis (assembly GCF_033954455.1). NCBI lineage: Bacteria > Pseudomonadati > Pseudomonadota > Gammaproteobacteria > Chromatiales > Chromatiaceae > Thiorhodovibrio > Thiorhodovibrio litoralis. The sequence goes on along the minus strand of NZ_CP121473.1, from coordinate 2,537,801 downwards.
GCCCGCCTGCGGGCGAGAGCCGATCCATTCACCCTAGGAGGGTCGATACAGCCACTCCCCTCCCCATCAATCTCTCCGTCCCCTTTCCCATCCCCTTTCCCATCCCCTTTCCCATCTCCATCTCCATCGCCATCCCAGGCCAGCGAACAAGCGCCGCGCGAACTCATCGCGTTTGCCGAGCAGGCCACCCTAGGCATGCCCGCCGCCGACTGGCTTACAAGCTGCGAAACCATCGCTGGCTGGCAGCGCTGGATGCGCGACAGCCAGGCTCCTGCCGCAAAACTCTCACGGATTATCCAGGACCAAGGCATTGACCGGCTCGGCCACGCCCAGACACATTTTCTGACCACGCCCAATCTCGCCGCTTTCGAGCAGCAACTGCGCGGCGAGGACGCAGAGGCGTTCATCGCCACTCCAACCATCTCCAATCACTGTCACGAAACCACCCCACTCGCGCGCATGGCTGACCACCCGCTTGTCGCCGACCTGATCCAAACCCAAGGCAACGGCCTGCTGACCCGCTTCACCGCCCTGCTGAGCGAACTCGCGCAAACCCTAACCGACTTGGCGACAACCGGCACCAAGGCACCGCCACCCGTTCAGACGCATCGCGCCAATCCCAACACCTGCATCGCCGCCGTCCCCGCCGCGCGCGGACTGCTAGTGCACCGCTTGGTTGCGCGCGAAGCGCGCATCGAACAACACCAGGTGCTCGCACCGACCGAATGGAATTTCCACCCCCAAGGCAGCCTCGCCCAGGCACTAACCAGCCTACCGCCCAGCGCCAGGGATGATGATCCTGCCGAGATCAAACGACTGGCTCAACTCCTGATAACCGCCATCGACCCCTGCGTTGATTACCAGCTAAACGTGAACACCACTCGCTAGCCCGCCCAAATCAGCTTCGGGTTTTGGACCGGGTAACGCTCGCGGGGGATGCCGTGAATACATCCTTGTAGGCTTCAACCCAGCATGGCGCTCAACCGCTCACGTAGCCACAGCAGGCGGTGGTGGATGCTCTCGTGCAGGGACAGGAGCGCCGGGATGCCGAGCAGCACCAGCAGGGTGGAGAAGGCCAGGCCGAAGGCAATGGAGGTCGCCATGGGGATGAGGAATTGGGCTTGGTAGGAGTCCTCGAACAGCAGCGGGGTGAGGCCAGCGATGGTGGTCAGCGAGGTGAGCAGCACGGCGCGCAGGCGTTGGCAGGAGGCTTCGATCAACGCATCGCGCACCGCCATACCCTCGCCGCGCAAGCGCTGGTAGAAGCTGACCAGGATGATAGAGTCGTTCACCACAATACCCGACAGGCCGAACATGCCGAACAGGGACAGGATGGTGAGATCCATGCCCATGATCCAGTGGCCGAAGAAAGCGCCGCTGATGCCGAAGGGAATGGCAGCCATGACCACCAGCGGCCAGCCGTAGGAGGCGAACACCCAGGCGAGGATGATGTAGATCAGCGTCAGCCCGAGGAGTGCGCCCTTGCGCATGTCGGAGAGTGTGTCGCGCTGGTCGGCCGAGCGTCCCTCGAACGAATAGCTGATGCCGTGGGTGCGCTCCAGCTCCGGCAGCGGGCCTTCTTGCAGCGCGGCGATGATGCGGTCGGTGTTGGCCTGATTGGTGTCAACATCAGCTGTCACTTCCACCGCCAGCTTGCTGTCAGCATGACGCAGCACCTCGAAGCCCTGGCGCGAGCGCCATTTGGCTACCGCGGTCAGGGGCACCGATTGCCCGTCCGGGGTGCGGATATTGAGCCGGTAAAGGCTGGCCAGGCTGTCGCGCTCGGCGTCGGGCAAGCGCACGCGCACTTCGACTTCATCCGCGCCGTCCTGGAAGATCTGCACCAGCCGTCCGTCGTAGGCGGTGCGCAACTGGTTACCGAGATCAGCCACCGTGAGCCCGAGCGCCTCGCCGGCTGGTGTGAGGGAGTAGATCAGCTGCTCGCGGCCATAGGCCATGTCGTCCTCGACCTCGAGCACGCCAGGGACGCCGGACAGGGTTTCGCTCAAATCGAGCGCGGCGGTCTTGAGCTGCTCTGCGCCGCGGCCGGTGAGGCGGATGGTCAGATCCCGTCCCGGAGGGCCGACACGGCGCGAGGTAATCGTCAGATGCTCAAGCCCGGCAGGTAATTTCAGGTTCTTGCGCCAATCGCGGATGAATTCGTTGTTGCGCACCGAGCGTTCGTCCGGCGGAAGCAGCTCGACCTGAATGGCGCCAAGTTGATCGGCCGCACCACCACCAGGTCCGGCCTTGGAGCCGTGATAGGTCACCGCCAGATTGATCAGTTGGCCTTGATCGAACTCCTGCTCGGTTTGATAGAGGCGCTCCTCCAGGTGGTTCAGGAAGCGATCCACAGTCGCGCGCGGCGTGCCGGCGGCGAAGGTGGCGTTGGCGTATAGCACCTGGGGCTCAGGTGTCGGAAAGAAAGTAAAGCTCACCCGGCCGCCGGCCACCAGCCCGACGGCGAGAATCAGCAACGCCAGGGCACTGGCGATGGTCGCGAAGCGCTGATGCACCGCAAAGGTCGCCAGCGGTCGGAAAATCCTGTCGCGAAAATCATCGAACGCGCGATCGAGCCGCGCGCGGATGGAATGCGGCTGCACCTTGTGCGAGTGGACGAAGGCATGGCGTAGATGCCCGGGCAGGACAAAAAAGCTCTCAATCAAGGAGGCGATGATCACCGCAATGATCACCGAGGGGATGGCAATCAGGATATTGCCGATGCGCCCGCCGACCAGCATCAGCGGCAGGAAGGCAGCGATGGTGGTGAGTGAGGAGGCGATGACCGGCGCCATCATGCGCCGCGCCCCGCCCTCGGCGGCCAATAGTGGGTCCTCGCCCATTTGGTAATGAGCGAGTGCGTCCTCGCCGACCACGATGGCATCGTCGACGATGATGCCGAGCGCCATGATCAGCGCCAGCATGCTGATCATATTAATGCTGCCGCCGGTCAGCAGCATGATGAACAGGGTCGCGGCAAAGGACACTGGAATACCCCAAGCGACCCAGAAGGCCACCCGCCCCGTCAGGAACAGGTAGAGAATGGCCACCACCAGCACCAGACCGCCGAGTCCATTCCCGACCAGCAGCATGATGCGATCGCGGATCAGGGTCCAGGACTGGTCATAGGCCCGCAGCTCGACGCCCGGCGGCAGCGTCGGGCGGGTATCCTTGAGCCACTGGTCAAACACCTTGGCCGCCGCTAGCGAGTCGCCGGTCTCGGCGCGCTGCACGATCAGCTCCACCGCCGGCTGCTCGCGGTAGCTCAGCTCCACGCTGCCGTCGCTGGGGCGCCGTTCTACCTTAGCGATGTCGCCGAGGTTGACCCGCAGCTCGGCCTGGGTCTGCACCGGCAGGCTGGCGAACTCCAGCGGATCGCGCCGCTTGTCGAGACTGCGCAGCTCGCGCGCGCCCTCCCCGCGACCAACCGAGCCTGCTGGCAGGTCGCGGCTGAAGGCCGCCACCCGATCACCGATCTGCCCGAGACTGAGATCGAGTTCCTCGAGCCGAGCGTTGTCGATCTCGATGCTGATCTCCTCGTCCGGCAGCCCGTTGATATCGACCTTGTCGATGCCACGGTCAATCAGCTCGGTCTCGAGCTGGCGCGCTAACTGGCGCAGCTCGTCGGGCGAATCCGGTCCGGTAATCAGCAACCGCGCGACCTGCTCGTAGCGGGTGACCAGCGCCACTTGGGGCTTCTCGGCATCGGCCGGGAAGTTGCGGAACTCATCGACAAAGCGACGGACTTGATCGAGCGCCAGCAGTGGGTCGGCGTCTTCTTTGAATTCCAGCGTGATCGACGACAACCCCTGGCTGGAGGTAGAGGTCATCTTGTCGAGATTGTCGAGCGTGCGCAGTCGCTGCTCGAGCGGATTGGTGATGCCGTCTTCGATGTCCTCGGCACTGGCGCCGGTCCAGACCACCCGCACCGTGACGATCTCAAGATCGAAGCTCGGGAAGAACTGCACGTTCAGCCGATCGATGGCAAAGGCACCGGCCATCAGCATGATGACCATCAGCAGATTGGCCGCGACCTTGTGATGCGCAAACAGGCCGATCAGGTCTGACTTATGCCCCATCGCCTGCCCCATACCCGGCCCCTTCGCAACGGTCTGACGACCCGCGGGTCCAGCCCGGTCACTGGCGCTCACTCGACAACCTCCACGCGCAGCCCATTGATGGCATTGGGCAGGTGAGTGATAACCAGACGGTCACCCGCGGTCAGCTCCGGGGAGCGCACCAGGGCCAGCTCGCGGCCGTCAGGTTCGCGACGGGTGCCGAGCATCTCCACCGCCACGCCACGCATGCGCAGCACCGGTTCAGGGGACTTATTCTCCTCGATCTCATAGACCCGCTCGCCGCCATAAACCGCCGCCATGGGCACAGCCACTGCATCGGCCTGCGGCTCGCGCGCCATGCGAAGGGTCAGGAGCTGACCGATGCGCAGCAGCTCGGCATGATTCGCAACCTTAAAGAGCCCGTCGATGCCGCTTGCCTGCGCCTCGCCGTCGAGCCGCGCAAGGCGCAGACTAACGTCGGCCCCGGCGACCTCGGAGGACGCGGAGAGCACCTCTCCCGCATTGAGAGCGGCGAGAATCTCCTCCTGATAGGTCGCCGGGATGCGCGCACGCACCTCCAGACTACCAATGGCATAAAGTGTCAGCAGCACTTCCCCGCGCGCAACCTGATCTCCTGCGGTCACCTCCACATCGGCGATCACACCATCGTAAGGCGCTTTCAGGCTCGCACGCTCGTATTCCAGCTCAAGCTGCGCGAGCTTCGCCTTAGCGCTGGCCAACCTGGCCTGCAAACCGCGCAAACGGCTGGGATGATCGGCGATGCTCATCTTGCGATTGGATACCGCCAGCGCCTGCTGCGCCTGCTGTTGCTTAGCATCGTCGAGCGCCTGCTCGGCCCCGACCTTTTGCGTCTTTAGCCGCTGCTGGCGCGCAACGCCCTGGTCGGCCAGCTCCAGCAGCTCCTGCTCCTGCTCAAGCGCAAGCTGGTCGGTTTCGTGGCGGTTGTTCTCGCTCTCGATCTCCGCGTCGAGCCCCTGAATCTCCGAGCGCGCCTGTTCGATGCGCGGCAGGAAGTCGCGCGAATCCAGCTCCAGCAGCAGATCGCCCTTGCGCACCCGGTCGCCGTCGCGCACTGCCACCTGCTCCACCCAGGCGGTGGCGGAGGCGGTCAAATTGAGCAGGTCGGGCGTTCCCACCTGGCCATAGAGCGTCAACTCGGGGGCGAGCGGCTCCGGGTTGATCGTCTCGACCGCGACCCGCCACACCCGCTCCTGCACCTGCGGTGGCGTCTGCGCGGGCTTGGTCGCCTTGAGAAAGCGAAACAGACCGAGCGCCAGGCCGATGATGAGCACCGGCAGCAGAAATGGCACGAGTTTTCTAACAGAAATGGTCATAGACACGCCTGTGGACGCGAGGAATCTGAGCGGTTAATCGCCGTGTGCAAGCAATTCTTGCGGTTGGATTGGGTGAGGGCTCGGGTGTGGATAATTTAGGGCGGGCAACGTGGCCACTCACCAGGGTGCGGGCGCCTTCCCCGATAGCAAGCATGGCATGATATTCGCCTTGCGCGTGAGATTCGACTGCGCATCCACCTCAGGCGCATGCGGTGCAACCCGCGCATTGAGCAGGAACGAAACCTCAGCTCTAAAGTCAAACTGCTTCTGCTATAGTCAAAGAGCAAACGCCTGCGCAAGAGCCTTAGGCCACCTTGCGCATCGGTGTGTCGGCCCAAATCAGTACGTTTCGCAATCGTCGCCCTGACTGCCAGGTGCGCGTTAGCCTCAACCGTGAACATGTGTAGGCACAAAATGAAGAAAATATCTTTATCGGTTTTCTTGGCTTCTGTTGCGCTGGCCGCGGCCGCACCTGCGGCCAACAATCCGCCACCCAACAGTCAGAATGCACAGACAAGGATTATCGGGGGGCAGGACGCACCTCGCGGGACCTGGCCCTGGATGGCCGCTCTGATCTCCGCTTCCGATGCAAACCCTGCCGACGGCGCCTTCTGCGGCGGCACTCTCATCGATCCCTACTGGGTGGTCACCGCCGCGCACTGCACGGAGGGCGAGTCCCCGGCGACGGTCGACGTCGTTATAGGCGTGGATAATCTGCGAACAGACCTCAGCCAGGGCATCGGGGTCAGAATTGGCGCCAAACGCATTGTCAATCATCCTGACTACGACGGTGACATCAATGACATTGCTCTGATCGAGCTCGAAACCCCTGCTAGCGGCTACCCTGCGCTCCCGCTTTACCAGGCACCGGAAATCGCAGCGGGGTCAATGGCAACGGTTATCGGATGGGGAGATACCAACCCACGGGATTGGAACACCTCTTATCCCGACATTCTGCAACAGGTCGCATTGCCTGTTGTGAGTAACCAGACTTGCCAGAGGGCCTACTACGGCGAGGACATTGTCGCGTCCAATCTGTGCGCGGGCTACGCAGCCGGGGGTAAGGATGCCTGTCAAGGCGACAGCGGCGGACCCTTGATGATTCCTGTGGGAAGCGATTGGACGCTCGCAGGAATCACCAGCTGGGGCATTGGCTGCGCCGAACCCGGAAAGTACGGCGTTTACACGCGCGTGAGCAGTTTCCTTGACTTCATTGATAATACGATCACGATGGACTACTTTTCCTGCGCCGATGTGAACGGCGACGGACAAGTCGATTCAAGTGACATCAGCACGTTTAAAGCTGAACGAATCAACGAGCATCGCATCTGGATCCAAGAGTGCTACTTGCCCCGAGCGGCCTGTGGAGACGTCAATGGCGATGGCCGGATCACCCGCATGGATGCCAGGGCCAATTTGCGCAACACCCGCGAGGAAATGCGGCAATGGATGAACGCCTGCTGGATACCGGCAAGTCAGTAACGGCAGATGCTTCAGGATGACGATGACGAGTGCCTCAGTGGCGTCAGAAACATCGCATCCCCATAGCTGAAAAACCGATACCTCTCGGCGACGGCGTGCTGGTAGGCGGCCAGAATATTCCGGTATCCAGCAAAGGCGGACACCAGCATCAGCAGCGTGGACTCGGGCAGGTGAAAGTTGGTCACCATGGCATCGATAACGCGGAAGCGATAGCCGGGGCGGATGAAGAGCCGGCTATCACCGCAGAAGGGCCTGAGCTGGCCATCGGCGGCAGCAGTTTCCAGGCTGCGCACGCTGGTGGTGCCGACCGCGACTACTCGTCCGCCTCTGGCTTTGGCGCGGGTGATCGCGTCCACCACTTCGCTGCTGACCTCAAGCCATTCGGCGTGCATTTGATGTTCGTCGAGATTGTCCACCCGCACCGGTTGAAAGGTGCCGGCACCGACATGCAGTGTCAGCTCGGCAAAGTCGACGCCCATGGCCTCAAGCTGCTTTAGCATCCCGTCATCAAAATGAAGCCCGGCGGTCGGCGCCGCCACGGCACCGGCTCGACGCGCGTAGACCGTCTGATAGCGTTCGAGGTCGCTGGTGTCGTCGGCGCGCTCGATATAGGGCGGCAGCGGCACATGGCCGTGGCGTGCGAGCAGCGTGGTGATGTCTTCCTGCTCGGCTTGAAGCTGGTAGAAGCTGTCCTGGCGGGCGCTCACAATGAGAGTCTGGCCATCGGCGAGCCGGATGCGCGTGCCGGGCCGTGGTGGTTTGCTAGCGCGCACCTGCGCGATGGCCTCGCGCACGCCGGTCAGGCGCTCGATCAGCACCTCGACCTTGCCGCCGGTTTCCTTTTGCCCATAAAGCCGCGCCGGGATAACGCGGGTGTTGTTGAACACCAACAGATCGCCAGCGCGCAGTAGGCTCGGGAGATCGCCAAAGTGCAGGTCGCGCAGCGCGCCCGTCTGGCCATCGAGCGCCAGCAGACGGCTGGCACCGCGCTCCGGCAAGGGGCGCTGGGCGATCAGCTCGGGCGGCAAATCGAAATGAAAGTCGGAGCGCTGCAGCGGGCGCTGCCTGGTTTCGGATTCAGTCGCTGGTCGATCCCAAGGCCCGGCGACTACTGGTTGCTCGCCGGGCTCGGCAGCAGGCTCAATTGCATGGGGGCCGCTCACGATACGCATTCTCCCGATTCGCCAGTTGGGTTGCTTTGCTGGGCAGGGGGTGAAAATTCCACAAATTGGTCTTCTGGGGTAGCCGGGGCTTTAGCTGTCAGGCGCTTGGCAAGGCGGGTCAAGCGCGCCTCCCCGGTCTGCTCAGCAGCCATGCTCAGCGCCTGTGGCTGGGCGATCAGCACCACCAGGCGTTTGCCACGCGTCATGCCGGTGTAGAGCAGGTTGCGCCTGAGCATCATGAAATGCTGGGTCGACAGCGGAATAACCACGGCGGGATACTCCGAGCCTTGCGCTTTATGGACGCTGATGGCATAGGCCAGCGCCAGCTCGTCGAGCTCGCCAAATTCGTAGACCAGCACCCGACCGTCGAAGGCCACGCGCAGATCGCGTGCGTCGGTGTCGATGCTGAGAATCCGGCCGATATCGCCGTTGAACACCTCTTTATCATAGTTATTGACCGTCTGTATCACCTTATCCCCTGGGGCGAACACCCAGCCGAAGCGCTCGACGCGCGGCTCGGCAGCGCCGTTCAGCGCCCGCTGCAGGCTGGCATTGAGCGCGCGGGTGCCAAGATCGCCGCGATTCATCGGCGTGAGCACCTGAATGTCTTGCAACGGATCGAGCCCGAAGCGCTGCGGGATGCGCTCGGTCACGGTGCGTAGCAGTCGCTCGCCGATCTGCACAGGCGTTTCGCAACGGATCAAAAAGAAATCTCCGTCCGGCGGCTGAGGCTCGGGCACCTCGGGCAGCTGGCCCGCATTCACCCGATGCGCATTCAGCACGATGCGCGAGCTTTGGCCCTGACGAAAAATCTCGCGCAGGCGCACCGTCGCAATGGCGCCCGAGGCAATCAGATCGGCCAGCACGGCACCCGGGCCGACCGACGGCAGCTGATCGACATCGCCCACCAGCAAGAGCGCGGCATGATCAGGCAGCGCCTGCACCAGCTTGTGCATCAGGCTCACATCCACCATGGAGGCCTCATCGCAGACGACCAGGTTGGCGTCCAGCGGCTCGCTCGCGTCGTGCTTGAAGCCCTGACGCCGCGGATCGTACTCCAACAAGCGATGAATGGTCTTGGCTTCCTGCCCGGTCGTCTCGGCCAGGCGCTTGGCTGCGCGGCCGGTCGGCGCGCACAGGCGAATGCTGATGCGCTTGGCGCGCAGCATCAGCAGCAGCGCATTGACCACCGTGGTCTTGCCGACACCAGGGCCGCCGGTGATGATGCTGACCTTGTTTCCGAGCACCGCAGCAATGGCCTCGAGCTGTGACGCCGCCAGCATGAGCCCCGCACGCTGCTCCACCCAGGGCCAGGCCTGATCGACATCCAGGGTTCCCCCCAGAATCCCCCAAGGCAGGCGCCCCTCGCGCAGGCGCCGGATATGGCGGGCCACGCCCAGCTCGGCGCGGTGCAGATGGGTCAGGAACAAAAGCTCGCGCCCAGCGACCGTCTCCTTGATCAGGCGCTCAGCGTCCAGTTCGGTAGCGAGTGCCGCATCGACAGCCGCCGCGCTGGCGCCCAGCCAGGCCGATGCGCGAGCGGTCAATTCATCGCGCCAGGCGGCACAATGACCGCCTGCGGCGCCCTGCTGCAACAGATGCCGCACCCCGGCCTGAATGCGCACCGGCGCATCGCGCGCGATTCCTAAACAACTCGCAAGCCGATCGGCGGTCTGAAAGCCAATGCCGCTGATGTCGAGCGCGAGGCGATAGGGATTCTCTCGCACCCGTTCAATTGCCTGATCGCCATAGGTCTTGTAAATGCGCACCGCGCGCGCCGTGCCAACGCCATGGGATTGCAAGAAGACCATAATGTCGCGCACCCCATGCTGCTCGCGCCAGGCCCTGACCACCCGCTGCTGGCGCTTGCGCCCGATACCCGGCAGCTCAAGCAGGCGCTCGGGCTGGTGCTCGATGACGTCGAACACCTGCTCGCCGAAAGCCCGCACCAGGGTCTTGGCCAGGTGTGGTCCGATCCCTTCAACCAACCCGGAACTCAGATAGCGCAAAATGCCCGCGCGCGTGCCGGGCGGCTTCAGCCGCAGCTCGTCGGCTTTGAACTGCCGGCCATGGCGCCTGTCCGTTACCCAGCGCCCGCGCGCCTCGACCCACTCGCCGACATTCACCCGCAACGCCTGCCCCACCACCGCTGCCGGCTCCCAATCATCGCGCGTGCGCACCCGCAGCACGCAAAAGCCCGATTCGGGATTGTGAAACCCGATGCTCTCCACGGTGCCGGTCAGCGCAACCGTCTCAGACCGATCAACCATGCCGGACAGCCGTTTCTGATCCTGCTCCACCGCTCCGGCCCCTCAACGCCAAATGAATAACGCCAGATTCCAGTGTAACAGCCCCACCCTCCGCCACCCCTTCGCCCCGAAAAGGCCCAACGAACCAACACCAGCCTTCTCCCCCCATTGTCTGCCAACGCCGCCTGAGCTATGCTTGTCAGCGCTGATCAAGCAGCATCCCATTCAGAGGATGCCAACAGCCAGGTTCCTTGCCGGGGTGGCGAAACTGGTAGACGCATCAGACTCAAAATCTGACGGTGGCAACACCGTGCCGGTTCGAGTCCGGCTCCCGGTACCATTTTAAGATCAAGGGGTTGAGCATAGTGCTCAGCCCCTTTTTTGTTGCTTGCAGACTATTGTGATGGACTGACGGCGCCCTCGGGCGCAAAAAGGCACGTTCAAGCCCCTCACAATCTTCCCCTGAACCCAATCCCTGACGCTCAATTGTGCCATCTTTGCACCTGCGCTCTCTTTCACCGATGCCCTTGCAAATCCTGCCGCCGGATACTAGTACCTCATTTCAGCTTAACTTGCGGATATAAGTGCTTCAACTTCACACGCGCTTTGTCGTTGGTGAATTGCCACTCGACGCCGATTTGCGCCTCGTTGCGTTGGTCTGCCCAGGCGGTGGTTTCGCGGCAAAGCGTTTCGATATCACCGATGCGGCGGTCGAGGCACTGCTTGGTCATGGCACTGAGTTCGATTTCGGCAATGTCCAACCAGCTGCCGTGCTTTGGGGTGTAGTGGATTTCCAAGCGCTCGATCAACCGCCGCGCTTCCTCAGGTGGGAAGGCTTTGTACAAAAGAGGCGGGCGTATGCGTATTGAGGTTGTCCCAGACGATGACGACTTTCTCGGCGTCGGGATAGTCCACGTCCAGCAATGTCTTGATTTCTTGGGCTAAATCGATCGCGGTTTTGGTTTCGCGCACACTGACTTTGCGCCATTGCCCCAAGGGTTCTGTGATCATGAAGTTCACCGCCGTACCGGCGCGCTCATATTCATAATCGTAGCGTTCGGGTTGGCCCGGTTGCATCGGCAGGGGCTGGCGTGTCTCGGCAATCAACTGGGTCGGTTGTTCATCAATGCAGACAACTGGCTTCTTGGGGTCGTAGGGGCGGCGGTAGACCTCCAGGACATCTTCCATTTGCGCCACAAAGGCGGCGTCTTCCCCGGGGGGAATCACCCAGCACTTGCGCCGATGCGGTTGGAGTGCGTTTTTTTTAGTGCGCGCATCACCGTGGGTGCCGAGATGCTCTCAACGACATCCAGTTCCACCAACTTCCCCGCGAGTAAATTCAACGTCCAGCGCGCGTATCCGGGAGGCGGCTCGCTACAGGCAATTTGCACCAACCGCGCCTGCTTTTCCCCATCGAGCAGGGGCTCGCAGCTCGGGTGCTCACGTTGCTTGCGTGAAAGCGCCGCTTCAAATCCTTGTTCGACGAACCGCTCGCGAATGCTGAAGACAGTGCGCGGCGCGCAACCGAACGCCTCAGCGGCTTGTGCATCGCTCCAATTCGCCCCTCCGGCATCGACCTTGAGCAATACATTCGCATGTTTGATCTTCTGCGCCGCCGCTTGCCCTTTGCTCACCAGGTCTTCCAACAAACCACGCTCTTCATCGCTGAGACGGACTACATATTTCTTTGTCATAGCGGCATCTCCTTCTGCAATGCTCTAAGAGATACCACTAGCGGCTTGTTTTCGCAACATACGCCGAAATAAGGTACTAGCCGGAAGGCTACCGAGGTTTCGGCTCGTTCGCTTTTGCTCGCGCTTCAGACAATGGCAACGCCGGATCGGCTCCCAGAGTGACGCGCTTTTGTTTCCACTCACCCGTCTGGAGAACGCGGGTAATGACCACCCACGTCTTGATACCCGAACCTACAACCGAGCCCCACCGCAAAATTAGACAATCCGCAACGGATGCTAATTTCTTGGAAACTTAAGGTTGCCCACACGCCAAACTCTGAACTATACTTTCGGCAACTCTCTGGTCACGACGAATTGCTGGCGCTGAATCCAAGATACCTTAGCGAAAGGTTACGGTGCCTTTCAACTCAACGGTGTCCGGTTCAAATTTCCACCATGACGCATAATTCCACCATACAGAAGCGCCATGCAGTCCTGTGCAAGCGTGTTGCAGTTGGAATGCGTTTTTTGTCTCGTTGGACAGGGCCGCTGTAGCGGTCCGCGAAATAGAAAACCGCTGGGGAAAACTGAAAAAAAGACTTGACAAGCACATTTAGTGTGCGCAAAACGTGGGTGTCTCAAAGATACCACACTGGAGTGCTTGTCATGATCCCCAACCGACTCGATGCCCTGATGAATGGCCTGCTTAACGGTCATGCAGGGGTAGCGGCACCCCGGAAAATGAAAGATGCTAAGGGGGAGCCCGCGCAGCGAGGTCGGTCAACTATTTGGCGACTTGATCCTGATTCCTAACGTGACCCGCCGCCGCTGCTCCGAACCCCGGAATGCATCGCCACAGAGCGCACGGTAAAGAGGTCCAGGCGCACACCGCCTGAGAGGGATGTCGGTGGCGGCCTGCGCGGGCTCCCTGTCGTCAGTGTAATCGTTGGGGAGCGCGCATGGAACTGACACCGATCTTTAACAGCGTTGTGGCGTTGGATATTCATCATGCGAAGATCACCGCCTGTGCGTTGATTGCGGACGCCGATGGTGAGGTACGGGTTGAGTTGAAGGAGTTTGGCGGGTTCAAACGTGACCGCCGCGCCCTGGCCGAGTGGGTGGCCTCCTTCGCGCCCGAGGTGGTGGTCATGGAAAGCACCGGCATCTACTGGAAGAGCCCCTATGCGGCCCTGGAACGGGTGGGCATAGCCGCCTTGGTGGTCAATGCCCGTCATGTCAAACAGGTGCCTGGGCGCAAGACCGACATCGCCGATGCACAATGGTTGGCGATCCTCGCGCGCAGCGGGCTGCTCACGGGCAGCTTCGTGCCGCCGCAGAATCTGCGCGAACTGCGCTTGGTCTCGCGCCAGATGCAGAAATTCACCGGCATTCTGGCCGGGGAGAAGAACCGCTTGCACAAGGTGCTCACTGACGGGGGCATTCGCCTCTCGGCGGTGGTCAGTGACATCCACGGCACCTCGGCGCGGGCGATGATCAAGGGGCTGTTGGCCGGGGAGACGCCACAACAGGTCTTGAGCTACGCAAGCAAGCGGCTGAAGGCCACGCAAGAGGAATTGCTCGATGCGCTCGATGGGGAACTCAGCGACACCCATCGGTTTGTTCTACGGGAGATTCTCACCCACATCGAAGAGCTCGAAGCGCGCATCGAGGTGTTTCGACACCACTTGCTCAGCGCTCTGCAGCCCCATGAGTCGCTGCTGCATGCCTTGCAGACCATTCCCGGGCTCGACGCGCCCGGCGCGGCCATGCTGTTGGTGGAAATCGGCACCGACATGGACGCGTTCGGCTCTCCCGAGAAGCTCGCCGCCTGGGCGGGTGTTTGTCCAGGCAACAACGAATCGGCCGGCAAGCGCAAGAGCGCACGCGCGCGCAAGGGCAATCCCTATGTCCGACGGATTCTCTGCGAGGCCGCCCATGCGGCCAGCCGCACCCGCTGTGCGTTGGCTGAGAAGTTCAAGGTCTTGCTCGTTCGTCGTGGGCGAAAACGGGCGATCTTCGCGCTGGCCCACAAAATTTTGAAAATCGTCTTCGTGTTGATCCACCGTGGCGATTATTACCGGGATGCCACGGTCAACTACGAAGCCATCAGCGTTGAACGCAACGCACCGCGTTGGATTCGGATGCTCAGGAAGTACCACTACATTCCAGCCTGAGCCGCCGCGACAATCCGTTTTTTTCAGGCCGCCAAGCGGTCAGGGGGTGGTTTGCCTCAAGCTACCTGCATCTTTCACGGTAATGACACTGTTTTCGCCGACCTGGTGGCGCCCGTGCAGCACGCACTGGCGTTTGTGCGCCGGGCAGCCTCGGTGGGGCGGGTGTTGAGCATGGAGCGCTTTATTGCCTTGGGCGTGTGGCGCCAGTTGCAGGGGATGGGGGTGCTGCGCGAGCAGGTGCAAGCGCTCGATCATCTGCGTGATCAGCTGGCCCCGCAGGCAGAGTCGGTGGTGCCCTTGGCGCGCTCGACCTGGTCCAATGCCTTGGCCTCCACTGAACGCCGCGCAGTGCTGCAAGCGATGATTCCGGTGCTGATGCGCGAGGTGGGGGCGGTGCTGCCTGATCATCTGGCGGGAATTCCTGGACTGGATGGCCGCCCGGTGCGGGCGATGGATGGCACCTATCAGGAAGAAAGTGCGCATTATCGCCGTTGCACGCCCAAGCAAGGCGGGGAGGACAATCCCAAGGGACATGGCGAGTTGGTGTTCTACAACCTGCGCCTGGGGTTGGCCGAGGATGCGTTGGTGGAGACGCGTAGCCGCCATGAGATCAACCTATTGCGGGACTACGATGCGCGCCCGGGCGCGCAGACACAGGAGGCGCGCACGCTGTGGGTGGTTGATCGCGCCTTCATTGATGCCGCCTTCTGGGATCGGAAGAAACGCACCCAGGGCAGTACCCTGATCACGCGCATGAAGTCCAATCTGGTGGTGGACTCGCGTGCCGCCATGCCCCATTGCCAAGACACCGGAGAACGCCGGGGTGCTGCGCGATGAGCGCATCACCTTGTTGAGTTCTTCCCAGGAATAGCGGTTGATCACTTTGCGCACCCGCCAGGGCCGGCGCTTGGAGTTTCTGACCAATGATTTCAGTCTCTTGCCCGGTGTTGTCGCGTTTCTTTATGCCCGCAGGTGGGATGAGGAAAAATGCTTTGACACCTGGAAAAATGAGTTCGCCCATGCCAAAGCCTGGGGTAAAAGCCCGGTGGCCATCGACAATCAGGTCTGCCTGGCGATCATCACCCATGCGTTAGTGACGCTGTTGCTGCACCGCCAGTTCGGTGCCGAGGGCGCGCGTGATCACAAGGCTCTGCGCAAACAGGAGCAACGTCAGCGCAAAGCCCCCGGTGCGCCAGATGGCACCGAGCGACCAGACTGGACGGTCCCGCTGTTCCGCTATACGTCGAAAATCAGCCGTCAGGCGCTGAGGTTTTTCAAACACTCGTTTCTCTCGCCGGCGTCTCCTGCGCTATATGAGGCCAAATTGCGGCCATTATTGGAGGCGTACCTATGAAAATGAGCCGGACACCGTTGCACCTGGAAAAATGATTTCGCCCATGCCAAAGCCTGGGGCAAAAGCCCGGTGGCCATCGACAATCAGGTCTGCCTGGCGATCATCACCCATGCGTTAGTGACGCTGTTGCTGCACCGCCAGTTCGGTGCCGAGGGCGCGCGTGATCACAAAGCCTTGCGCAAACAGGAGCAACGTCAGCGCAAAGCCCCCGGTGCGCCAGATGGCACCGAGCGACCAGACTGGACGGTCCCGCTGTTCCGCTATACGTCGAAAATCAGCCGTCAGGTGCTGAGGTTTTTCAAACACTCGCTTCTCTCGCCAGCGTCTCCTGCGCTCTATGAGGCCAAATTGCGGCCATTATTGGCGGCGTACCTATGAAAATGAGCCGGACACCGTTGCATGGGGGCTTCACGGCGGCCTCCCTGCCGCCGAGCCCTCGGGAGCGCTACCCGGTCATAAAAAAATAGAAAACTCATTTGCGACAGCGATATTAGGGGGCTTACTTAAAAATCATGAAAAATCATGCGTTTAGAGCTGTTCTGCGAGCAGTCTTTCTAACGGTGGCTTTTGTGACGCCGGCAGTTGCGGCTGATTCACCTACCATAATTGACGCAAATAGCGTGGATGCCATTCTAAGTCTTGCCAAGGGCTTCGGTGAAGTTGAGTTGGACACTGATAGCCTTGGAAACCCACTGATTATCGGTCGGACTAACGGCATCAAATACGGGATTTACTTTCACGGCTGCGAGGAAGGAAAAGAATGTAAAGATATACAGTTTATATCTGGCTGGTCAGGTGTGAAGTTGTCGCTGGAGACGATCAACGAATGGAATCGAACTCAACGCTTTTGCAAGGCATTAATCGATCAGGAGGGAGATCCTGGGCTCAGGTTTCCGGTGAATATTCGCTACGGTGTCACCTCTGAGAATATGGAAGATACCATGGATTGGTGGGCGGTAATCGTCAAGAAGTTTAAAAAATTCATGGACGAAAATCACTAGTGTCCCAACGTTTCGTACACGAGATCCGTAAGTTGCTAGATTTATTATACATTTAGGATTTTTCGAGAAAATCGACTTGAACGCGTCGGCTCATTTCGCCCAGCCTCCGTCCGGAATCTTTGACTGGAGGCTAATTGCGAATGTATACCGGCAAACTCGTTTTCTCACAGTTAACCGAGCATCTTCCTTTGCCGGCTTTTCGGCAGTGCGTGACGCGTTATCGTGGCAACCATAAGATCAAATCATTCTCGTGTCTCGATCAGTTCCTAAGCATGATGTTCGCGCAACTGACCTATCGGAAAGCCTTCGAGATATTGAAACGACTCTGCGTGCGCATTCGAGCAAGCTTTACCACATGGGCATTCGTGGAGGGATATCGCGGAATACCCTTGCTAACGCTAACCAGGTCCGTGACTGGCGGATTTATGCTGACTTCACTAGCACGCTAATTCAAATCGCCCGTGACCTCTATAGCAACGAAAAACTCGCGCTTGACCTTGAGCAGACAGTTTACGCCTTTGACTCATCCACAATCGATCTTTGTCTTTCTGTTTTCCCATGGGCGCCTTTTCGGCGCACGAAAGCGGGCATAAAACTTCATACATTACTGGACCTGCGCGGTAACATACCGAGTTTTATCGCAATTTCCGACGCAAAACTGAATGACGTCAAGGCGCTAGATTTGCTGACTATTGAGCCGGGCGCTTTCTATATCATGGATCGTGCGTATCTAGATTTTGAGCGTCTTTATCGCTTTCAACTCGCCGGGGCCTTTTTTGTTATACGCGCCAAGTCGAATACAAAGATGCGAAGATTGCACTCTCGCCCGGTCGACAAGACAACCGGATTAAGATGCGACCAAACTGTCTCTCTAACAGGTGTCAATACGGCCTTGCGTTATCCGCAGCATCTTCGCCGCATTAAGTTCATCGATCCGGCAACGAATAAAGAACTGGTTTTCTTAACAAACAACTTTGCTTTGCCCGCATTCACGATCACAGAGCTTTATCGGAATCGCTGGTACGTAGAACTGTTTTTTAAATGGATCAAGCAACACCTGCGCATAAAAGCTTTCTTTGGCACGACTGAAAATGCAGTCAAATCGCAAATTTGGATAGCGATCTCGACATATGTTAGTAGCAATTGTAAAGAAACGATTGAATATCAATGAAAGTCTGTATAGTTTGCTACAGGTTCTGAGCCTGACGTTGTTCGAGCGTGTGCATATAAATCAATTACTTAACCATTTTCCCGACAAATACACAGATCTGGAAACCGCTAAGCAATTGAATTTATTTGATTAAACGTTGGGACACTAGTGGACGAAAATGAGGAAAAATAGTTCCACGTGCCTGACTTTGAGTGTTCTTTGGGTTTGAGCGGGATCTGTCACAGTCGACCTTCGGCATAGCAGAAGCTGCTGCGTCCATGATCTCCTGCTGACTTGACAGCCAGACTTGTCTCGCGTGTTTCACTAAGAGGGGGAGTTGCTTATGTCTGAAAATAGCTATAGAGAAGTCAGTTCGCAATCCTGGGGCAGCCGTCTGGTTAGCTCTTTAACCGGCATGCTTGTGGGTATCGTGCTGGTGGCAGTGGCCGTGGGGCTGCTGTGGTGGAACGAGGGGCGTGCGGTCAACCGTGCCCGCGCACTGGAGGAAGGTCTGGGGCAGGTCGTTTCGGTAGCCGCAGATCGGGTTGACGCGGCCAATCAGGGCTTGCTCGTGCATCTGTCAGGGCATGCCGACACCGACGAGAGCTTAACCGATCCGGTCTTTGGCGTGACGGAGCAGGCAATCAAGTTGCGCCGAGCGGTGCAGATGTACCAATGGCGCGAGC
This sequence comes from Thiorhodovibrio litoralis, assembly GCF_033954455.1. Classification (NCBI taxonomy): domain Bacteria; kingdom Pseudomonadati; phylum Pseudomonadota; class Gammaproteobacteria; order Chromatiales; family Chromatiaceae; genus Thiorhodovibrio; species Thiorhodovibrio litoralis. The sequence goes on along the minus strand of NZ_CP121473.1, from coordinate 2,519,456 downwards.
ACAGTCAATCAGAAACGCGCGAAAAGTTAGGCGGTGGGACCGAGACAGTCACGACTTACACCTATAATCGCGGCTGGGAATCGAGCTTAATCAGTTCGAGCAACTTCAAAAAGCCCGGTGGACATGCCAATCCGGGGCGCATGCCTTATGAAGACTGGAGTCAGACAGCGAATAACGTGGAGGTTGGTGCCTTTCGGCTGTCGCGCGATCAACTGGCAAGTCTCAGTGACTTCAATCCTGTCGATCTGAACGACGCAACCCCGGGGCTGACTCTGCCAGCAGGCGCGGAGCTTTCGGGGTCGGAAATCTATCTTGGGCAAAATCCGGGCGCGCCCGAAATTGGCGATGCGCGGATTCAGTTTGCCGTTGTAACACCTCAAGATATCAGTCTGGTCGCTGTGCAGAAGGGAAACAGTTTCGTTCCCTATCAGGCGTCGAACGGCAATGAGGTGTCCTTGCTTGAATCTGGCACCTATTCCGCGCAGGAAATGTTCCAGAAGGCGCAGGATAGCAACCGGCAGCTAACCTGGATACTGCGGCTGGTGGGCGTGGTGGCGATGTTTATCGGCTTCACGCTGTTGTTCGGTACCCTGAGGGTTCTGGCGGCGGTGGTTCCCATGTTTGGGCGCCTGGTTGGCGGGGCAATTGGGCTGGTTGCAGGCATTCTGACCGCCACCATCTCCTTGGTCACGGTCGCCTTGGCCTGGATATTCTATCGACCCTTGCTCGGCGGCGGCATGCTGGTGCTGGGTTTGGCTCTTCTGTTTGGGCTCAAGCGTGCAGGCAAAGCGAAGGCACCGGCTGCTCCCCACATGCCAGCGGCAGCGGGAAGTCCACCGCCGCCTCCGCCGCCCCCAGCCTGAGGCGGTTAAGCATCCTGCCCGCCAAGCTGAACCGCAGTGCCCAAAAAGGCCAGGGCGGTGATGCTTTACTCGACCTCAAAAAACGCATGTTCGCAGGAAGCATGCACATTCATCATGGTGCCAGGCTCGACCGGCTGCCCGCGCCCTCGACGCGCAGCCGGCCGTGCCCCTCGAGGATAAGTTTGCGCGCTGCCGATATTTCTGTACCTGTCCAGTCCAGTCGATCTCTGTCCAGTTTCCCGACGGCGGTCGCGTGGTTTTGATGGAATTCCCTGCCCTTGCCGACATGCCCGAGCGGTTCTCTGCGATCACCGCCGGCATCCCGACTGACTCAAAAGTACTTGTCTTAGGACGCTATCTGACTTACCACCGCCGTGACAACGACTTGTTCGGGGTATTGTTCTATGATGCACCATGGATTCTGATCAGCGAAGCAAAGACTAAACAAGCGATTGATGAGCAGCTTCGACAAATCGCCGTACTGGAGGAGCAGCCCAAGAGCGGCTTCATAGCGCTGACGGAAGGCAATCTGGGCATGCTCTTTGGAGTCGTCGGCATTTACTGCGCTCTGCTCGTCCTGCTATGGCTGAGAATGGCGAGTTGGGCCGCAGCCATTGATCGCGCCTCGGGCATTCAACGCCTGCCTGTCGAAAGCCTGCGCGCGCGACTGCTCGCTATCAATGAAACCGACGCGCCTTTTATGCTCCAGCCGGGGAAACAGCAAAATGAATTGATCGCGGAGTGAAAGTACGCTGACGCCAAGTGGGTTGGCATCATGGCTGCTGGAGGTTTGAAATCCGTCGCCCGGATCAAGCTGCGCCTGGATGGGAAATCCTGCAAAGTCCGATCTCAAGACACTCTGTGCCGCCTTCGCTGGACTGGCGCGGCGGGAAGCGGGAGCACAGCTTCAGCGCGCCTGAGCGCATCCTGGTTCAGAGGGATTGCATTTGCTCAGTACGACACCGGTTTTATCGGCGGGCTGATTCTTGCTAACGATGGTCAGCCGACAGTCAGCGCCACCTATCACTGGAAATTCAATATCCAGGAAATGAAGCAGCCGCTTGTCGCGATCATCACCCAAGCGGGATGGAATTGGAAACCCGTGATCACCTTTTCACATCTACTAAACGGCTGATCACGACATGGATGCGGATAAGCTCCGCAGCCTGCTGCTAAGCCGAAACCTTTTGAGATTTCGGTTCGTTCTGGGCCGCAGACACGGCAGATCAATTTGGGCTAGTACCTCATTTCAGCTTAACTTGCGGATATAAGTGCTTCAACTTCACACGCGCTTTGTCGTTGGTGAATTGCCAGTCGACGCCGATTTGGGCCTCGTTGCGTTGTTCTGCCCAGGCGGCGGTTTCGCGGCGAAGCGTTTCGATATCGCCGATGCGGCGGTCTAGGCACTGCTTGGTCATGACACTGAGTTCGATTTCGGCAATGTCCAACCAGCTGCCGTGCTTTGGGGTGTAGTGGATTTCCAAGCGCTCGATCAACCGCCGCGCTTCCTCAGGTGGGAAGGCTTTGTACAGAGAGGCGGGCGTATGCGTATTGAGGTTGTCCCAGACGATAACGACTTTCTCGGCGTCGGGATAGTCCACGTCCAGCAATGTCTTGATTTCTTGGGCTAAATCGATCGCGGTTTTGGTTTCGCGCACACTGACTTTGCGCCATTGCCCCAAGGGTTCTGTGATCATGAAGTTCACCGCCGTACCGGCGCGCTCATATTCATAATCGTAGCGTTCGGGTTGGCCCGGTTGCATCGGCAGGGGCTGGCGTGTCTCGGCAATCAACTGGGTCGGTTGTTCATCAATGCAGACAACTGGCTTCTTGGGGTCGTAGGGGCGGCGGTAGACCTCCAGGACATCTTCCATTTGCGCCACAAAGGCGGCGTCTTCCCCGGGGGGAATCACCCAGCACTTGCGCCGATGCGGTTGGAGTGCGTTTTTTTTAGTGCGCGCATCACCGTGGGTGCCGAGATGCTCTCAACGACATCCAGTTCCACCAACTTCCCCGCGAGTAAATTCAACGTCCAGCGCGCGTATCCGGGAGGCGGCTCGCTACAGGCAATTTGCACCAACCGCGCCTGCTTTTCCCCATCGAGCAGGGGCTCGCAGCTCGGGCGCTCACGTTGCTTGCGTGAAAGCGCCGCTTCAAATCCTTGTTCGACGAACCGCTCGCGAATGCTGAAGACCGTGCGCGGCGCGCAACCGAACGCCTCAGCGGCTTGTGCATCGCTCCAATTCGCACCTTCGGCATCGACCTTGAGCAATACATTCGCATGTTTGATCTTCTGCGCCGCCGCTTGCCCTTTGCTCACCAGGTCTTCCAACAAACCACGCTCTTCATCGCTGAGACGGACTACATATTTCTTTGCCATAGCGGTATCTCCTTCTGCAATGCTCTAAGAGATACCACTAGCGGCTTGTTTTCGCAACATAAGCCGAAATAAGGTACTAGTGGTCATCGTCATAAGCGGATGGACAGGCCATCGATAAGCGAGCGGCGATAGGCGAGATAGGCGGGAATCGCGCCGACTAGCACGCCGGCTGCGAGCAGGGATGCCAGTAGCAGCCATTCGCCGGGCGGCGGCGCGCCGAGGGTGATGGAGATGCCGAAGGCGCTTTGCAGCAAGGGTTGGGCCGCCAGCAGCATGGCGTAGAGCAGGCCTAGGCCAGACCCCATACCGAGTAGCATCAGTGCGCCGGTCTCGCCCATGATCAGGGCGAAGATGTGCCAGGGACGGGCGCCGACGGAACGCAGGATGGCCATTTCTCGGCGGCGCTCGTTCAGGCTGGTCAGCAGCGCCGTCAGCATGCCGACCAGACCCACCAGCACAACAAAGGCGGAAACCACCCGCAGTGCGTTCTCGGCCATAGCGATCAGCGACCACAGCTGACTGAGGGCGACACCGGGGAGAATCGCCAGCAGGGGCTCTTGCGGGTAGGTGTTGATGGCGCGCTGTACCTGAAAGGTCGCGATCTTGGACTCGAGCCCGATCAAGGCTGCGGTGATAGTTTCGGGCGTCAGGTCCGCAGCGCGGGCTTCTTGGGCCGAAATCGCCTGGCCCGGCGTGGGCGCTCCGCCTTCCCAGCCGAGGTGTATCGCTTCGATCGCCTCCAGGCTGACATGCACGGTCTGATCCACGGGCGTGCCGGTTGGTGCAAGGATGCCGGAAACCCGAAAGGGCTTGTCGTCGTGGCGCGCGAAACTGACATCTGCGGCCCCATGCGCGACGATGATTGCATCCCCAACACGATAGCCGAGCTTGGTGGCCACCTCGGCGCCTAGCACCGCGTCGAACAGATCGCTGAAAGGCTTCCCCTTTGCGAAGGCGAGCGGGTGATCGCGTCCATAGTGATAGCGCTCAAAGTAGTCCTGAGTCGTGCCTAGCACTCGGTAACCGCGATGCGAATCCCCCAGTGACAGTGGCACGCTCCAGGCCACTCCCGGCAGCTCGGCGATGTCTTGATAGCTGCGCCAGGAGATGTTGTTGGTGGCATCGCCGATGCGAAAGACCGAATACAACAGCAGCTGCACCGGCCCGGTGCGTGCGCCGACGATGAGGTCGGTGCCGGAGATGGTGCTGGCAAAGCTCGCTCTGGCCTCGGTGCGCAGGCGCTCGACGCCGAGCAGCAGGGTCACGCTGAGTGCGATCGAAAGCATGGTCAGCAAGGCAGTGACGCGCCGATTGAGCAGACTTTTCCAGGCCAGAATCAGGATTGGCATGGCTCAGCGACCTGGCTCACCTGGCTCACCGGCCATTGGTACCGCGCCACCCGGTTGGCGCTCATCCAGCGCAAAGCTGCGATCGAACAAGGGCTCGAGTCCGGCATCGTGGCTGACAAACACCAGAGTCGCGCCGGTGCGACGGCATTCATCGAACAGCAACTCGATGAAGGACTCACGCCGATGCGCGTCCAGTGCCGAGGTCGGCTCATCGGCGATCACCAACTCGGGCGCGCCCATCAGCGCACGCGCCGCCGCGACCCGCTGCTGCTGACCTACGCTCAGGGTGGTGACCGCGCGGCCGAGCAATTCAGGATGGTCCAGGTCAAGATGCGCGAGCAGGCGCCGTGCCTCGCCCGTCAAGCTGCCGGACGCCTGCAGCGCCCGCTCCCGGCGCCGGCGTGAGAAGCGACAAGGCAGCAGCACATTGTCGATGACCGACAGAAAGGGAATCAGATTGAACATCTGAAAGATGTAGCCGATATGGTCGGCGCGAAAATGGTCGCGCTCAACCTGCCCGAGCCGCTCGAGCGCACCGTCGAGCACTCGCACCGAGCCAGTCTCCGCCGTGCTCACCCCGGCGAGCAGCCCCAGCAGCGTGCTCTTGCCGCTGCCGCTTGGCCCGCGCACGAAAAGATGCTCGCCAGCAGTCACCTGCAGCGTCGGAATCCGCAGCACCGGAGCATCGAGCGGGTGCCAGCGGAATTCGAGATTCTGAATATCAATGACCAAAGCTTGGCAATTTGCCCGAAAGATGATTGCAGAACGGCGGTCAGAACCGGAGAACGTCGTCTGCGCGAGTCAGGGTTTCGCCACCTTGATGTTCATTGATCACAAATTGAACCTGAAGTTCTTGGGTTCCGGGAAAGACCTCGAACAGCACCACATCGAGGGACTTTAGCGATTGCGGCTTGACGCAGGCAAACTGGTAGCGGGCGTCAATGTCGGCATGGGCGCTGGCGACATGTTCGTAATTCTCGCCATCATGGCCGTGATTCTCGTCATTATGGCTGTGGTCCTTGCCGACATCTACGTGAGGCGCGGCGGGCACGGGAGAATCGGCTTTGAGTAAATCCGAGACGATCTCGACCGTCTGCAACTCGCAGCGCGCAGCCGCATTCAGTCGAAACAGCTGGTCGCCATCGCGCAACGCAGCGACGGCGTTATCGAGCGCTGCCTGATTGGCCGCGGACGCAGGCGGATGCTCGAAACCGACCAGATTGGCCGCGGGGCTGAGCAATTCCATGTGCAGTTCGTTTACCTCAAGCACGAGGTTCAAGCGAGCGATGCCATGGACATGGGCATCGTGTTGGCGATGCGCGCCGTGATGCCCTGCATCGCTTGAATAGCGATGGCCGGCATCATCATCTCCGGCTCGAGAATCATTGGACACAGAAGTTCCTGACAGCGCGACCAACAGCAGCAATAACAAGCTTGGGCGGGGGTGCATCGCTCATTCTCCAGCGCGGAAAACCCGAAAACATTTAAGGTTACACGACCGGGGCGAGTTCCTCCAGCGCGCGGCTAAAGGAGCCAAGGCCCGAGTCGGACAGCAGCGCGTGCGCCTTGGCGCCCGGGCACGCTTGGCATTTGGTTCCCCATATCAACTACGCCGCTGTCGAGCCAGCAACCAGCCAATGGACGAGCTATCCGCGATTCGCACGGCCGATCGGCGCGCTCCGTTCGCCTCGGTGCGGCTGACTGGGTATCATTGCCGGCAACATCCCAGCGATCCCCAGCAATATTTACCGATCCAATAAGCGGCAGCCGGAGAATCTTCATGCCCCAACAGCCATTTCGACTTGTCACCCGCAGCGATTTCGACGGTCTGGTCTGCGCGGTCTTGCTCAAGCATCTGAACTTGATCGACGACATCAAGTTCGTCCATCCCAAGGACATGCAGGACGGCAAGATCGAGATCACCGACCAGGACATCACCACCAACCTGCCCTACGTCGAGGGCGTGAATCTCGCGTTCGACCATCACCTGTCCGAGACGCTACGCAATGAGAAGCGCGAGAATCACATCATCGACCCGGACGCACCCTCAGCCGCGCGCGTGGTGTGGCGCCATTATGGCGGGCATGACGCCTTTCCGCGCGAATGGGACGAGATGATGGCGGCGGTGGACAAGGGCGACGCGGCCAAGTTCGACCAGGAGGAGGTGCTGAATCCCACCGGTTGGGTGCTGCTGAATTTCCTGATGGACGCGCGCACCGGGCTCGGGCGCTTCCGGGAGTTCCGCATTTCCAACTACGCGCTGATGATGGACCTGATCGACTACTGCAAGAACCACGGCATCGACGACATCCTGAAGCTGCCGGACGTGAAGGAGCGGGTCGATCTTTACTTCGAGCAGGAGCCGAAATTCAAGGAGCAGATTCAGCGCTGCGCCAGCGTCCACGGCAATCTGGTGGTGCTCGACCTGCGCGGCGAGGAAACCATCTGGGCCGGCAATCGGTTCATGATTTACGCGCTCTACCCTCAGTGCAACATCTCGATTCACGTGATGTGGGGTCTCAAACAGCAGAACACCGTGATGGCTACCGGCAAGTCGATCTTCGACCGCGGCTCCAAGACCAATGTCGGGGAGCTGATGCTGGAACACGGCGGCGGCGGCCATCAGGCTGCGGGAACCTGTCAGATCGACAACGACCGCGCGGAAGCGGTCTTGCAGGAGCTGATCGCTCGCATCAACGCCGACGGCTGAGCATCGCTGCGCGGGCGGGGATCACCACCCGCACCCGCCCCCGCTCATGACGGGCGAAAACCGAAACCGCGCTGCAAGCGCGATAAACTTCAGGTTTTGAAGCGCTCGACCAGGGCCTCGAGCTCCGCGGCCAAGGTCGTCAACTGCTCGGAGGCGGCCTTGGTCTCGGCGGCGGATCGAGCGTTGCCCTCAGCCGCATCCGAGATTCTAGTCACATTGCGGTTCATCTCCTCGGCCACGGCGCTTTGCTCTTCGGCTGAGCTGGCAAGCTGCAGATTGACGTCATTGATGGTGGTGGCCGAGCTGGTGATGGCCTCGAGTGAGTGATTGGCCTCGGCCGAGCTCTCCAGACTCGAGTGGGCATGGCGTTGGCTTTCCTGCATCACCCTGACCGCACGGGTGCTTGCCTGTTGCAGGCGCTCGATCATGGTCTGGATTTCCTCGGTGGACGTCTGGGTGCGCGTTGCCAGCGAGCGCACCTCGTCGGCCACAACCGCAAAGCCGCGTCCGGCCTCACCGGCACGCGCGGCCTCGATCGCCGCATTAAGCGCAAGCAGGTTGGTCTGCTCGGCAATGGCGCGAATCACATCGAGCACGCTGCCGATCTGCTGGCTATCTTTGCCAAGCTCCGCAATCACGTCGGCCGCCCGCTGCACCTCAGCGGCGAGCTGCTCGATCTTGTGCATCGCTCCCGAGACCACCTGAGTCCCATTATCCGCAGCCGTTTTGGCCTCGCCGGTTGCCTGAGCACCTTCCTGCGCGCCGCGAGCAACCTCCTGCGCGGTGGCGCTCATCTCGTTCATTGCCGTGGCAAGCTGGTCAACCTCGTTGCGCTGGCGACTCACGCCCTCGTTGGTGCGCTCGGTGATGCTGGCCAGATCCGCCGCGGAACCGGCAAGCTGCCGGGTCGCCTCCAGCACTCGGGCGATCAGCTCGCGGAAATTATCCATCATCGCATTGAAGGCGGCCGAGGCCCGGCCGATTTCATCCTGACCGCGCACCTGCAGCCGCCTAGTCAGATCGCCATCGCCCTCGGCAATGCCCTGGAGCCCCTCGGTCATTTGGTGCAGCGGCTTGGTGACAAAGTATTTGACAAAGAAATACATCATCAGCAGCACCGGTACACTTAGCGCCATGGCGACCCCGAAAATCTCAAGCCGGAAGCGATTGACGTGGCGATTGACATCCTCCAGGCTGATTTCGAGCGACACCGCCCCGAGCACCGACCCCGCCGGCGCCACCGTATGGCACATGGTGCAATTCTTGCCGAGATAATCCTTGCTGCTGACCACCGGCATGACCTTGCGCAATCGGTTGCCGTCCTCTGACAGCTCCCCGAAGGGCTCGCCCGTCTCCAGCACCCGGCGCTCGATGCGATCGCGCGGTCGCTCGGCCTCAGTCCCTGGGCCGTATTGGCTGGCGACATTCTCCCCCCTGAGCACGCGCAGATCGGTTAAGTTACGCAGCTCGATGATCTGGTCAAGGAATTCGGCGCGCTGGTGGATCATGCCGGTGATCATCAGGGTGGTCAGACCAGCCATGGTGATCTCGTGCAGGGTCTCGGAAAAGGCTTCTGCTTCCTGAATGGCGGTCGCGCGCTGCTCATGCGAGGCCCAGAAAATCATTCCCGTCCAAGCCGGCAGGAGAATCAGCCACAACGCGGCAATCAGCCGCAGCCAGATGGGAAGATCGTGAATCTTGCGCATAGATGAAAGTGTCCCCTGTGGTAGCGCAAGGGCGCGACTCCCCCATGCGCTAGACATTGCATTGGTACTAAAGTTGACAGACGCGCGTCGAACATTCAAGCGCGGACAACAATTTCCGCAAACCTTCTCGAAAGTCTAGCGAAACTTTGAGCGGAGGAAAGTGACCTACTTCCCCCAATTGCAGAATCGTTTGCGTGGAGGGACGCTGCGCACCCGTCGCCATCGGGGCTGGAGGCGCGCCCGACCGCGGCGGTCGGGCGCTTTCGGGGACTGCCCTGTTGCGGGCAAGATGGAGAGAGGTCAGGCTGCAGCAGCGAGCGGTGTCTGCCAACTGGCGTCAGCATCGCCTGCGGGTAGACGCTGGGTCACAGCTCCCTGCTCATCGATGCGGAACAGATGCAACCAGCCGTTGTCGAGCATCTGCCGCACCAGATCATGGCGGTCGATGATGGCGTCGATGGGCTCCTGCGGGGCTTCGAGCACCACCGACAGGCGCACTGGCTCGTGTACCCAGCGCTTGCCATCATGCAGCGACTGCATGGGCAGGCCGACGCGCAAGTCGCCAGTGTTGCCTTCCAGCACGCCGATGGCGCCGCCGACGACATTGTGCAGCACCTTGTTGCCACTGCCGAAGCGCCGGTTGTCGGTGGTGGAGCCGTAATACTGCAGGTTGATCCAGCCGGCCACCACCATGGGCGCGGTCATAATCAGCTCCAGCACCGCGAAGCCTTCATCGGCCTGCCAGTCGTAGTCGTGCAGAAAGGTCCGTCCGCCAAGATCGATCCCACGGCTGCGCTCGCGCGGCGCGGCGATGAAGGCCGCGCAGCCGGCCAGTGCCCACTCAGGGCGCACCTGCGACCAGTCGCGGCTGCGATGGCGGATATTGGCCGTGATTGCCCGGCGCGAGCGCCCATCGAGCCCCAGCAAGGCGGACCGCTGCAGCCGCGTCAGCTCGCCGGCCTGCGCCAGCCAGCTCTGCAACTCGGCGAGTTCCTCGGCATATTCGCCCGGCAAGATATGCGTATCGAATAGCCGAATATCGTCGACGCAGGTATCGTGCAGCGCGGCCAGGAACCAGGTATCGGCCGGGATAAAAATCCCCCGCTCCGCCAGCCCAGCACGCACTTGGGCATCGTTGAGCAGTGCCGCGCCGACGCGGGCACTGACCTCACCGCTCAAGCCGCCGCAGGCACCGCAGTCAAGCCCGGCGGCATGCGGGTTGTTGACCACCGTGCTGCCGTGGCCGACCAGCAGGACCAGACGCGCGAAGCCGGTCGTCAACGACATGCCACGCAGCATGTTCTCGGCCAGACCGATGCGGTCTTCCTCCGGAATGCCGCCGATTGCCATAGCCTGCTCGCCCTGACCATGTGTACAGCCATCCTGGGAACCCTCATCATGGGCTTGGTCACCAGCAATGGGGTGGTCATGCAACTGGTGGTCATGCCCCCGGTGCTCGTGCAACTGGTGGTCATGGCCGGCGCAGGCGCTATGCGGCGACGCGTTCAGCGTCGGCCCAACCTGCCGGGTCTGCTCCGCGTCCAGGCGCAGGTCATCGGGTGCCGGCACCGGTCGACCAAAGCCGAAGCTGTCGGCGAGGATCTTGGGCGTGTAGAGCAACAGGCCGGCGGCCTCGACGAACGAGAAGCACGACGATGCCCCCATTTTGAACGCCTTCCAGGTCTTGGTGAGACCGTTTCGCCGCCGTTGGGTCGCGAGCGCATGAACAGCGTCATCGTCATCGCTGCCCTGCAGAGTGGAGCAAACCCGGTACTTGGGGCTTAGCAGCACCGGCAGATGCGAGCGCGGAGCGACCGCGCCGAGCGGGACATGCTCGAGCGGCAGCCCGAAGAATCCAGCGAACCCGAGCGTCTGGCCCTGCGGGCAGATGGTCTCGAGCGCGCGGCGGATGACCTCGGAGCGCACGTCGATGCAGAAGGCGGCCTGCACGGCTGGTCGCGCCGCTGCTGTTCCATCGACGGCCTGCTTGTTGTCGGCTAAAGCGGCGAGCAGCCGGCGTTGATAGCCAATCTCGAAGGCTGTGAGCAGCATATGGTCGACAGCGCGCTCGGCCTCGCCGTGCGGATCGCAACCAGAGGCCTGTTCCCCGGCATCCGCTTGTGCCTCGCAGCGGAGCTGTTCGCAGACATTTCCCCAGCGCGCGAGCAGCTTGGGCCCGGCCTTGTGCTCAAATACCAGCATGTCCCAGGCGAGGCGAATGGCCAGCAGTTCGACGATGCTGTCGTCTTGCTCACCGCCCAGTTCGGCCTCCCAGCGCAGCAGGCGGGTCCATGCGGCCCAGCCGCCGATATCGAGCAGAGCCGCGTGCATGTAGTCGAGCTGCGCCTGCCGCGGCAATCCCAGTCGACGCAGCGCTGCGGCGATACATACCCAGGGTGATTCCGGCAGCGCCTTGACACGCGCGCGGATGCCAGGCTGGCCCATCATGGCAGCACTGTAGTCGAGCGCGGCAAAGCTGCGCCAGGCGGCATAGAGCGACTGATCGGTCCAGGGTCGCTTCCAGGTCGCCTGCCCCATGTCGTAGAAGGCGGCGCAATGGTGACTGATGCGCTCCACCACAAAGCTCGACCAGTCATCGGCATCCTGCTCGTCGAGCATGGCGGTCAGCAGCGGCACCTGCGGCGTGGGCGTGGGTTCTTCCGTGGCCGCCTCGCGCAGCTTTGCCGGGCTCAGCTCACTGCCACAGTGGCGCGCCGCTGCCTGCAAATCGGCATCGATGATCCTTCCTGCGTCGATTTGCTCGCGGTAATACGCCCGCGGCATGTACATGCGCGACCCGCTGATGCGGCGCAGTGTCGCAGCCGCCTGCTGAAAGCGCTGATCGACCAATCCGTGGAAGGGGTTGACCGCGACGAAGCGGTCCAACGGCCACACTGGCGCGATGCGGTTACAGGCGGTCTGGATGCGTTGTTTCAGGGAATCGTCCATCATTTGCTGGGACGCCAGTTTCGGATCATCAAAGCGGACATCGTTCATCTTCATGAGTTTCCTCCTCCGCATGCGGTTAACCCAGGCTGGCACTGGCAGAGCGTTTGGGCGCGGGCCAGAGCCGGGTGATCAGACGTGTAACCAGAATGTCGACATAGAGCCCGTTGTAGAGATGGACCTGAATGGCCTGTCGCAGCGGCCCCTGCAGATGGGTAAACAGATGCTGAAGCAGCAGCAGCCCGACGAACACAACGACCACCCCTGCGCCGAACGCAATCTCGAACGCGGCACTGGCCGGTTGCGCGGGCACAACACTGCCAGCAATGGCATGCTCGAACGCCGTGTGCAGTCCGAAATAGGCCAGACAGACAAAGCCGACAATGGCAGTGGCGCGAATCAATAACTTGGCGTTGTCTTCCAGCACCAGGGCCTGTAACAGCAATTGCGTGGTTGCGATGGCCACCACGGCGCCGGTGACGATCAACGCCGGCTGCTCGCGCGGATCGATGCCGAACAGGAATCCGGCGATCAGCGTCATCAACAGCGCACTCTGAAAGGCCACCAGCCAATGCCAACCCTGGGGAGCACCATGCCCGAACGGCAGAACAGGCGCGCGAAAGCCGTCGACACCGCTGCCCGAGGCCAGAAAGGCATGCGCCTTGTAGAGCGAGTGCGCCACCAGATGCAGCAGCGCCAAGCTATAGAGACCCAAACCGGCCTCAAGCAGCATGAAGCCCATCTGCGCCGAGGTCGACCAGGCCAGGGACACCTTGATGCTGGTCTGGGTCAGCATCACCAGGGAGGCGATCGCCAGGGTTACCAGCCCGACCACGGCCAGGGTGTCCAGCGCCGGGCCAGAGAGCGACATCACCGGGCTCATGCGGATGATGAGAACGGCCCCAGCATTGACGATACCGGCATGCAGCAGCGCCGAGACCGGCGTGGGCGCTTCCATGAGCTGCAGAATCCAGCCATGGAACGGGAACTGTGCGCATTTCAGCACTGCCGCCAGCACGATCAACCAGGCTGCGGTCTGCAGGGTGCCCGGCAGTGGCCCGGTTTGACCGGCCAGGGCGGCGTAGACTCCGGGGAATTCCATGGTGTGCAAGGTCGCGCCGATCAGCAGACTGGCGACGAACAGGCTCACATCCCCAATGCGGCTGAAGACAAACTTCTTATGCGCGGCCAGCACCGCCGCCGGACGCTCCGGATAAAACACCAGCAACCGATGCAGACACAGGCTGGTCGCCATCCAGGCGAGCGAGAACATCAGCAGATTGCTCGCCACCAGCACCGTGAGGATGGCAGCCAGCGTCAGCATCAGCCACTTGTGAAAGTATCCCTCGCGCGCATCCCCCGCCATGTAATTGCGCGAATAGGTCGAGACCACCGCCCCGACCAGGGACACCAGCGCGAGCATAATGACGGTGACGGCATCGACATAGACGCCGAGGGTAAAATTACCGATGTTGAAGGGCAAGGGAATCGAGAGCAAGGTCAGCGTCTGGGCCGACCCAAAGCCATGCAGCACCAGCGCGATCAGCGCCAAGCCGAAGGCACTCCAAGCCAGCGCGTTGGTCAGCACTGCCATGCGCCGCCCGAAACGCTGCGTCCAGGCATCCGGCACGAGTGCGACGGCCCAGAGCACGAGCGGCGCCGCCAGCGCGGCAGTTGTAGTCAGCGAGAATGACATGCACACCTCCCGGGAGATTTCTCCCTCACGATGAACCAACATCTATGCGTACCAGGCAGAGTGTGGGGGCGTTTTTTATTCAGTAAAAGTCGATCTTTATTAGTTAATTGATAGCCTTTTATCTATATCTGATCCACAACTCTGCTCACCGACCGGCCTCAACCACCTGTGTTGGCGGACAGCGATCTGATTTGCGTTCACCGCAAGATGCCTTCCATTTGCCGAAGATCACAGCTGTCTGCCGGCTGCGGAAGCAATCGGGGGCATGGTGCGAAAAGCGGATCGGGTAAACTGGGCCTTTCGTCACCCAGCGACCGATTCGAGCAGCCGCCGCCATGACTGATCTGCACGACCTCGACTTGATTCTGCGCTCCGAAACACCGGTGCTCTTGATCGAGTCCCTGGAGGAAAAGCGCATCATCGAGCTGTTCAGCCGGCTAGCTATTCAGCTTGGCGTGCCGCTGTTCTGCTGGACCATGACCGACGGCCTGCGACGGGCCGAGTATGCCGCCCGCCCTCAGGCTGATCTGGCCGAGCCTGCGGAAATGCTGCGGCATGTGAAGGTCAGCTCCCAGCCCGGTATCTATCTGCTGCTCGACTTCCATCCATTTCTCGACGACCCGCTGCATGTGCGGCTGATTAAGGAGATCGCGCTGGACTTCGGCGAAGTGGCGCGGCGCATGGTGCTGGTCAGTCACGCGCTTGAGAGTCCGCCCGAGTTTCGCCATCTCAGCGCACGATTCAGCCTGCGCCTGCCCAACCGCAGCCGGCTGCTGGCGCTCATCCGCGAGGAAGCCCAAAGCTGGCAGCATGCCGGGCCGCGCCGCGCCTTTCGCGCCAACCGCGTGGCGGTCGATCGGCTATCCCGCACCCTGCTTGGTGTGACCGAATCCGACGCGCGGCGCTTGATTCGCAACGCCATTCACCGCGACGGCGCCATCACCGAGACCGACGTCGAGGAGATCACGCGCGCCAAGGCGCAATTGCTGAGTGCGGAAGGCAGTATCTCCTTTGAGTACGACACGGCCAACTTCGGCGAAGTGGCCGGGCTCGAGAACCTGAAAGCCTGGATTGATCTGCGCCGCGCGCCTTTCCTGTCCGACGAGCCGGACGCCGAGCGCCCGCGCGGCATCATGTTGCTTGGCGTGCAGGGCGGCGGCAAGAGCCTCGCGGCCAAGGCCGTGGCCGGGCGCTTCGGCGTGCCGCTGCTGCGGCTGGATTTCGGCGCGCTCTACAACAAGTACATCGGCGAGACCGAGCGCAATCTGCGCGAGTCGCTCAGAACCTCTGAGGTCATGGCACCCTGCGTGCTGTGGCTGGATGAGATCGAGAAAGGCCTGGCCGGCGGCAGCGGCGACGAAGGCACTGGGCGGCGTATCATCGGCACCCTGCTCACCTGGATGGCCGAGCGCAAGGCGCCGGTGTTTCTGGTCGCCACCTCCAACGACATCAAGCAGCTCCCACCCGAGTTGGTGCGCAAGGGCCGCTTCGATGAGATATTCTTCGTCGATCTGCCCGACACCAATGTGCGACGCGAAATCTTCCGCATCCATCTGGGCAAACGCGGCCTCAACCCGGACAATTTCGATCTCGACCAGCTCGCCGCCATGTCCGAGGGTTTCTCCGGCGCCGGCATTGAGCAAGCAGTGGTCTCCGCCCTCTATGCCGCGCGCTCCCGGGACAGCAGCGGTGTGAACACCCGCGCCATTGCTGCCGAGCTGCAGCGCACCCAGCCGCTGTCGGTGGTGATGGACGAGCAAATCGCCCGTCTGCGCGCCTGGGCGCGCAAGCGCACCGTGCCAGCCTGACGCGCGCGGCACTTGCCAAGTCGGCGCAATTGCATTAAATCCTAAGAACCCAGCCCAGTCAGCCCAGCACAGCCCGACAGGCCAGTCACACAGCCAAGCCAGACAGTATGGAATACAAGGACTACTACAAAATCCTCGGCGTCCCGCGTGATGCCAGTAAGGACCAGATCAAGAGCGCCTATCGCAAAATGGCGCGCAAGTATCACCCTGACGTCAGCAAGGAGCAGGAAGCTGAAAAGCGCTTCAAGGAGGTGAACGAGGCCAATGAAGTGCTGAAAGACCGGGAAAAGCGCGCCGCCTACGATGCCCTTGGCAACAACTGGCGCGCCGGGCAGGAGTTCCGACCACCACCAGGTGGCTTTAGGGGCGGCCCCGGAGGCTTCGAGAGCGGCTTTGGTGGCGGCACTGGCGGTTTCAAACGGGAGTTCAGCCCTGAGGACATCGATCAGTTCAGCGACTTCTTCTCCAGCATTTTCGGCAGCGGCTTCCGCCGCGAACGCCCTCAGCAACGGCAGCGTGGCATGGACCAGAACACTCGCATCCAGATCTCTCTGGAAGACGCCTATCAGGGAACAACCAAGCAAATCCGTCTGGAAGATCCGCGCATGCGCGCCGAGGGTGGCGCCGACTCCAGCCGCACGCTCAATGTGCGCATTCCAGCCGGCGTCACCCAAGGCCAGCAGATACGCCTCGCCGGTCAGGGCGCCGCCGGACCTGGCGGAAGCGGCGACCTGTTTCTGGAGGTCGACTTCGCCCCGCACGCGATCTATCGCGCCGAGGGCAAGGACATTCATCTCACCCTGCCAATGGCACCCTGGGAGGCGGCACTGGGCGCCACCGTGCAGGTGCCGACGCTCGGTGGTCCGGTGAGCCTGCGCATTCCGGCCGGCTCCCAGAGCAACCAGCGTTTGCGCCTAAAAGGCCGCGGACTGCCCGGCAAGACGGCGGGCGACGCCTTTGTGCAGCTTGAAATCGTCAGCCCACCGGCAGACAGCGACAAAGCCAAGAAAGCGTATCGCAAGCTCGCCGAGCAGTTCGAAGACTTCAACCCGCGCGTAAAGCTGGGGGTTTAGACATGGCACAGAGAATCAGGGACAGCGAACGAGCACCCGGCATCGAAGGCACCCTGCTCGATGAAGGCGTGGTGATCACAGTCACCGAGCTGACCGAGGTCTGCCAACTGAGTCGCGCGCAGGTCGAGCTGATGGTGGGTGAAGGCATGCTGCACCCACGCGGCAGCCAGCCGGAGCACTGGTCTTTTACCGGCTTGGAGATCAAGCGCGCCCGTCGCGCCCAGCGCCTACAGCAAGACTTGGAGCTTAACCTGGCCGGCGCCGCCCTGGCACTCGACCTGCTCGATGAGATCGAGCAGCTACGCAGCCGCGTGCGCCGCCTGGAGCAACACCTTGGCCGCCTGAGCGACGCGGAGACCTAAGCGCACGCCATCGACATGCCGCGCGCGTTGCCAGATGAGGCGCTCAAGCCCTGGACCCGGCGAAATTGGCAGCCGGAGGCTTTACGGATCAGTCTGCAAGCGCAGGGACAGATCCACCGCCTCCACGCTCTTGGTCAAGTCACCGACGGAGATATCGTCCACCCCCGTCTCGGCAATGGCGCGCAGCGCGTTTAGCGAAATCCCTCCGGAGGCCTCCAAGCGCGCGCGACCGGCATTCAGCGCCACCGCATTGCGCAGCAGATGCAGCCCAAAGTTATCGAGCAGCACGCGTTCGGCACCGGCGTCCAGCGCTTGCTCCAGTTCGTCGAGACTTTCGACTTCCACCTCCACCCGCACACCAGCCGCCGTTTTGCGCGCAGCTGCCACCGCGGCGGCGATGGAGCCCGCGGCCATGATGTGGTTTTCCTTGATCAGGATCGCATCAAACAGCCCCATGCGGTGATTGTCGCAGCCGCCGCAGAGCACCGCGTACTTCTGCGCCGCGCGCAAACCCGGCAGCGTCTTGCGGGTGTCCAGAATGCGCGTCGGCAAGCCGGCCACGGCATCGGCATAGCGGCGCGCGCGGGTCGCGGTGCCAGACAGGCTCTGCAAGAAATTCATTGCCGTGCGCTCGCCGCTCAACAGCTCACGCAGCCGGCCTTCGATCACGCACAGGCGCTGCCCCGCCGCCAGGCGATCTCCGTCCCGTGCCTCCCAGGTGACGCCGTAACTCGGGTCCAGCGCGCGAAAGACGCCATCGAACCAGGCCTGACCGCAAAGCACCGCAGCCTCGCGGGTGATGAGTTCCGCCCGTCCGCGCTGCTCAGCCGGCAGCAGCGCTGCGGTGATGTCGCCGCTGCCAAGATCTTCGCGCAGCGCGGTTTGCACCAGTTGCGCAATGGTCTCCTGCGGCGGCAGATGCTGCGCCAAAAATTCAGAATCAGGGGTTGCGAGATCGCTCAGCGACATGGCCTTCTCAATGCGGCGTGACTGAAAGCCTGACTATACTCCATTATTATCACCCGTTGTTTTCACCCCGGGTCGCACGCGCGCAGCCGCCGCGACCCCCGCACCCGAGCATTGGCGCCACTTGTTCAAAACTTTACTGACCCGGCTATGGCGCCCCTTTGCTGAAAGCCTGCTTGACCTGGCACCTATTGTGCTAGTCATCGCCTTCTTTCAGCTCGCCATCCTGAAACAGCCGATACCCGACCTCGCCGGCCTGCTCGAAGGAATGGTCTTTATCGTGCTGGGGCTCACGCTCTTCGTGCAGGGCCTTAAACTCGGGCTCTTTCCGCTGGGGGAGATGATGGCCTGGGGCCTCGCGCGCAAAGGCAGCCTGCCGTGGCTGCTGTGCTTTGCCTTCGCGCTCGGCTTCGGTACCACCGTGGCCGAGCCGGCCTTAATCGCCGTCGCCGATGAAGCCGCCGCAATCGCCGCCGATGGCGGCATGATTACAGACAATGCTGACACCCGCGCCAGCTACTCCGATGGCCTGCGCTACAGCGTCGCATTCGCTGTCGGCATCGCCATCATGATTGGCGTGCTGCGCATTCTGCGCGGCTGGCCGATTCAATATCTGATCATCGGCGGCTACATGGGCGTGCTGCTGATGACGCTAATCGCACCGCGCGAAATTATCGGCATCGCTTACGACTCCGGCGGCGTGACCACCTCCACCATCACCGTGCCACTGGTCGCTGCACTGGGCGTCGGACTCGCCTCCAGCATCGAGGGGCGCAATCCGTTGACAGACGGCTTCGGGCTGATCGCCTTCGCCTCTCTGACCCCGATGATTTTCGTGATGGGCTATGGGGTGATGACTTACGGCCTGCTGCAATGATCGAGATTCTCTGCCCCTTCGAGCAGGTGGTACCGCTGTGCGCCACCTTCACCGACGTGCTGCCAATTCTGGCCGTGTTGATTGTCTTTCAGGTGTTGGTGCTGCGGCGGCCTATTCCGAACCCCGGCCGCTTGGCGCTGGGCTTTGGCATGGTGCTCCTGGGCCTTGCGTTCTTCATCGCCGGGCTGGAGCGGGCTCTGTTTCCGCTCGGCAAGCTGATGGCCGAGCAGCTCACCGCACCGGCCTTTCTCGGTCTCGACAGCCAGGCCCACCAGGCCGGCGCGGACTGGCATACCTATCTGTGGGTGTATCTGTTCGCCTTCGCACTCGGCTTTGCCACCACAGTCGCCGAGCCCTCGCTCATCGCCGTCGCGCTCAAGGCCGAGCAAGTCTCTGCCGGGGCAATTAAGCCCTTCGCGCTGCGCATGGCCGTCGCCTTCGGGGTCGCTGTTGGCATTGCGCTCGGCACCCATCGCATCGTCGCGGGCACGCCGCTGCATTACTACATCATCAGCGGTTATGTCATCGTGCTGATTCAGACCGCCTTTGCGCCCAAAGCCATCATCGCGCTGGCATACGACTCCGGCGGCGTCACCACATCCACCGTCACCGTGCCCCTGGTGACCGCACTCGGGCTCGGGCTGTCATCAAGCATCCCCGGGCGAAACCCGCTGCTCGATGGCTTTGGCCTGATTGCCTTCGCAAGCCTTTTTCCGATCATTGCCGTGATCGGCTACGCTCAAATCAGCCAATGGCTGATTCATCGCCGCCAGCGGCTGGCCGCCAAGGCCCATCGCCAGGAGCATCCCGACTGATGCCTCTTGTGCTTCACCACAATGCGCAGCCTTTTAACTGGCGCTGCTTGACTGGCGTTGCTTGACTGAAGCTACTTGACTGGCGCAGGCAACTCAACAAACACTAAGCCCCAATGACAATGCGAGTCCAACAGCCATGCATTTCAAACTGATCATCGCCCTGGTACAGAGCGCCGAAACCGAAAAAGTGCTAAAAGCCGCACGCCATGCCGGGGCCACTGGCTCGACTGTCATCAGCCAGGCGCGCGGCGAAGGCGTCGAGCAGCAGAAGACCTTTTTCGGGCTGACGCTCGATGCCCCCCGCGACCTGCTGCTCCTCTTGGTTGAAGAACATCTGAGCCGCAAGATTCTCGAAACCATTAGCGAGGTCGCCCGCTTTGAGGACAAACCCGGCTGCGGCATCGCCTTCCAGATCGATGTCGAGGACGCCGTTGGCGTTCGACATCAGGTCGAGCGTCTGATTGAAACCGTCGAAAAAGAGATTTGACCGTGACAGATACCAACACCGATCCCCTCCCGCTGGAACCCGACTCGCGTCCCCCTGGCATGGCCACGATACGCGTGCGCGACGTCATGAAACGTCAGTTCGATATCGTCGACGGCATGGAAACCGTCGCCGATGCCCTGGCACAGATGCTCCATGTCGAAACCAAATGCCTGATCGTCAAAAAGCGCCACCCCGATGACGAATACGGCATGGTGCTGATGTCAGACATCGCCCGCAAAGTCCTCGCCCAAGATCGCTCCGCCGAGCGGGTGAACATCTACGAGATCATGTCCAAACCTCTGCTGAGCGTCCCACCCGAGATGGACATCCGCTATTGCGCGCGCCTGCTAGACCGCTTCAACCTCTCCCGCGCACCGGTGGTCGAAAACAGCGAAGTCATTGGCATCGTCAGCCTGACTGACCTGGTGGTGAAAGGCATGCTGACGCCCGACTGAGAACCAGTCGCACGCAGAGCAAACTAGGTAAAGCAATGCCAAAACAGGCTTGATGCGTAATGCTTCAAATTTCTCTTGCCTGGCCGGCTTTACATTCTTTCAACGCTTCTTCGGCGAGAAAATCAAGCTTGCCATCAAAGCAATGTCATTAGTACTAATAGTCACAAGTGCCCCAACGTTTAATCGATTAAATTCAATTGCTTAGCGTTTTACTGATCCGTGTATTTGACGGAAACATGGTTAAGTAATTGATTTATATGCACACGCTCGAACAACGTCAGGCTCAGAACCTGTAGCAAATTATACAGACTTTCATTGATATTCAATCGTTTCTTTACAATTGCTACTAATACATATGTCGAGATCGCCATCCAAATTTGCGATTTAGACTCGCCAATGACCCCAATTCATTGGTCGTGACAGGGCACAGCGCTAACATCCTTGCCGCAAGCACATCCCGCCCGTATTCTTGCGCAAGCTCGGCGCGACGTTGGTT
This sequence comes from Thiorhodovibrio litoralis, assembly GCF_033954455.1. Classification (NCBI taxonomy): domain Bacteria; kingdom Pseudomonadati; phylum Pseudomonadota; class Gammaproteobacteria; order Chromatiales; family Chromatiaceae; genus Thiorhodovibrio; species Thiorhodovibrio litoralis. The sequence goes on along the minus strand of NZ_CP121473.1, from coordinate 2,498,467 downwards.
AAGGTCGCGTTTAATCTCTTGATTGCTATTACTTAACCTGCCTATCAAGAAAGCTCCAATCGCTGAAGAATCTGCTCCAAAAAAATCACCGCTGTCATATTTCCGGATAATGAGGCCAACCTCTGAATGCGGTTCGATGCCGATTCCGAGAATGTCAGTTCCTGATGCAAGGTATTCAAACAGCTTTCCAGTGAGTATGCCTTCACGCCTGCCGGCGTCGAACTCAGGGAATAGCAGCAGGTCAGCGTCGCGCTGCATTCTTAGCGCACGGTCCCGTGGGACTAGCCCATTGCACTCGACCAGATCGGATACTTGGTTCTGCTTTGCGAGAGAATCGATATTATCCAGCCGTGAACCGGCAAAAATCACACGCAACCGATTTGCCTGCGCGAAGCCCTCGCGTCTTAGCTCGTTGATTGCTTGGAAAAGCGGGGCCGGATCCTGCCTGCCAGGATAGAGGGTTCCGGTATAGAGAATCCGAAATTTTTCGTCCTGCGGAAAAGCTCGCACTGGCGACAATTCCCGATAATCATCCGGGTCAAAGCCATTTTCGATGACATGCGCTTTGCACCCGTGCTTACTTTCTATCTGGCGGGCGAGCCCAGCGCTGACTGTTGTCACGGCATCGGCGGTTCGTAACACTCGCCGCTCTAGCCATTCCTCCACGTGAGTAAAAGGCCAAAGACCGGGAAAGATATGATTCTGCGTCCACATATCGCGGAAGTCGGCGATCCAGTAATTCGCGCGCCGGCGTTGCTTAAGTCGCATTGCCACAAGGTGACAGGCGTATGGACCATAGGTGCTGACCACCAGATCCCAATGCGTCTGAGCGACCGCCCTGAATGCCGGTTTGATCCATAAATCATGGTGGTCCGGCATCCGAGCGGTCAGGAATATGCCGCGAGACTTACGGAATCTGTCAAGCGGGCGGGTAACGGAAACTTTGAGGCTTCTCCACAAATGCGCTTTTTCAGCGGGAACGCTGTTGCTATGTTCTTCCGCGGCGCCTTGAGTGACCGCACGGCGCGTGTCTTCCGGAGCTTTGAATCGCTTCAATAAGGCCAGTTCGGGAATCGGTACTTCAAGGCACTTGACTGAATCATCGAGAACCAGCTGGAGGTCTGAGACTGATGGCGCTTTTTCCGTCGTCAATACGCTGACATCATGACCGGCTTGTGACCAGTATTTCGCCCAGGTGTAGGGTCGCAGAGAGGCAATGGAATTGAGCGGCGGGAAATACGCCGAAACAATCAGAATTCTCATTGAGAGCAACCGGCCCCTCTGCTGCCATGATGGACGCTCGTCTGACAATCAACATCCGCAAACTCAATAGAGGGCATGAGAGGTATGGATGTACTTGGTCAGCTCCACATATTGCGAGTTCATGCGCCGCAGAATGTCCTGGCCGACCTGGACGATGTTCTGCATCACCCGGTAGACCATCCACGGATAGTCAAGCAGCAGGGACTCGAAGGCCTCGCGCTCGATGCTGCACACCTGCGTCATGCCGAGCGAGCGCAGCGAGGCGGTGTGGGGCCGCCCGCTGATAAAGCCCATCTCGCCTGCCATGTCGCCGGCGCGCAGCACATGGATGGTGGTGAACTCGCCGCGGCCGAGATCACGGGTGACGGCCAGCGCACCCGCGGTGATGATATGCAGGCTGTTGTCGACGCGACCCTCCTGAATCAGAATCTCCTGGTCCTCAAGCCGCCGACAACAGGCAATGCCAGCGAGGGCGCGCACCTGATCGTCGTCGAGATTGGCCGTCAGCGGCGAGCGGCGCAGGGAGGCGAAGTCGTCTTTCGCAGTCATCATAGATACCTCAATCTTTAACAACAAAAACCGGTTAGCCGCGGCATCGGGCTAAAGCTGCTCTTTGGTCGACGGCAGCCTTCCCGCCATACGCGGGTCGGGCTCGAGCGCCATGCGCAGGGCGCGCCCGAGGGCTTTGAACACCGTCTCCGCCTGATGATGGGCGTTAATGCCGCGCAGGTTGTCGATGTGCAGCGTCAGGGCGGCATGATTCACCAGGCCCTGGAAGAATTCCTGAAACAGATCCACGTCGAAGTCGCCGATGCGCGCGCGGGTGAAAGCCACTTGATAGGTCAGGCCGGGCCGGCCGGACAGGTCGATCACCACGCGCGACAGGGCTTCGTCCAAGGGCGCATAGGAGTGGCCGTAGCGGTTGATGCCGCGCTTGTCGCCCAGGGCTTGTTTCAGCGCTTGGCCGAGCGTAATGCCGACGTCCTCGACCGTGTGGTGGGCGTCGATGTGCAGGTCGCCGCGCGCGGCAATGCTAAGGTCAATCAGGCCATGCCGGGCGACCTGATCGAGCATGTGATCGAGAAATGGCACGCCTGTGGCGATGGCGGACTGCCCGACGCCGTCGAGGTTGAGCGCGATGCGCACCTCGGTCTCGGCCGTTTGACGCGTGACCTCGGCGGTGCGCGGGGCGGTGATCAGGGCTTTGGAGGGATCGGACTCGCTCATGACAAGATTTCCAGAGGACGGTGCTCGTGCGACGAATTGCGCGGTGGAGATTGTGAGCGCTTAGGCCAATAGCCATTCACGCAATAGCCATTCACGCGGATCGTTGCTTGGGCAGTAATGTTCGGTAATTAGGTTGGGTATCAGGTCGAGAAACTGGTTCGATAGTTGGGCGAATCCTTAAGGATAAAGCAGAAAAGGCTGCCGTGCCTCGCGCCACTGGGCCTCGTCCGCCTGCAGACGGGAGTCGAGATCGCCCGGCTCGGCCTCGGGATCATCAACCCAGGTGCGCAGGCCGGTGCCGCCGTCGATCAGATCGATGGCGAGGCGCTCCGCCTCGTATTCGTAGGGGAAATCGCGCCAGATCGGCTCGTCCGGTCGCTCAAGACGCAGGGCTTTCAGGAACAGGGCCACCAGCCGATAGGGGCGAAACCGCTCATGCCCATAATGGGCGCTGTCGGTGTGAATTTGAATGCCTTGGCAGAGGGTGCCGGCGTGCTTCTGGAACATGGGCGCAAAAGTGCAGCAGCGCACCAGGCAGCCGTCCATCCAGGACGCGGCCAAGCTCTCCATGCGCTTGAGAAGCGCGCAGACATTGAGGCCAGGCGCGCCTACCACTTCAAGCGGAATGGTGGTGCCCCGCCCTTCCGACAGATGGGTGCCTTCAATCAGCACGGTGCCCGGGAAAACGCGCGCCATGTTGAGCGAAGAGGCATTGGGGCTGGGGTTGACCCAGGGGATCTCGTCGCGCGGCCAGCCGCAGCCGGGCGCGGCCTGCGGGTCGTAGCCATCCATGGGGATCACGCGCAGATCAAGGTCCAGGTCACGCTCAGCGACGAACCAACGCGCCAGCTCACCGAAGGTGAGACCATGGCGCATCGGCAGGCGCCCGGCACCGACGAAGCTCTCCCAGCCAGGCTGCAGCAGCGCGCCCTCAATCGGGCGGCCAGCTGGATTGGGCCGATCCAGCACCCAGACGCTCTTACCCTTTCCGGCACAAGCACTCAGCATGTTGGCGAGCGTGGTTACATAGGTATAGATCCGGGTGCCAATGTCCTGCAGATCGACCAGTAGCAGGTCGAAGCTGGCCAGCATCTCCTCGGTTGGGTAGCGCACCTGCCCGTAGAGGCTGAAAACCGGGATGCCATAGACCGGATCGACGTAATCATCGGACTCGATCATGTTGTCCTGCTTATCCCCGCGCATGCCGTGCTGCGGGCCGAAGGCAGCGACCACATCAACCGCGCCAACTGTGATCAGCGCATCGAGCGTATGACGCCCGACGTGGTTGACCGAAGCGGAGTGCCCAAGCAGTGCCACCCGCCGCTCGCGCAGCTCGGCACGTAACTCGGGGGTGCTGAGCAGTTGGTCAATTCCAAGGCGCATGGGAAATTCCCTCATATCGGCTAGAACCCGCTTGGGGATCAGCCAGCGCGGTACTCTTAAAATGTCGCGGAAGGCCAATGGCGGACTCGCCCGACGCTGCGCCCAGCAGTGCCTGCACGGACGGCCAGAGATGATCCAGAATCAGCGGCTGTGCCGCTGCGGTGGGATGCAGGCCATCAGACTGCATCAGATCCCAGCGCTCGGAAACGCCCTCAAGCATGCGCGGCACCAGCGCGACCCCCGTCCGCTCGGCCACTGCGGCAAAGAGCCGTTGAAAGCCCTCGCTGTAGGCCGCACCGTAGTTGGGTGGCAGGCGAACACCCAGCAGCAGCACCTCGGCGTCGGCAGCGCGCGCCGTCTCAACCAGCCGCACCAGCCGGTCCTCGATATCCTGAAGCGGAAAGCCGCGCAAACCATCATTGGCGCCAAGCGCGATCATCACCGCATTCGGCTGATGCTCAGCAAGCAGGTCGGGCAGGCGCTCGAGCCCACCCGCGGTGGTTTCGCCTGAAATGCTGGCATTGGTTATCACCACAGCAGGCGCGGCACCCAGAGCGCGATCCTGTTGCTCGCGCAGTCGCTGCCCAAGCAAGGCGACCCAACCGTCATCAACATGCAGCCCGTAAGCCGCGCTCAGGCTGTCGCCGAGGATCAGCAGGTTGAGCGGCTCGGCCGCAGGACACGGGCGAGCAACACTGACTGCCATGAGAAAGACGAACAACAACACCCCGAATGCCCAGGTCGGGGTATTCGATAGGCCAAGCCCCCTGACAGCCCCAGTTTCGGCTGCCGTGGACAGTAACTTTTTGCCATTCACGCTCATTCGGCAATTGCTGTGAATCTTCATCTCGCCAACAAACCCTGACTAAAACAAGCATGACGGAATCTGACACTCTCACGCAAGCGCCGCCGCTTTGCCGCGCGCTCGCGGTCGAAAAAAACCTGCAAGGCCCGCAAGGAGCACTCAACATTTTGCGCGCTTTGGACCTGGATGTCGCGCCTCGCGAAGCAGTAGCCATTCTTGGCGCCTCGGGGTCGGGTAAATCAACCTTGCTCGGGTTGCTTGCGGGCCTCGACAGCCCCAGCGCCGGTGAGATCTGGCTCTGCGGTCAGCCTGTCGCCCAGCTCGACGAGGACGGCCGCGCCGCCCTGCGCGAAGGTCAGGTGGGCTTTGTTTTCCAGAGCTTTCAACTGCTGCTAACACTGACAGCGCGGGAAAACGTGCTGCTGCCGCTGGAGCTGGCCGCTGAGCATTACCCGGATGCCACCGGGCGCGCGGATGAGGCGCTTGCCGCCGTGGGCTTGCGCGAGCGCGCCGGCCATTATCCGCGCCAGCTCTCCGGCGGTGAGCAGCAGCGGGTGGCGATCGCGCGTGCCTTCGCGCCGGCACCGCGCATTCTGTTCGCCGACGAGCCCACCGGCAATCTCGATGCCGAGACCGGCGAGCGCATCATCGATCTGCTGCTCAAACTGCGCGCTGATGCCGGTGCCGCGCTGGTGCTGGTCACCCATGATCCGGCGCTCGCCGAGCGCTGCGACCGCCGCTTGCGGATGCAGGACGGACGCCTGCAGGAGCTGGCCTGATGCCTTCGCTGTCACACCAGTCCCCTCGCCGCGACACCTGGCGCCTGGCGCTGCGTCTGCTCGGGCGCGACTGGCGCAGCGGCGAGCTTGGGCTACTCGTGGCAGCCCTGGTGCTGACGGTGGCGGCGGTCACCGCGGTGGGGTTCTTTACCGACCGCATCGCCGGTGCCATCGAGCGCCAGGGCGGCGAGTTGCTGGCCGCGGATCTGGTCATCGCCTCAAGCAGTCCGGTGGCGGCGTCCTTCAGCACTCAGGCACGCGATGCAGACATTAAAACCGCCGAGACCGCGACCTTCCGCAGCGTGGTACTGGCCGGCAACAAGACCCAGCTGGTCCAGGCTAAGGCCGTCAGCCCGGAATATCCCTTGCGCGGCACCCTGCGCATTCAAAACAAGCTAAACGGCCCGAGCGAAGCAATCGACAGCGGTCCGCCAACCGGCAGCGCCTGGGTCGAGGCCAGACTGCTTTACACCCTAGACCTGCAGCTTGGCGACAAGCTGCGGCTCGGTGAGCAGGATTTCACCATCGACGCCATCATCGCCTACGAGCCCGATCGCGCCGGCGGGTTCTTCAACATCGCACCAAGGGTGATGATCGCCGCTGCCGACCTTCCTGCCACCGGGCTCATCACTCCGGCCAGCCGGGTGGATTATCGCCTGCTGTTCGCCGGCGCGCCTGCCGCTGTGCGCGATTTCGCCGACTGGGCGCGCGAGCGCCTCTCGCCCGATGCCGAGATGCAAAATGCCCAGGACGCGCGCCCCGAGCTCGCCTCCGCCACCGACCGCGCGGCTCGCTTTCTGCATCTTGCAGCCCTGACCACTGTGCTGGTCGCCGGCGCCGCAGTGGCGCTGGCCAGCCGTCGTTTTGTCGATCAGCAAACCGATGCGGTTGCCGTGATGCGCTGTTTGGGTGCGCCGCGCGGGTTGCTGACGCGTCTTTTTCTCTGGCGCCTGCTTGGGCTCGGCTTGATCGCCAGCACCCTCGGCTCCGGGCTCGGCTACCTGGCCCAGCAGGGGCTCCTGTGGATTCTGGGGGACTGGTTCGGCACCAGCCTGCCGTCGGCCTCGCCGCGCCCGCTGGTGCTGGGTTTTGGCACCGGCCTGATCGCGCTGGCCGGCTTTGCCCTGCCGCCGCTGGTGCAGCTCTCACGGGTGCCGCCGCTGCGGGTGCTCAGGCGCGATCTGGGCGCCCCACCGGCATCGCTCGCGCTGGCCGTCGCCGCGGCCGTCGCAGCGCTGGCGGTGCTGTTGTTCTGGCTGGCAGAAGACAATGGTCTTGCCCTGCGCGTTCTCGGCGGGGTGATCGGCGCCGTGGCAGCATTAGCGGGATTCGGTGCTTTGCTGGTGTGGGGCGCACGCATCGCCGCCCGGCACGCGCGCGGCATCTGGCGTCTGGGTCTGGCGGGCATCGGCCGGCGCCCGGCGCAATCCATCCTGCAACTGAGCGGTTTCGGCATCGGCCTACTAGCGCTGCTGCTGCTGGCCGTGGTGCGAGTTGATTTGCTACGCGACTGGCAGGCCAGTCTGCCGGAAGGCGCGCCCAATCGGTTTTTGATCAACATCCAGCCGACCGAGGTCGATGCGCTGCGCGCAGCTTTCGTTGAGGCCGGTATCGAGACCTCCGGCATCTACCCGATGATTCGCGGGCGCCTAAGAGCCATCGGCACGCGCGACATCGAGACCGAGACCTTCGACAACCCGCGTGCCGAGCGCCTGGCCAGGCGCGAGTTCAACCTGAGCCATGCCAGCGCGCTGCAGGACGATAACCGCATCCTTGCCGGCACCTGGTGGAGCGGAGATGATGCACCGGCGCAGTTTTCAGTCGAGGAAGGCATCGCCGACACCCTGAATATCGCCCTGGGCGACACCCTGAGCTTTTGGGTCGCTGGTCAGGAGGTCAGCGGTCCAGTCACCAGCCTGCGCGAGGTGCAGTGGGACAGCTTTAACGTCAACTTTTTTGTCATCGCCCCGCCGGGCGCGTTGGCCAAGCAGCCGGCCACCTACATCACCAGCTTCTATCTGCCGCCCGGCCGCGAGGACTGGATTCCAAAACTGCTCGGCCAGTTCCCCAGTCTGACGCTGATCGACACCGACGCCCTGCTGACCGAAGTGCGCACGGTAATCGACCAGGGCATTCGCGCGGTGGAATATGTCTTCATCTTCACCCTGCTTGCCGGGCTGCTGGTGATGATCGCCGGCATTCAGGCAAGCCTGAGCAGCCGTCGTGCCGAGCACGCCGTGCTGCGCACCCTCGGCGCCGCCCGCCCGCCCCTGCTGCGCGCCCTGGCCATTGAGTTCACCACCCTGGGCCTGCTCGCCGGCTTGCTGGCCAGCGCCTTCGCCGCCCTGATCGGCTGGCTGCTGGCAACCCAGGTGTTCGACCTGCCCTACACCCTCGATCCCTGGCTGTGGCTGATCGGCGTGCCCGGCAGCGCGTTGCTGATCGGAGTGGCCGGCACCCTGGCGAGCTGGAGACCACTGGTACGCCCGCCGCTCAGCGCCTTGCGGGCGAGTGGCTGATGCCGTTCAGCGCCGCTCCCGTTGCAACGACCGTTACCGGCGTCGTCTCATGGCGGCTTAAGCCTAGACAAAAACCCTGCTATGATTCGCGCACATTTCGCCGTCCTGCCGCCATCATGACCGCCAAACCCAAGCCACGCCTGCCTGCCGTTGTATTGCTGTTTTCACTCTTGGCGCTGGCCTTGCCCATGGCCACGAGCCTTGCCGTCGATGTCGTGGACCTCGATCTGCGCGTAACCGATGCAGACATTCAGCCATCAGTCACGCTGAAGCAGTTCGACAACCGTCGGGTCGAGGAGTACAGCGTCAACAATAACGTCTACATGCTCAAGATCACGCCGGCTGCGGGGGCGCCTTACTATCTGGTGGATCAGGACGGCTCTGGGGATATGTCGTGGAACCGTGGTCCTGGACCCAACCTGCAGGTACCGCAGTGGGCGCTGATGCGCTGGTAAGATGTTCCGCAAGCAGACCATTCGCCAGATACTCTGCCCTTCGCGAGGACGCGGACCCGATTTACTGTGGTCGGGTGCGCCTGTTCGGTTTTTGGCCGGAATACCCAAGCGAAGGGTTTCGGCATGACTGTTTTTCCAACACATGAGGCCCGCTGCATGAAAATCCGCGATACGTGGCCGCGCTGGCTGCTGGCCGTTGCACTGCTTGCCACCGCCAGCCTGGCAAGCGCCGATACTCTGGGTAAGATCAAATCCCGCGGCACTGTGAAATGCGCGGTCAATGGTGAGGTGCCCGGCCTGTCGATGAAAGCTGCGGACGATAGCTGGAGCGGCATGGATGTCGACTTCTGCCGCGCACTCGCCGCCGCCGTGCTGGGCGATGCGGACAAGGTTGAATTCATTTCCACCACGGCGGCCAAGCGTTTCGAGGCGCTGAGCGCGGGCCGCGCCGATGTGCTCGCGCGCAACACCAGCTGGACGCAGGCACGCGAGTTGACCGAAGACATCCGTTTTGTCGGGGTGCTCTATTACGATGGTCAGGGCTTCATGGTGCCGCGCGCGAGCGGCAAGCGCAGCACACTCGAGTTGGCCGACGCGAAAATCTGTGCCATCGCCGACACCACCAATATCGACAATGCCAAGCGCTACTTCACTCGCAACCGCATGCCGATGGAAATCATTCCTTTCGACGATTTGCCCGCCGCGACCAATGCCTATCTGGAAGGCCGCTGCAATACCCTGTCGGCCGATCAGTCGCAGCTCTATGCGGCACGCACAATCTTTCCGCAGCCGAATGAGCACCGCATTCTGCCCGAGATCATCTCGCGCGAGCCGCTGAGTCCGGCGGTCCGCGAAGCCGACGCCAAGTGGTTCGAGCTGGTCCGCTGGACGCTGTTCACCCTGATCAATGCCGAGGTCTTCGGCATCGACGCCAGCAATGTCGCCGGTGCCCGCGAGCGCGCCAGCAGCGATGAAGTCCGCACGCTGCTCGGCTACGACAGCGCGATCAACGCCCGCCTTGGGCTCAAGGAGGGCTGGGGCGCGCGCATCATCGCCGCGGTCGGCAATTATGGCGAGATGTTCGAGCGCAACCTCGGAGCCGCCTCGGGTCTCGACATCAATCGCGGGCTCAATTCACTCTGGGATCATGGCGGACTGCTCTACGCCCCGCCGCCACGATGATTGGTCCACGGCCATGACATTGATCAGTCCCTTTCGCGGGCTTCGACCCGCCGATGGACGCGCCGGCGACATCATCGCGCCACCCTACGACGTGATGAACGCCGCCGAGGCGCGCACCATGGCCCAAGGCAGGCCATACAGCTTTCTGCACGTCTCGCGCCCGGAAATCGACCTCCCCGAAGGCAGCGACCCGAGCGCCCCCGCCGCCTACGCCAAGGCGCGGGAGAAGTTTCTCGCCTTGCAGCAGCAGGGCCTATTGCTGCGCGACGCTACGCCTGGTTTTTACGTCTACCGGATGACCCAGGGCGCGCACCGCCAGACCGGCCTCGCGGCCATCGCCTCAGTTGCCGCCTATCGCGACGGCCGCATCAAAAAGCATGAGCTGACCCGCCCCGCCAAGGAAGACGACCGCGTCCGTCATATCGAGGCGCTCGACGCCCAAACCGGACCAGTTTTTCTGATTCACCGCACGGAGGCGACTATTGCGCAACAGCTTGCCGAGCATAGCAGCAGAACCCCCGCGATCGATGTCCGCGCCGACGATGGCGTTACCCACCAGATCTGGCCCATTCAGGACAGCGACGCCATTGAGTCGCTACGCAGCGCCTACGACGCCCTAGGCGCGCTCTACATCGCCGACGGCCACCACCGCTGCGCCGCCGCAGCACGCGTCGCCGATGCGCGCCCCAACTCGCCGGATGCTGGCGGCTTTCTGTCAGTCATCTTCCCCGACGACGAGACCCGAATTCTTGCCTACAATCGCCTGATTCGGGACACGAACGGTCTGAGCGTCAGCGAATTTCTCAGCCGCGTGTCGGAGGAGTTCGAGCTCATCATCCAAGACGCTCCCGTCACGCCTGAGCGCGCAGGCGTCTTTGGCCTCTATCTGGAGCGCCAGTGGTATCGCCTGTCACTTAAGCCCGGCCTGCAACGGCAGATCAGCTCCCGCGACCCCGCCAGCCAGCTCGACGCCAGCCTGTTGCAGGACTTCCTGATCCAGCCCATCCTCGGCATCGACAACCCCAGAACCGACGAGCGCATCGACTTCGTCGGCGGCAGCCGCGGCATCGCAGGCCTGACCGACCCTGTCGACCAAGGCCGCATGTGCCTGGCACTCGCACTGCACCCCACCAGCGCACAACAGCTCATAGCCGTCGCCGACGCCAAGGTCCTGATGCCACCAAAGTCCACCTGGTTCGAGCCCAAGCTGGCCGATGGGCTGTTGTGCCATTTACTAAGCTAAAACATTAGCTTACAGCGGCACATCGAATATCATCAGGCTCAGCGTGACGCGATCGTGACTCATCCAGAACCGTTACAGCATAGCGGATACGGTCCGGTGCCAGGTGCGCATAGCGCTCTGTCATGGTGACAGATGAGTGGCCGAGCAGATCTCTGACTTCAGTCAGGGGCACTCCCGCTGTTACCAGCCAAGCGGCGCATGTGTGTCGCAGGTCGTGAAAGCGGAAGTCTTCAATTCCAACCTTCGCACATGCGGCGAGAAAACCCTTGCGGGCATCATAGACGCGCTTTCCATCTTTTTTGACGAACACCAGCGGACAGTCAGGAAGGTTCTCTGCCCGCCACCTTGCACGTGCCAGCAGTGCCTTCCGAGCAGTCTGGTTAAGCGGAACACTCCGGTATTTTCCGCTCTTGGTCTCAACAGCCTCGAGATGAATGGTGCTCGACTTCAGGTCAACCTGAGTCCACCTAAGACCTAACATCTCATTTCGTCGCATGCCGGTGTTTAGTGCGAGGATGATGAGGTCTGCCAGGTAAGGTGAACGCGAACTTCTCGCTGCTTCAACGAGCTTATCGGCTTCTTCGTGTCGTAGCCATCTAACGCGGCCTTGCGGTTCCTTGAGCATCCGGCCTTCGACTGGGTTTGGAATCTTCCACTCAAGATAGTGACGAACGTAATTGATAGCCGCAGAGAGAACTTCTAGTTCGCGGTTGATACTGCTATTTGCCAAGCCTGCATCCTTGCGTCGACCGACATACTCCATAATTTCTGAACCTTCAAGGTGAGTCATATCTTTGCCAGCGAAAGCCACTCGCAGTGCTGACACAAAGCACTGGATCGACGGCAAGGAACGCCGGTCTGACACATGTCGCAGATAATGCACCATCGTATCCTCGAACGTCCGGACGGGCTCCCTACCCCACTCTCGCTCTTGGTATGTTTGAGTCTTCCACTGACTCAACAGAGCCTCGGCTTCCTTGCGTTCCTTGGTGCCAGTAGAGCATCTAATTCTTTTTCCCCTTGAGTCGATAAAACTCCCCCACCAGAAAGGCGAGTCCGCCCTTTGGTAGAGACCGTCTTTGTCGTTACGTTTGGCCATGTCGTTTCTCCTGCATTCGGATTACGCATAGCCGATCCCACTCCTTCATTATACTCCTTTCCATGAAGTCTAGCAACATACTCCTCTATTGAAGCCGTTATGATACGAGCGGAACGCTTAGTAGGGTAAACGCGCTTCAACTCTTCTTTTTCAACAAGCCGTTCTATTGATCTTACGCTTAGGCTCAAGAGTTCAGCTGCTTCGCTGTAGGTAAGGAGTAACTTTGTTTTCATGGGATCGGCCTGACGCATTATTTATGAACAAGTGTCAGCAGTTGCTTTTCTGCCTTGTTTGTTCTTTACGCTTTTGCCAAATACCCACGAACAAAGAATTTTTAAAAATATTTCTAAAGTAAAAAAGGTCAGTATTTTCAGATCATTATGTCTTCCAACAACGTGCAAGGTTTCGCAAAAAAAGAAGTCATTATTATCAAGATATTATTTATTAGAACTGACTTCCAATTTTTAGATCTATATTTTTGACAAGAGAAAATTAATCCCTATTAACTTGCTCGTTCTTTAAACACATATTTTGGGACCATTATCTTGGCCATTTCTTGTCACAAACTCAAACACTTCCAACAAGACGACTCCCAAACATGAAGCCTTAGAACTTGATAATCCGAATGTTACCTGACTAACTCTTGATGACCGAATACTTCACTGGGTAGACCTTGAGGATTCAAAACTTTAACCGCTGGAACTTGAGGATTCTGACCCTTAATGTTCACGGTGTGTAGAATATTGGCCCATGTCTTGACAAACGCGTCCTTTGCGATCTCAAACTTAACAAGGAAAAGCGTTCCTATTTTTTCAATTACTTGAGGTCGCGATGTACCAGAAAAACGAAAACGGTTACTTAGTGCTCCTGTCAGAGAACGCCCTGATCTCCCTAGTCTTGTCTTCACTGGAAGCCTACGCGGTGGAAAAACGTGGAGCTCGAGGAAAAAACAAGAAGGAACTGGAGACTTACGGGAGCATTTACGGCCAGCACACAACACTTGCGGACGGTCGAACATTGTTCCGCCTGGAGATGGCTCAGACAGATACGACGGCTCGGCAAACAACATGCTCGGTTCAATATAGTGAAGAGGCGATTTCCCTGAAACGGGCCGCCCTTGGCGCGTTCTGGCCGCATCTGGACTACCTTGGCGACTTCCACTCGCACCCCTACCGGAACATCACCGAAGCACGGAAGTGCCAAGGGTTCTATTTGTCAGAGGGTGACAGAGCCAACCTTGACCGCCACTGGAAGTCTTTCTGGAAAAACCTGCGTTATCGGCTAGGCTTGGTGGTAACAGTCGCTCCGATGCAGCGAGCACGGGAAAGCATGAGCTGGTGGGACGGAAAGGGGCTAAACTGTTTGCAGTTCACCATCGGTAACTTTAGACTCTGGATTTCCGCCTTCTGTGTCTTTGAGGAAAACAGCAAGGGGTGCTACACCGAAGACCAGGATGAGGGCGTTGAGTTGTCAGCACCTGCCCTGACCGGCCTAGTTTGGGAACATGCAGAGTTCGGAAAATACAAAAACGGGGCTTTTGAGCTGGCAGCAGCGTAGGGAAAATGTTCCTGGAGACTGTTTCTGTGGAACTTTGCGTAAATCAGATATAGCGGAAAAATGTTTTCCGCATCGTTTCTGAGGCCAAAAAATAATTTCCATGACGCTAAGACGCCATGCTGACAAATCCTATCCCTGATAACGCTAATAGCGTAAAAGAACACCCGCCCAGTCGCTTCAATGTGGGTCTCGTTCCCCGCCTTAGGTCTTTAGGTCTTCAACAGTTCAAAACTTACGTCCTACCCGGCACCCTTCCGACAGCATCACCTAAGCCCGGACGTGCGAAGGGTTATAACTGTCGGAGGGTGACAGGGCCTGCATTACCGGAAACTGGAAACAGTTCTAGAAGGACTTACGTTACCGGCTCGGCCTGCTTGTAACGGTAGCGCCCATGAAACGAGCACGCGAAAGCATGAGCTGGTGGCATGGTAAGGCGCTAAACTGTTTGCAGTTCAACATCGGAAATTTTAGACTGTGGATATCTGCCTTCTGCGTCTTCGAGAAAAACAGCAAGGGGCGATACACTGAGGAGCATGACGAGGGGGTAAAGTTGTCAGCCCCCGCCTTTACCGGTCTGATCAGGGAGCATTCCCCGTTTGGAAGATACAAAGACGGGGCTTTTGTGCTGGCGGCAGCGTAGAGAAAATTCGCTGGATACGGGTTCTTAGGCATTTTGCGAAATTTAGTTTTTGCAGAAAAGTGTTGGCTGGCTTGATTGTTTCTGAAGCCAACAATAAGTTTCCATGACGCCAAGGTATCTTTCTTGACCACTTGTTCCTGATGAAAGTCTGATTAGCGGGGTCAACAATAGGGAAAAGAGCCTAGACCATGAGAATAATTATTACTGCCGTGGTTCTGGTTGCGGCATCACAACCAGCGTTTTCTGACATGTACAAATGCGAAGATCCGGTTGGCAAGACGATCTATTCTCAGACACCATGCTCTGAGAACGCGGAACGTATTGACCAAAAAGTTTCAGATGATGATGCCATGACTCCTCAGCAAAGGCAGAGAAAATAATTGATGGCGTATGGTCGGTAGAACGCACTGACGCGATTAAACGGTGCAATAAAAAGCACGAAAGTTATAGCTTGGGAGCGGCATGCGTTAGGAATGAAGAAGCCGGTCTTCGGGAATTTTTTCAAGGCTACAACATGGCGCCAGAGCCGATGGATGAAGCCAGAAGACGCTGCTTCGGAAAGCACGAATCATGGTCGCTACGTGCAGCTTGCATGCGAAATGACGAAAACGGATATCAGCAATTACGGTAATTTATATAATTTTCGCAAACTGGAAAATCGGTCTGCGGAAATATTAATCACTCATTAATAGCCGTAAAACGAACTGGAAGGCAAGTCGGTCTCGATCTAGGTCAACCGGCTTTGATAAGGATGTAATTTTGTGTCAAAAAAGGAATATCATAGAGATGCCTAAAATATTATTTGAAGTCCAAGGGTCAGCATCCGAACCTTATGATGTTAACTTCGTAAAACGAACAGACTCTAACTTGTCCGCCTATTGTTCTTGCCCTGCTGGAGAAAATGGTCAATATTGCAAACATCGATTTAATATCCTAGATGGGATAAGAAAAGGAATAGTGAGCAATAACTTAGATGATGTCAAGATCGTCCAGTCTTGGCTGGTTGGAACTGATCTTGAAGAAGCATTAAGTAAGATGCGTAAGCTAGAGATAGAAGCAGCAAGAATAAAGAAAGAATTATCTACCGCAAAAAAAGATGTTTCAAAGGCCATGCGTGACTAACGCAACGTGAGCGAGGTAAAGAATAATTACAAGAATTAAGAAGTGCCAAGTGAAAACAAGATTACAAGGAAATCAACAACCTGAGGCAAAAGTGAAATCACTTTAAGCCAGGTACAGACTTGTTCAGGTATTTATACGCGGCAAGGGGTTAGAGAATTTGGTGTGGTTTCTTGATTTAATTAGGAGAATAATTTAGCTTCTAAAACAGTTGATTTTAAGCTGCTAGTAAGTGTTGTCTTTGAATTCCTGGTAAAGTCGTGATAATAGCTAAGATAGTATTGCTAGATATGAAATCATCCCCAATGTCGAGAGAGAAAACCAATGCCTGAAGAATCTCAATCCCCACTGGCTGAAATTGTTGCGTTGCTTCCTTATGGAAAGGTTGCAGCGAAAATTGGCCGAGTGGTCATGAAGGGTCTTATTACTCCCCCTACAGAGGTCGAAGGTTTTGTGAAAGATTCGAGTGGCCATGTCATATATGATGTAGTCGTTCATATCGGAAATCAGCAAAACAAAACTACCATTAATGGGAGGTTTTTAATTCAAAACCCAGATTGTGGTCATCAATATATATCCCTTGAGTACAAAGGCCAGATCATTCATGAAGTTGACCAATTAAATATAAAACAAGGAGTCAGAACTACGCTAACATTAATAGCTCCAGACGCATTGATATCTGGGGATTCTCAAGCTATTAATAAAGTTAACGAAGCTCTCCAAGCTGATGAGGCTGCTTTATTGGGTGCTGGTGTAGAGACAATAGCTGATGTCGATTCCGCAGGTTATGAAGAAAGATCAGATAATGATATTAAATATATTTCTATTTTAGAGGATGTTTTAGAAGATACTGTAATTACTGCTGAGGAAAGAATTAAATTGCGGCGTAAGGCGGGGCAACTAGGATTAAGCCTAGAAAGAGCTAAAATACTGGAACAACAGACTATGGAAAGTATGGGTTTAAGTTCTTCACCGTCTGGAAAAGATGACGCCCAGATGTCCAATGATAGTGAAACATCGGAAGGTACGATTAGTGAGTTTCAGGATCTATTAAAAACCGAGATGAGCGATTGGGATAAGTATTTTTCTTTTAAGGATGACGGTTATTTGTTTTGGGGCACCAATTTTCATGAATCATTTATATATCTATATTTAGAAATCGATGAGGATGATAGTGAGGACGTAGACATATATATTGGCCTGCTGAATCTGCATCCACGAAAAAACAAATTTAGCAAATTGAAGGAGTCATATTACACAATAGACGATCCCGAATACTTTGCCGATAATTGGGAATGGGATTGTAGCGAAAGTGAAATATTCTACTCCACAACAATAGAGTTAGGCGAATTTGTTAACAACTTAGGCTGGATTAGGGAAGGTCTTTTGCAATGGCAAAGCTTCTTATCACTAAATGGACTAAGGCTAGCAAAGCCAGAATGAAATTTCTGTCTTAAGCCAATTAAAGGGGCCGCGTTCGGTTTTCTTGTAACCGATAAATAGCAGGAACGTCTTCTACTTCGCAACTCTTAAGGGTTTTCAGGTCTTCATCTAAGCAAGAATGGCGGTAAGGATTGTTTCGCCCCTGCCTTTGCACCAAAGATTTCGCCATGAGCTAGCATGCGTCTAACACCAATATGCTTTTACTCATTTTGCGAATACCGATCTCTTAAAGCCCTTTTTTTATTTGCTAATCGCCGAGAGCAACTTCGCCTTCTACCAGGGAAAATTATGGATTACTTTCAAGGGGTGGTAACCGATTTCCTCAGAGCAAAGCGATCCGTCTTTGTTAATACCGAATGCCTCATCTCCCTTGATAAAGGTGAGAAACTACATAAGAACAGACATTGGTATTGTGACGCGATGGCAGTGGACTTCCACCAGAGCAGTATCTTCCTTTGCGAAATAACCTATTCTGCTACTGCTCACTCACTACTTTCCCGCCTACAGAATTGGAGAAATTTCTGGTCCGAAATCACTAGTGTCCCAACGTTTAATCGAATAAATTCAATTGCTTAGCGTTTTCCGGATCTGTGTATTTGTCGGGAACATGGTTAAGTAGTTGATTTATATGCACACGCTCGAACAACGTCAGGCTCAGAACCTGTAGCAAACTATACAGACTTTCATTGATATTCAATCGTTTCTTTACAATTGCTACTAATACATATGTCGAGATCGCTATCCAAATTTGCGATTTGACTGCATTTTCAGTCGTGCCAAAGAAAGCTTTTATGCGCAGGTGTTGCTTGATCCATTTAAAAAACAGTTCTACGTACCAGCGATTCCGATAAAGCTCTGTGATCGTGAATGCGGACAAAGCAAAGTTGTTTGTTAAGAAAACCAGTTCTTTATTCGTTGCTGGATCGATGAACTTAATGCGGCGAAGATGCTGCGGATAACGCAAGGCCGTATTGACAACTGTTAGAGAGACAGTTTGGTCGCATCTTAATCCGGTTGTCTTGTCGACCGGGCGAGAGTGCAATCTTCGCATCTTTGTATTCGATTTGGCGCGTATAACAAAAAAGGCCCCGGCGAGCTGAAAGCGATAAAGACGCTCAAAATCTAGATACGCACGATCCATGATATAGAAAGCGCCCGGCTCAATAGTCAGCAAATCTAGCGCCTTGACGTCATTCAGTTTTGCGTCGGAAATTGCGATAAAACTCGGTATGTTACCGCGTAGGTCCAGTAATGTATGGAGTTTTATGCCCGCTTTCGTGCGCCGAAAAGGCGCCCATGGAAAAACAGAAAGACAAAGATCGATTGTGGATGAGTCAAAGGCGTAAACTGTCTGCTCAAGGTCAAGCGCGAGTTTTTCGTTGCTATAGAGGTCACGGGCGATTTGAATTAGCGTGCTAGTGAAGTCGGCATAAATCCGCCAGTCACGGACCTGGTTGGCGCTAGCAAGGGTATTCCGCGATATCCCTCCACGAATACCCATGTGGTAAAGCTTGCTCGAATGCGCGCGCAGAGTCGTTTCAATATCTCGAAGGCTTTCCCGATAGGTCAGTTGCGCGAACATCATGCTTAGGAACTGATCGAGACACGAGAATGATTTGATCTTATGGTTGCCACGATAACGCGTCACGCACTGCCGAAAAGCCGGCAACGGAAGATGCTCGGTTAACTGTGAGAAAACGAGTTTGCCGGTATACATTCGCAATTAGCCTCCAGTCAAAGATTCCGGACGGAGGCTGGGCGAAATGAGCCGACGCGTTCAAGTCGATTTTCTCGAAAAATCCTAAATGTATCTTAAATATAAGTACTTACGTGGCCCGTGTACGAAACGTTGGGACACTAGTGGTCCGAAATAGCTAATGCCGTTCGGCGCGATTCCGGCGTCCCAGGTGATTGGCTAGTCAGCCCATGGATATTCTTGCCGGAAAAGTATGAAAAAACATTTCGGGCCAAGTACGCAGCCCTTCCAACGCCCGCCGACACTCACGTTCAAATACCAGACTTACGAATAACCCATCTTGAGTCAACGCTCCCGTGGGAATATATAGTCACATGGAATCGCACAAACGACCATATTTCTAGCGGCATATAACAAGATTTCGCAAAAGTGAAGCTGGAAATGCTTCTGCGGGCAGTAAAAAGACTGGCACAGGAAGTCGACAACCAACACATTTATAGTTTGCCGAATAACTTAAAATCTCTCAAACTAAGCGAGCGATTGCTTAATAGACGAGTCACTATTTGACCTCAAGTCATGAATTCTGTTTTTCACGGTGATACCTGACTTAAGTAAATTATTGACATGAACAAAGACGCCCTTCGACTTCTAGCTGCCGGTATCTTGCTTGCAGAATTTTCTCACGCCTACGCCACTGGGGATTGGTGTGGTACACCGATAAAAACCAGCGATGGATTTGTTAATCTCCGATCTGGTCCAGGTGCGAATCATCGCATAACTGGCCAAGTCCATAACGGAGATCTATTGAGGATTGACACCGGCCAATGTAGGGATGATTTCGGGACACTCCTCTGCGACGAATCTGGGAAATGGGTCTTTGTTCAAAGCGTAGACCGCCTTAGAGGAAACGCACCCGACCAAAAGGGCTGGATAAACAGCCGTTATGTCAGCCAAATCGCTTGTGTTAATGATTAATGGACATTCGGCAACAGTCCTTTCAAGGTGGTTCTGAATTTTATTCAGAACTGCGCACTCTAAATGCCGAGCTTTTTTTGAGATTCAGATACGCAAACTTTCACCAATTCTTCTTCTAACCGCCCCCCCTCTTTTGAACATTTTCTAGCTTAACGGTCGCCGCAAGTTATAGAGGCGCTTGGTACAAAGTCTGGTATCCAGATAGTTTTCGGGTGGTACCCTCAATACCTTCGAGCACTTCTAGGGATGGTGTCGACAGTGCATTCTTCCGCTCCCCGAATGGCCAGGTCGAGTTCTATATCTTTTCACCACAGTGGAATGGTGACGCAAGAGATATCGCCCTTGATCCGGTACAAGAAACTTTACGAGCCAAAAAAAATTAAACCAGCACGGGATGGCCAAACAGCCTGGGTCACCATTGACGCAAACGACGGCCCCTATGCACGTTCCTATCTATATAACATCCTTAAGATATGGAACCGAAACTGCTGTTGTTTGTATTAATCACAGTAGCCAGGCGGCTTACAATAATTACAAAAGCAGCTATCTAAAGTTTAAGCGTTCGCTAGAGCAGTACGCAGATTAGTAAATTCCTTTCCCTGACAACTTAAATCACGAGAGGTTGGTATGAAAAAAATAATAGCTTTCTCTTTTCTTGCTTTGTTTTCAACTAACGTTCTATCGGCTTACCAGATAGAAGGTGATTATTCCGGGTCTGGTGAAGGAGAACTTTCACTGCGCACCATTGTTCTTGAAAATGAAAAAGGTGTTGTTGCTGTGAGCGCTTTCACTGGCATACCAAATGCTTGTAGTGGCACTGTCTCTGGAGTCGGTAACTTTAACGAAAACAGGTCAGACTTCACAAACTACACAGGGGTTAATGACAGCGAACTATGCACGGTAACAATCCATTTCAATGATAGTGGCGATATAGGGGAAATGTCTGAATCCAATTGTTCATATTTTCACGGGCCAGGCTGTGCTTTTTTTGGCCAACTTAAAAAGGTTTCTCCTTAATGCTAAATTGTACCTGGCTCCAATTCGGTAAGACGATCACTTTGAGAGAAAACCAGTATGCATCGGCCTGACTGTTCGACGATTATGATTTTTCGCCTGTGTGCTTTGATTAGCATCAGTTTCGTCGCGCCCTTACTACCTTCCTTCGTTGACGCGGCCTCCTTCGACTGCCGAAAAGCCGCGACCTTTGTTGAGACAGCAATTTGTGACGATCCTGTCCTCAGTCGCCTCGACGATGCCCTCGGAAAGAATTACCGTTACATGAAGGCTTCGGATATTGGAGATCGCGCACGCAGTCATTTGGTGTCAACCCAACGACAGTGGCTAAAGAACCGCAATAGCTGTCAAACCAAAACCTGTATCCTGAACGCATACATGTCTCGCGTGGATGAGGTGTGCGACTACCCGGTGATTACCGGTGTCCATCCAGTCTGCACAACGGTTTCCGAAATTGTTCCGCAACAACAGAGCGGCCAATTTGCACCAGTCCGAATCAATTTTTCACGTGGATCGACTGGGGCGAGTTGGAACGGCCCCATTCGGGACGGTCGACAGGATTTCTTTCTAAACCTGGGAGAGGGGCAATCATTTTCCGTCATGGGAAACGATGTTTATACCTGGTCTATCATTGCCCCAAATGGAAGAGAGCTTGGCTGTAACGGCGGAAACTATTGTGCGCCTGGCGGGACAATTTGGACGTTACCTCAAACCGGTGACTATCGGGTGGTCACAACATATCGAATGAGTTCTTGCGCAACATGTGCGGTTTCAGCCGAACGGTCGGTCACCCTATTTTTTGAAGCAAAATGATAATATTATGCAAGAATTTAAAGTCAGTCTATTAAAGAAAGCGTCTCTTATCCTGCTTACGTTTTCTATCTTTTCTGGCGCAACACATGCTGCATGCCAAGAGGAGCAGAAACACTGCTACTATTTTGAAGGTAATAAACTTATCAGTGATTCTGCATGTGAGGTGGTTCAATGCGCAAATATAAGCGGCGGATCAGAAGTTTGGACTTGGAGCAACGGAAACAAGGTTGATGTTTAAGTTCAAAATGGTAAGACGAAAGTCAACGGGCAACCTGGGCGATTTTTTGATAAAGATGCCTTAACTTGCTATGAGATTATTGGATCGGATCGAGAGGCACTTTGTAACGGCACTCCACTAAGCAATAATGCCCCAGCATTCAATACTGGCGCAAACGATAAGCGAGAATCTTGTTTCGGGATTCTCGGCGCCGGCATTTATAACGGAATTCTCGAGACTCTTTGTGATTTCAATGGTGGCGTCAAAGAAAAACTTAAAGAGGTATATGCAAAAGCCGGTTGCCCAAGTATCATTAATGGAGATGAAATTTCACACCTATCTGAGGAAGTTTTGGTTGATACAAGAGAACGTTATCAGGTCATGGGTGAAGAGGCATTTTGTGAAGGCAACAAAGAAGCATACTTCGATTTAGCTCAAGACTAAAAATCTAAAACAGAGGTTAATCCGTGATAAAAATGTACTACGCTTTATTTTCTATTCTTCTTGTCGTTTCAAGCCCATTGCTTGCAGAGAGTTCTTCTTGTCTCGGTGGCGTCTGCCTGGGTGACAACCCAGAAAAAATTGCTGAAGACAAATGGATAGCCCGGACAGAAATGAGCATACATGATGAATCTGAGCTACCAACATTGGGTGCGGTTCAACGCTTCAAAATGGCTCGTAGTGCAATGGGTATTCACGCTAATGCTGATACCACAACGAACCCTATAACGCGAATTGCCGTAGACCGTATTGAAAGCTTTCTTGAGAAATATGTAATCGGCCTTTCTGAAGATCAAATGATCACGTTAAGTCCTTACTTTATTGCCATGTTCTTCGATCAGGAAGCACTTTCCCTTTTAAATAACGCCGTCGCCTGTAAAGGAAAGAAATTGCAAGGGTTCAAACAAACTAAGCAAGGAAACCTTGATCTCGTTTTGATTTTCCCCTCTGGTGAGACAGGAAAATTTGAGGTAGTAGGCATAGAGCGGCAATTCAAGAAGATGGACGCTCCCCAAAAGGAACAGCTTTTCTCGGCATTGAAGGAAAAGTATCCAAATATTTTGACCAGGAACGAAGCACTTCACGCAATATCTCGAGGCAATTGGGATATAAACCAGCCGATGATATATTGGGACGAGTATAAACAAATTCTTCGGCTAACAAAAATCATCGAGATACCGGTCGTTGGATATGGAAAAAACACTGGGCTTGACATGGCCATAGACGCAAATGAGAGTAGTATTGATGAGAAACTTCTTAATAATCCAACATGCCTCAAGAAGTTAGCTCCATCAATGGACATTGACTAGCAGTCTTGTAATGAAACAGCTACCGCGTTTTTATAGCTAGATTTGATTGCGGCGATTTCAATTAAATTAAAGGGGCCTGAAATTAAAATTAAAGGAAAATTAAAGGGGCCTGGGTCGAATTGTTTTCCAGACGAAGAATCAACGCGCAATCAACCGCTTAATGACGGCCTCCAGTCCGACCGCTCGCTTCGCTCGCGGGGGCTAAGGCTGGCGTTAGTGCCCACAGGAAAAAGTGCTATGGCAAAAAAGCGAGAAAGGAGGCCAAGGTCAATTTAAATTCCCAGCATTTTAAGTCAACTGTCTCACTCGCCGAACGATGTAGCCCCGCAAAATCCGATTACGCTCTTGCCCAGCCGGCTGAGCTGCTAGAACAATAACTGTGTAGGTAAGCCGTCAAACAAAGGACTCTCGCGAGTATTTGAAATAAATCATGAATGAGATAGAGAAAATATTAACTGAACAAGCAACACTTGAGAACAAAAAATTGTCTCAAATTATAAGCTTTCTTGGTGAAGGAAAGTTGACAGATTGCGATTCGAGTTTTAGGTTTTTTCTTGAAAAGATTCAGAATGAGTTGTTGATTAAGTATGCAGAAGAACGTCTAGAAAAAGGATTTAACGACTCAGGTCTTGCTCTGCAAGATATTGTTAACGAAATTGGTAAAAGACTTGGTTTCAATATTACGAATGGACTTTATCGAGGAAAGCAATCAGAAATTGGTTTCGATGGCATATGGAAGGAGCAAGATGATTGGGTAATTGTTGTTGAGGTTAAAACAACAGATGCCTACCGAATTTCATTAGATACGATAGCCGAATATCGTAATAGACTTATTAAAAGCCAAGGTATCACCAAGGACAATAGTTCTATTCTTATCGTTGTTGGTCGAAACGATACTGGTGAGCTCGAAGCGCAGATTAGAGGTTCGAGACATGCCTGGGATATCAGAATTATTAGTGTAGATTCTTTGATCAGATTACTGAAGGTGAAAGAATCATTAAGTGATGAGTCTACTGCAAAAAAAATATCCATGGCTTTGAGGCCATATGAATATACCCGCGTTGATAAGCTTATCGAGTTATTATTCCTGGCTATAAAGGATATTGAAATTGAAGAAAGCGCTGATGATTTTATAGATGACGAAGAGTCAGATGTCAACAATATTGAAAATCAGAAGAAAGAAAAGACAAAACCTGTAAGTTTCCATGGCCCTGTATTTCAGAAGGCCAAGGAAGAGTTGAAATTAAACTTCATTAAAAAATCGAGATCCTCATATGCTTCAACGGATGAATCTGTAGGGTTAATTGTTTCTATATCAAAAAAACATAAATCTTTTAATAGCCAATTTGATGCCCGATATTGGTTCGCGTTCCACCCTCATCAAGATACATTCCTATCTAAATATAAAGCCCGCTATATCTGTTATGGCTGCGGAAGCGCAAAATCAGTTTTCATGCTTCCATCAGAGTTCTTGTTTCCAAGGCTTGAAAATATGTGGAAAACAAATAAAGAAGAAAGGTTGTATACGCACATCGTTATCTATCAGAAAGATAATCAGTTTTTTCTCAGAACAAATATTGAAGAAAAACAACACTACGAGGACTTATCAAGTTTTAGAATATAGTTTTGGTTTATTACACCGGATTTTAATTTTTGGGGCGAATATTATTTTCGCGCAATCAAGAAAAGTAAAAAAATTAAAGAGTCCAGGTTCTATTTATTTTTAGGCAAATCTCAAACTGCGGAAAAGGAGAATTAAAATGATATCAGTATGCGACGGTTGCCAACAACTATTCGATCATGAACTTAAGACGATCAACGCTAAAGAATGGGATTTTAGCGTTTGCAAAGTAAGCGTGAAAAAGTCTTATAACTGCAACAAGGCTGATTGTGATTATTCACTTGACGGCGAGTGTTGTGTTGAATTCCAGTTTTGTGAGTCCTGCTTGAACAGTATTGCGGTCGATAAATGTTTTCTGAATTTTATAGAAATAAATGGCGACATAAAAATATCTGATTCTTTTTTAGCTTGATGAGGTTCTTGCTTAAAATACAATCGAAATAGCCACGATATCTTCCGAATCTGATTGCTGAATCGCATAGATTTATTTTATGAATATTTCTCAAATGATCATTGATCTTGCTGCTGACTATATTGATCTTGGCAGCACACTGGAAGAAAAGCAGAATTATCTAAATGTTCTCTGTGTGGCCTGGAATATTGCCATTCTACCCAAGTCCTTAAGGAAAGAAGCGCTGGATGAATTCTCGGCCAACTACAAAATAAAAAACCCAAATGACACTGACGAAAACATTGCCAATATTCTAAGAGATATTCAACTGTTAATTGATGAAAAAGTCCGTATGTTTCCAGAGACTTTTTCTTATATTGAGTACAGTGAAATAAAACATAAAAATGATGGCTATGCTATCCGGGTGGCCTCAAGACCCCTTTATAATAACAACCTCAATGGCCCGGACCATGAAACATATTCTATATCTACGCTTCACTAACAAACTATCTGATTGCAGTTTTTAGCCCAAATTTACTACCTTTCAATTTTTTCCGCTCTAAATTTTTAGCATGATCATTACACTGAAAATTGAAGGCGCCTACGGGAGTTTTGACCCAGCTTCTAAAGACTGGTATCGGTTGATCGAAATTCCAACTAACTCGAACCTTGAAGCCTTACATCTTTGCATCCAAAAGGCGATAGATTTCGACAATGATCACATGTATGAATTTTTTATCGCTAACAATACTAGAAGTCGCGAAAAGACAAGATTTGATAATGAAAACACGGGGCTTTGGGATGTCCCTGTAGGCCAATTGTTCCCACTGGGTAAACATAAAAAGCTATTTTACTTGTTTGATTATGGAGACAGTTGGTACTTCAGAATCTCCAAAACAAGAAGAAAGGTTAAGACAGAAGAACCCGGAACATCTTATCCGCACGTAGTGGAGGCGGTAGGTAAGAATCCAGTACAGTAT
Organism: Thiorhodovibrio litoralis; assembly: GCF_033954455.1. Classification (NCBI taxonomy): domain Bacteria; kingdom Pseudomonadati; phylum Pseudomonadota; class Gammaproteobacteria; order Chromatiales; family Chromatiaceae; genus Thiorhodovibrio; species Thiorhodovibrio litoralis. The sequence goes on along the minus strand of NZ_CP121473.1, from coordinate 2,472,736 downwards.
CCAGCAAACTTTTAGCCGGTTATGGGTAATAAGAAAAAAGACGCAGCATAGATGCCCTGCCCTACTTTTTAACCTGAGTGCTTTTCTCCTCGGTTATGACCACCAAGTTTTCAGAACTTCTTGAGGCTTTTGACTTTGTCAGCTTCGGCCAGATGTATGAGCACCAGGCTTTTTTACATAAAGAGTCTGGTAAAATATTCTGGCAGTCAGCTTATATTGACGAAGAAGAAAAGGAACTGCCCGATGATGTTTTCACTGATGACTACATCGAGATTCCTCACAAGAATGATCTTGGCCTAGGAAAAGATTTGGTATTTGAGTTTGCCGATAAGTATTTGCCCGACCAAATCGGCGACATCGAACGTATTTTCAGTCACAAAGGCGCCTACTCACGGTATAAGGCGCTTCTCGAAGAACAAGGTCTGCTAGAAAATTGGTTTGATTTTGAAAACGAGACCCAGCAAAGAGCCCTCAAAGAATGGTGCAAGGCACACAAGATTGAAATTTTGGCTAGCTAGGATTTTCTTTCATGGCGGAAAAAAGCAGCTACAACCGTCAAAACTGTTACACCTCTTCTTTTTTAATCTCTGAATCCCAGCTATTTTTTCCAAACATTTATCATGGGCAGTCCTTTGCCCTTGTGAAACTTAAATCCTAGCGCGCTTTCTCGTGCCAGTTTTCCGCGCTAACTTTGTTTCACGAATACTTTCCGCCTTATTTTTCTGAGGCAGCTTTCGAGTTTGGCGCCCGCTCAAACTGTCAGATTCAGACGTTTGTTCTTCGTTTTTCACCTCTGATTCAGTCTTTAATCTTTCTTTGTTTGCTTTTTCCTCCTTTTCCCTGTAAGCATCATCAAGCAAACCCTTAACATACGAATTAAGTGCTTGTTTTGGAATTCGAGGAGTACGCTCACAAGGATGAACAGAAAGAATTTTCTCACTATCTACGAGACGCCGTAGGGTGCGATCACTAATTCCAAGAAGTTCTGCCGCCTCAGCGTAGCGATAAAGAAGTTTTCCAGTCATGAGTTGGCCTCACGTAAGTGTTCAAGACAAGTTCCAGCCGAAGGTATTTCGGCCTCACTCTTGTATTTACGCTTTTGGCTTTCACACAATTTTGACCTACCAGTTACCAAACTGAACAGCTAGATAATTCACCTCACCGCCCTGCCCTGCCTTGCCCAGGCTTGACTCCCTTAGCCTGAAGGCTTTTGTTATCTAAAATTCTTCGCTCAAATACTGTAAGTCAGTTTCGCGACTCCATAATTAGTAAACACTTGCTCTAGGGGAAATATAAAACCTTAAATTTGTCTAAAAATCTTTGGCTTAAGATCATTTTTTTGACTATTTATAATGACAATAACCCTAAGCACTAATCCTTCATGTTTTTAAAGTCAAAAGTGTTTCAAACCCTAAACAACACAACTCAGGGCTTCAGAAGATCTGAGAATACTTTTTACGTAGGAGGTCATATGTGTTTGAGATTTTTGTTTTCCCAATATAAAAACGTCAGCCTTCCAAGTTACTTAACTTCCCGAGAGAGACTCTGATCTTAGGAACCCCTTTTCGGTTGAAAATACCGGTCCCGAAAATACTCAAGCCACAACTAAACAATCATAAATTCTAAACATCCACTGAAAGCATCATTGTTAGCGATTTTGTTAAGAACCTGCTAGTGCGTCGTTTTTTAGAATTCCCACTATTCTGAGAAAGCGTAAAACCCAGATACCAGCCAGCATCCCTAGACGGTACCAAAGAAGAATAAGTAGTTAAACATCAATTCTAAACATCCCTAAAAACGAAAAAATCATAATTAGATTTCGAAGTAGCCACCCTGTTTTCAAGTTAGACAGACCCAGCCGACACGGTTTTAGCATTACCGTGTCGGCTTTTTTATCTTAAATATCTTTCGTTTTCTTTTTAAGATTAACACTGGGAAACTCCGCCGAAAACACTTCACAGCCATAAATGATAAATTTCTGAAAGATACACAAATCTCTTTTCTATTTCCGTTAAGCGTAAAACAAAGGAACACGCTAAACGGAGATCGATGCGATGAAAAACTTTTCAGAACTTCAAAACCAAGTAACAATTATTCAGGCGGTAGCAGGTAGCGGAAAGACTTACAGACTAAAGAAGCTCGTTAAAAAAGCTAGAAGTAACTGGGAAATCACCCAAGAGCAGATTCTTGTTGCAACATTTTCCAGAGCATTGGCTAAGGAACTAAACATTGAGTTGCAGGAAGACGGCCATGCTTCAACACTTCACGCCTTTGGCCGACAAATCATTGGAAGAAATACCAGCTTTTTAGGCTACTCCCAAATTCCTCAAGTAGAAAAAAACCCAGCGATCCTGAAAGAATGTTTTGAACAGTCTGTTGAAAACAAGCTAGCAAAGACTAAGGCTAATAAATTCTTTACGCTTTTTGAAGAGAAAGGTTCTTTAGTAAAAAGCGTTTGCCGGGCCTTAAACGTCGACAACCAGACTGCTAAAACGATTCTCGAGAGTTACGCTAAGGAAAAACAGAGACGAAACATTATTACTTTTGGGGATATGTTTCGTCTTAGCATCAAAGTTGTCCGGGCCTTCATGAGCGTAATCACGATAATTGCGGGACCCATTTCCAAGCCATTTGAAGGACATGGAATGCGTGTGGGATCACGGGGGCCGTTACTGGCCGACAGCGGGAAGCCGGAATCGTGAACCACGCTTCCCCCCTGAGGGGGGAGAGACGCAGCGGGTTCAGTTGCCTCTAGCGCTCTGGCGAATGGCGCGAGCGAGGGTGTAGCGGGCATAGCGCTCGGCATCGGCTCCGCGACGCGGGGACGCGCGCTCGAGCAAGCGTTGGTAGACCGTGGTCGGTGCAAGGCCGGCCTCAAGAGCGCCGCAGACCCAGCCCCATTCGCGGGCAGATTCGGACGGATCACCGGTGGATAAGCGCGCCCGTGGAGCGCAGTTGACGACCGGCGGCGGAGCCGGAGCCATCGTTGGCAAGGCCGGAGTTGGATCCCAGACGCGCTCCTGCGGGCTTGGTCGCCGAAGGACATTGACCCACTCCCCGCCACGCTTGGCATTCTTCATCCCGGCGAGCCGACCGAGGTGCTCACCGGAGACCGAGCCCGGATCGGCGCCAACGCGCGGGATCAGCCAACGCTGCACATCACAGCGCTGCGCCTCATCGAGCGCGCGGGTCAGCCGTAGCCACAGGTGGCAGCCCCCGAGCGTCGAAGTCTGCACCACCAGGGCCGCATAGTGCCGAGCGATGCGCTGCGCCATCGGCCGTGCGACATCATCGAGAAACACCATTGGCCAGGGATAGCCGCGGGCTGGACGGATATAAATATCGGCCTGTTGGACATTGCGCGCTCTGGCCAGCCCCAACGGAAGCTGATCCAAAGAGCGATCATGGAACCACAGCATCGTCGCCTTGGCGGTGCGCACCGCCAAATCGGCACGCACGATGCCAGCGTCGTGCCATGCCTCAAGCATCACGGCGGTGTGTCTTGCCGCTGTCATGGCCTGGTGCGGGCGCTCAGCGCTCAAGCGGCTCATCAGGCGCCCGCCCTGGCACTCGGGCGTTGGCGGGCGTTGCCCGCCGCTGAACCAAACACCTCAAGGTAGAGTTGTTCATCGAGCTGCGCGCGTTCGAGCCGAGCAGCCTGCGCCAGCAATTCTGCCGCCATGGTCGTAAGCACGCGATAATTGCCCAACGCATGCTCAGCGAGCGTCTTCATCAGCCCTGCGCTCATCAGACTCGCATTGCCGGCACTGTGTTGTAAATGCTCCAGGCAGGCGACCAGCGCCTCGCGACTGGCATACTCCATACTCAGGCGCGTACGGATACGACTGCCCAGCGGCAGCAACTCCTCACGGCGCAGCTTGGTCGCCAGGCGGCCATCGCCGGCCAGGATCACGCTCAACAACGTGCGCGAATCGAACTGCATGGAGGTCAGCAGACGCAGCTCATTGAGCACCGTCGGATGCATCTCCTGCGCCTCGTCGATGAGCAACACCGGGCGCAACAGCGTCGTCTCCAGATGCGCCAGCCAGCGCTCGCGCAGGATCTTGAAGCCACCCCAGCGGTTATGGGGCTTGAGGTCAACGGCGAACAGATCGCCCATCTCGCGGTAGAAGTCCGCCACCTTCGAGCTGGGATGCGTGAGCGCCCCAACGCTGATATCGGGCAGCTGGCGCAGACGCTCATCGAGCAGGCGCAGTACCGCACTCTTGCCGGTACCCGGATCACCTTGAATGAGCGCAAAACCGCCTTCGCGGATCAGGCTCTGCTCGATGCGCCAGCAAAACTGCTCCACCGGCGCGCTGCGATGCAGTGCCGCCGTCGGCAGCTCCGGGGAGAACGGATTGAACTTCAGTCCATAGAGGGCCAGCAGGGTCTTGTTCATCGACTGGATTCCAGGTCATCGTGTTTTGGCAGATAGGCCGGCGGCAGACCGGTGGCGGCATACTCGGCGAGCAAGTCGCGCAGCAACGGTGGCAGCGTCGTGGCGCGTTGTGATGGCGGTGGCGGTGCGCCGGCGGGCTCAAGGCGCCGACGCTGCCCGGAGGCATTGGCGGCTTTATCGAGGGGATAGAGGCGGCAGAGGATGGCGCCCGAGTGGGGATCAACCACGTCCACAGCACTCAGATCCCAGCGGGCATAAGCGATATGCAGTTGCTCAAGGTGACGCAAGCGCGCCGGCACCTCGAAGCGCTTGCCCGCCAGGCTGAGCGTCCCATCGCTGCGGCGCTGACGGCGTTGGACGCGACAACGAAAAGCGGCGCGGACCTGCTCGCTGTCCGGACAGGGGCGCCCCACGTTGGGCGCATCGAGAAGACGCGCAAGCGGCGTGGCGGCGGTCTCACTGTGGACCTTGCGGTGGTACTCCTGCTCCACCCACGCCTGAGTGAGGGTGTTGAGCCGCTGCAGGCTCAGCTCCTCCAGCCCCTTAAGCATCGCCATCAGGCGGCCTTCCAGCGTGGCCCAGAAGCGCTCCTGCTTGGCGTTCTGATACGGGCTGTACGGCAGGGTCGGCTCGTGGAGGATGCCCAGCGCATGCAATCCGGCGGTGAATTCCTCGGCCTGCATTGCCGCGCCGTTATCGCTCATCAGGGCGCGCGGCAGCCCGCGCTTGTGCAACGCCTGTCCCAGACCATGCACCAAGGTCTCGGTGGTCTCATCGAGGTACCACTGCAGATGGCAGATCAGGCGCGAGTGATCGTCGATGACCGCCAGCAGCAGGGGCTTGACCCAGACGCCACCCCGGGTGAGGACGTTGCGCGAGCCATGATGAAAGTCCAGATGCCACAAGGCATGGACATACTGGGCTTCATAGCTGCGCACCTCGCAGGCCTCCAGGCGCCGCGCGGCCTGCTCGGCCCCGGGTGTCTTGCGCGCCGGGACACGCCGGCGGTGCAGGCCCGCGCGCTTCATGAAGCGGCGCACGGTGGCATAGGAGGGCAGCGGCCCCAGGGTTTCATCGCCCGCGCACAAGGCGGCGAGGTTGTCGTAATGCAGCTGCACCGTCCAACCGGGGTAGTCGCGGTATTGCGCCTGTACGGCCTCCATCAGGCGCGGGCTCAGCGCGCGCTGCTCCCCGGCATCGCTGCGCCGGCGCGGGCGCAGTGCGGTCACCGGGTCTTGGGCATCGCGTGCGAGGTAATACCAGCGCTCCAAGGTCCCAAAGCTAAAACTGACCGCCCGCCCAGTCACCGGATGACGCCATGACTTGGCCGCCAGCGCCTTCAGCCGCGCGCCCAGCGCGTTCGCCGGCGCAGGATCAGCCAATAAAGGACCAATAATGGCAAAGCGCAACCGCGCCCAACCATCGGGATCACCGAGGCCGTTGTCATCGGACATTCGTCTTCACCTCCCAGTTGTTTCACACATCACCGGGAGTCTAGAAGGCGCCGCCCAGCGGCGCGATGAGGTCTTCTGCGGGTTGGCGTTGCCCTACAGCAAGCCTGTCGCTGTCGTGCTCGGGGCGATCAATATCAGCAGTTGCACGACGCGCTCGGACAACGCTTTTGCGCTCAATTTTTCCAGCAGGGATCCTGGCAGGTGCTCGGTGGCGATCGGCGGCATCAACAGACCAGCCAAGGATCGAAAGCAGCGGGTTTGCACAAACTGCTCACGCCACCAGTGCTGCCACCGCCGCAGGGTTTGGACGGTGACACCGAGCGTCTTGATCAAGCGCCGGCGACGCGATGCGCTCAGTCCGTCATGCAGGGCCGAAATCAGCACGACGATGACCCCGAGATAGACCTTGCGGCCCAGAAACCGAACGGAAGGCGGGGTGCTGCGCCGCCGGCACCCGTCCGCGGCGCAGCAGAAACTCAGACGGCTCTGGTAGCTCTCATCCAAGACGCCACGCACACCTCGGGGCTTACGCGGATAACGGGCGCTGTGCAACGCACCACCGCAGTCACAGCCGCCCGCGCGGACTTCCTCGGCAATCGACTCGTCGATCCGGGTGAGCAGTTGGTAAAAGTTCGTGTCGGCAAGAAAGGCGTGACACACTGGGACTGTCTCCTGGTTTTTGGCGAAATTCGGAGACAGCCCTCTCGGACAACTTGCGTCAAGTTGTTTGAGGGGGTTTTTTGTTTTCCCTCACTGAATTTGCTCAGAATCGCGGCCGATTCCCGCAAATAGTCTGCTCAGGCTCACCTTCACGAAAAACGAAAATGTTTTCTTTGTTCCTCCAAAATTGTTTTGTGTTGATGAGTACCAAGACTTCAGCCCAGCTGAAAGAATCTTTGTTGTTGCTCTTGCTGATCTAGCTGACACAACGGTTATTACTGGGGATGATCGTCAAGAAATTTATTCTTTTCGAGGTTCATCAAGTAATACTCTGTCGAAGCTTGCTAAACATCGTCCTGACTGGAAATATCTAACTTTTAATCATTCGCGGCGCCTGAACAAAGAGCATGCAGCTCTAGTTAACAGCTGTTCGAACCCAAAAAACTTCCCAACAATTGTTTCCTCCAGGAGTGGCCTCAAACCTCTTTTCGTTGAATGTAATACTAGGAAAGATGCTCTAGAAGAAACTTCAAGACTTATCGAGGAGCTAATCACAAAGGGAGTTAGACTAGATCAGATTGCCGTTATCACGAGGTACCGGAAGGATTTTCACCAGATGAGCTCTTTTCTTTTCAACTTAAGCATTCCGATTGGATTCTCTGAAATAAATAAAGATGACCTCAAGGTCCTTAAGAAGTTTTTAGACTTTTCAGAAGCAGTGTTGGATTCGGGTAACCAGGCGCTTTGTCACTATTTACAAGTTCACCTTGGGTTAACTGAAAACCAAGCATCTGAGGTAGCGGCAAACCTTCGAGGCCGTATTCCGGGAAAAAGGCTTGAAATTGAAATAAATATAAGAAAAAAAGCTAGAAGAGTTTTAAACGCTTTTCTTGATGTTAAGGGAAACTTTTGCGTTCAAAAATTGACGAGGGCTTTTAAGGAACACCTTCAAGGGAACCTTAACTCAAAATACAACATGGCTGTTGCAAATGTTTTGGACCGTTATGGACTTCTTTTTGGGGAAAATATAACAGTTAGGGAACTGGTTCGCAGATTAAGATCCTTATTAGAGAACCCCTCAAGATATGGAGTCTACGTCGGCACTCAACATGGGGCCAAGGGAGAGACCTGGGAACATGTCTTTCTGATTGATATTTTTGATGGAAACCGTGCTTCAAAGAAGTACCGTTGGAATGAGACTTTAGAATCAAATGTTTTTCATGTTGCTATTACAAGATCGAAAGAAAGACTTTATTTAATGTTTTTTAATAAAGAACCTTTCATGGAAGGACAACCTCAAGAGAAGATCCATCAAGAGAACGATCATAAAACTTTTAACAAAAAACTTATCCGATTTCTACCTGAAAAGAACATTCTATTTAAGCATTGTGACGTGAGAATACTTAAACATTAAGACTTATGATCATGTTATTTTGTTTAAGAACCAAGAGTATTTAATGAATAAAACGCTGCGCCGCCGCTATTGCGGCGCAGCGTTTGTTTTAAATATGATACTAGAGCTTCTATTGCTTATAAATTTATAATCGGTATCCAACACCAAGGTTAGGATGTCCCAATTTTATAGGTGCAGGTTTCAAGGAATAGACTTAAGGCAAGTTGTAATGACTGTTTAACTTCATGTATGATATTAAAAGTCATTTACGCCAGTTTTAGTGAGGGGGGGTATACTTATACTTACAATATTCTACATCATAATAAGCTGAATAAATATAAAAGAGGAACTACAGTGGCCAGTTATTTAGGTAAAGAAAAATTCCAGCAAATCTTTTCTGAGCTTATACAAGATGTTTTATGCTATTTCGATGTATTAAATATTAGAGTGAACAACCTTGCCCTCAAACAGGCATGCGACGATATTTTAGAAAAGCAAACGGACCCATTCTTTAGATATACTTCGATTCCATTTCCGGAAAATAAAGGTGCCGGTAGCACGAGTAAGGTTTATGGATTTAATCTAAGATTGAGACGACCAAGTAATAAGCTATTAAAAGAACTCAATAAAATTTTAGTTAGAGGGGACATCACAATTAATGAGCTAGATGTTGCTGTTGATTTTGTAACCCTGAAAGAATATTGCGCACTAGTACCTCATTTCAGCTTAACTTGCGGATATAAGTGCTTCAACTTCACACGCGCTTTGTCGTTGGTGAATTGCCAGTCGACGCCGATTTGGGCCTCGTTGCGTTGTTCTGCCCAGGCGGCGGTTTCGCGGCGAAGCGTTTCGATATCGCCGATGCGGCGGTCTAGGCACTGCTTGGTCATGACACTGAGTTCGATTTCGGCAATGTCCAACCAGCTGCCGTGCTTTGGGGTGTAGTGGATTTCCAAGCGCTCGATCAACCGCCGCGCTTCCTCAGGTGGGAAGGCTTTGTACAGAGAGGCGGGCGTATGCGTATTGAGGTTGTCCCAGACGATAACGACTTTCTCGGCTTCGGGATAGTCCACGTCCAGCAATGTCTTGATTTCTTGGGCTAAATCGATCGCGGTTTTGGTTTCGCGCACACTGACTTTGCGCCATTGCCCCAAGGGTTCTGTGATCATGAAGTTCACCGCCGTACCGGCGCGCTCATATTCATAATCGTAGCGTTCGGGTTGGCCCGGTTGCATCGGCAGGGGCTGGCGTGTCTCGGCAATCAACTGGGTCGGTTGTTCATCAATGCAGACAACTGGCTTCTTGGGGTCGTAGGGGCGGCGGTAGACCTCCAGGACATCTTCCATTTGCGCCACAAAGGCGGCGTCTTCCCCGGGGGGAATCACCCAGCACTTGCGCCGATGCGGTTGGAGTGCGTTTTTTTTAGTGCGCGCATCACCGTGGGTGCCGAGATGCTCTCAACGACATCCAGTTCCACCAACTTCCCCGCGAGTAAATTCAACGTCCAGCGCGCGTATCCGGGAGGCGGCTCGCTACAGGCAATTTGCACCAACCGCGCCTGCTTTTCCCCATCGAGCAGGGGCTCGCAGCTCGGGTGCTCACGTTGCTTGCGTGAAAGCGCCGCTTCAAATCCTTGTTCGACGAACCGCTCGCGAATGCTGAAGACAGTGCGCGGCGCGCAACCGAACGCCTCAGCGGCTTGTGCATCGCTCCAATTCGCCCCTTCGGCATCGACCTTGAGCAATACATTCGCATGTTTGATCTTCTGCGCCGCCGCTTGCCCTTTGCTCACCAGGTCTTCCAACAAACCACGCTCTTCATCGCTGAGACGGACTACATATTTCTTTGTCATAGCGGTATCTCCTTCTGCAATGCTCTAAGAGATACCACTAGCGGCTTGTTTTCGCAACATAAGCCGAAATAAGGTACTAGATTTACTTGACTATCTTTCTTCTATCATTGTAATACCCGAACTTTCCAATGACCCAACAACGAAGAAAAAACTGATTAAAGGTTTGCCAAGGAGAGTTACTAATGTCGCTTACGGCAATTTTCCAACTCAGATGTTTAAAATGTATTTTGTGCCGAGTGGAAATGATAAACATGGCCAGATCGCTCTTCACACTGAATTCCGTTTTGAAAAGCTCGAGAATCTAAGCCGTCAGGGCATTACCTGTCTAGTCGACTTGATAGATTTTGATTATTTTATTTGGTACCATGAGCACCTTAAATTCTTTCAAGTTAATCGACAAGTAGCAGGGAAATTACTTCGAAACAAAACCGGCCAAACTGTTGGGCTAGATCGGCGGAGTTGTTTACGTACCTTCAATAAAAAGTTGGGGCATAAGCCTTTTTTAGCGCACTATGCTTCATACCATTACCCATATCTCCCCGCCCCAGCGTCGTCCGGGGCTGGACACAGCTCCCGAGTTCTGCTGAGATGCCCTTTCATCTTCAGCAAGGGGACGGGAGACCATGGACCAAGCGATTCCAAGCCGTTTATGTGGGCGCCCTTTCAACGAGACCGACTTAGCGCGCATTCGCCAGGAGATCGCGCTGGCGCAGCCGCCGCTGCGCGCGGAGATCGCTCGGCGGGTGTGCCGCGCGCTGGAGTGGACCGATATCCAAGGCCGCCCCAAGCTCATGAGTGCCCGGGTGGGACTGCTGCGGTTGCATCGTGCCGGGCTCATTGTGCTGCCGCCACCGACCTGCGGCAATGGCAATGGGCGGCGCTTCGTCCCGCGCCCCGAGTCCCGGCCCGAACCGATCCCAGTGTCCGTCCCGCTGCGCGCGCTCAGCGGCTTGCGCCTGGCGCGCGTTGATGATCGAAGGGCCTCGCAATTATGGAACGGCCTGATCGAGCGCTACCACTACCTCGGCTACAGTCCCCTGCCTGGTGCGCAGCTGCGCTACCTGATCCAGTGGGATGGCGGTCTGCTCGGCGCCATCGGCTTTGGCGCGGCGGCCTGGAAAGTCGCTGCCCGCGACCGCTGGATTGGCTGGACGCCCGCGCAGCGCCAAGCACACCTGGGACGGGTGCTCAACAACGCCCGCTTCCTCATCCTGCCCTGGGTGCAGGTCAAACACCTCGCCTCCAAGGTGCTGTCCTTGGCCGCGCGGCAAGTCAGTGTCGACTTTCCCGCCCGCTATGGCGAGCGTCTGGTGCTGCTGGAGACCTTTGTCGAGACCCCACGCTTTGCCGGGACCTGTTACCGTGCCGCCAACTGGCACGACTTGGGCGAAACCACCGGGCGCGGCAAGTGCGACCGCACCCATCGGGCCGCGCTGCCGCGCAAGGCGATCTATGTCTACCCGCTGGCGGCGGACTTCCGCGCCGCCCTGGGGGTGGTGGCATGATCGCGCTGGCCTCTGAACTGCAGGACATCTCTCTGGGCGACAAGCGCCTGAATCATCGCGCCCAACAGGTGCTTGAAACCCTCGGCGCCAAGCCGACACAAAGTATTCCCGGGGCTTGCAACGGTTGGTATGAGACCCGGGCCGCCTATCGCTTTTTCGATCATCCCACGGTCACCGCCGAGCAGATCCTCGCACCCCATTTTGCTTGTACCGAAGAACGTCTGCGCGAGCATCCGCGGGTGCTGTGTATCCAAGATACCAGCGAGCTGGACTATACAACCAAAAAAGGCATTGTCGGTCTTGGGCCACTGAACTTTGAGAGCCGCTATGGGATGTACATCCATCCCACCTTGGCGGTCACGCCCGAGCGCCTCGCGCTGGGGCTGCTGGATTTGCACACTTTTGTGCGCGAGCCCGGTAGCCTGGGCCAGGACAAAGACTCGCGCCGCCCACTGGAGGAGAAAGAAAGCGTGCGCTGGGTCGATGGCTACGCGCGCGTCAATGCGCTGGCCGAGGAACTGAGCGACACGCGCTTGACCTATGTTGCCGATCGCGAGGGCGACATCTACGACCTGTTTGTTGAAGCGCCCATCCCCGAGAACAGCGCCGATTGGCTGGTACGGGTGCAGCATCGCGACCGCTGCTTGGCCGATGGCAGAAAGCTCAATGAGGCCCTGGACGCCGCCCCGGTGCTCACCGAGATCACCTTCGAGCGTCCCGCCACCAAGGGGGCCAAAGCACGCCAGGTCACGCAGGAGATCAAGGTGGTGCGCGTGACCCTGAAGGCACCCTGGCGCCCGGATCGCACCTTGCCCGATGTCACGGTCACGGCTTTGCTGGCCACCGAGGTCAATCCGCCCGCCGGCGAGGAGCCACTCAACTGGCTGTTGCTGACCAATCTGGCGGTGCAGAGCGCCCAAGAGGCCATCGAGACGCTCTCCTGGTATCTTTGCAGGTGGCAAGTGGAAATTTTTTTCCGGATCTTAAAAAGTGGCTGCCGCATCGAGGAGCTGCAGCTCGAGACGCGCGAGCGCCTGGAGCCGGCGCTCGCTTTGTACATGATCATCGCGTGGCGGGTGCTGTACCTGACCATGCTCGGGCGCGAGTGCCCGGAGTTGCCTTGCGATGCGGTCTTTGCCGAGGAGGAATGGAAGGCGGTCTATCTGGTCACCCAGAAACAAGCGCCACCCGAGCAGCCGCCCTCGCTCGATACCATGGTGCGCATGGTCGCCTCCCTGGGCGGCTTTCTCAACCGCAAATCCGATGGGTTCCCGGGACCGAAGACGCTCTGGATTGGGTTGCAGCGCATCCCCGATTTTGTCATGGCGCTGGAGGCTTACCGCAGCGTCAGGGATAGTTATGGGTAATGGTATGGGTCGAGGGGCGATGTTAGTTTATGCAAAAAGCGCTTTAAGTAAAAAACCTCCCAATAAGCACAATTACAGGACACGTCAGGAGCTATTAGAATTATTCGATGCCGTTGAAAGTAAAGAGAAACTTGGCGGAATGATCGATCAGTATGAGCCAAAAGAAGAAGGCATCCTTGTCTTAATTACTGATTATTCATATGCCACGTATTTTGTTACTGTAAATTTCTGATTCAGTTCACAGAGTCACTTTTGATGGCGAAATTATTTCATGAAAGGGCAGAATAACATTTCCGATGTTCCTTCGAAGGACCTCGACATCATTAAATACATTATAAAGCAGAAAGTATCGCTGCAACTCCCGTACTTACCTGACATTATCGAGGAAATGTTATTTATGCAAGGGAGAATAGCTTGGAATTACTACTGGACTCTTTTAGATTTGAGTACAGATGGATCGGGAAGACCTAGAATGAAGATTGAAGTGACGGTCAAATTGAAAAAGGAGTTTCATCAATTTTGTTCTGACGTGCAACATGTTTTTTCATGTAGTGTTCAGGTTACTGAAGATTTTTACCATCCACGGGTAATTGTTAAGAAAAAAAATTTATCTAAAAAGTAGTATTGAATACAATCCGTGCTCTGAAGGCGGTTCCCCGCGACTTGCAGCCTGATCAAGAAGTGATCGGAGGCTTTGCCGACTTCCGTGTGTCTGAATCTTGACAGTCCACATTAACAAAGCATAAACCATGCCATACAGGCACGCCTTCTGCTCCCCTGCCCCGCCGCTTATGCCGTTTCAGGAATCGGGTGGTTTCACCTCCATTTCATGCAAGTCAATCTCACAGACTTTGAGGACTCCCTATCAGAAGCGGGAGACGCCTTTGCGATACGGAAGCAATAGTCGTGCCTATATTGGTCCTATGGGCGTTCGTTTTCTTCATCTCTGGAAGTCTGGTAATCTCGGCTCTGGCAAGGTGCCGGGTCTAACGTGACTAAAACGTGACTTAGAGTAGTCACGTTCGGGCTGGATCAGTCATTTATGGGCATCTGATGTGGAATCGGCGATGCGTAAGCTGTTGATGTTAAAAGGTTTATTTACAGGATGTCTGGTTCGAGCCTAAGCTGGCCGATGGGCTATTGTCCCAATCAATCCAGTGAGGCAAGGCTCGTGAAATTGCCGACGATGCATTACTGCGTAACAAACCATGCCCCAAGTTGAAGCCGGCACTCTGATCCGCACTGAAGATTTCACCACCAGCGTGGCTGATGCGCTGCAGTATATTTCGTATTTTCATCCGCCGGATTTCCTCGCTGCCCTGCACGCGGCCTATCTGCGCGAAGATTCGCCCGCGGCCAAGGATGCAATGGCGCAAATCCTGGTGAATTCGCGCATGTGCGCGCTCGGGCAGCGGCCGATTTGTCAGGACACTGGGATGGTGGTGGTCTTCGTCAAGGTCGGTATGCGGGTGCGCTGGGATCGTGATGTCGGATTGCAGGCGTTGGTCGACGAAGGGGTTCGTCGCGCCTACACCCATCCGGACAACCCGCTGCGCGCGTCCATGGTGTCGCCGCCGATCGGCAAGCGGGTGAATACCGGAGACAACACCCCGGCTGTGGTCCATGTCGAGATGGTACCCGGTGACAGGGTGGAGGTTCGGCTCGCCGCTAAGGGTGGCGGATCGGAGAACAAAGCACGTTTCACGATTCTCAATCCAACCGACAGTCTAGTCGATTGGGTGCTGGAGACGGTGCCCAAGCTGGGCGCCGGCTGGTGCCCTCCGGGGATGCTCGGCATCGGCATCGGCGGCTCGGCGGAGAAAGCCATGCTGCTGGCCAAAGAGGCGCTGCTCGAAGACATTGATATGCACGATTCACGCGCACGCGGCCCGTCGAGTGAGACCCCAAGTGAGCCCATAACTGAAATCGACCAGCTGCGCTTGGAGCTGTTTGAGAAAATAAACGCACTCGGCATTGGCGCCCAGGGGTTGGGCGGTCTGACCACGGTTCTGGACGTTAAAATCCGCACCTTCCCGACTCATGCCGCCTCCCTGCCGGTCGCCCTCATTCCCAACTGCGCAGCGACACGCCATATCCATTTCACACTTGATGGCTCGGGCCCCGCCGAGCTGCCAAAGCCAATGCTTGAGGATTGGCCGACCATCGATTGGGACCCAGTCGCTGATGCGCGCCGAGTGAACCTCGACCAGATCAGCCGCGACCAGGTCCAAAGCTGGCGCAAAGGTGAGCGCCTGTTGCTGTCTGGACGGGTGCTGACGGGGCGCGATGCCGCGCACAAGCGCCTGCTGGAACTGCTCGAGCGCGGCGCGCCGCTGCCAGATGGTGTTGATCTGACGGATCGCTTCATATATTACGTTGGCCCGGTTGATGCGGTGCGCGACGAAGTCGTCGGCCCGGCCGGCCCGACCACATCCACACGCATGGATAAGTTCACACCGCAACTGCTTGCCGGTACCGGACTGATCGGCATGATTGGCAAGGCCGAGCGCGGCCCAGCGACGATTGAGGCGATCAAAGCGCACGGCGCTGTGTATCTAATGGCTGTGGGCGGCGCGGCTTATCTGGTTGCCAAGGCGATTCGCCGCTCGCAGCTGGTCGCATTCGAGGACTTGGGGATGGAAGCGATACGCGAATTCGAGCTTGACGACATGCCGGTGATTGTCGCCGTCGACAGTCGTGGCGAGTCAATTCACACCAGCGGCCCGCGCGAATGGCAGGCACGCATCGCCGGCGTGCCGGTGATCGTGCAATAGGAGGCTTGATGCATGGCAACCGATTCCAGTTTTGCCGCTGCCGGCGGAGCATTCGCGGATACTCCCTTAGTGGATGATTCCGCGATGGACCCGCTGACTGGTCTGGCGCCCGAGGACCTCGGCCCGGCTAAGGGACTGCGCGAACCAACCCTGCTCAGCAAGGACGAGCGCCTGCGCGGACGGCCCAAGCTGTGCAGCGACTGCGGTCTGTGCGACAGCCAGTTCAAGACGCTGATGGCCTCGAGCTGCACCTTTGTGCGCCACCACATCCCGGAGATCGAGCAGCGTCTGCACGGGCGCACGCGTCGCGCCGGCGACGAGCTGCGCTTCGGCATCTTTCGCGCCATGCATAGCGCGCGCATGCGCCAGCCGTCGCCCGGAGCGCAGTGGTCGGGCATGGTGACCAGCCTGGGCGCTGCTCTGCTGGAAAGCGGTCAGGTCGAGGGCGTGATCACCGCCGCTGCGGCGCCCGGCACCCGCTTCGCACCCAGACCGGTGCTGGCGCGCACGCCCGATGCGGTGCGCGCGAGCGCCGGCAACAAGCCCTGTCTGTCGCCCAATCTGGCGCTGCTCGATCAGGTGCGCGAGGCCGGCATGAAGCGCCTAGCGTTCATCGGCACCGGCTGTCAGGTGCAGATGCTGCGCGCGGCCGAGCCACAACTGCGCGCAGAGATGGGCCTCGAGCACCTGGATGTGATCGGCATTCCCTGCAGCGACAATGTCACCTACCCGGATTTGCAGTATTTTCTCAAACAAGTCTCGCGCTCGCCCGAGACCATCGTCCATTATGAATTCATGCAGGACTATCGCCTGTGGATGCGCCACGACGACGGCGATATCGAGCGGGTGAACTTCATCGACTTCCCGATGGACAAGCTCGACGGCGTCTTCCCCGCAGCATGCTTATCTTGCTTCGACTACCCCAACACGCTGGCCGACATTACCATCGGTTACATGGGCGCGCGCCTTGGCTGGCAGTGGGTGCTGGTGCGCACCGAGCGCGGCGAGGCGCTACTCGAACTGATCCGCCCGCAGCTCGAGTTTCGCGAGCTCGACAGCGCCGGCGACCGCAGCCGCGGCATGCCGCGCTATATTCGCATGCTGGCCGAGCCGCCCGGCAAGCCGCCAAAGCTTGTCAGGCGGCTGATCGCCTTCCTGCAGCGCCATCGCGGACCGCGCGGGCTGGAGTTCGCGCGCGCAGTGATCGAAATGAAACTGCTGCGCAATCTGACCTATCTGCGCTCCCATTTCCCCCGCTTCGAGCCGCGGGTGGTGCATCCGGCGGTGTACCAAACGCTCGCCCCTTATGCCGAGGACTACGCCGAAACCTTCAGTCGCCCACTCGAGCCGGGAAAATAGCGGCTCTAGCGGCCATGCCGGGACAATGGCTCGCCCAGTGCCGCCTGTGGAACAGTGCTCTGGAAGTGGCGTCCCTAACCGAAATTTCATGTCGTTTTGGTATCAAGCCTTCCTGTTATGCGCCACGCCAATGCGCTCGACTCCCTCTATGATCTGGTGACCGGCGATGAAGACGCGCGGGTTTGTAAGGATATTCCCGCCGCCTCCTGCAACGACCAGCCGCGCAATTTCTTCGCTTATCTGCTGGCCAATCTGCTGACGAAAGTCGCCGATGAGCTGGCCAGCGCCAAGCTATTGTTGCCCTGGCTGTTCGGTGCGCTGGGGGCACCAGCGTTGCTGGTGGGCTTTCTGGTGCCCATTCGCGAGGCCGGCGTGCTGCTGCCGCAACTGGCGGTGGCGGCGGTGATTCGCCAGCGTCCGCTGCGCAAGCCGGTGTGGATTCTGGGCGCGCTCCTGTCAGCACTCGCCTTGGCACTAATGGCCGCCAGCGCAGCGGTGTTGCGTGGAGCCGAAGCGGGCTGGACCATCCTCGCGCTGCTGGTGCTCTTTAGCCTGGCCCGCGGGCTGTGCTCAGTATCAGCCAAGGACGTGCTGGGCAAGACGGTGTCAAAGTCGCGGCGCGGGCGCTTGATGGGCCTTTCGGCCGGGATCGCCGGTACTTTGACGTTGGTGGTCGGTCTTTATCTGGAGTTTCTTGCGCCGGCTGATGCTGGGATCGGCATCTTCGTGCTCTTGCTGGCGGTCGCGGCTGCCTTGTTCGTGCTCGGAGCCCTGGCGTTTCAGGGCATTCTCGAGCAACCGGGTGCCACCAGCGGCGGCGGCAACGCGCTCGAGACAGCCCTGGAGAGTATTAGCCTGCTGAAGACCGATCCGCTTTTTCTGCGCTTTGTACTCGTTCGCATCGCGCTTTTGAGCGTCGCCCTAACCGCGCCTTTTTATGTGCTGCTCGCGCAGCAGCAGAGCGAGGGCAATCTGGCCGGCCTTGGGCTGTTAATCATCGCCAGCGGTCTTGCCAGCAGCATCAGCGCCCCCTTGTGGGGCGGGCTCAGTGACCGTTCCTCACGCTGGGTCATGATGCTGGCAGCGGCCATGGCGGGAGCGCTGGGGCTGTTCACCTGGCTGTTGGCTCAGAGCGCGGCAGTGGCTTGGCTGGGCAATCCTTTTGCATTCGCGGGGATTTTCCTGCTGCTGGGCATCGCCCATGCCGGGGTGCGTATCGGCCGCAAGGTGTATCTGGTTGACATGGCAAGCGCCGACCAGCGCGCCGCCATGGTGGCCGTGAGCAATTCGGTCATCGGCCTGGCCATGCTGGTAGCCGGGCCGGTCGGTCTGCTCGGCGACCGATATGGCCCGGCCTTAGTTGTGCTGGTCCTAGGCGTGGGTGCCTTGATCGCTGCCGCGCTGGCTGCGGGCTTGAAGGAGGTCTCGGAGCCTGCTACTGCCTAACATGGCAGCAGCCCCGCAGAATTGGGTTTGCGGAAAAATGTTGGGAAAACAGCGTCTTTATGGAACAACTAACTCATCACTGTCGCCGACCGACTGATAGCGTTTTTCGTTGCCGCTGAGATTGTCGCGGACCGTGGCATCTCCGCCCTGCATGGAGATGGTGCAAAGTTGAACCGCGACCCAGCTGCCTGCTTCGATGCGCTCGTCGAGCACGCGCTCATTGCAGACATTATCGATGACTGTGACCGGCCGATCGGTTTCTGTTTGGTTCGAGATCTGCACATTGATCGGGTCACCATAAGAGTCAGCCACCGCAGCGCCGCTGATCCCAATGAGTGCCGCCGAAACCAGATTGACAATGAGATGATGAATACTTGTGTTGTGCATCCTCAGAACTCCTTTGGTGATCATAACGTCATGTGCGGCTTTGGGGCGATCGCGAGCCCCGGTTCGAGCGATTGCGGCGCGCTGACTGGCCCACCACCACTGGCCCACCACCACTGGCTTTCCGCCTGCTCTCCACTGGCTTTCCACTGGCTTTCCGCTAGCTCTCTCTGCTGGCCCAGAACAGGGAAAGGCCTGACAAAACTTAAACGCCCGGTGCCTCTGTCGGCTGACGACGCTGCAGGGATTGGAAATCTTCGCTCAGGAGACGCAGGCGTTGTTTGAAATGCTGGCGTTGTTCCTCTGAAAAAGTACCGTCGAGCGCGACCATGAGACGGATGAGACCGGAGCGAATTTGCTCGCGCGCCTGAACCAAATCGACAGGCATGTCCTGAAAATCAGCCAACCAGCGCGTTAGAAAAACACGTATTTGCTCGCTGTCGGCGCCGCGTTTCAGCCGCGCGATCAGCGCTTCGCGTTCGCGGTCGCGATAGGCATACCAGCTGGAGGTGGTATCCGGCAACTTTGCCACCTCTTTGCTGACCAACTCACGCTGGGCATGGGTCAGCTCTCCGGTAACCCACTCGATGTTCTCGATGTAACGCTCAGTGCGCTTTCGCTGACGCTTGGCAAGACTCGCCGGGCTGTTGTCGGTAGCGTCTTCGCGCGCCTGCTCCTGGAACTTTTTCTCCAATGCGTCGATCTGTTCCGGGCTGAGCGTAACCAGCAGCGGCGCAGCGGCAGTGGCGAACAGACGTGCATGGCGTTGGTACAGGGGCTCGATCCGATCCATCCATGCGGTGACATTGGCGTCGGTGAGTCCCGCATCGACGTCTTCTGCGGCCTGGGCGAGCAAGGCGCTGATAACAGGCAGGGCTTCGTCACGGTGGCGATCCAGCGCCTCGGCCAAAATTGGCCGCCACACAGCAACCTGGCGGTCATCAAGCGCGAGGTAACGACTCGCGTAAAGCTCGATGGCAAAGTCAGCGGTGTTATAAGCGATCTGAACCCGAGAGCAGCCACCGATGATCAGGGTCATCAGCAGCATGACGGGCAGAACAATTGGCAAAAACCGACCTTGCCTCAGATGACAGGGGGCGTGGGCGAACAACTTACGCGCAGCAGATATCGGCACGGGAATA
The DNA here is from genome assembly GCF_033954455.1 of Thiorhodovibrio litoralis. Lineage (NCBI taxonomy): Bacteria > Pseudomonadati > Pseudomonadota > Gammaproteobacteria > Chromatiales > Chromatiaceae > Thiorhodovibrio > Thiorhodovibrio litoralis. The sequence goes on along the minus strand of NZ_CP121473.1, from coordinate 2,452,998 downwards.
TCCTGATCCATTTGGTGTGTCAGTATACAGAAATGGCGCGAATGCTCTGTTCCTGCTTGGCTTGCTGGCTCGGCTGGCTGGCTCAGCTGGCTGGCTCAGCTTGCTTGTTCCGCTAGTCATCGACCTGGCAAGAATGCGCCTCATCTCCATCAGGGGTAAATGTCGCCGAGTCGCCCTTGATCAAGAGGCTGCTGTCGCCGTCGGCATAACGCGCACCTGATCCGGAGCGGGACTGGGACAGCGTCATTTTTCCGCCACGATAGTGAATGACGGCGCGCACCTGAGCAGAATCTGATTTGCTTTTACTGGAGGACTCCGCGGCGCTATCAGACGCGGAATCGGCAGTGTCGGATGCGTTGTCGGGGGCTTTGACAAAATCCACCCAAAGGTCGAACTCCGGACCGCACTGATAGTGAATTGGCGCATTCTTACCGGCAGTATCGCAGTCGAAGCGACGGAATACGGCCTGATTACCGAACTGCGCGCTGGCGAGGAAGACCTTGTTGTCGGTCAGGTCCAGACGCAAGCGGCCGTCGCTGGCCGTAACGGAATTGCCGGGGGACCAGGTGGCGGAGGGGGCGGCGAGATCGCTGTCGGTGCTGATCAGCCGAGCGGGAATCCGCGGGCCGCTAGCGGTGGGGTCGAGCTTAATGGCATGAATTTGAATCGGCTGAGTGGTTTTCGCCGGCTGTGTCTCGCTTGCGAGCGTGCCTTGCGCATTGACCACCACGCGGGTGGCAGATTGCTCGGTGCATTGCCATTTGATGCGCGTGTTGCCGTGCGAAGCAGTGCCTGCCTCGGATTTGTCAGCGGACTCGCCGGCGGACTGATCGGCGGACACTGGGGTGGCGATGAGCAGCATCGCGACTGGAATCAAACCAAGAAGAGCGGTGTTAGAACATTTGGCGGACATGCAAAAGAATCCTCTGAATCTGGATCGGCGGCCAGCCCCGCCCCCAGGCGGGCCGGCAAGACGTGGGCGCGGCATTGATGCGGTTTGACCGCGCCGACGGCTGTTGGTCTAATTCCCACGCACAATAGGGAGCGGCACGGCCCTGCGCAAACGGGCGCGATTTCAGTTCACTCGATATATTAGGTTGGATGCTCGCATGTTACTACAGCCGGTGATTTTGTCAGGTGGTTCGGGTTCCAGACTGTGGCCCTTGTCGAGAGAGGCTTATCCGAAACAATTCTTGCCGCTGACCAGCGAGCACACCATGCTGCAGGAGACCGTGCGTCGGGTCGATGCCCTGGGGGCGGAGCAACCGCAGCTGGAGCTGGAATCGCGCGCGCCCATCGTCGTCTGTAATCAGGCGCATCGCTTTCTGGTGGCCGAGCAGTTCCGGTTGATGGAGCGCGAGCTGGCGGCGATCGTGCTGGAGCCGGTCGGGCGCAATACCGCGCCGGCACTCACACTGGCGGCACTTGCGGCGACTGCCGACGGCGCCGATCCGGTGCTCCTGGTCATGCCGGCGGATCATGTCATCGCCAATGACCAGGGATTCCGCGCCGCGGTGGCCGACGGCCTGCGACTCGCGGCCGAGGGCGCGGTGATCACCTTCGGCATTGTGCCCAGCAAAGCAGAAACCGGCTACGGCTATCTGCGCCAGGGACCGCCCGCGCAGCAGCCTGATTTGAACGGGCGCGCCTTTCAGCTCGAAGCCTTTGTCGAGAAGCCCAATGCCGAGCAAGCGCAGACCTATCTAGCCTCCGGCGAGTATTTGTGGAATAGCGGCATCTTCATGCTCCGGGCATCGCTGTGGCTTGAGTTGATCGAGCGGTTTCGCGCCGACATGGCCGCCGCCGTCAAGGCCGCGATGGGAGAGCGCCACGGCACCGAGAATTTCATCCTTGTCGCGGCCGAGGCTTTCGCCGCCTGCCCGAGCGATTCCATCGACTATGCTGTGATGGAGCCACTGAGCGCCAGCAACTCCGCCGATGATCCACCTTTGCTGCTGTTACCGCTGGATGTCGGCTGGTCGGATGTCGGGGCCTGGTCAGCGCTGTGGGAGGTGCGCGAACGCGACGATCAGGGCAATGTCCTTGATGGCGATGCCTTCGCGCACAATTCGCGCAACAATCTGCTGTTAGCGAAGCACCGTATGCTGGCAGCCGTGGGGGTGGAAGACCTGATCGTGGTCGAAACCGCGGATGCGGTGCTGGTGGCGCACAAGGACCACGCGCAGGATGTCAAAGCGGTGACCCAGTTCCTGAGCAATGCCAAGCGCAACGAGCATCGCGATCATCAGCGTGTGCATCGGCCTTGGGGAGCCTTCAGCGGCATCGACAAGGGCGCGCGCTATCAAGTCAAGCGCCTGACGGTCAAGCCCGGTCATGCGCTATCGCTGCAGATGCACCATCACCGCGCCGAGCACTGGATTGTGGTATCCGGCACCGCAAAGGTAACCTGCGATGATCAGGTCCAGTTGCTGACGGAGAACCAATCGACCTACATCCCGGTGGGTGCCCGCCATCGGCTCGAGAACCCGGGAACCATCCCGCTCGAGATCATCGAGGTCCAGTCCGGCAGCTATCTCGGCGAGGATGATATCGTGCGCTTCGAGGACGTGTATCAGCGCACCGAGGAGTCCTGACCCTTCCGGAGCGATGCCGAAGCGATGGCCTAGCGCATCCTCTCGCCTTCAATCACAGGAACTCATCACCCGATGTGGTTCGGAATCATGGGTCTTACTGTGAAACGGCAGCTCCGTCCTCCGGGATGGTGACGCACCATGAGCCTTAGGTCGGGCTCTCATCCGGCCAGACGCTGCGCGGCTCGAACTGCTCGAGCCGTTCGCGAATCAGCCCCAGGCGCTGCTGGGCCGTGGTTGCCCGCAGCCCATGGCCGCGCAGTTGGGTGAGCAGATCCTCGCCCTGATTGACCAGCACCGCGAGCTGTTCGGCGTCGAAGATTTCCACCGCCGCGGCGACTTCATCCGCGGGCGAAGAAAGCAATGTCGGCAGCAGCTCGTGCGCGGAGACCGGGCCTTCAGGATCAAGGAGATCGGCCACTAACGGGCTCTCGAGCAGCCGAAAGTGAATCGCCCGTGCCTGAGACTCGTCGCTCAACTCCTGGCGCGCGACCGGGTCCTGATCACTGTGGCGGCGCAACACGCGCATGATGACATCGATCAGCTTGTTGATTGCCGTCTTATTCTGAACCTGATCTTCCGGTAGTCCGCAGGCTTGCTCGTAGTGGCGCTCGAGCTCTTCTTTCAGGCCCAGCACCAGTTCGCTGCCGGCGTCCGCGGGCAGGTCGATCGCACGCTGCATCAGCGCGCGGAGGGACGTGCGAAACGCCTCAAGCTCGGCATGATCGGCGCGCTGGGCCGCGAGCAGTTCCTCGGGCTCAGCAGTCCAAGGGGGCCAGGCAAACACCGGATTGTTATGCCGGCGCTTGAGCTGGCGCTCGCGACGGCCAGGGCGATCAGTAAAGGGTAAATCCATCCTGTACGCTTCCGGGATGCCCGCGCATCCGCTCCAACATGGGGTTATGGTCTAATGTGACGGCAGCGGGCCGCACCGCGGCAAGCGCCGACCCTCAAGTATTATTTGCAGGCCCGGGCAGGCCCGAATCTCCAAGACAGAATCTCCAGTCCAGAATTCCCCCAGAAAAAATCCGTCAGGAAAAAATTCCCCAGGAAACCCCCATGGAAAGAACCTATCGACTGGTCATTTCCTGCCCCGACCAGGTCGGCATCGTCGCCGCTGTCAGCGACTTTATCGCCAAACTCGGAGGCTGGATCACTGAAGCTCACCATTATACCGATCCCGGCAGCCAGTGGTTTTTCATGCGCTATGTCGTGCGGGCCGATTCCATCCCGTTTGAGGTCGAGGAATTTCGCGCGCGCTTTTCACCGACGGCGGCAGCCTTTCGCATGCACTGGTTCATCAACGACAGCGGCATCAAGCCGCGGGTGGTGCTGCTTGCGAGCAAGCAGGCACATTGTCTGTCGGACCTGCTCTACCGCTGGCGCAGTCGCGAGCTTGAATGCGAGATCCCGGCAGTGCTGTCCAATCATGACGACCTGCGCAGCTATGTCGAATGGCACGGCATTGCCTACCACCATCTGCCGGTCGATCCATCCAACAAGGCCGTGCATTTCGCCGCGGTGAACGAGCGCATCGCCGAAGCGCGCGCGGATGTGATCGTGCTCGCGCGCTACATGCAGATATTGCCCGCGGAGTTATGCGCGCTCTATCCCGCGCGCATTCTCAATATCCATCACAGCTTCCTGCCGTCATTCGTCGGCGCCAGGCCCTATCATCAAGCTTCGGACCGCGGCGTGAAGTTGATCGGCGCAACCTGCCACTACGTGACCAGCGAACTCGATGCCGGCCCCATCATCGAGCAGGACGTGATGCGGGTGAACCATCACAACACGGTCGAGGACATGGTGCGGCTCGGCCGCGATGTGGAAAAAATGGTCCTCGCCCGCGGGCTGCGCTACCACCTCGAGGACCGCGTGCTAGTCCACGGGAACAAGACCATTGTTTTTGCATGAGTGAAACGGCCCGTCACTTGGCCAGAAAATACATTTTGTTCACGACAAGCACCAAGCACCAAGGCCATTTTCCCCGGACCAAGGATTGATCGGCTTGCGGGAGCGAACAAATTCACTCTCGCTGGCATTCAGGCTCGCGCAGTCGGGATACTGATTCTCGACGATCACCTAAAAGGGCATGCCTCCGCCGGGCGGGAGTCCGCCGCCCGGAGGAAAGCCACCACCGGGCGGAAAGCCACCACCGGGCGGAAAGCCACCGGGCATGCGGCCCTGCATCTGGCGCATCATCTTGGCCATGCCGCCGCCTTTCATTTTCTTCATCATCTTCTGCATCTGCGTGAACTGCTTGAGCAGTTTATTGACGTCCTGCACCTGAGTGCCTGAGCCCATGGCAATGCGCCGGCGGCGTGATCCTTTAATGACCTGCGGGAAGGCGCGCTCGTGCGGGGTCATGGAGTCGACAATGGCGATCAGCTTGGTCATTTCTTTGTCATTGACCTGCTGCTTGACCTTGTCGGGTATCTGTCCCATGCCGGGGAGCTTGTCCATCAGCCCGCTCATGCCGCCTAGCTTGTTCATCTGCTGGAGCTGATCGCGGAAGTCGGTCAGGTCGAAGCCCTTGCCCTTGTGGATTTTCCGCGCGAGCTTCTCGGCCTTCTCGTGGTCGACCTTCTGCTGCATCTCCTCGACCAGGGAGACTACATCGCCCATGCCGAGGATGCGCGAGGCCACCCGCTCGGGGTGAAACGGCTCGAGCGCGGCGGTTTTCTCACCGATGCCAAGGAATTTGATCGGCTTGCCGGTGATCTGGCGAATGGACAAGGCCGCGCCGCCGCGCGCGTCGCCATCGGCCTTGGTCAGGATCACACCGGTCAGCGGCAGCGTCTCGTCGAAGGCTTTGGCGGTGTTCGCGGCATCCTGGCCCGTCATACTGTCGACCACGAACAGGGTCTCGACCGGCTGCAGCGCGGCATGCAAAACGCGGATCTCGGTCATCATGGCCTCGTCGATGCCGAGGCGACCGGCGGTATCGATGATCAGCACATCCTGGAATTGCTTGCGCGCAGCCTCGGTGGCCTGTTTGGCGATGGCGAGCGGTTGATCCTTGGCGTTGCTTGGGAAGAAGCTCGCCCCAACTTCATCCGCCAGCGTGCGCAACTGCTCGATGGCCGCCGGACGGTAAACGTCGCAGCTAGCAAGCATGACCTTCTTCTTGTGCCGCTCCTGCAGAAAACGCGCAAGCTTGGCCGTGCTGGTGGTCTTGCCCGAGCCCTGCAGGCCGGCCATCAGAATAATCGCCGGAGGCTGGGCAGTGAGGTCGAGCCCCTCATTGGCCTCGCCCATCAGGCTGACCAGCTCGTCGTTGACGATCTTGATCAGCACCTGCCCCGGTGTCAGGCTCTTGGTCACCTCGGCGCCAAGTGCCTTCTCGCGCACCTGGTCGACAAAGCTGCGCACCACCGGCAGTGCCACATCGGCCTCGAGCAGCGCTTTGCGTACTTCGCGCAGGCTTTCCTTGATATTATCTTCCGTCAGCCGCGCTTGACCGCGCAGGCTTTTGACGACATCGCTAAACCGTTCCTGAAGGGTGTCGAACATCAGCACGCGTGCCGCGAGGGTCGCGGCAAACCTCCATCAATGCAATTTGTAATGATCTGCTGACCGGGAAAGAGCAACTGGGGCGTAAAAGCCGGATCGCAGCCCGAGCGCGTTCCCCGTCAGCAGGCTTTGTGAGATGATGAGACGATGAAGCAACCACTCCTAGCCTCGTTGAGCGTTGGCCTGTATCTCGCAGCCGCCGCTCTGATTGCCTATCGTTTGTTCATGCGCGACCGCGCGAGCCTGCCTCCCAGGTCTCTCGCACTGGGCGCCGCGTTCGCGGGTCTGCTTCTGCATACCGCGATACTTTACCAAACCATCTTCAGCCCCGCGGGCTTGAATCTTGCGTTTTTCAATGCGCTCTCGCTCGCGTCCTGGACAGTGATCGGCTCGCTACTGGTGCCAAGCATCAACAAACCGGTCGAGAACCTCGGCATTGTGCTCCTGCCAGTCGCGGCACTGACCGTCCTGATGGATGCGGTTTACCCCCACGTCGGCTTCATGGGCGACAACGCCAGCTGGGTGCTTAAACTGCATGTCCTGCTGTCCATGCTCGCCTACAGCATGCTGACGATTGCCAGCGTGCAGGCCATTCTGCTTGCGGTGCAGGATCACTATCTGCGCAAACGCCAGCCCAACGGCTTCATCCGCTCCCTGCCGCCGCTGATGACCATGGAAGCCTTGCTGTTCGAGATGATCACCGTCGGCTTCGTCCTGCTGACACTGGCACTGGTCAGCGGCTTCGCCTTCCTCGAGAACATGTTCGCCCAGCACCTGGTGCACAAGACCGTCCTGTCGGTCTTCGCCTGGATGGTCTTCGGCGGCCTGCTGCTCGGACGCAAACTCTGGGGCTGGCGCGGCCGCAAAGCCATCACCTGGACGCTCAGCGGCTTCATCATCCTGCTGCTCGCCTACTTTGGCAGCAAAATGGTGCTCGAGATCATCCTCAACCGCACCGCCGGCGCTTGATGGCCAGAGAGCCCACCAACACTAGCCGAGTGCCAAGCGAGCCCAGCCCACTTCAACCCGTCCGGACCGCGCGCAACCTCTGCCTCAAGAACCTGAAAAACCCCGCATGCTAGTTTATAATGTGCCCTTAAAGCCGATGTAGCTCAGTTGGTAGAGCAACTGATTCGTAATCAGTAGGTCAGCGGTTCAAATCCGCTCATCGGCTCCAATTAGTACAGCAGCTTAGCATCGTTGCTGCTAAGCTGATCAAGTTTTTATGGTGCCCTGGGTAACGCTGGGGGTAACATTTTGCAGGCGTTCAGCGGCGTTAAGATGCGTTAGCCGCCGCGAACTCCCTCTCACTCTCGTCCAACGATATTCCTCTTCGCCGCCGACTGCCGCAGCCAAGCTCTCCTCGATTTCTGTTACCCCAAGGCCCATTTTCCGTTACCCCGGTCCTGCGGAATTTCGCCCCGAGGTTGCCGAGGAGCCCAACGTAACCTCATCAGTGCAGCTGTTTGGACGGGGAAAGCCCTGGCCCGTTGTCTTTCGCTAGCACTCTCCTTCGTAGTGCCGAATTCACAGCACTTGCGCAACGGAACAAAAATGAAGGTCAAGCGCCGCGCGTTTGATATGCGCACTTGGCAAAAACGGATTATCCTCAAGACAACTGTTCGGCATTGGACAGCAGCCAAGCCTTGCGAGTGTGAGAGACCTGGCTGGTAATCTTCGACTCACCCCCTTTGATTTCCGAAAGATGATGCATCATTCTATCGCGTTAACTGGTTCGATCACGCTGGTCTTCGCCCTGATGGCCACCACCCTGATGGCCGACAACAGCGCATCAACCCAACTTGCCAACCCGGCATCGGTGAATTGCCACAAGCAAGGCGGTGAACTCTCCATCCGCCAGCGACCGAACGGCGACGAATACGGGATCTGTGTTTTTGAGGAGAATCGCCAGTGCGAGGAATGGGCGCTGTTGCGTGGCGAGTGTCCTGCCGGCGGGTTAAAGGTCACCGGCTATGACAATGCGGCCGAAATCTATTGCGCCATCACTGGCGGTGAGGTGAGCATGACCGCCAAGACCTGCAAGACGCATCAAGGTGGTCTTTGCGATTTGGCGGCCTATTTCAGCGGCCTCTGTCCGAAATCGACAGCTCCATAAGCGATTCGCGTTGCTGAAGCCGCTTCGTCATTGCTTGACCATGGCGACTTCAAACGAGAGCGCCTCGCGCCGGCGACTGGAAAGGGGTACGCTTTCGCCGTACCCCTTCGAATCGACTGAGGCAGTGACTGCATGGCCCAACTCGCCTACCTGATCCCCCGCCGCCGCACCGCGCCGCCCTGGAGCGCCGATCTCGAACCAATCGATCTGGAAATCGAAGCCGGCGTCACCCTCCCCCTGCTCGGCACCATCGCCGCCGGCCTGCCGATCGAAGCCATCGAAGACCAGGAAACGGTAAAGGTCCCCTCGCACATGGCACGGAAAGCCAGTTACGCTCTGCGGGTGCGTGGGCATTCAATGACCGATGATCACATCCAAGATGGCGACATCATCATCGTCGAGCAACGCCAGAGCGCGGAGAACGGTGAAACCGTGGTTGCCAAGATCAACGGCGATCAGGTGACCTTGAAGCGCTTCTACATCGAAGCCGACGGGATTCGGCTGCAGCCAGCGCATCCGGACATGGCCCCGATCTACATCCGTCATGAAGAGATCGAGATTCTTGGCATTGTTACCGGGGTGATGCGACTGGCCGCCTGATTCGCTGGACCGGTGACCTTTAATCGCCTGGAGTCGGTTTCATAGAGCGCTGGGCATCCGATCACCGGGTCACCCTTGCTACTATGCGCCGATGACCGACGCGCCCGCAGCCTCATACCACGCCAACTCCCAGCTCGAGACCATCGCCGGCCCTGTCGAGCGCGTCACCTTCCATAGTCCCGAGAGCGGCTTTTGCGTCCTGCGCGTGAAAGTCCGTGGCGAGCGCGAGTTGGTCACCGTCATCGGCAACGCCGCCCAAGTCGCTCCCGGCGAGCACATCGACGCGCGTGGGCAATGGACGATTGATGCGCGCCATGGCCGGCAGTTCAAGGCCAATGAGTTGCGCGTCGTTCCGCCCGGCACCCGCGAAGGCATCGAGCGCTATCTTGGTTCCGGGCTGGTCAAAGGCATCGGGCCGCATTTCGCCAAGCGGCTGGTCGATGCCTTTGGCGAACGCGTCTTCGACATCATCGAACAATCCCCTGATCGCCTGCGCGAACTGCCCGGCATTGGCAAGAAGCGCCAGGAACGGGTCACCCGCGCCTGGGCCGAGCAGAAGGTCATCCGGGAGATTATGGTGTTCCTCCAGTCCCATGGCGTCGGCACCGCTCGGGCGGTGCGCATCTTCAAGACCTATGGTGAAGCGGCCATCGAGCGGGTGCGCGGCAATCCCTACCGGCTGGCGCTGGATATTCGCGGCATTGGCTTTAAGACCGCCGATCAGCTGGCTGAGCGCTTGGGGATACCCCGCGACTCACCGCTGCGCGCCCGCGCCGGTGTGCGCCATGTCTTGCAGGAGATCGCCAGCGATGGCCATTGCGCCGCTTGGCGCGAGGTCCTGTCCGCACAGTCCGCCAAACTGTTGGAGATCGCCCCCGAGGGCATCGAAGCGGCGATTGATCTGGAACTGGCCGCCGGGCAGTTGGTCGCTGAAACCATTGAGGAACGCACCCTGGTCTTTCTCCCCGCCCTGCACCGCAGTGAATGCGGGGTGGCGGAATCCCTATGGCGCCTGCGCGATGGGATGCCGCCCTGGGGGCTGATCGACACCGAATGCGCCCTGCCCTGGGTGGAACGTCAGACCGGTCTCCATCTGGCCGCGTCCCAGCGCCAGGCGGTGATCCAGGCTGTCACCGGCAAATGCACCCTCCTGACCGGCGGTCCCGGCGTGGGCAAGACCACGGTGGTCAATTCCATTCTGCGGATTCTGCGCGCCAAGGGTGTCAAAGCGACCCTGTGCGCGCCGACCGGTCGCGCGGCCAAGCGGCTGTCGGAATCCACCGGCCAGGAGGCCAAAACGATTCACCGCGTGCTGGAGTTCGATCCCAAGACGCTGGACTTCAAGCACAATGCCGACAATCCGCTGGACACCGATCTGCTGGTCTGCGACGAGACCTCCATGGTCGATGTCAGCCTGATGCACAAGTTGCTCAGTGCCCTGCCCTCCTCGGCCGCATTGCTCTTGGTCGGAGATGTTGACCAGTTGCCCTCGGTCGGACCGGGCGCGGTGCTGGCCGATGCGATTGGCTCCGGGGTTATGCCGACGGTGCGCCTGACAGAGATCTTCCGCCAGGCACAGACCTCGCAGATTATCGTCAATGCCCACCGCATCAATGCCGGGCAGCTGCCTCAGGTCCCCAACCCACCGCCGAGTGACAGCGACTGGTATGTGATCCGCAGCGAAACCCCGGAACAGATCCAGGAGCGATTGGTGAAAACCCTCTGCGAGCGCATCCCCGCGCGCTTCGGGCTGGACCCGATTCGCGATGTGCAAGTGCTTACCCCCATGAACCGCGGCGGACTGGGTGCGCGGGCGCTGAATGTGCTGCTGCAGCAGCGCCTCAACCCCGACGCAAAGCCGCGCATTGAGCGCTTCGGCTGGACCTTCGCCCCGGGCGATAAGGTGATTCAGAACGTCAATAATTATGACAAGGAGGTCTTCAACGGCGATATCGGCCGGATTCTGGCCATCGACGTCGAGGAAAGCGAGGTGCGCATCGCCTTCGATGAACGCCAGGTGGTCTATGAGTTCGGGGAGCTTGATGAGCTGGCGCTGGCCTATGCCACCAGTGTGCATAAGGCGCAGGGCTCGGAGTATCCGGCGGTGGTCATTCCCCTGGCGACCCAGCATTACATGCTGTTGCAGCGCAATCTGCTCTATACCGGGGTAACCCGCGGCAAGCGGTTGGTGGTGCTGATCGCCCAACCAAAGGCGCTGGGCATGGCCGTCAGACAGACCGGCGGGCAGCGGCTGACGCGGCTGCGGCAGCGGTTGGTTGAAGCGAGCGAGGCGCGTTGAGGACAGGCCGATGTGCGGACGTTTTGCGCAATGTTTCGATGTGCAGGCGACGGCGGACTGGCTGGAGGCGCAACCGCCGACCGAAATACCGCCGGCGCGTTACAACCTCGCGCCGGGCAGCCGGATTCTCGCCTGTCGCGTCCAAGCGGACGGGCAGCGAGAACTCGCCTCTTTACATTGGGGTCTGCTGCCGAGCTGGGCCAAGGATCGCAAGCTTGGATACAAAACCTTCAACGCCCGTGCCGAGACGGTGGCGGAGAAGCCGTCCTTTCGTGCGGCATTCAAACATCGGCGCTGTTTGATTCCAGCCGATGCCTTCTACGAATGGAAGAGCACGCCCAACGGCAAGCAGCCCTTTGCCTTTCGGCGCCGGGATGAGCAGCCGATGACCTTGGCCGGGCTGTGGGAGCAGTGGACTGATCCAGGCTCAGGCGAGTGCGTTGAGAGCGCGACCATCATTGTCACCCAGGCCAACGCCACTATCGCCGCCGTCCATGACCGCATGCCGGTCATCCTTGATCGCGCGCACTGGGCTGAATGGTTGAACCCTGACAATCAGAGCAAGACGCAACTGACGGGGTTGCTGCAACCCTTTCCAGGGGAGGAGATGATCGGCTATCCCGTCACCCGGTCGGTTGGCCAGCCGCGCTTCGATGCACCGGAATGTTTGGTGCCGACAGGCCCGCTGATCTCCGCGACGATTGGACAGACCGATTCCATCCGCTGATGCCAGGGATTCGGTTCGTTTCGCACCATGCCGCCCGCGCCGATATTCCCGGCCTCAGATCACAGCTTTGCAAACCGATCGCCCCGAATGGCACATGAGGACTTGACAAACGGGCCGGAGTTTATGAACAGGCCAGAATGACACACGCTCTGCGCCCCATTTCGGGCTTCAACCCCTTGCACCTTGTTGGAATGGGCAGCAAGAGAAATTAAAAACAGTGACTTACAGACTGAAACAATTCTGACCAATCGGAAACGACGCGCGCCGGGACAAGGGTTTAGAAGCCATCTCACAGCCTTACCCACAAGGTTATCCACAGGCGTGGTGGATAAGGAGAATTTTCAATAGGCTCTTGGGTACTTGCCGATTGTTGCTGGGGAAAACCTGAGTTTCCGCGTCGAAGTGAGGCGAGCCATCTTGGTGCACCTGCTATGAGCCGGGCCGCGCGCGTGCCTCTGGCCGGCTGGCCGAAGACCTCGCGAAAGGGCCCCAGGGTGGCGCGTTCAGGCGACCAGTCGGTGATGGCGAAAACGACGTCATCGAACGCGCGGGGAAATGTCTGCTCCAAGTGGGTGCGGAAGGACTCAGCGGTGCGACGCGGATCATTACCGAACGCACCGCAGCCCCAGGCACCGAGCACCAGGGCGTCATGGCCCATGGCATGGGCGATGGCCAGCACCCGATGGATGCGTTGGTGCAACAGATCGCCCGAGCGCGGCTGGCCGACCCGCGGTGCATAGGGTGCGGCGCAGGTCAGAAAAGACAACAGCCAGGGCGCATCCAAGGGCGTGCCGTCATCGCGGCGGAACACCGGCACCAGCGGGGAGTAGATGGCCCAGTCGGTGGAGTCGGGCAACGGGCGTTGCTGATGGGCGGCGTACATCGGATCGCCCTCCAGGGTGGCATAGAGCGCACTGGAACGACACAGGACTTCTTCCTGTGCGCGGGCACCGTGCAGGAAGCCGCCGCCGGGATGAACCCCATTGGCGAAGTTGAGCGCCAGCACCGAGGTAGCACCGGCACGGGTCAGGCGCTCGGCGGCGGCCAGGGTGGTCTCGTTGACGACTTGGACGCGCGTGGATTCAGCAGCGCAGCGATCCGCTGTCGGCAAGAGTTCATCTGGCGGGATGGAACGTCGCAAGGCCATCGCCTGCACGATGGCTGGCTGCCAGACAACGCGCTGGCCCTGGGCGTTGGTGTAATCCCCCTGCAAGATGGCATCGACGGCCGACTGACCGAGCGCGGCGGCCCGCTCGCGGGGGATTTGCAGCTCGCGTCGGCGCGCCTCGGCGTGGTCGAGTGAATCCAAGCAGGGTAGATGGTTCAGCTGCATGTCGGAGCATTTCCCGGGATCAGTCGCTTGGAGCCGTCAGCATCCGTCGCCTCGACCAGTTAACTGGTCCAGAGTATCCCTGACAAGCTGCGCCCATTCCTCTTGCACGCTGAGGTGATCGGGAAAGTCACTGCCGGCCCGCCGATGCCAGTAGCGGGAATTCCACAGATCCCCTTCCTTGCGGTGCAGGTAGGCGTGAATCCGCGCAGCACCAGTTTCAGGTGGGCCATCTGGCAGGGATTGGACGATCTCGTGGGCGCGGTTCCAATCGCCCTTGGCATCGAACCAGAGCGCGGCCAGGCAGGGGTGCTCGGTGATGGGACAGGTCGCCGCGTTCAGGCTGTTCAGAAATGCGGGATAATCCATTGGGGCTTAACGTTCGCTGGCGCTTGGCTTTGGCTCACTGTCACATCTTTCAGCCGATCCATCAATGATGTTCACATCCATCAATCCCACCACCGAGGCTTGCATCGGGCAGGTCTCCGCCTTCGATTCACGGCGGATTGAGCAGGCTCTGGCCGCCGCGCAGGGAGCGAGCGTGCTTTGGGCCGAAACACCCCTCGCTGAGCGAACTCGACTGCTCGTCTCAGTGGGTGAGCGGCTGCGGACTCAGCAAGAGACCCTGGCGACCCTGATCACCACCGAGATGGGCAAGCTGCGCGCCGAGGCATTAGCGGAGATCGACAAATGCGCCTGGGTTTGCGACTACTATGCCGAGCACGCCGAGCGCATGCTGGCCGATGAATTGATCGACACCGATGCAACCCGCAGCCTGGTGGCCTATCAGCCGCTCGGGGTCTGGTTGGCGATCATGCCCTGGAATTTTCCGTTTTGGCAGGTGTTCCGCTGTGCCGCGCCGGCGCTCGCCGCCGGCAATCCGGTGCTGCTCAAGCATGCCTCCAATGTACCCGGTTGTGCCTTGGCGATCGAGCGGCTGTTTCGCGAGGCGGGGGCGCCTGACTGCCTGCTCCAAACCCTGCTCATCGCGGGTGAGCAGGCCGAGGCGCTGGTGGGTGATGCCCGCATCCGTGGCGTCAGCCTGACCGGCAGCGAGACTGCCGGCCGGCGCGTGGCAGCGGCCGCGGGTGCCAGCATCAAACCGTCGATCCTGGAGCTTGGCGGGTCGGATGCCTTTGTGGTGCTGGCGGACGCCGATGTCGAGCAGGCCGCGACCGTGGCGGCCAAGGCGCGTTTTCTCAACGGCGGACAGAGCTGCATCGCCGCCAAGCGCTTCATCCTGGTGCCAGAGAGTGCCGATGCCTTCCTGGCGGCGTTCAAGGCAGCGGCGGAGGCTCTGATCCCTGGTGATCCCCTGCTGCCCGAGACCACACTCCCGCCCCTCGCCCGCTCTGATCTGCGCGATCAGTTGCATGCCCAGGTTCAGGCGAGCATTGCCAAGGGCGCGCGCTTGGTGACCGGTGGTGCATCATTGGAACGACCTGGCTGGTTCTATGCCCCGACCGTGCTGGATGCTTGCGCGCCGGGGATGCCGGCGTATCACGAGGAGCTCTTTGGCCCGGTGGCCGCCATCATCCGCGCGCGCGATGAAGCCGATGCCCTGCGCCTGGCGAATGACTCGGACTTTGGCCTCGGCGGCAGTGTCTGGAGCCAAGACCGCACGCGTGGTGAGGCCTTCGCGCGGCGCATGCAGTGCGGCTGCGCCTTTGTGAATGACATGGTCAAAAGTGACCCGCGCCTGCCCTTTGGCGGCATCAGGAACTCTGGCTATGGGCGCGAGCTGGGGCTATTGGGGATCCGCAGCTTCTGCAATGCCAAGACCCTGTGCATCCAGTAGCCCGGTTTGGACCCGACCCTGATCGCGCATCCAGTCATGACACCCGCCATCG
This sequence comes from Thiorhodovibrio litoralis, assembly GCF_033954455.1. Classification (NCBI taxonomy): domain Bacteria; kingdom Pseudomonadati; phylum Pseudomonadota; class Gammaproteobacteria; order Chromatiales; family Chromatiaceae; genus Thiorhodovibrio; species Thiorhodovibrio litoralis. The sequence continues at coordinate 2,437,972 of NZ_CP121473.1, read as the reverse complement.
ATACCCTGAAGCGCCTGGGCATCGCCCACCGGGTGCATGCCTACCACCACGACCCTGGCACCACCGCCTATGGCCGAGAGGCCGCCGATCAACTCGGGCTCGACCCTGCGCTGGTGTTCAAGACCTTGGTCGTCAGCCTGGATACCAAAACCCTGGCCCATATTTAACATTTCCACGCCGAAAATCGGCGTAAGTCATTGAAGTTTTCTCTGGAGAGAAAATAATATCCTGCCGGATCAGTGACTTGAAACTGGCGACCCAAATGTAGTGCCATAATATTACGGAGCCCCATTGACGCGCGCGCCCGCGCAGCGGAGCATGCGTGCATGTACATTCGCCGCACCACCATCAAGAGCCGACGCACTGGTCAGCCGTACTTCACCTATCGGCTGGTGGAGTCGGTGCGCGAAGCCGGGCGGGTGCGCCAGCGCACGGTGCTGAATCTCGGCCGTCACTTCGAGGTCCCGCGCGGGCAATGGCCGGCCTTGGCACGGCGCATTGAGGCCTTGGTGGGCGGGCAGTCGGAGCTGTTCATTGACCTCGATGCCCGTTGGGAGCCGCTGGCGCAACAGTTGGCGGCGCAGGTGATTCGCGCCCGCGCGGGGGAGGATCCCTCCGAGGGGAGCGCGCCCAACTTCCAACGGGTCGATGTCGAGACAGTCGATGTGGTGCGCCCGCGCAGTGTCGCGGTCGAGCATGTCGCCTTGGCCGCCTGGGGGCAGATGGGCTTGGATGAAAAACTCACGGCTTTGGGCTTCAGCGGCCCGCAACGCGCGGCGGCCATCGGCAATGTGATCGGTCGCATGGTGGTGCCGGGTAGCGAGTTGGCGACCCATCAGTGGTTGCAACAGCGCAGCGCCCTGGGCGAGTTGATCGACGTTGATTTCGCCGACCTGGATCTGATGGCGCTCTACCGCATCACCGATCGGCTGCTCGCCCACAAACCGGCATTGGAGTCCTTCCTGTATGCCCGCGAGCGCGATCTGTTCGAACTTGATGAAGTGATTACGCTCTACGACCTGACCAATACCTATTTCGAGGGCAGCGCCAAGCATAACGCCAACGCCGCCTTTGGCCGTTCGAAAGAAAAGCGCAGCGACTGCCCGCTGGTCACCCTGGCGCTGACGCTCGATGCCAGTGGCTTTCCCAAACGCAGCGAGGTGTTCGCTGGGAACGCCGTGGAAGCCGAGACGCTGGCAAAAATGCTGCGTGCCTTGACGCCCGAGCAACAACGCACCCCACCGACGGTGGTGCTCGATGCCGGCATTGCCACCGAGGAGAACATCGCCTGGCTGGTGGCGCAGGGCTACCGCTATGTCGTGGTCAGCCGAAAGCGACATCTGCAGTTCGATCCCGAGGCGGCCTGTTTGATCAAAGAAGACGGCCCACTGACCATCCGCGCCCAGCGGGTAGTCAAGAAAGAAACCAACGAAGTCGAGCTGTATTGTCACTCCAGCCAACGTGAGCTCAAAGATCGCGGCATTGCCGATCGCTTCGCGCAACGCTTCGAGCAGGCCCTGCAGCAACTCGCCGATGGGTTGCACAAGCCAGGCACCGTCAAGCGCTTTGAGAAAGTCATCGAGCGCATCGGGCGGCTGAAGCAGAAATATCCGCGTGCCGCGCGCTACTACGAGATCAGCGTCGACCCCGATGAGAAAGGGAAAAAGGCCAAGGCCATCCGATGGTCGCGGATCACCCCGGTCGATGACACCTTGCCCGGTGTCTATTGCCTACGCACGAATCAAACCGAATGGGATGAAGCGCGCCTATGGCACACCTTTGTCATGCTCACCGATCTGGAAGCGGTGTTTCGCTCCCTGAAGTCGGAACTCGGCCTGCGCCCAGTCTATCACCATAAAACCGACCGGGTTAGCGCGCACCTGTTCATCTCGGTACTAGCCTACCATCTGGTTCATACCCTGCGCTTGCAGCTGAAAGCCGCTGGCATTCATCTGAGCTGGGAGGGCATCCGCCGTGAGCTCGATGGGCAAGATCGCGTCACGGTTGAGCTCAAGCGCGACGATGGGCGCACCCTGCATATTCGCAAAGCCACAAGGGCGGAGCCGCGCCAGCAAGCCATTTACGATGCCTTGGGCGTGAGTGATCGCCCGGGTGGACAACAGCTGACTTTGATCTGAATGAGCAGCACCGGCGGCAAAATCGCAAATGTAGTGCCGTAACGGATATCTGTGTACACTTATCCTGCTGAAAATCAAGATAATTCTGTGACCAGTTGTTAAATATGGGCTGGTGGTGGCCGTCGTGCCGGTCAGTCGGCAACTGAGTTTGAAGGCGCTTGCCAAGGCAGCCGGCGGCAAGAAGGCGGCCATGGCGGAGAAGGCACAGGCTGAGCGCAGCACCGGTTATCTGCTCGGCGGAATCAGCCCGATTGGGCAAAAGCGTCGGCTGGATACCTTTGTTGATCGCAGTGCCGAGGCGTTGGATCGCATGTTTGTCAGTGCCGGCCGGCGCGGTCTGGAGATCGAGCTTAGCCCCGTCGAGCTGCAGCGGGTCACGAACGCCCGGTTTTATGATTTGGTCTCCTGAGCGGCCTCGGGCTGCAGGAGTTCATCCAGCAACTGCACGGCTGTCGCCACGAAACTGGGGCAGCGCTCCTTGAATACCCCGGCGTCACGGGCGCCCCGATAACCGGCATCCTCGGCCAGGTCAAAACCGAGCAAGTCGCGGCATTGATTGCTGCCGTGGCGATCGATGAAGCGCTGCTGTAGCGCGCGGGCTTATGTATAGACGCGATCCTTGGCGACGGGATCAGGCTCGCTCGGGCCGTATTCCAGACCCAGCACCAGCGCCGCTCCGGCCAGGGTGCCGCAAGTGCCGCCCATGCGCCCGATGCCACCCCCGAGTCCAGTGGCCAGGCGCATCGCCAGTGCCGGGTCGATTCCATAGCGCTCGGCATAGACCGACACCACCGCCTGGGAGCAGTTACAACCGGTGCAGAAGCGCTCCACCGCCTCATGGTCGGCAGTGGCTCTCGCGTCTTGGTGATCTGAGGAGGTGCAATTCGACGTCATGACGCCATCCTGCCAGTCCGGTGCCGCGGCTGGCAAGCTGCTCTGCAGACCGCTGATAGCTGTTCCCGACGAGGCGCTGATGCCAAGGCACCAAGCCGAAAGATCGTCTCAGCCCGCCGTTGAGATAATCAGCGACCCACCCGCGCCAACCAGGAGCACGCCAGCGCCGCGTTGGCCGATCCGTCGCATGCGCCTGTCTTGAACCATCGTGGCCAGCTTGCGCGCGCTGAACGCATAGAGCAGTTTCACACCACCGACGCTCGTTATTGTGACGGCCATGACAGCCACCACATCCACCGCGGCGAGCTGATCGTTTTGCATCACCAAGGGAAAAATGCTGGCATAGAACAGAATCGCTTTGAGGTCGCCCAGCGTTAACACCAGTCCAGCGAGAAGGCTCCCAAGCAGTCCCGATTGCCTGACGAGGCTTGGGTTGACGCTGTCGCGTTTCGCGCGTGCTCGCAGCAGTGTGCCGCCAAGCCATAGCAGGTACAGGCCGCCGAGCACCTTGATCAGCACGAACAGTCCGCCCAAACGCTCGGCCAAGGCCGCTAACCCAAACAGCGCGGTGGCGACAAAGAGCAGGTCGCCCAGGACGATCCCGCATGTGACGGCGATACCCTGGGAAAGATCGCCCATCGCCGCGCGCGTGACGACCAATACGACGCTGGTGCTTGGCATGGCGGCCAGTGCCAGCATGATGGCAAAGAGGATCGATAGATCGCTAAAACTCATAGTCGTATTCAATCCGGTGATTGACCTCGCAACAGCTGACTCGGCGCCGAGATTCTCGCATCCACCGCACACTCACGACCATCTTCAGGGGTTGACCATGCCATTGTCACCAACGGCCTTACCTGCCATCTTGTCCACAACCGCCCTCGCCCTCCTCCTGCTGACCGGCAGCAAAATCAGCCTTGCGTTGGAGCCACTGGTCAAACAAGGCAGCTGTCCCAGCGGCTACCGCACCCAGGGTGATTATTGTGTGCCAGGTTCCGGCGCGCGGGATGCGCTGCCAAAATCCGGGAGCTGTCCGGCCGGGTATTACACCAATAGCAGTTACTGCGTGGCAGGCAAGAACGCCAAACCAGCAATTGAGAAGGTTGGCTCAAGTTGCCCGGCGGGCTGGTATACCAGCGGAAACTATTGCGTGCGTTCGCGCTAATGGCTCAGCAACGCGGTCAATCCTCGCCTCGCGGTTACTGCCTCTTTTAAGGGGTCGCATTCCTGGCACTTCCAAGCACGCTCTTCGCGGTTCGCTCCTCGTGTTATCGTAGCGCCCAAACTGACCGTGACTGACTGAGCAGAAGGGTTTATCTAATGCATATTGCTCTATTCGGCGCAACCGGCGGGACCGGGCGCGAGGTGCTGGCACAAGCCCTGACGCAGGGCCATCGCATCCAGGCCTTGGTGCGCGATCCAACCAGCTTACCCGCGCAGGATGGGCTCAGGCTGATTCCCGGTGATGTCCTGGATGCGACCGCGACCCGGCAGTGCATTACTGGAACGGATGCTGTGATTTGCGTGCTGGGCTCAAAGCCGAAACAGCCGCCGATCGAGGCACGCGGCACGGCGGTGATTGTCGAGGCCATGCAGGCGAGCGCGGTGCGCCGGTTGATTGCCGTCACATCCATGGGCGTCGGCGACAGCCGTCGTCAGCTCAATCCGCTGTTTCGCTGGATCATGGACCTGAGCCTGAAAGCCATCATGCAGGCGAAGGCGGAGCAGGAGCAGTTGATCCGCGCCAGCGGCCTCGATTGGACCATTGTCCGCCCAGGCGGGCTCACCGATGGACCGCGCACCGGGACCTATCGCCATGGTCTGGATAAATCCATCAAGGGTGGGCGCATCAGTCGCGCGGACGTCGCTGAGTTCGTCCTCGCCCAGCTAGATGATCGCCACTACTGGCAGAAAACGCCAGCGGTGACCTGAATCCCCGGTGGGCGGTCGACCAACTTGGAGCGGGTTAACCAGCGTTTCCTCACGACCGTCCTGGCGTTAAAGCCTGGCGGTGCAGGTGTTGCCAGTGCTCGGGCGCGCCGGGTCACGGAGAGGGTTCGCTATTCTGCCAGATAGCCAATGCGCTCCCGGTGTCCTTGCTCATCGTCTTTCGTGATCTTGGAGTCGATGGTATTTCCAGCGCGCTGGCAACTGCGTTGATCGGATGCTTTGTTTTATACTGGCGGGCTTTCACCACACAGGATAGATCCGGATGGAATATCAGGAATTGCATGAGCAACTGAAGGTGCTCGAAGAGCAAAAAGCGGAAATTTCCCGCGCACTGCAAGCCAAGCGCATCGACAGAAAAAAGGAACTGGTCGCGGAATTCAAAGCGCGCCTCAAGGAAGAAGGCTTTGACTTTGATGAGGTCTGCGGTTCACCCACCAAAGGGCGCTCGAGGCAATCCGGTGCGCGCAACTACCCCGTTTATGTCGCCAAGGATGATGCCGATTGCGTTTATGTGCGCGGCCCCCTGCCCGGCTGGATGAAAGAGAAAATGTCAGCCCTTGGACTCAATCCCGGCGTCAAGGACGATCGCGAGCGCTACAAGAGCGACTACATGGTTGTGAAGGATTAACGATCTCGCCCCGGAACGATCCTGCCAGTGCCTCGCGGCGCACCGATCAGAGCGCTCAGGCAGATCGTTCAGGCCCGCATCGGTTCCCCGCTGAGAAGCCTACTGGCCCATCCAACACACCTGCGAATGCCGCACTGCACCAAACCCCTCCCTCACGACCAAGCTCGCTGCCAAGCAACGCGAGGCCAAAGATGATCGAGCGCATGATCGAGAAGTCCCTGTTCGCATCCCGCTGGATTTTGGCCCCGGTTTATCTCGGGCTTAGCTTGGTGCTTGTTGCCCTGGGGTTAAAGTTTTTTCAGGAGATTTTCCACCTTTTCCTTCATCTTTGGACGATGAAGGAGACGGAATTGATTCTCACCGTGCTCACGCTCGTTGATCTGGTGCTGGTCGCCAGCCTGGTGGTGATGGTGATGGTGATGTTCTCCGGCTACGAGAATTTTGTCTCCAAGATGGACATCGACGCGGACAGCGAAAAACTGGGTTGGCTGGGCTGGGCAAGCTCGACCCCAGCACCCTGAAGCTGAAAGTGGCGATATCCATCGTTGCGATTTCGTCCATCCATTTGCTCAAGGCGTTCATGAACGCCGAGCAGATCGCCAACGACAAACTCCTCTGGTACGTCATCATCCATCTCACCTTCGTTGTCTCGGCGGTCTTGATGTCGGTAATGGACAAAATATCCTTTTCGGCCCACCGCAGTCATTAGGCGCGCTCTGCGCGCGAACGGGAAGCAGGAGGGAAAGTGCCGGTCGTTATTGCGCGGGGCGAATCAGTCTTTCCACATTTCAGATCAAAGCGCTTGGCCTTGGTCTCTGGTCCAAACATGCTCCATTGGTTTCTCGCGCAGGGCTGAGAGCGCCGCGAAGCAATCAAAGCGCGCCGTCAGTTCTTCGTCTCGCAACGTCTTTGGCAGACAGGTTCCAAATTTCAGCTCGGCAACAAAATCCTCATCCAGAGGCAGACGGATAGCGATGTCGCCGCTAAGCACCGTATTCGTGATCGCAGCCCGCAGCGACTCTATATCCACGCTACCCCGGAAACTGACGCCCAGGTTGTCAGCCGCGACTTTGCTTGCTTCGCCTTCCAGGGCATGCGCAATGGCTGCATTGGCGAGTTGGCCGGCAAAGGTCCACCAGACCAGATGGTCCGGCGCGTAAGCGATCAGGAAGCTCTTATCAGGATCGACCCAATCGAAGGCTTCGCGCAGGCCTTCCAGGTGCTCCAGAGCCCGGCGCGAACAAGCAAAGGGCAAATCCTGGCTCACCAACACGCGAGCCACCGCTTGGCAGAGCGCGAAATGCAGCGGCTGGCCGGCGCTGAGCCAGCGCGAGCGTCCACGTAGCTCAGTTGGCTCCACATAGGCTTTGCGCCCTGGCCAATCAAGGTACTTGGTCGCCCAAGCGCGCCCGGCGAGCGTGAGCACTGCGGGTCCCTGCTCTTTCACAATGAACGTCGACTGATGGACTTCGCCGATCTCTTGTCGGCCATGAAAAACCTTGATCGCAGGCGGACTGACGAAGACCGAGAACAGCTCCATAAAATGTTTGGCACCAAACTGGCGCTCGCCTGATTGGCCAATGCCGAACAGGCCCTGGTCGGCATGCAGGATCTCGGTCTGATGCATGAACGCCAGAACCTGCTCCAGCACCTGTGGCTCGACCGCCTCCAGGCCTGGTCGACGCCCCAGCCAGGCAGGCCAATCCGCCGCCATGAGGCCGGATTCCTGCAGCGCCAGCCCCATGATCTGCTGCGCAAACAGATGCAACGGCAACGCCGGCGGCTCAATCGGCTCGACAAAACCCTCGCTCCACAGCAGTAAGAGCGCCGCCGCCGGCAGAAACGCCTCCTCCTTGGTGATCAGAAACAGACAATTGCGCGCGCTCCCGGCACGGCGACCCGTCCGCCCGATCCGCTGCAAGAATGACGACACAGTGCTCGGCGCATCAATCTGGATCACCCGGTCGAGATCCCCGACATCAATTCCAAGCTCGAGGGTACTGGTCGCGACGATGACGCAATTCTGCCCCTGACCGAAGGCCGACTCGGCCGCGCGGCGCTCCTCCAGGCTGAGGCAGCTATGTGAGACGAAGGTCTCGACACCCAAGGTTCGCAGCTCAATGGCCAGTTCCTCGACCCGCGACCGGCTATCGCAGAATACCAATCGCTTCTCGCCGCGATGCAGGCGGGAGATGACCAAGGCGGCATTGCGCAGATTACCGACCCAGTCGAGTTCGACCTCGGGCGCTGGTCCGCCCTCCGCTGGCGGCTGGATGACGCGGCGCGGTTGGGTGAGACCGCCTGCCAACCAATCGCACAGCGGCTCGGGATTACCGACCGTCGCTGAAAGGCCCAGGCGTTGCAACTCGCGCCCAGCGATGCGGCTCAGCCGTTCAAGCAGATACAGCAGATGCCAGCCACGGTCGTCGCCGGCAAAGGCATGGATCTCATCGACAATGACGCAGCGCAGGGCGGCGAACAACCGCCAATGGTCGATGCGCCGCGAAATCAGTGTCACCTCCAATGACTCAGGCGTTGTCAGCAGCAAGTCAGGCGGATCGGCGACCAACTTGGCCTTGCGTGCCGGACTGATATCGCCGTGCCAGAGCGCGACACGGCGCCCAAGCAACCCCGCCAACTGGGCGAGGCGTGGCTCGAGGTTGTTGAGCAGTGCCTTGATCGGGCAGACGTAGAGCACGCTAAGCCCGTCCCAGCCTTCGCTCAGCATGCGCGAGAGCACTGGAAAGATCGCCGCTTCCGTCTTGCCGCCAGCCGTGGGCGCCAACAGGATCGCATGCTCGCCATTGAGGATTGGAGCAATGGCTGCTGCTTGCAGCGGTCGCAGCGACCGCCAGCCGAGGCTATTGACGATGTGGTGCTGCAGCGCCGGGTGCAGCCGCTCGAAGGCGTCGGTCTCAGCTACCATATCCGAGTAGGTTGGGCAAAGCGAAGCGTGCCCAACGCCGTGGCTGACGATTGAATCCTCACTGATTCTTGCACCATCACTTACAGCTCCAACTCAATGTCGTCGGGACGATCGGCCCAGCGGTCGACGCAGCAGGCCGCGCGCTCGACGGCCGTCAGCTCAGCATCGCCAAGGGTGAGCGCATAATGCCGACGAGGATCAAAATCGGCATGCTGATCGACCCGATCGAGCACCTCACCGACCAGCTTCTTCAGAAACACCCGTGGCGCGATGCCGACCTTGCCACCCAGGGCGCCGGTGACCGCTCTGGCCAAGTCGGCCACATAGGCATCATCGACCCGTTGCCCGAGGCGCCCGGATGTCGCACCCTCCAGATAGAGATCCCGCACCTTGAAGCCGACCTCGCAGAGCGCGTCGACATCGAACCCCTTGAGCCGAATCTGCACCGCGCGCGGATTGTCAAAGCGAGCCTCGGTCGCGAAGTCCACCGCCAGGCGCTGTGCCAGGGGTGGCAGGCGCTGCACACCCATGGGACCGTCGAAGAACGGCGGCGTCCCGGTGATCACCAGATAGAGTCCCGGGAAGCGCCCGCTGTCGATCTCATCCATCAGTTGTCGCAGCGCATTCAGACTCTTGTCGCGCACGTCGCCGCGCATGCGTTGCAGGGTCTCGACCTCATCGAGCACCAGCAGCAGCCCGGGATGGCCCGAATCCTTGAGGATGGTCAGCACCCCCTGCAGGAAGCTCAGGGCGCCGAAGTGGTCGATGTCGCCTTTGATGTTGGCGTAGCGCTTGATCGTCGCGGCGATGTTCGGCTGACCGGCCATCCAGCCGAGCAAACCATCGGCGAGATCCTCGCGCCCCTCCAGCAAAGCGCGCCGATAGGCCCGTAAGGTCAACGCGAACGCCGGTGCCGCGCGCACCACCTCACCGAGGCGCTGTTCCATCAGAGCATCCGTCGCCCGCATCAATGCAGCGATGTCGGCGGGATCGACCTCGCCTTGGGCGATCACATCCTCCTCAAGGGCGAAGAACCAGGCGTCGATGACGTTGCGGAAGGCACCAGACGGCGAGTCGGCCGTCGTCAACCGCTCGATCAGGCGGCGGTAGACGGTTTCCAACCGATGCAGTGGGGTCTCCGTCTCCGAGATCTGCACCTCGGCACAGGCGAAGCCCAACCGATGCGCACGCTCGCGCAGCCAACGGGCGACAAAGGTCTTGCCACTGCCATACTCACCGCGCACCGCCTTGAACTGACCACGCCCTCGGGCGACGCTCTCAAGCTCCACATCAAAGGCGGCCTCGAAAGGTGCCAGGCCGACGGCGAGAGCGTCCAGCCCATACTCAGGCACCGTGCCTCGCCGCAACGCATCAATAATGTCCGCTCTGCGCTGGTGGCTGATGCTCATACTTCAAACTGCGTCTTTAATGACCGCAAATCGAGCCGCACCGTCTTGGACGCACGATCAATCGACAAGACGGGGTAGCCGTCGACATTGAGCAGTTTCTGCACGCCGGCCAGAAATCCATTGAGGCGCAGCTCGGGAATACCGAGCCGCTGGGCGAGAGCGGCTGTCATCTGTTGGCCGCCCGCTGCATCGAGTGCTTCGAGGAGGGTTCGCAGCTGTGCATCGCTGACGCGCACGCGGCCACCGCGGGCCTTCATCTGCGCATAGACGGGGGAGCGGAGCACCTTTTCGACCCAATCTTCATTGCCTTGAGTGGTCGGCTCCGGCTCGGACAAATGGGCGAAAAGATCGAGCGTGCGCTCATCGCGCTTGTGCGACTTGGCTGCCTGGAGCAGTTTGGCGGGCGGGGATGGCGATTCGGCGGGGGTGTTTTGCACGCTTCGCTCTACCCAACCAACAGTTTCCGGATGCACGTTGGTGGCGAATTGCGCGTCGGCGGCTAGATTCCACCAATCGGGCGTCTGGCGGGCGACCTCTTGCCAGCCCTCAAGTTCGCCCACATCGCCCGCGCTGCGGTAGACACCGAAGGGCACCAGGACTTCCTGCGGCGAGCCTCCGCCGTGGTAACCCATCTTTTTGGCCGCGTAGCGAATCCGCTCGGACCAGGGCAGCACGACACCCTGATTTGGGCCATGATTCGGGGCCTGATCCGGCGCGACCACGCGCGCACCAGAGACCCGGCGTTCACCCTCCCCGACCGGCTCGGTGACGGGTTTGCAGCGCTCCGCCTCGCCCGCGCTCTTGACCAGTGTCATGTCATGGTCTAGCACATGACCGTGATCGCTGGTCAGAATGACCAGCCGACCCGATTCGCGTGCCGCATCAAGAAGCTGACCCAACACACCGATGGAGTCCACCGACCAACGCATTGCCACCTGAGCACCACTGCTCAAATGGTCGTCGACAGCGTTGATCACGGCGCCCACCACCTTGCGTTCAGGGCCTGCGATAAGCTCACGCACCCCGTCGGCCAGGGCGCCGCTGCCGTGCTGTTGGAGGTCGGCCTTGTGCAGCAGCACGGGGGGAAACTTCGCCGACAAGGGTTTAAAAGCCGGATGCGCGGCGAAGGCCTTTTTCTCGTCATGGCTGCCGCCTTCGCCAATTGTTCCCGACAACAAGGCAAAGCGGCTGACCCGGGTAACGCTCGGCAAGGCGGCCAACAGACAGCAGGGACCGGAGCCGCCGCTAAGCGGAGCCTTGGATTGCGCATCAAGCTGATCGCCGTGACAAGCGTCGGGCTGTAGCTCGACCCACCCCTGACGCGACAGATTCTGCGTCAGCTCGAGGTAGACCGCCTGACTCATGCCATCCAGCACCAGCACCAGCACCGGCTGTTGTCTGGCTAAAGGGGCCACCAGCGTCTCCATAGCCCGCTCAATCGGCTGAAACCAAGGTTCGGCCTGGGGACCGGACTGATCGCCCCGCGCAATCGCAGGCAGAAAGTCCGCGAACCGCGCATTAAAGCGCTCGCGTCGCGCCGACACTTGGCTGACGAGCTTGGCGTAGACCCGGCTCAGCCCCTCATGGGCATCGCCCGACCACAGACGACTGCGCGCCCAGTCGAGAAAGCCGCCGTTGGTGACATAGTCCCGAACCGCATCCTTCATGCTTGCGGGAACAGGCTCCGGAGTGCGCAGCCAAAGGCACGCCCGCACTGCGAGCGCAGCCGTCGCGAGCTGCTCGCCGCGCACCTTGGCGAGCCGATGACGGCGCAGATCAGCGAGCGTATCGAGCGCGGGTGCGATCGCCTTCCCGGCCAGTGCCTCCGTCAGCCTCGCGGCGAGCCGGTCAAGACGCTGACCGAAGGCCGCCGGCAACAGGTCGGAGGTTTCGGCCAATGCCAGCATGTCGAGGCTGGCGAGCATCTGCTCGGCCTGATCGAAAGCCGCATCCAGCGCGCGGTGGGTGCCGGCTGTCGTGTGCCGGGTGATGGCGGCGACTGTTGCACGCCCGTAGCCCTGCAATGCGGTGTCCGTGATAATCAGACCGCCGAGCAGTCGCTCGCGCAGCCGCCCGCGCGCCTGGAACAGCGCCTGATCAGGGTTGGGCTCAGACTTGGTTTCAAGCTTGCGCCCAGGGTGATAGAGCGCGGCGCACACCAACCCGATGGCGACCATGTCGCCCGCATGGCCGGCCCGCCACAGGCCCAAAACCAGTGAAGTCTGTTCGCTGCCAGCACCGCCAAGGGCCGGGCCAAGCCAATCCTCGAGATGCTCGGCGACAGAGGCAGGCAGCGCCGCCACCGACGCTGCCGCGTCCGCGTCGAGCGACCACGCCAGCAGCGCATCCAGGTCCGGCGTCTCGGCGCTAAAGTCCAGCCAGGCCAGCGCCAAGGCCCGCCAGGCGGTTTCCAGATCCAGCACCTCGCCAAACGAGAGACGCCCGCGATAGCGGTCGAAGCCATCGACCAAGGCCTCGGCGATCCAGCGGTAGGACTTGGTCGTCAGCCTCGGGTCGATCTGGCGCGTCTGCAATAGCTGTTCCAGCGTGTGCCAGGGGCTGATGCGCTTGGGCTCACAGTTCCACAGCCGCGCCAGCACATCCTTCGACAGGCGCGTCTCGTCGAAAGGCGTCAGCATGACCAACCGCTCCGCGCCCGGGCGATGGCTGATCAACCGCTCGCGCATGGCCAGCTCGGAGGGGCAATAGACCAGGCGCAGCGACCGACCCGCCACCTGCTCACGCCATTCGCCCGCCGGCAGCGGTTCCGGCCAGAAGAGTGCAATGCGATCGGCCTCGGCATCCTTGGTCAGGATGGCCTGGATTTGGGTCAAGATGGCGCTGGGGAGCGCGTCAGTCATCGGCATCCCCAAGGATCTGATAGCGAATGTCCAAGGTCACGTCCCCTTCCAGCAAGGACGCGATCTCTTTCAGCGCCCGGCGCGCCTCGCCAAGGTTCAGACCTTGCCGGCTATCCTCTTTGAGCACCCGCTTGCCCTTGCTGCCCCCTGGCGGCTTGATGGGGTCCAACGATGGAACGACCGGCGGTTCAACCGGGGGATCAACCGGCGGCGGGCGCCGAATCAGACGGGTGGCATCCCGTTGGGCCTGCTTCAGGGCGTCGGCGAGCGAGGTGACCAACTCATCGGCCGCCAGCGCCTCGGCCACGGCTTGCTTGATGCGCGTGCCCTCGCCGCTGTCCCAGACCGCCTTCAGCAAGTCCCAGTTGTTGTCCGCCAGCGCGTTGCTCACCCGCGTCGCACTGATGATGCTCCGCCCCAGCGCCTGCGCACTGGTGACAGGTTTGAGATCCGCCAGGGCCTCGACCAGTGCGGGGCCCTCGCGGGACTGCATGTCCTCCAGCCACTGCACGGCGAGCTTGGCGTTGGCCAGGCGGTTGCCCGTCGCCGCCAGTCCCAGGGCATTGAGCTGTTGGATCAAATCAGCGACCAGCGCGCGGCAATCTTCCAGCCGGGCATTGGCCTCGGCGTGCGCCTCTTTCTGCAACGCGTTCTGATGATTGGCGGTGCGCAAGGGATTGATCGCATGACCCAGCACGGCGGCGAAATGCTCCAAGGCCCGTTGCCAGGTCTGGGGCTCGGCCAACGCCTGCTTGATCAGCACCAGATCATCGCGGATATCCTTGAGGCCGACATCCTCGAAGGGTCCACCACGGAAGTTGAAGGCGTATTGGCCATGCTCGGCAAACACCAGAATCAGCAGGTTCTGCACCGGCGTTGGCAGCCCCCGCGGGCGCGGCTCATCCATGGCCGCGCGCAGCATGGCAACCCGCAACTCCCCCCCTGCTCCCTGGCCGGATGTCTGATCGGATACCTGGCCAGATGCCTGATCAGATGCCTTATTAGGGGAAGGCCGAGCCTGAGCAACGGCACGTCCGAGATGCCGCGGCCAGTCCTCCTTAAACAAAAAGTGCCGCTCGTGCATCTCACCGAGCTTCAGCGGCTGGGCGATCTGACGCATCAGCGGGCGCAAGGGGCCGTCGACATCAATGCGCCCGTTCTGGGCATGCATGGCGCGGCGCAGTTCGCCAAGCACCTTGTTCAGATCGCCCAGGCGAATCTCAGCATCAAATTCCGGGTGATCCGGATACTGAAAGGCCAGCGCCTGCCCCAGCAGTTGCTCAAACGCCTTGGCCATGGTCGTGCCGGCTGGCGGGCGCGGCTTAAAGCCCGGCTGCAGGGACATGAGCTGGGACTCAAGCAGGTCGGTGTTATCAAGCGAGCCGGGCAGCTCCGCCGCCACGCCATAGGCGCCCATCAGGGTATCCTTGAGCTGCTGGCGCAACTGGCTGCGCTGGTTGTCGAGCAGGGTGCGGGCGCTGGCGCGATCCTGCGGGCTCAAGTGCCCGCTGTAGCGGTTGAAGCTGTCCTCGCTTTTGAGGATCTCCTCCAGCACCACCAGCTTGCCGAGATTATTCTGCGCGCTCGGGCTCAGGAAATACGGCAGCCAGCACAGGGTGCGCGACTGCCCGCCGTTGGCCTCGAATTCGCGCACCCGCGCCTGATCGTCGGTCGGCGAGTAGCTGCCGCTGTCGAAGGGGAAGTCGATCATCACCTTCCACTGGTCATCGCGCGCCTCGAAGACACTGTCGTCGGTGATCTCACGAATGTTCTGAAACAACACCTCCACCCGCCGGCGGGTGCCACGCCACAGCCATTCGTGCTCAACGCTGCCGAAAATCTCATGGTCGTCGCGAATGCCAAAGGCCTCGAAGACCATCGCGCGCACCAGCCGCCGGCGATTGCCGTCGTTATCGTTGATGCGCGCCTGCTCGATGATGCTCTCGGTGTCCACCCCCGAGAGCTGCACGCCAATGGTCGGGTTGCTGTCCTCGGAGATCTTGATCTCCCCCACCTGCCCGGCCCACTTGCGGCATTTCTGCAAGACCGTCTGCGCCTCGCGCCCCGGGATGGGCGAGCGGATGGTGCCGTGGTTGAGCGCGGCGAGCTTGGTCGCGGTCAGCTGCTTGAAGCTCTCGACCTCCGGCACCAGCGCGGCCAGCACCAGGGTCTTGAGCAAGCGCAAATCATTGTCAAACGCCTGGCGCTTGGGATCATCCGCAGCTAAGTCCTCCAGCGCCTGAGCGCTCACCTGATGCTCCAGCTCCAGCACCGGCACCAGCTTGCGTTCAAACAGCAGCCGGGCATGATCGAAGTGCTGGCGCATCTGCTCAGAGAAGGGCTCGGCCTCGGAGGCGATGACGTCATAGAGATCACCGACCGGGATCACCCGCCCCAGGGTCAGGGTCTCGCGCTGCGCCACCAGCAGCATCAGCATCACCTTCAGCGCGGTGCGCTCGCGCTGCAGCGCCGAGGACAGCGCCACCAGCGCCTGCACCAGCGCCGGGCTGAACGGATACAGGGCGCGAAACTGCTGACGGTCGCCCTGGCTGGTCAGCAGCAGGTTAAAAGCCTCCTCGCGCATTTTTTCGGTCTCGGCAAAAGCCGCGTCGATCTGGCCCTGGGCGGCCGCGCTCACCGGGGCGAGCAAACGCCGCTGGGCGATCACCGGCAAGTTGCGGTCTTCGAGCGTGATTTGATGGAAGCGGCCCTCCCAGTATTTCAGCGAGTCGCTGAGAATTTCCTGTTCCATCCCGCTGTACTGATCGCCGACGAACTCGCGCAGATCGCGCTGACGGGCGATGAAGCTCACCAGCGGCAGCTCGCGCGGTATGCCGGTCTCCACCAGCTTGACGACCTTCTGGATCTCCGCGCTGATGAAGTGACGATCCGACAGCCGGCTCGCCAGCCACAGAATCAGCTCGTCAAGAAACAGGATGACAGCGTCATAGCCAAGCGCCTTGGCGTGGCGCGTCATCACTCGTAGTCCCTCGTCGAACTCGATATAGCCGCCGCTCTGCGTGTTGGCCAGATCGACGAAGGAGCGAAACAGGGTCTGCACCAGCGCGCTCACCAACTCCGTGCGGTCATCGTCGCTCGCCTGGCCGCTGAGCACCGCCTCGAAGCTCGCCGCATCCCACCCGCTGGCCAGCTCGCCCCAGCCGTCATCGCTGGCGCCTGCTGCCGCCGGCCCGCCAGCCGTCCCATTGGCGGCCCCAACGGCAGCATTGAGCGCGGCAAAAAAGCGCTCATCGCCCATGTGCCCGCGCATACCCTGCGCGTCCTCAAACAGCCGGTCGCTCATGTAGAAGCCGGGAACCGGCGCCTCGGGGTGCCGCTTGCGGATGTGCCGCGCATAGCCGCCGAGCACCCCGGCCTCGATGCTCGCGGCGCCGATCATGTGATAGGGCACCAGCAGAATGTTGCGGCGCTGCATCCAGTGGTTGTGCTTGTCTACCGAGGCGTGCAGCTCGCGGATGGCGCGCGCCTGCGGGTTACCCTGCAGCAGCAGATGCAACACCGCCATGAAGTGCGACTTACCCGTGCCGAAGCTGCCGTGCAGATAGGCGCCCTTATTGCGGTTTTGCGCGCTGGTGACGGTACTCTGAACAAAGCTCAGCGCGTCCTCAAAGCAGCGCGCCAACTGCGGAGTCACCACATAGTCCTGGAGCGTGCGCTCGATCGCCTCGGCCTCCAGACCGCTGGCCAGATTGAGCACAAAGTCCCCGCGCTGAACGCGCTCAGGGATGTGAATAAGGTCCTTGATCAGTATCATGTGCTTCTCTCGTTCAGCACGCCCGCAAGCCACGTTGGATCGCGACGCAAGGGTAAAACAGCAATCACATCAAGGGTGTCAGCCTGCACCTGGTAGTAGATGGCATAGGGGAAGCGTTGCGAGAGCAGACGGTAATAACCTTCAATACGATTGTGTATACCCCCTGAAACCATCAATGACTCGATATCGGCCAACAGGCTATCCCAAAAGTAGAGACCAAGGTGCGTTTGCTGCTGCTCGTAAAAGGTTCGCCCGCGTTCCAGATCATCCGCCGCATCGGAAAGAATCCGAATCTCGCGAATGTTCATGATGGCCGCTTGGCCTTCAACTCATCGAGTGACAAAAACACCCCCTTTCCGGCCTCAATCTTGCGCTGCCGTTCTTCGAGAACATCACTGTGCCAATCGGGGGATGGCGGCCCCGTGGAATCCTCGGTCAAGGAATCCCATAGGGCTTCCATCATTTGAAGCTTTTCTTTGGTGCTCATGTCGCTCAGATTCAGAGACGGCATCATGGCCTCAATCCTCCATTCAGACTAAAAAACGCGGTTTGGCAAAGCAAAGCCTGCCCGTCATCTTGGCTCAAGCCGCCCGCTGCCGCCCGCGCCTGCGCGATGCCGCCGCCGGTTCCCAGGCCAGCAACTCATCGCGCGACACTTCCAACTGGCGCAGCTCTTCGAGCAGAAAACCCTCGTAGTAGTCGCCTAAACGCTCGCCGAACTCGGGGTCGATGGCGTTGTGCCATTGCTTGAGCCAGGGGATCAGCTCATCGAGGGCGACCAGCAGCGGCTTGAGTTGCTCGGCTTGCCAGCCGTCCTGTTCCTTGCGCGCCAAATACCAGGCGGCGATGGCGGAGGCGCGTTGCAGGTGATTCAGCCCTGCCCAGCCGACAACCAGGGTGCTGTCGCCGGGGCGCTCGGCGCCGGGCAGGCTGAAGAAGCGTTCCTTGGCCACGTCGAGCTTGCCGCGCAGGCTCCAGTAGTTCGGCTTGCGGAAGTCGGCCGTTGCGTATTTGGGCGGCAGCGGGATGTCGCCGATCTCGCTGGCCTTGAGCGCCTTGGCCGCGTCCTCGCTCAGATAAGCCGGGTCGGTCGCATCGAGCTGGGTGCGGGCGTCGATGGCGTCCTCGGCGCGCTGTTGGTCCCAGGTTTCCTGCCAGGCGCGGAATTTGGGCATCGCCTTGGGTTTGTAGCGCGCGGCGGCCATCTGCGGCACCTGATCGGCCTCGACCAGCTCAGCGACCAGGGCGCGCGGGTCGAAGGTGTCGCTGCCGGTGTAGAGGCTGGCGACCGACTGGAAGGCGGCATCGTGCCGGGCGCGCTCGGCGAGCTGGGCGACGGTCAGCAGCTCGGGTTCGGGGGTCTGGCAGCGGCTTTCGAGATGGTCGAGCAGCCAGTCGCGCAGCGCCCGCTGCTGACGGCTGTCCCAGGGCTCGCGATTCCAGCGGCGCTTGTACTCGGGCTGCTCGACCAGGCGAATCCAGCGGTTGCCTGCAATCGCTTGCAGCCGGCGCTCGGTCAGGGCGCGGTAGTCGGCCGGCCATTGGGTAGGAATTTCGGTGATCGGGGTGCTCTTGTGGCGCTGAAACCAGGTGGTCTGGGTTTCGCCGGCGGCCAGGCGGCGGGCGAGCAGGATCTCGAACGGGCGCTCGCCGAGGCGGATCTCCGGCGGCGTGGCGGCGTGGCCGAGATCCTCGTCGGTCAGGCCATAGAGCCGGTAGTTGAGCCAGTCGAGTTCTTCTTGCAGAGCAATTATTTGGCGCGCGATGGCGGCGGATTGCGTTTGAGCCTGATCGAGCTTGGCAGGCAGTTCCGCCGGGCTCCAGGGGCTGGCGAGGATATTGGCGGGTTCCAACTCGGCGAGTTGTTGGGCGGATTGGTCGAGGGCTTTGGCGAGGGTGCGGGCTTTGGCGTCGGAGTCGGGGGGGATGGGTAATGCCTTTAGGCCGGTGCCGGTGAACTCGTAGAACTGCTCCCATTCTTCGCTCGCCAGCCCACCACCAATCCCGCCGCCCCCCTTGTTATGGAGCACCTGCTTCATCCAGAAACAGCCGATCGAGCTATTCAGCAGCCCCAGCACCGCCAGATGATCGTCCTCGCTCGTCCCGGCAGGGAGCTTGATGACCGGCGCGGATTGTTTGAAGACCTTGCCGCCTCGGTCGAGGACGAAATGATTGTGGGTGGCGACGAAGGCGAAGGTGATGGAGAGGGGGGTGGCATAGGCCGATCCCGTATGCTGCATGTAGTCGAACCACCTCAATCCAGCATCCGCCATCACTCCCTGAAAGGTGCTGCGGTTTGCGAGAATGGTTCTCCACCTCCAAAGCGTTTCCAGTGCCTTGGATGTGCTCGCCGTTTCCGTGTAGGGATACCAAACCCATGTATCGAGCGCGCTTCCCCAATCCCGAACTTGCTCACCAATCACAAAGCCTCGAAATTCTTCCGACGGAACCGGTGTATTGCGCTTTCGCACCGCTGAGAACATAAAGATGTCCTCCTCGGCAATGCGAACCGCTCGACCGATCGGTGATTCAGCGACCTCGCCTAACGTCCTGTTCGCGCCGCTGGAGCGGCGCTGACTGCATTCCCACGCAGAGCGTGGGAACGAGTCGGAAGCGGACCGTGCGGTTTCGGACCGCCCATTTTCTCGCTGGGCGGCGCGCTCTATCAGTTCCTTTAGCTCAGACGCTCCACCACCCCCAACACTCCAGGGATGCCGCGCATACAATCCCCGTTCCTGATCCACCACACTCACAAAATCGTTCTCAGTCCCCGGCCGCTCCAGCAAGTCCACAATCGAGCGCCACACCAACCCCCGCGCTGCATCCTCCGGCGTGCTCGGCTCGCCACGAATCCCCAGCACCGCGCGCAGCCGATCACCCTCGGGCCGGCGATTGCGCCCGAACAGAATCACCGTCGGCGTGCCATGCCCCGGAATATAAGCGCCGGAGGTGTCGATCACATGGGTCAGCTCCTTGCGCGGCAGATAGTCCTCGATCAGCTTCTTGCCGAACTCGCGCTTCATAAAGCTGTTGGCCGTGATCAGGCCGACGAATCCGGCCGGACGGTTGGCCGCATTCCCCTCGGGCACCGCCAGCGTCAGGTCGAAAAACCGCTCGGTGAAGGGCACGCCCAGCGAATACTGGCGATGACAGCTCGGGTACTTGTCCCGATAGGCTTGATTGAGCGCCTTGTCCTTCACCGTGATATAGGGCGGATTGCCGACCACCACCGCATAGCGCTGCCCAAGAATCCGTGCGAGCTTGGCCTTGTCCTCGACCTCGAACACATGCGCGAGCGGGTCTTCGATCAGATCGGACTGAATGCCGCGCCCGGTCCATTCGTGCCGCGCGCCGTGCAGCAGCGAATCCCCCACCGCGAGATGGAACTGAAAATCCGGCGCGTCCTTGAGCTTGCGGCTGCCGGCCGCGCGCATGGCCGCGATCAGCAGCCGAAAGCGGGCGATGGCGACCGCATAGGGATTGATATCGACGCCATGAATGGCATCCAGCGCCCGCTGCGCCAGGGCGCGCGCATTGGTGGCCGGCTCGCGCTGCTGCCAGTCGGCGAACAGCCGGTCAAAGGCGCCGAGCAGAAAATGCCCCGAGCCACAGGTCGGGTCGATGAGCTTGAGCCCCGGCAGCCCGAAGGCAGCCTTGGCCGGCTCCAGGGTGTAATCGAGAATGAAGGACTCGACGAATTCCGGTGTCTGCAAGAGCGCATAGCGCTTGCGCACGCTCGCGGACAGATCCTGATACAGATCGCCGAGAAAGCGGGTGTCCCAGCCGCCTGCGGCGCGGGCATCGGTGAAGTCGTGCACAATAGCGCCGGTTGCGGGATCAATGCGCTGAAAAAAATCGATCAGCGCCTTGGCGCCGTCGGCGGACAGCGGCAATTGCCACAGGGGATTGTGGGCGCGGTCAAGCAGCTCGCCGAGCGCCGGCAGACTGGCCAGCTCGGTGAAGACCGCCAGCAGATAGTCGCGCTCGGCATGGGTCGGGTGCTCAGTGAAATAGACGGTCATCCGCGCCTTGGCCGCTGGCAGCCCGGACTGGCCAGTCTGGTCGCCGCCCTGATCACCGTCAGCCGCCGGCGTCGGCCCCGAGAGCAGCGGCATGTCGAGCAGGCTGTTGTCTTCGAGAAAGCGCACGAAGACACAGGTCAGCACCCAGGCGGCGGCGGCCTGGGTGATCTGGGCCTCGCGCCAAGCGACGAAGTGCTCGGCGGTGCGCTTGGCCTCTTGCGCCTTGGCGTGCTCGGCCTTGAGATGCGCCTCCAGCTCCGGGCGGGTCTGGGTGTAGGCCAGGATGTCCTGCTCCAGCTTGGGCAGCAGGGCTTGGAGGTCGGCAAGGAGGTGTTGGGGGTGGATCATTGGGCCTGCGCCTGGAACTCCTGAACGGGAACCTGGACGATACGCGTCGGCTGTTTACGATGCTCGGCAATGTCTCGGTGATCAGCCTCGATCTGCTTCAAGACGCCGATGTCAAAATACTGCTCCCCGCAGTAGTCACATTCGAGACAAGGCACCTGCTCGACAAACAACACCTCGCCATCGTGCTGATGGAGATACCTGGTGGTTTTGGGCGTTAAATTGTGGTTGCCGCAGAAGCTGCACTGCTCGGTCATGGCTCAGATGCCTCGCTGATAGGGAGTTTTGAATTTTGGCGGCGTGGGAACATAGACAGTGACAACCACCAAGGCTGCGCCCATCCTTCCACAAACAACATGGATCGGCTTGCCCGCGTCAGTGAAGCCAACCAACAAGCCGCTTTCACCGCGCCCGGTGTCTGCATACTGCTCAATGATGCGCCCATTGAGCAGTGCTTGCTCGACCTCATCCAGGCTGAGCCCATCATTCTGACGCTCGCGGTCACCATGGCGCGAGTAGCGATAATTCTGTGCCGTCACACAGGCGTTGATCCAGTGCTGCTCGATCATGCCTCCACCGCCATCGACTGAAGCCAGGCGCTGGGAAGACGCGCGAACTCGCGACTACCAGCGCCGCTGGGGATGCTGACGCCCTCAAGGATGGCGCCCGGGGTGGCGGTGTCGTTGGCGATGAGCAACAGCAGGGCTTGAGTGTGCGGATCATCGTGCAGGTGACGGCGCAGGTCGGCGAGCCAGGTGTCGATCAGGCCGTAGCGGGCGATTAGGCCGGTGTCGGTGAGCAAGACCGGCCGCGCGGTGGTTTTGAGCTCATCGGCCATGGCGGGCAGGACGCGCCGCACCAGGCTCTGCAAGCGCGACCAGTCGATGCTGCCCGAGTCGGCGGCATCGGCCTTGAGCACCACCTGCCAGTTGGGCGGATTTGCCATGCCGTCGCACAGGATGCGCAGATGGCGCAGCAACAGGGCGTCGAAGCTCAGAATCTCCAGCCCGAAGGTCTTGGCCAGCTGCCTTTGCGCGCGCAGCCACAGCCGAGGGCGCACGGACAGGGCCAGGAATCGGGCGGACTCCAGCGCGTTGCGCACACTGTGCTCGAACTGCTTGAGCTCGCGATCGGCGGCGGATTCATCGCCTTCGTGCTGGGTGTAATGGATGCTGCTGCGGGTGGTGGCGAAGGTGCTGCCGCCGATTCCCAAGGTGCCGACTTGGGGCAGACAATAGCAGCCGCGCTGGCCGGCGTGCTCGGCCTGCGGGTGCCACACCAGGCCAAGGTCGAGCCCTTGCAGCAGGCTGTCGAGCTGGGGGCGACCCGGCAAGGGTTGCGCCTGCGGATAGCGACCCTGGATGCGGTCCTGAACATCGGCCACCGAGAGCCGGGGCGAGCCCAACAGCGCGCCCTTAGCCAGCTCCAGACTGCGCTCGGCTGGCATGCCCTTGGGATAAAACTCGGCGCGACTGGAGAGCGCGGCGTCCTGGGAGGCGGCGACGGCCAGGCGCAGCAAGCGATGGTTGCTGAGCGCGGCGACGGACTCGGGCGCCGGGAGTGAGCGGATGCGCTCAAGTGCGCGCGCCGGGGAGAGCAACGGCCGCTGCTCGGCGCATTCGTCCGCGAGCTGACCCAACGCCTCGGCATAATCGGCGAGCGCCTCGCCCTGCCCTTGAGTGTCTTCGGCAATCAGCACGCGCTTGCCGCAGCGACGCAGCACCCAGCGCGGCGCCTGTTGTCGCGTTGAGCGCGCAAGTTCGGTTTCGACCGCGGCGCGCACCACAGCGCGCGCCCAGCGCTCGCGCGTCGGCGAGGGCTGCACCGAGCCGCGCCGCAACAGCACGGCCTCCGCCAGCTCAACAGCGGTCATGACGCCGCCTTGATCGACGAGCAGTTGGGCGATGTCATGGCGCAGCTGGGTGATGAACTTGTTCTTGCCCCATTGGGTCAGGAGGCGGGCTTGCAGCTCCCGCGCGGCATCAGACGCCATGCCGAGGGTGGCGGCAACCATCAGCGACGTTGGCCAATGGAGGTTGTCCGTTTGAACCCTGTCCGCCGGAATCTGATCCGCGGGTCCGGCGCTGTCACCATCGAGCCGACCGAGGTATTCGGCGAGAAAGCGCTGGCGATCCGGGTCGCTTGCCTTGGTGGGCGCTGGCCGCAACGCGCGCATGAGCTGGTCGACACTGATGGCGAGCCCGGCGGCTCCCAGCGCCGCTGGCCCTGCCGGCCCCGCCGCCGGCGTCGACACGGTTGTGATGCCAGGACTGTCCGGCCGGCCGGACTGGGTTGGAGCCCCGACCGACGCGAGCCGTGCCTGGAGACTGGCGATGAGCTCCGAGAGCTCGCGTCGGGTCTTGGTACCGACCCCGGTCATGCGCACCAACTCATTGCGCGGCAGCCGGATCAGCTCGGCGACCCTGTTGATGTTGAGCCGGCTGAGGGTGTCCAGGGCCTGGGCCGAAAGCGGCAGCAGGCCGATCTGGGTGTCGAGCTGAGCCTCACTGATGGGGCAACGCGGGCTGGGCTGCTCGCCCGCAGGCTGCCTGGTGCCGGCGCGCGCGGCCTGGTGGAAGAGTTGCAGCCAGGCGCGACGCATGTCCTCGGCGTTGCCGAAGCGCCTCTTCACATCGCGGGCCAGCGCGGTGCGGAAGAAATCGGCCAGTCCGTCACGCACGCTGGGGTCGAACACGGCGGGATCGATCTCGAGCGCGCCTTCGATCAGCGGCGGTAAGCCGTCGGTTTCGGCCCAGTTGGGCAGGCGACCGGTGGCCATCTCGTAGAGGGTCAGGGCGGCGGCGAAGCGTTCGGCGTAGTCGTCCCAGCGCCGGCGACCGGGATCGCGCAGGAAGGGGTCCATGTAGGCCAGGGTGCCGGCAGTGAAGTTCTCCGGGCTGATGCCGGCGAGCGAGAAGTCGAACAGCACCAGATGCAGCTGGCGGCCCTGCTTCGTCAGGCCGATGTTGGCCGGTTTGATGTCACGATGGGACAGGCCCTTCTCTTCCAGGTGGCCAAGCGCGCTGAGCAGGTCCTCGCCGAAGCGCTCGAGCAGTTCAAGCTGGATGGGACCGAGCGCGCGCAAACGCTCAGCCAGGGTGCCCTCGGCGGCCTGGTCGAGCAGCAGTCCGGTGTGACCGAGGAAGTCTTGGGTGGCATGGCAGGCGATGATGGCCTGATGCCGCAGCTTGCCCAGGATCTCGCCTTCCTGGCGCAGACGCGCATTGTGCTCAGGCGTCGCGGCGAGCTTGAGCACCCGCTGCTGTCCCTGGTGATCGACGACGAAGGCCACCGAGCTGGCCCCGCGTCCAAGGCGCTTGAGCACGCGGATGCCGCCCTCGAAGGTATCGCCCGGGCGCGCGGCGGCGGGGTCGCTGCGACGCTCGCTGTCCGGGCGGGTCAGTTCGTCCTCGACGGCGGTCAGGTTGTCGAGAAACTCGTCAACCGAGCCCGAACGACTGCTGGTGTCCGGGTGGGTGGCGTACTGGATGAGATATTGCAGCTCAGTGCAGGCGCCGTTGAGCGCGTCAGTCACCTGCAGGCCAGTGCCGCTGCTGAGCTTGTCCTGCAATTCGAGATCATTCGCCGCGGGCGGCTGCCCGGTGAACAGCAGATAGGCGATGGCGCCGAGGGAAAAGACATCGAGATAGACGCTGTCGCTGGCCGCGCCGCCGAGGGCCTCGGCATGCGCTTCAAGCGCGAGATAGGGGCCGGCCTCCTCTTGCACGAGCCCGCTCAGATGGCTCAGCGCCAATCGAGTCTGGGGTCGGGTCTGGGCGCGGGTTTGCGTCTCGCTTGACAGCGCGCGCCGGGCGGTGGCCCAGTTGGCAATCCGGGCACTGAGTGTTCCGGCGTCCTCGTGTCGCACGAAAATGCTCTGCGGGCTGAGCGCCCGGTGGTAAAGCCGCTTGCCGTGCGCGAAGCGCACCGCTTCAGCGATCTGGCGCAGCAGGGCCAGGGCGTCCTGAGTGTCGAGCGGCTGCCCGGCGCCGCGCTCGGTGAGGAAATGGTCCAGACGCAGCGCTGCCGGGTCATACTCGTAGAGCAGGGCTGGGCCTTGGTCGTGTTGCTGATACTCACGCGCCTGAAGAATGCCCGGGTGCTCGATCCCTTCAAGCAGGCGGTGTTCGAGCTTTGCCGCCTGGCGCAGGGTCGCGGCCTCGGGCTCAGGACGGCCCAGGGTGAGGTAAATGCGAATGCGCCGCTGCACACCTGTCTCGGCGTGAGTCGCCAGCCAGTCCTGGAAATGGTCGGCCTCATCGAGCAGCGCGCCGAGTTCATAGAGCCCGACCCGTCGCGCCCGCATGGACTCCTTGATCCCGGCTTCTTCCAGCGCCCGCGCAACGCTCTTGGAACTGGGCCGGTCGAGCTTGCGGTGCTTCCAGTCATGGTCCATCCGGCAGAGGGCATCCATGACGGTCTTGCGGGTGTGAACATTCAGCCGCGCGGGACCTTGAAGCTTGTTGACGACGCTCTCGGCCGAGAGGAAGACCAGGGTGTCGACGAAGGGCAAGCGCGCCTTGCCCTGCTTGCTACCGACCAGCGTCGAGCGCTGGCACTCGAGCAGGGACTTCAGCTTCTTCGCCTTGCGATCCGCCAGCAGGCGCGGATTGTCAAACACCCGGCGGCGCCCGGCGTGGTGCCACACCCAGGTGCCGGCATCGCCGAGAATCTCGCCAGGATGCGACTTGATTTCGACCAGAAACAGACCCTTAGGGGTCAGAATCAGGACATCCACCTCATTGATGGAGCCGTCCTGAGCGATAAACTCGAAGTTGGCCCATGCGCGGTAAGGCTCGTGATCGGGCAGCCGCCTTTTCAGCCAGTCAAGCGCCTCACGTTCCCAGGCAAAATCCGACGGGGTAATCTGTTTCCAGAGCTTGTTCATGAGGCCGGATTGGGTTGGACCCGATTGGAGGAGCGCATGAGTGGTGTCGCACGACCCTGAAGAGCTTGGATTCTTTCCCCGGAGTGGCCAGGAACATGAGGCTTAGGTTGATCGCTTGGCGCGTCGCCAAGAGACAGCCAAAACAAAGCACGCGGTCGGACTCCTCACGCCCGACCAAATCAGCCCGAAACAGATAGAGACTGACCACCCCGAACACAATCATAATCATAAGGCGTCACAAGGGAAAGCGCCGAACCGCGATCTAGCATGCTTTCCGGCAAATGATACCAAGTGGGCAGCACAAACACTGCGCACAGATACCAACAGTCAACAAGGTAGCGCCAAGAACACGTCATCTCGGATCAACCAGCCAGCACCGGTAGTCCGCCGAATCTTCAGCGCTAGCCGCTTAAGCGCAGCTAGATCTTCTTAGTTCGCCTAGGACTCGGCCGCTTATCGCGCATCACTTCTGCGATCAGTTTCTGCGCGCGCGGTGCACCGCTCAATTTCGATGACATGCGCACTGATCCGGCCTTCTGGACAGCGGCGGCCAAGCAGGTGGAGGAACAGGCGCTGACGCAGGAGCCGGCAGATGACTGGCGCTTCGATACGCTGATTGTCGATGAAGCGCAGGATTTCGAGGGCGAATGGTTCGAGGCGGTGCGGCTGTTTCTGCGCGAGGAGGCGGCCATGCTGTGGCTGGAGGACCCGAATCAGAATGTCCGTTCGACCACGCCCATGGCGTTGCAGGAGCAGGACTTTGTCGGTTACCAGTCGCTGCTGAATTACCGTTCGCCAGAGAGCATCGCGCGCTTTATCCGCGAGGCGCTGCCGGAGTTTGCATTCACCGGCGCGAACGATCTGCCGGGGCTGGGGGTGCAGGTGACGCCCTATCAGGAGTCAAGTGAGCAGCCGAAGCTGGTCGGCCGCCTGGTCGGGCAGCGGCTAAAGCAGCGTTTTCAGCCGCAGGATATTGCGATTCTCTCCTGCCGGGGTGTCGGCAGCACGGCGTTGAAGGACTGCGCGCGGGTCGGGAATCACACACTCAGGCGCTTTACCAATACCTACGATCTACTCGGCAATCAGATCTACTCTGACGGGCAGATTTTGTTCGATACCGTGCGGCGGTTCAAAGGCCAGCAGGCGGCGGCGGTGATTCTGGTCGATGTCGACCCGCGCGATAGCGATCTCCAGCGCGAGCTGCAGGTGCTGTTCTGCGGGCTGACACGCGCGACTGTGCATCTGGATGTCGTCTGCGCGGAGAGCAATCCGGTGGTGCAGGAGCGGATTCTGCCGCTGGCTTGACCGTGCATCGACAACATCCAGCCGGAGCTTTGGTCTGAGGACGGCACCAGCTTGGTGGATGATGGAGCGAATGATCCGGTGGCAATGCCTATTCTGGTTCGTCACCTCTCAACCGAAATACCCCATCACCTTTCTGACATACTCCCGCGTCTCCCGATACGGCGGAATCTTGTTGCCGTGTTTCGCCACCGCGCCCTCCCCTGCGTTATAGGCCGCCAGCACCAGCGGGATTGCTCCGGAGAAACGGTCAAGCAGGAACCGCAGATACGCCACGCCACCGCCGATGTTCTGCTCCGGGTCCCAGATGTCCCGCACACCGAAGCGCCGGGCCGTGGCTGGCATCAGCTGCATTAAGCCGCAGGCACCGGCCGGAGACTTGGCGTTTGGCCGATAGGCGGACTCGGCTTGGATGACAGCATGGACCAGGTTGGGGTCGACCCTGTGCCGTTTGGCCTCGGAGAGAATGATCGCAACATAGCGATCCCGGCGGATCTTAATCGACCCTGAGATCGGTTTCAGCAAAGCGACGGCGCTGATCCGACGAATCTGCGGAACTGGACGTTTGGCGGTTTCTTGCGGATTGCCCGGTGAAGGCTTGGCCACCTTGGTTTGTTGCTGCCAGGTCCGACGCAGCTCCCATTGGTTGAGCGAGCGCTCGAATCCCAGCTCTTGCAGCGGGTGTTCCATCCCGGAAACGGGACTGATCAACAACACGGCCAGGGAAACAGCCGCCATGGCTTGGCGACCGAGAGGTGCCCTACTCCCGGACAATGGCGCTGGTATTCGCCAGTTCTCCGGTTGGGATTGCGGCTCAAATACTGGGTTCACGGCTGATGTCTGCTCGCAGTTTTGACAAGGCCCCGACCCTACCAGGGCCTTGCCAAGCAAGCAGCCGGCAATGACGCGCATTTTGAGCATCTTTCCCGACGGGTAAGGTGCGTCGATGACCGAGCAGAACTGATGGACACGCCGCTCAGCGACCAACCGGACATCCGGCCCATGGATGCCGAGACAAGTTGGCCGGCCGCCGACCCGGTTCTCATTGAACCAGACCGGCAGCGCAGCCAGCCGATGCGTCAAGCCGCCTCCCCGCGTCCTTGATGCCCGAGTAGCAGGATTCTGCGGCCTTCGAGACGCACCCGACCATCGGCAACTAACCGCGACAACGCCCGGCTGACCGTCACGCGCGTGCAGCCGATGCGCTTGGCCAAGTCATCCCGACCCACCTTGACGAGGGTTCCCTCCGGATGGGACATGGCCGACGACCACGAAGCGGCTTCGTCGAGTGCATCCAGCACCAGGGTGTCGGTCGGATTGAACAGCGAGCGGTGATAGCGTGCCGCAAGCTCCGACCAGCGCTCGGCATAGAACCGCATCACCTCTCGGTGCAGGGGGCCATCCAGATCGGCCAGCTCACCCAGCAGCAAAGCATTCAGCCGTTCGACCTCGATCGCCAGCACCCGAGTGAAACAGGTCGCCCGGAACCACACCAACCTTGGCGGCTGCGGCAGGGACAGGTTGTTCACGCTGAACCAGTCGCCCGTCTCGATTGGATAGAAGGCTTTCTCGTTGTTGCCATCGCGCCAGCTCAGCTCAAGCCGTCCGGTCAGAATGAAGCCGACGCAGAAATGGACGATCGTTGGGTCCAACATTTCCCCGGCGATCAGCTCGACCACCTCGCCATAGGCTTCCAAGCGCCGCTGCACCGCCGTGAGACGCGCGGGCCGCGGCTGCAACCGTGTCACCGTCGCCTGGCTCATGGGGTGCACCTACCCGGCGACGGGCCAGCGATGATGATCGGCTCGCCTTGCTTCAACCGATCCCGGGCCTCATGCAACAAACCGACGCGCGCCAGCTCCTCGACCGCCGCGCGTAGGGTGCCGGTGTTCAGGCCGGTCAACGCCTCCAACTGAGCTAAGTTGGCCTGCCCGTCGGCCCCATCGGTCAACGCCAGCAAGACCAGTTTCTGATTCGGCGGCCGGTTTGACGCCCACACCCACGCGCGCCAGCGCAGGCCATCGCTGGCCTCGAGCAGCCGATGCAATGCCTGGCCGCCAATGTCCAAGACAGCCGCGATCCGTGGCAACAAAGTCAAATCCACCAAAATGTCTCCGGTCTCTATCTGCGAGATCGTCGACTGTGGCAACCCCACCTGTTCGCCGAGTTCGCGCTGCGTCAGCCCCTTGGCCCGACGGGCGCGCCGGATCAGTTCCGACCGGGCCTTTCCGGTCATTGGCAAGATCATGTCGTTCACGAGCGTTCCCTCCATATCAGGTTATAAAACCCAAGTAATATAGTGGGAAATAGAGGGATCGACCGTGACAGTTTGGTCATGTTTTTGTCATCTCCTCCGGGGAACTTTTGCGCATGATTGGGGTGTCTCCGCCGGACAGTGGCGCGAAAGAGGCACGGATTCTGTCTCTTTCCTGGCTGCGAGCGCCGCTTGATCCTCCTACTCTGGGCTTTTGGCATCCACCCCGGAGGTTATCCGATGGCCCAGGTCTCACAGACGAACAAGCACGCCTTCTCCAAACCGGTTCTCGATCAAACCGTCACCATTCACAGTCAGAATGCCCAGTATGTCTTGCAGCGCGGACGCTCTTTCGTCCTGGTGGTGCGAGCGCTCTATGGCATCTCGGTGGTGCTGCGCATCATCGGCGACGATGACGACATGGACCAGATCGAGGCCCTGGTCTCCGAGCGCATCGGGGCGGTCGCGCAGCGACTGACCAACGAGCAGGCGCGGCTGAAGCAGCTTGCCGATGGCGAAGGCGGCGTGCCTGTCCCCCGCTACACCAACCCGCGCGAAGTGACCCTGCAGCTGTCCTCCCCGGCGCTGGCGCAATATCTGCGGTTGATTGTGCGTCTGGATCAGACGCTCATGCTGCTCGATGGGCTGTGGTTCGCGGGGCTGATCTCGAACAAGCAGCGCAAGGATTTGACCCATGACTTGCGCCGGCTGGTCTATGGACTCGGGCGCGAGCTGATCGATCTGGAACGCAGGGCGCGGGACTCGGCGGTGCGGCGCGGACAGGCGGATGCGCTTGAAGAAGCCGATGGCGACGCGAACGGCGCGAATTTGGTCTCCGGGTCTTTGGTGGATGTCGACGACGATTCCAAGGGAGCGGCTGCCAGTGAAGGCGATGCCGACAGCGCCCGTTCTGACGCTGCATTGGCGTCCGCCGGCGACGACGCCACGGACATCACCAGCGACGACTGACCTCCGAACCTTTCCCGCGAACCTCAGGGCAGATCCGCCTGGATCTGCTCGCGCAAGAAACTATGTAGGCCATCCAAGTCTAAGCCTCGACATTAACCCCGAGCCACGAGGAGACCGAACATGACCACTGCCGCTGTCCAAACGCCGAAGACCACCCTCTATCTGGCCCTTGAGCTGAGCAACAAAACCTGGAAGCTGGGCTTCAGCAACGGCGAGAAGATCCGCATCAAGACCATCGAAGCGCGCGATCTTCCCGCCTTGCACGAGCAGATCGAGATCGCCAAGGGGAAGCTTGGACTCAGCGCGGATTGTGTCATTGAAAGCGTTTACGAAGCCGGCCGGGATGGATTCTGGATTCATCGTACATTGGAATCCTGGGGGATTCACAGCCGCGTGGTCGACTCGGCCAGCATTCAGGTCAACCGCAAGAAGCGGCGCGTGAAGACCGACCGGGTCGACGTCGAAGCGCTGCTGGTGCAGCTCATGCGGTATCTTGGCGGAGAGAAAAAAGCCCTCGCGGTGGTGAACGTCCCCAGTGCCGGGGCCGAGGATCGGATGCGGCTGAACCGCGAGCGCGAGCGACTGATCCGCGAACGTGGCGCCCACAGCTCCCGAATCAAATCGCTCTTCATCGCCCAGGGTCTCGTCATCGAGCGTCTCAACGACACCGTCATCGATACTCTCGATCACTTGTGCACCGCCACCGGCGAGCCCCTTGGCGCCGACCTCAAAGAAGAGATCCGCCGCGAATACCAGCGCTATTGCTTGGCTGATGAGCAAATCCGCGCCATCGAGCAAGAACAAAAGCGCCGCGTCGAGCAAGCCACCGACGTCTCCCACCAGCAAGTCGCACGCATGCTCGAGCTCAAAGGCATCGGCTGGGTTTCGAGCTGGATCTTGGTCATGGAATTCTTCAGCTGGCGCGGCTTTCGCAATCGCCAGCAGCTGGCCGCCTGTGCCGGGCTCACCCCCACGCCCTATGCGAGCGGTGATGATCAGCGCGACCAAGGCATCAGCAAGGCCGGCAACCGGCGCATCCGCGCGCTCATGGTTGAACTGTCCTGGCTGTGGTTGCGCTATCAGCCTGACAGCGCCCTGAGCCGCTGGTACCGCGAGCGCTTTGCCACCGGCGGCAAACGCATGCGTCGCATCGGCATCGTCGCCCTGGCGCGCAAGCTGCTCATCGCCTTGTGGCGCTATCTCGAACAGGGCGAGATCCCAGACGGCGCGGTGCTCAAAGCCGGCTAAGGCCCGCCGCCCGCGGAAGACATCCAGTTACCCCCAACGGCCAAGCACAGCGCCAACGCCCGAGGAGAGAGCAACGCGACGGATCACGGTCAAGGTTGTCGAAAGCGCCCGACTGGAACCTGGGCTGACCCCTGGTCATGCCGTTTTAAAAGAAGGGGCGCTTTCCTTTTTAATCGGTTTCAGCGGCGAACATCGCATGCAATTTCAGGTGACCGGGCTTCCCGGCACGGATAGAAGGTGGAGCGGATTCGCACAGAATCCGTCGGCTTTCAAACCGAGACAACCCATGGCTGTCACAACGCTCGCCATGCCCATGACACCGAGCAAAACGCGCTGACTAAACGGCCGCCATCGCCAAGGAGATCCAATGCATCTGTGACGATTCAAGGTGAGTGATCACGCGATTTGCAAGCCTCTGAACAGCGCCCGACGGCCTTGCCATGCGCGAGCGTTTCGATGAACCACGCCCGCCCCTTCGGGGAGAGAGAAGCGCGGCGGATCGGCCGATTTGCGCGCTCATGCAATGCGGGAACGACTGTAACGTTCTGATTTGCTAGACGGTACTGAATCGGACAAGGCTTTCAAAAGGGCTTGACAGAGCACGCCTCATAGAAGGTTCCGGCGGCATCATGGACGATGTCACCGCCCTCGAGCCCGTCGGAGCGCAGCACACTGCGCTCGGCCGCATCGGCCCGCGCGCCGGTGCTTAGCTCCGAGCCGGTGCCGGTCAGGGTCTCGATGTCCAGATTTGCCGCCGTTGGGTATTGGCCGGATTCAGCTAGGATCGCCAGCCACTCGGACAGATCGATCCGTTCCCAGTCGAGGCTTTCCAGCTCTTGCAGGCTGAGCCCCGAGCAATCCGGGCTTTTGGCGCTACCCCAGCCATGGCCGGTCTGCGCCCGTGCTTGCTGGTTGATGATGCGCGCCAGCGGGCTGTTGAAGCAGCAGTAGCTCTTGCGCTTCTCGATGCACAGGCCCAGAAAATCCGTTTTGCAGTAACTGCCGACATAGTGGCAGGAACGCAGTTCGCGCTTGGCGCCCAGTTCGAACTCATCCTGCTCGCATTTCCAGATTATCCGGATCAGGATCATGACAACCGTATAGATCATGTAGGCGGTCATGATCCAGCTGAGGGTGGTACCGAGCAGTCCACCAAGCTGGAGTTGTCCCGCCTGCACGGTGCCGCCGACAACCGCCGGCCCTCCGCTGCTGGTGACGAATAGCGCATTGGCGGCGGCATCGCCAAAGATGTTCGCCACCCACTGCACGGTCTGGCGCATCACGGCTTGCTTGGCGGCATCCAGGGACAAGCGCGCCGCGCCCTCGCTGGCCGAGGCGGCGGTGTTGCCCATCAGGTTGTTGGCCGCGGAGGTGAAGGCATCGGTGACCGCATCCCAGCTATCCACCAATGGATCGCGCAAGACTTCCCAACTGCCGCGCAGGGCCGTGCCGGATTCGGAGGCCATGATGGCGGCATCGACCTTGGTGACCATGAACATCAGTTGGATGTAATCCACCAGGGAAATGCCCTGGGGCGTCTCGCAGCAATCCACCACCCCGCCGACGGCCTGCTTGCACTGCGCCGCCTCGCCGGCGAAGACCTCGCACTGCCCTGGCGCGGTGCAGTTGGAATCGAGCAGCACAAACTCCGCAGCCTGCAGCGCGGCGGCGGCTTCGGCGAAGTCGTCGGACTGCTCATAGGTCAAATCCAGGCAATCATCGCCGAGACAGCGCACCGGGCCGGCGCAGGCCATCTCGGTCTGGCGGGCGATGGCCGGAATCTCGGTGTCGGTGCCGCAGTCGTAGCGCGACTCGTTGACATAGCACAGGCCATGGGGATCGCGGGCGCCTTCGACGCAGACGGAATCCTGGAACTGACAACGGGGATCACCGGCCAGCATGGCGCAGTCATCGGCGATGTCGCCGGGGTTATAGGGACAGTGGGTCTCGCCCTGGGGATCGGTCCAGCAGGACATGGGGCCGCTGTTAAACCCGGCGCACTCGGCCTCAATGGCGATCTCGCGGCAGAAGGGGTTGAGCCAGTGGACCGGATTGGAACCAAAGTCGGAAGAACACAGGCGCACGCCCATGGCGTTGTAACAGCCATTGGCATCCAGCGCCGGCGCGCCTGAGCAGGCGGCGGTGCCGGTGCAGAATCCATCCGGGCGGATGGTTTCGGCCAGGTGAATACAGGACGGCGTGGCATCCCAGCCCTGGTCGGTCAGCGGCCGGGGTGTCAGCTCGATACGCACGCGGATCTGGACCGGGCCTGCGGCGACGAACCACTGACCAGCGTCGGTCTGGACGCGCGCGGCGTTGGTGACCTGGAACTGACCACCGTTGCGCAAGCCAGAGGTCAGGTTTCGATCCGACAGGGGGTCTCGGGTAATGCCGTCGCCGAGAGTCTGGCTGCTGTCGGCGTCGTGATAGCCGGGGAAAGTGACGCCCCAGGACTGCTCCATCGCGATGAGGGTGCAATCCGTGCCGCAGACTGATTCAAAATCGGCATCCTGCGCGCTGACCGACACGCCAATCCGCTCGACGCGCTCGGGCTCCGTGATGGCGAAGCCGAAGGTTCGTGGCGGTGGGAAACCGCAGGTCGGGCAGGACGGCTCAGGATCGGAGCCCTGAAACGCGAAGACCACTTCCAGACAGCCATTCCCACAGGAGGTCAGCTCGGCGTCGCCAGAAACGGAGACGCTGGTTTCCGCCGGCGGTAATCTATAGGCATGCCGGATCAGGCAGGAACCACCCTGCTGCACCTGCTGACAGGTTTCAATCTCCGGCAGATGGGCCTTGCGGCTGCCGCTGGCAAACTGGGATTCCACCGAGCAATCGCTGAAGGTCTCCGTCATGCCAGCCATGTCGGACAGCAGCGGGTCGGACTGCGACCACAGGGGATCAGCGCGCAGGTCCATGTCCGACACACCGAAGCTGCCGTGCAAGCTCTCGAAAGCCGCGCCATGGGCGGAATCGGTCTGGAGCAGATCGGCCTGCACCGCCTGACCCTGAGCACCCAGACCGGCCGCGTTGTCATAAAAGGCACTGAAATCCTCAGCTGAGACTGCGGAGGCACCCGGAAACAGCCCTTCGATGGTGACTGAGTCGTTCCCACCATTGCCCGGAAACGTCAGGGTGCCGCCATTGATCTGCGGAACGACAAAGGCAGCGCTTTGCGAGGCGCCGAACGCCTGCCCTTCCCGCCCGAGGTCCGCGAGTTCATCCCCCCAGATCAGCGCCCAGGGTGTCCAGGCCACGGCCAGGCTGACTACCGAGGCCAACAGGCGAAAAGCCGGCGAGCGCGAACGTGCCTGCACCAAAGATGTATCGGACAGCACGGGATCAGACTCAGAGGGTCGCACAGCAGTCCTGCCATCGCCAAAGGATGTAGAGATGATCCTCACCCGGACCGGGATAAGTGCGATGGATGCCCCAGCGGAACGGACTCTCGCCAATCACATGACTGCTGTTGGCTTCCGGCAGCGGGTAGAACATGGAGAACTTGTATTGGCTCTTGGGCAGGAAGGGTGCGATGGGGGCCTTGCACAGGGCGTCATCGCCCATGGTGCGCCGGGCAAATCCCCGGCGATGCAGCGCGGCCATGGTGCGGGTGGCCGACAGCGAGGTGGCGCGCGGACGTGAGCCCAGCGTCGGTTGCGCCCCCGCGAAGGGATAAAGCAAGCCCCAGGTGCCGGCGCACCAGAAGAGTTCATCCAATGGCGTGCCGGCCGTGGCGGAGACGCCATCGGCCAGGCAGGCAGCCAGCGCCGGCGGGGAGGTCAGCCAGGCCGCTTCGGGATGGGTGAAGAACGCCAGTTCGGAGTTGTTCCAGGTCGGGTCGAGCTCAGAGAAATGCAGGATATCCAGCTCGCTAAAGCCATCCGGGTTGCAGCGGTCGTCGTAGAGCAGATCGAGCATCACCAGCAACGGGAAGGCATAGACATGGACGCTGTAGAAAGCCGTGTCGCTGCTGTCCTCCTCGCTGTTTCCGCCGCTGCCGAGCAGGCGCACATCGCCGAATGGCAAGCGGATGCCGCCCAGGGAGGGAGCGCAAGTGGGATTGCGCACCATTTCGATGATGCGCGCCGGTTCCCACATCCCGATGGTGAACCCCGGTTTGGGGATGCCGAGCGGATCGGGACAGACGCAGACCACTTGATCGGTCACGCCAGCGGGAATGTGGCCCCCGCCAATGGGCACTCCGGCGATACGCACCGGGAACAGACAGGAC
This sequence comes from Thiorhodovibrio litoralis, assembly GCF_033954455.1. Lineage (NCBI taxonomy): Bacteria > Pseudomonadati > Pseudomonadota > Gammaproteobacteria > Chromatiales > Chromatiaceae > Thiorhodovibrio > Thiorhodovibrio litoralis. The sequence goes on along the minus strand of NZ_CP121473.1, from coordinate 2,402,132 downwards.
CAGCAGACATCGGTGATGAGCTTTTCGCTCAGCAACTCGGCATCCGGGCAGGTGGCGTCCTCGGCTTGGGTTGGAGCGGTGACGCTGATTGGCAGCGCAAGGCCAGCGAGAAGATACTGGGAGGAGCGATTCATTCCATCTCGCTCCTGGCGATATCCGGTTCGACCTGCCCAACCATCGCCACTTCCCGCACCCGGAACTGCCGTCCCACTGCCTCGATGATGGCGGGAACCCTGTCCAGGGCGAAGCGTTCTCGCATCTCCGGGGTGAGCAGAAAGACCCGGCGATCGAGCAACTCCATCACCCGGGTCAGCGCGTTCCAGCCGCCTTTGCGGTGGGCTCCGGTCAGCAGGAATGTTGTGGGTTTGTCCGAGGCTTCGCTGGCCAGGGAGTGCGCGAAGGCGACTTGGCGGCTATCGGATGCATCGAAGATGACCAGGCGCTGGGTAAAGGGAAGCTTGTCCAGCGGATTGACCGAATCCCCCGCTCGGACCAGCAGCGTGCCATCGGGTAGATGCACATCCGCCCCCGCCGTGATGGTTGGATCGATCCAGCGTTCCCTGTCTTCGCCGGCGGCGGGCAAGGGCTCGAACGGCAGACGATCGAACGCCCTCGCCACCGCCCGTTCGCCCAGGGTTTCGAAGTCCAGGCGCGCCAGGCGTTGGTGGATCAGCTCGAGGATGTCCTGCTCGGCGATCTCCCGGATCGGACCGCGCACGCCCAGATCGCCGGTTTTGCCCTCGTCCAGGGCGGAACGCAGCCAATGAATACTGGCCAGGCCGGAGACGCGCGCCACTTCCTGGCCGTCAGGTCCGGTCGCGACCAGGGTCGGGACGGATTCGATGCCATGCGCCCGAAAGGGCGTCGGATCGAGCAGCACCGTCGGCGGCTGGTCGATGTCCTGCAACAGCGGCTTCAGGCTCGCCATGAAATCCAGCAGCGACTCGTCCTCGCCGATGCCGCGAAACAGGATTTGCGTCTCCGGTTGACCTGAGGCGAACAGGAACAGGTCTCGCAGTTGCGCATCGCCGAGGGAGCGGGAGGCGAACAGGGTGAAGGTGAGTGTTCCGGTGATGCTGCCGGGCATCTCCGGCAGGCTGCCACAACTCCCCTCCCCCACCAACTGACCAGCGCCTTTGGCAATCGCTTCCGCTTCGATGGCATAGGCGGCAGACTGCTCATTGGCATCCTGCAGCCATGCTGGCAGTCGCTTGCCATCGACTTGTGACAAAATCTCGGAGGCCCGCGAATGGATGGCTTGCAGTTCCGCGTCGATTCCCGGCGAGGCCGCCTGCTGGTTTGATGCCTGCCCGATGCTGGCGGCCAGCACTGTCACAACGAGGATGCTGACCCGTCCCAGCTGTCTATTTTTTGCCAGCCGCGTCATCTCAGAACAGCGCATACGCCCTCCCGATGACCTGGTTCTCCGGCAGCAAGCGCCAGTAGCGCGAGTCGAAGCTGTCGCGCGTGGCGCCCATGACCCAGAGAAAACCCTCTGGGATCGCCAGTTGATCAATCAGAAAATCCGCAACGGACAATCCCAGCGCTTTAGCCAAAGCCGGATCGCTCTGCGGCTGCATGACGCCGTTGATGGACGTTCCCTCTGCCGTGACCGATAACTGGTCACCCGGAATCCCGGCAACCCGCTTGATGATCGTCTGCTCGCGACGGAAATACGGCGCCATCACCTCGGTCGCCGCGAAGGCGATGAGCTGATCGCGCTTGATGGACTGCCGGTCAAAGGTGTCGATCAAATACCAACGATACGGTGGCAGACATTGACTGACCTGATCGTCGATGCCGATGCGATAGCGCGCGCAGCCATAGCCAATGAGAATCAGCATGGCGGTCAGCACCAGCAGGGCTTTCATGGCAAAGCGGTCCCAGGGTTCGTGGCTGGGCTTGGGCTTGGGATGGGACTTGGATTCGAGCACCGACCCAATCATGGCTGCCCCTCCGTCGGCTGGAGGTAAAGCTCTTCTGGCGCGGCCAGAACCGCCTGATCGTCCAACACCAGAAAGCCATGCTCTGCTAGCCGTTCGGCCAGCGTCCGAATCGCCTCACCGTCCTGTCCGCCGCGCAGCCAGTCGGCGACGGACAGCACGACAACAAGGTTCGCTTGGTTGTCCGGCTCGGCCGCGATCCGATCCGCAACCAAGGCGCCAACCAGTCCGCCCAACGCGCCGACCAGCACCGGAATGGCCATGCTGGCACCCGATAAGCTTGTTCGTTTCGCTCCAATCTCACCCATGCCCACGCTCCCAAAGCAGCCGGCGGATGGCTCCGACCACATCCAGCCCTTGCTGTCTCAAGCTTTCCAAGGCCGCCACATCCTGCGGCGCGGTGCTGTAGAGCAAGCGTCTGAACGGATCGACCACCAGTCGGCCAATGCCGCCGCCCATGGTGGTCAGGCAGAAGATTTCCGAGTAGGCGCCGGGGACCGTATGGACGGTCTTGAGCAACTCGGCGGCTTGGATAGGAATCGGCAGGCGTTTTTCCTGGGCCAGCTGGTCAATGCTCTGGGACGGCTGCGCCAGCAAGAAGGTATTGGCACTGTTCTCGGCAATGGCCCGTCCGACCGGGTTGGCATAGAGGTCCGCCAGTGACTGGGTGACAGTGACCGCCGCGCCGCCGTATTTCCGGAATCGCCGATAGCCGGATTCGATGAAGCGCCCGACATCACCCTGGTTGAGCAAGTCCCAGGCCTCGTCGATCACCACCAACTTCTGCTGGCCGCGCTCGCCGAGGTACATGGCCTGCTGGATCTGGTAGATCAGCTGGAGCAGGACCACCTGTTGCAGATGTCTCCGGCTTTTCAGCTCCTCCAGTTCCAGCACCACCAGCGGCGCGGTGAAGCGGATGCTGTTCGTGCCATTGAAGAAGCGTCCATACTCGCCCTGGCTGGTGAAGGCATAGAGCTGGCGGCCAATATCCTGCACCCGGGGATCGTCTTCCTGGAGCAAGGCATCGGCGATCGCATCCACCGTCATCTTCGGACCCAGGGCATCCCAGACCTGCTTGAGCACCCGTTTCAGCCCGGCGGTGCGATAGTCCCCCAGCAGCTCGGTCGGGGCGGCCATGGCGGTGATGATCGCCAGCACCACATCGGCTTCTTCCTCCCAGCGCTGCACTAGCTCGAAGGGATTGATGCAGATGTCTGATGCGGCATTGAAGGCGATGAACTGTCCGCCCAGCGCCTCGCAGAGTTTCTGATAACTGCGCCCGACATCGACAATCCAGCAGCGCGCCCCGGCGCTGAGGGAAGAGGCAATCAGCTCATTGGTGAAAAAGCTCTTCCCTGCTCCGGAACTGGCCGCCACCACCGCGTTGTAGTTGCTGGTGGAATCAAACAGCGACAGCCCCATCAGCTGTCCGCTGCGCGAGAGCAGATTGACGACGGGAGTTGGCGTGCCTTTCCAGTCACCAAAGACCGGCAACAGAGTCACCGCATGGCGTGCCGCCAGGGTGCGGTAGCGCATCATGTCGCGGATCGCCCGGCGGTCCATGCCAAAGGGCAAGGCCTGCAGGAATAAGGGCAGCACGAAGTAGCGATCGCGCATCAGCTGAAAGCCAAGCTCGCGCCAGTAGGTGATGGCATTGGAAGCGACCGCCGCCGCCTCGGCCGGAGAGGAAAACAGCACCAGGCTCAGATAACACTGCACCGGGCGGTCGCCCTGATCCAAGGCAGCGAACAAGGCATCGAACCCCTGCTTGCGCGAGACCAGTTCCGGCATAAACTTGGCCAGCGGGCCATAGGCGGTATTGGTCGCCCACTGGCGCTGGCCTTTCATGCGGCTGCGCAGGCGTTCCTGGTCGGGGAAATACAGATTCAGCGTGACCAAGGCGTTGTGGCGAATGCCCCGGGTGCCGGACAGGGGATCGCCCAGATAGCGCGCTGCCAGGCCGAAGTGGACCTGATCCGGGTAGCGCTTGCAGGAGAGCACCTGCACGCGGGTCTCCCCAAGGGTCAGCCCATCGGCATCGACCTCCAAGGCATGGTCGTAATCGAGCAATTGCTCGCGCAGGATGCGAGTCGGGTCGCACTCCGGGGCGATGCGATGGCGCCAGGAGGCTTCCTCGCCCCAGTTGAGCAGGGTACCCAGCAGGCGGACATAGTGCTCAGCGGTGAGTGGTTGCGGACGCAGCCCGGCAGTGCTGAGCATCTGCTCGGTCTCGGCGCGATGCTCGTTGGTATGGGCGATCTCGGCCGCGTTGGGCAGCATGGCGGCGATGGGCACTTTCACCCCGACGAAGACCCGCAGATCACGCACCCGCGCGTCGGTGCCGGGGATGATGGGCTCGCTCACGCCGGTGCGCAGAAACTGGGCGCGCTCCTGGGTGGCTTCGCGCAGAACGCCCTCGTCCAGATCCAGACGCAGTCCGAGCATGACGGCCAGGGCTTGGTCGATGTCCGGGGTGGACCAGAGGGCCACCTGCATCTGGGTGCCGGCGGGCCAGTCCTGGTTGAGCAGGACCGAGAGACGCTCGGCACAGGATGAATCAGCTCCGGCCAGGGGGGTACAGAGAAAGCCATACCCCAGGGTCTGGTCGTCGTGGTGGAACAGAAAACAATCGGGGGCGAAGGCGAGCGGGCTGAACAGGTTCGCTGCGCGCTCGCCCTGAAACTGACGGGCGGGATGGGTCATGGCTGGTCGGGGGTCTCTTGCTGGGGCTGATCGGTCAATTGAATCCGCGGCGGCTCCGCGCTCAGCAGCCAGGCGCGACCGCGGGTGATCAGTTGACGCGCACGGGCCGGTTTGCAGGGGGCGAGAAAGCGGCCTTGGTCATCCAGCACCGCCACGGCGGATGGCCGGCGTCTGGGTCCTCGTTGGTGTCGCATGGTGGGAGTGGCCTCGCTGAATTCTTGAATTGGAACGGGTTGTGAATTCATGGGAGGCGGTTTCCCGCCCAGGCTCGGCACGCCTTGGTCCTAACAAGGGCCGGTCAGTCAGCAAGCGTTGCTCAGACGATGGGCAGGGTGGCGGAAACAACCGCATCGACGATGTCGGGGGCCATGAACAGGCCAAGACCGGCCGAAATGCCGATGGCGAAGGACATGATCGACTGGCGCGCGACACCGGCGATCAGCCCGACGATGATGAAGGCCACCGCGATGATCCGGCCGAGCAGACCGGTCATCCAGCCGATCAGCATGTCGTAGGTGGCCTGGAACTCGGTGCCGCCGGAGCCGGCCAGCGCGGTGTCGGGAAACAAGAGCACCAGCAGCGGCGTACCGATCAGGGCGGCGTGCAGCAGTGGGCTTGAAGACAGGGGGTTGGTTGGGGACTGCGTTTGGTTAGAGACAGTGGTCATGGGTAACTCCTTCTTGGGTTGGGTTAGGGTTTGCGCTCGGATTCGGAAGTCGAAACCTGGCGCGGTTGGATTTGCAGGGGTGTGAGGACGGTGGTTGCTGGCGTGTCGGTGTCCGAGGCCAGACTCCAGCGACGGGGAACAACCTCGCTGAAGACGTGACTTGCGCCATGGAGATTGCCGGCGCTGTCTTCCCAGGGGGCGATCCAGATGCGCATCACTTGGGCAGGCTTGCGGGTGGGGTTGGATTCGGCGACGGGGGTTGGCGGGCGCTGTTTGGCGGACGCTGGCATCTGCGCTGACTTGCTCGGCGATGGGTTACCGCTGGGAGTGACCGCAGGTCTCTCGCGCACAACGCCCTCCCCTGCCACGATTACCGAGGTGGCTTCTTCAGAGGGGCGCGGCAATGCCGTGATGCAGCCTGAGAGCGCTGTGCTGATCAGGACGGCGAGAAGGGAATGATGGAGTTGACGAACGCGGATCATCGGGCTTTCTCCTGTTGCAGTCGGCGCTCGGCTGGGGGTGGGCCATTGCCATCGGTCAGGGTGTAGATCTCGGCGGTGGACAGGCACAACGGGCGGCTGGGAAGACCATCGCAGGCGTAGCGCTTGGCACCGAGACCACCCGCGCAGCCGGAAAGGCACAGGGGCATGAGGACCAGCGCGGAGAGAACGCCGGAGCGCCTTCTCATGGCTGCGCTCCTTCCAGCCAGACGGTCAAGTTCTTGGGGAGTCCGCGATGGATGCGCCCGTCCGGGGCAATCAAGGTCGGGACGGAATCGATCCCCAGCAGCCGCGCGGTGATCAGTGCTCTGACCAGGGGTTGGGTGTCGCAGTCGGGCGTCGCTGCGGGCAGGTCGGACCAGGAGTGATCCAGCAACGCGGATCGGGCGGCGTGGGTTGATGGCGCGCAGAGCAGACGACGCGCGGCCTGGGCCGATTCAGCGCCGCCGAGTGGGAGTGGAATGACGTGCGCCGGGGTCCCGGTTTGCGCGAGACGCTCGAGCAGTTCCTGGCAGGCCGAGCACAGTGGATCGATGAAGACCCAGGTGGGTTGCGTGTCGGTACCCAGGGAGCCGAGGTTGATGGCGCCCAGGTCCGCTGGGTCAAGCCCGAGTCGATTGAGATCGACCCGGCTGGCGAGTACCTGCGCCTGGCGGACCGATGTCAGTTGTTCGCCATGCCACAGATCCCAGGCATCGCCGGTGAAGGCATAGCGACCGTTGCCGCTGAGAAAGGCGACCCGGTCTTGCAGTTGCAGCATCTGCACACCGCTGCCGGGCAGCTGGATCGAGGCCTCCAGCGGGGCTGAGAGATCGGCGAGATCAGGCGGAAGAGGAAGAGTTGCATTCGCCGCCGGTCCGCTCAGGGCCAGCAGGCAAGGGAGACTGGAACGAAGTACTTGGCGCATCGGAAACCTGCATCAGTCGGGTTGCTGTGGGAACATAGCTTGCCCGGATGCAGGCGTCTGAAGCGACAGTGAAATCTCGGTGAAATCGGGGTGATTCTGGGTTGCTCATGGAGGAAGCGGATGTTCCCTGGCAAATGGCGTCCCCGACGGCGCCGTTCTTTAACACAGCCAGCAAAGGAGGTCGGCTTGGACTACGCGTCTTACTTGAGGTTTTCGCGCCGCCGATGCTCAGAAAAATCCGCACTGACACCGCAGGATTCCGCCGCAGCATTTGCTACCGAATTCATTGTTGCGCGAGCAGCGAGGCCCGCCGGATGGCAGCAGTCGGCCACTATGTGGAGCTACAAACTATGTGAAGTTCGGATGCTGATTGCTGGGCTGACCTGCGTTGGAGCCAGCCCATTTTTCACATAGTTACAGGTTCTCCAGGAACTGGCGTAGCGCGTCAGTTGGCTGGAAACGGGAAGGAACTACGGCGGTTGGCTCTTGCAGGCGCGCGAGCGCTTGTTCCTTCATGGCCATATTCGCCTCAACATACTGATGCGTCGTGGTCAGTGTTTCATACTCGAGGTAGAGTGCAATGTCCTTGAAGTGCACGCCTGACTGAAGTTGAAGTTACTCACAACACTTCAGAAAATCGACAGACTATGTGAAGTTCTCGTGTCGCACGCCGCGCCTCAAAGCCAGCAACCGCGCAATGGCTGGGTAAAAAATTTCACCGAACTTCACATAGTTTGTAGCTACACATACTGGCCGCTATGTGAAGCTTCAAATAGCGGCCAACAGCGGACGGTCGCGCCCTCCACCCATTGCGTCCGCAGTGGGACAGGAAGCAGACCCTCGTCGGCAGGGAGCCGACTTACAGCTCTCGGCTATCACCAGACGTTGAGTGACCACTCAGTCGGCGTCAAGATTCGGCGATGAAGAGCCATACCCGCGGCGACCATTGAAGCCTGCGGATGGTCAGCAACCGATCCGCACACTGCCGAATTGGCAACGATCCGGCGACACGTCTAATCGACAATCTCATATCCCTGCTCGCGGAATAGTCGCAAGCAGACGTCCACTACATCGGCGTCAAAAGCCACACCGCGTAGCGAGGAAACTTCAGACAGAGCTGCCTCGATCCCTAATGCCGCGCGGTAAGGGCGATGAGACGCCATCGCCTCGACAGCGTCGGCCACTCCGAGAATTTTCGCCTCCAGTAGCATGTCATCGCCCTTTAGCCCACGGGGATAGCCGGAGCCATCAATGCGCTCGTGGTGTTGCAAGATCATCTCGGCAATGGGCCATGGAAAAACGACGTCTTTGAGAATATTGAAGCCGATTTGCGGATGCTCTTTAACCAACCCAAACTCCATGGCGCTCAAGTGTCTCGGCTTGGCAAGGATCTCTGCTGGAATGCCAATCTTTCCTAGATCGTGGATCGTCGCGGCTAAGTGAAGGGCGTGGACACGATCAGCAGGCAGCCCCAAGTCGGTCGCGATTCGAGCGCTTAGGTGTGCCACACGCCGTTGATGGCCCGCGGTATAGAGATCCTTCTCGGCAATCGTGCCGGCCACGACCTGAATCGTTTGTTCCAAACTGGAGCGCAGGGATTCTTGAAACTGCGTCCGTGCAATCGCCATCCGAAGGGTGCCGACCCCAAAGACAAGGTCATCGGACATCCCCTGCAACAGTTTCCGTTCCGGCGCTGACCACAGATCACTGGTTGCGCCGTAGAGTGCCAGACAGGCCATCGTTGCATCGGGGAGTCGAAACGGTACTGCGATGATCGAACGATAGCCCCGTCGCAAGGCTTCGGTTCGCCAAGGTGCCATCACAGGATCGGTCGAAATATCTTCGACGACCTGGGCCTCCCCGGTGCGAATGCAACGGCCGACGGGACCATTGCCACGCTCGGTATCGGCCCATGAGATGTCTGCAAGCTGCAAATAGCCTGCTTCGCTGCCGGAAAATGCCAAGGGTATGATGCGCTGATCTGGACCTTGATCCGCAAGGCCTACCCAGGCCATGCGATAGCCTCCTGTTTCGACAGCGATCCGGCAATACTCGTCATACAACTCATTTTCCGTCTTGGCGTTGAGCAACGCAATGTTGCTTTCACTCAACATTTGAAGCTCTCTGGCCGTCGCTCTCAACATCATTTCCGCAATATGGCGCTTGGTGTTGTCGCGGATGTTGCACTGAATGACGTCGATGCCGTCGCACTCGCACAGATTACTGACAAATTCAACTGAAATCCGCCTGCCGTCCTTTGTCTCCAGCGGCAGATCGTCGTATCGGATGTAATGCTTCATCTGAAGTTCGAGAAAAGAATCTTTGCTCAAGCTCGTGTCTTTGAAGGCCCCGATTTCCCACAGTTTCTTACCCAGAAATTCATCATGAGAATAGTCCAGCAGGTCCATCAGGAACGGGTTGACGTCTTCGATCTCCGCTGTATTAGCGTTCAGAAGCAGAATTCCGTCCTGCGCAGCCTCAAATAGGCGGCGGTAGCGGGCTTCCGAAAACCTCAGCTCTTTTTGAAGGTCAGACTGAGCCATCATCGTCTCTCTCCGATGGGAGTATGTGACTTTTCAGTCTACACCGACGAGCAGTTGTCAGAACAACGTTTTCGGAAAAAGACAAAGAAGAAGAGGTGGTTAAGCAATAGTCACTACCAAAAAGTGACAGGTCAAAACATATCAGTGCATAAGCTCATCGCACTCAATGACCAGCACCGCCAGGATCAAGAGCGGGTGCATCGGGAGATCTGGAATTTGTATGCCGACCTCAAGGCCTATCAGCGCAATCCCGATCCCGCATTGGCGCCGGCGCTTGAGGCGCGCTTTGAGACCATTTTCACCCAGCACACCTCCTTTGCCACCCTCAATCAGACGCTCAAGCGCCTGCATCGGCACAAGCAGAAACTGCTGCTGGTGCTCCAACGCCCGGAGATTGTGCTATATACCAACGGTTCCGAAGGCGACATCCGCGGCTATGTGAAGTGGCGCAAGATTAGCGGCGGTACTCGCAGCGACCTGGGTAGACGCTGTCGTGAAGGATTTGCCAGTTTGAAAAAGACCTGTCGCAAGCTCGGCATCTCCTTCTGGGGCTACCTCGGCGATCGCATCGAAGGGCATCACAACATCCCGCCATTGCCTGACATCATTCGCGAGCGCGCCACTGCGGCGGGTGTGGTGCCATGAGAGATTGAGAAGTTACTACAGGTTCAATTAAGCCCTTGAAACCTAGGAGGTTTCGGCATCACATAGATTGGCTGACATGGACTCGATTGCGCCCGGCATGCTTGGCCGCATAGAGGGCCTGATCCGCCGCGATGAGCAATTGTCCATCATCGGCATCAGGGTACTCCAGTGTTGAGGCGATGCCGGCGGACAGGGTGCAGCGAAACTCATGATCGTTGTGCAGAAATGGCAGCACTTCAAAGCGCGCGCGAATATCTTCCAACACGCTTTGCGCCACTTGGAGATTGCAATCGGGAAGAATCACCACGAACTCTTCCCCACCATAGCGCCCGATGCCATCGGACTTGCGTAAACGCTGCTTGAGCAGGTGGGCTAGGGCCATGATCACGCGATCGCCGACGGCGTGCCCATAGCTGTCGTTGACCTGTTTGAAATGGTCGATGTCCAGCATGGCCACCGCCAGCGGATGGTCGGTGCGTTGGGCACGGGCAAGCTCCCGAACAATGCCCTCTTTGATGTGCGCGTGCTTGAGCAACCCAGTCAGGCTGTCCTTGGTCATCAGATTGGCCAACTGGCGGAAACGCGCGGCGCGTACTCTGACCGCCGCCACCAGTTCGGCGTCCGAAATCGGCTTGGTGAGAAAATCGTCCGCGCCGCTGCGCAGGGCCTGGATCTGCTTTTTGCGGTCTTGCTCGGCGGACAGATAAACGATGGGCAGGCCAAGCAAGTCATCGTGGTGGCGAATCACGGTGGCCAACTCGGGACCCGAGTAGTCGGGCATGTGCATGTCCATCAGGACCAGTTCCGGGTGGAAGGTCGCAACCGCCTCGATGACCTGCTCTGGCTCGCTTAAGACCTCCACATCCATGCCATCCGCACTCAGCACCAGACGAAGATGCTCGGCCAGATCCAGGTCGTCATCCACGACCAAAATCCGATAGGGAGCCGCGTGGCGTTCTTCCAGAATGCGTCCGATCCGATCCACAAGACGCGGGATATCGAGCGGCTTTAACATAAAGCCATCGGCTCCGAGCCGCGCGGCGCGCATGCGCGACGGAAAGTCGCCACTGGCAGACACGAAAATAACAGGGCAGTTTAACGCCTGAAAGCTTGGGCTGGCCATGAGCGCTTCGACCGCGCCCAGATCCTCCTCGGTGAAACGCGGGTCCATCACCAAACAATCCGGGCATTCATCCTGGACGGCGGCGGCGACCGCATCGAACCGGGTATAGAGGCGCGGCTGGTAGCCAAACTGCCCAAGCAGATGGACGATATGCTCACCCAGCGGAATCTCATCTTCGACCAGCCAGACGGCGACCTTGCCGCCGTTGCCGGATACCGTCGTCTTGGCGCTCGGCGCCTGCGCCACCGCCTGAGTCGGCGCCGCCTCGCGTTGCGTGAGACGGTTCGCCAGCGCGGCAACCTCTTTGGCGAATCGTCGTCGCTGGGCGAGATCGAGCGTTACAGCGTCTTGGCTCAGCCATCCGTTCGCCTCGACCTCGAGATCGCGCGCCGCCTTGCTTAGCGTCTTGAAGCCGAACGAGCCTCCTGAGCCCGCGATGCGGTGCAGACGCGGGTGCAACCTCTCAAGGAACGGGCGCACATCCACCTCGCTCTCGAGACGAGCGGCCAACTGGGTTAATTCGGCCAGCTCGCCGCGCACCCGTTGCGCATAGTCCTCGCCAATCCTGGCGAGTTCAGCGGCCAGGTTGATCTGGACATCAGTCATACGATTCATCCCAGAGGGCGCGCACCTGATTGGCCAGTTGCATGGGCTCGAAAGGTTTGGGAATGACGTCCAGCGCGCCAAGGGACTTGAACTGCGCGACCTCTTGGGGCTGCACCTTGGCGGTCATGAAGACCACAGGCGTCTGCGCCAGTGCCGGGCGCTGGCGCAGGGCCGCGAGCGTGGACGGACCATCCATCCCGGGCATCATGACGTCGAGCAGGATCATGTCGGGGTCGAAGTCTTCCGCCGCAGCCAGTGCCTCCTCCCCAGAGGAACAAATCTTGACGGTGAAACCACCCACCGCTTCCAGGGCGATCTTGGCCACGGTTTGAATGTCGGGCTCGTCCTCGACGCAGAGAACGCGTTGTAATTCGCTCATGAGGATGCTTCCTGATGTCTTCGAATGCGACCGCCAAGCGCGTTGAGCAGCGTTGTTGGCGTGATCTGGGATTTCAGCAGAACCGCCTCGACCTGCTCCGCCTCGTTTCGCGATACCTCCATACTCGACAGGATCAGGATCTGTGGCCGGGATGATTGGCGACGAATCAGCGGCAGCAACTCCCAGCCCGAGCCATCGGGCAGGTTCAGATCCAGAATCGCCAGATCGTACTCCATCCCGGCCAACAGGGCGCGTGCCTCGGCCAGGGTCGCCGCATGGTCGAACTGGTAGCGATGGCCGACCATGATTTTGACCACTTGGTGCAAATCCAGGTCGTCTTCAATATGGAGAATGCGCGGATGACCCACCCGGTCATCAGGCAATGCCTGTGCCAGGACGGATACCAGACGCTGGTCGTCGAGCGGCTTGGGGAGCCACTCGACGAAGGACAAATCCCCGTCAATGGCCAGCTTGCCCTCGGCCACGCTGGCGGAAATCACGATGATCGGCAGTTCCGCCGTGCGGGGATTTTGACGCACCTGTCGGATGACTTCCAGACCATGGATGCCGGGCAGTTGCAAGTCCAGCGTCATGGCGGCTAGGTCCGCTTCGCCCAGGATGCGCAAGGCCTCCTCGCCACTGGTCGCGATCTGGCTTTGGTAGCCGGCCCGGGTCAGCATCAGGCTCAGCAACTGGGCAACGTCGGGATCGTCTTCCACCACCAGAACCGGCGGTCCATCGGTGGGATGGTCCGGGTCCGGCGACGGTTGCGCCCCCGCTAAGCCGTGCGCCATGACTGGCAGGTCGGCCCAGAAGGTGGCCCCCTCGCCGACAACCGACTCGAAACCGACCGCGCCGCCCATGCGCTCCATCAGCTCCTTGGTGATGGCCAACCCCAGCCCGGTGCCACCCCGCTGTCGGGTGTCGGAGGCGTCGGCCTGAGAGAACTTCTGGAAAATCCGGGAACGGAATTCCCGCGGAATGCCGGGTCCCCGATCCCGCACCCAGATCCTGGCGCAGGTGTCGCGCAGCCGCACGCCGATCTCGACGGTGCTGCCGTCGGGCGAGAACTTGGCGGCATTGGAGAGAAAATTGGCCAGGACCTGCTGCAAGCGCTGGCTGTCGACCCGCACCGCGATCTCCTCGGCAATCCGCTCGGTCAGCTCAAGGCGCACCCCACGTGCCTCGCCATAGGTCAGGTTGGCGCTCACCGCCTGCTCCACCAGGGGCATCAGGGCGGTCTCTTGCAGGTCGAACTGCATCTTGCCGGCCGCGATCTTCTCCATGTCGAGCAGGTCGTTGATCATGTAGCTCAAGCGTTGGCTGTTCTTGTGCGCGATCTCAAGCAGCGGGCGCATGGTCTCCGGCAGCTCGCCCATGGCACCCCCGAGCAGCAGACCCAGGGAGCCGGAAATCGAGGTCAGGGGCGTGCGCAGTTCATGGCTGACCGTCGAAACGAATTCACTCTTCATCCGTTCCACCCGCTTACGCTCGGTGATGTCGCGTACCATGCCGATGAACATCGGCTGGTCCTGGCAACTGACCTCGGAGACCGCGAGCTCAATCGGGAAGATGGTCCCGTCGCGACGCCGACCTTCCATCTCCCTGCTGAGACCAACGGCCCGGGCTACTCCGGTGGCCAGGAAATTGCGTATGTAGCTGTCGTGGGCGCGCCCCTGGGACTCGGGCATCAACATTCCAACATGCTCTCCAATCACGTCCTCGGGGGGATAATCGAAGATTCTCAGCGCCGCCGGATTGGCCGAGGCGATCATTCCCTCGCGATCAATGGTGATGATGCCATCGACGATGTTATCGACAATGGCCTGGGTCTGCTGGGCCTGGTCGCGAATCGCCATCTCGACGCGCTTGCGCTCGGAGATGTCCTGGATGATGGACCAGATGCGGGTGCCACCGGGATCCTCGATCGTCACCCCGTTCAGCAGCACCGGGTAGCGGCTGCCGTCCTTGCGGATGTACTCCTTCTCGTAGGGACCGTAGCGGCCGGTGGACTTCAGGCTCTCGAGCTGGACCTGCTCCTGGTCCGCGTAATCCATCGGGGTGAGATCCCAGTAGCTCAGCGCGAGGAATTCCTCCCGACTGTAATCCGTCGGCGTGATCAGGGCGTCATTGACCTCAATGAAATCGCCGCTCGCCATGTCATTCAGGGCAATCCCCAAGGGCGACAGCTCAAACAGGCTGCGCAGGCGCAAGTTACTCAGCTGCAGGGCATCCTCGGCCCGTTTCTGCGCTGTGATGTCGGACTCGATGGCCATGAAGCCGTAGACCTGGCCGTCGGCGTCCGTCAAGGGATTGCAATCGATGTTGATCCAGTAGGGCTCGCCAGCGCGGCTGTAGTTGAGGATGTTCTCTGTGAAGGGCTGCTGGGCAACGACTGCCGCGCGGATGCGTGCGACGGTATCGGGATCGGTTTGAGCGCCCTGGAGCATCTCGCCCGGCTTGCGACCGAGCATCTCATCGAGTGGATAACCTGAAATACGGGTGAATCCCTCGTTTGTCCATTGCACCCGGCCCTCGGTGTCGGTGATGATGACCCCATTGGTGGTCTGACGGGCCACTTGCGAGAGTCGCTCCAACTGCTGCGTGCGCTGCGCGACCTGCGCCTCCAACCCAGACTGGGTCACACGCAATTCAGAAAAGCTGGCGGCTAAGCTCTGCGCCATGGATTGCAGGCGCATCGCCAGGTCGTTGTACTCGCGCAGGGGATTGTTCGGCAGTCGCGGCTCTCTCCCCTGGGCCACCGTCTCGGCCAAGCGTTCGCCGAGGATTCCAAGCTCGCGCAGTGGCCGGCTGAGCCAGTGGCTCAGCACAGCCGCCACCGAAATGCCGATCAGCAACAGCAGCACCAGAAACCCGAACAGCGTCACGCTGCCCGCTTCCAGGGCTGCGACCAGGGGCGCGGCCGGGGCTTCCACCACCACCTGACCCAGTCCCGCCACCGCGACCGGCGTAGCCAGGCGATAACGACCTTGCTTCCAGCGTTTCATCAGCGGAAGCTCGCCGCCGGGCATCCAGACCCGCAGCTCCGTAGGCGGTCGGGCGAGGGGCGCCTCGGCATTGTCCAGGCTATTCATCTGGCCGCGCCTGGCCAGAATCTCGCCGGCGGTATCGGTCACCGCGAGCCCCATGTCTGGCTTTAGCCGCTCCCGCGCCATGGCCTCGTCAAGGTCGAGGCGCCCCTCGCTGGCGTTCCGTTCCAAGCGCAGTGCCAGGTGATCGAGGATACCGGCCAATTCGATCCGGAGCCGTTCCTCCAGCTCGGCGCGCTGCTGATAACTCTCGTAGACGAGCGGCAGGCTGCCGGCCAGCAGGATGGAAACCAGCACCACATGGAAGATCAGGTCGCCCATCCGCAGGCTCCCCGGGAGCTTCCATCTGGGCCACAGCAAGCGCGCACCGATCACCAGCAATCCCGCCAGCAGTGCGTTGAAGACACCGTTCAGCGGCTGTTTGAGCGAGATCTGAAGCACGGCCGACCACGGTAGGCCAATGAATTGACCGTAAAACAAGATCACCAGAGGCGCGCCCAGGACCAGCCAGAAGGCCATGTCGGCCATCACCAGGTTAACCCGCCCGCGCCGGTACAGCAGTCCCACCACCAGCGGTTCGAGCGTCATGACCACGAGCGCGTAGGGATGACCCCAGAGCACCCAGGTGTAGAGTCCTCCGGCGAATCCGACCAGCATAGCGGGCAGCGGTCCGAGCAAGACCACCGCCAGCATCGCGAAGACAGAGCCGAAGATAAGAACCACCCCAAAACCCAAAGGCATCGTCAGGACATTGCCCAAAACGGCCAGCAAGGCCAGGCCCAGGGTGGCCAGGATGGTGATCGAGAGGTTCAGTGTCTTCCGGGGGGAGTGGGGCATATTCGTTTACCGGTCAGTCGTGTGTCTCGGAACCTCTCCGGACCAATTTGGCGCATTACCCGAAACCTTACGTTGCTCATTAAAGTCATCCTTCAGGCTCATTGAGGCGAAGGATGAAGGAGTCGATCTGTGGGGTTGCTTTGAGACAGCGATTGTTGGATATTCACCTGACTTCCAAGTGCGCCGACGGTCAAATCAGGCGCGAAATGAAGGAAATATGCGCTATTTATTGCAGCTTTTTGCTGACATAGCTAGGGGGTCTTGGCAGGTTCTGATGTTGAGGTATGTATCTGATATGTGCGCATGAGCTTGGCTACACTGATTTATCGTCGAATGGGTTTATCGTTGAGAAGTTCCACCATGTCATCAGTTGCCGAACGGACATCCGAGCTGAGTGTTGCAGACTATCTGGCTGGGGAGGCTGAGAACGAGATCCGCCACGAGTACATTGACGGGCAGGTTTATGCCATGACGTGCGCGAGCCGTGCGCATGGATTGATCGTTAATGCGCTGGCCTTTGCTTTGACTCCGGCCGCCCGACGCAAGGGTTGTCAGCTTTTCACCTCGGATATGAAGGTGCAGTTGGAAATCAGCGGTCAGACGCTGTTTTACTACCCGGACTTGCTGCTGTCCTGCGACGGGCAGGATCGCGAAACCTATTTCAGTCGCACCCCCTGTCTGATTGTCGAGGTGCTGTCCAAATCCACCGAGCGCATCAACCGGCGCGAGAAACTGCTGGCTTACCAGACTTTGCCCAGCTTGATGGAATATCTGCTGGTAGGGCAGGATGCCGCTCGGGTGGAGGTGTTTCGTCGGATCAATAACTGGCAAGCGGAAGTCTACAGCAGCGGCGAGATCCGGCTGGATTGTCTGGCGACCTCTCTGGACGTGGCGGATATCTATCTGGATGTGGATACACCTGAAACATCTCTGACATGACAGCCGATGTTGACCATTCGCGCGATCCGGCTCAGACCTCTGCCCCGGCTCCGCTTCCGACTCGCTGGCTGACGTCGGCCTGGCTGCTGTTGCTGGTCGTTTGGCTGACGTTTTTCTGGCAGTTAGGCGGCCCGCCGCTCTATGATCTCGACGAGGGCGCCTTTACCTAGGCGACCCGCGAGATGCTGGCAAGCGGCAATTTCATCACGCCCTACAAGGATGGCGAGCCGCGCTACGACAAACCGGTGCTGATCTACTGGCTTCAAGCGGGGTCGGTGAAGGCGCTGGGCCTGAACGAATTCGCGCTGCGCCTGCCCTCGGCGGTGGCGGCGAGTTTGTGGTTGCTGGCGCTTTGGTTTTTTTGTGCGCCAGCGTCTCGATACCGCGACCGCGCGCCCCGATCCAGCGTCTGGCCGATGTGGTTGCGGGCTGGTTCGTGCCCGCCGTGGTGCTGTCCGCCGTCGCGGCCTTTGTCGTCTGGTTCGTCTGGGGGCCGGAGCCGCGCCTGGCGCATGCCGTGGTCAATGCCGTCGCCGTGCTCATCATTGCCTGTCCCTGCGCCCTTGGGCTCGCAACACCGATGTCAATCATGGTCGGCACCGGCAAGGGCGCGCGCATGGGGGTGCTGGTCAAGAATGCCGAGGCCCTGGAGGTCATGGAGCAGGTCGATACCCTGGTGCTGGACAAGACCGGGACCCTGACCGAAGGACGACCCAAGCTCGTCGCGGTCCATGCGGAGTCCGATCAGGATGAGGACACCCTGCTTCGCCTTGCCGCCAGCCTGGAACGCGCCAGCGAGCATCCGTTGGCCGAGGCCATCGTGCGGGGGGCCGAGGACAAAGGCCTCACCCTCACCGAGACCGAGACCTTCGAGTCCGTCACCGGCAAGGGCGTCACCGGCATCATTGGTGGCCACCGCGTCGCCATTGGCACCAGTCGCTATCTCGCCACGATCGACATCGAGCCCGGCACGCTGGAGGCCCAGGCCGAGTCGCAGCGCGCCGAGGGCCGGACGGTCATGCTCGTCGCCATCGACGATCAGGCCGCCGGACTGATCGCCGTCGCGGACCCGATCAAGGAGACAACGGCGGAGGCGATCCGGGATCTACAGGCCGAGGGCCTGTCGGTGGTCATGCTGACCGGCGACAACGCCACCACGGCCGCAGCCGTGGCACGCACACTCGGCATCGACAGGGTCGAAGCAGAGGTCCTGCCGGAGCGCAAAGCCGACATCGTCAAGCGCCTGCAGGCCGAGGGGCACCGGGTCGCGATGGCCGGAGACGGCATCAATGATGCCCCGGCACTGGCCCAAGCTGATGTTGGCATCGCCATGGGCACCGGGACCGATGTGGCCATGGAAAGCGCCGGTGTCACCCTGGTCAAGGGCGATCTGCGCGGTATCCTGCGCGCCCGGCGGCTGAGCCGTGCGGTCATGCGCAACATCCGTCAGAATCTGTTCTTCGCCTTCGTCTATAACGCCCTCGGCGTGCCTATCGCGGCGGGTGTGCTCTATCCGGTATTCGGCCTGCTGCTCTCGCCGATCATTGCCGCGGCCGCGATGAGCTTCAGCTCTGTCTCGGTGATCACGAACGCGCTTCGGCTGCGTTCCATGACGGACTTGACGATCGTCAAGAATTGAACAGGTGACGAGGATCATTGCATGTCCAAACCTGTGCTTGCATCGAAAGACAGCCAACCGCTGGCTGGTCTTTTTCTGGCTTCGATCTCCCTGCTTGGCTTGTTGGCCCTCGGCTGGGGAGTTAGCTTCGCGGACCCGGCTGCTGGCGCGGAGGCGTCGCCAAGCGAATCTCGGGCCGAGGCGCAAGACGACAGCCTGGTCGAGCATGCGCGCCATAATCAGCATCATCATGCCGATCCGAAATACGTCTGCCCCATGCATCCGCAGATCATCAAGAACGAGCCCGGCACCTGCCCGATCTGCGGCATGGATCTGGTCGAGAAATGGCTCGCCCCCATGACCGGCAAGCATCCGGAGGTCGGTCTGACATCGGCGGTGGTGCAGACGCTCGGCGTGCGCACGGCGGCGGCGGAGCGCGGCACCCTGTGGCGCTATATCCGCACCCTCGGGCGTGTGACCTATGACGAGACGCGCCTTGCGCATGTGCATCCGCGCGCGCCGGGCTGGATCGAGGCGCTCGACCTGCGCGCCGAGGGCGAGCCGGTGAAACAGGGAGAGACGCTGGCGGAGCTCTATGCGCCGCAGATATTGTCCGCCCAGGTCGATTTTCTGCTCTCGCGCGAAGGCGGCGGCCAACGCCGCATCAGCGCGGACAAGGCGCGCAATCTGCTGCGGCTGCTGGCGGTGCCGGACGATGTGATCGCCGCCATCGAGCGCGACGGCGAACCGCGCAACCGGGTGCCCATCCGCGCGCCCATGGACGGCATCGTCACCCACATCGCCGCACGCGAGGGGATGTATGTCACCGAGGCCACCGAGATGTTTCGGGTGGCGGACTTAAGCCGCGTGTGGGTGATGGTCGACGTCTACGAACACCAGATTGACTGGCTCAAGCCGGGCGCCGCAGCAGAGATGCGCGTGCCGGCGCGGCCGGGGCGCGACTGGAAAGGCAAGGTCGATTATCTCTATCCGGAACTGGACCCAAACACCCGCACCCTGCGCGTGCGCTTGGTCTTCGACAACCCAGACCTGAGCCTGAAGCCGAATATGTTCGCGGACGTGGAGATCTTTGGTGGACCCAAGAAGGATGTGCTCAAGATCCCGGCCGAGGCGCTGATCATGACCGGTGAGCGCGAGAGCGTGGTGCTGGCGCTCGGCGACGGGCGCTTCCAGCCGGTCGACGTGGTCACCGGCATGCAGCGCGATGGCGCGGTGGAGATTCTCTCCGGCCTTGAGGCGGGCGATCGCGTCGTGACCTCCGGGCAGTTCCTGATCGACTCAGAATCCAATCTGCAGGCGAGCTTCCAGCGCCTAACTGAGCCCGAGCCCGATGCCGAAGGCGCGGCAGCGGCCCGCGGACATGGAGCCCACTAGATGAAAGCGGTCATCGCCTGGTCGCTCAACAACCGCTTCCTGGTCCTGCTCGCGGCCCTGGCGCTGACGGCCTGGGGCCTCTATGCCCTGGCGCGCACACCGCTAGATGCCATTCCCGATCTGTCCGACGTGCAGGTGATCGTCAAGACCAGCTTTCCCGGTCAAGCGCCGCGGGTGGTCGAGGAACAGGTCACCTACCCCATCACCACCACCATGCTGTCGGTGCCGGGCGCCAAGGCGGTGCGTGGTTATAGCTTTTTTGGCGACAGCTATGTCTATGTGATCTTCGAGGACGGCACCGACCTCTACTGGGCGCGCGCCCGGGTGCTCGAGTATTTGAATCAGGCTGCGGCCGATCTGCCGGACGGCGTGCAGCCGCGTCTCGGCCCGGATGCGACCGGCGTGGGATGGATCTACAGCTATGCGCTGGTGGACCGCAGCGGTCAGCATGATCTGGCCGAGTTGACCAGCCTGCAGAACTGGTTCTTGAAGTTCGAGCTGCAATCCCTGCCCGGCGTGGCCGAGGTGGCGACCGTCGGTGGCATGGTGCGCCAGTATCAAATTGTGGTCGACCCGGAGAAGCTGCGCGGGTTCGGCATCCCGCTGCGGCAGGTCATCACAGCGGTGCAGAACGCCAACCGCGATGTCGGCGGCTCGGTGTTGGAATTGGCCGAGGCCGAATACATGGTGCGCACGCGCGGTTATCTGCGCTCGCTTGAGGATATCGAGTTGATCCCGGTGCGCACCAGTCCTGAAGGCACCCCGGTGCTGCTGCGCGACATCGCGCGGGTGCAGATCGGCCCCGAGATGCGCCGGGTGGTGGCGGACCTCGACGGCGAAGGCGAGATCACCGGCGGCATTATCGTGATGCGCTCGGGCGAGAATGCGCTTGCCACTATAGATGCGGTCAAGAATCGGCTCGAGGCCCTGCGCGCGAGCTTGCCCGATGGGGTCGAGATCGTCGAGACCTACGACCGTTCCGGGCTGATTCTGGATGCGGTGGACAACCTCAAGACCAAGCTGATTGAGGAATTCATCGTCGTCGCTCTGGTGTGCATCGCCTTCCTGTTCCATCTGCGCTCGGCGTTGGTGGTCATCATCAGCCTGCCGCTCGGCATTCTGGCGGCCTTCGTCATCATGCAACACCAGGGCATCAACGCCAACATCATGTCCTTAGGCGGCATCGCCATTGCCATCGGTGCCATGGTGGACGCGGCCATTGTGATGATCGAGAACGCCCATAAGCATCTTGAGCGTTGGCAAGCCGCGCATGGCGAGCGCCCGCGCGGCGAGGACCATTGGAGGGTGATCGGCGAAGCCGCCGCCGAGGTCGGCCCGGCGCTCTTCTTCAGCCTGCTGATTATTACTCACGTTTCGGAGTTCAAAAAAGCCATACTGGCCGGCTCAAGCCTCGATAGAACCGTGCTCCACGCCTTCTAACCGAAGGGTAAACTCATCGAGTTGCAATGCCTGGACAAAGAAGCGCTGCACCCGCTCATCGATGGCACTCATCACCAGCGTGCCGGCTGGCCCGAACGTCTTCTGGAGTCCGTCGACGGCCTCGGCGATCAAGGCGCGGAAAAAGCCCCACAGGCGTTTGGCGAAATCGAGCTCACTGAGCTGCGCGCCTACGGCCGTGCGGACTTCGCAGACCCGCGTCCCGGCGCCTTGGATCTGGGCGAACGCCAGCAGGCAATAGCGCACGGCGGTTAAGTGGATCGGGGCCAGATGCGAGGCAAAGGTCTCGGTTTGCTCCCAGAGCAAGCCCAGAGACTGCTTGGCTTCCTTGAAGTACACCTCCTCGTCCCATCTGCGGGCATAAAGAAACGCGACAACACCGGGCAAGAGACTGAAATCATTGGTCAGAAACTCCAAGCGCCGACCCTGGCGGGTGCGCAAGGTGATCAACCGCCATTCCTGAGAAGAACTCAACAAGGCCCGGCGCTCATCGCGCAGCACCACGGCGTTCTCCGGCGTCTTGGCAATGGGCATGGCGGCACGCGAGCCCACCACCAGATTTGACTTCATGCGCGTGATCAGGGTACTGCCCTGGGTGCGTTTCTTCCGGTCCCAGAAGGCGGCATCAATGAAGGCGCGATCAACCACCCACAGCGTTCGCGCCTCCTGTGTCAGCGCGCCCGGGCGCGCATCGTAGTCCCGCAATAGGTTGATCTCATGGCGGCTACGCGTCTCCACCAACGCATCCTCGGCCAACCCCAGGCGCAGGTTGTAGAACACCAACTCGCCATGTCCCTTGGGATTATCCTCCCCGCCTTGCTTGGGCGTGCAGCGGCGATAATGCGCACTTTCTTCCTGATAGGTGCCATCCATCGCCCGCACCGGGCGGCCATCCAGTCCAGGAACTCCCGCCAGACGATCAGGCAGCACCGCCCCCACCTCGCGCATCAGCACCGGAATCATCGCTTGCAGCAATGCGCGGCGTTCAGTGGAGGCCAAGGCATCGGACCAGGTCGAGCGCGCCAAGGGCACCACCGACTCTGCCTGCGGGGCCAGCTGATCACGCAGATGATCGAGTGCTTGCACCTGCTCGCGCAGCACCCCCATCCCCTGCAACTGCCGCCACACGCCCAAGGCAATAAAGCGCTCCATGCTCAACACCCGCCCCACCGAGGCTGCCCGGCGCACAAACGCCAGTGCGCGCTGCACGGGCGCCACCAGGTCGGCGAAAACGGTGTCATTAAGCAGGCCATTCATCAGGGCATCGAGTCGGTTGGGGATCATGAGGAGCACTCCAGTGTGGTATCTTTGAGACACCCACGTGTTGCGAACACTCAATGTGCTTGTCAAGTCTTTTTTTCAGTTTTTCCCAGCGGTTTTCTATTTCGCGGACCGCTACAGCGGCCCTGTCCAACGAGACAAAAAACGCATTCCAACTGCAACACGCTTGCACAGGACTGCATGGCGCTTCTGTATGGTGGAATTATGCGTCATGGTGGAAATTTGAACCGGACACCGGTGAAAGAATAATTGATTTGTTTGGTCTTGACGTTGCGGATATCGGCTAGACTTGAATAAGCTGGTCAGACCTTTCAGTGCGAACCTCAGGAGACACCGCATGGCCCTCGTGAAACATTCCTCAACCGCCGCTAGCGCCAATGCGGCTGAAGGCAAGACATCGGCGGCGGCCGCCCGCGAGGCGGAGGCGCAGCGCAAGCGCGCGCGCACCCTGGCCAAGCAGCAGCAGGCGGCCGAGCGCATCGCCGCCGCCACCGGCGAGTTGTCCTCGGGCGTCAATGAGGCAGCCTCCGCGGCTGAGGAACTCAAGCGCGCGGTCGATCAGATTGCCGCCGGCGCCGAGGAGGCGTCCGGTGCGGCCCAGGAGTCACTCACGGCCTTCAAACAGGTCGAGGTGGCCATCGGGCGCCAATTGCGTAGCGCGAATACCAGTCAAGAGAAGAGTGATGCCACTCAGACCTTGGTGGCTAAGGCCAGCGCTGAGATCGACGCTCTGGTTACGAATGTCGGTCTCTCGGCCCAGCGTCAATCGGCCTCGGTCGAGCGCGTGGCCGAACTGGAGAAACAGGCGGCCAACATCGGCGATATCGTCAAGGCAGTGGCGCGCATCGCTGACCAAACCAACCTGCTGGCGCTCAATGCTGCCATCGAGGCGGCCCGCGCCGGCAAGCACGGCAAGGGATTCGCGGTGGTGGCTGACGAGGTGCGCACCCTGGCCGAGACCTCGGAGAAGAGCGCCAAGCAGATCCAAGACCTGGTGGGGCAGATCCAAGGCGAGGTGAAGACCATCGCCCAGGGCATCGGCACATCGGCCAAAACCGTGGGGGCGGAGGCGGCAAAGGGTAAGTCCATCATTACCCAACTGGAGCAGATCCGTCAGGATGCGGCCGAGATCGTCAAGGGCGTGCAGGAGATCGCCACCGGCGCCCAGCAGTCGAGCACCGCCGCCAAGCAGGCGCTCAAGGGCTCGGAGGATATTGCCGCCGCTGCCGAGGAGCAGTCCGCTGCTGCCGAGGAAGCCGCCAAGACGGTGGCTGAACAGTCGCAGGCGTTGGCCGAGTGCGAGCAGGCGGCCCAGGCGCTCTCGGAGCTGGCCGAGGACCTCAAGACATCGACCGATGTCGCCAAGAGTGCCGAGGAGGTGGCCTCCGCCGCTGAGGAACTGTCATCCGCCGTCGCTGAGATCAATCGTTCCAGCACCCAGATCGAGGTCGCTATCGACCAGATCCGCAAGGGTGCCGAGGTGCAGTCTGCGAGCACCGAGGAGTCGGCCGCTGCTGTGACCCAGATCGAGCGGGGGCTGGAGCTGGCCCAGGCGCGCGCCACCGCCGGCGCCGAGAAGGTGGAAGCGATCAAGGCCCTGTTGGCCGAGAACAAGACCACCGTCGACGGCCTGGTTAGCGGGGTCTCGACTGCGGCGGATGCCTCGCGCTCGAGCATCAAACAGATCAATGACCTGGAGCTAGTTTCCCGGCGCATTGACAAGATCGTCGACGCCATCACTACGGTTTCCATCCAGACCAATATGTTGGCTGTGAATGGTTCGATTGAAGCAGCGCGGGCGGGTGAATTCGGCAAGGGCTTTGTGGTGGTGGCCACCGACATTCGCAACCTGGCCCATGACTCGGCCGAAAACGCCGACAACATCAAGGATCTGGTCAAGGCAGTGCAGGATCAGATCGGCATCGTCGGGCGCGATCTGGAGGAGATTGTCTCCTCTGCGCTCACTGAGGTGGAAAAGGCCAAGGCGACCACAGCCAATCTGACAACCATCGAGACGGATATCGTCACCGTGGAGGAAGGAACGCAGGAAATTCTTGCCGCCGCTGGTGAGATTGTCGCGGCTGTCACCCAGGTGAAGACTGGCATCGAGCAGATCTCCGCTGCCGCTCAGCAGGCCGATAAGGCCGCGACCGAGGCGGCGTCCGCTTCCCAGCAGCAGTCGCAAGGGGCTGAGGAACTGGCGTCCGCCGTCGAGGAGATCGCCTCCCTCGCCGACGAACTGCAAAGCGCCTAGGGGTGCGATCATGACGATAGAGACTCCCCCTCCAGAGATTCGCCCAGAAAAAAAAATTGGACCAGAACAAATTGGACCAGAGACCCTGACGGAAAACCCCAAGGACTCCCCCCCTAAAAGCAGGCAAGGGCAAAGCAGCCAAGGGCAAAGCAAGCAAGGACGCGATGGGGTGCCACTGGATGATGACCTCGATGAGCAGGTCAGCGACATCCGCCAGTTCGTCACCTTCGTCGTCGGCGAGGAGGTCTTCGCCGTCGACATGGCCCCGGTGCAAGAGATCATCCGCGTACCGGAGGTGGTCCGGGTGCCATTGGCTCCACCCAGTCTGCAAGGCTTGGCCAACCTGCGTGGCAAGGTGTTGCCGATCATCGCGCTGCGCCATCTGTTCGGACTGCCTGAGCGAGAGCATGATGACACCACCCGCGCCTTGGTGATCGACATTGGCCAGCCCCTAGGCTTTGTGGTCGACCGGGTTGCCAGCGTGATAGGCGTGGAGCCGGCCAAAATCGAGGCGGTCGGCTCCATCAGCAGCACTGTGGATACCCAACTGCTGTCCGGTCTCATCAAGGACGTGGGCGGTCACGCCATGATTATGGTGCTGGACTTCGCTCAACTCATTAGCCGGGAGTTCGCGGACATCGCCAAGCTGGCCAAGTCCGCAGGAATGACGGCGGGGCTTTCCAGGCAGGCCGAAACCGAAGAGGAAGAGGACAGCGACGAGCTGCAACTGGTGAGCTTCGATGTCGCCGGGCAGGAGTACGCCATCGCCATCGAGAATGTTCAGGAGATCGTGCAGGTGCCCGAGCATATCGTGCAGGTGCCGCGCTCGGAGCAACATGTGTTGGGTGTCATGAGCCTCCGCAATCGGCTGCTGCCCCTGGTGAGTCTGCGCCGGATGTTCGCGCTGCCGCCGCAGGAGGCGGACGAACATAGCCGCATCGTGGTGGTGTCGCTGGGCGGGACCTCGGTCGGCCTGGTGATGGACAGCGTCAACGAAGTCCTGCGAGTCGCCAAGGCCGAGGTCGAGGCCATGCCTGGTCTCTTGGCGCGCGACGGGGATATGGCCGACATCTCCGATATCTGTCGGCTCGACGGCGGCAAGCGCCTGGTCTCGATCATCTCCACCGACAACCTTTTCCGTCATTCAGCCATCAAGGAGGCCTTGACCACCGTGGATAGCATGACTGAGGACGAGCGAGCCGATGTTGAGGATTCTGACGAGGAAAGCGCCGACGATGATGAGCAGGTCGTGGTGTTCCGCCTCGACAAGGAGGAGTTCGGTGTGCCGATTGAGAGCGTGCAGGAGATCGTGCGTGTCCCAGATGAATTGACTCATGTGCCCAAGGCGCCGGCCTTCGTCGAGGGGGTCATCAACCTGCGCGGGACTGTCCTTCCGGTGATCGATCTGCGCCGACGCCTGGGCTTGCAGAGCGTGGAGCGCACGGACCGCCAACGTGTCATGGTGTTTCTGATCGAAGGCGCGCGCACCGGCTTCATTGTGGATTCGGTGGCTGAGGTGCTCAAGATTCCCAAAACCGCCATCGAACCGGCGCCGCAATTGTCCAGCGAGCAATCACAACTCCTCGCGCGCATGGCGAACCTTGAAAAGCAGCAGCGTCTGGTGCAGTTGATTGATCCCACGCAGTTGGTGCGGGGACCTGAGCTGGCCGACCTGGCGGCCTTGTCCGCATGATTAAGCTGCTGCTTGTTGACGATTCGGCGCTGA
This sequence comes from Thiorhodovibrio litoralis, assembly GCF_033954455.1. Classification (NCBI taxonomy): domain Bacteria; kingdom Pseudomonadati; phylum Pseudomonadota; class Gammaproteobacteria; order Chromatiales; family Chromatiaceae; genus Thiorhodovibrio; species Thiorhodovibrio litoralis. The sequence continues at coordinate 2,375,558 of NZ_CP121473.1, read as the reverse complement.
TGCGCCGTCAGTTGGCCAATGTCTTCCAGGCAGAGGGAGACTTTGAGATTCGTCAGGCGCGCAACGGCCAGGAGGCGGTCGAGGAGAATCGCGCCTTCGAGCCGGACGTGGTGACGCTCGATATCAACATGCCGGAGATGGACGGCATCACAGCACTATCGCTGATAATGGCAGAGCGGCCGGTGCCGGTGGTCATGGTGTCCTCGCTCACCGAGCAGGGGGCGCTGGCGACCTTCGAGGCGCTCAATCTAGGGGCCGTGGACTATCTGGCCAAACCGGGCGGCACCATTTCGCTCTCTATCGACGAGATCAGCGCTGAACTGGTGGCTAAAGTGCGCGCTGCGGCAGGTGCCCGACTCAAATCCAGGACAGCTCGGACGGTCAGTAACCGCTTGCGTCAGGAGCAGGCGAAACCGGCCCCGCGACCGCTTGCCGTGCGTCGCGGCGTGGCGGGCGAGGGGCTGGTGGTGATTGGCGTCTCGACCGGCGGCCCGCGCACTCTGGAGGACATCCTGCCGCGCTTGCCGGCAGATTTCCCTTGGCCGGTTCTGGTGTCTCAACACATGCCCGCGTCCTTCACGCTCCCCTTCGCTCAGCGCATGAACGGGCTCTGCACCCTGAATGTCGTGGAGGTCGCGCGTCCCATGCCGGTCGAGCCGGGCACCATCTACATCGGCAAGGGCGGCGCCGACATGGTGGTGGGTCAGCGCGGCGGGTGCCTGACAGTCCTCTCCAAGCCCGAGAATCACGACTTTCTCTGGCACCCCTCGGTCGAGCTCTTGGGTCGCTCGGTGCTGGAGCATTGCGACCCCGCGCGGGTCATCGGCATCCTACTGACAGGCATGGGCTATGACGGCGCCGATGCCTTCGCCGAGATAAAAGCGCGCGGCGGGCGCACCATCGCCGAATCCGAGGAATCTTCTGTGGTCTTTGGGATGCCAGCGGAACTGATCGCGCGCGGTGGTGCCAGCCTGGTGCTGCATGCGGAGAAGATCGCCGCGCAGGTTAATACCTGGGCGGGGCGTTGAGGCTTCGATCATGGCTCTCGTCAAAACCCAAACAGACGAGCCTATCACCGTCGATGCACGTCAGGCGGGCCGTGATTGCGCGAGTCTGATGGTGCAGCTGGCGGCGTCTGACCCGACCGCCCGGCGTTGGGCGGCGCGTGATCTGGTCGATTGCCCGGATGCCGCGCCTGCGTTGGTGGCGCGTCTCAAACAAGAAGCGGATGTTTCCGTTCGGGAAGTCATTCTTACGACCCTGACCAGCCTGGGCGACGCCACAGCGGTAGCGGGTCTCGTCGACTGCCTGCGCAGCGAGGAACCGGCGCTGCGCAACGAGGCCATTGAGGCCATGCAGAAACTGCCGGACGCGGTGGCGCCCATGATGCGTGGATTGCTCGCCGACTCCGATCCGGATGTCCGGATCTTCGCGGTCAATATTCTGGAATCCCTCTGTCATCCGGAGGTGGAGACCTGGCTGATCGAGGTCATTGATCGCGACTCCCATGTCAATGTTTGCGGCACGGCAGTGGATCTGCTCGGTGAGGTCGGGACGGTGTCAGCCCGCGAGAGCCTGTTGCGCCTTCAGGTGCGCTTTGCCGACGAGCCATACATCCGCTTTGCGACCGACCTGGCGCTAGGGCGTCTTCGTGAAGCCTGATCCGGCGCCGGCCAATATCCGGATCAGCGACGAGGATTTCCAGAAGTTTCGGGAGTTTTTCTATCGCAAGACCGGCATCCAGTTTGATGCATCCAAGCGCTATTTCGTCGATAAGCGGTTAGTGGAGCGCATTGAAGCCACGGACAGCGGCACCTTTCGCAGTTATTTCACCTTGCTGCGCTTTCAGGCGAGCAGCGATGAAGTGCAGTTATTGACCAATCTGATGACGGTCAATGAAACCTATTTTTTCCGTGAAGAGTATCAGTTTCAGTGTTTGGTCGATTCACTGCTGCCGGAGATCGTCGCGCGCAAACGCGATCAGCGCGCCATCCGTATCTGGGTGGTTCCATCTTCCTCCGGCGAGGAACCTTATTCCATTGCTATTTATCTTTTGGAGCGCTGGCCAGGAATCAATCACTGGGATGTCGAAATCGTTGCGTCCGACATTGATACCCGAATTCTCGCTCGCGCCCGTGAGGGGCTTTATTCAATCCGCTCGGTGCAGCATTTGCCGGCCAAATACCTGCAGCGGTATTTTCGCCGCCAGGCTGACGGCTATCAGATTTGTGATGATCTGCGTGAGTCGGTGGAGTTCACTCGGGTCAATGTCTCCGAGCGCGGCGATACCCGGGGTTATCGCGACTTTGACGTGATCTTCTGCCGCAACCTGCTGATCTATTTCGACGATGTCTCACGCAAAACGGCGACTGAGACCTTTTATGACGCTTTGAAGCCAGGCGGCTTTGTTTGTCTTGGTCATTCGGAATCCATGAGCCGCAGTTCGTCACTTTACAAGGTGCGGAAATTCCCTGAGGCCATCGTCTATCAAAGGCCACTGGAGACGTCATGAAGCGCATTCTGATTATCGATGATGCGGCGACAGTGCGCTTGTATCACCGCCGGATTCTCGAAACGGCGAATTTCGCCGTGGAGGAGGCGATGAACGGCATTGAGGCACTGGAAAAAGCCTTGCAGTCGAGCTTCGATCTCTATCTGGTGGACATTAACATGCCTAAATTGGATGGCTATGGTTTTCTGCACGAACTGCGCAGCGGCGATCTGCCGCAGGTGCCGGCCATCATGATCTCCACCGAGGCACAGCCTGCCGATGAGCAACGCGCCTATGCCGCCGGCGCCAACCTCTATGTGATCAAACCGGTCAAGCCCGATCAGCTCTTGGCCCAGGTCCGGGTGCTCTTGGGGGAGGTGGCGCAATGAATCCATTGCTCGAACAGTTTCTGTCGGAGGCGCGCGATTTTCTGCAAGGCATCAGCGAAAAGCTGATGGAGTTGGAAAACGCCCCCGGCGACGCGGCCATGATGAATGAGCTGTTTCGTCTGGTGCATACCCTCAAGGGCAACAGTGGTCTGTTCGATTTTCCCGAAATGACCCGGGTGCTGCACGCCGGCGAAGACCTGATGGATGTGGTGCGCAACGGCCGGGTGGCTTACTCGCAGCTCCTGGCTGATCGTCTCCTGGATGCGATGGATTTCGTCGGCATGCTGTGCGATGAAGTTGAGTCGGACGGTGTCATGGGCAAAACCCACGGGACGGATGCCGCACGCCTGGGAGCCTCGCTGCGCGAGCTGATGCAAGCCGATGACGGCCAGGCTCCTGACCAGGCTTCCGGCCAGGCTCCAGGCAAGCCCGGCGCGCCCGATGTCGCAACGGCTGTGGAGAGCAAAGAACCGGACCCCGAGGCATCCGCGCAACTGCCGCTCGCCGCTATTCCCGAGACCGCGCGCATGGAGGCTTATCGGCGTGCCCGCGCGGGTGATCCGCTGCACTGGCTCGTCTACACCCCGTCGGAGCAATGTTTTTACCAGGGCGATGATCCCTTCTTTCTGGTGCGCCAAACCCCCGAACTACTGTGGGGCGGCATTGAGGCACGCGACCCATGGTCGCCCTTGGCCGAGCTGGACGCCTATGCCTGCCTGCTGGATTTCAGTCTGCTGACCGCCGCACCCCGTGCCGCGCTGGAGGAACACTATCGCTATGTGGCGGACCAGATAAGGCTTATACCGGTTGCCCGGCTCGCGCTGGTTCTGCCCCAGGGCGACACCAATGGTGGGCCGGTCTACGATGACTTCCTCTCTGATGCATTGGAGCTGTTGCGAGCCGGCGATCTTGACGGCCTGGCTCGCAATGCCGGCACCATGCTCGAACTCTCCAACCCCGATCTTTGGATCGCCTCGGCCCTGCGCTGGCTGCGGCTGGTACTGGAAACTGAGCCGGAGACCGAGCCAGAGAGCCCGGCCGTTCTCGACGCACTCCTGGAGTCATTGCGTACCTTCGAGCCGCCCGCTTGGGATGGCGTCGGGGCTGTCGCAGCAGAGGGCAGCACTCAACGCGACGATGTCGCCACCTTGTCTGCGGAGGAGGCTGAGGCGCTGGAGGCTGTCGTCGCCACGCAACGGACCATTCTGAGTCAGACAGACAATCCCGATTGGCTGCCTGGTCGGATTCAGTCCGTCGCTGCCGCACTGTCCGGCTGCCTGCGCGTCTGCGGCGACAGTGCGGCGCTGCCGGGGCTTGATGCGGCAACCGGAGATGCCTTGGAGGCAAACAGCGGCGCGGCCCTTCTGGCCTGGCTGGATGCGCGCTTTCCCGCCATGGCTCCGGTGCTTGCCGAAGCCGGCGCAGAGCATCCGTCGGTATCGCCTCAGCTTCCCACAGAAAGTGCTCCAGCGCCCAGCGAAGCTCCACCAGCCGCTGCTCAGGCAACACCGGCGCCAGAAGGGGAGAGCGGCGGGGTCAAATTCGGTCGCCGCGCCGAGGATGCCATCGCCGGCCCCAAGAGCCTCAAGGTCGATCAGACCAAAATCGACCGCCTGATGAACCTGATCGGCGAGATGGTTGTGGCTAAGAATGGCCTGCCGTACTTGGCGGGACGGGCTGAGGATGTGTTTGGGGTGCGTGAGCTCTCGCGCGACATCAAGGGCCATTACGCGGTGATCAATCGCATCGCCGAGGAGATGCAGGACGCTATCATGCAGGTGCGCATGATGCCCGTTTCCTTTGTTTTCCAGCGCTTCCCGCGTCTGGTGCGCGACATCTCGCGCAAGCTCGGCAAGGATGTGCACCTGGTCATGGAAGGGGAGGACACCGAGGCCGATAAGAACATCATCGAGGCATTGGGTGATCCGTTGGTGCATATCGTGCGCAACAGTCTTGATCATGGGTTCGAGTCGCCCGAGGTGCGCGCCGCTGCCGGCAAACCAGTGGCTGGCACCCTGACGCTGCGTGCCACCCAGGAATCCGACCGTGTGGTGATTGAGATCAAGGACGACGGCAAGGGCATCGACCCCGATGTCATCAAGCACAAGGCCTATACCAAGGGACTCATCGACGAGGCCACGCTGGAGCGCATCAGCGACCAGGAGGCTGTGAATCTGGTCTTTGCCGCTGGTTTATCGACCGCAGAGACGGTGTCGGACCTCTCTGGACGCGGGGTGGGGATGGATGTGGTCCGCTCAGCTGTGGAGAAGGTCAACGGCGCTATGACCTTGACCAGTGTTCTGGGGCAGGGGACCCAACTGCGGCTGTCGGTGCCTTTGTCGATGGCCGTGACCAACGTCATGATCGTGGTCTCCGATGATCAGTCCTTCGGTGTCCCGATGGACACTGTGGTGGAAACTGTGCGAGTGCCCCAGTCTGCGATTCGCACTATCAAACGCAGTCTGGCCACGGTCTTGCGCGGGCGTATTGTGCCGCTGAAGTCGATCAACACCCTGCTCGGGATTCAGGCGCAGCACAAGGCCAACGCTGATGACGAGTTGGCGGTGCTAGTGGTGCGACTGGGCGATGAAACCCTGGGCCTTTTGGTGGACGATTTCCGCGAGACCGTCGATATCATCCTCAAGCCCATGACTGGTGTTCTGGCGAGTCTGTCTGCCTATTCCGGTTCCGCGCTGATGGGCGATGGCTCGGTGCTGATGGTGCTCAATGTCAAGGAGATTCTGTGATGCCCATTGAGTTCAAAGGCAATCATGCCATGTTTCTTGACATTGTGACCGTTGAGGAAGCCGAAACTTTATTGGAATGGTTGCAGAAGAAGCCGACTGCCAAGGTGAATTTGGCCGATTGCGTCCATCTGCATCCTGCCAATCTGCAAGTCTTGATGGCAGCCAAGCCTGTCATCAAAGCTTGGCCCAAGGATGCTGGATTACGTAGTTGGCTCGAATCCGCCTTGCTCGAGTAGCCTGAAGGAAAACAAGAATGCCCAAGAAAATCCTGATTGTGGACGACTCCGCCACCATGGTCTATAGCGTCAAGACGACCCTGGAGATGAACGGCTTCGATGTCGAGACGGCCGGAGACGGCGTGCAGGCACTGGCCAAGCTTAAGGGTGGCGTGAAGCCCGACCTCATCATTACCGATATCAACATGCCCAACATGGGTGGATTCGAGCTCATCAAGAACGTGCGCGCGCTTCCTGGGTTCCGCTTCACGCCCATCCTGACCCTGACCACCGAGAGTCAGGCGGACAAGCGCGACGAGGGCAAGAAACTGGGCGCCACCGGCTGGCTGGTGAAACCCGTCGACGGCCCCGCCCTTGTCAAGGTGATCAAGCAAGTGCTGCCGGGCGCCTAGGTGGGCATCGGAATGCAAACGGTGGATGCTCAACTGCCATTGCGCGGCGCGCGTTCCAGGCTTATGGTGGCCGCCGCGGTAGCGCTTGCTATCAACGTAATGGTTGCTTGGGTGATCTCGCCCTGGCTGCGCGATCTCTTTCTCATCCCGCTGGGCATGAGCTATGCCACTGAGATCGCCCTCACTACCTTCTTATCCACGGTGTCCGTGTTGGCATTGAGCGGAGTCCTGGCCTGGGTGTTTCTGCGCCAGGACCTGAAAGCCTTTATTCGCTTGCTTCACGAAGGCCACTCTCAACTTGAAAGCGTGTCCATTCAGGAAGCCCTGGTCAAGGACGAAATCGGCCATGTTTCACCTTACCTCGACATCATGAGGAAACAGATGGAAGGTACCGTCCAAGAGACCGAACAGGGAGTCATGTCGGTGATCGAGCAGATCAATCAGGTGCATGGACTCTCCCGTGCGCAGATGGATCGGATCGGGCATTCCATGGCGAACGGCATGGAACTGGCGGAGGTCATGGAACAGCAGGTGGCCAATAACAAAGAGGTCATAGCCGTTCTGAGCGATCATCTCAACGAGCAGATGACGGAGCTCGACAGCAACCTGGAGCGCATCGAACACCTCTCCGGGCAGGTGGATGCGCTGTCTCCGCTGGTTGGGGTAATTTCCGATATCGCCAGACAGATCAATCTTCTGGCGCTCAATGCGGCCATCGAGGCGGCGCGTGCGGGGGAGACAGGACGCGGTTTTGCTGTGGTGGCGGATGAGGTGCGAACCCTCTCCACCCAAACCGCCCGCGCAGCCGAGGATATTGCCAACAAGATCAATACAGCGACAAAGAGCACGGAAAAAGAGCTTATCGTGGCACGCGAGGCCAGGGACCGCAAGCAATACAGCGACCATATTCATCGGATTATCACCGACATCAGCGCCATGGAGGCGCGTTTCGCCGAGGGGAGCGCCTTGCTGCTGGAGGTGATTCAAGGGGTGGAGACGGGGAATCAGGAAATCGTCACACGCCTGTCCGGCGCACTGGGATATATTCAGTTTCAGGATGTGGTCCGCCAACGTCTGGAACAGGTCGGAATCGCTCTTGGCGAGTTGGGCGAACATTTGCAGTCGCTCATGGATCGTTTTGGCGATGCTGCATGGGACGGCTCGGTGCAGCCAAGCCTCAAGAAGCGCTTGGATGGACATCTTGATCGCTATGTGATGTCCAGTCAGCGTAATGCCCACGCCGCAGTGGTCGGTGCCGGGGCGGCGACTGACGAGCGGCCCCAGATCGAGCTGTTTTGATGGGTGCGGTCTAGCCATGCCCCGGATCATTGCCGTCTCCAACCGCAAGGGTGGCACCGGCAAGACCACGGTGGCAGTCAATCTCGCTGCCGAACTGGCCGCGCTCGGGCGCCGGGTTCTTCTGGTTGATCTCGACTCACAGGGCCATTGTGCCGCCGGGCTGGGCCTGAAATTGGACCGGGATGCGCCCACGGCCCATAGCATCTTTCTCGACCCTCTGGCAAAACTCTCGGCTGCCGTCTACCCGAGCGCCTTTGCGAATCTCTCCCTATGTCCGGCCGACCAACGATTCGAGCATGGTAGCGGTGTGGGGGGGCAAGGGCGGTTAGCTGAAGCGCTCGCGCACCAAGACATCGCCTCGGCTTTCGATTTGGTGATTCTCGACACGCCCCCTTCTTTGGACCATCTGTTGTTCAACGCACTGACGGCGGCGCATTGGGTGCTGGTGCCCTATGTTCCGCACCATCTCTCCCTGGAAGGGGTGCGGCAACTGATGCGGGTGCTTTTCAAGATCATCTCGGGCGGCGCCAATCCGCAACTGAAAATCCTCGGCTTTGTGCCGACCATGTCGGCGGCGCACATCCGCCAGCATCGTCTGGTGACCGGCGAGGTCGCGCGTCAATTCGGCGCGCCGAGGGTTCTGGCCGGCATTCGCTCCGACATTCGTTTGGCTGAAGCCTTCAGTGTTGGCAAGCCGGTTCGTAGCTATGCGCCAAAGTGTCGTGGCGCTCAGGATTTCGCCAATCTGGCAGCAACCCTCGTGCCACTCTTGGATGGCGTGGACGCTGACTCTAAGAATGTATAGCGCACAGCTTGCGAGACAGCCCGGATGAACGCGGAAGCAGCCTGGTTGTGCTATGCCGGCGCCAAGTCTTCTGCCAGATATTCCGTCAGCTCAGCCCAGAGCGCGGGCTGCCGATAAGCGGTCGCCCATTCGGTGAGTCGTTCGGCATTCATGGGGCGGGCGATGCCATAGCCTTGAACGCGATCACAACCCAGGCGCATCAGCAGACAACCGTGCTCCAGGGTTTCCACGCCTTCGGCAATGACCGCAAGATTAAAGGCGCGGGCCAGTCCGATGACCCCTTCGACGATGGCGCGGTCTTCATGATCCTTGATCATGTTTCGCACAAAGGTTTGATCGATTTTGAGCGTCCGGGCGGAGAGTCGACGGATGTAGGTCAGCGACGAATAGCCGGTTCCGAAGTCATCGAGTGAGAAGGACAACCCGAGCAGGGTACCCTGGTGGATCACCGCGCTGACCAGATCCAGGTCATTGAGCGCTGCGGTTTCCAGGATTTCGAGTTCAATACCACCGGGCTGGACACCTGGGTGCTGGCCGATGAATCCTGAAACATCCACCATGAAATCGGGTGTCAGCAGCGAATAGGCTGAGACATTGATATGCAGGCGCAGGTGCAGCCCTTGACCGACCCAGGCTTCTTGCTGGGCCAAGGCCTCGCGCAGCACCCAGCGATCGAGTTGGCGGATCAGGTCGCTGCCCTCGATGGCGGGTAGAAATTCGCCCGGCGCCAGGAGGCCGCGCCGCGGATGCTGCCAGCGCACCAGCGCCTCCACGGACTCGACCGCCGCAGTGGACTCGCTGCGCATGTTGACGATCGGTTGATATAGGAGTCTTAGCTCGCCGGCGTTGATCGCCTGCTGGATGTCGCGCAGACGTTCGCGGCTGGCGATGCCGAGAGGATCCTTCTCGGGGTCGAAGAACTGATAGTTGTTGCGTCCGCACTGCTTTGCCAGGTACATGGCGTGATCGGCATGTCGCAACAGGCTGTCGGCATCGCCATGATCTTCTGGATACAGGGTCACACCGATACTGGCCGAAACGGGTTGTGGTTGCTCTTTGATCAGGCGTTCGTTCAGGCCATGCAGAATACGGTCAAGAATCTGAATGCATGCGTTCCGGTCGGCGACATCGGAAAACAGTAGCGCGAACTCATCGCCACCCCAGCGGGCAATGGTATCGCTTGGGCGGACACAGGAAACCAGGCGTGCTGCAACGGCTTGCAGAAGAATATCCCCTACTTGGTGTCCGCACTGATCGTTGACAGGCTTGAAATCGTCCAGGTCCAGATAGCAGACGGCCAGCCGAGAGTTCTCACGGTCGGCGACGGCGATCGCTTGGCTCAGTCGATCCAACAGCAGTCGTCGGTTGGCGAGTCCGGTGAGATGATCGTAATAGGCCAACTGTTCCAGCCGTATCTGGCTTTCGAGCAAATCCTGCTCGCTCGTTTTACGTTCGGTGATGTCGCGGGCCACACCTGCCAGGCGGATGGCTCGACCGTTTGCGCCGCGAATCGCGTCGCCATCGGTGGCCAACCAGTGACTTGACCCGTCGGGCCAGAGGACACGAAACTCGAGGTTGAGTTCGGCGCCATCCTCAACACAGGCCTGCATGCTCTTGCGCCAGTGCGCAAGATCATCGGGGTGGATGCGCGAGGCGATCTCCTCGAAGGTGCCACGAAACAGTCTCGGAGCAAGGCCCCACATTGAAGCCATGTCCTCAGACCATGTCACTTGGTCGGTGTCTGTATGCCACTCCCAGATCGCCGTTTTTGAAAGTTGCAACGCCAGATACAAATGTTCCTCGGTATCCCGGATTGCGTCTTGCATCCGAATCCGCTCAGTAATGTCCTGCGCGGCGCCGCACAAAGTCGTGGGCTTGCCATTGGCGTCATACAGGAACTCGCCATAGTCCTGAATGAAGCGAGTTCTTTGGTCGTCCGGACGGATAATGCGGTGCTGATGAACGTAGGGCGTTTTTTCTTCCAAGGCGCGCTGGATGGCCGCCAGCATCCCCGCGCGGTCATCGGGATGGAGGATTCGCAATAGGCTGTCCAGGGTCGATTCACCCGGCTCGACGCCGTGGATATGGCACCAGTGAACGGTCGGTCGGAATCGACTGCTGTTTGGCTCTAGCGTCCAGCCGCCCACCTGGGCCATGCGCGCAGCGTGGGATAGCATCTGTTCCCGTTCGTTCGACCACAGGGCGCGCGGCGCGGACGATAGATGTTCGGGCTCGTTGCAACCGCTGTGGCTGTTAGATCCCTGTTCCATCGTATAAGTCGATTCCGCTTGTTTGGCCTTTCTGTAATTTTCTAACTGTCAAGTCCTGGAAAAATGGCATGTCATTGATGCATCGGGTGACTATTCAGGTCGGCGGTGGTTATCAGAAATCACTGCTTACTTCGTTGCGGGGAGCTGCCTTAATCTTAAAACCGGCAGTTGGGCTAGCTTTCTGATCATATCAGCCTGAAACCATGCGACATTGTTGGAAGTTGCAAGTCACTCGTTTAGTGACCATTCCAACTGCTCTGCAGTTGAGTGGCCTACTTACAAAACATGGGCTTAGAGAATTTCAGGCTCCCGAGCTGCCGGATTTAGGTTAATGTGCTCCATTCGGTTGACCCTTATGCACAAAAGCAGAGTTGCGTCCGGCTGCCTTGGCCGCGTATAAGGCATTATCGGCATGCTTGATCCACTGATCAAGGCTCTCTTGCGGTGCCCACTCGGCGACACCGAAGCTGGAGGTGACTTGCCCCACGTGGGCGAAGGCTTCATCGGCAATCAGGGCGCGAAGCTTTTCGGCCAGTAGTGCCGCATCGCTGAGCCTGCAGTTTGGCAGGATCACAGCGAACTCTTCTCCGCCCCAACGGGCATCCAGTTGCGAGAACAGCTCCGACTGCCCGCCAACCAATGCCTCAATGCGCCGTGCCAAGGCCGGCCATTGCTCGCGCGGGACCTCGAAGTGGCGGCCGAGATTCACCACCGTGCGTTGGCGCACGCGCCCGGCTTCGCGAACCGACTCCACCAGACGATAGGTGAAGTAGGGCTCACCCGTGCGTCGGCTTTTGGCCGCTATGTGAAGCTTCACATAGCGGCCAGGAGCAGACAGTCGCGCCTTCGGCTGCCATTGGTGGCAATTTCGACAAACCGGACATTGAATGGTTAAGCGCGCAAGCGTCTATCTTCGGCTTTTCACTGCCGCGAATAACGGAGCGAAGCAGTCGACCAGGCTCGCCGATTTGCCCGAGAATCTTCTCGACGGGCGCGGCATCGGTGATACAGGCGATGATCCGCATGTCCGTGCCGTAGTTCTGGCGGGTCAGCGGCAGGGACTTGAACAGCCGCGCTAAGAGCATGGCCCAGAGCCCTACCCTGAGTTGGCCGAAGGGTAGCGGACCGGGGATCGAGCGCTCGGAGCCGGCGCCGGTTGGTGTTCGGTCGGGTCGGCGCGAACGTTCGCATTATCCGTGACCTCACGCCCATAGGCGGTGGCTGCTCTGCACGGCTCAGACGAGCGTCGGATATTCGGGCCGATAGACATGGGCGCGAATGAAATCGACCATATCAGTCGGACGATCAACGCGCGCGAGGCCCAGGTCGAAAACGAGTTGCGCGACCCGAGCGGCGGTTTGGATTTCGGTCTCCAAGATGTTCGACTGAGGCGGATAAAGCAGCCCCTGCTTGAGCATCTCGGGCGGCACCTGATCCGCGACCGCCGCTGCTGCCTCGATGAACATTTCGTCGTTGACGCGACTGGCCTGGGTCGCGTAAATCGCCATGCCCACCGCCGGGAAGATGTAAAAATTGTTGGCTTGTCCCGGCAGGAAGACCTGCCCCTCATAATGGACCGGATCGAACTGGACACCTGCGGCATAGATCACCTTGCCCTTGGACCAGGTGTAGGCCTGCTCTGCGGTGCATTCTGCGTGATCGGTCGGGTTCGACAGGGCGAGGATCACCGGGCGCTCGTTCACCTGCGACATCGCCTCGACGACCTCTTGGGTGAAGGCGCCGCCGACCGTGCTGACCCCGATAAGCGTCGTCGGCTTCAGGTGCTTGATCGCAGCGGCGAAGTCCGTGCAGGGCTCGTTCGGGTGCGCATAGGGTCGCTGGAAGTCGACTAGGTCCGTGCGGCTCGGCTCCAGCAGGCCTTTGACGTCAAACATGTGCACCTTGGCCTGCGCGTCGGCGAGCGACATGCCTTGGGCGACCAGCGCCGAACACAGCAGGTTGGCAAGGCCAATGCCCGCCGATCCGGCGCCGAGGAAGAGGTAGCTCTCGTCCTTGAGCTGGGTGCCCTTGAGCTTCACGGCGTTGATCATCCCGGCCAGGGTGATACCGGCTGTACCCTGAACATCGTCGTTGTAGACGCAGTATCGGTCGCGGTAGCGCTCGAGCAAATGCACCGCATCTACCCCCGTCCAGTCCTCGAAATGGATGCAGCAACGCGGAAACACCTCCTGCACCGCCTCAACCAGCTCGTCGACGAACGAAAAAAGCTCGTCCGTCGGCGGACGCGCCTTGCGCAGCCCGAGATAGAGCGGGTCATTGCGGTATTGCTCGTTGTTGGTGCCCGCGTCCAGATACATCGGGAGTAGGTACTGAGGGGGCACCCCGGCCGCAGCAGTGTAGAGCTGGAGCTTACCAATCGGGATGCCCATGCCGTTGGCACCGAGGTCACCGAGGCCGAGGATGCGTCCACCGTCGGTTACGCAGATGAAGCGGATGTCCTTCTGGGGCCAGTTTCCAAGGATGTCCCGAACCTGCCCGCGCCGCTCGATCGAAACATACATACCCCGGGTTTGGCGGTAAATGTGACCGAACTTGAGACAGACCTCGCCGATTGTCGGGTCGTAGATGATCGGCAGGAAGCGGGCCGGGTCGGACATGATGGTCCGGTAAAACAGGGTTTCATCGTGGTCGAGCAGATTGACCAGAAAGATGTAGCGATCGAGGTCGGTGTGCTTATGGCTGAGCTGCAGCATCACCCGGCGCAGTTGCAGATCCTCGGTCTCGGTCACATCGGGTACCAGACCCACAAGGCCCAGGGCCTGCCTTTCGGCCTCGGTGAAGGCGGTGGATTTGTTCAAGGAGGGATCTTGAAGCAGCTCTGAACCGCGCTTGGAGATGGTCGTCATGGGCATGGTCTGTCTCTCTCGTGTTGATAGGAGCGAACGGAGCCGAGGGGCCGACAACGAGCATCAAAATCGGCGGCGCGTTTAACTGATGCCGCTGACCTCGTCGGTGGCTTAGGCGATGTAGGAATGGGTCATCTTCGCCGGGTCCACCACCCGGTCAAATTCGTCTGCAGCGACGAAGCCGAGCTTCAATGCGGCCTCGCGCAGGGTCATGTCATGGTCCAGGGCATAGTGGGCGACCTGCGATGCCTTGTCGTAACCGATCACTGGGCTCAGGGCCGTCACCAGCATCAGCGAGCGCTCGACATAGTCTGCGATCCGCTTCTCGTTGGGCTCGGTGCCCTCGACTAGGAAGACGCGGAAGTTGTGACAGCCATCGGCGATCAGCCGCGCGGATTTGGCGACGTTAAAGATGATCAGCGGCTTATAGACGTTCATCTCGAGATAGCCGCTGGCTCCGCCGATACCGACCGCCACATCGTTGCCCATGACCTGGGCAGCCAGCATCGCCAGCGCCTCGCACTGGGTCGGGTTGACCTTGCCCGGCATGATGGAGGAGCCCGGCTCGTTGGCGGGAATATTGAGCTCCCCGAGTCCGCAACGCGGTCCGCAGGACAGCAGCCGGATGTCGTTGGCGATCTTGAACAACGATACGGCCAGCGTCTTGAAGCTGCCGTGCAACTGCACGAGGGCGTCGTGGGCGCCCTGCACCGTGAACTTGTTCGGCGCGGTCACGAACGGCAGGCCAGTCAGCTTGGCGATCTCCGTGGCGGCCTCGGTGTCGAAGTTGGGTGCCGCGTTGAGGCCGGTGCCCACTGCGGTCCCCCCGAGGGCGAGGCGGTAGACGCCCGACAGCGCCTGCTCGATCCATCCGGCGGCTTCATCCAACATGCCAACGTAGCCGGAAACCTCTTGGCCCAGCGTCAGCGGCGTGGCGTCCTGCATGTGGGTGCGGCCGATCTTGACGAGTCCGTCCCATGCTTTGGACTTGGCGTCGAGCGCGTCACGCAGCGCGCGCACAGAGGGCAGAAGCTTTGCGGTCGTCGCCACTGCTGCGGCGATAGCCATCGCCGAGGGAAAGGAATCGTTCGACGACTGCGACATGTTGACGTGATCGTTGGGGTGCACCGGGGTCTTGGCCCCGAGCGGGCTGCCGGCGATCTGGCAGCAGCGGTTGGAGATCACCTCGTTCACATTCATGTTGAACTGGGTGCCGCTGCCGGTCATCCAGACATGCAAAGGGAATTGGTCATGGTGCTGACCGACCAAGATCTCGTCGCAGACCTGCACGATGAGCGCATGCTGCGGCTCGCCTAGTCGCCCGCCGGCGTGATTGACCGTTGCCGCGGCCTTCTTCAGCGTGGCATAGGCGCCGATCATCTCCCGCGGCATGAGGTCGTCGCCGATGCTGAAATGCTCAAGCGAGCGCTGGGTCTGAGCGCCCCAGAGCTTGTCGGCAGGAACCTGGACCTCCCCAAGGCTGTCGGTTTCGGTGCGGAACTCGGTCATAGGGTGCTCCGGGAGATTCTTTCTGGAGATTTGTCAGTCAGATTATATGGACAGGAAAACCAAGCAACCCTTACGAGTTTAGGTGCGGCTTGAGACAGGAGGCTCGCGAGGGCGAGATGCGTCGTATCGGCTCGGGGCCAAACATCCCAACCGGTGGTCCCTTCCTGGGCGGCGGTGATCGTGGCCGTTCTCCATCCGAAGCATGGTCTCTCAGCGCCCTCATTGGGATGCATTGCTGCCGTCGCTGTTTGCCAAACTAGGGTCCGCACCGGATCGGCAACGGCCTCCGCAGCGGAGGGCTGGCTCAGAGTGCTCGAGGAAAACTGCCGCATTACCAACGCAGCATCCGTGGGCCGATCAGGGCACCAAGCCCGCCGGCCAACGCAATGCCAAGACTGTACCAAACAGCCACGAAAGCCGCTGACAGTTCGGTACAAGACAGGGCATAGGCAAAGGCACCGACGGCCCCAGCCAGCAGTCCGGCAGCCATGCCAGCCGCGCGCGCTTTGGTCGGCGCCAGCCCGCGCAGCGCCCAGACCGCTCCGGCCAGCGTCGGCAGGGACAACAAAAGGACATTGACCGGGCAGCGCGTCCAGGAGTGCCCAAGCAGTGCCGCCAGACGCTCGGACGCGGGTAGAGCCACAAGCGTCGCCAAGGCCAGCAATGCCATGAGGACCACAACCACCGTGACGCTGATGACGGGCCCGTCGGTGCGTGCAACCGGCCGGGCGAGTCGCGTTGTGAGCCAGAGCGCGCCGGTGGCAAGCCCGCCAGCATAGGCGAGCTTGATCCAGGGTGCGGGCTCGGCCCAGAGGTTCGCCGGAATCGGGCCGAGCAGCACCAGGGTCGCGGCGATGCTTGCCAGTAATCCAAACGGCACGACCGGGGTGAAGCGCCGGGCCACCACCGCACGCGGCGCGGGGCCGGCTTCGGTGGCGAGCAAGTCGATCAAATTACTGGTTTTCATAGGGTCTTCCTCGCAAGTTCCGAGAGCCGTTTCAATCCGCGGTGCACCTGCACCTTGAGCGCCGATACCGAGGTGCCGCTGCGTTGTGAGGCCTCATCCATGGTCAAGCCCTCTAGTTTGGTCATCGTAATCGCCGCGCGCTGGGTCTGGGGCAGCGTTCCAAGGAGGGTCGCCAGATCGCGCTGAACGGGGAACTCCTCGTTCACTGTTGGCAGCGCCCCTTCGGCGAGATCGTCCAATACCAGATGACGTGCCTCCCGGCGACCGCGCCGGCGCCACAGATCAATCAGCTTGTGACGGGCAATGGCGAACACCCAGCGGCTGACCGGGACCTTCGGGTCGTAGGTGCCGCGTTGCAGATGAATCGCCAGCAGCGTCTCCTGCACCAGATCCTCGACATCATCCGGCAAGGTTTGCATGCGCCGGCGAAACCAGCCGCGCAAGCGCTTGGCAATCTGCTCCAGCGCTTGTCGATAGGCGGCCTCGTCGCCCTCTTGTCCGCGATCCCACAACGGCCGCAGGGTGGCTTCGAAGTCGTCGAGCGCGGTTGCGGTGCTTTCGCCTGGGTGCTTGGTCATCTCAATTTGGTGAGTCGTGCGTGCGGCATTAAAGGTTACAACCCAAACAACAATCCGCAGCAAGAAATTTTTTCACTTGCGCTGTAACCCTTCGGGGTCTGCCAGCGACTCGGTCAGTGAGGGCGCGATGCTCTGCCGGATATTCCGGCACCGCACCCGCCTCCGGGACCGCGACTTGCGACACCCGGTATCTGATCAACCAACCAATTATCGGAGTCTTCCCATGAACAAGATCCTTACTACCACCGCCGGTCTTCTGCTCGCCACGTCCGTGCAGGCCGCCGACAGCCTGCAAGATTTTATCAGCGGCAATCCTGACAGCGATCATCGCGTCGGGGCTTTCCAAGCATCGGGACCGGTCTCGCCGGGCACCGGGAACACCTTGGATCGCTATCAAGGTGTCGCCCAAGGCAACCCGGATTTGCTGAATGTTGGTGAAGGCCGTTCGCCCACGCATGCACGCCCGGACATTTACGGGGCCTTCGGCGGCAGTCCTGATCTGGCGTACTGATCTCATCGCAGAGCAGAATCAGACCTGGACAAGGCCCGTCGGGCGGCCGCGCGCCGCCCGACGACGGGTCGGGTCAACATACTGCGTCCAACATCAATTTTCGGCTGATCTAAGGAGATCATCATGGCAACAGCTATCTCGACGAATACCATCTCATCCCCCACGCTGCAACTCGCGGACTTGGCACCTCATGCTCACTGGCTACTGCGGATCGGCTTCGCCGCGGTCTTTCTTTTCCATGGCATCGGCAAGCTGCTTGCGCCGGCTCAATTTGCCGACATGATGGGGCTGGCTTTGCCGATTGCGCTGGCCGTTGCCGTCGCTGAGGTGGCTGGCGGTCTGGGGCTGCTCGCGGGCCCAATTTTTCGCCGGGATTGGATCACGCGCCTGGCCGCGCTAGCGACGGTTCCGGTGCTCATCGGTGCCATCGCGATGGTCCACTGGGGCCAGTGGAGCTTCGTGGCCACTGAAAGCCATCCCATGGGCGGAATGGAGTTTCAGGTCAGCTTGCTGCTCACAGCACTCTATTTCGTTGTTCACGGTAACGGCGAGGTAAGCTGAGGACGTAAGCTGGTTCAGGCTTGCCAAGCGTCTTGACGCAGCTTCCCAACTGGCATTTCGTCCCAAGCGGGCGCGTTTCGCGCCCGCGTTCACGTTGACCGCGTTCTACTTCTTTTCTTGCTTTCGCATCAGCCAATTTGCGACCACTAAAACTATCGAAAACAGCACATACGTCGAGATTACAACGATTTGAAAAAAGAACGCGGCAATACCTCCTTGATCTCCAGTATATGCAGCAAAGTACAACGAGGTTGCACTGCCAACAAATACGAGAATTCCGCCCAGTATTCGGTACACAAGCCTTATAGACGGCCTCAGTCTGCGAGAGACCGGGAACGTCGCCAAGTAAACTAGTACCGGCAGAAGTAACATTAGCAACCCTACGATCATGCTACCCTCGCTATATCCCTTATTGAAAGCTAACGCCTTCATTAACTGTTTCATTCCAACACCCCGTCGCAGAGGAGCGAACGCCATGCGCACAGTATCGCCAACGCAAGTTACAGCCGTCACCCGAGACTTTTCATTGATCGGTGATACCTGGCCGAGGCGACGCCATCGAGGTTTCGCGTTGGCTGTTGCAATGACCATGGCCGCCGCACCCATCGGCAACGCAACCGCAGCCGACGAAACGAAACTGCCGAGTTACCAGGCTGAACTTCAGGCCTTTCAGGCCAAGAAAGCCAACAACCCATCCCCCTTCAACGCCGATGAACGCGACCAGATGGAGCAAGCCGCGGCCGCGCTGGCCGCAGCCATGCCCGAGCCCGGGCTGCGGGTTGGCGAGACCGCGCCAGACTTCGCCTTGCCCAACGCCAGAGGCGAGACAGTGCGACTCTCCGCACGTCTGCGCGATGGGCCGGTGGTTCTGACTTTCTATCGCGGTGCCTGGTGCCCCTATTGCAATCTGCAACTGCGCGGATTGCATCAAAGCCTGGCGCATTTCGCGCGCTATCAAGCACAGCTGATCGCCGTCACACCACAGCAACCGGATCGCTCCCTCGCGCAGATCGAACAGGACGGCTATCCCTTCGAGATTTTAAGCGACCTCGAGGATACAACCATGCGGGCCTACCGGCTTGCCTTCTCTGTACCGGAGTCCCTGCGCGCGATCTACCAACGGGGACTCGGGCTGGATCTCGCCGACTACAACGGCGATGGCCGCTTTGTGCTGCCGGTCCCGGCGACCTTTGTGATCGACCGCGACGGTGTCGTGCGCTACGCCTTTGCCGAGACCGATTACCGTCAGCGTGCCGAGCCGGCGGACATTCTTGCCGCATTGGCCGATCTATCCGCACAGGAAGGCTTGAATCGCTGAAAGAAATCCGCCACTCGAACGGACATTTCGGTCAACAAATCAAAGCGCGAACCAGCTGACCAAGGCGCTGACTAAGACGGTGTCGCGGTTCAAGCGCTAAACATCGCCGAAAGAGACCGCGATATGAACTCAAAGGCAATCCAACAGGCCTGGCAGCTGCTCGAATCCTCCGTGGTGACCTACCAGGGCCAAGCGGTCGGGACCGTGGCGGCACAGGATGCCGAGACTGCGCCGCTGAATTACGATCAGGTGTTCACCCGGGACTTTGCCGTCTCGGCCTTCGCCTTTCTGCTCGACGGTCGCCCGGAGATCGTGCGCAACTTTCTCGCAACGACCCTGCGCCTGCAGAGCCAGGAGCAGCAGCTCGACTGCTTCAAACCCGGCGAAGGGCTGATGCCGGCCAGCTTCAAAGTGGCCTGCCACGGGCCCGACGAGCAGTTAATCGCAGATTTCGGCGAATACTCCATCGCCCAAGTGGCGCCGGTGGATTCTGGCTTCTGGTGGCTGTTGATCCTGCACGCCTATGTGCGCACGAGCGCAGACCGCGCGTTTTCTGAGCGGCCCGAGGTGCAACAGGCCATTCGTCTGATCCTGGATCTGTGCCTGATCAGCCGCTTCGATATGTTCCCGACCATGCTGGTGCCCGACGGCTCATTCATGATCGACCGCCGCATGGGTGTTTATGGCTATCCGCTCGATATTCAAGCGCAGTTCTTCGCCGCTCTGCGCGCCGCCACGGATCTGCTCGACGCCAAGGACCCGGCCAGCGAAGCCTATCGACCGGTGCTCGATCAACGCCTGTCCAACCTCGCCCATCATGTGCGCACCTACTACTGGCTCGATCTGCCACAACTGAATCAGATCTACCGCTATGGCGTGGAGGAATACGGCCCGACCTCGATCAACAAGTTCAACATCCACCCCGACACCATTCCTGAATGGCTGATGGACTGGCTGCCGGAGCGCGGCGGTTATCTGGCCGGCAATCTCGGCCCCGGGCGAATTGACTACCGGTGGTTCGCACAGGGCAATCTGCTTGCCTGCGCCGCCGGACTGGCCAGCCAGGAGCAAACCGGCGCCATCATGCAGCTACTCAGCGAGCGTGCTGAGGATCTGATCGGTGAGGTGCCGCTCAAGCTCTGCTTCCCGGCCCTGGCCGATCACGACTGGCGCATCCTCACCGGCTGCGACCGCAAGAACCGCCCCTGGTCCTATCACAACGGGGGACATTGGCCGATGCTGCTGTGGCTGTTGACCCTGGTCGGCCTGCAAACCGGCACTGAGGCGCTGGCCGAACGCGCGCTCGAGGCCGCCGAGCTCCGCCTGAGCCGCGACGACTGGCCGGAATATTACGACGGACGTCGCGGCCGCCTGGTGGGCCAGCAGGCGCGTCGGCAACAGACCTGGAGCGCGGCGGGCTACCTGGTCGCCTGCCAATTATTGGAAGATCCCAAGCGCGCTGCTGTGCTGTCCGTTGGCAACGCCTCTGAGCGCAATCCTCGGGCTGCTTGATTAGCCTCGATGACCTACCAGATGACAACCTCGGCATTCGCGAATTCGCGGCAACATCATCCGGCATATTTCACTGCCCCTTTTTTTGGCTCATCCGCTAGCTTTCCCTGTAAACTCGGCACCTTACCAATCCGCATGAAGCGACCACCGCTCCTGGGAAGCAAACGCCATGTCTTCCGATCAGTACAAGACCAAGCAGGCGCTTATCGACGAGCTGAACCAAGCTCGCCGGCGTATCGCTGAGCTGGAGAGATGCGGGGGTGTCAGCGAGGGGGGCGATGAGTGGCTGCGGCTGGAAGAATTGCGCTGGTGTTCCCCGCTGGCGCAGCTCACCGAGGATGCACTGGGGGTGTTGGACAAAAGTTACGTCTACCAGCGCGTCAACCCGGCTTACGAGCGCTTCTGGGGCCTGTCCAAGGAAGAAATTATCGGCCGCTCCGTGACCGATCTTTTTGGAGAAGCGTTTTTTTCCAGCCAGCTCAAAGACCGCCTCGACCGCTGCTTGGCCGGGGAGGTCGTCAGGTATTCAGGCTGGTTCGAGTTCCCTGTCCTGGGCCGGCGGCACATGGATGTCACCTATCAGCCGCTGCGCGACCCAGAGGGCCGGGTCACCGGCTTGGTGAACCTTGCCCGCGACATGACCGGCCAAGCGCTGGCCGAGGAGCAACTAAAGACCTTGCTCCAGCAGACCGGAGCCATGGCGAAGGTCGGCGGCTGGGAGCTCGACGCCCGCACTCTGGAGATGACCTGGACCGAGCAGACGTACGCGATTCATGAGCTTCCCGTCGGCCAGATGCCCTCCGTCCAAGAGGCCATCGATTTCTATCACCCCGAAGATCGGCCCAAGATTGCGGCGGTTGTCCAGGCGGCCTTGGAGCAGGCTCAGCCCTACGACATCGAAGTCCGCTTTATCACGGCCAAGGGCCAGGCACTGTGGACTCGCTCCATCGGCAAGCCAGTCCTGAAAGACGGTGAAGTGGTCAAGCTCACCGGCGCCTTTCAGGACGTCACCGCGCGAAAACAGGCCGAACTCGCGCTCCAAGAGACCAAAGACGACTTGGAGCAAGCGGTTCGATTCGCCAATGTTGGCCTGTGGGACTGGGATTTCATCACCAACAAAGTCCACTATTCCGAGGAATGGAAAGGACAAATCGGCTACGCCGACGACGAGATCGGCGATGCTTTCGAGGAATGGCAAAGCCGCGTTCATCCGGATGATTTGGACAAGGCCCTCGCGCATTTCGATCAGGCAATCAACACAAAGGCCGACCGATATGAGCTCGTTTTCCGCTTTCGCCACAAGGACGGCCATTACATCTGGGTGCTGGCCCAAGCCTTCATCCACCAAGATCCCACGGGAAAGCCCATCCGGATCATCGGCTCGCATATCGATATCACCAATCAGAAAGCGCTCGAGCAAGAACTGATCGAGGCCAAAGAGCGGGCCGAGGCCGCCAGCCAGGCCAGATCTGAGTTCCTGGCCAACATGAGCCATGAGATCCGCACGCCACTCAACGGGGTGATGGGCATGCTCCAGGTGCTCGACGATGCCGAGCTGGAGCCGCAGTTCAAAGAAGCCGTGAGCATCGCCATGGGCTCATCCCAGACCCTGCTCACCGTGATTAACGACATTCTCGACTTCTCGAAAATTGAAGCGGGCAAGTTGTCCATCGCCCACGAACCCTTCAACCTCAATGCCCTGCTGCCATCGGTCATCGCGGCTTTTCGCCAGCAGGCAGCAAACAAGGGCGTAGCCCTGCACTCCGGTTTGGCCCCTGACCTGCCCGCGCGGGTGCTCGGCGACGCCGCCCGACTGCGCCAGGTGCTGTTCAATCTGCTCGGCAACGCCATCAAGTTCACCGAGCGCGGCGAGGTCCGCCTGGACACCCGTGTTCTGTCCGGAAAGGATCCGGCGCGGATGCGCCTGGAGTTCGCGATCAGCGACACCGGCATCGGCATCCCCGAGGACCGGCTCGCCGACATCTTCGAGTCCTTCACCCAGGTGGACAGCTCCAACACCCGGCGCTTCCAGGGCTCCGGCCTGGGTCTGGCGATTGTCAGGCGACTGGTCGGTCTGATGGACGGCCAGGTGACCATCGCAAGTACCCTGGGCCAGGGTACTGAGGTCCGGTTTGACATCAGGGTGGAAACCGCTGCCGAAGACGAGCTGGCTCCCCACGAGCCGGTCCGGGCGGGGCTGCGGACAGGGCTGGCACCGACCAAGGCGTTGCAGGTCCTAGTGGTCGATGACGAACCAACCAACACCAAGGTCCTAAGCATGATGCTCAATAAGCTGGGTCACCAGGTGCAGACAGCCGCGAACGGCCGCCAGGCTCTGGACAGACTCAGAAGCCAGGCGTTCGACCTGGTGTTCATGGATGCATCCATGCCCGAGATGGACGGTCTTGAGGCCACCCGACACATCCGGGACAATCAGGACGGCGACTTGAATCCGTCGGTCCCGATCGTCGCCCTGACTGCCCACGCCATGAAGGGAGACCGGGAAAGGTTCCTCGCCGCCGGCATGGACGACTACTTGTCCAAGCCCATCGTCGTCCAAGCCCTGCACGACGCGCTGCACAGAGTAATGGGCAAAGGGAACTCGCGGGGTGACCCCGTTCAGGAGTGAACGCCATCGAACGGCTTCGCGGAGCATGACCAGGGCGCGTCGGAACGCTTGATTTTGCTGCCGTGGTAGACTTCGATTCCCTGGCCGTCGATCTCAGGGCTCAATACTCAAAGGTTTGTTATGGCAGCCAATCCTGACGCCACGCCTGAGCTTCCCGACCTCAGCCAATGCGACGCCGAACCGATTCATTTCTCGGGCGCCATTCAGCCGCACGGGGTGCTGCTCGCCCTGCACGGGCCGGATTGGCGGATTGTCCAGGCCACCGCCACCGGCCGCGAACTGCTCGGCATCGCCGCCGAGGATCTGCTCGAGCGGACGCTGGAACAGGCCCTGGGCGCCGTGCTGGTCAGCGCCGTGCGAGACGCCTTGGCGGCTTACCAGGCACAACCCAGCGCCCCCTATTCGTTTCCGTGGCCATCCCCTCTGGATGCGCGCGCCCTGACCGGCTATGTGCACGAGTCCGACGGGCTGGTGTTGCTGGAATTGGAGCCGGAACCGCCCGCCGGCGCCGTCCCAGGCGATCTGCTCGCCATGGCCGTGCGCGGGCTCAACCCGATCCGCGCGCAAAAAGACCTGACGGCAAAGCTGCACAACGCCGCCGCCTTGTTGCGTGATCTGACCGGCTACGACCGGGTGATGATCTACCGTCTCGACCCGGTGGATTGGCATGGCGAGGTGGTCGCCGAATCGCGTCGGGACGCCCTGGAGCCCTTTCTGGGGCTACACTATCCGGCCTCCGACATTCCGGTGCAGGCCCGGCAGCTGTATTTGATCAACCGCACCCGGGTGATCGTCGATATCGACTATGTCCCAGTGCCGCTCACGCCGGCGCTCAATCCCGTCAGCGGCCAGCCGCTCGACCTCTCGCACAGCCTGCTGCGCAGCGTCTCACCGGTGCATGTCGAGTACATGCGCAACATGGGCGTGCGTGCTTCTCTGACGCTGTCGCTCTACCGCGAGGAGCGGCTGTGGGGACTGATCGGCTGCCACCATGGTGCGCCCTATCAGGTTCCGGAGCGAGTCCGCCGGGTGATGGACTGGATGGCGCAAGACATGGAGACGCAGATCCAGCTCGCCGAAGACGCTCAACACCGCCGCCATGAGCATGACTTGAAAGCCTGCCGCGAGCGGGTGATTGCCGCCATGCGCCAGGGGGTGCGGCTTCCCGCCTTGCTTGAGGATCCCTATCGGCCCGACCTGCTCGGCGCCGTTGGGGCCGAAGGTGTCGCGCTGATCGATGGCGGGGAGGTTCGAATCGGCGGCGCGACACCGGATACCGCGCGCATCGCCGCGCTGGTCGCCGAGTTACCCGCGTGGACCGGCGTTGACAGCGCCTCAGTCTTCGCCACCGATTGCCTCAGTGATCACCTCCCAGACACCCAAGACCTGGGGGCCACGGCGGCCGGCCTGGTCTTCCTGCGTTTGACCTCGGCGCCGGATCTCGCGCTGCTCTGGTTTCGCGCCGAGCAGGTGCGCCACGTCAGTTGGGGCGGCGATCCCAACAAGCCGGTCACCATCGAGACGGATGGTCGCATTAGTCCGCGCAAGTCATTCGCGGCCTGGACGCAGACGGTGCATTTGCATAGCTGGCGCTGGAGCGACGAGGAACTGGCATCGGCGAGCAAGCTGGGCGCCTTGATCGATATCGAGCTGCGCTATCAGGCCGAGGCAGCGCGCAGCCAGACACAAGCGGAGCTGATCGACGCCAAGGAGCGGGCCGAGGCCTCCAGTCGGGCCAAGTCCGAGTTCCTGGCCAACATGAGCCACGAAGTCCGCACGCCCCTCAATGGTGTGATGGGCTATCTCCAGCTCATGGAGATGTCGGATCTGGATGAGGAAATGGCCGAATATGTGAAATCGGCGAAGGCGTCCTCCCAGAGCTTGCTGACCGTAATCAACGACATCCTCGACTTTTCCAAGATCGAGGCCGGCATGTTGTCCATCGCGTGCGAACCTTTTACCTTGGGCGCCCTCTTGGAACAGATCAAAGCGGCCTTTCGGCCGCAGGTCGCGGCCAAAGGCATCGCGCTGCACTCACACATCGCCCCCGAGGTGCCCGCGGAATTGATCGGCGACGCCGCGCGGCTGCGCCAGGTGCTATTCAACCTGGTTGGCAACGCCGTCAAGTTCACCGACCGGGGAGAGGTTCGCGTGGACGTCCAGGTGCTGGAGCCGATCGATGCCGGGCACCAACGTCTGCGATTTTCGGTGGCCGACACGGGTGCCGGCATCCCCGCGGACCGGATCGACGAGCTGTTCGAGCCCTTCACCCAAGTCGATAGCTCCTCCAGTCGGCGTTTCCAGGGCACCGGCCTAGGTCTGTCCATTGTCAAACGACTGGTCGGCCTGATGGACGGGCAGGTCGCCATTGAAAGCACCCTGGGCCGGGGAACCACCGTGCGGTTCGATATCAGGGTGGGCATGGTCGCCGCCGAGACGACCCCGGCAGAGTGCCAGACCGCGAAACCCTCGTCGGCCAAGGGTCTGCGCATCCTGGTCGTCGAGGACGACCCGAACAGCTTGCGGGTCATGACGATGCTGCTGGAGCGCTGGGGGCATCGCGTCTGCTCAGTCTTCAATGGCCGCCAGGCGCTGGAAGCCTTGTCGGGTCAGGCATTCAACCTGGTGTTCATGGACGTGCAGATGCCGGAGATGGATGGCATCGAGGCCACCCGACACATCCGGGAGAACCACAACGGCGACCTGGATCCGTCGGTCACCATCGTCGCCATGACCGCCCATGCCCTGAAGGGCGATCGGGAGAAATACCTCGCTGCGGGCATGGACGACTACCTGACCAAGCCTATTGACGCGAAGGCCCTGCGGATGGTGCTGGATCGGGTGATTGCCAGTGGTGGGTTAAAAGTCTGTACGACTCGCCCATCCATCTGTTGTTAATTGCAAGCGCGCTCCTGTTCTCCGAAAGAGACTGAACACCATGTCTGGCGACCAGCACAAGACCAAGCAGGAGCTGATGGGCTTGGTCCATGATCTCTCCGAGCCAACAGCGGCCGAAGCGGCCCTAAACGAATCCGAGCGGAAATGGCGGGACATCCTGGTCAACGCGCCGCAAATCAGCGTAACCCTCGACCGTCAAGGCCAGATCACCTTTGCCAACAACTATTTGCTGCGCCTGACCGGCTGGAATCGCGAGGAAGTGCTTGGGCAGGACTGGTTCGAACTGTTCATCCCCAAGAACATCCGCGCCGAGATTCGCGAAGTCTTCAACGCGCTCATGGCCCGGAAACCGGATCAAGGCATTGTGACCTATGAAAACGAGATCCTGACCCGCTGCGGTGAGCGACGGAATGTTTCCTGGGCCAATGTGCTGACCCTAAACGACCAAGGCTATCCATTGGAACTGACCGGCTTGGGCGTGGACCTCACCGAGCATCGGCAGGCCGTGGCGCTTCGGGAGAGCGAGGCGAAGTTCCGTCATGTGTTTGAGCATGTTGGCGAGGGTATTTTTCTGGGCCAAGCCGATTCCATCATTCGGGAAGCCAATCCGGCCGCTGCCGCCATTCTCGGCTATGACTCGCCGCAGCAGATGGTCGGTTTGAACGCCAGGGAGCATGTCCATCCCGACGATCTCACAAAGGATGGTCTGCCGCCGGACACCTTGGCGTTCCAACAGCAAGGCGTGGCACATCTGGAACGCCGCTATCGACACGTCAAGGGACATTTCGTCCCGGTTTTGGTCACCATCACGCGAAATCAGGAAACCGGACAGCACTATGTCGTTTTCAAAGATATCACCGAACGCAAACGCTCGGAGGAGGCGCTCAAACGCTCGGAACAGCGTCTGAAAGAAGCCCAACGTGTCGGAGGCTTGGGCGACTGGGACTGGGAGGTTCACAGCGGCATCATCACTTGGTCTGAGAACCTTTATGGCATTTTGGGCCTGGATCCGTCCCAGCCGCCACCTGGCCTTCAGGGGCAACTGGCTCTCTACAACCCCGAGGATGCGGAGAAGCTGCACCAGGCGGTGATGCGCACCCTGGAGGACGGCACCCCCTACAACTTGGCGTTACGACGACCCCATCCTGATGGGCGGGAACGGCACCTACAGGCCAAAGGCTTGGCGGATCGGAATGCCGATGGCCAGGTAATCCGCCTTCACGGCTCGATCCTGGATGTCACTGAACTCAAGCAGGCCGAGCAGTCCCTGCGCCAGAGCGAAGTCAAGTACCGAACCCTGTTCGAGAATATCCAGGAAGCCATCTTCATCACCGACGCACAAGGGCGTTTCCTCAATGTCAATCAGGCGGCCTGCGATCTGACCGGCTATCGGCGCGAGGAATTCTGCGCCCTCGCGCCATCGGATCTCGCACCACAAGGATTTGGCCCTCAGGCAACGGGTGAATGCACCCTGTTCCGCAAGAACGGCGTCCGGGTCATCGCGGAATACAGCGCTCTGGCCAATTATCTGCCCGACCGGCACGTCCTGATCCTGCGCGACATCTCACAGCGCAAGAGGATCGAGGCCGCCCGCAAGGAGAACGAGGCGCGTTTCGTCCGCGCCTTCCACAACAGCGGCGTGGGCATGGCCCTGGTCAGCCCGGGCGGACATTTCTTGGAAGTCA
The DNA here is from genome assembly GCF_033954455.1 of Thiorhodovibrio litoralis. Classification (NCBI taxonomy): domain Bacteria; kingdom Pseudomonadati; phylum Pseudomonadota; class Gammaproteobacteria; order Chromatiales; family Chromatiaceae; genus Thiorhodovibrio; species Thiorhodovibrio litoralis. The sequence continues at coordinate 2,347,894 of NZ_CP121473.1, read as the reverse complement.
ACGACAAGGCCTGTCAGCTGTATGGATACAGCCGGCAGGAGCTGCTCGCCAGGACCTTCAAGGACATTACCTACCCTGAGGATCTAAAGAGTTCCAAAGCGCTGTATCAGCACTACCTCAATGGCGACCAGGACAGCTACGAGCTGGAAAAGCGCTATCTGCGCAAGGACGGTGAAATCCGCTGGGGATTGGTCACCGTCTCCAAGGTCAGGGACGCGGACGGACAGTTCTTGTACTCCGTGGCCCAGACCCTGGACCTGACTGCTATCAAACAGGTTCAGGCGCAACTCATCGTGGCCAAGGAACAAGCCGAGGCCGCCAGTCGGGCCAAATCCGAATTCCTGGCCAACATGAGCCACGAACTGCGCACGCCGCTCAATGGGGTCCAGGGCTTTCTCCAGCTCCTTGAGATGTCGGAACTCGAGCCGGAACAGGCCGAGTGCGTCGATCTGGCCATGCAGTCCTCCCAACTCCTGCTGCGGGTGATCAACGACATCCTTGATTTCTCCAAGCTCGAAGCCAACCGCATGGGCCTCCTGGAAGAACCCTTCGCACTCGCCGCCCAGTTGGAACCGGTCATGGCCGCCTTGGCCCATCAAGCCGCTGCCAAAGGGATCGCCCTGCATGCGCGCATTGCCCCCACGATTCCCACCATCCTGATCGGAGACCCGGCGCGGCTGCGCCAAGTGCTGTTCAATCTGGTGGGTAACGCGGTTAAGTTCACCGAGCATGGAGAGGTGATCGTCGAAGCCGATGTGCTGGAGCAGATCGATGCCGAACACGTCCGCCTGCGCTGCTCCATTCGCGACACCGGCATTGGCGTCGCGGAGAACATGATCGACTTCCTGTTCGAGCCCTTCACCCAGGCCGACGGTTCCCCCACGCGCCGCTTTCAGGGCACCGGTCTGGGCCTGTCCATCGTCAAGCGACTGGTGGGCCTGATGGGCGGCCAGGTCGAGATGGACAGCACCCTGGGCGAGGGAACCCACGTCCAATTCACGATCATGGTGGGAACCGAATCGGCTGAAGAGACCGCCATGAACGAGCTGGGAGCGACAGATCTCAAGGTGGCAGAGCCACCGACCAAGGCCCTGCGCATACTGGTGGCCGAGGACGAACCGACCAACGCCAAAGTCGTGCAGAAATTGCTGGAAAAGCTGGGCCATCAAGTACAGATAGCGAGCAACGGTCGCAAGGCATTGGTGTTGCTCGGAAGCCAAATGTTCGATCTGGTGCTCATGGACGTGCAAATGCCCGAGATGGATGGCGTCGAGGCCACCCGTCAAATCCGGGAGAACACCACAGGCGACTTGAATCAGTCGATCCCCATCATCGCGCTGACCGCCCGCGCGCTTGCCGGGGACCGGGAGAAGTATCTGGCTGCGGGGATGAATGACTACTTGTCCAAACCGATCGACATCCAGGCCCTGAACGAGGCGCTGGACCAGGTGGTCGCCGCAGCGTCATAGGAACGGCCATCGGCCCGTCACGCCCAATCGGATCGACCACGACCCAAAATCGGCGCTGATGCCCATAAAGCCTTCAGTTGCCTGGTTTGCGGCGATTGCGGTCCAGATTGGCTCAATATCCCGCCAGGCATCTTCCCGCCCACCAGCATCAGCGAGGGACCGAAACGTTGGTGCAATCGGGTATCGGCCCTGTCGATCTCAGCGACACGCGTGATCCAGCCAGCCGAATAAATACATCTGCATTAACTTATCCATCTGATTATACGGATAACTATATCTCCACATGTCAAACATAAGTTAACGCGATTCGGCTGTAAGGATTCGCTCCCTCCACCGACTATTCACCCGAGACCCTTGCGGAGCAACCTGGCTTCGGGGCTCAACAACACTGATTCGCGTATCCCAAATTGGAGCTAACCATGACTACGACCACCAACCAGAAAGCCACCACCGCCGCTCTTGCCTTGGCCCTTGGGGCTGCCATGACCATGGCCACCGCTCCGGCGGGCGCAGCCGATTCCGGGGCCAAGGAAAAGTGCTTCGGCGTCGCGTTGAAGGGGAAGAACGACTGTGCCGCTGGGCCGGGCACCACCTGCGCGGGAACTTCCACCGAGGACTATCAGGGCAACGCCTGGAAGCTGGTGCCCAAGGACAGTTGCGAGACCACCGCCTCGCCAACTTCCCCAACCGGCAACGGCCAGCTCGCGGCCTTCAAGGAAGCGTCCTAGGGGCCAGTGGGGGAGTGCCAGCCATGTGTCCAATCAGCCATTCAAGCTCAGGGGCGCCGGCTGGCGCTCTCCGGTCCGGGCGCCACGCCGGCCTGCCCCTCGGGGTCGGCGTGGGTCTCAAACCGCAGCATGTGCCGGAGATCCTGCAAGGGCAACCAGACCTCGGGTTTCTTGAGGTCCATGCCGAAAATTACTTGATAGACGGCGGTCCGATGCACGCCGACCTGGCCTGCATCGCCGAGCGCTACCCGCTCTCGGTTCATGGCATAGGGCTGTCGATCGGCGGGGAAGATCCGCTTGATCTTGACCATCTTCGCGCACTGCGCGCATTGCTTGATCGCTATCAACCAGCGATGTTCTCGGAACATCTCGCCTGGTCAACCCACGGCGGCGTCTTCTGGAACGACCTGCTGCCGGTTCCCTATGATCGCCCGACCCTAAACCGAGTCCGCGCCCACATCGATCAGGTCCAGGACTCTCTGGGCCGACGCATCCTGCTGGAGAATCCGGCGACCTATCTGGAGTTTGCTGGTTCTACGCTGAGCGAGTCCGACTTCATCAGCGAGCTGGTCGCGCGCACCGGCTGCGGCCTGCTGCTCGATGTCAACAATGCCTATGTTTCCTGCACCAATCACGGGCGCGATGTGCTGGCCTATCTTGCGGCGCTGCCGCTCGCGCAGGTCGGCGAGATCCATCTGGCCGGGTTCCATCGCGAAACCGACAGCGTCGGTGATCCGCTGCTGATCGATGACCACGGCAGCGCCGTGGACGCAGCGGTCTGGTCGCTCTATGCCTGGACACTCGAGCGCATCGGCCCGCAACCGACGCTGATCGAGTGGGATAACGATGTCCCTGACTTTGGGCGCCTGTTCGAGGAGGCTGCGCGCGCCCAAGCGCATCTGACACACGCGGATACCGCGCGAGAGCTGGCCGCATGAGCGAACAAAATGCCTGGTGCGGCGCACTGCTGGACCCGGAGCGAGCGATTCCGGCGGGGCTGACCACCTGGAACGGGTCCGATCCCGCGCAGCGATTCGCCGTCTACCGCAACAACGTCACCCTGTCGCTCATGGGCGCCATCGCCGATACCTTCCCGATCTGTCAGGCCGTGGTCGGTGCGGCGCGCTTTCGCGAGCTGGCGCGCGCCTTCGTACGCGCCCATCCGCCCCGCTCGCCAATTCTGGCACGTTACGGAGCGAGCTTCGCGGACTTCATCGCCACAAACCAACTGGCCGAGGACTGGCCTTATCTGTCCGACTTGGCACGGCTGGAGCTGGCCTGCCTGGATGCGCTCCACGCTGCCGATGCCGCCCCCATCGATCCCGGCACCTTGACGCCGCTGATGGCTGCGCCAGAACAACTGGCCAGCCTGCGTTTGGAGCTGCACCCATGCCTGAGCGGCATTTGCTGCACCTATGCGGTCGTCTCGATCTGGGCGGCGCACCAAGGCGAGGAAAACGCTGAAATCGCAGATCCCGGCGTGCCCGAGAGCGCCTGGGTGCTGCGCCACGAACGCTCGGTGCGGGTGCTGCCGATGGCGGTTGGCGATGTCCGCTTTATCGCCGCCTTGCGCGCCGGCCTCACCCTGGGCGAGGCGGCCGAGACGGCGTCAACCCAGGCCGACTTTGATCTCACTCGCTGTCTGGCGGTCCTGCTGCGCGAGCAGGTCTTGACCGGCTTCCACTCCACGGCTACGACCTGAGGACCTGCCCATGAACGCTGATACCCTGCCCCACCCGAGCCGTCTGGCCACCGCCGTCACCGTGTCTATCCCGCTGCTGGAGCGCATTCCGCACAGCCTGATCGCCTTGCTCGGGCGCTTCTCCATTGCTGGGGTGTTCTGGCGATCCGGCCAAACCAAGATCGAGGGGCTCTCCATCGATATCACGACAGGCACCTTCGAGCTGGGTTGGCCGCGCCTATCGGATTCAGCGGTCTTCCTCTTTCGCGAGGAGTACAGTGAGCCTGAGCAGACTATTTGCGGGAATCGGCCGCGATTCTGAGCAAATTCAGTGAGGGAAAACAAAAAACCCCCTCAAACAACTTGACGCAAGTTGCCCGAGAGGGCTGTCTCCGAATTTCGCCAAAAACCAGGAGACAGTCCCAGTGTGTCACGCCTTTCTTGCCGACACGAACTTTTACCACCTGCTCACCCGGATCGACGAGTCGATTGCCGAGGAAGTCCGCGCGGGCGGCTGTGACTGCGGTGGTGCGTTGCACAGCGCCCGTTATCCGCGTAAGCCCCGAGGTGTTGTGCGTGGCGTCTTGGATGAGAGCTACCAGAGCCGTCTGAGTTTCTGCTGTGCCGCGGACGGGTGCCGGCGGCGCAGCACCCCGCCTTCCGTTCGGTTTCTGGGCCGCAAGGTCTATCTCGGGGTCATCGTCGTGCTGATTTCCGCCCTGCATTGCGGGCTGAGCGCATCGCGTCGCCAGCGCTTGATCAAGACGCTCGGTGTCACCGTCCAAACCCTGCGGCGGTGGCAGCACTGGTGGCGTGAGCAGTTTGTGCAAACCCGCTGCTTTCGATCCTTGGCTGGTCTGTTGATGCCGCCGATCGCCACCGAGCACCTGCCAGGATCCCTGCTGGAAAAATTGAGCGCAAAAGCGTTGTCCGAGCGCGTCGTGCAACTGCTGATATTGATCGCCCCGAGCACGACAGCGACAGGCTCGCTGTAGGGCAACGCCAACCCGCAGAAGACCTCATCGCGCCGCTGGGCGGCGCCTTCTAGACTCCCGGTGATGTGTGAAACAACTGGGAGGTGAAGACGAATGTCCGATGACAACGGCCTCGGTGATCCCGATGGTTGGGCGCGGTTGCGCTTTGCCATTATTGGTCCTTTATTGGCTGATCCTGCGCCGGCGAACGCGCTGGGCGCGCGGCTGAAGGCGCTAGCGGCCAAGTCATGGCGCCATCCGGTGACTGGGCGGGCGGTCAGTTTTAGCTTTGGCACCTTGGAGCGTTGGTATTACCTCGCACGCGATGCCCAAGACCCGGTGGCGGCACTGCGCCCGCGCCGGCGCAGCGATGCCGGGGAGCAGCGCGCGCTGAGTCCGCGCCTGATGGATGCGGTGCAAGCCCAGTACCGCGACTACCCCGGTTGGACGGTGCAGCTGCATTACGACAACCTCGCCGCCTTGTGCGCGGGCGATCAGACCCTGGGGCCGCTGCCCTCCTATGCCACCGTGCGCCGCTTCATGAAGCGCGCGGGCTTGCACCGCCGGCGTGTCCCGGCGCGCAAGACGCCGGGCGCTGAACAGGCCGCGCGGCGCCTGGAGGCCTGCGAGGTGCGCAGCTATGAAGCCCAGTATGTCCATGCCTTGTGGCATCTGGACTTTCATCATGGCTCGCGCAAAGTCCTCACCCGGGGTGGCGTCTGGGTCAAGCCCCTGCTGCTGGCGGTCATTGACGATCACTCCCGCCTGATCTGCCATCTGCAGTGGTACCTCGATGAGACCACCGAGACCTTGGTCCATGGCCTGGGGCAGGCGTTGCACAAGCGCGGGCTGCCGCGCGCCTTGATGAGCGATAACGGCGCGGCAATGCAGGCCGAGGAGTTCACCGCCGGATTGCACGCCCTGGGCATCCTCCATGAGCCGACCCTGCCGTACAGCCCGTATCAGAACGCCAAGCAGGAGCGCTTCTGGGCCACGCTGGAAGGCCGCCTGATGGCGATGCTTAAGGGGCTGGAGGAGCTGAGCCTGCAGCGGCTCAACACCCTCACTCAGGCGTGGGTGGAGCAGGAGTACCACCGCAAGGTCCACAGTGAGACCGCCGCCACGCCGCTTGCGCGTCTTCTCGATGCGCCCAACGTGGGGCGCCCCTGTCCGGACAGCGAGCAGGTCCGCGCCGCTTTTCGTTGTCGCGTCCAACGCCGTCAGCGCCGCAGCGATGGGACGCTCAGCCTGGCGGGCAAGCGCTTCGAGGTGCCGGCGCGCTTGCGTCACCTTGAGCAACTGCATATCGCTTATGCCCGCTGGGATCTGAGTGCTGTGGACGTGGTTGATCCCCACTCGGGCGCCATCCTCTGCCGCCTCTATCCCCTCGATAAAGCCGCCAATGCCTCCGGGCAGCGTCGGCGCCTTGAGCCCGCCGGCGCACCGCCACCGCCATCACAACGCGCCACGACGCTGCCACCGTTGCTGCGCGACTTGCTCGCCGAGTATGCCGCCACCGGTCTGCCGCCGGCCTATCTGCCAAAACACGATGACCTGGAATCCAGTCGATGAACAAGACCCTGCTGGCCCTCTATGGACTGAAGTTCAATCCGTTCTCCCCGGAGCTGCCGACGGCGGCACTGCATCGCAGCGCGCCGGTGGAGCAGTTTTGCTGGCGCATCGAGCAGAGCCTGATCCGCGAAGGCGGTTTTGCGCTCATTCAAGGTGATCCGGGTACCGGCAAGAGTGCGGTACTGCGCCTGCTCGATGAGCGTCTGCGCCAGCTGCCCGATATCAGCGTTGGGGCGCTCACGCATCCCAGCTCGAAGGTGGCGGACTTCTACCGCGAGATGGGCGATCTGTTCGCCGTTGACCTCAAGCCCCATAACCGCTGGGGTGGCTTCAAGATCCTGCGCGAGCGCTGGCTGGCGCATCTGGAGACGACGCTGTTGCGCCCGGTGTTGCTCATCGACGAGGCGCAGGAGATGCATCCGACGGTGCTCAATGAGCTGCGTCTGCTGACCTCCATGCAGTTCGATTCGCGCACGTTGTTGAGCGTGATCCTGGCCGGCGATGGCCGCCTGGCGACCAAGCTGCGCCGTGAGGAGTTGCTGCCGCTGGGCAGTCGTATCCGTACGCGCCTGAGTATGGAGTATGCCAGTCGCGAGGCGCTGGTCGCCTGCCTGGAGCATTTACAACACAGTGCCGGCAATGCGAGTCTGATGAGCGCAGGGCTGATGAAGACGCTCGCTGAGCATGCGTTGGGCAATTATCGCGTGCTTACGACCATGGCGGCAGAATTGCTGGCGCAGGCTGCTCGGCTCGAACGCGCGCAGCTCGATGAACAACTCTACCTTGAGGTGTTTGGTTCAGCGGCGGGCAACGCCCGCCAACGCCCGAGTGCCAGGGCGGGCGCCTGATGAGCCGCTTGAGCGCTGAGCGCCCGCACCAGGCCATGACAGCGGCAAGACACACCGCCGTGATGCTTGAGGCATGGCACGACGCTGGCATCGTGCGTGCCGATTTGGCGGTGCGCACCGCCAAGGCGACGATGCTGTGGTTCCATGATCGCTCTTTGGATCAGCTTCCGTTGGGGCTGGCCAGAGCGCGCAATGTCCAACAGGCCGATATTTATATCCGTCCAGCCCGCGGCTATCCCTGGCCAATGGTGTTTCTCGATGATGTCGCACGGCCGATGGCGCAGCGCATCGCTCGGCACTATGCGGCCCTGGTGGTGCAGACTTCGACGCTCGGGGGCTGCCACCTGTGGCTACGGCTGACCCGCGCGCTCGATGAGGCGCAGCGCTGTGATGTGCAGCGTTGGCTGATCCCGCGCGTTGGCGCCGATCCGGGCTCGGTCTCCGGTGAGCACCTCGGTCGGCTCGCCGGGATGAAGAATGCCAAGCGTGGCGGGGAGTGGGTCAATGTCCTTCGGCGACCAAGCCCGCAGGAGCGCGTCTGGGATCCAACTCCGGCCTTGCCAACGATGGCTCCGGCTCCGCCGCCGGTCGTCAACTGCGCTCCACGGGCGCGCTTATCCACCGGTGATCCGTCCGAATCTGCCCGCGAATGGGGCTGGGTCTGCGGCGCTCTTGAGGCCGGCCTTGCACCGACCACGGTCTACCAACGCTTGCTCGAGCGCGCGTCCCCGCGTCGCGGAGCCGATGCCGAGCGCTATGCCCGCTACACCCTCGCTCGCGCCATTCGCCAGAGCGCTAGAGGCAACTGAACCCGCTGCGTCTCTCCCCCCTCAGGGGGGGAGCGTGGTTCACGATTCCGGCTTCCCGCTGTCGGCCAGTAACGGCCCCCGTGATCCCACACGCATTCCATGTCCTTCAAATGGCTTGGAAATGGGTCCCGCAATTATCGTGATTACGCTCAGTACAGCCTCCCGCTCATCTCGCCCGAGCTGGCCGTCTATGCCGCAGCCACCGCCGAGCACCTGTTTCCGCTGCTGCTGCTCATCGGTCTGGGCACCCGCTTCTCGGCGCTGGCGTTGCTGGGAATGACCGCCGTCATTCAGTTGCTGGTCTACCCGGACGCCTGGCCGGTGCATGGGACCTGGGCGACGATTCTGCTCTATCTGGCGGCCACCGGGCCGGGGCACCTCTCGGTCGATGCCTGGATCAAGACCCGGTTTGCACGAGTCCCAAACCTGAAGACGCCTTCCGACCGCGCGGCGCCATGAGCATCCGCACCACGCAGTCGGCTCGAGCTACTTCAGGGCCGCATCGATCAGCCCGTCAACGGCGGCCAGATTTTTGGTATAGCTAGCATCCAAGCCATGCCTTTCGATGAGGTATGCCGGCGTATTCCAGATCACTTGAACCTGTCCCTGATCATCCTCCCAGACCAGCACTTTCAGTGGCAGGTCAAGGCCAATGGTGGGCGCCGCCTGCATCAGCGGGGTGCCGGCCTTGGGATTGCCAAAGATCAGCAGTTCGGTAGGACGCAGCGTCAACCCCACATCCTTGGCCCCGGCGCTGTGGTCGATGCGGGCAAAGATGGTGACGCCCTTCTCGCGCAACACGGCTTCCAGTCGATCAACGGTATCGCTGACCGAATAGGGGCTGACCCGCCGGCTCAGGGTGTCGTCGCCGGCCAGTGCAGCCAGGGGAGCGAACAACAGCAGTAGCAGGATGAATCGCAGCATGGGGTTGGTCAGGTCTGATTGCATTTTTGTTCTCATGGGGGACATTCTCCGGTGGTGAAAAAATCGCGCAGCACTGGCAGAAATAGCCAGTCTTTCAGAATATTCCGGCGATCACGGCAAAACACCAGCTTGGTGATTGGCGCTTGCCCCTGACGACGGCCGCTCTTTCTGCTTGATACGGCGATTGGTCGAAGTCGGACGAACCGCTGCGCCATGATGTTATCGTTCAGGCACCGAGATCGTGACCAAACTCAATGCCATCATGACGCAAGCTGACCCGCCCGCCGACCCATCTGTGGACGTCCCCGAACAGATTCAGGGCTTTTTCGGGGAGCACCGCCCCGACCTGGTCCGCTTCGCGAGCATCCAACTGCGCGATCCCGCCATGGCGGAAGACGTGGTGCAGGAGACGCTGATCGCCGTTCTTAAGGGCCACAATGCGTTCGCCAATCGTTCCAGCGTCAAGACCTGGGTCTTTTCCATCCTCAAGCGCAAGGTGATCGATGCACTGCGCCTGCGCCAGCGTGAAGTCCCCATCTCGCAACTCGGAAGCGGCGATGAAGAGACCGAAGGCCACAACGACTTGTTTGATCGGCGCGGTTTCTGGGCCAATGAGCACAAGCCGCACCGCTGGGCCAACCCTGATGATTCACTTGAGCAGAAGCAGTTCTGGCGTGTATTTGAGCTGTGTCTCGATCATCTGCCCGAACGCACATCCCGGGTGTTCATGATGCGCGAGTTCCTGGAACTGGAGACCGATGAGATCTGCCAGGAACTCGCCATCACCACCTCCAACTGTTGGGTCATCCTGCACCGCGCGCGGATGAGCCTGCGTCTGTGTCTCGATGAGACCTGGTTTACCCGCTAAGCGATGCTGCCGGAGCCATATCGACGATGAACTGCAAAGAGGCCACTCACCTGATGTCGGAGGATTTGGACCGTCCACTGCGGTGGCACGAACAGGTCGCACTGCGATTCCATCTGATGATGTGCAGCGGTTGCCGCAATTTCAGAACGCAGATCGGCTTTCTGCGCGCCGCGATTCGCCTGCGCTCCGGTGGGGACTGAGCTGGAACCAGCCGGAAAGGTCCGCGCTTGGGGTGCCGAACTGGTCAAGATGGTTCTTGAGGCCGGAGCCGATCTGAGATGCTGTCTAAAAAGCCAGCCTTTCAATATTCAGGACGAATATGGCTGGAGCGCCCTGATGATCGCCGCCATGCAAGGACGCGATGACTCGACGGCGCTGGTGATCGCCAGCAGCGCCCGCCTGAACCAGATCGATCGCGACAGGCGCTACGCCCTTCACATGCAGCGGAAAAAGGTCACCCAGGCTACTCAGAGTTTTGCTGGAACAGGGCATCGGAATCAACGCCCAGGCGCACAATGGCTGGACAGCGCTGATGTTCGCCGCTTGGGTAGGCAAGCAGGACACCGTCAGCGCATTGCTGGCAAGCGGCGCCGATCCGGGCATCAAGACAAAACACGGCGACACCGCCCGCTCTCTACTCATTCACGGCGGGCAGCGCAGGATTGGATCATTGCTGCGATAGCGGTGCCACAAAGAAAATTGCGGTCGCTTTATCCGCTGCGAGTTCCGACGCTGTTCGGACGAAATCCTGAAAAGGGGAGTGATCCATAGTGGGCATGGCCGCTCACCGATGTGGGTAAGAATCCGCTCGATGGGATCGACATCAGTGACGAAGGCGATGATGCTCGCAAATGTCTGCTTTGGAGCGCATTGCCACCGCCGTTGCTTGCAGGGCCGAGGTCTCCTCCGGGTCGGCAACCGTCCCCAGGCCTAAGAAAAGCAGTACTCGCGATTTTTCCGAATGTATGCTGCCAGCGTTTCTGGTCGCTTACCGGCCAGCTCCAGACATTCAGGAAGTGGGGCCACTCGCCGGTCACTGCTCAATCTCTAGACCCTCTAAAGCTCAGCGCATCCAACCCGGTCTTCTCGGTCGTTCTGGCCGACTCGTCGAATGGCGCGGCCCTGTGACTCGGTCGCCGAAGATGGCGCATGCCCGCAATGCCTATTACCGCTCCGATTGATAGATCCGATAACAGCACCCGCCGGACTGTTTGGCGCGGTACATGGCCTGGTCGGCATGGTCCAGCAGGTCGTCGGCGTCGGCGTGATCGCCGGGATAGAGGGTCACGCCGATGCTGGCAGCGACCTGATGGCGAATGCCGTCCAAAATCACCGGTTCATGGATGGCGGCCAGGATGCGATCAAGCTGCGCGGAGCAGTCTTCTTCGGGGCGCTGAAGTTCTGTGAGCATCAAGACGAATTCATCACCGCCGATGCGCGCCACCGAATCGTGCCGGCGTAAGTTGGCTTGCAGCATCCCGCCGACCGCGATCAGGTATTGATCCCCAACCTCGTGGCCATGGCGGTCGTTGATCGGCTTGAAGCCATCGAGGTCGAGATAGCAGACCGCGAGCGACCCGCCGGTGCGATCGGCCAGGGCGATGGCCTGCGCGAGCCGATCGAGCAACAGACGGCGGTTGGGCAGGCCAGTGAGGGCATCGTGATGCGCGAGACGCTCGAGGTCGGCCGCGTGCGCCTTGAGCGCGCTGATATCAGCAACACTGGCGATATGGTTTTGGACCTCGCCGTCGGCATCGCTGACGCAGGAGAGTGACAGCATGGCGGGAAAGGGCGCACCGTCCTTGCTGCGCGCGTCGATCTCAGTTTGACCGTGTCCCTGCTCGTCGAGATCCGCGCGCAGGGTGTCGGGCAGGGACCGATCATCGTCCCCCGCGACCAGACGGGCCAGGGGCTGGCCGAGCAATTCCGCCTTGGTGAAGCCCGTCAGCTCGCAGTAGGTGCGATTGGCGTCGAGAATGCGCATCTCGGGATCGGCGATCACCACGCCATTGAGGCTGTGCGCGAAGACGCTGGCGGCCAGGCGCTGCTGGCGCTCGGCCTGTTTGCGCTCGGTGATGTCATGATTGATCAACACCATATGACCGGGAATAGATTGCGCGTAGATTTCGCAGATCTTGACGGCCCCATCCCGGCAGCGGATCTCGTACTCGCCGGTATTCACCGCTGTTGTCGTCTGTTGCGCGCGTTCCAGATAGGGCGTCGAGCGCTCGATGACGGCTTGGCGGTAATCGGGATCGGGATAAGCAAGGGCGAACCATTCGGCAGGCGTTTGGGGCCGATGCCCAAACAGCTCTTCTGCGCTGTCACTCCAATACTGAATTTTTTCATTCTTCGTATCGACAATAACAACCGGGAATGGGCTGGAATTAACGAGTGTGCGGAACTGTTCTTCACTCGCTTTCAGACATTGTTCCGCTCTTTTTTGCGCTGTCACATCTCGGCTTATTCCAAGGACACCAAATATTTGATGATTCTCGTCTTTCAGAGGGATTTTCACAGTATCCAGTAAAAGTGTTTGACCGGCAATTCTCGCTGTCTCCGTGATGCGAACAATATTTCCGTTGAGTGCTTCAAGATCGTCTTTTTCGTAGCCTTTAATCCCTTTGTCGGAATTTCCTTTCACCAGATCAGCATCCCAACCATTTTCAATATCAGTTTTACCCACTAAATCAGACGGTTTTGCATTGACTGATTGAGCGAACCTGACATTACATAAGATTGTCCGTAAATGCGTGTCTTTTGCAAAAATGTAATCAACTGAAGAGTCGATAACGTTACGCAATAAATTTTCACTTTTCTTTAATGCGCGTTCGATCTTTTTCGTTTCGGTAATATCACGAAATTCGACGACTCGAGCCGGCTTTCCATCATAGTGGGTAGCTGCTGCATGAAGCCGCACCGGAAAAATTGAGCCGTCCTTTCGAATACTTTCCGCCTCATACGCTTTTTCAAACCCAGACGCGATCTTTTCTTTCACGAATTCACGCCAGTCCGGCGCGATCAGGAGAAGGCCATTCATGCCGATCAGTTCGTTATAGGAGTAGCCTGTGACATTCGTGATGCCTTTTGAGCAATCGAGAACATGTCCTTTATCGTGAATGATGCTGCCGCCGAAGACAGGGTTATAGAATAGCCTGTGGCGTTCTTCAGAAATTCTTAACGCCTGTTCGGCTGCGTGCTGTTCCGTTATGTCACGGCAGGTCACGACAGCGCCGACCACACGCCCGTCGGCATCGCGGATGGGCCCGAGCTTGTAGCTCCCCACCCAGGTATCGCCGGTATCCTTGCGCCGCAGCCGATAGCGCTGATCGACTGCGGTTTCGCCGCGCAGCGCGCGCGGTACCGCCCACTGCGACAACGGCACGCGCGTTCCGTCGAGCCGGGACACCTCGAGAATGTCCGGATACGCATCAAGGCGCTCGGCGCATTCGCTCAGGCTGGCAAAGCGATGGTAGGTCGCGAACGCCTGGTTCATGTGGACCAGGTTGCCGTGCATATCACTGATGAAGACCGCGTCGCTCATACTCGCCAAAGCGGCCTCAAGCTTGATGCGCGCCTGCACTGCCTCACGCTCGGCCTCTTTGATCCGGGTGATGTCGGTATGGGTGCCGACGACCCGGCGCGCGCGTCCTTGCGCATCGCGCTCGACAATCTCGGCCCGCGATTGGACCCAGCACCAGCCGCCGTCGGCGTGACGCAAGCGGTACTCGGCCTCCATGAAGGCCGCCTCGCTCACCAGCGTCTCGACCCGCTGCCGCAGTTTGGGCTGATCATGCGGATGAATCCGCGATTGCCATTCCGCGATCATTAAGTGACCGCCGGCGTTGCCTTCCCCGAGCATGGCGAAGTAAGCGTCGTTGACGCTGATGCGGCCACTTGGAACATCCCAGTCCCACATACCGTCCCGGGCGGCCTCCAAGGCAAGTTGGGCGCGTCTCTCGCTGATCTGCAGGGCCGACCGTGCTTGCAGGGTGCCGATGGCGTCCTGGGCCATGGACGCGAGCTGTTCGAGAGTGGCCCTGTCGGTTGGTGTGAATGAACCGGCCCTGCCGCTGACCGTGAGACGCACGTCCGGGGCACCGCTGGTCTGGCTCAGGGCGCTGAAATCCAGACGCGAGCCGCGCAAGAGATTCGGTGGTTCCTTTCCGGTCACACCCGCCGTCCAGTGGCCACCGCCGACTGATCGCGTCTTGCCCGGCGGCAATGGCTCCTCGCCCCAAGGGCATCCCGGTGGCCCTTCGATGGAGAACTCGTAGCCTCCTTCGCCTTGGGTGGCCAGCGCGGTACAGGCCAGTGCTGCCTGATCGAGGCTGGAAACATCAAGCCGCGCGGTGGCACTTTGGGTCAAGGCCAGCGCATCGGTCAACACCCGCGCGACGAGGTCGCGATGCTCACCTCGGGCGGCGTGCAGCGAGAGCGCGATGCGCGCTTGGAGCAACTGCTCGAAGCGTCGTTGCTCGGTGACATCGAGCTGCGTTGAGATGGCACCAAGCTCTGGGCGATCAGGGTCGACCAGGGTAACCGAAAAGGTGACATTGAGGATCTGGCCGTGCTTGCGGCGCATTGCCGTTTCGATGCGCACCTCCGGCTGATGACGAAGCTGCTGATAGATCACCTCGCCAGCGCGGCGGTAGTCGTCATCGGATGGATACAGGATGCGTGTCGACTGGCCGATCAGCTCTGAGCGCTGATAGCCGATCAAGGTGCAGAAGTAATCGTTCACCTCGGTCAACACCCGGTCGACCGTTACGACGAGGCCGATCGGCGCGCGATTGAAGAGGGCGTCAAGCCAAGCGGCGCGCTCCGCGCCGGAGCGCTCTGAAAAAATCGCGTTGATCGATGTCAAATTGATATCCCTTGGTTCGTTATCACGGCACCACTGAGAAGTATGGTTGCAGCGGTTCGCTCGATTTGGGCAAACGCACCATTATGCGCACTTTGAGCTTTGTCAGCGAATATGACGCGTTTGTCCCAGCAATTCCCGCTGCTCCCCATTCGGTCGCGCGCCCGTCGATTGAGCGAGCGTTGCGAAACCCCTGGGCAGAGGAAAACCTCACGGGTAAGCCGTGATGGTGCAAGCTGGCTGTTGGTTATCCCCTGAACATCATCACACGAGCGCTCGGTCACGGCGGTCGTCTAGGAAGTATCCCAGGTCAGGACGAGTTTGGGCGGATCGAAGATGGAGCGATACAGGGCCTCCCAATTTGGGATCAGGCAGAGATTGAAGCGATGGCGTAGCTGATCCCACAACCGGATCTTGCTCTGCGCCGCTGTCATTGCGGTTTGAAACAGCCGACAACAGCGTTGTTGGATCTGGTCGATGAGAAACGCCAGCATCATCAGATGCATCAGCACGGTGCTTAAGTGTTGATCGCCGTGACCGAAGTTGTGCTCGAAGTGATAGCCTTGATTTTTCAGGGTGTTAAAGGTTTCGTTCTCGATTTTCCAGCGGGCGCGGGCCATACCATTACCCATATCTCCCCGCCCCAGCGTCGTCCGGGGCTGGACACAGCTCCCGAGTTCTGCTGAGATGCCCTTTCATCTTCAGCAAGGGGACGGGAGACCATGGACCAAGCGATTCCAAGCCGTTTATGTGGGCGCCCTTTCAACGAGACCGACTTAGCGCGCATTCGCCAGGAGATCGCGCTGGCGCAGCCGCCGCTGCGCGCGGAGATCGCTCGGCGGGTGTGCCGCGCGCTGGAGTGGACCGATATCCAAGGCCGCCCCAAGCTCATGAGTGCCCGGGTGGGACTGCTGCGGTTGCATCGTGCCGGGCTCATTGTGCTGCCGCCACCGACCTGCGGCAATGGCAATGGGCGGCGCTTCGTCCCGCGCCCCGAGTCCCGGCCCGAACCGATCCCAGTGTCCGTCCCGCTGCGCGCGCTCAGCGGCTTGCGCCTGGCGCGCGTTGATGATCGAAGGGCCTCGCAATTATGGAACGGCCTGATCGAGCGCTACCACTACCTCGGCTACAGTCCCCTGCCTGGTGCGCAGCTGCGCTACCTGATCCAGTGGGATGGCGGTCTGCTCGGCGCCATCGGCTTTGGCGCGGCGGCCTGGAAAGTCGCTGCCCGCGACCGCTGGATTGGCTGGACGCCCGCGCAGCGCCAAGCACACCTGGGACGGGTGCTCAACAACGCCCGCTTCCTCATCCTGCCCTGGGTGCAGGTCAAACACCTCGCCTCCAAGGTGCTGTCCTTGGCCGCGCGGCAAGTCAGTGTCGACTTTCCCGCCCGCTATGGCGAGCGTCTGGTGCTGCTGGAGACCTTTGTCGAGACCCCACGCTTTGCCGGGACCTGTTACCGTGCCGCCAACTGGCACGACTTGGGCGAAACCACCGGGCGCGGCAAGTGCGACCGCACCCATCGGGCCGCGCTGCCGCGCAAGGCGATCTATGTCTACCCGCTGGCGGCGGACTTCCGCGCCGCCCTGGGGGTGGTGGCATGATCGCGCTGGCCTCTGAACTGCAGGACATCTCTCTGGGCGACAAGCGCCTGAATCATCGCGCCCAACAGGTGCTTGAAACCCTCGGCGCCAAGCCGACACAAAGTATTCCCGGGGCTTGCAACGGTTGGTATGAGACCCGGGCCGCCTATCGCTTTTTCGATCATCCCACGGTCACCGCCGAGCAGATCCTCGCACCCCATTTTGCTTGTACCGAAGAACGTCTGCGCGAGCATCCGCGGGTGCTGTGTATCCAAGATACCAGCGAGCTGGACTATACAACCAAAAAAGGCATTGTCGGTCTTGGGCCACTGAACTTTGAGAGCCGCTATGGGATGTACATCCATCCCACCTTGGCGGTCACGCCCGAGCGCCTCGCGCTGGGGCTGCTGGATTTGCACACTTTTGTGCGCGAGCCCGGTAGCCTGGGCCAGGACAAAGACTCGCGCCGCCCACTGGAGGAGAAAGAAAGCGTGCGCTGGGTCGATGGCTACGCGCGCGTCAATGCGCTGGCCGAGGAACTGAGCGACACGCGCTTGACCTATGTTGCCGATCGCGAGGGCGACATCTACGACCTGTTTGTTGAAGCGCCCATCCCCGAGAACAGCGCCGATTGGCTGGTACGGGTGCAGCATCGCGACCGCTGCTTGGCCGATGGCAGAAAGCTCAATGAGGCCCTGGACGCCGCCCCGGTGCTCACCGAGATCACCTTCGAGCGTCCCGCCACCAAGGGGGCCAAAGCACGCCAGGTCACGCAGGAGATCAAGGTGGTGCGCGTGACCCTGAAGGCACCCTGGCGCCCGGATCGCACCTTGCCCGATGTCACGGTCACGGCTTTGCTGGCCACCGAGGTCAATCCGCCCGCCGGCGAGGAGCCACTCAACTGGCTGTTGCTGACCAATCTGGCGGTGCAGAGCGCCCAAGAGGCCATCGAGACGCTCTCCTGGTATCTTTGCAGGTGGCAAGTGGAAATTTTTTTCCGGATCTTAAAAAGTGGCTGCCGCATCGAGGAGCTGCAGCTCGAGACGCGCGAGCGCCTGGAGCCGGCGCTCGCTTTGTACATGATCATCGCGTGGCGGGTGCTGTACCTGACCATGCTCGGGCGCGAGTGCCCGGAGTTGCCTTGCGATGCGGTCTTTGCCGAGGAGGAATGGAAGGCGGTCTATCTGGTCACCCAGAAACAAGCGCCACCCGAGCAGCCGCCCTCGCTCGATACCATGGTGCGCATGGTCGCCTCCCTGGGCGGCTTTCTCAACCGCAAATCCGATGGGTTCCCGGGACCGAAGACGCTCTGGATTGGGTTGCAGCGCATCCCCGATTTTGTCATGGCGCTGGAGGCTTACCGCAGCGTCAGGGATAGTTATGGGTAATGGTATGGGCGCGGGCTCCTCGCATCAAAGTCATCAGGTTGGTGTCGTCGATGGGAATGTCGGTGACCCAGGAGAAATGGGTCACCTTGCCATCCGGGGCGTGCTCCCAGTACTCGAGGAAATTGACCTCCAGGTCAAAATTGGACTCATTCAATGGGGCACCGTTGAGAGAGCGAAAGCGGTGGCGCGTGCCGTCTTCGTCCTTGTACTCGCGCACGATCGTCGTTGGGGTGTTGGCCACCCAGTCGAACAGAAAGCCATGGTCGCTTTCCTTGGCACCGAGGATGAAGCGCATGTTCAACGCCTGAAGATGGCGGATGTGCGGGGCGTTGGACGCCAAGGCATCCTCAATGACGATGAGTTTCAGGTGCGGATGCTCGCGACGCACATCGCTTAACAACCGCTTGCTGGCGTTGCGCTCGCAGTCGTTTTTCTTCGCCCCATCGGCGCGCATAATGGGCTCTGGTGCCAAGGGAAAGACCTCGCGCTGATCGGGGTGGACCAACACCGCCGCCAGCGCCTGATGGTAGTAGGTGATGGTGCCGTCGCGGTGGTGTTTCTCGGCGCAGTGCTGGCAATGGATGCTCTGTGAGGAGAAGTACCCGGTGCCGTCGAGCGAGAGCAGGTAGTGCCCGTGCAGATAGGCAAACCCTTCCAAGCCCTTGCCCCGCTGCAAGGCGGCCAACAACGCCTTGTACAAGGGGCGCAGATGCTTGGGGTCCATCACATCGAGACGTTGGCGAAACCAGGTATCGCTCGGGGCGCGCTCAATGCCGTAGAGCGTGCGCAGATTCGCTCGCTTGGTTGCATCCTTGCGGTCTTGGTCGAATTGCAGCAAGGAGGGGTATTTCAGTCCGAACAGCGCCAGACCGGACATCAGGTGATCGACCAGCGGGATGTCGCTCGCCGCTTCATCCGGGATTTTCCCGAAGACCGATCGCGCGGTGCGCAGCAGTCCGGCGGCACTCAGCGATTGACGACCAAAAGGCGCACTCATCAGTTCTTACCTCGCAACCTGAGCTTTGCGAGATAATACCCTGATTCTGTGAGAAAGTTTACGAAAACATTTTTCCCACAATCATGCAGTGCATTGTTTTTAAAGCAAATAATTCTTCAACGGGAATTGCTGCGTTTGTCCCCGCGATTGGAGAGCAATGTGGGCAATCTGGCCGAGTCGCCAGCAACACTATCTGGGCACTCCCCGAGAATCCCGACAAGCGAGCCCGCCCCCCTCGGCTCGTCCTATGCGTGGCACACCCAATAGCCGGCAATCTTGGCAAAGGGATCGATTTCCAAGTAATCGAATGTCAACTGGGGCAATGCCCCCTAGGTTCTGGGGGGGCGCGGATGTCGATGATGGTTCGAAGACTGCGTAAGGACTCCAGTGTAACTCGCAGCTGATGCAGCGCTCGGCATTTCGGCAACAGAGGTCCAAAAAGCTCGATGTCGGCGCTTGAGGAAATGACTAAACCAGGCAGAGGACTGCGAACATCGACAACGTCAGCCAAAACCCCGTTTCGGTTGACGCCACCAACGATGGAAGCTTCGATGTCTCCTTTGGGTCGGCAACCGTCCCCAGAGGCAAGACGCAGCGCTCGCGATTCTTCTGGATTAGCACCGAATCCTTCGCAGGGCGCTTGCCGGCCAACAGCCGACATTCGAGAAGGAGTGGGTCGCATCGTTTAGCGATCCAGTCTTATGGACCTGTCGCATATCGATATACGGGGGAATCGATCAAATTTTAGCGCCGACGCTTTCATCAAGCTATGTACTTCTAACCTTTTGGTCTTCCTTCAGCCAAGTCTCAGCAAAGTAGGCTTGCTTCAACAAATTGTGAAGCTCACGGACATATTCATCATCCCTGGCTTCGGTGCTGCCTTATTGATCAAGCTTTGCGAACAGTGTTTTGCCGCCAACCCGGATTATCTCCGCTGGACTGCCGGCTAGAGTGCTCGATAGAGGCGGTTCACAGGGTACCGCCAGTCGAGGAGCACTCACATGAACAATCACCAAAGCGAAAAAGTCCTGAAATCGCTGTCGCCACGTCAAGCTGGGCACCCGATCGCCGATGTCTTCCTGCAACGCTGGTCGCCGCGCGCCTTTGTGCCGCTCGCCATGCCATTGACTGATTTCCTTACCATTCTCGAGGCAGCCCGCTGGGCGCCTTCCGCCTTCAATATCCAGCCCTGGCGCTTCATTTATGCGCTGCGGAGTAACCGGGACTGGGACCAATACTTGAACCTACTCGACCCCTTCAATGCTAGCTGGGCAAAGAACGCCTCTGCCCTGGTGTTTCTGGTTTCCAACCGCTTGTGCCCGGCCCAGGAGAAGAATTCAACCAATCCGTCAAACACGCATAGCTTCGATGCCGGTGCGGCCTGGGCAAACCTGTCATTGCAAAGCACGCTTTTGGGCTATCAGGCCCACGCGATGGCCGGTATCCGCTTTGACGAAATCCGCCGGCAGCTGGCCGTGCCAGACGACTACCGGGTCGAGATCGCCGTGGCCATTGGCCGGCAGGCCGACCCTGCCACTCTTCCGTCAACCTTGCGCGAGCGAGAGCAGCCCAGTTCCCGGCTGCCGCTCAATCAGATCGTCTTTCCGGAGCGTTTCGCTTGTCAACCAGCGGCGACGCGCGGAGGAACAGACCAATGAAAGCACGTCTGCATTCCACTGCATTGGCAGGGCACAGTGCTCGGTTCGACCTGCTGCAAAGTCCGGTCGCGCTGTTGCTGATCACAGGTACCCTGATCGGGTTCAATTTTCCGCTTGGCAAAATCGCTGGAGACGCGGGGGTCTCACCGCTGATTTGGGCGTTTTTGATCTCGCTGGGCGCCAGCACCATTCTGTTGCCGCTCATGGCTGCCACGGGCGGATTGATGCTGCCCGGATCGCGTATTTGGCGCTATACGGTGATTTCGTCGCTCGTGTCCTTTGTTGCTCCGAATTTGTTGTTGTTCACGGTGATCCCTCATGCTGGAGCTGGCTACACGGGTCTGTTGTTCGCCTTGTCACCAGTCTTCACGCTCTTGCTCGCATCGCTGTTCCACCTGAAGACACCGGGGCGTCTGGGGCGCACTGGGATCGGAATCGGCCTTGCAGGTGCGACACTGGTCAGCCTGACCCGGGGAACGCAACCGGATGGACCGCCTATCGAATGGCTGCTGGCAGCCCTGGCGATTCCGGTCGCGCTGGCCATGGGCAATGTCTATCGCACCCTGGACTGGCCAGAGGGAACGCCGCCAAACATACTGGCATTCTGGGGTCATGCCTTTTCCAGTGTGGTGTTTTTGCTCCTTCTCCTGTTGACTCGGGGCGGTCTGCCATTCGCCGAAATCGCCCCAGCCGCCGGTGCGGCCTTGATCCAGATGCTGGTCGCCGGCATGACCTTTCCGGCCTTCTTTCGCTTGCAGCAACAGGGCGGGCCTGTGCTGCTCAGCCAGATCGGGTATGTGGCGGCCGCCGTGGGATTGATTGCCGCAACCGTATTTCTGGGCGAGCGATATAGCCTGATGACCTGGCTCGGCGCGGGGATCATCGCAATGGGCATCGCGGTCACCATCATCGCCCAGCGGCGCGAGGAATGAGGTCGGAATTGCCCAGACTTCGGCGATTCAAGGCTCGGTCTCCCAATAAGGAGGATCCTGAATTCGCTCGGCCAGAAAACCGATGAACGCCCGCACCTTGGGCGACAGGTGTTTGCGCTGTGGGTAAAGCGCGTAGATCGACACCTCCAGCACCTGATACTCCGGCAGCACCGCCTTGAGCCGGCCCTTGCGAAGATCGGCGCCCACCATGAAGGTGGGCGTGAGTATAATGCCCGCCCCTCTGAGCACGGCTTGGCGCAAGGCCAGGCTGTTGTTCATCTGCAATCGACTGACCATTGGAATCTGCAACAACTCACCATCCGGCGCGATAAAGCGCCATTCATTCGGCGAGTCCTGATAGCGATAAGTCAAAGCCAAGTGCTTGGTAAGCTGTTGCGGTGTCTGGGGAACACCATGTCGGGCCAGATACTCAGGCGTTGCGCACACCACATGACGGCAAGGACCCAGGCGCCTGACAACTAGCGATGAATCAGGCAGCTCACCGATGCGGATGGCCAAATCGAAGCCTTCTTCCACCAGATTCACCCGCCTATCGTCCAACACCAAGTCAAGACTCACTTCCGGGTAGCGGACCTGAAACTCGGGCAGCCAAGGCGCCACGTGCAACACGCCGAACGACATGGGGCAATTCAGACGCAAGGCTCCGCGTGGTTCGCCTTGTAGCCGGGAAACCTCAGCCTCCGCCTCTTCTATTTCCAGCAGCGCACGCCGGGACCGTTCAAACAGAGCCTGACCCACCTCAGTCAAGCTGAGCCGGCGCGTGGTGCGATTGAGTAGACGCGCGCCTAGACGATCCTCCAACCGAGTGACGTATTTGCTGACCACTGACTTGGACATCACCAGCTTGTCCGCCGCAGCGGTGAAGCTGCCGCACTGGACGACCTGTACAAAAACCGCGATGTCACTGAGAGATTCCATGCGGGTACCCATTAGTGAACCAATGTGGACAGTGTTGTTCCAGCAGACCCGATGATCAATTGGCATTTCCGATCTATCGTTATTCGCACTGAGCCTGAGCAGACTATTTGCGGGAATCGGCCGCGATTCTGAGCAAATTCAGTGAGGGAAAACAAAAAACCCCCTCAAACAACTTGACGCAAGTTGTCCGAGAGGGCTGTCTCCGAATTTCGCCAAAAACCAGGAGACAGTCCCAGTGTGTCACGCCTTTCTTGCCGACACGAACTTTTACCAACTGCTCACCCGGATCGACGAGTCGATTGCCGAGGAAGTCCGCGCGGGCGGCTGTGACTGCGGTGGTGCGTTGCACAGCGCCCGTTATCCGCGTAAGCCCCGAGGTGTTGTGCGTGGCGTCTTGGATGAGAGCTACCAGAGCCGTCTGAGTTTCTGCTGTGCCGCGGACGGGTGCCGGCGGCGCAGCACCCCGCCTTCCGTTCGGTTTCTGGGCCGCAAGGTCTATCTCGGGGTCATCGTCGTGCTGATTTCGGCCCTGCATGACGGACTGAGCGCATCGCGTCGCCGGCGCTTGATCAAGACGCTTGGTGTCACCGTCCAAACCCTGCGGCGGTGGCAGCACTGGTGGCGTGAGCAGTTTGTGCAAACCCGCTGCTTTCGATCCTTGGCTGGTCTGTTGATGCCGCCGATCGCCACCGAGCACCTGCCAGGATCCCTGCTGGAAAAATTGAGCGCAAAAGCGTTGTCCGAGCGCGTCGTGCAACTGCTGATATTGATCGCCCCGAGCACGACAGCGACAGGCTTGCTGTAGGGCAACGCCAACCCGCAGAAGACCTCATCGCGCCGCTGGGCGGCGCCTTCTAGACTCCCGGTGATGTGTGAAACAACTGGGAGGTGAAGACGAATGTCCGATGACAACGGCCTCGGTGATCCCGATGGTTGGGCGCGGTTGCGCTTTGCCATTATTGGTCCTTTATTGGCTGATCCTGCGCCGGCGAACGCGCTGGGCGCGCGGCTGAAGGCGCTGGCGGCCAAGTCATGGCGTCATCCGGTGACTGGGCGGGCGGTCAGTTTTAGCTTTGGGACCTTGGAGCGCTGGTATTACCTCGCACGCGATGCCCAAGACCCGGTGACCGCACTGCGCCCGCGCCGGCGCAGCGATGCCGGGGAGCAGCGCGCGCTGAGCCCGCGCCTGATGGAGGCCGTACAGGCGCAATACCGCGACTACCCCGGTTGGACGGTGCAGCTGCATTACGACAACCTCGCCGCCTTGTGCGCGGGCGATGAAACCCTGGGGCCGCTGCCCTCCTATGCCACCGTGCGCCGCTTCATGAAGCGCGCGGGCCTGCACCGCCGGCGTGTCCCGGCGCGCAAGACACCCGGGGCCGAGCAGGCCGCGCGGCGCCTGGAGGCCTGCGAGGTGCGCAGCTATGAAGCCCAGTATGTCCATGCCTTGTGGCATCTGGACTTTCATCATGGCTCGCGCAACGTCCTCACCCGGGGTGGCGTCTGGGTCAAGCCCCTGCTGCTGGCGGTCATCGACGATCACTCGCGCCTGATCTGCCATCTGCAGTGGTACCTCGATGAGACCACCGAGACCTTGGTGCATGGTCTGGGACAGGCGTTGCACAAGCGCGGGCTGCCGCGCGCCCTGATGAGCGATAACGGCGCGGCAATGCAGGCCGAGGAATTCACCGCCGGATTGCATGCGCTGGGCATCCTCCACGAGCCGACCCTGCCGTACAGCCCGTATCAGAACGCCAAGCAGGAGCGCTTCTGGGCCACGCTGGAAGGCCGCCTGATGGCGATGCTTAAGGGGCTGGAGGAGCTGAGCCTGCAGCGGCTCAACACCCTCACTCAGGCGTGGGTGGAGCAGGAGTACCACCGCAAGGTCCACAGTGAGACCGCCGCCACGCCGCTTGCGCGTCTTCTCGATGCGCCCAACGTGGGGCGCCCCTGTCCGGACAGCGAGCAGGTCCGCGCCGCTTTTCGTTGTCGCGTCCAACGCCGTCAGCGCCGCAGCGATGGGACGCTCAGCCTGGCGGGCAAGCGCTTCGAGGTGCCGGCGCGCTTGCGTCACCTTGAGCAACTGCATATCGCTTATGCCCGCTGGGATCTGAGTGCTGTGGACGTGGTTGATCCCCACTCGGGCGCCATCCTCTGCCGCCTCTATCCCCTCGATAAAGCCGCCAATGCCTCCGGGCAGCGTCGGCGCCTTGAGCCCGCCGGCGCACCGCCACCGCCATCACAACGCGCCACGACGCTGCCACCGTTGCTGCGCGACTTGCTCGCCGAGTATGCCGCCACCGGTCTGCCGCCGGCCTATCTGCCAAAACACGATGACCTGGAATCCAGTCGATGAACAAGACCCTGCTGGCCCTCTATGGACTGAAGTTCAATCCGTTCTCCCCGGAGCTGCCGACGGCGGCACTGCATCGCAGCGCGCCGGTGGAGCAGTTTTGCTGGCGCATCGAGCAGAGCCTGATCCGCGAAGGCGGTTTTGCGCTCATTCAAGGTGATCCGGGTACCGGCAAGAGTGCGGTACTGCGCCTGCTCGATGAGCGTCTGCGCCAGCTGCCCGATATCAGCGTTGGGGCGCTCACGCATCCCAGCTCGAAGGTGGCGGACTTCTACCGCGAGATGGGCGATCTGTTCGCCGTTGACCTCAAGCCCCATAACCGCTGGGGTGGCTTCAAGATCCTGCGCGAGCGCTGGCTGGCGCATCTGGAGACGACGCTGTTGCGCCCGGTGTTGCTCATCGACGAGGCGCAGGAGATGCATCCGACGGTGCTCAATGAGCTGCGTCTGCTGACCTCCATGCAGTTCGATTCGCGCACGTTGTTGAGCGTGATCCTGGCCGGCGATGGCCGCCTGGCGACCAAGCTGCGCCGTGAGGAGTTGCTGCCGCTGGGCAGTCGTATCCGTACGCGCCTGAGTATGGAGTATGCCAGTCGCGAGGCGCTGGTCGCCTGCCTGGAGCATTTACAACACAGTGCCGGCAATGCGAGTCTGATGAGCGCAGGGCTGATGAAGACGCTCGCTGAGCATGCGTTGGGCAATTATCGCGTGCTCACGACCATGGCGGCAGAATTGCTGGCGCAGGCTGCTCGGCTCGAACGCGCGCAGCTCGATGAACAACTCTACCTTGAGGTGTTTGGTTCAGCGGCGGGCAACGCCCGCCAACGCCCGAGTGCCAGGGCGGGCGCCTGATGAGCCGCTTGAGCGCTGAGCGCCCGCACCAGGCCATGACAGCGGCAAGACACACCGCCGTGATGCTTGAGGCATGGCACGACGCTGGCATCGTGCGTGCCGATTTGGCGGTGCGCACCGCCAAGGCGACGATGCTGTGGTTCCATGATCGCTCTTTGGATCAGCTTCCGTTGGGGCTGGCCAGAGCGCGCAATGTCCAACAGGCCGATATTTATATCCGTCCAGCCCGCGGCTATCCCTGGCCAATGGTGTTTCTCGATGATGTCGCACGGCCGATGGCGCAGCGCATCGCTCGGCACTATGCGGCCCTGGTGGTGCAGACTTCGACGCTCGGGGGCTGCCACCTGTGGCTACGGCTGACCCGCGCGCTCGATGAGGCGCAGCGCTGTGATGTGCAGCGTTGGCTGATCCCGCGCGTTGGCGCCGATCCGGGCTCGGTCTCCGGTGAGCACCTCGGTCGGCTCGCCGGGATGAAGAATGCCAAGCGTGGCGGGGAGTGGGTCAATGTCCTTCGGCGACCAAGCCCGCAGGAGCGCGTCTGGGATCCAACTCCGGCCTTGCCAACGATGGCTCCGGCTCCGCCGCCGGTCGTCAACTGCGCTCCACGGGCGCGCTTATCCACCGGTGATCCGTCCGAATCTGCCCGCGAATGGGGCTGGGTCTGCGGCGCTCTTGAGGCCGGCCTTGCACCGACCACGGTCTACCAACGCTTGCTCGAGCGCGCGTCCCCGCGTCGCGGAGCCGATGCCGAGCGCTATGCCCGCTACACCCTCGCTCGCGCCATTCGCCAGAGCGCTAGAGGCAACTGAACCCGCTGCGTCTCTCCCCCCTCAGGGGGGAAGCGTGGTTCACGATTCCGGCTTCCCGCTGTCGGCCAGTAACGGCCCCCGTGATCCCACACGCATTCCATGTCCTTCAAATGGCTTGGAAATGGGTCCCGCAATTATCGTGATTACGCTCAGCACACCGCAACGAATCACGGAGAAATGCCATGCAACCAAGACAATACTCACCTCTTGGCGCCTTGATGGCCGCCGCCATGCTGATCGTGACCAGCATGACTGACGCGACTGCAGAGACGACACCGCCCACCATTGATGACGAAAACGCAATCACCCTTTACTACAGCGATGGCACACCACCCGCGCGAGGTCTGCAAGCCGTCAACCGCATCCTGATGACGGTGGGCGTCCGCGTCAGCCAGGTGACGATTCCGTCGCAGGCCAAGCCCATCTTGCAAGCATCCGTGCACCGGGCCGTGACCTCGGCCGAGACGCAAGCGCTGATTCGCCACTTCCATCTGGGCAGACGCGAACTGGTCGAGGAAATCCGTAAAGCCGGAAGGCAACCGGCGATGCATCGGGGCGGCTCTCTGCAGACCTCGGAGCGAAATGTGCCGCCATATCCCAAGGTTTACGACATGCAGGCCCTGGATCACGACACCACGGCCTTCCTGCAGCGGAAGTTCGGCACGCTGCATGTCAACAGCTCCGAGGCAGGCGTCGGCATCGATGAGGTCATGACCATCGTGTCCGGTGGTCCCTATACCTGGTTTTTCGTCTTCGAGAACAACGTTGTGGGCAAGCTTCGCTTCGGCAAGGTCCACGCAAACGGCGAAGCCTGGCGAATCAGTTATCCCGGTCTGGTCCCACATGGCGGCTATTTTGACGCACCGCACGGCCTTGTCGTGGCCCATGCCCATGGTCCGAAACACTTCATCATGCGCTACGAGGATGAGAGCGTCCAAGGCGACGAAACGCTTGGCGACAATCCCTGGATCGACTTTACGCAGGAGCCTCCCGTTTTGCTGGAACAGCCGAAAGCCGAGGGCGCCGTGTCCACCACGCAAAGCCCGCGGCAGTAAGTCGATTCGCTGCAAGCAGGGGTTGAATAAGCGCTCTGATTGGGACGCGGCGCTGCTGTGTCCCAACCCCAATCCATGACCGAAACCCCAGTTTGTCCATCATGCTAAGGAAACCATCATGAAGAGGACTGATTTTGCGCTGGCACCAATGAGCACAACCTTTCGAATCAGCCCTGTCACTGTTCAGGCCAGTCGCAAAAACCATCGATATCTCCGGCTAGGTCGGCACAGGTGATCACGGTCGTGACGACTTCGAATTTCAAGTCGATGGCGCCTTCGAAAATCGACAAGCCGTCGTGGATGCCGCAAACACGCAAGTATCGGAAGCCGTCAAAAAAACTGTGTTGGTCAAGGGGAGCAACCAACAATCATCACCATCGTCCGCCGGTGACTGAACGTACCAAGCTGTCGACTAAGCTTTTAAGGCAATTACCATGACTGAAAAGACGTCTCCAATTCTGGTTCTCGGCGCAAGCGGGGCAACTGGGCGCCTACTAGTCAACAATCTATTGGAACACGAGCAGTTCGTTCGCGTCATCGTGCGCAGCAGTAAGAAAATGCCCGATGAACTCCTAGCGAATGGCAGACTGACAGTTATTCGCGGCAACCTTCTCGACCTCAGTGACACCGAACTCACCGAGGTCGTTGCCGGTTGCCGGTGCATCGCATCCTGTCTTGGCCACAATTTGACTTTGAGAGGTATCTTTGGTCCCCCACATCGTCTGGTGACCGAGGCGGTGCGCCGAGTGTGTCAGGTTGCTCGGGCGAATCCCCAGAAAACGCCCATTCGGTTGATTTTGATGAACACAGTGGCTAACCGCAACAGGGATCTCCCAGAGCCCGTTTCGATGAAAGATAGAATCGTCATCAGTCTGTTGCGCCGATTTGTGCCCCCGCATGCGGATAATGAAAAGGCAGCTGAGTTTTTACGGGTTAAGATTGGCCAGTCCGATGAAGTGATTGAATGGGTCGCGGTCCGCCCTGACACGCTGATCGACGAAAGCACGGTGAGTCACTATTCGTTGCATCCTTCACCAACACGCGGTGCCATTTTTGATCCGGGGTCGACCAGTCGGATCAACGTGGCCCATTTCATGGCCAGCCTGATAATGGATGACGAAGCTTGGGGCAAGTGGCGAGGGCGAATGCCGGTCATCTATAACCTGATTCCGCAAGAATCATGACGTTCGCAGCGCCGTGAAGTCTTAACTAGATCCATAGAAAGCAACATGAAAAAAGTAGCAATATTTGGTAATGCGGGAGGCGGCAAGTCTACACTGGCGAAGCAATTGGCCGACGCCACTAGCCTGCCTTTGTACTCTGTAGATAAAATACGTTATCAGGCGGGAGGCGAAGAGATCCCCCATGCTGCATATCTCAACATACATTCTGACATCTTAAAACAAGACGAATGGATCATTGATGGATTTGGTTGCGCCCCATCGGCATGGGAACGCTTTTCTGCTGCAGATACCCTCGTTTACATTGATCTTCCGTTAACAACGCACGTCATGTGGGTGACAAAGCGTTTGCTAAAAGGTTTATTTGTAAACCCAGAAGGCTGGCCAGACAACAGCCCAATATTACAAGGGACACTGAATAGTTACAGTATTCTTTGGCTGTGCCATAGAAAGCTGACTCCCGCATATCGAAAACTCGCGTCCGACTCCACGAAATCAAAGAGAGTTCATCACTTGATGTCGCCACGCGCCATCAGAGCTTTTCTCGATGGCGTCCGGCTGGAACAGTTTGGCCTTGATCAAGAGATGGGTCAAAACCCTGCGTCTCAGTCAGATAAGGGGAGCACCAGCAGAACAATAGTGACCTAGCCTGGCGTTCCTGCGCCCGGCTCGGCCGGGTACCCAAGCGTCCCATGAGAACCGGGCAAGTCAGGTTAAAGCCACAGCAAGACGAACAGCAATGCCACACTGATCAGAGATGCGATGACGGTTCTGACCGCGTTCCATCTGACCCAGCGGGCTTCGAAGTCGCGCCGGGCTGATGCCAGTGCATCGTCATCCATCGCGTCGACATCCAGCGTTTGAAGCGCGTTGTTCAGCGGCACATTGATCCTGAACGTGAGTATCTGGACGCCAACAACGTAGATGAGCGCGCTGGCGACAAGGAAAACCCGTTCGATGCCTTCAAGTTGCAGGGTTCCCATCACCGCCGAAACCAGCAGAGCCACAGTAGAGCCTATCCAGACCAGGCCGAAGACGGGCTGACCGGCCTGGATGACGCTGTCGATCACCTGAAACCCTCGGATAAATGCTTTATCTTCCAGCTTTCCGAGCCCGGGCATCACCACTGTCGCGAAGGCAAAGGCAAAACCGGCCGTTAAAGCACAGAACAGGGTCGCCAGGATCAAGGCAAGTTCCAGTACACTCATGATGCACGCTCCGATCTGATGAGTTTTGAGGTTTGGAAAACGTTCGGGCTTTGCGCGGTTGCAACACCTGCCCCTGTATCGCGCCCCGGTCTCACGCCGCGGCCTTCCAGGTCTCGGTTGCGGCGATCTCTCTGGCGTAGTCAGAAAAGTCCTTCGGCTCCCGACCGAGAGCACGCTGCACACCGTCTGTCAGGTAGGCATTGCGCCCGTCCAGCACGGTCGCGAACAAATAGTCGAGCATCCACAGTACATCCCGGGGCACACCAGAATCGCCAACGCCTTGCACAAAGGCGTCGTGCGTTACCGGCCTGTAATGGATCGTGCGGCCGGTCGCCTGCGACAGTTCTTCCGCGACATCGGCCAGGGTCAGCAGCCGTGGCCCTGTCACTTCATAGAGCTCGCCAGCGTGACCTGGCTGGGTCAATGCAACAACCGCGACTTCTGCGATGTCATCAACATCAACAAAGGGCTCTGGCGTTGATACGTCGGGCAGGGTGATCTGCCCGGCCCGCACCATGTCGCCAAATGCCCCTTCCGAGAAGTTCTGGTTGAACCAGCTCGCGCGAACGATGGTCCAGTCGATTCCGCTGTGCCGGATAATTGCCTCGCAGGCCTGGGCTTCCGCTTCGCCACGACCCGATAGCAGCACCAGGTGCTTCACATCAGCGGATCGTGCCCGGCTGACCAGTTCGCTGATCGCGTCGGTCGCGCCAGGCATTGCCAGATCGGGTGCATAGTTGATGTAGATCTTGGTGACGCCCTCGAGACAGTCATCCCAGCTCGCGGCGTTGTTCCAGTCAAAGGCGGGCGAAGCCGAGCGCGAGCCCAGCCGCACCGGGACACCTAGGTTCTTCAGTGAAGAGACGATACGGCGACCTGTTT
Organism: Thiorhodovibrio litoralis; assembly: GCF_033954455.1. Taxonomy (NCBI): domain Bacteria; kingdom Pseudomonadati; phylum Pseudomonadota; class Gammaproteobacteria; order Chromatiales; family Chromatiaceae; genus Thiorhodovibrio; species Thiorhodovibrio litoralis. The sequence goes on along the minus strand of NZ_CP121473.1, from coordinate 2,317,321 downwards.
TGCCGGTGGCGCCCAGGACCAGGACGAGATCATTGCTGTTGGTGATCTTGGTTTTCAGGTTCATGTCATTACTCCCAGAGGTTGGTGAACGTGAGAGCACATGATCTTGAACCAGAGGATTTGGTTCTTTGCCGGTACTGCCAAAATTTTGGCCAGGTGCGCCAAGTCGGATTTTGCGCCATCTGTTCTGAAGCGTCGGACACGAATCTCTTGTCTCTCTTCGTCGGGGTTTTCGAATGAGCCAGCTCACCTCTCTCTATGTCTACAAGGTCGTCGGCCAGGCGAGCCCCGGTGTTGACACCGCGGACCTTGTCAAACAGTTTGGCCTTGACCCTGAGGGACCGATCGATCCGACCCGCATGGTGTCGTCGGCTGAGTACTACGATTTCTTTGCCGCACTGGCCCACCGGGATCCAAATGGTCTCGCGCTCCCCCTCCGCATCGGTGCGGCCATGCGCAGCGACGATTACGGCGCCTTTGGTCTCGCCTGGAAATCCGCGCCAAATCTGCGTGGCTCCTTCGTGAGAGCAGAACGGTATGGCCATGTTCTTGGGGCTGCAGAGACCTACTCGCTTGAGAGCACCTGCGACGGTCTGTTCTTTAACCTTGATAAGGCTGGCGATGGCCGGCTAGGCATGCTGCTGTCGAACGAAGCGAGCCTGTCGGCCGTCGACACGATTAGCAGAGAAGTGAGCTCAAGGGCCTTCGTGCCTCTGGCGGTCCATTTCAAGCACGTACCGAGAGGAGATATCTCGGTTTATGAAGCACATTTTGGGTGCCCTGTTTACTTTGAATCCAGGCGCGATGCCCTCTTAGTCAGTAAAGAGAGTCTTGATGCGCCAAATCGACTCGGTGACGAGACGATCGTGGGGTTCTTTGATCGCCATCTCGAGCAGCAACTGGCGTCGCTAACCCAAGAGAGTCACCTCGAACTTCGGGTACGGCGCGCCGTTGCGAATCTACTCAGTGAGGGTGTGCCCACAGTGTCTTCCATCGCCTCGGAACTCGCGATGAGTGCGCGAACGCTGCAGAGACGGCTTTCTGAGCAGGGCCATTCGTTTCAGGGTGTGGTCGACATGGCTCGCAAGGATCTTGCCCAACGGTTGCTCGCGGAAACCGACTATAGTCTTGCCGAAGTCGCCTTCCTGACGGGTTTCGCCGACCAAAGCGGTTTCACCAGGGCGTTCAAGCGCTGGGCAGGCCAGACGCCGCGCTCCTATCGATTCGGCGCGCGCACGACTCCCGCAGGGACCTGAATTATTTGGAGAAACCGACGTTACTATGCGGTCTCTTCATAGCAACCAGGATAGGCGCCTGGCCGCAACCGGGTGACCCATGATTCTGATCGCAAAGAGCAGTCTCGAACAGACGCGTGTGAGGCTATCTCGGCATCATCGTCGGCCGACTGTTATTGCCGCTCTATCGTCATGATCAGCAACCAAGCTGGCAGGCCACCACTCGCGATGGGTTTGACCTGAACGGATGTTGATGCGGGAGTCTCCGACGCTGAAGTGTTCAGCATCAGGGCACGGATAACACTCATCATTGCTCCACGCCGGGACGCTGAATCCGCCTCGCCACAGTTCAGTTCGGATTCTTTGTTGCGTTATGGCCGGTTTGGGTCGCAACTGACCTACCACCTAGTAGAAAGGCCCCTCGGAGATAACGCGAGCAGGCTGCTTTAGGGCCAAAGATCAATCCTCCAATCGGGTCTTCAACCCTTCGCTCAAGCGCAAAACGGTGATGCTATTTTCGCAGACCGTTCCCCTCGCCTGTTCAACTGCGTGGTCAGGCTGTCAGTTGGTATTTTGGGATGCTCGGTCTGGGGTCACGCAGTGGTGTGTCGCTCGAATGCGCTCAAGCACGCGGCACTTAAACACCGACGTAGTCGGCAGGATTCTGGAACTCGCGCTTCTTGCCGCGAAAGCTGTTGTACAGCTGCCGATGCCGCGCGAGTCCATACTCATCCTCCCGGGTCTCATAGGCGCGAACCCAGTCGATCAAGTTGTCCAGGTTCGCGTTCTGCGCCTCTGGAGAGGGAAATTTCTCTGGTTCCCACGGGCGTGCGCGACAATGCGCGACACAGACCTCGATGTCGGGGTTGAGGAAGATCAGTTCCTCGCATTCTGCCAGGATCGGCTCGAGAATATCGGAGTAGCAGCCTTCGATGATCCAGCTCTCATGCGTGGCGATAAACTGCCGCACGGCGGCGATGCTGTCCGCAAGCGGACGCCGTGTCGGGCCATCCGCGAAGGCGACGGTATCGAGCGACAGACAAGCGGCCGGCTCGCGGGCGCGCAACCTCCTAGAGAAGGTGCTCTTGCCGGAACCGGCATTACCCAGAAGAATGATTTTCACGTTTATCCTCAACAGCTAAGGTCCGCGAGACAGCGGCGCTGATGGCGTCTCGTCGACATCGGGAAGCAATCATGGCGGTTATCCTCTGGCTTGTCATCGCCGCCTGGTCCTTTCACTGCATGGATCTGTTTTCCAGTGATTGGCTCAGGGGCGCCCTCTGTCCAATTCTGTTCGGAATAGCCATCCTTGTGCTGCTGGTCAAGCTCGTCTCCCGCTTGGGGCCGGGAGCTGGCGACGGATTCGGCGGCGATGGTGGGGATTGGTTCGACGGCGGTGGTGACGGGGGCGATGGCGGCGGCGATTGACCCCCATCCACCTCACCGCCTTGCTTGGCTCATCCCTTCACGCACACCAGCTGCTTCAAGGTATGCACCACCTCGACCAGGTCGCTCTGGTTGGCCATCACCTGGTCGATGTCCTTGTAGGCGCCAGGGATTTCATCGAGCACCCCTTTGTCCTTGCGACACATCACACCCTGGGTCTGCGCGACCAGGTCGGCTGGCTTGAACTGCTTTTCGGCAGCGGTCCGGCTCATCCGCCGCCCCGCGCCGTGGGCGCAGGAGCAGAAGCTCTCGGGGTTGCCCTTGCCGCGCACGATGTAACTTTTCGCGCCCATGCTGCCGGGGATGATGCCAAGATCACCTTCGCGGGCGCGGATGGCGCCCTTGCGGGTGACCCAGACATTGGCGCCGAAGTGGTTCTCGCGATCCACATAGTTGTGGTGGCAGTTGACCACTTCCTCGGTGACGCTGAACTCCGGCAGATGCCGCGCAAGTGCAGCTAAAACCAGGCGCATCATCTGATCGCGATTCTCCCGCGCATAGGATTGCGCCCAGGACACGGCCTCGACATAGTCATCGAAATGTTCGGTGCCCTCGGGCAGATAGGCCAGGTCCCGGTCCGGCAGCTGAATCATCCAGCGCTCCATGTCGCGGCGGGCCAGCTCGATGAAGTAATGGCCGATGGCGTTGCCAATCCCGCGACTGCCAGAATGCAGCATCACCCAGACGCGGTTGGACTCGTCCAGACAGACCTCGATGAAGTGATTGCCCCCACCCAGGGTGCCGATCTGGTTGACCCAGTTGGAGAAGCGCCCGAACGCCTTGAGCAATTGCGGGTGTTTGTCGGTCATCGCCTTGAGCGGCGCGGCGAAGGGCGCGGCGGCGTCGGTCAGCGCGCGGTCGTCCTTGTGCTGCGCGCGCCCGACCGGGACATCGCGGCTGATCTGGTCGAAGAGCTTTTTCAGCGCCTTCTCGTCGATCTGCTCGGCGGTCAGCGAGGTGCGCGCGGCGGCCATGCCGCAGCCGATATCGACACCGACAGCGGCCGGGATAATGGCCTTGTCGGTCGCGATGACGCTGCCGATGGTAGCGCCAATGCCCAGATGCACGTCAGGCATGGCGGCGACATGCTTGTGGATGAACGGCAGGGTCGAGATATTGACGAGCTGTGCTTGTGAGCGCGCATCGATATCGTCGGTCCAGACCTTGACGGGCTTGGCGCCCTCAGTGAAGACCTTCCGAATGGGCATGTTGTCCTCCTCGCCGCCTGTGAGCGGCCTGGTTGATCCGGCGCATCTTGGAACAAGATGGACGCCGAGATGATCGAACCGCCATTGACCATGAATGGGCCAAGGCAGCCAAACCACGGCGGGGATGGCGTTGCGAACAGGTGGTTTCGGGAGGGAAGCCTGGACACTCCGGTGTTGCTCAACCCCGCCAGATCGACTGACGGGGTGACCGGTCAGGCGATCAGCACGTGCGCGCTGGTGTTTTGCCGCAGGGTCGGCGGTTGAGGTGACAGCGGCGCGGTGATGTATGGCGTTGATGGGCGGGGAACGCGCCTGCACAATCACGCGCGCGCAGAACCACCGGGCCGCCTGATTGGGAATCGGCAGCGGTGGATGTGATCGCGACGGTGAGCATGGTGGGACGCAAGGCGTTATCCTGACAGCGGAGCATGATGGAAACGGTTGCCTGGAGCATCCGCGAATGTGAAAGTCTAGACCCGATGCCTTCGCCTCGCAAGCGGCGAAGCATCGGGAACATTTGACGGAACTCAGGCATTCCAGGGGCGCTTCAGCGGCGCACTAATCGCCCGTCGATCCCAACATCCACCTGACCTTGCTGGCGAAAGGCATCGGTCACCAGATCCAAAATGAGAAGCCCGGTCTCCGTCGCATCCGGTAAGTCCTTGAGTTCGGCATAGCCGTCGCCACCAGCGGCCAGGAAATCCGGCATCACCAGCCGGTAGTCGGCGTCTCTGTCCAGCGGCTTGCCGCCGATCTGGATGTCTTGGGCAATGCCGTCCGCGATCACCAGGCGCACGCCGGAGACCTGGAGAAAGCCGCCGGGGTCATCCCGCGGGTCGAGGGCGGCGGAACGGTTCAGCACCTGCTGGAGCCTGGCTCCGCTGATGGTGGCGGTGACCAGTTCGTTCCCGAATGGAAAGGCCTGGTGGAGATCGCGCAGCCGCACCTCTCCGGCCGGCAAGCTGGCGCGGAAGGTGCCGGCGTTGAACAAGGCCACATCGGCCCCGGTCTGGGCGCGGGCCAGATCGCCCACCCAGTCGCCGAAGTTGCTTTCGCTGCGGCGGATGACCGCGCGGCTGGCGTCGAGCCGGCGCGCGTTGTGGCCAACGACCACCTCGATCTCTTCGGCGAGACGCGCGTTCAGCTCGGCAACCCGCGCGGCGACGGATGCGTCCTCGGGGGCGCGGTCGTCGACCGGGATGGCTTGGTAGCCCTGGATGTCGATCTGTCCGTCTTGAACCACCAGATCGAGACGCCCCAGATATTGTCCGCGCGCGCCGGCTTGGAGGATCGCGACGCCTTGTTCGATTTCCGGCTGTTTGAGCAGGCGATGATTATGCCCGCCAACGATCAGATCGATTCCCGGAACGGTTCGGGCAAGTTGGTGGTCGGCGGCAAGCCCTAGGTGCGACAGGACCACGACGAGATCCGAGCGCGCGCGCAGCCACGGCACCCAGCCGGCGGCGATCTCTTCGGCGGATCGCATGGCAATTCCGCTGGTGTTGCGTGGATGGGTGGTGGTGGTCAGTTCCTCGGTGACCAGGCCGAGGATGCCGATACGCGGGCCATTCGGCGGATGCAGGATCAGGGTCGCCGGCGTTGGAAAGGGAATCGGCGTGACCTCAAGGTTGGCGGCCAGGATGGGAAAGCCGGCGGTGGCGAGAATCTGGCGGAAGACGGCTTGGCCGTAATCCAGCTCATGATTGCCCATCACAGCGGCATCCACGCCGATCTCGGTCAGAATCTGGATATCCGGGAGGCCAAGAAAAACCGTCGAGGTGACGGTGCCCTGAAGGAGATCACCACCGAAGAGCAGCACCACCGGCCGGGTTGGATCTTCTTTGCGGATGGAGTCCACCAGCCCGGCGAGTCGGGCGATCCCGCCCAGGTGCTGACCCTTGGTCGACGAGTCCCCTTGATCTTCCACCGGATCGAGCTGACCGTGAAAGTCGTTGAAGTGCAGCAGAGTCAGCGGCAGCGCCTCGCCGGCTCGGGAGAGTGTCGGCGCGAGCAGCATCGCAACCGCCAGGACAATAATAAACGGGCGCGTCATGGGATTGTGGACTGATTCGATGGCAGGTCAATTACCGGAGCTGATGCGTCAAGCGCGGACGGTCCAGCCTTGATCGCGGACTGAGGTTTTGCCAACCGCAAACGCCGATAAGCGCCGAACGCGATCAGAAAATTACTGACGGACAGCAGGCTTTCACTCGCGCCATGGAGCGCATCGGCATGGGCGAGGCTCGGCAGGCCAAGTTGAACGGTCGCCACCCACGTGGCGACAATCGCCCCGGCGACGAAAACCAGCAGAAACCAGAATCCCGCGATGCTCCAAGACGAGAACAGACTGGGACTTTGGTGATGCACCACCAAGAGCAACACCAGAAAGCCGAGATACGCCAGATTCGCACCGGGGAGCAAAGCGGACAGGCCATCCGCGACCCACAGCCGGCTCAAACCCCAGGCCAGCCCCAACGCCAGCAGCGCGCCCGCGAACCAAAGGGGGGAGACGCGCTGGGTGCGCAGCATCAGCAGGGTCGCGCAAAGGAGCGAGAGGCTGCCCAGGAAGGTCATGAGTCGCGATCCTTCCAGCAGCCACTGGACGCGGTCACCGCTGGCATGGAAACTCAGCACCAAGAGACCCGCCACCAGGTGCGGCAGCATGGCATGGGCGAAGACCTTCAGCCGCGGAAAACCCGCCACGACGGCATACCGACGCAGAAGCAAAATGGCCGCCAGCCATTCGCTGACCGTTAGCAGATGAATGATGGCTGTTGGCAGTGACAGCAGCATGATTGCGCATTATGGTCGCGGATCAGACCCGCCAGTCTAGCACCTGCATAGCACGCCGGATGGATCCATCAGCATACGATTGGCGGATGGCACCCTTTTGATCCGAGCACGCCTGATTCCATGACCGACCTGCAACCGCCCTCCCCCACGCCGGCCGAACGCTCCCTCGCCGCCGGCGACAACCGCCGCTTTCTCGGCCATCCGAGCGGGCTGGCGATGCTGTTCAATGTCGAGTTGTGGGAGCGCTTTTCCTACTACGGCATGCGGGCCATTCTGGCCTACTACCTCTATGCCACCATCGCCGAGGGCGGGCTTGGACTGCATGAGGCGACGGCAGCCGTGGTGGTGGCCACCTATGGCGCCTCCGTCTATTTGCTTTCGGTGGTGGGCGGCTTTCTAGCAGATCGCTTGCTCGGCGCGCGTAGCACGACGCTCTATGGCGGCATGGTCATCATGGCCGGGCATCTATGCATGGCGGTGCCGGGCATTCCGGCGTTCTCCTGGTCGGGACTCGCCTTGATCGCGCTCGGCAGCGGGCTGCTGAAGCCGAATATTTCGACCATGGTCGGTGCGCTTTATGCGCCGTCCGACCCTCGTCGCGACGGCGGCTTTCAGCTGTTTTATCTGGCCATCAACCTTGGGGCTTTACTGGCGCCTTTCGTAGTGGCCTTTCTCAAGCAGCGCTGGGGCTTCCATGCCGGCTTTGCCGCCGCGGCGGCTGGGATGGCGGTGGCATTGTCGGTCTATATCGGTTTTACCCGCACCCTGCATGGCGCGGGCGATGCGGTTCCCAATCCGCTCAGCCCGGACGCGCGCCGGCGGCTACCCTGGCAGGTGGTGGGACTGCTCGGCGGCATTGGGTTGCTCTATCTGCTGACTGGAGTGCTGCGCGGTTGGGAGGCGAGCGCCCAGCCGGCGCGGGTCAATGATGCGGTCTTTGCGCTGGCGTTGTTGGCCTCAGCGGTCTATTTCCGCGCCATGCTGAGGCATCCGCGCTCCAGCGCCAGTGACCGGCGCCATGTGCGCGCCTATCTGCCACTGTTCATTGGCGCCTGTCTGTTCTGGATGGTGTTCGAGCAAGCGGCCGGTTACATGGCCCTCTTTGCCGAGGCCAACACTGAACTGTCGGTGGGTGCTTTCCGCATCGACCCGGAGTGGTATCAGACCGTCAATCCGATCAGTATCGTCATTCTGGCACCGCTGTTTGGCTGGTTGTTCACCCGACGCGCCGGGCGGTTTCCTTCGACGCCATTTAAGTTTGCCAGCGCGGTGCTGCTGATCGGGCTTTCGGCGGCCATCATGTCCTGGCTGTTTGCGACTTACCCGGCCGATGGGCCGGTGAAGGCTGCCTTCTGGATGCTCGCCGGGGTCTTTGTGCTGCAAACGGTGGCGGAGTTGATGCTCTCACCGGTGGGACTTTCAGCCACGACAACCCTGGCCCCAGCGCATTTCGCCAGCCAGGTGATGAGTCTGTGGTTTTTGACCTCGGCGGTTGGGCAAGGACTGGCCGGGCAGATCATTCAGCTCACCCATGGGCGCTCGCCGGCGGAATCCTATCTGATCAATGCGGTGCTGACGCTGGGTATCGCGCTGGTACTCTTCGCCTTGGTTCCCTGGACCAGGCGGCAGATGCAGGATATCGAGGAGGCGCGAAGGTTGGCGGTGCGAGGCTGATAAATCAGGGGGCTGGCAGGCGTCAGTGGAGCGCTTGATCTTGCCGGACGCTTGCTCCTGACGGTTCCACACGAGCCGTATCGCCTTGATCGTGACCGAGGATCTTGCACTTAGGCGTTCTTTTCTGGTTCAGGATTGCTAGGAGAAAACCTTTCGTACATCCCCCATTGGGGGATGTACGGTCTGTCTGCATCCATTTGGCGAGTGGATACCGAGGCTGCAACAGGCCGACTGGACGGCTCAAGGATGCTCTGACGTGGGCCGGGAATCGAAGGGGTACGGTTTCGCCGTTCCCCTTCAACTCGGCGTCTCAATCCTGGGCACGGCTCATTCCGATGTCACTTGCAGGCTGACGGTGACTGGGTCGTCGATGGCTACCCAATCCCTCGGCCATGGTTCGATCAGGCCGGCGAAGGAGTCGGGAAGCCTGCCGTTCGGAGAACGGACCAAGCTATCGTCTGCAACGAAGGCACTCAAGGATGGCCACGATTTCGCCGTGGGCATCGCCGGGGGATGGGCGACGCGCCCTTTAACTAGCCGCACGCGACAAGCGTGACGCACGTTGGAAACATCAGATCGAGCGCAGAGCCCCTATCGTTGCTTATCTCGATAAGGCATTGTATTTAAAAATGATTCATTTTTGGATCATCTTGAAGTCCGCGAAGAACCTCAGGCTGGCGTCGTTCGAGACTTAACGCACGGGGCTTTGTTTTTCTTGGTCAACCCCGTGAGTCGTCGCCAGCGAAGCCACTTGTTCCCGGCAAGATGGCAAGGGCGCGGAATGCGCCGCTGCGTAGAAGGTCACCGGCAGCGGCAAGAAATGATTGTCCGGCCGCACCGTGGCGGCCGAGCGATACCAGACCATGTAATGCCAAAGGGGACGAGCCATGGTCTTGATCCTGCAAGATCCATGCAAGAACAGCCTTCTTGGCCGCGAATTGGCGCACAGCTTTCGCGCCTCTCGATCAAAGCGCGCCCGACGACAGATCAGCGCGCAAGCGCCCCCGCATGCGGGGTCGGCGTGAGTGACCAATCGACCCGGGTGTCCTTGGCGATCCTTCCAAGTAACCAAACCTAAGTGACGTTTTGATGAAGCGGCGCGGCCCACGGCTGGGAGCCAAAGAGTGCCATGTTTCCGGCACTGTCGATTCGCAACCCAGCGGAGTTGATGGTCACTCTGGCGGCTGGCGCGAACTCAGGATCGAGCGATTTCCTCGCCGCTTGCGCGCGGCGCTGTCACAATTCTGACAGGCTGGCGTTAGCCCGCAAGAGAGAACACTTCATCCAACACGTCGATCGGATAGCTGTTCACCGAACCGAAGCGCTCATCTGGAATGTTGCCGATTCTTTCACCGCGCTCCCGCGCGAGTTTGGCGGCGGCAATCCCTTTCTGGCGCGATTCGGAGATCGGTAACCGAATCCCGTTTTGCTTCATGTAGGCGGTGATCGTGCGATACCCGGTATCGCCACCCATCAAATCGACCCGCTGTTCGAGTCGCGCGATCCGCTCCGCTTGTTCGGCTTGATCCCGTTCGGCCGCGAGCAGCGCCTGCCCATGCGCGATCATCAACTCGGCTGGAGAGAGAGGCCGGACTTGGGTCTTCTCCAATGCTTGCCAGCGCCGAACGACCCGCAACCGCGCCTGATCGTTGTAACCGGTGAGCAACGTGAGGGTGTGATCCTTGTCGAGGTCGATCCGGGCAATGTAGCCACGATCATCCTTTTCAATCGTAACACTCTGTATTTGAAGTTGATCCAGTTTTGGTTTATCGTCCAGACGATAAAGATTCTTCAACATCTTTCGGATATCGCGAAGAACATGGCCATGCGTTTTCCCGGTCAGTTCCGCGATCTCGCGGCTCGACATGGCCAACGGAAAAGTGTCCGACGCGTTCAACACCATCAGCCCCATAACGAATGCTCCCCCCATTGTGATACCGATTGAATAGCGTGATTGAATGGGACCGGCGAAGCCCGCGGCAGGCCGGAACCGGGACTGTTGCTGTTGTCTTCGGTTCCAGAAATCGGCTGATCGCACAGACGATCCCTGTCGAGTGCGGGTTATTTTTGATCAAGCGAATCAAGCTTCAGCCCCACGCCACGATTGAGGATGACCTCCACCCCACGCCCGGCATCGACTTCAAGCACGGGGAAGATGGTCTCGGCCAGATCCAGGTAATACTCGGCGAGGCGATCCAGCGCCTTGCCGGTACCGGCGATGGCCGCGCCTTGCAGGGCTTGTCCGGAGAAGACTTGCTGGTAGGGCATGGTGGTTCCTCCAGTCGCAACCGAGGCGACTGGAACTGTGCCGAACAGCTGACTGAAGCCCTGCAGGAAACTCACCTGCATGGCCCGTCCGATGACCTGCCCTTGCTTATTCACCAGTCGCCCGCGCACACCGACCTTGCCGTCCTCGCCGACGGCATAGCCATCGATGGCGACCTCGATGGTTCGCCCATCGCGACGCACGCAGTTGATGGACTCGGCGCGCAGATAGACCCGTTCAGAGCCCAGATCCCCGTAGCCGCCGACCAGCAGAAAGCACTCGCGGATATCGGCGCGGAAACGATTGGGCAGGATGGCGTTGTCTTTCAGCCGCAATAGCGCTGGATAGGGATCCTGGCGCGCAGCGCGACCGGTCGGGGCATCCATGCCAGAGAGCAGCACGCCTTGCAGGATGCTGCCGGCAGGGATGCGGACTTCCGGGATGGCGTCCTCGGGGTTCTTATCCTTGCCGGCGGCTTTGGCCGCATCGTCCTGGACGTGACGGATGCTGAGGGCGGGACCAGCCGGTTTGGCGCTGCCGGCTGGCTCGGAGACAGTGGCGCGTGGCGCATCGAACAGCTGAGCGAGTGGTGGCGGCTCGGGTTGGCGAATCTCTGGCTCAGAATCAGCGAGAGTCTCGGTAACATCCGGCGGCGATGGTGGTACCCAGACGTCGGCTCCCTGTCCAGGGGGAAGTGAACGCTGGCTTTTCAGTTCCTCCCGCACGCCCGCCAGTTCGCGTTTCAAGCCATCCAGCTCCGCCTGGCGTTCCCGGCGCAGTGTCTGCATCAGGGTCGCGCGATTGCCCGCGTTGTCGACGGCATCCAGGCCAAGCTGTTCCAGGTTGTGGGCGATCTTGCGCACGTCGCCTTCCAGGGTTTGCAAGCGTCGGCCCAGGCCATCAATACCAAGGTCGCGGGGATCGACATCGGTGAGCAGATTGTTCACAAGGCGCCGGCGCTGCGCCTCGCTGCCGCGGTCATCCTGTGGGGCGGTGGCAATCAACAGGGCGAGCGAGCCGACGATCACGCCACCGGTTCCCAGGGTAATCCACTGACGCAGGCGCGGGGACAGGCGTTCCCAGTGTTCCGTGAATTCCACCATTAGTGGGCTCCTCCTGGTAGACCCGTTCGCCCGACCGGCTCGCGCGACGGATCGATCGCGACCATCAGGGTGGCTTCCGCGCCAGGATGCAGCGGACCGCTGGGCCAGAGGGCGGCGGCGGCAATGGTGCCCTTCCCCGAGGCTTGGCATTGGCTCTCATCGAGTACGACGGGTTGGTCACCCTTGGCCCGCACCCTGGAGGTCAGGAAGCGCAGTGAATCGCCGTCGAATGCCTTGACTTGGTTCAGCTGGAAACCGCCACCGCATCGGATGGCCACCCCGAAACCGGAGCGCGCTTTCCGGTAACCATCCGGCACCTCACCCAAGGCCAGGGCGCGAAACCCCTGGGTCAGCTCATCGATGTAGTGCTGCGGCTGGCGCCAGGTGGCCACCGGCGGGAGGTCCGCCAGTGTCGATGGCGATTCCGCTGCTGCCGGCGACGAGCTGGCGGCCTGACGGCGGCTGTCCAGTCCCGGCACGACCAGACGAATCTCCCGTGGAGGCACTCGCCGCGGCGCGAGCGTCAGCGCGACCGTGGCCTGGGCATCATCGCCATCGGTGATGTACAAAGTCGCCGGGGTTTCATCGGCGGTGGCGACATAGAGGACGTTCCCATCGACCTCGGTCGACAGACTCGCGACCGTGCGCACCGAGGGCGACCGGAACGGCGTGACGATGCGGTTGAGATGATCAATCGCTAGTTCCAGGATGACATTGCTGCCGAGGTCGACCGTCACGGTGCGCGGTCGCAAGGCCAGTTGGACGTCTTTTGCACCAGACTCCGGGCTGGTCTCGGCGCTGGCTCGCAGAAACGGACTCTCGGCCTCACAGCCGAGGCTCATCAGGGCGAGGCCCGATCCGAGCAAGACGGATTGAACAGCGAGGGCAAGACGGCGGGATGGGATAGGCATTTGAGAATTCCTCAAGGTTGCTCGGTCGTGCGCGGACCGCCGGGGTAGACATCCAGGTGGCGAATGACTGGGCGGTAATGCTGGAAGCCGACCTGGATTTCGTAGGTGCGTTGGTTCCGGATCGGCTCGGCACCGGGACCAGCACTGACCTGCTGGCCGGTGACGAAGAAGGTGTCGCTGGGTGGGTCATAGCGCAGCGCGTCCGGGGAAAAATGCATGGCCACCCGCTCGCGCTTGATGGCGGCGACCTGGTCGGCAATGACGGTGAGAATCTCCCGGCGCAGGCGGGGTGCCAGCAGGGGTTCGAGCGCCTCGCGAATGAAGTCCGCCGAACCGGCACTGACATTGCCAAGCAGGCCGGCCACATGCACCGCCCAGGCTTCCTTGACCGAGCGGCTGGCGCTGTCGCGAGCGATATTGACCTCGCCTTCCAGAATCGGCGGCACCAGCACCACGGTGCGATCGGCGCGGACCAGGGCGAGCAGGGTCAGCAGGTTGGTGAGCAGGAGCACCGCCAGGACCAGGCGGTGGAAGCGGTTCTCGGCGTTCAGGCCGCGCCAGGTGCGCGTCAGGGTATGAAAATCCATGGGCGACCTCAAGGCTGAAAGCGGCGCGTGAAGGGATTGGGGCAGCGCCGGGCCTTGAGCGGAACCAGCCCGTGCCAGTAGCCCCAGTGCAGCGCGAAGCCATCCGGGCGGCTGTCGCGAAAGCGCCCGTAGAGCCGCGACAGACCCAGTCCCAGGGCGAGGAAGATCAGCAGCCGGTCGCTGAGCATGCCGACGACCAGCATGAGCACCAGCGGGATGAGTTCATCGAGCCGCCACAGCAGCAGCGAGGGCGGGTCGTCGACGCCATGGGGGAGCGCAAGGGGATGCATGGGGACAGACCTCCGGCAGGTGGGATGAATGCCGGTTAGCCTGCGCGATTAGGCGCGAATCAGCGACACCGAGTCCTCGGGAAATCGCCGAGCTTTCGTGCTTGCCCTGTCCAGGGAAAATCGGGAGGGGATCGTCTGCCGGGTTGGCTAGGGGTCCGGGCTAGCGTCGTCTCCGCCTCGAGGCTGGCGGCGGTCTGGGGCGGGGCATGAATTCGAGACGGCGCTCAGCACGACCGCATTCGGTTCGCTCCGGGGCTTCGGGCCAGCGCGTCCCGTCGCGGTCCGGCCCGCGTCAGCTCGGCGTCGGTCGATGCGCGGGCCAGGCTCGGCGAGCGCCTCGCGCGCGTCAGCGATCAGCAAGCAGCATTAAAAATTCTCTGTGAATTTTTTATTGCTTGCTTGCTAGCTGATAGGCGCGCGAGGAGACTAGGGAACGGCGTTCCCCAGCGACGGAGTTCCCTAGCTGAACCACACTGGCTTCCACGTTCAGAACAACCCCGGCCGAAGTCGGATTCTGAGGCGGATTGCTGGATTGATCAGGGGTTCGGTTATTTGCTGGCTGCCATTTACCCAGACAAGAGCGTACGCGTATCGCCGACGCATCACTCAGAGCTGTAGGGAACAACCCTGGACTCTCAGGGTCTTTGCCGACAAGACTAGGGTCCTCTGTTCCCCAGTCTAGGGAACCTGGTTCTCCAGTGTGGGGAATTGGGTTCCCTACTCTAGGGTCTTTGGTTCCCTACCCCATGGGGAACCTGGTTCCCTACCCTAGGGACTTGGGTTCCCTACCTAGGAGGGAACGCAGTTCCCTAGGTCAGGGAAGACAGTTCACCACCCCAGGGCGGCTTGTTCACCATTGCGGAGAATCTCGTTTCCCTGTCCATGGCTGACGGTTAACCAGCAAATAACCTTGTTCACCATCTCAGAGTGCCCTGGTTCGCCAGGCAGATGTTCACAGCCATGAGCTGAGCCTGCCGGGCCAATACTTCTGTGCCTTGATGGGGGCCGGGTTGGCGAACCGACTCGGGTGCGTTTGACTCCGCGTGCCATGGCCGTTGCGAGGTCGAGCCGGCGGGCTCTGCATTATGCTGATCGGCTTGCTTTATTACCGCCCCGGCGGATACTTGCCAGTAGCCTGTCGAGGTGCCCAGCAAATGCCTTGCGATCACCTTGGCTCAAGGCCGGTGGTCCGCCTGTGTTGATCCCGCTGGCTCTGAGCGTCTCCATGAAATCGCGAACATTCAGTCGCGCACGGACGTTCTCACTGGTAAACAACTCACCACGATGACTCAGCGCCTGACCGCCCCGGGCAATGACGTCGGCGGCCAGCGGGATATCGCTGGTGATGACCAGATCGCCCGTTTGGATCTTATCCAGAATCGCCTGGTCGGCCACATCGAAGCCTGATCGGACTTGCAGGCTCTTGATGAAACGCGATGGCGGCGTTGGCAATGGCTGATTCGCCACCAGGGTCAGCGGAATCTGGCAGCGCTCGGCGGCGCGGAACAAGATGTCCTTAATGACATGGGGGCAGGCATCGGCGTCGACCCAGATGTGCATCGGTTTGGGTGCTCCAGAATACAGCGTCAGTCACCGTAGTGAGGGGTGCTCAGCCCGCGCTGAATGGCCTCGGCACCAAAGCGATGGCGGATTGCATCCAATGTCTCCGTCAAGGGGTTGTCCGCTAGTTTGCTTCTTGCCTCGGCCGTCTCGAACAAATCAAGCTGTTTGCGCGTGTTGGGTGGCGACCAGCCGGAGAGTCCCAGACCGATGAGTCGCACGGGTCGGCCGACCCAGGCGGCTTCGGTCGCGAGCAGTGACCAGGCGATCTGATACAACTCCTGCTCATCCGCCGTCGGCACCTTCAGCGAACGCGAGCGGGTATGGGTCTCGAAGGGATAGAAACGGATCTTCAAGGTGACGACCCGTCCGATGTGCCCGGTCTGGCGCGCGGTCCAGGCGACTTCGCGCGCGGCCCAGTGGAGGGTCTCGGCAAGTTGCCTCGGGTCCGTGACATCCTCGGGGAAGGTTGTTTCCTTGGAGATCGACAAGCGCTCCCGCTCCGGGTAGAGCTGGTCATCGGCGATGCCGCGTGCCTGGTAATAGAACTGGGTGCCTGCCCGCGCGCCGCAATGCTGGCGCAGGGTCTCGAGCGAAAGCGCCCGCACATCCCCAACGGTTTTGACCCCAAGCCGGGCCAGGCGCGGGGCGGTTTTCGCGCCCATGCCGCGCAGGACGTTGAAGGGCATCGGGGCGAGAAAGTCCGCTACTTGCTCCGCCAGCACCACCGTCAAACCATCCGGTTTGTGATAGTCGGAGGCCAGCTTGGCGATGAGCCGGTTGGGGCCGATGCCGACCGAGGCGGTTAATCCGCCGGCTTGGCGGATGCCGGCCTTGACCTGTTCGCCGATGACCCGGGGTGGTCCGACCAGGGCGGTCAGCCCGGAGACATCGAGATAGGCTTCGTCGATCGAGACCCGCTCGATCTGCGGTGAGATGGTGGCAAGCACCGCCATGATCTGCGCGGAGACTTGGGCATAGTGCGCCATGCGCGGGCGCACATAGACGGTCTCGGGCGGCAAGCGACGCGCGGCCTGCGTGATCGGCATCGCGGAATGCACGCCGAAACGGCGCGCCTCATAAGAGCAGGTCGCGACCACGCCACGACCGCCGGGCTGGGCGCCAACCACCAGCGGACGGCCGCGCCATTCGGGGTGGTCGCGCTGCTCGATGGCCGCGAAGAAGGCATCGAGGTCGACATGCAGAATCAAACGTGGCATCGCGCTGGTTGGGTGGCGGCTGATCGACTTGATTCAGTGGCTCGGGGCCTCAGTAGCTCTGGCGAGATCGATGTCCATCCACGGCGGCCGCGAACGCACCCGCCTCGCGCAGCAGACAGCCGGCGTCTTCGAGCTGGGCCAGATGGTCCATCGGCAAGGCGCCCAGTCCGCGCGCGGCGCCCCACCGGCCATGGCGCCGATGGTGTCGACATCGCCGCCGACGTGGCGGGTGAACTCAAGCAGGTCAATGAAGGGCTTGGACAGATGACGCAGGGCGATGTAGACGGCGGTCGGACAAGAGTCGGCAGCGGTGATCGCGTGGCCGAGTTGCCGGGCGACGGTCTTGGGCGCGATGGGTTCGTCGTGGCGCAACCACTGCGCGGCGAGGGAGAGCTTGGCGGCAACAGCCGGCGTCCAATCCTGTGCCTGGATGTCCGTCCAGAGGGCTGTTGGGCTGAGTCCGCGCAACAGCCTGCCCGCCACCAAGGCGATCAGCACCGCGCCTTCCTGGCCCTGGGGGTGCGCGTGCGTGATCGCGGCGCTGGACCGAGCGGCCTGGATGATCGCGTCCTTGCCCTGAGCGGCGAAGAAGAGTCCAATCGGCACCGCGCGCATCGCCGCGCCATTGCCGAAGGAGCCCTGGGCATAAACGGCGCGGCAGGCCGCTGTCCAGTGTTGACCGCGTCGGATGCGCTTGAGGATTTTGGCCGCGCCGGGACCATAGCCGCGCGACCAGCGATAGGAGCCCGCGAAACGCCGCGCCAGATCGTCTTGGTCGACGCGGCCAAGCTCGGCCAGAGACGCGGCGACGTCGAAGGTCATCTGGGTGTCGTCGGTCCAGCGTCGGCGGCCCTGACGGGTGCCGATGACGCGCCACAGCAGTCCTTCGAGTGGTCCGCCTTCGTGGGGCGCGCCCCAGGCGTTGGCTAGGGCCACGCCGAGCAAGGCGCCCTGGATGCGATCCAGCGGATCGGATGGCGGTGTTGGGGCTTGGTTGGGCATTATCGGAAGCCTGATCCCCAAGGACCCTCTGGTCAAGCCGCGGTAGGGTTTGAGGGTGGTGGTCCATGCACCAGGTGCGGATCAGCGATCCAGCCTTCGAGCGGGTCGATTGTGGACCTTTGTATGGACATGGACCTCGTGGCTTCTGGCACGGTGAGCTGACCAACATCATCCGCCCACTGCCTCCAAGCCCAGGCGGCCTGGATGGCGCAGAGCAAGGCATCCAAGCTATCGCCGGTGGGATCATCGGCCAGGCTGCCCGGGGCTTCAATCGTCAGACCATAGGCCGCGCGGGTGGCACCGTCCAGGATCGCGGCCAGCAGTTCGCGGCGCGCCTGCTCCCGCGCAGGGCTCTGTTTCTTGGGATCATCCTGCTTGTAGGATCGGCGTCCGATCAGTGCGCGCGCGAGCAAGCCGGGATAGGCTTCGACGCACAGGCGCCCGGGGTCGCCGGCATGGATGCCGGGGATTGTCACGCCGGCGCGCAGCAACCGGGGCGCACCCTCGAAGAACATCAGTCCGACCGGGGTACCATGGAGCTTCTGCGGGCTGATGGCCCCGGCGGCCTGATCGGTGGCGCGACGATGTTCCTTGTCCCCAGCGGGCCGTTGGGCGCGGTAGGCGTCGAGCGCCTGGCGAAAGCCCGTGCGTCCCAGGGTTTCGGCGTGACGCACGTAGCCGCACCAGGTCATGGGCCAGCCGATGTTGGTGAGAAAGGTGCGCGACTGGCCGAAGGGAAAATCCAGGCCGGCGATCCAGGGGCCGGGCTGCCTCAGGAAGGATTCAAAGGAGGCAAAATCGCACCAACACGCGAGCGAGCCGGCAACGAGTCGATCGCCTTGCAGCCGACATGGCAGACAGGTGATGGGCTTGCCCCGCCGAGGGCGACTGGTGAAATCGATGCCGAAAACCTGCATGCTTTGTTCTGGTCAAGGCGTGAGAGGCGAGCCGAAGATGGTCCAGGAGCGTGCGCGAAGGTCGGGCGTTGCTGCCCGCGATACTGCCAGGCGTCGCGGGCGGCTTGTAAACCGGACCGATTGGCGGGCATGCTAAACGGAGTTCGCCTGAAAAATCGTCTGTTTTACCAAATACCTAGCGTAGCCAAAGCCGCGTTCAGTCATCATCCTCATCGTCATCGTCTTCATACCCCCGCGAATGTCTTTGGCCATCATCCAGGTCTATGAATCGGCCCACATCGCCGAGCTTCCACCGGCGTTTCTCGTGGTCGCCGCTTTCTCTCCAATCTTCATGGTCTTCTTCGCCACTGCGATGGCATTCAACGCAATTCTCGTATTCATCAATGCCTTCTTCGACATGCTCGCCACGGATTTTAGAGCGTGAATGTTCATGGCAACCGTAACAGGTGTAGCGCCTGACATCGTTGTTGATGTGACAGGTCTCGCACGCGGCCTGATGATCTCCGTCGCGCAGGAAGAAACGGTCGTGATCGATGGTGGCGGGTGTCCATGCCTGCTGTGAATGACATTGCCCGCAGTTGTAAACAATCCCGCGATGCAGGCTGTCTCCGGGTTTGTTGTGGCACCCGCTGCAGGCATCGCGCAAGTTCACCCGCAACAGGTCGTGCGAAAACTGGCCGATCGGCCGGAAGGATTGGACCCATTTGTGGTCACTGATCGTCGGCTCAGCCAGGTACCGTCCGCGAGATCAGAAAACCCGGCTCCGGCACTGGCATCCACCAACCCGCCGGAGCTTGGATTTTACCGTGCCCACCAACACCTCAACGCGGCTGGTCTTGCTCTTTATCGGCGCTGTCTCCGTAATTCTACTTAGTGCCTGGCCGAAAAGTGATTTTCACATGCAAAGACAATGCGTTAGAATACGAAGCGATTGGTGAAGTTTAGTCAATTTCTTGCTCCCTTAACCCCGGCGTATCCTGTGGCGATGGCAGGAAGAAGCGCAAGTAACTGAATGTATTAAGAATACTGGCTTTGCCGGCGGGCAATCGAGCCGCGCTGCACTGTCCCAACAACCCAAACTTCGTTCATACCAGCTTCTCCCATGCGTGACATCCTTCGTGCCCAGATGCAACTTGGCGAATGCGACATCGCTGCCATCGAGTTCGACTGCTTCTCCCGCGATGACATCCCGCGCCTGCTACGGGGCTTGCAGCACATCTACACCACCGAGGCGCTGCGCAATGAGGTCTTCGCCATCCTCGCCGATGTACTGCCGGTGCGCGCCGACGGCGAGGAGTTCGTCAGTGCCCAGACCGGGCGTCCGGGCATGTCGCAATGGCGCATTCTGGTCTTGGGCACCTTGCGCTTGGGGTTGAATGCCGACTACGACCGGGTGCAAGAACTCGCCAACCAGCATCGCCTGGTGCGCCAGATGCTCGGCCACAGCGACTGGGCCGACGAGCATCGCTACAGCCTGCAAACTCTCAAAGACAACCTGCGCCTGTTCACCCCGGAGCTGCTCGCGCGCATCAATGCCGTGGTGGTCAAGGCTGGACATGACTTGGTGAAACCGCATCCGGACTCCCCGCTGGAAGCGCGCTGCGATTCCTTCGTCGTTGAAACCGATGTGCACTTCCCCACCGACATCAATCTGCTCCAGGACGCCGTGCGCAAGACCATCGAGACCTCGGCGGCTTTCTGCAGCGACCATGGTCTGAGTGACTGGCGCCAGAGCGCCTACAACATCCGTTGCTTGAAACGAGCCTATCGGCGCGTGCAGCAACTCAAGCGCTCCACCTCCAAGGATGAAGCCAAGCGTGCGGCACGCGAAGAGGAGATCGATGCCGCTTACGGCGCTTACCTCGACATTGCCGAGCAGTTCCTCACTCGCGCCCGGGACACCCGCTACAAGCTCGTGGTGTTCCATCATGTCCCAGCCGAACAGTTCACCGCGCTCAATGATTACATCGACTATGCCGAACTGTTCATCGAACAGATCGATCGCCGTGTCTTGCAGGGCGAGCGCATCCCCCATGCCGAGAAGGTCTTCTCCATCTTCGAGCCCCATACCGAGTGGGTCAGCAAAGGCAAGGCCGGCACCCCGGTCGAGCTTGGCGTGCGCGTGGCCATCAGCGAGGATCAGTTTGGTTTCATCCTCCAGCATCGGGTGATGTTCGGTGAAACCGATGACCAAGTTGCCGTGCCCATCGCCACCCACCTCAAAGCCTGCTACCCACGCATCAAAAGCCTCAGTTTCGACAAAGGCTTTCACAGCCCCAGCAACCAAAAGCAACTCGCCGAGGTGATCGACTTCCCCGTGCTGCCCAAGAAAGGCAAGTGCAACGCCGCCGAGCGTGAGCGCGAGCAAGATCCCGCATTCCGCCGGCGCAAACGCCGGCACTCGGCGGTTGAATCAGCCATCAATGCGCTCGAAGGCCATGGTCTCGACCGCTGTCCCGACCATGGCGCGGACGGCTTCGAGCGCTATGTTGCCCTCGCGGTGCTTGGGCGCAACATCCACCGCCTCGGCGCCATCCTCATCGCCGCTGATGCCGAGGCCGAACGCCGTCGGCGCCGACAACTCAAACGCGCCGCTTAAGGCGATTCCGCCGGGTGCCGTGAGACGGCCCGAGGGATCGGTTTGTCTTAATTTTTTCGCATTTAAGAATCATTATTAATAAGCTACGTCGGGTCCCGCTCTCACCGAAAAAAGCCGTCGACAGTACGTGGTTAACTCGGCCGCAGCCGCATATGGCTTGCGAAAAAATCGACTTTTCGGCCAGGCACTACTTAGAACATCTTCGGTAAGTCCGAATACCTCTCGCCGCTGCGGTTGCCTATGCTGACGACCGAGGAATCGAGGAGTGGCGGAGGAGAAAACAAGATCATGGTGCGGTGCCTTCGCACGGCGCATTCGCAGCGCCGGGATGGCGGTGACTCGACCGCCATCCCGTCACCATGACATTCACAAGCAATCCCCCTGGCGGCCAGTTGCCTGGTTATTAAGAGTTGAAGGTTACGCAATATGAGGAAGACCACATGACAGAACGCCGCCTATTCCAATTCAAATGGTTGTTGGTCTCGGTCACGATCATCGTCATGCTCTCCTTTGTCGCCCTGCTTGAGCATCGGGGCGTTCTCCGTCACTGATTACGGAGCGCGATCTTCAGTCGATACCATGGGTCCGCGGTTTCAATCGCATAACGCGGACGCCTGCACTCTGGGACCGACCAAGCCAGTGTCGCCGCAAGAACGTTCGCTTCAGCGCAGACTGGGTGAGCCATGTTTGATGGCGCCTCACCGAGCCAGTATCATCGGCGTTCAACGCGATTCGGAGATTGCGGTGACTGCAGCCCCACTGGCCTATGTGATTGATGACGAACCTGACGTTCGCGAAGCCATCGCGATGCTGCTGCGCTCGGTGTCGATCGAGGTTGAGGCTTACGGCAGTGCTCTGGGTTTTCTGGAGCGCTTCGAAGGTGTCAGCGAGCGGGGGATGATTCTCCTGCTTGATGTACGAATGGGGGATATGGGCCATAGCCGTCAGGCTAAGAGTGGCCAGCGTTATTTTTCCGCCGAGAATTCCTTTTTTTATTAGGCATTTGAGCAACTCAGCAGCAATTCCAGCGATGTCGGCTTCCCTTTTTTCTTCTCCAGCAAGTGATGGATTCTGCTGACTTGATAAACATCCCGCAGGAACTCGTCCATTCGCCGAGTTCCAGTCAGGAAAACCTCCCGCAAGCCGTCGATTTTGGAGCTAATCAACGTTTTGAATGACTTGTAGAAGCTGAGCGCCTTTCTCTCCAGCACAAAGAGATTTTTTGCAATCTTGTAAACAACGCGCCACCCAAGCAGGATCAATATCAGCTTGGCATAGATATAACATTCCAGTCGATGTCGTTTTACCTTTTTGACTTTTTCGATGTCACAAATCGACTTCCAAATTTTAAAAGCGAGCTCAATTTGCCATCTCAGTCGGTAAAGATTCCACACCACCTCAGCCGGGATCGTCGCCTTGTCGGTGTTGGTGATAAACAGATTCAAATAGGCTCTGGCGATATATTCTTTAGAAAGCGCGTTGCGGCCTTTCTTTTTGTTATTGGCCCGGGCTTTCCGCAGCCTTTCGGCTACCTCATTCTCGGGTAGCCTGTAGATTATCAGTCGCGTATTGAGCTTTTCTTCCTTGCCGATATAGACTGTCATCTCCATCCGATCCCAACCGCGTTGCTCCATGCCACGCCGTATCTTGTCGAAGCAGAGTTCGACCAATTCGTCGTCTTGCTCCTGATAGACCTTCACTTGCGTTCCGAGCCGACAGAGATAGGAGACGGAACGCTTGATCATCTCCTTCAAAGCAGGAATACCCACGTAGGCCAAATCCCGAATAACCAGATCTCCGGATTTCAGCAAATCCATAGTTTTAATAGAATTACTTGCATCTTGATCGTTGAAGGCATGCAGCGAAAGATCGTTGACCTTCCCTACGAAAAGGTCATACTCAAACTGGATTCTCACAGACGCTTTTGAACCAGATCCGCCGCTTCCCGGATACACGTCCATCAGTTGCTCTGGGATTTGAAAACACACGGAATCTTTGATCAGAATGCGTTTGATCCCTTCCAAGTCACACAAATAGGATTCCGTATCGAGTTGGCTGTTGAGTAGATGCTCGATCGCCGCTTTCAGAAAAAGGACAGCCGTTTCGTTGAACCGCTCATCCAAACTCTGCTTGCGAATAGGGATATCAAACTTATCCTTCAGCGTGATGCAGAGATCATTCAGGCTCTGTTCTTTCAGGTTTTCATGATTGAAAACGATCAGATCCAAAAACAGGGCACCGCCGATCTTACTTTCCCTTTGAACGAAGCCCGTTTTTCTGGCCAACTCCTCAAGCTCTTGTTGGGTAAAGAACGGGGCGATGGCAACATCCAATTTAGAGATTAGTTGATCAATATCACATTTTGACAGTTTCGTAATCGAGTATTTAGGGGTACAATTTTTTAAAGAAGGCCGCCGATCACTTCTTTGAACTGTCTGAATGAATGAATATGATCGGCTTTTTAGGAGAGCGATTATGAAAACGAATGGTGGAAGGTGGCGAAAGCCACCTTCCACCTATCTTTGCGCTCGGAAGCTTGCCTCTATCATGTTGATATTAAGAAAAAAAAAGGACTAGCCTGACGGCTATGGGATATGGGCGGCATGACCTTGCTTGAGCGTCTGCGAACCGACCATCCGCGACTGCCCGTTATCATGATTTCTGGCCATGGTGATATCGACATGGCGGTGGCGGCGATGAAGATGGGCGCCAAGGATTTTCTTACTAAACCCTTCCGAGCTCAGGACTTGCTTGAACGAGTGCAGCAAGAATTGTCCAACGGCGATGAGCACACAAGCTTTGAGCAGCGGATTGTTGCCGGCAAGGCCCTCTTGCCCGCATTGACAAAGCGCGAACGGGCGATCTTCGAGCGCTTGGTTCTTGGCGATTCAAACAAGTTGATCGCCATTGATCTTGGGATCAGTATTCGCACGGTCGAGGCGCATCACGCGAAAGTGATGGAAAAACTCGGCGCCAACAGCCTGGCGGACCTTGTGCGCATGTCCATTCCCTAAACAGGCTCCTGAGAAATGCGCGCGCACTCGGCCACCTAGCCAGAGCCAGTCTCGCGTTCGGCGCGCGTTCGCAGATGCGGCTTGAGTTGCTCCAAACGAAAAGGTTTTTGCAGCCAAGCGTCAAAATCGCCGCCGCGCGCCGTGGCGGTGGGAGCCGCATTGGCATAGCCGGTAATAGCGACAACGGCATAATCAGCCCGGTTAGGCTCTTGCGCCAGCAAGCGCGCCACTTGATAGCCGTCAAGATCCGGCAGACCGATATCCAGCAAGACAAGATCCACTGGATTGTCGCGGACCATGGCGAGCACGCGGGAACCGGCATCCAGCACCCGGACCCTGTGACCGAGTTGCCGCAGCAATCCAGCAACGGACGACAGAATATCCAGGTTGTCATCCACAATCAGCACGTCAAGCCCTTGCGTCGCCCGGTCGCCCACGGACACCGAAACACTCGCAACTTCAAAACCCTCGCCGCCATCGCCGCCATCGCCGCGCGCATTATTGCGGCTGATCAAGGGCAGGGTCACGCGGAAACAGCTACCCTGATTCAACCCCGCACTGCGGGCGTCAACCTGTCCTTCGTGCAAACCGACGATCTGCTTGACCAACATCAAACCGAGCCCCAGCCCGGCGTGTGCCCGATCCGGGTGGGCGACCGCACCGTCAAAAATGTCGAACACATGTGGCAAGAGATCGCTGGAAATGCCCTTGCCGCTGTCCGCCACCTCGACGCAGGCTTGATCATCATCCGTCAATCCTAGCGTCAGATTGATCTGTCCATGCTCGGGGGTGTAACGCGTCGCATTGTTGAGCAGGTTGGTAAACACCTGAACCAAACGGATACGGTCACCGAAGACCCGCACCGGTTCCTCCGGCAGAGTGCAGGTGAGTGCCAAGTGCTTTTCCTCGCTTGCGGGGCGATGGCCTCGACGCATTCCCGCAGCAGCCCTTGCAGGGGATGTTCCTCGCAAGCCAGGCTCAGGGTCCCGCACCGCACCCGCGCCACATCGAGCAGATCGTCAACCATGCGCTCAAGGTGCGTGACTTGTCGGTCGATCATCTCTCCGGCCCAGGCCAGATCAACGCCGGGCGAGGGGTTCGTGCCCAGGAGATAGACCGCCGAGCGGATTGGCGTCAGGGGATTACGCAATTCATGCCCGAGCATGGCGAGAAATTCATCCTTGCGCTGATTGATGGCTTCCAGATCCCGTGTCTGTTGGCGCAGACGAGCCTCCAGACGTTTTTGTTCGCTCACATCCACAAAGGCGCCAACACTGCCGCGCACCTGCCCCGTGTCATCGAACAGTGGCGCGGCATGAGTCAGGAGGCTCAACTGGGCGCCATCAGGAAAATGAATATCCAACTCCATCCCGCCGATGGTGCGTCCAAGCGCGGCGGCCTGCTGCATCGGCAGCTCCTCGGGAGGCAACTCATGCCCGGCATGGAAGACGCGAAAGGCCAGCTCCTCGGCGTGGGAACCTGACTTGGACGGGTTTGCATCCGGCGGCACGCGCAGCAGCGCTGCCCCGGCCTGATTCATCATCATGTCTTGGCAGCCTGGATCGCGCGCGAAAAAGATGCCGATCGGTGCGGCATCAAGCAGCGCTTGGAGCTCATCAAGATTACGCTGGTTATCCTGGCGCAATCTCTCCAGTCCTTCCTCTGCCTTGCGTCTCTCGGTGACATCGGTGACCAAGGCAAAGAAACCACGCGTCAGCCCACGTTGGTCGGTGTCCGGAATGTATTGCGCTGAAACACAGCGCGCACCACCCGCGGCTTCGGTCGTCAGCCAACTTTCGAAGTGTGCGGTCTCGCCAGAGAGCGCCCGCTCCATCAGTGGCTGGATTTCCGCGAAGGCCGTCTCGCCGATCACCTCGCTGACCCGGCGGCCTTGCACGGCGCTGGGATCAATCCCGAACCAGTCTCGATAACGGGCGTTGTTGAAACGGTAGCACCCATCCCGATCCACATAGGAAATCAGCACGGGCAATGCATCGGTAATCCGGCGCAGATGTTCCTCGCTCTCGCGCAGGGCAACCTCCGTGCGCTTGCGCGAGGTGATGTCCATGAAGGTCACCACCATCCCCTGGACCGTGTCATCGTCGGTGCGATACGGCCGAACGCGGCGCAGAAACCAGCGTTCATCCGCGCTGCTAATCTCGCGGGCATCCAGCGCCTGAACGCGCAGACCATGCTTGAGATCCCCAAGCAACGCGTCATCGCGAAACGGCCAGCGCAGCGCACTCAGAGCACGCCCCTGATCCTCTGCCGCCAGGGGGAAAAAGCAGCGCAAACGCATGGCCACCGCTGCGCGCAGGAGCGAGTGGGGCTCCGCATCGCCCTCAAATCCCCACTTGCCCGAAACCGCTGTTCTGTGGCACGTTGCCTCGGCATTCATTCGACTCAAAAGGCCATATTCCATGTCACAAATTGTATCGATTGCTTTCGCGATCCTGCTCGTGTTCGCCTCCGCCGTCGCAGCGCAGCCGGACAACCCCATTATCGCGCGGATGAACGCCTTTGCCGAAGCCTACAACCTGCAGGACGCCCAAGCCGTGGCGAATTTCTACGCCGAGGATGCCGCGCTGTTTCTGCCCGGCCAACCTGTGATCCTCGGTCGCGATGCCATCGCGAAAAACTATGCGGCAGCCTTTGCAAAGGGTGTGCACAACCTGCAGTTCAAGGTGATCGATATCCGCACCTATGGGTCGAACGCCGCCTATGAAATTTCCGACATGACGGCAGAGATCGGGGAGCAGCGAATCACCGGTCGCTACATGCATATTTGGGAAGCGATCGACGGTCAGATCCTATTGATCCGTGATTTTTTCCACGTGATTTCGGTTAAATAGATCCCTAAGGGCCTCGGCGTGGCGCGCACGGAGGCCCTTCTCAAGCTGCGCTTACTGAAGATCAGCGGAGACTTGCCGGCTTACCTGGCGTGTCACTTCGACCAAGAGCACCAACGCCACCAACCAGGACCGCAGTTCCCTGTGACACTGCCGAGC
The DNA here is from genome assembly GCF_033954455.1 of Thiorhodovibrio litoralis. NCBI lineage: Bacteria > Pseudomonadati > Pseudomonadota > Gammaproteobacteria > Chromatiales > Chromatiaceae > Thiorhodovibrio > Thiorhodovibrio litoralis. The sequence goes on along the minus strand of NZ_CP121473.1, from coordinate 2,290,488 downwards.
GGCATGAACTCTAAATGCCGACATCACCATGGACGCTTAGCATCGGCTGTAGCAGCCGGATTTCGAGTCGCTGAGCGTCGTTCCAAAAAAGCCGCATCCGAAGCGTATCTGAGCTATCACGAGGTTTGATCCGGCTCGGGCTGGGTGAGCGGATTTCCGTCCGGTGCCGACTCAGGCCCATCGTCCCTGACCGGTGATCCGCGTGACACAGGGATCATTGGTGGGCGGGGCGCTTCACTGATGTGGCGGCTATGATTTTTGCTGGAACTTCTGCACCGCGAACCAGGTACCCGAAAAACCAGCTAGACCAACGACAAGCAAGGTAACCCCGAACAACGGGCGATAGAATATCCACCCTAAAGAAATAATCACAAAGGCTAGGCCGATAGCAATCCCAAAGGCAAACAGGCCAATGCCAAAGTTCGCCATGTTGCCCAAGATGGGAATGTAGCCAAGTAACGAGGTCAACGGCTTAAATATCATCATCAGTCCGACGAAGATGCCCATAAAGCCCATGAAACGGAGCATCCAAGTGAGAACTGTATTTTTCGATTGAGCTCTGTCGAACAAGGCTTTGGCGCTGTGCGTCCCTGTCTCAAATAGTTCCACTGGATAGTAGCTGGTGTCGTAGGGCTGAAAGCTGTTACCCCTTTGTTGTGCCACCACTGACACCTCTCCTGGTCGGATGATGGAGAAACTGATTTTCACGTCGCCGACTTTGGGCGTTTTTTCGTTGTCACCCAAATAAAAGTACCCACTGTTGATCAGCTTAACGTGGCGTGATAGCTCCGGTGCTTGTTTGACCCGAATCTGCTGAAAATCATTCATCTGCTCGACCATATTGGGTGGCAGAAAAAAGGCGCCGACGGTGACAGTTTCAGCATTAAAAATTTCCCCGTGATAAGGCATGGGCGGATTATCGTACCCGTCTCGATGGAAGCTACTCGACTGTATCAGCTCATCTGCCCAATCTTTGTAGTAGCTGTAATCCGTACTGCTCTCACTGCCCGATCGTCTTGACGAACTCTTCTCGTGCCATTGATACATCTCGACAGTGCGTTTGAGGCGCAAGACATGATCTTCTGTAATCCCAAAAAGCAAGTCTCGCACCGGCTTGTTGTTGGTGGCTCGGCCGGCGATATGAACCAGCTTGCCCTCATTGGCTTCCTGAACCCTGTCTGCGGCAACGGAGATGACCGCGCCCACGCCCTCAACCAGAGAGCGATAGGTGTTAATCGCCCGGCCTTCGTTCCAAAATAGCAGGGGCAACATCATCAATATAAACAACCCACCAATTAACGGGGTAGCAAATAAACAGCCTTTATTGTTACTCATAACGATCCGTCATTTACAGGGGGAGAGGCGGTGGTGCCCTTGGCGCGCTCAACCTGGCCCGATGCTTCGGCCTTCACTTAATGCCGCGCGCTGGGCGAAACGGGCGTGCATGAGGGCGGTATCCAGACTCGCGAAGGATGTAACATGGCAGATCTCCGGGAGGTCGGGTTCCTGGGCCGGCCCGGCGGGCAGTCTTGGTTGATGGTCAGTGCCGTGAATTCTGACAACTCCAGGTCGATCAACTCGGGTTTCGACGATGAGATAGCCGGCGCGCATCGGGATGACCTTTCTGGTGGGGACGGAGATTGTCTGCCATGCCAGAAGATAAAGAAACAATTAGGCCGTCCAATTCTAAGTCTCAACACGAACCCCAAGCAACGAGTTAGCGACTCAAACAGCCGCGGCCTGATCTGCTCAACTAGGCGGCCAATTTGTTGCATCAGGGAACTGCCGCTGGCCTGCGCGAACGGATACCCGGGTTCCATGCCTACAATCGCTTTATCGGCCTTGAGCTCATCCGCAAGCGCCAACACGGTTTCGAATCCGGTATTGGCGCCGCAGCGTTCGACTGAGCAAGGTTCAGGCAACCGATTTCTCCAGCGCATACCAGTCGAGCCGCCGGGTCAGGACCATGGTCAGCGCCAGCAGGCCAAACAGCAGCAGCGAGCCCATTAAGAGCGCGGCATCCTCGGACATCAGCAGCCCATAGAGCGCTGCGAACAGCACCGCAAGCAGCAGCGCGAAGCCGGCTCCGCGCTTGACGCTGCCGAGCACTGCGATCAAGTAATACCCAAGTAAGCTGACACAGCCCAGCGTGGCCAAGCCATAGGCGAGCCCGAAAGCGATATGCTCCGAGAGGCTGAGCAGCAGCAGAAAGAACAACGCCAGCGCGAGGCCAACAAGCAGGTATTGCGCCGGATGGACTTTAAGTGAGCGCAACAGTTCCAGCAAGAGCACCGCCGCGAAGGTCAGGCCGATAAACAAGATTCCATACTTCGCCGCCCGATTGGACATGGAGTAAATATTCACCGGCTCGATGAAACGCACGCCCAGCCAGTCGGCGCAGCCACCCAGGCAGTCGCGGCCGGCCGCCACATCGGCGCACAGATTGGCCGGGGCCGCTGTCGCCAGGGCCGAGACTTCCCAGAGCGCGCTAAATCCGTCGGCGTCGATCGTCTGCCCATCGGCATTCGGCAGAAAGCGCCCTTGAAAGCTGGGATGCGGCCAGGTCGAGGCGAGTTCGATGCGGGTGCTGTCGGCCAATGGCACGAAGCTGACCGACTCCGTCCCCCGGAACGCCAGCGTGATGCTGAATGGAATCTCCCGTGGTGCCTGTTCCGCCTCATCAGCGTCCGCCCCATCAACGAAGGACCCGTCACCGAACGGCGCCCTGCCCTGCCCAACTTGGATGAGGCTCGGCAGCGGCACATGCATCCCCTGCGGCAGGGTCGGATCAAGCAGTGTTCCCTGCGCGAAGTCGATCGGTGTTCCATCCCATTGCAGTTGCGGTGTGCGCGCCAGCCCGCGCGTATCGGACAGACCAAGACTCAGATAGGGTTGGCCCCATTGGATGTGCGAGTTTTCCTGCTGGCGCTCCAACGCTGGCTGCGCCGGAATGACGAAGCGTCCCTGGATGCCACCCTCGAGTTCATAGACCAAGGCCTTGAACAGGCCCCGGCGTTTGACCGAGGTCCTGCCATCGAACTGCATCTGCGCACTTGACGGCATGATGAGGGCGCGGCCATCGACCTTCACCTGCCGGATGCGACGCACGCGTTTGAGTTCACCATCAATGGTTTCTTTCTCCCAATACTCCTGTGTAAATTCCTCCTGGTACGGCAAGACCAGAATCGGGCCGATTAGTCGCTGCGCGCCGGCGGAGCTGGCGGCGATTTCACTCACCACCGCCTCTTGCCGCGCGGCGCGTTCATCAATGAGCTGACTGACCATGCCAAGTGGGACCATCAGTCCCAACGTCAGCCCGAGAATGATCGCCACCTTGATCACGAGTGCCTTGTGCATTGCTGTCTCCTGCGATTGTGTTAAACCCCAAGGACAGTGTGGCGCGACGGGATGAAGCTCAGGTCAAGTCCCGGTGAACTTGTGTGAAGTCTTGGTGAAGTCTCGCTCTGCCGCAATGGCGACCGGACCCTATGCGCAGGCCTTGCCCGCCATCTACACCGAATAATCAGGACTCGCGACAGGGCAATGCCAGGCAGGCCAGAAAACCTTGTGGATGCTGGTTCTCAAGCGCAATCTGGCCCTCATGCAGGTCGGCGACTTCGCGCACAAAGCTCAAACCAAGACCTGTGCCCTTGCGCGTCACGTCCGGGCGCGGCAGGGAGAAAAACCGCTCGAAGACTTTCTCGCGGGCGTAGTCGGGAACGCCTGGCCCCTGGTCGAGGATGCAAACTTCGGCTCGCTGGGCACTGGCGCGCAGCCGAATCTGTACCACGGCATCCTGCGGAGAAAACCCCACCGCATTGTCAAGCAAATTGATCAGCGCCTGGACCAACAGAAAGCGATCACCCCGGACCCGGCAGGGGCGCGTCAAGTCGAGCTCAAAGCGAATCCCCCGCTGCGCGGCCATGGGGGCGAGTGCGTCGGCGGCTTGCGTAATCAGTTCGGCCAAATCCAGAGGTTCCGGCTTAGTCAGCATCTGCATCTGTTCAACCCGCGCCAGCTCCAGCAATCGTTCGGCCACCTGTGACAGCCGCTCGGCTTGTTCGCGAATGTTGGCCAAAAAGCGCTCACGCTCAGGGGCGGGCATGTCGGCTTCTTCAAGCAGTTCCGCCGCGCCGCGAATGGCGGCCAGCGGGCTTTTCAGCTCGTGGGTCAAACTGTGCAGATAGCGCTCGACGTATTGCTTGCCCTCAAGGCGCTCGCGCATCCCGGTCAGGGCATCGGCCAGGTCGTCGAGCTCACGCACCCGCGAGCGGTGCGGGCGAGCGCGCGCACCGGCGGTCACCGAGCGGGCGTAACGGTCCAGACGGCCGATGGAGTCGCTCAGTTTCCAAGTGAACGCGGCGCCAATCGCGGCGGCGATGAGCAGCAGCAGGAATCCGCGCGCGCGAATCTTGTCCTTGCTCGCCACCACGATCGGCTCGACACTGCGGGTCTGCTTGGCCAGGCTGACCACCCCGATGATGCGCCCATCAGCCAGCACGGGCGCGGCCACATGCATGATCGAGGAGGCTTCGTCCTCTGGATCGCTGCGCGTCGAGCGCGCGCCATAGCGTCCGGTCAGGGTCAGATAGACATCGTTCCAGCGCGAATAATCCGCGCCGATTTGCTCTGGATCAGTCGCATAGAGCACGCGGCCTTTGTCATCGGTGACATAAAGGCTCAAATCGAGTGTGTGCTTTTGATGCTCCCAAATGCGCGCCGCGACTGAGCGCTCGCGAAATCGTGCCAGGGCGGCATGGATGCGCTGAGCGGCCGATGGCTGGTCGGGCACTTGCTGATCAACTGGCAACCCAAGCAGCGCCGGGCGAACGAGTTCGGCCACCAGATTCGCGCTATCGACCAGGGTATGCTCCATAGTCTTGCGCACACCGGGCTTCACCTCGGCGACAAACACATCCAGCACGAACCAGGCCGCCAGGCCGACGATCAGGAAATAGCCAACAGCGACCAGCAGCGAGAGTCTCAACCGTTCGGCTCTCCGTTTGGATACCCTTTTGGATTCGCTATCGGCTCAAGGGAATAGCCGATACCGCGATGGGTGCGAATCGGATCGGCGTCAGGATGGATGGCGCGCAGCTTGGCGCGCACTGTCTTGATGTGGGTATCGACGGTGCGCTCCAGGCTATGTTCCGGATGCGCCCAAATTTTCTGCATCAGCTGGGCTCGGGTGAATACCCGCCCGGGCGCGCCGATCAGAGTCACCAGCAGGTCGTATTCGTAGCGCGTCAGCTCAAGCGGCTGCGCCAGGTAGCGAATCGCTCGGCGCGTCGGATCATGTTCAAAGGGGCTGGTGCTCGCGGTCGAGGTCTGATCCGGGGCCATCTGCTGGCGTTGGAGAATGCGGCGAACCCGCACAGCGACTTCGCGCGGACTGAAGGGCTTGAGGACATAATCATCGCCGCCAAGCTCAAGCCCCAGAATGCGGTCGATCTCATCGCCGCGCGCGGTCAGAAAGAGCACCGGCAGTTCGCTGGTGCGACGCAACTCCCGGCAGACGTCAAAGCCGTTGAGATCGGGCAGGCCAATATCGAGGATCATCAGATCAGCCGCGTCAGCTGCGGCGAGCTCAAGTCCTTGGCGACCGAGCAGACAATGGGTGGTGCGAAACCCCTCGCTTTGCAGCGCATAGATGAGCGTATCGGCAATCGCCGGCTCGTCTTCGACGATGAGAATGTGTCGGCTCATGGCCGGGGCAGTGATCGCACGTCGGGGACTCGGGTGCTGTGGCGAAAGTCCGCGAGCAACTGGTGCATCTCTGCGGCATCCAGGAAGCCGACGTAGCGGTAGAACGTGCGGCCATCCGGGCCAATGAGTAAGTGCTGCGGGATGGTGCGCGAAGACTGTTCGGTCAGCACCTGCGTCGCTGGCAAGCCGTGGGTGCTGGCCCAGGAGCGCGCATCGGCGACGGTGGCGGCGGAAAAAACCTCGTCACCTGCGGTCAGCACTGCATAGAGGATCACATCGGATTCGGCCTGGTGTTTAAATGCCCGAATCTGCGGCGCCTGCGCCTTGCTCGCACTGCACCAGGGAGCCGCATAGGTCACCCATATCCAGGAATACTCCCCCACGCCATCGCAGACATCGACCTCGGTTCCGGCGCCGCTGGTTCGGGTATCGCCGCCTTGGTCACTGGCACAACCACCGGCGATATCCCAGTCGGTATAGTATTCGCCACTGCCACTTCCACTCTCGCCGCTGCATCCGCTCAGGCTCAGCAAGCCTGACAGCAGTGCGCATGCACCAACTGCCGGCGGCAATATTGGGGTCGTCAACCGTTTCATAGCTCTACCGCCTCAATGCCAAGCGTTAGTGAAGAAAGAACGAATCCAACGAACTGACCACCGAGCATAACGCGGACTATGCTGATTTCAAGAGCATTCTAAGGAGCGGGCCAGTTCCTGGTCGACCTGGACCATCCGCTGTACGAGCGGACCGTACAAGGCCAGGTAGGGGAGCTTGCGCAGCGCCAGGTCGGTTTTGACCTGGGCTTGCATCTCGCGACGGTTGGCCGGGCCGGAGCGATCCCAAGTGTCGGCGTAGGCAATGTCGTCCTCGCACAGGAAGAACAGGTCGTAGCGCTGGGCGCATTCCGCGACCAGTTGATCAAGTCGCGGCAACTCCCTGCCGTGGTAGTAGCGGGCGAAATGGCGCGTGGTTGAGGCGTCGGTGTCGACGAACAGGAAGCGGTTGGCCTGCTCGGCCAGGCGGTCCTCCCGCTGGCGGTGCCCTTCGGCTATCTCCACCAGTTGCACCGGGCTCAGGCGGCGCTGGCGCTGGTGTGCTTCCCAGTATTCTCGGCCATATTCTGGCATCCAGCAGGTGTGATGGCGCGCGGCCAGGGCCGCAGCCAGGGTGCTCTTGCCGGTGCTGGGGGCGCCGAGAAACACCACGCGGGTGATCAAGTCGCGATAAACCAGGGGGTCCAGGAATTCACGGTGTTGGTAGGGGGCGGCGCGGATTGCGGTGGCCGAGATGGGCACGCGGGTGCGTTCCGGGTCGATGCGACGGTCGATTGCGCCGAGGGCGCAGCTGACATGTTCGCCGTAGAACTCGCTGGAGTAGAAGGCATCGACGCGGCGCCCGCCGAGTCGAGCGAGGATGTAGGTCTCGTGCTGGCGCCGGATGTCAGGCGCATTGCTGACCTCTAGCGGACCATCCCAGGCCTCGATCACCGCCACCTGTGGGTAGATGGCACGAATCCAGCCTGCCCGCACCGGGAGGGCTACGCCGGTGACGTCAGGGGCGTGGTAGATCATGACCAGCACCCGATCGTTTTCCGCCAGGGCGGTCTCGATCAGCAGTTGGTGGCCTCGATGCAGGGGCGCGAACTTGCCCAGTACTAACCCAGTGCTCATGCCGGTTGCACCGCCGCCTGCGGCTCGCGCTGGGATCTGTGCCAGGCGAGCAGCCCAAAAACAGCCATCACCAGAAAAGCCGCGTAGAGGCCGGAGGTCAGATAAAGCGTCTTGGAATAGTAGATGACGATAGCGGCCAGATCGACGGCGATCCAGAACAGCCAGGACTCCAACTTCTTGCGCGCCAGCAGCCACTGCGCGACCAGGCTCGCCACCGTGGTGAAGGCGTCAGCGTAGGGCAAGGCGGCGTCGGTCTGGGTCGCCATCAGGTGGCCCCAGCCCAGGCTGGCGGCCGCCGCCAGCAAGGCCCAGGCAGATAGCCCGGCAGCGGACAGGCGCGTCACCGGCAGGCGGTCGCGATCATGCCCGCCGTGCAACCACCAGTGCCAGCCGTACAGCTGCATGACCACATAGATGCCGTGCAGCAGCATGTCCGAGTAAAGCTTGACCTGGGAGAAAATAAACAGGTAGAGCACCACCTGCACCAACCCGGTTGGCCAACACCAGATATTCTGGCGAATGATCAGCCAGACGCAGAGAAAGCCGAAGATTACCGCGATTGCCTCGATAACGGTCATGATTTTGGTTGCAGTCCGCAAATGAACGCCAACGGATGCGAATTGGAGCGATGCGCGCCACCTGCGGATTGTGCCATAGTTGCCAGAGTCCTCTTGGAGCCCGCCCATGCGCCAACGCGACCGCTACGCCAAGATTTCCCAGTCGCCCACCCGGCCAGCCGCCGAGCGACCGCAGCACGATTTCGACGTCGCTGACCTCTACCGCGGCCCGGTCGCCAGCAGCGAGCCGGCAACGGCTCAGGTCGATGAGCAGCCGCTCGACGAGAAATTGCGCCAGGCCTATTTCTGGATCGTCAATCACGCCATCATCTCGCCCTTCTACGACATCGAGTACAACGACGCGCCCCCAATGCGCTTCGACTTCGGCGACCGCAAGGTGGCGATCAATTTGCCTACCGACCAGAGCTACTCCAGTTACGCGCTGGCGCCGCTGTTGAACCTGGCGGTGCGGCGGCGCTGCCTGCTGGTGGGCGGGCCCGGTCGCGGCAAGACCGCCATCGCTATCCTGATGGGCGTGCTGGCCGGCTACAACTTGCACGAGATCCGCCGCGCCATCCAGCACGGCCAACCGCAGATGACCATCGCCGATCTGCTCGGCAACCCGCTGCCGGCGACTCTTATCAACGCCCAATCCATGGACGAGGTCAAGATCGCCTGGCGCCGCTGGCTGTCGATGCGGGTCAAAATCATCGACGAGTACAACCGCATTCCCACCCGCACTCAGTCGGCCCTGCTCACCACCATGGCCGACAACTACGCCGAACTTTACGACCAAGTCTACGAGTGCCCGCCGGCGGCCTGGTACCTAACCGCCAACGACGACGCTGGCGGCGGCACCTACCAGGTCATTGAGGCCCTGCGCGACCGCATCGACATTGTTGTCAAGGCGCTGCACTTCAACACGCGCTTTCTCAACGAGTTGCTGCTGCGCATTGAGGACGGCATCCAGCCCGAGCAGGTGGTGCCGGCGCAGATCATCTTCAGCCCCGAGGAACTCGACCGGCTCGAGCGCGAGATCCTGGCGGTGGAGTTCCCGGCCCTGCTGCGCCGCCGGCTGGAGTTCTTCGCCAGTCACTTCGAGTTCTTTGAGCCCGCCGCCAACCAGTTCGAGTACATGACCAAGGACACGGTCAAGCTCTCAGGTCTCGAGTTTAGCGCCTTGAACACCGAGGAGACCGGCAAGAGCGCCCAGGTCGAGTTGGGTAGTCAGTCCCTGAACGGCTTTTCCGTGCGGGCGCTGATGACCTGCATTCAATTTATCAAGGCGATGGCCTACTTTCGCGGCGATCACGCGGTGAGCTTCGAGGACATGCGCCAGATGATCCCCTTTGTCATGCACGACAAGCTGACCCAAAACCCGGATGCCCCTGCCTTCGAGCAAGACAGCCAGACCACCCTGCGTGTCGATCGGATCAGCTGGATTCGTGGCCTGTTTGACCGCTCCTGCCAGGAGTTCGACCGGCTCGGTCTCGAGCGGGACGACCCGGTGGCCGAGGTGGAGGCTGAGTTCGAGCGCGGCCTCGACGGGCTGACGGCGGCCGAGGTGCGCAAGCGCCTGGCCCGCATCGAGGGTGTGCTGCGCGACTGGGCCAGAGGGCGCAAGCTTTACGGTCACATGTATGACGACATCCTCAAGCTTAAGTACCTGCATCAGCGCTACAGCAACTACCTGGGCTGGCTGAAGTGGCAGAACTGACGGCATTGGCCGAGGCCCTGCTGCGCCGGCGGGACGACTACAACCAGCGCTTTCTGCGCGCCCGGTACCTGCAGCGGCGGCTGGCGCCGGATGATTTCCAGGATGTGTTGCGCCGCTATGCCGCCCCGGTCGCCGAAGGGCTGGCCGAGAGGACTAGCAGTGATGCCGAGCTGGACACCATCGTTTCGGCTCTGTACGACCTCTGCCTGCAACTGACCGCGCAGGACCTGCTCGGCCCCGGTGCCCGTGTGCCCGTGCTTGCAGAGCTGTTCGACGAGCTGCTTCCCTGTCTGGCCGGTCTGATCGCCGAGCAACCCGAGCGGGTCTTGGTCGCGCTCTGCAATGCTGCCTACAACCTGGCGCTGGAACCGGCGGCTGACCCGCGCTGCTGGATTGCCCGGCTGGTGGCGCTGGCACCGCGCCTGGCCTCGGTGGACGCCCTGCTGCTGGCCGGCCAGGTCGCTGCCTGGCGCTGCGGCATGGCCCACTACCGCGAGAGTGCCTTGCAGGCGGCTCGCCAGCTGGAACCTGACCTGCTGGCCGCCTTGGTCGATCAGCCTCAGATTCAGAACGAGCCCCAGAGCGAGGCCCAGAATGAGAAAGCGGCCGAACGCCTGCTGGCCGCTCTGTCCGATCCCTGGTTTGATCCCGCCGCTCGTGTCGGCGAAAAACGTCTGCAGCGAGTCGGTCGGGTCGGCGGTTTCGTCGGCTTCGACGGCCCCTTCATCGAACCTCCCGAAGTGACCCGCTTCGGTGAGCGCATCTATGCGCTGGACAGCCAGCAGGCCTGGCTGCTGTTCGCCGACCGCTTTGGTCAAGTGCTGAAAGGGCAGGGCAGCGATCTGCCCGCCGGCGCACCGGACGATTCGACCCACTTCGATATTGATACCGACGGCAGGGTCAGTTGCGGTAAGCACCGCGCCCGCTTTCCGGAACTGGCCGGCTGGCGCTCGGCGGCCTCCACCGAGCATAGCCTGGTGGTGACTCTGCCGCACAGTCACTATCTGTTTCTGGTGGCGTTGCGCTGATGCCGGGACGGGGTCGTCATCGTGCCGCTGACCTGCTGCCCGCCTGGCAGCAGGCCTGGCCCGCCGCGCTGACGGCCTGGAGCCGCTTCACCCGACTGCCGGAACCGCGCTTCCTGCTCGATGAGGCGGCCGAGCAGGCCGAAGGGCTCAGTGGCAGCTTTGCCATGATCCGCCTCAACGACCACGCCGTGCTGGTCAGCTTGCGCCAGGTTGCCGAGCTGGGGCTCGAGCGGTTCGCCCGCGAGGTGCTGGCCCACGAAGTCGGCCACCATGTGCTGGCGCCGGCTGATCTGGCCTACAACGGCCGCCTGCTGGCACGCTTGCGTGCTGCGCTGCCGGGGCTGCAAGAGCACGCCGCTTTCGTCGGCAACCTCTACACCGATCTTTTGATCAACGACCGCTTGGCTCGCAGCGCCGAACTGGATTTGGCCGGTCTCTATCAGGCCCTTAAGCCGAAGGACAAACCGGGCAAGCTGTGGAGCCTGTACATGCGCATCTACGAGCAGCTCTGGTCGTTGCCGAGCGGCACTCTGACCCAGGGCCGGCTCGACCCGGCCTTGCGCGCCGATGCTGCCCTGGGCGCCCGCCTGGTGCGGGTCTATGCCCGCGACTGGCTGGACGGCGCCGGCCGCTTCGCCTCGCTGCTCTACCCCTATCTGGCGACAGAGCAGGCCGAGATGCAAAACGGCTTTGGCAATCTGCTCGACGCCACCGACGCCGGTAGCGGCGAGGTGGTGCCCGACGGCTTGGCCGAGATCGACGAGGCCGAGGTGACCGGCAGCCTCGATCCGCGCAACGACCCCGAGTTGTCCGGTGTCGATCAGCCTGGCGATGCTGCCGAACCCGGTGCATCGAGCGGGCGCGAGACGGTCGGCGGGCGCAAGCAGCGCTACCGTGGTCCGTTGGACTACACCGAGCTGATGGAAGCGGCCGGGGTTAAGGTTCCGCGCAAGGAACTGATCATGCGCTACTACCGCGAACTTGCGCGCCGCCACCTGATCCCCTTTCCGAGCCGCCGGGTCGAGCAGGCCAGCGACCCGCTGCCGGAGGGGCTCGACCCCTGGGATCCGGGCGAGCCCCTGGCCGCCGTCGACTGGCTCGAGTCGATGATCCGCAGCCCCCAGGTGTTGCCCGGCCTGACCACCCTGCAGCGCAGCTACGGCAGCTCACCCGGGGCCGAGCCGGAGCGTGTCCCCCTCGATCTCTACCTGGGCATCGACTGCTCCGGTTCCATGGCCAATCCGGAGCGGCAACTTTCTTATCCGGTTTTGGCGGGCGCCGTCGTTGCCCTGTCCGCGCTGCGCGCCGGCGCCCGGGTCATGGCCTGTCTGTCCGGCGAGCCTGGCAAGTTCGACCAGACCGACGGCTTTGTGCGCAGCGAGGCTGAGGTGCTGAAACTGCTGACCGGCTACCTGGGCACCGGCTATGCTTTCGGCATCGGGCGTTTGCAGGCATCGATCCTGGATCAACCGCCGCCGAAGCGACCGGTGCACTTGCTGGTCATCAGCGATGCCGACCTGTTTCGGATGCTCGATGACCATCCCAACGGCTGGCAGGTGGCCGAGCAGGCCGCGCTCAAGGCCGGTGGCGGCGCCACTGCCGTGCTCAATCTGCCCTACCAATACAACCGCGAGGAGAACAGCGCCATGGTCCGGCTGGAAGGCATTGGTTGGCAGGTCCACCAGGTGTCCAGCCAGGAGCAACTGGTCAGCTTTGCCCGCACCTTCGCTCGGGCCACCTATCACCGGGAGGGCAGGCCATGAGCTCCGATAGGATGAAAGCCCCCCTGCTGGACGGTTTGACGCGAAGGCTGGCAGAGACCCCGACGGTGTTCCTGGCTGAGCCGCGCATCGGCCGGCGCGGCCAGCTTGAGGTCGCCGCTCTGGTCACCGACCTGCTGCTCTCGCTCGGCGGCGACCTGCTGACACCAACACAAGCCGCCGCCTATACCCCAAAGGACAAGGGTGAGCGCAACCGCGCCCGCCTGGTCGCGATCTGCTGCTGGCTGCTGCATGCTGAGTGCTTTCGGCAGCCGTCCGAACTGGCGGCCCCTATCGCGACCTTACTCCAGTCGGGGCTGGACGAGTTGGCCGGGCTGATCGATGCCGGGCGCTTCGTCAGCGACCCGGAGCGGCGCGAGGAGCTGGTGCGGCGGGTGCTGTCCCAGCTCGACCTGCGCCCGGCCGGGGAGTCCGAACACCAGGCCGCCGACCGCCTTAGCGCGCTCGACAGTGTCGAACGCGAGCGGGTCCTGCGCGATACCCGCGCCCGCCTGGAAGCGGAGCGGGTGCGCAAGCTGAAGAAACAAATGCAAGCGCGGCAGGCTCGTGAGGCCACCGCCAAGGCCAACCGGGAGTGGTAGCCATGGACGCCGAATTCGCCGCCCGCCAGGTACGCAACCCACTGCTCGACGCCGCCGGCTGGCAGATGTTTCGCTGTCTGCACGAGCACCCACAGGCACCGCACTGGAACTACCAGGTCGGCGATCGCCTGCAGGCCGAGGACTTGCCGGCACTGCACGCCTATCGCCAACGGATTGCGCGGGATCGGCCGCGCTGGCAGCCCGGTCCGCCCGACTGGCTGCTGACCTGGATCGAGCGGCTGCGGCCTCAGGTGCCGCTGTGGCGCGAGCGCCTGCCGGCGGGCTTTGACCTGCGCCGCGATTGGGTGCATATCCCGACGACCTGCCGCGAGGACATCGCCAGCCGCATCGAGCATCTGGTGCCTCAGGATGCCGAGCTTTCGCGACTGATCGTCTACGAGACCAACGGCACCAGCACCGGCCATGCCCTCGACGTGCCCAATCATCCGGCGGCGGTGGCGCTGAACCACCCGCTGCTAGAGTTCGCCCTGGCCCGGCATGGCGTACGGCCCCAGTTCGATGCCCAGCACGTCGCCTGCGTTAATGTCGGTGCCGAGGCGCGCACCGTCACCTTCGCCACTGTCTTTGCCGCCTGGAATAACGCAGGGTTCGCCAAGATCAACCTGCACGAGGCGAGCTGGACCCGCGACCAGGCAAGCCGCTTCTTTGCCGAGGTCCAGCCCGATTTCCTGACCGGCGATCCGGTGGCTTTCGCAGTCTATGCCGACTGGGCTATCGATTATCAGCCCAAAGCCTTCGTCTCTACCGCCACCCGCCTGTCCGAAAAGCTCAAGCAGGAGCTGCATGCGCGCTACGGCTGCCCGGTCATCGATTTCTACTCCACCACCGAGACCGGCCCCATCGCCTATGCCGGGCCCGCTGATGACGGCCTCGGCGGCGACGGCTTCAGCCAGTTGCCGCCGGATCTCTACCTGGAGGTGCTCGACCCGGACGGCGACCCGGCGCCCCCGGGTGAACTCGGCGAGATTACCGTCAGTGGCGGTCGCAATCCCTACCTGCCGCTGTTGCGCTACCGCACCGGTGATTACGCCCGGCTCGAGCCCGCAGGCAACCCAGATGATCCGGCGCCGCGCCTGCTCGATCTGCACGCGCGCCAGCCTGTGCTGTTCCGCGCCTTGAGCGGCGCGCCGGTGCATCCCCTAGACATCGCCTACGTGCTCCGCACTCAGGCATGGGTTCAGCACGAACTGCTGCAACGGCCCGACGGCTCCCTGCGCCTAAGGATCCGCCCGGGCCTGGCGACTCGCATCGACCGGCCGACGTTGCACGCAGGTTTCGAGGCCCTGTTCGGCAAGCAGCCGCTGGAGATCATTGAAGATCCAGAGCTGGGCGGCGACCGCCCCGGCGGCAAGGTGCTGGCCTATCGTTCGGAACTGTCGCGAGTTTGATCCAGTGGCAGACAGGAACGCTGCTGAATCGGATGCGTGCGGTCCATCAAGGGGGCGTTATCCTCCGAAGCTTGCACGGGTGAAATTGTCAGCCTCAATCGGGGCGCAGTCAGCGCCTCGGTTTCCTGCAGCAGGCGCTGAATCGCCTCAACCAACTGGCGGTAGCCTTGGGCGTTGGGGTGAATCTGGTCGGACTTCAGATCCTTGTCGGCGAGAATCTTAGTAACGGTTCAAAAATTACCGAGACAGGCAGGTTGGGCAAAGCGCAACGTGCCTAACTTCAGAAGGCAAAGTTGTATCGCTAGTTCTTGAACCGTTCCTTAGGAATGGCATCGGCCTGCAGCGGGACGTCCAACTCATTGGCGAGTTCATCAAAAGCGGATGCACCCGCACCAGCAAACCCGGCCTCGGGATGCCCAGCAACACCACCGCCCCGCCTTGCTCGCGCGCCAGGATGATCATGTCAGCCAGATTGGCCTGGGTCTTGGCGGTGTCGCGTTGGCGCAGAAAATCATTGCCTCCATGGCCCAGGATGACAAGATCCGGCTGCCAGGTGCTGAGCAATGCCGGCAGGCGTTCCAGGCCGGCATCGCTCTCCTCACCGGAGACCCCGGCGTTGATGACCCGATGACCGCTGAGGTTTGTAAGCACCGCCGGGTAGCTTTCCTCATCCTTGGCCCCGACGCAGGGTCACCATTCCTGTCGAACGCTGCTCTCAATGAACTTGAAAGCTTCTAGTCGATGCCGCACGTCGAGAGTCACAAGACGCTTCGACAATGCGATGCACTTCGCAAGTCGATTCAGACGTGGAGGATTGTACGATGACACCCGCAAACACGCTTTTTTCTCGCCGCTGTTGTGGCGGACCTGTTTTGGTGCTATCGCTGGCGCTGGTTGCATTTGGGGTCCTGTTCAAGCTGCTGGCCGCCTCCGGATTAGGCTGGGTATTCCTCGCGGTCGGCGTCTCAACGCTTGGCTTGTGCATGCTGCTCGGTCAGAGGCGCTGCCCGGCCAAGCCCTAGCAAGTCGCGTCATCGAACGAGATCAATGCCCCACATGAAGCGCTCTGCCTCCCCAGATCCGGCCTTGGTCGACCGTGAGAACAACTCAGGGTCCGAGCCGCCAAAGATGACACCTGTCCCACATGCGAGTGCGCAAAGCATGCATGAGAGCGTCGCTGTCTGGGACGGTTGCGGCTCTTGCGGGGCCGAGCCGTATTGGATCGAGATCGGTTCCCAAAAGGGTTTAAGCAACGGCCGTGGTAATGTGCATGGCGGCTGACACCATGCATGCAGCGGAATACCACGAGCGAACCAAACATCACTTGCACGGTTTCGCAGCCGGCCCCGGGGGGCTGGATTGGGCCACCCAGCCTGAGGCTTTTCGCGATTACGGTGACTGTCCGCAAATCGCATTGCCACTCGCCGACCAGGCCCCCGCAATACCCTTCGCCGCACTCGCGGGCGGGGTAAACCCAGCGGCCATGCCGCTGAGCATTGATGCCCTTGGGATCTTTCTGTCCTGCTCGCTGGCTATCTCCGCCTGGAAACGCTACGGCCCATCGCGCTGGGCCCTGCGCTGCAATCCATCGAGCGGCAACCTGCATCCGAGCGAAGCCTACCTGGTAATGCCTGACATCCCCGGGATTCCCGCCGGTCTCTATCACTATCGCCCGCAGGATCATCGCTTGGAGCAACGGCGCAGCGATTCCACGGAAGTGTCGCACACCCTGTTCAATGAAACGCCAGCGGGGAGCTTCCTGCTTGGATTGTCCTCGATTCCCTGGCGCGAGGCGTGGAAATACGGCGAACGGGCGTGGCGCTATTGTCTGTTGGATCTGGGACATGCGCTTGCAGCCCTGCGCTACGCGGCCCGTTTATGCGGCTGGCAGGTCCGGGTGCTGGATCAATGGGCCGATCAGGATGTGGCCTGTCTGCTTGGCCTGGACCGCGCGGACGAGTTCATTCCCGAGGAGCCGGAATATCCTGAATTGCTCTGCCTGGTCATACCCACGGAACGCTCGGCGTCGATCCCACTCGGCTGTCTGGCAGGCTGTCCGTCAGGGCTGTCTGCGGCCTTGGCAGAGCGCCCGTGGTTAGGCAAGGCCAACCAACTCTCGGCCCACCACAGCCACCACTGGCCGCTGATCGATGAAGCCATCCGTGCGACAGAGCAAGCGTCGACGCGGCCAGAGGATGGTGTTGCCAACGCGCAACCGGCGCCGCTTCCATTCCGTTGTGCGGATTCGGGTGTAACGATCATCCAGCGCCGCCGCAGTGCCCAGGCCTTCGATGGCGTGACGCCGCTGTCGCGCGAGGATTTCTTCTCCATCCTCGATCACTGCGTGCCTCGCCCATCTTTACCACCCTGGGGTGGTCGCCCTGCGCCGACCCAGGTGCATCTCATCCTGTTCGTGCACCGGGTCGAGGGGCTGTCAAGCGGCTTGTATGCCCTGCCCCGCGATCCTGCGGTTGCACCACGCCTGCGAGGTGCCATGCGCGACAACTTCCTCTGGGAAGCCGTCACGGATGCTCCTGAGCGCCTGCCGCTGATGTGTTTATTGCGCGCTGATACCCGTCAGCTGGCCGCCCGATGCGCCTGCCACCAGGACATCGCCGCGGACGGTGTCTTCTGCGTGGCCATGCTGGGTGACTTCGAGCAGGGGCTGGCGGCAGGTTCCCGGGGCTATCGTCGACTGATGATGGAAGCTGGGCTCATCGGCCAGGTGTTCTACCTCGGCGCCGAGGCCTGTGATCGTCAGGGCACTGGCATCGGCTGTTTCTTCGACGACGCCCTGCATGAGTTGCTCGGCCTGCACGATCGCGGCTTCCAGGTGTTGTATCAATTCACCGTCGGCAAGGCCCTGGTCGATACGCGCATCGCCACGGAACCACCCTACCCGGCCTTTCAACAGCCAACAGGAGCTTAACCCATGTTCATCGTGATCAATCGCGTCGCTGTCGTCGAGGACTTCGCCGAGATGTTCGAGGACCGGTTTCGCCACCGCGCGGGTCAGATCGACAAACAACCGGGTTTTATCCGCATGCAGGTGCTCAAACCCCAGACGCCCGACACGCCCTACCTGGTGCAAACCACCTGGCATGATCGCCAGGCGTTCGAGGCATGGGTGGGCTCGGAGGATTTCAAAGTCGCCCACAGCAACCCGATGCCAAAAGAGGCCTTCAGCGGTGAGGGCAGGATCGAGATGTTCGAGGTCCTCATCGACGCTGAGGGTGTCGGTTCTTGATGACGGGGGCAATCGGGGTTTTTTCCCGCCGTGGGTATTCGAAGGCGATCCTAACGGGCACGAGCAGCCGATGGTCCGCCGCCGCGCGCGCCCCGATGGCATAACGACGCCGAGCGCCTGTTTCAGAGCGATCCTCTTTGCCGGCCGCGAAGCCCTGCCCGAAGCATGGTTGGCCGGCCCGGCAGGTCGGATGTCAGCGCGGCGGATACGCGCCAGCCTTGGCATCCAAATCGCGCTATTGCTCAGCCTCATGCTCAGCGCGTGCGGCACCCAGACGCTCGCGCCGGTGGCCTGCTCTTCCATCACAAACCCGGAGAGGTGCATCGAACCGCGCCTGCTACCGTTCGAGGCGCGAATGCGCGATGGCTATGCCCTGCCCTTTCGGCGCTGGGGAAACACCGAACAGCCTGGCATTATCGTGCTCGGGCTGCATGGTTTCAACGACTACAGCCAGTCCTTCCAACCGCTTGGCGCGCACCTTGCCGAGCACGGGATCACGACCTACGCCTTCGACCAGCGTGGCTTCGGCCGCACCAGAGCGCGTGGACGCTGGCATTCCTGTGAACAACTCACGGCGGACTTGCGCACGCTGATCCGGTTGCTGCGCGCCCGCTATCCCCAAGCGCGGCTGATCCTCATTGGCGAAAGCATGGGGGCGGCCGTCGCGCTCAGCGCAGATGCCGAGGCGCCACTGGATATCGACGGACTGGTTCTGATCGCGCCTGCCGTGTGGTCACGCGCGAGCATGCCTTGGTATCAGCGCGCGGCGCTCGCGCTCGCCGCTAACACCGTCCCCGGACTCAGGCTCACCGGCGAGGGCATCGCGATCACGCCGTCCGACAATCTACCCATGCTCAGGGCAAAGGGAAAAGACCCACTGGTGATCAAGGCGACACGGGTCGAGGCGCTCTGGGGGATCACCAATCTGATGGATCAGGCGGTCGCCTGGCCCGACGCGCAGCGGCATCGCGATCGACAACCGCCCACGCTGATCCTCTACGGAAAGCGCGACAGCATCATCCCCCCGCGCGCCTTCTGCCGCTTCATCGATGCTGTCCCGCGCGATGCACCGGCCATCCAGCTTCAGCTCTATGCCGATGGCTGGCACATGCTCACGCGTGATCTTCAAGGCGCGCGCGTGATCACGGATATCGCCACTTGGCTAAGAGGCCCCACAGCCCTCACCGGCGGTGGAATGATTGAGAGCAGCCATGAGCCGCTGCGCGAGTTATGCGAACGGCATTGAAACCAGCAGGTAGTCTCAGCGAGAGCCGGCCGGTCCAGGTGGGTTTCGAGCTAATCCTGAGTCCATCAGCCTCGCAGCCAGCCAATCATCCGTGGGTGCGGCGCAATGCCAGCGCGCGCTCTGTGATAATGGCCGGGCCGGTTCATTCGACCAACACCGACAATAATACCCATCAGTCCTTGCCGATACCCGGTCAAGCGCGAGGAAGTCGCAGCAGCCATCGTTCCTGGGGTAACTTTACTGCGAGAGCAGAGATGACGAACGCTGGCGGCGCTGACGCCCTTCGCGATCGATCTTTACCTGCCGAGCTTGCCGACGCTTGCGCGCGATCTGGACAGCGATATCCGTCTGGCGCAGTTGAGTGTGACGCTGTATCTTGGGTGCTTCGCCAGCGCACAGTTATTCTTTGGGCCGTTATCGGATGTGCACGGGCGCCGACCGCTGATCGGCGGAGGTTTGCTGGTCTTCGCCCTCGGCGCGCTGGGCTGCGCACTGGCCCCGTCGATCAGCTTGCTGCTGCTCTGGCGCTGTCTGCAAGCCATTGGCGGCGCCGCCATTGCCGTGACGATTCCGGCCTTGGTTCGAGACCGCTTCGCGGATGATGACTATGCTCGGGTGATGACCCTGGTGATGTTGGTCATGGGACTGGCACCACTGATCGCACCGAGTCTCGGCGGGCTGGTGCTCTTGCTGGGCTCCTGGCACTGGGTGTTCGCAACCCTCCTTGTTATTACTCTGGCCACGGCGTTGCTATTCACCCGGGTTATTCCTGAAACCCTTCCAGCGCAACGGCGGCAGCCACGTCTAGGCGCCCAATTGCGCCACTATGGGCGCATTCTTGGCCACCGGCGAGCGCTGGCTTATCTGGGCACGGTCTCGGCCAGCTTCGCGGGGCTGATGGCGTTTGTGGATGGCGAGACCCTTCGTCTATATCGAGCTGCATGGCATCTCGCCACAGATCTTCGGCCCCTTGTTCGGTGCCAATGTGGCGGCGGCGCTGGTGGTCTCGCTCCTAAACGCCCGTCTGATTCCGCGCTTTGGCGCCGAACGGCTGCTGCGCGTTGGGCTTGGCGTCCAGGTCTTCGTTGCCGTGCTGATGCTGGGGTTAACTGAAGTGCCCGACCCAAGCCTGTGGCTCATCGCGCCCTTGACCGGTGCTTATCTTGGCATGACAGCACTGATCATGGGCAATGCCATGGCCGGATTCATGGCAGATTTCGCCGCGCTGGCCGGCACCGCCTCGGCCTTCGGCGGTGCGGTTCGCTTCGCAGTGGGCGCACTCAGCGGCTCGCTAATCAGTCTGTTGCACAACGGCAGCGCCACGCCGCTCTTGGTTGGCATGGGGGTGAGCGGTTTGCTGGGCGGTTGTTGCTATTGGCTGGGTGCGCGGAGGTGAGGCAGGCAGGTCTCCGCCGGCAGAGCAAAGGCCCTCACCAGCAGGGGGTGGCCAGGCTGGATGCCAAACCCATGACATCCCAGGGCGAGGGCACCGGCATCCCGGACGGGGATCCACCGGCCTTGAGGCGGATAACAAGCTCGGCCCATTGCAGCGGACGCGGCAGACCGCCGTGCCGCACCGCCAGCGCATGCAATTCACCCACAAAGGCGCGGTCGCAGGCAATATCGAAACCAGAACCGGCGGTGCAAAGATCGTGACGCATGCAGGCCGCGTCGAAGGGGTCGATCGGTGGCGGAACATGGCCGGCTTGGGGCCAATCGATCCCACACCAGTTGCCATAGATGGGCATGCATTTGAAGGCCAGAACCCTCTCGCTGCCGCCGGCAAGACTCATAGCCATCAATACAACCACAATTGTCTGTCGGATCATCGAACCCCTCCGCGCTTGGATCAAGACTGTGCGAGAGTGTAGCACTCGCGTTCCCTCGATCTCATCGACGCGATCAACCAAAGAATCGCAATGCGCTCTTTCCGGGGCGGCATCGGGCAAGCCATCATTGCCAAAGTCCCCAATCGATCAACAGAGGACATCATCAACGCATCGGAGCCTGGTTCTATGTCCAAACCAAAGCACCCCTGGCAATTTCGCTCGCGCTTTCGCGCCAATGCTTTCGGCTGGAAGGGCTCGAAGCTCGCCTGCGAGCGGCTTAAGCAGGCGATCACCGAGATCAAGAAAGTGGCGCGCACGGACCCGTTGCTTGGGGCTGACGGTGCCATTCTGCTGATGGAGAAGCTGTGGCCGGCGCTCGCGCAGGTCGACACCTCATCGGGTGCCTTGGGAACAGCGGCGGGAAAAACAGTCCATGCCCTGATCGATATCGTGCTGGCGGCGCCGGTCGATGCCATCCAGAACGAACATTGGCTGGAGCGCTTGCAGCAGGCGGTCGACGATGACGGGGTGGACTACCTGTGGGAAGTCGCCGAGCGCTGGGGCGAGCTGTGTCGCACCCCGGAACGCGCGTCGCGCTTCGCCGATGAAACCCTGTCGCTGGTGCGGGGCAGCTGGCAGTCGCCAGGTGGCTATTGCAAATGGACGCCAGCCTGTCTGAGCTGCCTGCTCACCGCGCAGCGGTATGAGGAACTCTTGGCGCTGATCGACACGGCGCCCTATCTGATCTGGGGATATCGGCGCTTCGGGGTGCAGGCCTTGGCGGCGATGGGACGCACGGATGCGGCCATTGACTACGCCCAGGCTTCCCATGGACTCAACAACAGCCCCATCGCCATCGCGCAGGCCTGCGAGGCCCTGTTGCTTGATGCCGGTCGAAGCGAGGAAGCCTATGCGTGCTTCGCGCTGCAAGCCAATCAGGGCACGACTCACCTCGCGACCTGTCGGGCGCTGATCAAGAAATACCCCGACAATGACCCGCGGATGATTCTGAATGATCTGATTGCCGCCAATCCGTCGGAACCGGGTCGTTGGTTCGCCACTGCAAAGACTCTGGGATTCCTGGAGCTGGCCGCCGAACTGGCGGAACGCTCGCCAGTGGACATCGGCACCCTGCTGCGCGCGGCACGGGATTATCAGGACGCCAACCCAACCTTTGCCTTGCAGGCCGCTCTGGCGGCGCTGCGCTGGATGGCGGCCGGCCGGTATTATGAGCTCACGGCATCCGATGTCTGGCAGGCGCGCCGCTTCGCGATCGAAACGGCCGAGCGCACCGGGAAGTCTGAGCCTGTCCGGGCCTTTCTGGACGACCTCACGGCCAGCACGGGGACCGATGGTTTTGTTCGCAAGCAATTGCAGGCGGGCTAGCCGCGTCATCAGCACCCCTCATGCTGGGTGCCTGGGATTAGGGTCCGCGTGCAAACGGACCTGCTTGTCCAAGCCGATCAGCCATGGCGTGGAGACTTCAGCCCGCGGCTTGAACGCTCCGGCGGCAGCGTCTCGTGCTTCAGGCCAACACAGTGCATCACGAGTGAGTCATGACATGAACGCCCTACTCCTTCACGCCGCGCACTTCGCCGCAGACAAGCACCGCCATCAGCGGCGCAAGGACGCGGCGGCCTCGCCCTATATCAACCACCCCCTGGCGGTTGCCTGGACGCTATCATCGATTGGTGGGGTGACGCACCCCGAACTGCTTGCCGCAGCCCTACTGCACGACACGGTCGAAGACACGGATACCAGCCTGGCCGAGCTGGAACAGACCTTCGGGCCGACGGTCAGCGCACTGGTGGCGGAGGTCACGGACGACAAGTCGCTGCCGAAACAACGGCGCAAGGCGCTGCAAATCGAGCATGCCGCGCTGGCCTCTGACGCCGCCAAGCAACTGAAGATCGCCGACAAGATCGCCAATCTCCGCGATCTTCTCGCCGATCCGCCGGCTGACTGGCCGCTGACCCGCAAGCTCGAATACCTGGACTGGGCCGAACAGGTTGTGCGGAATTGCCGGGGCGTCAACGCCGCGCTCGATGCCTGCTGGGATGCGACCCTCCCGGAGGCGCGCGACACACTGGAACCCCAGGCGTGATGACGACGGTTGAACCCTATACCCGAGGCGCGCTGCGTTTCGGGCTGCTGTGCGCGCTCGTTGGTCTGGTGGTCGGCGGTTACGCGGTGCATTCCGCCATTGGCGAGGGCTGGCAGCGGCTGCCAATTTGTGCGGCCTTGGCGGCCTTTCTGACCGGGTTTGGCTTGTGGTACTGGCTGATCGAGCGTCGGAAAGCCTTGCGCCGCCGCGCCGGCATTCTAACCGGCGCACTGGCTGGCACTCTGGCGCATTACCTGTGCTGGTACCTGATGATCGTGAGCGCAAATCTGGATTATCTGTGGTTCGGCACCACCAGTTCCCTGGGCGAGCCGCCGATGAACCCTTTCCAGGCACTCGCGGGCGCGGCGGTCTTCAGCGGTTGGAGCTTGTTCCTGTTTGGCTGGGTGACCATTCCAGCCGGCGCCCTGCTCGGCGGGCTGATGATCCGCCGGTCGCATCGACCACTGTTCTGAAGGTCCCGGCGCTTCAGTCATGATCGCGATGCGAACTGGCCGAGGCACAGCTCGCGGTCGTCTCGCGGCAGCGTTATTGACCTGTTTGGTCCTTGCCTCCAACGGGCCGACCGGGGTGCTGGCCGATTCGGATCTGGATGCCGCCCAGTCCAAGCTGGAACAAGCCTGGGAATTGGCCCAACACGAGCGTCTCAGACGGCACGAGACGTTTCGCCAGGATCACCTGCAGCCTTTTGTCAGTGACGGCTGCAGTGGTGGCCTCTCCGCGCTTTGGACACAGCTCTCGCGGTGGTTGCCGGCCTTTCGCGCCATCCATGATGATCACCCGCCATGGGAGTCTTGCTGCATCGCGCATGATCGGGCCTATCATGCCGGTGGGCTGGAGGAGCCCAGCGCGCAGGCGAGTTTTGATGCGCGGTTGCGCGCGGATCAGGTGCTGCGCGAGTGTGTGATCGAGACGGTCTCGCAGCGAGCAGCCGCACTGGAGGCGCATTATGGGTTGCGGCATGAGCAGGTTGAGCAGCTGTATGCGCTGATCGCTGATCTGATGTACCGCTCGGTGCGCTTGGGCGGGGGTCCCTGCACCGGTCTGCCGTGGCGCTGGGGTTTTGGGCTGCCAGACTGCGGGATCTTGCCGCCGCCAAGCTCGCTTCTAGACCATCAGCACCAGAGGACGATGCCACCATGAAAATGTTCGGATCGATCAGCATCCTATTTGCGCTCATCGGCTTGGTACTGCTGGCTATCGCGGCATTCGCCTATGACCGCACGACGGGATTCATCGACACAGCACTGTCCACGACCGGCACCGTGGTTGAGCTGACCCGTTCCAGCCAGTCCGGTTCAAGTTCCGGCGGGGGCAGCACCTACCGCCCGGTGGTTCGTTTTCAGGATCGCCAAGGGACGACCATTGAGTTCGTCGCATCGGTGGGAAGCAACCCGCCGAGTCATCGCCCGGGCGAAACAGTCGAGGTGCTGTATCCGCCCGATGATCCGCACAAAGCCACGCTTCGCAGTGTGCTACAGCTGTGGTTTACGGAGATCCTGCTCGGTGGCCTCGGTAGCCTTTTCTTGCTGATCGGACTCGGCTTCAGCTTACCCTTGGTGCTCAGTCGGCGCCGGCGAGCGCGGCTGCACCATACCGGCAAGCCGGTGCAGACAACCGTCACGGACGTCCATCAGGATAGCCGGTTCAGCGCCCGTGGTCGGCATGCCTATCGCATCACAACCCAATGGCAGAACCCGCGCACTGGCAAGGTTCATGTCTTTACCAGCGAGCCCGTTTGGTTCGACCCAACCGATTACCTCAATCGCAGCCATGTGACGGTGTTGATCGATCCCGAGCGTCCCAATCGGTATGCCATGGACCTGTCCTTCCTGCCGGAACCGGCCAATTGACAGATGGGCCACCTTCTGACAGGAATGACACATGGCATTCGGATTGGAGAACAGAGACCATGACCACTGAACAACTCACGGCGCTTTTCGGTTGGGCGGCGATCATCAATATCGTCTTTCTGCTGGTGTCCACGATCGCATTGCTGAGTCTGCGCGAGCCCATCGCGCGCCTTCACAACTGGTTGTTCGGCCTCGATGCACAGGACCTGGGCCGCGCTTACTTCCAGTATCTGGCGCAGTTCAAGATCGCGACCATTGTATTCACCATCGCACCCTATCTGGCGCTGAGAATCGTGTTCTAATCGCGGCCGGTCGCACCATGGATGCGCCTTTCGCGACTCAAGAATCCACCGTCTCGCCTGAACTGAAATCCTCCACCGGAAACCATCTATGTGGGACCAACGCTTCGACCGTGAAGACTATCTCTACGGCACCGAGCCGAGCCAGTTTCTCGCGGCCCAGACGGAGCGCCTGCGCCCCGGACAGCGAGCTTTGGTCGTTGCCGATGGCGAGGGGCGCCATGCGGTGCATCTCGCTACGCTCGGGCTCGAGGTCACCGCCATGGACAGCTCCGGGGTGGCCCTAACCAAGGCACGCAAGCTCGCGGCGGCGAGTGGAGTGGCGGTGGATTTCCATCAGGCCGACCTGCGCGATTGGACATGGGCGCCCGCGCGCTATGATGTTGTGGTGGCAATTTTCATTCAATTCGCCGAGCCCGCGCTCAGAGCCGCGATCTTCGCCGGGATTCAACGCACCCTGGCACCGGGTGGCCTGCTCCTGCTGCATGGCTTCACTCCGGCGCAGCTGGCCTTTCACAGTGGCGGCCCGCCCTGTGCCGAGCTGCTCTACACGCCAGAACTCCTGCGCGCCGCCTTCGCCGAGCTTGAGATTCTGCGGCTCGGGGAATACCAGAGTGAGTTACGTGAAGGCACCGGCCATGTCGGCCAGGCGGCATTGATCGACCTAGTGGCCCGCAAGCCACTCGCCGATGCGACGTCAGCGTAAGACAGACCCGAACGATTCCCCTTGGACGCGCGCCCGGTTGGCCCAAACTTGAATGAATCTCAAACCCGACACGGCGTTCTGCCAATGCCCAACCAAGACACATCCATGCAGAATTCCAACTCGCCATTGCGCGTCCTCTACGATGGCGGCTGTCCGCTCTGCCGACGCGAGATCGCCCACTATCAACGCCTCACGCCCCGTCGGCCATTGGACTGGATCGACATTGATGGCGACCCAAGCGCGTGCGAGTCGCTCGACATCACCCGCGAGTCCGCCATGGCGCGGTTTCATGTGATTGAGGGTTCACAAATTCACACCGGCGCTGAAGCCTTTGTCGTGCTCTGGTCGGCGCTCCCCGGTTGGTCTCTGCTGGCCGCCTTGGCGCGCGGGCTGCGCTTGATCCCCGTGATGGAACGCGGCTATGCCTGGTTTGCCCAGCGCCGCTGGAAGAAGCGTTGCCAGGACGATCGTTGCGCGGTGATTTGATGACATCGCCCCGGCATTTGCGTCGGCTACCGCCTCTGGGTGACCCGATTCCTCCATCCTAGATGCCTACTAATTGTCCCATCAAGGCCGTCGGCTACCAGCACAGCCATCGCCTTCTTCAACCTCCAACCAGCGTCTTAGCTGCTCGATGCGGTTCTGGGTCAGTCGCGACTTCTCGCCACAGACACACATCGGGTAGATGCTGCCATAGCTGATTTGTTTGTTTTCGTCAGGGTATAGCGCCTCCAACTCGGCATCGCGAAAGGCAATCCAGGCGCGCTGGGAGCGCTTGAGCTTATTCAGGAAATCGTTGTCGCCTTGATAGCGCTGGCGGATTTGCTGGTAGACGCGATTGAGTGTCTGGTCGGCTTGTTCAAACTTGCCACAGGCGGTCTGGTTGATGTCGGCCTGCGTCTGTGCTCCGCTCGCGGCGGGAACCAGAACAAGGATCATGAGAGCAGTGAACAGGCGCATCTTGTCAGTCTCCTGGGTGACCTCGAGGGTGGATTGAGCCGGTCAGCGTCGCGCGGTGCAGGCACCGGTACTCAGCCCCCGTGGGCTTGAGCTCGCTGGCAAAGAGCGCGAGCTGATCGATCGTCATGGTTTGCGATGTCCAGTCGGCGAATGGCTCAACCCAGTGCCGAGCGTCTAGTGGTGCTCGTGTCCGAGCCAACGTGAGATGCGGATGATAGGCCCGGCGCTCCCGCGGAAACCCGAGGGATTGCAGTTGCGCGCTTAACCGTTGTTGGAGCGCAGTCAATCGCTGGGTCTCGCCATCCAGGCCGACCCAAAGCACGCGACAGTGGCGCAGATTCGGAAAACCGCCGATCCCCTTGGCGACCAGGGTGATTGGAGGAATGCCGGTCGCTGCCGCGTGGATGGTATCACCCAGGCTGGGAAGCTGTTGTGAGCCGACCTCACCCAGGAATTTGAGCGTCAAATGCATGTTGTCTGGCGGCACCCAGCGCGCTTTGAGCCCCGCGGACTGCAAGGACCGTCGCAAGACCTGCAAATCCTCGATCAGAAATCCTGGAAGTGGCGCGGCGACAAACAGGCGCATGGATTGGATTCTTGCATGGTTCATATGGCCTGACGATAGTTAAAGACGTTTCTGTGTCTGCGTCACCATGGCCCCCACCGCGGCCGCGATGCTGATGGCGACCATGGGGACCACCACCACCGGAATCGGCACCGGAAGCAACAGCCCCAGCGACAAGGTCACGCCAATCCACAGCAGTGTTCCAACGGCCAGCCGATGCGCAAGCGGGCTTGGGTAGTCAAACCCGGATTGGCGAATGCGCCGTCTCAGCAGTCCGTCCAGAATACCCCCGACCAGGGCAAAGGCGAGAAAGGGCCACCAGGCGAGTAGCAAAATGATGCGCTGCACGGCGATGTCCAGCGACTGCCAGATCACATCAAGGCGGTCTTTGATCAATGGCCAGACCGGGCTCTCGGCGAGCTTACCCAATTCCGGAGCGCGCTCGACGCTGACGTCATCGGGTATGAGCAACTCATAGCTCCCGGCCATCAGTCCGGAGCGGATGAACAG
Organism: Thiorhodovibrio litoralis; assembly: GCF_033954455.1. Classification (NCBI taxonomy): domain Bacteria; kingdom Pseudomonadati; phylum Pseudomonadota; class Gammaproteobacteria; order Chromatiales; family Chromatiaceae; genus Thiorhodovibrio; species Thiorhodovibrio litoralis. The sequence continues at coordinate 2,262,702 of NZ_CP121473.1, read as the reverse complement.
TCGTTCGGACCAGGCTTCTGATTGCTCGAAGATCGCTTGGGCGGTCCTGGCACCGAGGGTTTGCTCCATCCATTCGGCTTCCTGTTTCTGAACCCGGCTCGACCACTCGGTCGGCACCAGTGCAGAGAGCAGGATAAATTCCATGACGAAGAGGATGACCGCGACTGTGATGCCCCACAGCCAGCCCGAGCGGGCTTCGCGTTCACTGGCCATGGGCTTGACTGTTCATCGCTGGCTGGGAGATCAGTTCAGTGCCAGCCCCAGACTCAGCGTTGTCTTCAATCCCGCCGGCGACCAAAATCGGCAACCGGCCCTTGATGATCCGCCCACCAGCGAGCCGACCGATGTATTCCAGATTCGGCAAGTGCCCGAGCAGCGCCGGCGGCAGCAGGTCGCCCTCCTCCTCGATCAGGCGCTCCCCGGCATTGCCGCTGAACAGCAACGGATTGTCCGACTGGGTGCTGCTCGCCTGGGTGCGCATGATGGTCTTGAGCCGGATCTTCGGCAGGCTGTCGGTGATGTAGGTCTGGGTCTCGGCATCGAGGACTCTGAGCGCGATGAGGTTGTTCAGATTCGCCAGCACCTGGGTGGCCTTGTCGCGGCTGCCGGTGCGCGCGGCGAAGTCGGCGAAGCTCTGGGTGGCGACCGTGACCCGCAGCCCCGCGCCACGACCTTTGTTGAGTAATTGCACAAAGGGATCATTCATCACCTCGGCGGCCTCGTCGATGAAGACGCTAACGGAGTGATTCTTGACCCCGTAGTTGTAGCGATCCCCGGCCATGGAGGTTAGACATGATGTTTTGACCTGCCCATCCTCAACGCATGTAGGTTATGTTGAGGATGGAGAACCACCGACACAGAGCCACCTTGAGGAGAGCAGGTCATGAAGCAGTTTAACCCAGCAACCGATCGCATCGAGAGCGCATCGTCCCTATCCGCCTTGCTGCACGGGAGTAACCAGCCGGAACACAAGCACGGCGCCTATATTGGCCTGGATGTGCACAAAGACACCATCGCCGTGGCGGTGGCTGAGCCGGGACGTCAGGAGCCGATTTATCGTGGCGAGATTGCTAACAAGCCCAAGAAGATCGAGCAACTCATCGCCCGTCTGAGCGAAGCCTATGATGGAGCGGTGCTGTTGTTCTGCTACGAAGCCGGTCCCTGCGGGTATGGACTCTATCGCCAGCTTCTCGCCAGCGGCCATGATTGCCAAGTCGTTGCCCCATCGCTGATTCCCAAGAAAGCCGCCGAGCGCATCAAGACCGACCGGCGCGATGCGCTGAAGCTCGCGCGACTGCTGCGCAGCGGCGATCTCACCGCGGTTTGGGTTCCCGACCAAGAGCAGGAGCGCATGCGCGATCTCAGCCGCGCGCGCGATGATATTAAAGCCCAGGAACGCAAAGCCCGTCAGCAGCTCAACGCCTTTTTGCTGCGTCACGGTCACCACTGGCCCACCGGCAAGACGCGCTGGGGTGCGGCGCATGAGAACTGGCTGGCCGGACTGAAAATGGCCGATCCTTGGCAGCAGGTGGTGCTACAGAACTACATCGACGCTGAGCGGGCCGCCGGTGAGCGCGTCGCTCAGCTCACCGATCAGCTCATGCGCGCATTGCCGGAGTGGTCACTTGCCCCCGTGGTTGACTCCCTGGTGGCGCTGCGCGGTATCGACAAGCTCGCCGCGATCGTGCTGCTCGCTGAACTGGGCGATATCAGTCGTTTCGACTCCCCGCGCCAACTGATGGCCTTCCTCGGACTGGTCCCCAGCGAGCACTCCAGTGGCGGACGGCGGCGCCAAGGGGCGATTACGCTCACCGGCAACAGCCACGCCCGGCGCATGTTGATCGAATCGGCCTGGAGCTATCGCTTCCCGGCACGCCAGACCAAGCATCTCCGAGGCAAGGCCGTGAACGCCTCAGCCGGGGCCAGACGCATCGCCTGGAAGGCGCAGGTGCGCCTGTGCGGGCGCTACCGCACGCTCACCGGTGCCGGCAAAAACACCAAGCTGGTGTGCGTGGCCATTGCCCGGGAGCTGGCCGGTTTTCTCTGGGACATCGTGCGCCAGGAGATGCCTCAAGTGAACGCCCAAGCGGTCTGATCAGTGGCCGCATGTTGAGCCAATGCTGACAACCCGCTGACGCAACCCCAATCGATTCAACCATGGAGAACCCAACAGACACCTTGATTCAGGGCATCCGCGGCCGGTGTGGAGAACCCTTGTTTGGGCTATACCGGTGGTGCGCGGGAGAATCCCATCATGGGCATCCCACGTGCCGATCCCTGCTCTTAGAGAAAGGCCAGCTCCGCGACGCAGTGAAGTCCGGTGGTACCCAATCCACGTATATCAGCATGATCCACCGTCGCAGTCTGCCGCTGGGTGCCCTGAGCCAAGGTGTTTGCCATCACCGGCCCGAGAACAACGTTTTCGAAAAAAGACAAAGAAGAAGAGGTGGTTAAACAATAGTTACTACCAAACATTGACAGGTCAAAACATATCAGCTCAGCGATCAGGAGTGATCCGATGGCGCTGCCGACCATGCCGTCGGACAGCGAATCCAGACCGATGTAGGCGACCGAGCGATCATTGATCAGGTCCGTCATGCGCATCAGACTGCGGGAATCCCGGTCGCTGTCCGGGTCGGGCGACAACAGCGGTCCCAGTTCGCCCGAGGTCAGCATGACCAGCACGGGCATCAGGCTCGCGACCATCTTGGAGAAATGCACCCGCTCATGCTCGTGCATGTTGACCAGGCCGTCGATGACGGAGGACGGCTGCTGGGGGGCGACACGCTGTCGGTAGTGTCGGATGAGGGCTTGGACTCGTGCGATGCTGTCGCGCGCCTTTCCGATCGTCGCTGCCGCATCGAAGCGCGGATTCACCTGGCGGCAATAGGTCACCAAGGCCCTTTCCACGAGGGCATCCACACCTCCTTCGAGGTAGTGCCGGAGTTTCAGCAGATTTGGCCGTTCGGCAACCAGCAGCAGGCCGGCGATGATATGACTCATGGCCATCTGGCCGAAGGCTTTGAAGGGATCGGCGCCGGTCTCGGAGGGCAACAGCGCGGCGATGCGGCTGGCCAGTTCGGTATGGCGCCCGAAGGTCGCCATCGGATCAATGCGGCAGGAGTGCTCCGGATAGGCGGGATGAAAGGCGGAGAAGGATTGTGGTCTTCCAGCCAGGGCGCAAGCCCGGCGCGCGTTGTCGCGTAGTTCCCGGTCGCCCTTGGGATCGATGATCAGCACGGCTTCCCCGCGCAGGACGGCCTGAGTGACGAGCAGATCGAACAACCGCGTCTTGCCGGCGCCGGTGGTGCCAACAACCAGCAAATGCCCTTCCATGGTGGACAGGGGAACCGCCAGGTCTTTCTCCCGGGGCGCCAAGCCATGCAGCCAGTGCGCGCCGATGGCGGTGAGGGACACCTCGGCCAGGCGCGAGGGACCGACCCGCAATAAGTCATGCGCGAGTTGGGCCTGGTCACGCTCCCACTCGAAGCCTTTGCCCAACCACAGCTGGCCTTTGACCCGGTGCATGGTCTTGGCCAGTTCCTCGGCGGTGACAAAGGCCAACGGTCGGCCATTGAGCGCCCGGCGCGCCGTGCGCATTCTGAGCGCCCCGGGCAGCCAGGTCAGCGCCATGACGATTGCGCCAAGGGAGAAGGCATGAAAGGCTGGGGTATGCAACCGCCAATGCGGCGCGCTAGCAAAGGAAAAGGCCGCCAGCAGCAGCCAGACGGCGACGGCGATGGCCTCGTAGTTCGCCCGCCAGGGGTTGGTGTAACGGTCCATCATGGTCAGAGCGTCACGATCAGGCGGTGTTGTTGGTCCTGCTTGAAACGCGGATCAGTCAGCAGGCGGTCGCGCAGATGGTAGATGCCGAGTTGGGTGTCCTTGGACAGGGTCTTGAGGGTGTCCGGGTCCAACACCTGCTCCTGGGCGCCATCGCCGTGACCGTATTTGAGGGTCAGGGTTCGGATGACGGTTTCGATCAGGTGTGGGTCCTCCGCTGGTTCCCGGGCGGATTCGCCGTCTGGCTGGGTTTGGGGCGGCGGGCTGGAGGCCTGGGGCAATTCCGCGCTTGCCAGCGGATGGATGTCGGTCTGAGCGGCTTCTCCGAACAGGACATGCAGCCGATCAGAGACGCCGGCCTGCAACGCCAGCCAGCGCTGACCGGCATGATCGCGCACCCGGCGCATGGGCGTTTGCGGATCGGTCTCCAACCAGCCGTCCTCGCTCAGGGCCTGCGCGGCCTCCGGGGCTGGCCAGCCGGCGGTCTCGAACCAGTCGGGGTAGCGCAGCCACAGGAGCCCATCGCGCCAGAGGGTATGGGTGTGAAGATCCCTGTCCAGGGAATCGATGGCCTGTGCGAAGCGCGCGGTACTGGTGGAAGATTCGGTGAGCCAGCGGCGGGCTTGTTCGATGGCGGCCGCGGAGGGGTTTGGTGAAAAAGCGGGGCTTGGCTCGGACGGTTTTCCCGCAGCCGATACCACCGATGGCTCCGATGCCAGCGGCACTGTTGTCCCGACAGACGCTGGCTTGGACGCTGGCTGGCCTGAAGGCGCGTCCTGGGAGGCCACCAACGGTTCAGACGGTCGCCGGGGCTCGGATCGCGCTGGCTGTGACACCACCTCCGGCGCCGACCACAGCTCCACCGTCCCTGGCGCGCCAAAGGGAAACAGCACGCCCGGGTCTTTCAGTCGCAGCATGGCCAGCTCAACCGGCTTTTCGTTCCCGCCCGATAAGACCGCCGGCGCCATCCGCCAGGTCGGATGCTGACCGAGGGCGTCGATGCGCGGGACGGCCAGATTGCGTTCGAGCAACAGTTCGGCAATGGTATCGGGGTCACGCGGAATACCCGGCACCCGGTCCTTGGCCAGCAGCTCGCTCATATCCTTGGCGGCTGCCGGCCAGACCAGATGTAATCCGAGATCCGCGAACAGCCACACCCGCGCGCCGGGGACGTTGACCGTCCAGCGCCCGTCATGCAGCAATCGGCGCATGGCGTCGATCAGGTAGCGGTCCACCGGCACACCAACGGCGGTGTCGATGGATTCAAGGCGATGCTCGCGCAAGTCCTGTTCGACGCTAACCCGATCGGCCTTGCGGACCAGTTCAACCAACGGGCTGCTGTGCGGCACGCCGGTGATAGCCGCCAGGAAGCCGCTGTAGAGATTTGGGTCCGGATGGGACAGCCAGCGTTCAACCCGTGCTGGCAGAATGCGCTTGAGCGCAATCAGGTTGAATGCCTCATGCCCGCCTTGGGCGCGTTGCTCGCGCCAATGCAGGAAGTAACGATCCAGGCCCCGTTGTTTGGCCCAGTCGTCCAGGTCTTGGTCAATCGGCGACCAGGAGGAACGACCGTCGCGGTCGGTGGCGGTGACATCGTGAATCACCTTACCGGCATCATGGAACAACCCGCCCAGGGCCGCGGCGACCCGCAGCCGGGGTTCAAGTTGGCGGCGCTCAACGCGCGGGCGATCCAGGCCGATCATCACCCCCTTGCTGGAGCGGGTGGCATGGAACGCCGCTTCGAGCCCATGGCGGTAGAGTCCGCCGGCACCCCGGTGGTGATGCGCCTCGCTGGCCGGAATCAGATGCACGAAGGCCGCGTAGCGTTCGAGTACCGGGACCAGGTAGGACTCCCAGCGGTTGGTGCCATCATCGTCATCGCCGAGCATGAGTTCTTTGCGCAAGCGCGCGATCAACTCGGACTGTGTGGCCATGAGCTGCGGCAAGGGTGGCAGGGGCAGTCCCTTGACGAAGGGCGGATAGCGGGGAATCTCCTCGTCGCTGAGAGGATTGGGCGGCCTGGGCTCCGTCTGGCCGGTCGGCGCGGGGTCCGGTTGGCGGGATGAGAGACGTCGTAACCAGGCATTCATGCGCGGGGTTCCTCCTGGCCGAAGTCGATGTCGTCCTCCCAGCCCTCAGCACCCAGGGGCTCGGCCAGGACGGTTTCCAACTCGCGCAATCGCAGCTCGGCCTCTTTCATCATGCGCAGGCGCTGGCGAATGCCGCCCAGGCGCTGTTCTGCCGCGATGGCGATCTCGCGCTCCCAGGACAAGGCACCGTAGAAGCCCGAGCGGCGATAGCGGTCACCCTTGCCGCGTGGCAGATATTGGGTGCGCCCGCGGCGCTGGACCCGGAACCATTCAATGGTGATGTTCCCGCCTGGACGCCGGGGCGCGCGCAACCGCACCCCTAAGCGCGCGGCACTGGCCGCGACGCCCCGACGGCGGCGCTCGGCGCGCAGCCGCAGCATGGTGGAGACCTCGAGGGTCTCGGCGGTGACGCGCAGTTCTTCCTTCTCTTGGTCCATGGACCCGAGCAACGACTCAATGCGGCGGCCGAGCGATGGGGTTTCTGGGTCAGCTGCGTCCTCTGGAGAATCTGGGGTCGCCCACCTCTTAACTAGGTGAGCACACCCCCCTGGCGCACCTAGCGTTGTGGGGGCTTGATCGGGGGCTCCCGGCGGGGCGGGCACCTGCGTGCTTTCTCGATCTTTGCTCATCTGGCGCTCTCTTGAAGGGGTGGTCATCGGTTATTTCCTCGGTATCTCAGTCTGTTGTGGTCTGTCGCCAGACCCCCTGCGCATCTATGCCTCAGGGTTTCCCCGGCGCATCTATGCGGTTCGCAACGAGGTGCGCACCAGGGCGTTGAAGGCCCCCGGAAGCGGGTGTGCGCATCTATCGGTCCAGCCCACAAACCACCTACCGGTTTCGTCGTTGGCTCAGGACCTTGCGCCGCCCGTTGACGATCCCTTTGCACCTATCCGCGTCCTGTCCGGGCGCACCTATCGCTGCTGATGGATTGCATCCTAGCCCGGGGTGTCACCGAACCGCAGCCACGAAAGAGTCTGATTTACCGTCGCTTTTGTTGTTTCTCCGAGGGGATCACCGGGAGCAGGATGAGGCTATTGGCGCAGTCGTTGGCCTGTCGTTCGCCGCAGCGCGAAAAGGGGCTTGTTGGGTCAGCCGGGCTGAATGTCCGGGCTGAACGCCGCTCCGACCGGGCCGCGTCGTTGCGCTGTCGTTCCTATCACCTTGAGGAGGTCTCCATGCAGGTCGTCGGTCTCGACATTGGTTACAGCAATTTGAAGCTCGCCTTCGGGCGGGCGGGAAACCAGCCCGACATTCGCGTGCTGCCGGCGATGGCGGCGCCCGTTGAGCATGTCGCGGTCCAGTTGGAAGGCGCCAGCCGGGCCAGTCCGACCGGGATTCCGGTGCGGGTCGATGGTCAGGCGTGGATTGCCGGGGTGCGTCCAACGCGGATCTCGGGCTGGTCACGGGCGCTGCATGCGCGTTATGCCGACAGCGATGCCTATCGCGCGTTGGTGCTGGCGGCTCTGACGCTGGTGAATGCTCCGCGCATTGATCGGCTGGTGACGGGTTTGCCGGTGTCTCAGGCCGTTGATCCCCGCCAGCGCGAGGCGTTGCGGGCGCGGCTTCTGGGTCGGCATGAAACCGGGATCGGCGTGGTCGAGATCGCCGAGGTGCGGGTGATTGCTCAGCCGGTCGGTACCTTTGTCGATGCGCTGGTGCAAGGAGATGACCAGCTCATCGGCGTGATCAGCGAGGGGACGGTGCTGATCCTGGATGTCGGCTTTTTCTCGGTCGATTGGGCGGTGCTGGTGCAGGGTGATCTGCGCCGCACGGCGACCGGGACTTCATTGGAGGCCATGAGCGTGGTGCTCGAGACGGCGGCGGGATTGATCGGCGCGGAGAGATCGGGTCAGCCGCCGGTGGCGGTGATCGAGCGCGCGCTGGCGGAGGGGCGAATGACCATTCTGTACCAAGGTCGGCGGGTCGATTTGCTACCGGCGTTGCAGCAGGCATCGGCCCAGACCGCACGGGTGGCGCTGGATGCCTTGCGCCAGGACTTGCGCCGGGAGCAAACGGCGGTGGATCGGATTCTGGTGACCGGTGGGGGCAGTGCCTGGTTCATGCCCTTGGTCACTGAGCTGTTCGACCCGGTACCGGTGGAGATGCCGCGTGATCCGGTAACAGCGAATGCGCGCGGGTATTTCGTCTATGGCGGACGCTGAGGCACTGCGGGTGCAGGTCCATCTGTCGCCGGCCTTGCATCCGGAGTTGTTTGGCGCTGTGGCGGGGTTACGGCCTCGGGGGCGCGCGGAACGGCTGCGGCAGTTGGCGTTGATGGGATTGAGCGGCGGGCGGGCTGGGGTTGCTCAGGCGGCGACGATCGTGCCCGCGGAACCAACCCCGCCAGCGGCCGAGGCCCTATCGCCGACCCGCGCGCGCTTGCTGCAAGGACTGAAGCTGGCTGATTGACGGTTCTGCCCCCCCGCAATCGGTAACACCTGAAACCCTTCCATTAATGGCGGAAATACTTGTGTGTCATCTGATACGCAACGCGCCAGTCAGGGCGGGAAAGGTGGCGGTGGCTCCCTATTCTTCGCAACGGTTTCATGACACAGAGGCTATAACCGATGCATTCACAACAGATCATTCCGGAGTCGCTTGTAGGCTCGATTCATCAGCTCAACCGGGCCTATTTGCATACCGCCCGGGATCTACTCCGCTCGGGGCAGGATAGCGTCGTCGAGGCCCTCTTCGGTCTGGATGCGACGCTGGCCCGGTGGCTGGTCGAGGCGACACCGGAGGCCATCGAGCGGCTGGCGACAACGCCGGGGACGGTGTTTCAGCCGCGCTTGCCGGAGACGACCGACAAGCTGCTGGCGGTCTGCACCCAGGCGCCGGAGCGCGACATCACGGCGCTGCATTTGCTGCTGCGCAATCTGGGCGCGGCGACGGGGATCGAGCAGGGAGAGGCGCCATGATTTTGGAACATCATGCCCGCATGCGCCTGGCGCTGGAGCTGATCGCCCGACGCGCCAGGGTGTCCATTGCGCACCGCGAAACCGGGATACCGCGCGATACCCTGCGGGCCTTGTATCGGGAATTGCATGGCGTGCCGTCACCCTCGGGGCAGTTACCCACCATCGGCGGGACGAGCATCAATTCCCGGCGGCGGCAGGTGCAGGCGTCCTTGTTCGCGGTGACCTATTGGCGCTGTTGTCGCCGGGCGGCCGCGGATGGAGCCTTGGATGTGCACGAGCCCAACATCCATACCATCATCGCGGCCCATGATCTGTGTCGGACGCTGGCAGGCATAGAGAACAGCCTGGACATCACCCACTGCTGGGTCATCGCGCGCGATCTGTACATTGGCACAGCGAAGCTGCTCGAGTGCCGGCGCTGCGAGGTGCGGTTTTTCGCCGCCGAGCAGAGCCGGTTTGATGGATCTTGTCCGATTTGCTCGCTGTATCGAAATTATTATGATGCGCCGGCCATCACCACCGAAGAGACCGGCAAGTCCTTCGCACAATCGTTATTGTCGCCCGCGCTGATGTGTCACCGATGCAAGGGCGCGTCGGTCTCGCCAGTGCTCGAATACCGAGCAGGATAACCATGCCCCGAACGCCGATCACCCAACCCCGCCACGACACGCCCCGTCACTCAACCGTGACCAGCGCTCCGGCATCAAAGGTGCGGACCATGCACGATGATGTCGCTGTCTGGGACGGTTGCGGTTCTTGCGCGGCCGAACCCTATTGGATCGAGATTGGCGCCGAGCTCGAGCGGCCGCGAGGCGACGAGGAGGCGGAAGTTCGCTGACGACCGCGCAAGCGCTGACGTCAGCGGCTTGGCGCTTGCTCCTTGTGGTCTATCGCCGTTAGTCCTCGCTCGAATGAGTTCGGCGAGGCGTTCGCGCGCGTCCTCGCGGTTGCGCTCGCGGGTGTGGAAGCGATGCGCAGCGAAGGTCAGATTCCCTTCCCGATCCATGCGCCGTCCGGCTAATTGGGTCAGCTGCCGACGGATATCCTCCGGCAACGAGGGTGAATGCAGCACCTTGAAGCGCAACTGCACGGCGGCGGCCACCTTATTGACGTTTTTCCCACCGAACCAGGGGAGCGGTTGGAGCGCTCGGTCATTTCGGTGTCCGGGCTGCGGATGGCAGCGGTGACCGAAAGCATGAACGGCTGTTGTTGACGTGATGATGGCTGGCCGGCGTCGCGTTAGGGCTCAGCGGTCTGCTGTGCTTGATGGGGCAGATCCTGCCGCTCGGCGCGTCGCGGCCCCAACACCTCGCGCATCAGGTCAAGCAGCGGCGAGAGCATGACCGGCTTGTTCAAATAACCGGCGATCTCGATGCCTGGCGTCGCAGTCGTCTGCATGGCTTGTTTGGCCGCGGCCAAATCCGGTGCCGTGCCCATGATCACCATGGCTGGCAGGGCTTCGCCGAGGGCAGTCCGCATGGCGCGGATGCTCCCCAAGCCATCCATCTCCGGCATCCGCCAATCAACAAAAGCAAGGTCAAAGGCTGGCGCACGCGTCGCCTGCATCCGTTCGATGGCGGCCGTGCCGCCCGGGCGCACCTCGATGCCGAAACCCATGGTCTCAAGGGTCTGCTGCAGGCTGCGGCCCGCGGTGGCATTGTCATCGATGATCAGAATCTGTCTGGGCAGCAGCACGCGCGCCATGGCTTGCGCCAGTGCGCGCGCATCAGCGGGCTGGCGGCCAAGGTGCGCCGTGAACTCGAAGCGGCTGCCCTGACCCGGCGTGCTCTCAACCCAGATCACGCCGTTCATCAGCTCGACGAGCTTTTTGGCGATCACCAGGCCTAGGCCGATCCCTGCAGGACGGCGCGGCATCGCTATCTCCGCCTGGGCGAAGGGGCGAAATAGAAGTGACTGCTGGTCTTCGGCGATGCCGATGCCGGTGTCGCGCACTGAAAAGTGAAGTTCCACGACGGCATCCGAGTAGACCCGGTAGGCTTCGGCTCGGACCACGACCTCTCCGCCGGGGGCGGTGAATTTCACCGCATTGTCGAGCAGGTGGAACAGGATTTGGCCAAAGCGCAGCGGATCGCCCACGAGTGCCGTGGGGATGTCCGGACTGAGATCGAAGATCAGCTCGATGTCCTTGGCCTCGGCCTTGGGGCCGATATCGTTGGCCAGGCGACCCATGACATCTTCCAGCCAGAAGTCGATGCGGTCGAGCGCCAGGTTGCCAATCTCGAGCTTGGAGAGATCGAGCACGGAATCCACCATGGCGAACAAGCGACCGCTGGCCGCGTCGATGGCATCAAGCCAGTTCGCGCGATCTGGCGCGTTTCCATCCGTATGGCGCAACTGCGCGGACGTCTCGGTGATGGTCTCGAGCGGCGTCTTGAACTCATGGCTCATCACCGCGAGAAAGGCACTCTTGGCACGATCGGCCGACTCGGCCTCGTCCTTGGCCCGGGAGAGTTCGGCAGTGCGCGCCTGCACCAGCTCGGCCAGATGCGCTTGATGCTGCTGCAGCTCGCGGTTGACCTCGACCAAGCGGGTCCGCGCCAAGCCCATCTCACCAATGAGCCGGGCCAGGCGGGTGAGGAAGTCCATCATCGCATGGACTTGCGTCTCGGTGAAAATGGGCGCCTCCGCCAGCGCCTTCAGATAAGCCGTTTCATCGAAGCCGAATTCGCGCGCCTGGCGGCGAAAGTAGTCGAGATCCGGTGGCTCGAAGAAAAATTGGCCGGTGAAGAAGTTGGCGACATGCTCACCGCTGACGTGGATGGGGACGGCGACATCGACCAGCCCATTTTGGCAACGATAGACGTTGTAGCACTCGCCACTCTTGAGCCGCCCGGCGAGCACCGTATCACTCTGACGACAGCGAGCAGCGGTCTGAGGGCTGACGCGGTGGAATTGGGTGCAAACGCGCTGCCAGCCGGTGGCCACCAGGATGGTGCCATCGAGATCCAGAATGGCCGTGACGGCGCCGGTCAGCGCGGTGAAGCTCTGACAGAGCTCGCGCACGGCATCGATGTCGACAAGATCGCTGAAGGTCATGCGGATGTCCCCTGACTGGAAGGCCATGATGCCAGCATCCGACCCGCCGACTCCAGCGGGCGGCTTTGGGTCATGACGGGCGCGCCGAGGGCGTCGATATCGCGGGGCTGGGTGCCAAGGGCGCGCACGGGCAAGTCAGCCATCATCCGTTAATGATGCCACTTGGGGCTTAAAACTGGCGAGGGATGACCTCATGGCCTAACAGTATATACCACACTTATAGTCGAATGTTACACGTGGAACATTCCCACCCAGGGCTAGCCAGGACGCACTAGGATACTTGGCCTCGCGCCGGTCAAATGGATTGGGGCGATTCGAGCCATATCCTGACCTCACACGCTAGAATGACAATATTGCTCCGATGATGACGGGTGAACGGCGAAAGGACCGCCAAGCCTGCCGTCGCGCGGTTTTTCTGATGTCCGCTGGTGCCGAGGTTTCGGCGATGGAGCGGAGGCTGCCTCCGTTTGGTTGGCCTCCTTACTTGGCGTATGGCGCGACCGGCCTGGGATTCCGGCTCGCTGAAATCTCGGTTGGAATCACAGCGCTTTGACTTGGACGAAAATCCGTTTCGGTGCCTTGTCGAAATACTTGAACAAGGCCGGACAGAGCCAGCCTTCCATGTCGAGGGTGTCGCTGCGGTACCAGTTGCCGTCGTATTCCTTGCGCTGCCAGATCAGCTCGAGCTGATAGCCCGGAAAAGGGCGCGGCCGAGAAATACAAATGGAACCCTAGCTCGGCATCGGGTAGATCGGCCACCATCCGGTCGATCATGTCATCCATGCCGGAAACAAAGGGCTCCTTGACAAGATCAGCCTCCGGATCGTCGAAGACCCAGGCGCCGTTGTCGCGGTAGGGGTGAATGACCATGAGGGCATTGGGCATCGGTGGCTCCTGCGAATGAGTGGATGGGTGTAGGGGCGCGTTGAGTCCTTGCATCAACCTCGCTTGACCCGGCAGCTGCTGCCGGCGAAGCTGAGGTCGTTTTTGGACGACAGGCGGAAGCGGATATCGGGATGGTTCTTCACGCGACACGCGATCAGGCACACCGACCATGACAACACCACCGCCCAATGTTCCCGCAACGGTCGAGATGTCAGACTCCATCGAGCGCATGGGACTTTACCACCCGCCTGAGCACGGGCTAATCGCCTGCCTGCGATGACAACAGCCAATTCCCCGCTTCACGCACTCGCAGCCCTCGGCTGGGAGCCCTTTTTCGCGCAGCAGCTCAGCCTGGAGGCGCTATCCAACACTCCGCCGGTGCGTGTCGTGGCCGTGCATCGCAGCGGTCTGGAGGTGGTTGGTCCCGACATCGATGCGCTCATCCCACCGCGCGCCGACGCCACCGTGGGCGACTGGCTGCTGCTGGATCGCGCCCGAGCGCACGCCAGCCAGCTCCTGTCGCGCAAGAGCCTGATCAAACGCCGCGCGCCGGGAACCAACCGGCAAGAACAGCTGATCGCGGCGAACATCGACACGGTGTTCATCGTCAGCTCCTGCAATCAGGATTTCAACCTGGCGCGCCTGGAGCGCTATGTCGCGCTGGTCTTCGAGGCTGGCATCACCCCGGTCATCGTGCTGACCAAGGCTGATCTGGCGGTGGATGCCGATTCTTGGATGGCCGCCGCCGGCGCTGTCTCCGCGCGCGTGCCGGTCGTGGCGCTGGACGCGCGGGGGGATGAACCGCGCCAGGTGCTATCGCCCTGGTGCCAACCCGGGCGGACGGTCGCCTTTCTGGGCTCCTCGGGGGTCGGCAAGTCCACCCTGACCAACGCCCTGGCCGGCACTGAGTCCATCGCGACCCAGGCCATCCGCGAGGACGATGCCAAGGGGCGCCATACCACCACGGGGCGCGCGCTCTATCGCATTCCCGGTGGCTGCCTGGTGCTCGACACGCCGGGCATGCGCGAATTGCAGCTGACCGACGCCGCCTGCGGCATCGCCGAGACCTTCGAGGATATCGAAGCCCTGGCCGCGCACTGCCGCTTTGCCGACTGCGAGCATGAGGCCGAGCCCGGCTGCGCCGTGCGCGAGGCCATCGACGGGGGCGACCTCGACCCTGCGCGCCTGCGGCGCTGGCGCAAGCTGATCGCGGAGGACCGCTTCAACTCCGCCAGTCTCGCCGAGCGCCGGTCACAGGACCGCGCCTTCGGCAAGATGGTGAAACAAACCATGAAGGACAGGAAGGCATGGCGGCGATCCTGATCAGCATCGAGCATCCGCCGATGCTGCCGAGGGAAAACGCAGCCGCAGCGACCGCGCCGGGCGCTCTCTCATGCCACCAAGCTCATGCCACCAAGCCTTCGGCGACGAGCGTTTCTGCCGCTTTATCGCCCGTTGGGCGCGTTTGGCCTTGATTTCGGCACGGCGCTGGCGATTGCTTTTCATCGGATCTTTCCTTCCCCGTATCCTTGGCACCGATGGTTGCGCACGCCATCGGTCGGCTGTTTGGGTTTCTCTGAGTCCCCCTGTGTCATGGCGATGTTGCACAAAATTGTCTCTGGTGGTCAAACAGGCGTGGATCGCGCGGCCTTGGATGTCAAGGTGATACCCTTATCGAACCGATTGGAGGTCGCCATGCACAACACACTCACGATTGAACTGCCAGTCGCGGGCCTGCCAACCGCTGCCGAGTTACCGGCCAATTTTGCCGAGGAAGCGCGTTTCCCGCTCGCCACCAAACTGTTTGCACAGGGCCGGATTTCCTCGGGAAAGGCCGGCCGCCTCTGCGGCATCGGGCGGGTTGAATTCCTGCTCGCCGCCAGTCGCTCCGGCGTGCCGGTGGTCGATCTGCGCGACGATGAGCTGGCCGACGAGTTCTCCTGATGCTCACCGACCGCGCGCTGCACTCATGCTTGATCGGTCGCCCGTGTCCACAGAAGCCCCATGTGAGTCATGGGGGCGACGCGCCGCTCCCAAGTTCTGTAGGACCGACGTCCAGCCCACCTGCGCCCGATTCCCCGCCTGTCCCTCGTAATGGCTAAGATTGGTCGCGTCTTTAGGTAACCCGGCCCAGATGGTCGCCAAGCGACTGGCAAAGGCGTCATCCGACAACTGGCCGGACTGCCAGGCGGACAGGCCCGCATCGCCGGCCAGGACCAGCGCCATGCGATCCTGCAGGGCCGGGCTGAAGCGTTCCTGACCGCTCAGGCCCATCCGCTCGATCAGGCCGCCCAGGGTGTCATCGAGCATCTGATAGCGCCCAACCGGCGAGCCGCCGCGCTCGGCGACCAACTGCTGCTGCACCTGCTGGACCTGTTCCAAGGTCATATCCGTGAGGCGCAGTTGCTGCTGGCCAGCATCGCCGAAGAGCGCGTTGTAGTTGCCACGCGATTCCGGCTCGGCGATCAGATCCAGCACCGCGCCAGCGGAACCGCCGGAGACGCTTGGATTGATCAGACCAGCCGGCGCAGTCCCTGGCAGCAAGCGGGGCGCTAGCGACTCAGTTTTTTTTTGAGCCTCGGCGGCATCGGCTTCCGCGCGGTTGTAGGCCATCACCTCGGTTAGCTTGCTGTTGTCGAGACTATTGGCGGCCTGGCTCAACTGATTTGCAATGGCCGGTCCCAGATCCGGACCATGCTCTTCCACCAGCCGCTCGCGCAGGACCTGCTGTTCTGGTCCATCAAAGCGCAGCGCTTGCCCCAAAGCTGAGTTGCCCAGCAACCCGTTGTCCACCTGGTCGCGGTAAAACGCCTCCTGGGTGGCGGTCAGGGCATTGTCGGGCAAGCTTTGCAGCTGATAGGACGCCAGCCCATCAATGGCGTTGCCATACTGCTCGCGCGCTTGTGCGACAGCACCGGACCAGCCTTCGCCGTTTTGCAGGCCGCCGAGCAACCCATTGAAGGCCGCCACCGCCCGGTCGCCCTGAATGATGCCGCGCTGGAGCAGATGACCAATGCCGCCGGCGAGCTGATCCGTGGTGGCTTCCGCCGGGGAACGATGGCTGTTGGCCTCGGTGAGAATCTGGCGTTCCCAGTAATCGGAGCGCTGCTCGGCCAACATGGCCTCGCGCCGGGCCTGTGACTGGCTCAGCTGTCCCTGGGCGTTCTGATGAAAGCGATTGACGGCCTCCCCGCCGCCAAGCGCCGCATTGCCGAGGAAGTTCTCGGCCAGTCGCCCGTCGAGTCCGGCCACCTGCGCACGCGGGTCATGCAGTCCCGCGCCGAGCACCTGATCATGGGTACCGCCAAAGCCGCCGGCCGCCCCATGCAGTCTGGCGCCCATGGCTGGATTCGCCCCGGTACCACCCGGACCTTGGAAGGCATCGCCCAGAATCGAGAAAGCCGTCTCGCGTGCCTGCAAGCGCTCCTCGCCGCTCAACGCCCGGTCTGGTTTGGCATAGCCGGCCAGCAAGTGCATGGCCGCCGCCGCGCGCGCTTGCTCGGGATTGGCGAAGACGCCCATGGCGCTATACCAGTCGCTGACCCGCTGGTGATCGCCGGTCAGACCCAGGCGGTCGATAGCGCTGTACGCTTGACCGGCGAGCGCCGGGTTGCCGGCCAGGCGTTGCCCGACTTCGGCCGCGCCATAACTGCCCGAGGCCGCCGCGGATTGCGACAACCGCTCGGCCCGCTGATGCGAACGGCTGTCCTGCACCACATCGGCCGCGCTCTGCTGCAACTGGGCGCTGTCCTGGGTACTGAGTCCCTGCGTGAAGACGCTGCGCAGACCCTGCTGGGCATCGGCGCTGACGGACGAGGCCAGGCTGGATTGGAAGCCGGTGTCGCTGGTCACGCGCGTGGCAATGTCATCGGCGACCCGCTCGGCCAGTTGGTCGCTGACCTGGTATTGATCGCGCAATTGCCCTGACAACTCCCCGGCAATGGCGGAGCCTGAGCGCCCACCGCCGCCCAGTCCAACACCACTGGCCAGCAGCCCCGTCATCTGGTTAGACGACAGGCCGGTCTGGGCATACTGCTGCGACAAACTGCTGCCGGTGCTATGGAGCGTCTTGTCGGTCTCGCTGGCACTGGCCGCATAGTCAAAGCCCAAGGCGCGCTGCGAGAAGGACTCGCGATTGTGCGCCGCTGACATTGAGGCTGTTTGCCCCAGGCTGGACAGGAACTGCCGAGAGGATTGCTGCAACGCTTGTTCGGTGATGGCTGACTCGCGGCTGGCCTGGGTGCCCAGATCGAAACGCGGCAAAATGGACTCGGCCCCGGTCGCGAGCGTTCCGGCATAGGGGGTGTTTTGATACCCCGAGCTGATCGCCAGCGCCGGTGCTGTTGAGCTGACACTGGGCGAGAGCCCTTTTTCATCGATATGGTCACTTCCCCGGAGCCGCCCGGCCAGATGGGTGGCTGTGATGGCGCTGCCATAGATCAGCATGAGCGCAATGGCTGGCGTCGCCGCCGCCAGCATCCCGCCGGTGGCCAGCCAGTCCTGCAGAATCAAATCGAGCTGCATCAGCCCATAGAAGGAAAAGGGCTCCAACTGGGCCACGTTCGACAACGCATCCAGATCCCGTCCGGCGGCCATCATCAGGTAGAGATTGGTCACCGCCAGGACCGGCAGCCAGAGTTGGGTCCAGAGCGCGAACAGCAGCCATTTGCCGGTCAGGCTAATGCCCATCGGACCGAGCGCAACGGCAAAGCCCATCAAGGGCGCGACCGCGTAGATGAAGCCCTCGAAGAAGGTCATCATCGGGCGCACGATGTTCATGAACAGCGCCTGCTCCGCCGCCCACTGGGCATTGCGTTGTGCGATGGCCTGCTGCACCGAGGTGGCCGCCGCCCATTGCAGGCGGTTCTCGTGCGTCAGCACAATGCCTTTCTCCAGCCAGCCCAAGGCCGCGGACATCAGCACATAATCCTGCGCATCGCGACCAGCACCAGCCAGAGCATCGACGGCGTTTTGCAGTTTGGCCTCGACATCGGCGGTGCTCGCGACGCCGAAGCGCGCTTGCAGGGTGTCTTTTACGGCAGGCAGGAAAGACGCTGGCAGAAAACTGCTGATTCTCGACCAGGCCTGATCGCAGCGCAGCGTCTGAGGCACACCGCCCTCGTAATACAGGGTGGTGAAGGCGACGTTGCTGCTCGCCAGCGCGGTGGTCACATCCGGCGCGGTCAGAATGTCATCCAGGGTGCGGCGCTGGGTATCGACATCCGCCAGCACGCAGTCGGCGACATAGTTGACCAGTGAGCCTTCGACATCGGTGCCGGACACCGGGGCATTGGCCGCGCCCAGGGAAGCGCGGGACAGCGTGGCCTTGCGGACGCCAGCCAGCGTCTGCAACGCATCGGCAAAGCCCTGACCGGTCATGGACGGCGTGGAGAACGCCTGCTCCATCAGCCGGGTCACGCCATAGCCGACATTGGACATGGCCGCGCCGACAGCAGCGGGTCCAATGGGGACATTATCAACCACCCGGACCGAGCCGGTGTAGGCATCTTCCACTGTGACGGATACGGATGTGCCAAAGGCCAGCAGATAGATCAGCATG
Source organism: Thiorhodovibrio litoralis (assembly GCF_033954455.1). Classification (NCBI taxonomy): domain Bacteria; kingdom Pseudomonadati; phylum Pseudomonadota; class Gammaproteobacteria; order Chromatiales; family Chromatiaceae; genus Thiorhodovibrio; species Thiorhodovibrio litoralis. The sequence goes on along the minus strand of NZ_CP121473.1, from coordinate 2,244,409 downwards.
GCGATGAACAGACGTCCGAAATAGAGGGTATTGTTCACCAGCCCCTGGAACATGCCGAGGATGATGCCGACCACCAAACCGACCGCGACCAGTTGGCGAAAATCGCCTGTTCCGGTCATGGCGGCGACGGCATTGAGGATTTGGGTCAGAAAGGCGGCATCGCCAATGGAGTAGATCTCGAACATCGACTCAGCCCTCCGGGGTCAGGCGGCCGCCGCCGGCTTGTTCAACACTCCAGTAGGGTGTCGATTTGGCCGCTTGCAGCAGGTCCATGTAGTAGGCGAGTTGTTCCTGCGCGGTGCCGTATTGGGCGCTGACCACCTCGTATTCGGCTCTGAGGTCCGCTCGAGACTCGGTGATCTGTTCTCTGAGCAGACCGGCATAGGCGTTGTCCGCGACCACCGTCGCCAAGCTGACCGCGCGGGCCATGTCATGCAGCAGCTCCTGCACCAACTCGATGGCGATCACCGGCGCGGCCCGCTCGGCGAAGAGCACTGCCGTGCCTTCATCGATGCGCGCCAGATTGGCCACGGCACCGCCCAGGCCATTGGGGGCGACCTGCATGAAGGCTTTCTCGTCGGCGGTGAAGTCGCTGGTGCCGAAGCGGAACTTGGCGATGAGTCCGGGTGAACTCGCATCCCCGATCAGCAGGGTGCGGACCCGTTCGATCATGCCGGTGAGGGTCAGCGCTTGGACGGTGGGTGAGAGACAGTCATCGGCATCGCGACTGGGGGCGCAGCGATAGACCTGGACTTCGCGGTTGTCCGTGGTGCCGTGCAGCAGATCGCGCAGCGACAAGACGGCTGGCAGCGGGGTGACGCGGTTGTTACTGCCCTGCCCGTCCGGACTCGGTTCCGGTGGTCCGACGATGACGCTGCCGGTGACCGACATCAGGCTTTCGAGCAGGCTGTCATCCCCGGCATCGAACCAGCCGCTGACGGCGCCGTCTTTCAAGGCCCGCCAGACCAGGTTGCCCTGGAGTTCCTCGCGGGCATAATCCGGGTCGCTGTTCTGCACCTGGGTGATGGGGTCCTCGCCAGTCACCGTGGACCAGGTCTCGAAGACATCGCCCAATCCTCTAACCAACGAGGCTTCGGAGTGCTTGATCTTCTGTTTGGTGTCGAAGGCATCGACCACATCGTTGACCACGCCCTGCCCCAGCTGACAGGAATTGGCAAACAGGCTATTGAGCGCCTGGATCTTCTTCTGCAACGAGTCCATGACCTGCCCGCAGTTCTGGCACATAGAGTCCAACGCCAGCTTGAAGGCATAGCTGCCGGCATTGGCGGCAATGGCGCGAAACAGCTCGGTCAGCTGCTCGCGGGAGATATAGCTGAAGCCACCGGCGACCAGATCGATACCGCCGCAGCCGGCCTCGAAGCTCGGCGGGATGATATGCACGGGATTGACCGTCATCACCCGGTTGCGGGCATAGACCGAGCCGCCGGAGAGCACGCCCCGGCGCTGGCCCATGTGGGCGGTGGGATCAGTCACGTTGACCAGGCTGTCAAACATGGCATCCAGCTCGGTGAGCCTGAGCAGACTATTTGCGGGAATCGGCCGCGATTCTGAGCAAATTCAGTGAGGGAAAACAAAAAACCCCCTCAAACAACTTGACGCAAGTTGCCCGAGAGGGCTGTCTCCGAATTTCGCCAAAAACCAGGAGACAGTCCCAGTGTGTCACGCCTTTCTTGCCGACACGAACTTTTACCACCTGCTCACCCGGATCGACGAGTCGATTGCCGAGGAAGTCCGCGCGGGCGGCTGTGACTGCGGTGGTGCGTTGCACAGCGCCCGTTATCCGCGTAAGCCCCGAGGTGTGCGTGGCGTCTTGGATGAGAGCTACCAGAGCCGTCTGAGTTTCTGCTGCGCCGCGGACGGGTGCCGGCGGCGCAGCACCCCGCCTTCCGTTCGGTTTCTGGGCCGCAAGGTCTATCTCGGGGTCATCGTCGTGCTGATTTCCGCCCTGCATTGCGGGCTGAGCGCATCGCGTCGCCAGCGCTTGATCAAGACGCTCGGTGTCACCGTCCAAACCCTGCGGCGGTGGCAGCACTGGTGGCGTGAGCAGTTTGTGCAAACCCGCTGCTTTCGATCCTTGGCTGGTCTGTTGATGCCGCCGATCGCCACCGAGCACCTGCCAGGATCCCTGCTGGAAAAATTGAGCGCAAAAGCGTTGTCCGAGCGCGTCGTGCAACTGCTGATATTGATCGCCCCGAGCACGACAGCGACAGGCTCGCTGTAGGGCAACGCCAACCCGCAGAAGACCTCATCGCGCCGCTGGGCGGCGCCTTCTAGACTCCCGGTGATGTGTGAAACAACTGGGAGGTGAAGACGAATGTCCGATGACAACGGCCTCGGTGATCCCGATGGTTGGGCGCGGTTGCGCTTTGCCATTATTGGTCCTTTATTGGCTGATCCTGCGCCGGCGAACGCGCTGGGCGCGCGGCTGAAGGCGCTAGCGGCCAAGTCATGGCGCCATCCGGTGACTGGGCGGGCGGTCAGTTTTAGCTTTGGCACCTTGGAGCGTTGGTATTACCTCGCACGCGATGCCCAAGACCCGGTGACCGCACTGCGCCCGCGCCGGCGCAGCGATGCCGGGGAGCAGCGCGCGCTGAGCCCGCGCCTGATGGAGGCCGTACAGGCGCAATACCGCGACTACCCCGGTTGGACGGTGCAGCTGCATTACGACAACCTCGCCGCCTTGTGCGCGGGCGATGAAACCCTGGGGCCGCTGCCCTCCTATGCCACCGTGCGCCGCTTCATGAAGCGCGCGGGCCTGCACCGCCGGCGTGTCCCGGCGCGCAAGACACCCGGGGCCGAGCAGGCCGCGCGGCGCCTGGAGGCCTGCGAGGTGCGCAGCTATGAAGCCCAGTATGTCCATGCCTTGTGGCATCTGGACTTTCATCATGGCTCGCGCAACGTCCTCACCCGGGGTGGCGTCTGGGTCAAGCCCCTGCTGCTGGCGGTCATCGACGATCACTCGCGCCTGATCTGCCATCTGCAGTGGTACCTCGATGAGACCACCGAGACCTTGGTGCATGGTCTGGGACAGGCGTTGCACAAGCGCGGGCTGCCGCGCGCCCTGATGAGCGATAACGGCGCGGCAATGCAGGCCGAGGAATTCACCGCCGGATTGCATGCGCTGGGCATCCTCCACGAGCCGACCCTGCCGTACAGCCCGTATCAGAACGCCAAGCAGGAGCGCTTCTGGGCCACGCTGGAAGGCCGCCTGATGGCGATGCTTAAGGGGCTGGAGGAGCTGAGCCTGCAGCGGCTCAACACCCTCACTCAGGCGTGGGTGGAGCAGGAGTACCACCGCAAGGTCCACAGTGAGACCGCCGCCACGCCGCTTGCGCGTCTTCTCGATGCGCCCAACGTGGGGCGCCCCTGTCCGGACAGCGAGCAGGTCCGCGCCGCTTTTCGTTGTCGCGTCCAACGCCGTCAGCGCCGCAGCGATGGGACGCTCAGCCTGGCGGGCAAGCGCTTCGAGGTGCCGGCGCGCTTGCGTCACCTTGAGCAACTGCATATCGCTTATGCCCGCTGGGATCTGAGTGCTGTGGACGTGGTTGATCCCCACTCGGGCGCCATCCTCTGCCGCCTCTATCCCCTCGATAAAGCCGCCAATGCCTCCGGGCAGCGTCGGCGCCTTGAGCCCGCCGGCGCACCGCCACCGCCATCACAACGCGCCACGACGCTGCCACCGTTGCTGCGCGACTTGCTCGCCGAGTATGCCGCCACCGGTCTGCCGCCGGCCTATCTGCCAAAACACGATGACCTGGAATCCAGTCGATGAACAAGACCCTGCTGGCCCTCTATGGACTGAAGTTCAATCCGTTCTCCCCGGAGCTGCCGACGGCGGCACTGCATCGCAGCGCGCCGGTGGAGCAGTTTTGCTGGCGCATCGAGCAGAGCCTGATCCGCGAAGGCGGTTTTGCGCTCATTCAAGGTGATCCGGGTACCGGCAAGAGTGCGGTACTGCGCCTGCTCGATGAGCGTCTGCGCCAGCTGCCCGATATCAGCGTTGGGGCGCTCACGCATCCCAGCTCGAAGGTGGCGGACTTCTACCGCGAGATGGGCGATCTGTTCGCCGTTGACCTCAAGCCCCATAACCGCTGGGGTGGCTTCAAGATCCTGCGCGAGCGCTGGCTGGCGCATCTGGAGACGACGCTGTTGCGCCCGGTGTTGCTCATCGACGAGGCGCAGGAGATGCATCCGACGGTGCTCAATGAGCTGCGTCTGCTGACCTCCATGCAGTTCGATTCGCGCACGTTGTTGAGCGTGATCCTGGCCGGCGATGGCCGCCTGGCGACCAAGCTGCGCCGTGAGGAGTTGCTGCCGCTGGGCAGTCGTATCCGTACGCGCCTGAGTATGGAGTATGCCAGTCGCGAGGCGCTGGTCGCCTGCCTGGAGCATTTACAACACAGTGCCGGCAATGCGAGTCTGATGAGCGCAGGGCTGATGAAGACGCTCGCTGAGCATGCGTTGGGCAATTATCGCGTGCTCACGACCATGGCGGCAGAATTGCTGGCGCAGGCTGCTCGGCTCGAACGCGCGCAGCTCGATGAACAACTCTACCTTGAGGTGTTTGGTTCAGCGGCGGGCAACGCCCGCCAACGCCCGAGTGCCAGGGCGGGCGCCTGATGAGCCGCTTGAGCGCTGAGCGCCCGCACCAGGCCATGACAGCGGCAAGACACACCGCCGTGATGCTTGAGGCATGGCACGACGCTGGCATCGTGCGTGCCGATTTGGCGGTGCGCACCGCCAAGGCGACGATGCTGTGGTTCCATGATCGCTCTTTGGATCAGCTTCCGTTGGGGCTGGCCAGAGCGCGCAATGTCCAACAGGCCGATATTTATATCCGTCCAGCCCGCGGCTATCCCTGGCCAATGGTGTTTCTCGATGATGTCGCACGGCCGATGGCGCAGCGCATCGCTCGGCACTATGCGGCCCTGGTGGTGCAGACTTCGACGCTCGGGGGCTGCCACCTGTGGCTACGGCTGACCCGCGCGCTCGATGAGGCGCAGCGCTGTGATGTGCAGCGTTGGCTGATCCCGCGCGTTGGCGCCGATCCGGGCTCGGTCTCCGGTGAGCACCTCGGTCGGCTCGCCGGGATGAAGAATGCCAAGCGTGGCGGGGAGTGGGTCAATGTCCTTCGGCGACCAAGCCCGCAGGAGCGCGTCTGGGATCCAACTCCGGCCTTGCCAACGATGGCTCCGGCTCCGCCGCCAGTCGTCAACTGCGCTCCACGGGCGCGCTTATCCACCGGGGATCCGTCCGAATCCGCCCGCGAATGGGGCTGGGTCTGCGGCGCTCTTGAGGCGGGCCTTGCACCGACCACGGTCTACCAGCGCTTGCTCGAGCGCGCGTCCCCGCGTCGCGGAGCCGATGCCGAGCGCTATGCCCGCTACACCCTCGCTCGCGCCATTCGCCAGAGCGCTAGAGGCAACTGAACCCGCTGCGTCTCTCCCCCCTCAGGGGGGGAGCGTGGTTCACGATTCCGGCTTCCCGCTGTCGGCCAGTAACGGCCCCCGTGATCCCACACGCATTCCATGTCCTTCAAATGGCTTGGAAATGGGTCCCGCAATTATCGTGATTACGCTCACTCGGCCGATAGATCGGCCTGCGCCATGCCGGGCAACCCGGTGCAGAGGGTGAGGGATAAACCAAGGACGGGCGCAACGCGCATTAGTGACCTCCGAGGCGATGAGTCGTGGGGGATGGAAGCAGGGGTTCAGTGACCGGGGGGTTGGGAGCCGTGGGGCGCTGGCCGCGCAGGTGATCAAGCAGCCGTTCGGGGTCTTCGGCCAGGGCGGGATTGCTTAACGCACCCGCGTCCAAACGCAGCGCGGTCACCCGCGCGCGGCTGCGTTCAAGCCACTGCGGATCGATCCAGCCGGCATCGGCGGCGGTCTGGACGATGCGCTGCTGCAATTCGGCCAGCGATAGCACGCCCTGGGACAAAGGCTTGATCCCGTCCGGCGGACGGACCAGGAACAGCGCCGGGGTGGAGACCACGCCAAGCGCGCGGGCTTGACCACTATCGGTGCGGAAGTTGGGGAAGAACCCGCTTGGCAAGGGTCGGCCATCGAGGGCGATGGCCTGCACGTCGAAGCCGTAGCGGTTGGTCAGCAGCTCAAGCAGCGGGGCCTGGGCTTCGCAGTATGGACAATCGGAGCGGTACAGGAACCAAAGGCCGGCGACCTGGGCGGTCTTGGTCAGTGCTTGGTCGCGTTGGTTCGCGGCTTCGCGGTTGACCAGGTTGGCGGCGAAGGTCGCGAGTGGCCGACGGGTGGTCTCGTCGAGGAAAGGATCGGACCAGACCGCGCGCTGGCTTGCCTCGGCGAAGCGCTCGGCTTTGTCGATAGCCAGGCGTTGCAGGTAGAGATAGAGGGAGACGTTCTGCTGCGAGGGGTCGTCGATGGCAACATCGCGATAGCGCTCCAGGTTCGCGCGCAGCCAGGCGGCGGAGAGGGGCGCGGGGCCGGCGGGGTTGGTTGGCGTCTGGGGCGTGAGCGGTTGCTCGGCGACCTTGTCGGTTTCTGTTGGTGGGGGCGGATCAGGTGGCGGTTCGAGTTCCTCCTCGGGTTCAGGCTCGGGTTCGGGCGGTTGTTCGGCATACCAGAACCAGCCCTCGGCGCCACGCTCGTAGAAGCGCGGCGAGGTGGGCTCAGTCTGGGCATGGACGGTGCTGCCAAGGACGAGGGCGCCTGACAGCATGAGCAGGGGGATCGGGATGGTGTTCATGCCACCATCCTGATCGCTGCGAGTTGTCAGAGCGACCCGGAAACCTCAGGCGGATGGGCGTCTTTCGCGCTGCCAGGACAGGGCGCGTGAAGAATGGTTGGACAGGGCGCTTGCGCGTTCTCAGCGTTGCGATCTGCTCACAGGCGATAAGATCTGAACGCGGTCACCGACTTGAATCAGGCCCGCAGCGCGAACGCGGAAACAGTGACCGGACTGCGATAACTGGTGCCAGGCGATGTGCCGCATGGCCTCAGCTTCGGAGGTGAGGAACTTGCCGTCAACTTTCTTGAAGGCATGGACACGCTCGATCGGTGCTACGATTGAGGTACCGCAAGAGGTTTGGGAAGCGGCTTCGGTCTTAGACTGCTACTTCGTGTCTTGTTTCAGCTATTTGCCTTATGCCTAAGCCAGTCGACGGCGTATCGGCGGTCTGCCTCGGCTGTGTCGGACAGCCAGAAGCAGAAGTGGGTGCCATCCTGGATCCATCGCAGCTCGGAGCCGGCGATGTGGCGGTGGGCATGTTCCGCGTGAGAGGGAAAAACGTCATTGTCCGCCGTGCCATGAATAATCAAGGTCGGGGCGATTATCCGCTCCAGAGGCAGCGCGGCGATTGCTCCTAATTGCGCATTGTCATTCCGCGCCCCAGGGACTCGCTTGGCAGCGTGATCTCCAAATGAATGCACCATGGCCATGAAGTACGCTTGCTTGAGGGGATCGGCCTCAATGTGCGCCACACGCTCGGCGACCTGAGCCCGGTCTAGCTTGCCTTCCTGGGCGATGAGGCCCTTGATGGTAGCCCCGGTCAGATAGTCGGCCATGATCGCGGTCAGCTTAAAACCGAAGGTGGAAACGAAGAGCTTCATCTCCAGGTCACTCACCGGCGGCTCATATTTGCTCGCCACGCAGTCGACGGCAACCAAGGCCGACACTTTCCGCGGGTGGCGCGCGGCAAGTTCATAAATGGCCCCACCAGCCGCGGAGACACCAACCACGGCGCAGCGCTCAATGCCGAGATAATCAAGCAGTGCCGCGAGGGCGTCAGCCTGCTCAGTCAATGTCGTGCCCGTTTTCAGCGGCGTTTCCAGATAACCCGGTCGGGACGGACCAATGACCCGAAAGCCATTCACCCGAAAGGTTTCACCCAGAATCAAGCCTTGGTCATAACCGCCAGGGCCACCGTGGACGCACAGGAGCGGCGGTCCGTCACCGACGTCGGCGAACTGCATCGGTCCCATGGGCAACTCAGCAGTACTTGCAGGTGCTGATAGACAGGCCGTGACTTGTTCTGGGGTGGATAGCGTGAAGTCTGACAAGTGGACCTCCAAAGATGCCGAGCTTCGAACTGTAGGCCAAGTTTAGCGCGTCGGCCCAGGAGTGGAAATTTGGCACATCCTAGCGAGACTTTGCCTCAGACCGGCAAGACGAGGACAACCGATCACAAGCCAGCCATTGCTGTTTTATTCCAGCATCTGTTGCTGGGTCCTTCTGACGCGCGCGGCGTCATAGCCTTGCTCCGCGGCAATCGCGATGGCTCGATCATAATCCTCAGGGGAAATGCAAGGCGCACGGGCAATGAGCCAAAGCCGCCTTCGGCTTGGGGTACCCATGAGCAGCCATCGGTATTGCGGGTCGAGGCCAATGACCCACAGATCGCCCCGAATCAGCTTAAAGAACCGCAGGATGAGCTTTGCCCCGCTCGCGTCGGCAGGATAAACCAGGCCATGCACCTCATTGCGGCGCATTCGCGCTTTCGCGTTGTAGGCGACTGTTTGGACGGCGATGCGCCCATCGGGGCGTTTGGCATAGGTTGCAGTCACATTGACGCTACACTGTCCTGGACCGTCGGCTTCGAGATTGGGCAACCTGGCCACTTCAAACCAGGTCCCCATCAGCCCATCAAGGTCAATCTTCGCAACGGTATCCGGCAACTCACGACGCTTAACGGAACGTGTCGGAAGCAAGTTGTACAAGGCGCGACGAGCTTTGTTCATCATACCCTGGTAAGTGGGGTCTGATGAGTCCCAAAAAACTGGCGATCTGGTTCGCCAGTCATTGAACTCGTTTGACCTCTGGTGGCGTCCGCTTGACCCATCAGAGTCATGCTGACTAGACAAGATCAGTGACGTAATCCGGCCATGAACAGACCTTGCCCCTTCGGCTCCCACCGGCAGCGATGAAAGCCTAATCACCCACTATCCGCAGAAATGCGGCACTACTACTAACACAGTTCGATGATAAGCAGGAAACGCACCTCCTTATCAAAATTGGCCGACAACTCGGCAGCGTTTGGGAAGCCCGCGACCGGCAGGTCAATCCTTAGTGTGTTCGGTGTTGCGACCTCCAATCGGGTCTAAAAGGACATCACCTTCAGATTGCACTGACAGACTTCGACATGACGTCGCACCGACCATCGTTACCTCAGAGAACAGGATCAACTCGGGTCTATTACGCTCGGGTCATCCGCTGTTCAAGCGCGGAGTGACATGCACTCGCGCACGAACAGGATGCCATCGCGTTGGCTCTGTTCTGCGCCAATCAGCCGGAACACATTAGGAGTCTTTGAAAAGTTTCGTCCTGCAGTGCCTTCGCGATACGGGAAGCCTCAACGCACTCCAAGCAAGCGCAGACCGAGAGTCAGTTGCTGGATGAACTGCCGAAAGCTGGCTTCGTCCGATGATTCGATGGGGCGATGCGAGTTAGCACGATCGGCATACAGAAAGCCAATGCATTTGTCGCCGAACAAGACGGGATGGATCACAAAATCTTCTTTGGCGACGAATTGAGCAAAAGGGCCGCGAACCAGTTTGCGCTCATCGGGCGGCGAGTCCTTGCGCACCCAGAACGCCTTGCGCTGCCCGATCACAGCGGCCAGCAAGGGGTTGACCTCGGGTCGCAGACTGAAGCAAAAGCTTGCCTGCAGACGCTCCTCAATTTCCGTGAGTACAAACTTGGCGGCAACCGCATCCTGCTTTCCGGTTAGGAGGGCAAAGACGGTCCGGTCCATGCCAATGCCGCGATGAACGCCCTCGACTGCGGTATGGACTAGGCGGTTCAGATCCGGCTTTCCGTTAAGGAGCTCCGCCATACGCCCGAGCATCTGCAGTTGCAGCAACGGGTCAGGGCGCAGGAATCGGCCGTCAGTCCCTTCCGTCTCCGCAGCATCGGTGTTAGCACTACCTGCGGTTCCCCTGCCATCGCGGGCAGCGGACTCAGCCTGTTTGCTCTTGGCTATCCCCTGCGCGGTTTGCGGAATTAGTGGGGCGACTTTGGTTGCGCCGAACTGGGCTGCCATTTCGCGTGCGACCTCGGAACTCTCGTGTACTTTCTCGCGAATGTCGCTGAGCTTGAGTCCGATTTTGCGCGCGACTCGCGACAGCAACTCATTGGCTTCCTTCGACTCCCAGCCGCGGCGCATGGCTACTTCGGCGATGCGCCGACCCGCGGCTATGCGCTCGCCGGCCTGGCTTGGGTCGGGCGCCAGTGCTTCTTGCAGAACCTGACCGAGCGACCAGTGCTTAGCCAGGCGGCGCGAGAGTTGGGTCATATCACAGCCAAAGACGCGCTTCTCCATGCGCGCGATTTGAACCGCTTCGTTGGGATCAAAATCGGCTTTTTCAGCCAGGTAGTCCTCGACTCTCGGGTCCGGGCTGGAAAGCACCGCGAGAACGCCGATCCTGTAGAGAAGACCGGCCACGAAGATCTCCGCGGATTCCTTGTCCTGCGCCAAACGGGCAAGGGTCTGGGATTGTGTGGCGGTATGAAACGCCAGCGCCATTTCCTCAAGCAGGGCATCGCGGCTCTGTCCACGAATCACCTGCTCGATGACGCTGAGTGATACTGCAAGATCCCGCACCGCATCGAAGCCGAGCAGCACAACACCGCGGTCGACGGTCTGTATATTGCCGTGGCTGCTCGGAAACAGCGGACTGTTGGCCAGCTTGACAAGCCGGGCAGCCATGGCGGCATCCTTGGTGATGGCGCTGGCCAGCTTGTAGGCGCTGGCTTCCGGGTCGCCGGCTATCCGCGTGACTTCACTGACCGTGCGCGCGAACGCCGGCAGCTCGGTGTCGGTGAGGAAATTCGTCCAGGCGTTAAGCGTTGCCGGAAGTGCGCGCCCGGAACTGCTCGAGCGATCTAATGGTGCCATGCTCAAAAAGCGATTTTCTCGATGCGGGCCTATTGTTTTGGCTGTTTCTTGCCGCGACTGAGCTGGATGTATGATCCCGAAAGCCCTCCTGTCTCGATCAGGAAGCACCCATGTCATTCCCCATAAGTCCTTCGTGTCCGACCGCTCAGAGGGTTACCAAGCTGCTGCGCTGGGCGTGAAATCATGGTGGGCCGTGCTGAAACAGCCACTTGGACCGCGTCGCAACCATGGCCGCAGGACTTATAGGGAATGGTATGGGAAGCGCCTGGGAGGCCTTGACCAACTCCAGCAGGTCTTGCTGCCAAGTAAGAGTGTCTGACGAGTGCATCAATCCGCAATAATACTGCGAAAAATGGATAAACAAAAGGTTGGAAAATGCTTTGTGCTGTCCGGATAGAGGTCTCTAAGTAGTGCCTGACCGAAGAGTGATTTTCACAAGGAAAGACAATGCGTTAGAATACGCGCTCATTGGTGAAGTTTGATGGTTTTCCTGCTCCTCCCACTAGGAAAGGTCCTGGCAAGACCCAAGCGCAGAGAGGTAAGCTATTGATCGATTAAGAAAATCTGACCTGACTTTGAATCAGTCAAGCCTCACCACCGGTTTTCTTCCACCAAACTTCGTTCATAGCAGCTTCTCCCATGCGTGACATCCTCACGTGCCCAGATGCAGCTTGGCGAATGTGACATCGCCGCGATTGAGTTCGACTGCTTCTCCCGCGACGATATCCCGCGCTTGCTCCGGGGCTTGCAGCACATCTACACCAACGACGCTCTGCGCAATGAGGTCTTCGCCATCCTCGCCGATGTGCTGCCGGTGCGCGCCGACGGCGAGGAGTGCGTCAGCGACCTGACCGGGCTCCGGGCATGTCGCAATGGCGCATTCTGGTCCTTGGGACCTTGCGCCTGGGTCTGAATGCCGACTGCGACCGGGTGCAAGCGCTGGCCAACCAGCACCGCCTGGTGCTCCAGATGCGCCGTCACAGCGACTGGGCCAATGATCATCGCTACAGCCTGCAAACCCTCAAAGACAAACTGCGCATGGTCCCGAGTGGCTGGTTCGCACGCGGGTGCAATAGGCCTTGGTGGCCTCGGCAACCAGAGTTACGACTTTCGCAGCGTCGGCCACGGGTTTCATTGCCGCTGCAGTCGTCTGCGGAGCTGATGTCAGCTCTGGGTCGGCAACCGTCCCTTGAGGCAAGAGACAGCGCTCTGGATTTTTCCAGATTACCGGCGCCTACTACGCAGGGCGCTTACCGGCCAGCACAGGACATTGACCAGGAAGAGCGCCGGTGCCAGGATTCGACCTGACGCCCGAGGCAGAGCAACCTTTGTGGCCGCCGTTTGTTGCCGAACCCAGGCAAGGGTCCAACTGATCCTTGTCGCTCGGCAGATACCTCGCGTTTCGCGGGATAACACGCCTTCCGTGGTGTTATCAGAAAACCGTAGAATCACTTGTTTATGCGCAAAAGAAAGTAGGAGCCAAACATCATGTTGCAGTGGATGAAAAGCCTATTTAAACCACCGAAACCTGTTGGGCCACCGAAGGTCATTCAGACTTTTGATGGATCGGAAAATACAATTTCACAGGAAGCGGTTGCTTCAAGTGAAGGGGGGTGGCTAATCGCATACCATTACCCATAACTATCCCTGACGCTGCGGTAAGCCTCCAGCGCCATGACAAAATCGGGGATGCGCTGCAACCCAATCCAGAGCGTCTTCGGTCCCGGGAACCCATCGGATTTGCGGTTGAGAAAGCCGCCCAGGGAGGCGACCATGCGCACCATGGTATCGAGCGAGGGCGGCTGCTCGGGTGGCGCTTGTTTCTGGGTGACCAGATAGACCGCCTTCCATTCCTCCTCGGCAAAGACCGCATCGCAAGGCAACTCCGGGCACTCGCGCCCGAGCATGGTCAGGTACAGCACCCGCCACGCGATGATCATGTACAAAGCGAGCGCCGGCTCCAGGCGCTCGCGCGTCTCGAGCTGCAGCTCCTCGATGCGGCAGCCACTTTTTAAGATCCGGAAAAAAATTTCCACTTGCCACCTGCAAAGATACCAGGAGAGCGTCTCGATGGCCTCTTGGGCGCTCTGCACCGCCAGATTGGTCAGCAACAGCCAGTTGAGTGGCTCCTCGCCGGCGGGCGGATTGACCTCGGTGGCCAGCAAAGCCGTGACCGTGACATCGGGCAAGGTGCGATCCGGGCGCCAGGGTGCCTTCAGGGTCACGCGCACCACCTTGATCTCCTGCGTGACCTGGCGTGCTTTGGCCCCCTTGGTGGCGGGACGCTCGAAGGTGATCTCGGTGAGCACCGGGGCGGCGTCCAGGGCCTCATTGAGCTTTCTGCCATCGGCCAAGCAGCGGTCGCGATGCTGCACCCGTACCAGCCAATCGGCGCTGTTCTCGGGGATGGGCGCTTCAACAAACAGGTCGTAGATGTCGCCCTCGCGATCGGCAACATAGGTCAAGCGCGTGTCGCTCAGTTCCTCGGCCAGCGCATTGACGCGCGCGTAGCCATCGACCCAGCGCACGCTTTCTTTCTCCTCCAGTGGGCGGCGCGAGTCTTTGTCCTGGCCCAGGCTACCGGGCTCGCGCACAAAAGTGTGCAAATCCAGCAGCCCCAGCGCGAGGCGCTCGGGCGTGACCGCCAAGGTGGGATGGATGTACATCCCATAGCGGCTCTCAAAGTTCAGTGGCCCAAGACCGACAATGCCTTTTTTGGTTGTATAGTCCAGCTCGCTGGTATCTTGGATACACAGCACCCGCGGATGCTCGCGCAGACGTTCTTCGGTACAAGCAAAATGGGGTGCGAGGATCTGCTCGGCGGTGACCGTGGGATGATCGAAAAAGCGATAGGCGGCCCGGGTCTCATACCAACCGTTGCAAGCCCCGGGAATACTTTGTGTCGGCTTGGCGCCGAGGGTTTCAAGCACCTGTTGGGCGCGATGATTCAGGCGCTTGTCGCCCAGAGAGATGTCCTGCAGTTCAGAGGCCAGCGCGATCATGCCACCACCCCCAGGGCGGCGCGGAAGTCCGCCGCCAGCGGGTAGACATAGATCGCCTTGCGCGGCAGCGCGGCCCGATGGGTGCGGTCGCACTTGCCGCGCCCGGTGGTTTCGCCCAAGTCGTGCCAGTTGGCGGCACGGTAACAGGTCCCGGCAAAGCGTGGGGTCTCGACAAAGGTCTCCAGCAGCACCAGACGCTCGCCATAGCGGGCGGGAAAGTCGACACTGACTTGCCGCGCGGCCAAGGACAGCACCTTGGAGGCGAGGTGTTTGACCTGCACCCAGGGCAGGATGAGGAAGCGGGCGTTGTTGAGCACCCGTCCCAGGTGTGCTTGGCGCTGCGCGGGCGTCCAGCCAATCCAGCGGTCGCGGGCAGCGACTTTCCAGGCCGCCGCGCCAAAGCCGATGGCGCCGAGCAGACCGCCATCCCACTGGATCAGGTAGCGCAGCTGCGCACCAGGCAGGGGACTGTAGCCGAGGTAGTGGTAGCGCTCGATCAGGCCGTTCCATAATTGCGAGGCCCTTCGATCATCAACGCGCGCCAGGCGCAAGCCGCTGAGCGCGCGCAGCGGGACGGACACTGGGATCGGTTCGGGCCGGGACTCGGGGCGCGGGACGAAGCGCCGCCCATTGCCATTGCCGCAGGTCGGTGGCGGCAGCACAATGAGCCCGGCACGATGCAACCGCAGCAGTCCCACCCGGGCACTCATGAGCTTGGGGCGGCCTTGGATATCGGTCCACTCCAGCGCGCGGCACACCCGCCGAGCGATCTCCGCGCGCAGCGGCGGCTGCGCCAGCGCGATCTCCTGGCGAATGCGCGCTAAGTCGGTCTCGTTGAAAGGGCGCCCACATAAACGGCTTGGAATCGCTTGGTCCATGGTCTCCCGTCCCCTTGCTGAAGATGAAAGGGCATCTCAGCAGAACTCGGGAGCTGTGTCCAGCCCCGGACGACGCTGGGGCGGGGAGATATGGGTAATGGTATGGGCTAATCGATGTTGAGGAAAATCAAACTATTAGATTGTTTGAAATAGAGATCGCAAATATTGATGAATGCATTTTAACTTATCGAGCGAATTTGAAATCAGAAAATGTTCAGGGTCGAAGTTTCCTTGAGATGTGGTGCCGAATACCTGGGCGTGGAGAGTTCTTTTCTAAAGGATTTCAGAATGCCTTGAAGGGGACGAACGATTGGGCGTCATATGAGGTTCCGTTCTATCTGAAATCCGGGCAAACACCTGATCTCGTCAAGCTCAATCTTACAGTGGAGGGCTCCGGCAAAATATGGCTAAAGAATGTGGAACTATCCTACACCCCCATCAAGTGACTTGTATCGTGCAATTATTGCATAACAAGGCAAATGCACTCGGACGTCAAAAAGCGCCGCTCCTTCGTCGCTCTGCTTTTTGCTGCCGGTGATTTGCGGCGTTAGTCCGCTGTGGGTCGATAAGCGCACTCAGCCAGGAAAGTGACGATACTGCTGTTTCCTCAACTCCCAGGAGGGAACAGACGATGTCGACAACGAATAATGAAAGCACGCATCCTACTGGCCACGTGCCTTGGAACAAAGGCAAACTGATCGGTCAAAAACCGCCACTGAAGCTTCAGGAAATCTGGGCGATCCGCATTCGCCTGCAGTTGGCCAAGCGGTTGCGCGACCTTGGCTTATTCGACTTGGCCATTGACAGCAAGCTGCGCGGGTGCGACCTAGTCAGCCTGCGCGTTCAAGATATCGCGCATGGAAACCAAATCCTGCCGCGCGCCAGTGTTATCCAACAAAAGACCTGCCGGCCAGTGCGGTTCGAGTTGACCGAGCAGACTCGCGAGGCAGTGCGCGCCTGGATCGACGCGAAGCACCTTGCTGCCGGGAGCTTCTTGTTCCCGAGTCGAAGCCGTAAATCCCAACATCTCTCGACACGCCAGTATGCTCGGATTGTGCAACGCTGGGTTGCGCTCATCGGACTCGAACCCGCCTACTACGGCACCCATTCCTTGCGCCGAACCAAGGCGACGCTGATCTATCGCCGCACTAAGAACCTCCGCGCCGTTCAGCTCTTGCTTGGGCACACGAAGTTGGAAAGCACGGTTCGCTATCTTGGCATTGAGGTCGACGATGCTCTGGAGATCGCTGAGCATATCGAAGCCTGAGCGTCTCGGCCGGGGGCATTGACCGCTCTCCGGCCGAGCAGGTGGGCGGAGTTACCGGTCTGGTGTCGCCCTTTTCTCGGGCGCTTTCCGGCCAGAACCGGATATTGGGGTATTACTGCCCGGGGTCTATCGCTTCGGGGACAGCAGACATGCGCCAGAACCAGCGATTACATCAACTGTTCCAGGAGGTGCTTGCGCCTCTGGCTTCGCCCGGTCAATTCGGCGAAAATGAGGGATACGCCTGCGCACCCCACCTGCGCACCCAAGAGCACTGGGCCATGAGCAACACCTTGTCCGTCGATTACCCAGAAACCTTCCCCGATGCGCTGCATATGTCCCGAGCGGAGTTTGAGCGTGAGGCAAGCCTGGCCATGGCCGCCAAGTTGTTCGAGATCGGCCGGCTCAGCTCAGGGCAGGCCGCCGGCCTAGTCGGAATGGGGCGGGTGGCGTTTCTCGCTGAGCTTGGCCGCCTCGGGGTATCCACCATCCAGGTGGGCGCTGACGAGTTGGAGGGGGACCTCGCTGCTGCCGAGGCCGCCAGTGATTATCCTCAATAGCAGTCCGGTCATTCACCTGACCGTTGCCTTGGGCGGGCTCGATGCCCTACCGGCGCTCTACGGCCGGGTCTTGGTGCCGGAGCCTGTGCTCCGGGAGTTGGAGGCCGGCGCCCAGCTGGACGACACCGCCCGGCGGCTTCAAATGGTACCCGATATCGAGGTGTACGCTCTGGCGAACGGGATTTCGCCGCTTCTCGTTGGCGAGTTGGATCTCGGCGAGGCGGCGGTGATTCAACTCGCCCTGGATCTTCCGGGCGCCACCGTGGTGCTGGACGATCTCAAGGCGAGGCGGGTTGCCCGCCGTAGCTCCATCCCGATGACGGGTTCCCTCGGCGTGCTTCTCCACGCTAAACGGCGCGGCAAGCTGGACTCGGTGGCCCAGGGTGTCGAGCGTATCCGCCGTCATGGAGGTTGGCTCGCCAACGACGTCGTCGAGCGCGTACTGGTCCTGGCTGGGGAGTGACCCAGCGTGTCGCGGTCCTTACTTCGTTGCACGTGTGGCAGAAGGAAACACCAGACAGTATTGTCTGGTGATGCCTCGACAGCGGACGTGCACGTCTCCAATGCAGCTGACCGCAATGGGTCGGCAACCGTACCTTGAGGCAAGATGCGGCGCTCGCGATTCTTCCGGATTAGGAGCGCCTACTTGGCAGGGCGCTTTCCGGCCAGGAAGAGACTTCGCGCCTTCGGCTGCCAACGGCAGCAATAGTCGGCACACCGGACATTGAGAGGCCGAGCACACTGCGGCAGGACCCGCTTCAGACCGGCGCGATCGTGCGCACCGACTCGAACCGCCGCATCCAGCGAGAAGCCGCTGTTCTCCCAGGCGAGCATTTCGCGGACGTCATCACGCTTGATCAGCCCGCTGCGGGCAAACCAGCGCAGTACCCGGATGCGCACCTGCTCGGCGATGGCGGCGAGGGCCTCCGGTGTCAGCTCAGCGGCGGGGAGAAAGCGCACGGATTGCGGGATATCTCCGGCCTCCTCGACCGGCTCGAAGACCCCGTCGATGACGCAGCAGTGGTAATGGACGTGGCGGTTGAGGGAGGCACCGAAGCGGTGGATGAAGCTCACCGCCCCAAAGCGGGGCCTGTGAGCTGGCATCGCTGCTCCGGCGCAGATGGGCCTCGATAACGCGCAGCAGGATATGCAGCACCGCGCTGATCGCCCGCGGCTCGCGCTCCAGTTACCAGCGCAGCCGTTTGGGCACCGAGAGGACCCACTGGCGCACCGGCAGCGGCGGGAAGACATGATCGACCAGATGCGCCGCGGTCTCCGCCATGCGCCGGGCGTTGCACGACGGACACATCGCGCGACCCTTACACGAGAAGTCAACTAGGAAGTCGTGCCTGCAGTCCGGACATCTGGCACGGGCGAAACCGTAGGCGAGGATGCCGCATTCCAGATAACGGCGGAACTCCCGTTCCACGTAGGCCGGCAGGCGCAGCGCGTCCCAGTCGTCTTCACCCGCGAGTGCGAGATAGGTCTCCAGGTGCTGCTGGACGACTCGGTAGAGGGCGGTTTGCTCGGGATGGCGGCGGCAGTATGGGACAGGTCCGCATCCCGGTGACGCGACGGCCATGTCAGTATCCGAGTGGCAGCGAGATCATTGGCTGTTTTTATACACAGCATAGCCGGTCATGAAGCGTGCGTTAATGCCTGAGACAGGAGGCTCGCGAGAGCCGGGCAGCGGTTGCAGGCAATGCCGGCGATCACGCCTTAGCAGCTCATCACGATCCGGAACACGACCGTAAGAACTCCGCAATCCGGTCGCTGGAGGTCGTAACTGGCAAGCTGATTCCGGGCCCTTGACCGCTGCTCAACGAGACGAGATCGCCACTCTCGAGGACCGACCACAGCGGATGCCGAGGTCCAACGGAGACCAGAATCCCAGGATAGGTCGCGCGTCCTTTCGAGACCTGCCCCTTGAGGCGTATCTCGAGGTCAGCGGTCGCGATCACCAGCTCAGCGGCCTGCCCTTCGGCTTTCTCATCCACGTCCACGTCCAGCAACGCGATGGCGTCGATCAGTGCCTCTGGCCCACCTGGCGCGCAGGTCGCCTGAAAGGCCAACGCGTCAGTCTCGGGAACCCCGAAGCTCAGACTAGTCACGGCAACCCCGGATTTGGTTTTACGATGTTCGTTGAGCATCCAGCGCGGCTGGTCGGAAGCTGCTTCGCCAGTGCCAACAGGACTGCCGTCAGGGATTGGGTCTCCTTCCGTTTCGCCTGCGGACTGATCACGACGCCAGGGACAAGCCCGATCGAACTCCGCGAATGCAGCCTCAAACCCGTTGAGGCCAATGGACGTCTCGGCACCCGCAAAACTGACGTGCAAGGTGGAACCGGCATTGAGCGCGGCAATCATCGGATCATCTGGGCCAATGCGGATTTGCGGGAATTGGCCGACCTGTCCCGCATAAGTCGTCTCGGCCGTATGCTCGAAAACCTGATTACCAACCTCGAGTGCCAACGCAGCATCTAACGCACCGTCTGTATCAACGGCCGCCCAAAGAATACTCAGGCGCGCAGGCTTGCCCTGGCCGCGGCACTCAAGCACCGCGCCAACGTCGTCCCCGCAATCCATGCAGTCGAGCAATGCAATGAAGTCACTATGCAGTTCGAGCGACCAACGCCGGCCAGGGTCGCGCTCCACCGCCGCATCATTCGCTTCAGCAGCGCTGCACCTGTCCAGGATCTCGCTATCACTGCCATCGTCGGCGTAGCCGAAAACGAGACCCTCGTTGCCCTTGTTCCACCAGCCCCAGGGCACGTCAGTGCCTCCGAACTTGGCGCCGCTGCCAGACCGCAACCGCCTGAGCGCGAACGTTTGGCCACGATACTCCACCCACATGCTGTCTTCTTCAGGGTCATAGGCGCTGATAAGCACGAGACCACTGTCGCAGACATACTGATACTGGTCGAGACTGGTCGGCCAATCGTAAGTGCCGTCCTGCAAGTCCGGTTGAGTCGTTTCGACAGCGGCTGATTCCGACTCTCGGCTGCGCTCCCCAGAGGTTTGACCGGCTTCGGCAACGCCACTGGATCTCGCTGTCTCAGCCGTATCTTGATCTGTCGATGCAGCAATGAACGACGAGCTGACAGCTACTACAGTGAGCGTAATCACGATAATTGCGGGACCCATTTCCAAGCCATTTGAAGGACATGGAATGCGTGTGGGATCACGGGGGCCGTTACTGGCCGACAGCGGGAAGCCGGAATCGTGAACCACGCTCCCCCCCTGAGGGGGGAGAGACGCAGCGGGTTCAGTTGCCTCTAGCGCTCTGGCGAATGGCGCGAGCGAGGGTGTAGCGGGCATAGCGCTCGGCATCGGCTCCGCGACGCGGGGACGCGCGCTCGAGCAAGCGCTGGTAGACCGTGGTCGGTGCAAGGCCCGCCTCAAGAGCGCCGCAGACCCAGCCCCATTCGCGGGCGGATTCGGACGGATCCCCGGTGGATAAGCGCGCCCGTGGAGCGCAGTTGACGACTGGCGGCGGAGCCGGAGCCATCGTTGGCAAGGCCGGAGTTGGATCCCAGACGCGCTCCTGCGGGCTTGGTCGCCGAAGGACATTGACCCACTCCCCGCCACGCTTGGCATTCTTCATCCCGGCGAGCCGACCGAGGTGCTCACCGGAGACCGAGCCCGGATCGGCGCCAACGCGCGGGATCAGCCAACGCTGCACATCACAGCGCTGCGCCTCATCGAGCGCGCGGGTCAGCCGTAGCCACAGGTGGCAGCCCCCGAGCGTCGAAGTCTGCACCACCAGGGCCGCATAGTGCCGAGCGATGCGCTGCGCCATCGGCCGTGCGACATCATCGAGAAACACCATTGGCCAGGGATAGCCGCGGGCTGGACGGATATAAATATCGGCCTGTTGGACATTGCGCGCTCTGGCCAGCCCCAACGGAAGCTGATCCAAAGAGCGATCATGGAACCACAGCATCGTCGCCTTGGCGGTGCGCACCGCCAAATCGGCACGCACGATGCCAGCGTCGTGCCATGCCTCAAGCATCACGGCGGTGTGTCTTGCCGCTGTCATGGCCTGGTGCGGGCGCTCAGCGCTCAAGCGGCTCATCAGGCGCCCGCCCTGGCACTCGGGCGTTGGCGGGCGTTGCCCGCCGCTGAACCAAACACCTCAAGGTAGAGTTGTTCATCGAGCTGCGCGCGTTCGAGCCGAGCAGCCTGCGCCAGCAATTCTGCCGCCATGGTCGTAAGCACGCGATAATTGCCCAACGCATGCTCAGCGAGCGTCTTCATCAGCCCTGCGCTCATCAGACTCGCATTGCCGGCACTGTGTTGTAAATGCTCCAGGCAGGCGACCAGCGCCTCGCGACTGGCATACTCCATACTCAGGCGCGTACGGATACGACTGCCCAGCGGCAGCAACTCCTCACGGCGCAGCTTGGTCGCCAGGCGGCCATCGCCGGCCAGGATCACGCTCAACAACGTGCGCGAATCGAACTGCATGGAGGTCAGCAGACGCAGCTCATTGAGCACCGTCGGATGCATCTCCTGCGCCTCGTCGATGAGCAACACCGGGCGCAACAGCGTCGTCTCCAGATGCGCCAGCCAGCGCTCGCGCAGGATCTTGAAGCCACCCCAGCGGTTATGGGGCTTGAGGTCAACGGCGAACAGATCGCCCATCTCGCGGTAGAAGTCCGCCACCTTCGAGCTGGGATGCGTGAGCGCCCCAACGCTGATATCGGGCAGCTGGCGCAGACGCTCATCGAGCAGGCGCAGTACCGCACTCTTGCCGGTACCCGGATCACCTTGAATGAGCGCAAAACCGCCTTCGCGGATCAGGCTCTGCTCGATGCGCCAGCAAAACTGCTCCACCGGCGCGCTGCGATGCAGTGCCGCCGTCGGCAGCTCCGGGGAGAACGGATTGAACTTCAGTCCATAGAGGGCCAGCAGGGTCTTGTTCATCGACTGGATTCCAGGTCATCGTGTTTTGGCAGATAGGCCGGCGGCAGACCGGTGGCGGCATACTCGGCGAGCAAGTCGCGCAGCAACGGTGGCAGCGTCGTGGCGCGTTGTGATGGCGGTGGCGGTGCGCCGGCGGGCTCAAGGCGCCGACGCTGCCCGGAGGCATTGGCGGCTTTATCGAGGGGATAGAGGCGGCAGAGGATGGCGCCCGAGTGGGGATCAACCACGTCCACAGCACTCAGATCCCAGCGGGCATAAGCGATATGCAGTTGCTCAAGGTGACGCAAGCGCGCCGGCACCTCGAAGCGCTTGCCCGCCAGGCTGAGCGTCCCATCGCTGCGGCGCTGACGGCGTTGGACGCGACAACGAAAAGCGGCGCGGACCTGCTCGCTGTCCGGACAGGGGCGCCCCACGTTGGGCGCATCGAGAAGACGCGCAAGCGGCGTGGCGGCGGTCTCACTGTGGACCTTGCGGTGGTACTCCTGCTCCACCCACGCCTGAGTGAGGGTGTTGAGCCGCTGCAGGCTCAGCTCCTCCAGCCCCTTAAGCATCGCCATCAGGCGGCCTTCCAGCGTGGCCCAGAAGCGCTCCTGCTTGGCGTTCTGATACGGGCTGTACGGCAGGGTCGGCTCATGGAGGATGCCCAGGGCGTGCAATCCGGCGGTGAACTCCTCGGCCTGCATTGCCGCGCCGTTATCGCTCATCAAGGCGCGCGGCAGCCCGCGCTTGTGCAACGCCTGCCCCAGGCCATGGACCAAGGTCTCGGTGGTCTCATCGAGGTACCACTGCAGATGGCAGATCAGGCGGGAGTGATCGTCAATGACCGCCAGCAGCAGGGGCTTGACCCAGACGCCACCCCGGGTGAGGACTTTGCGCGAGCCATGATGAAAGTCCAGATGCCACAAGGCATGGACATACTGGGCTTCATAGCTGCGCACCTCGCAGGCCTCCAGGCGCCGCGCGGCCTGTTCAGCGCCCGGCGTCTTGCGCGCCGGGACACGCCGGCGGTGCAAGCCCGCGCGCTTCATGAAGCGGCGCACGGTGGCATAGGAGGGCAGCGGCCCCAGGGTCTGATCGCCCGCGCACAAGGCGGCGAGGTTGTCGTAATGCAGCTGCACCGTCCAACCGGGGTAGTCGCGGTACTGGGCTTGCACCGCATCCATCAGGCGCGGACTCAGCGCGCGCTGCTCCCCGGCATCGCTGCGCCGGCGCGGGCGCAGTGCCGCCACCGGGTCTTGGGCATCGCGTGCGAGGTAATACCAACGCTCCAAGGTGCCAAAGCTAAAACTGACCGCCCGCCCAGTCACCGGATGGCGCCATGACTTGGCCGCTAGCGCCTTCAGCCGCGCGCCCAGCGCGTTCGCCGGCGCAGGATCAGCCAATAAAGGACCAATAATGGCAAAGCGCAACCGCGCCCAACCATCGGGATCACCGAGGCCGTTGTCATCGGACATTCGTCTTCACCTCCCAGTTGTTTCACACATCACCGGGAGTCTAGAAGGCGCCGCCCAGCGGCGCGATGAGGTCTTCTGCGGGTTGGCGTTGCCCTACAGCGAGCCTGTCGCTGTCGTGCTCGGGGCGATCAATATCAGCAGTTGCACGACGCGCTCGGACAACGCTTTTGCGCTCAATTTTTCCAGCAGGGATCCTGGCAGGTGCTCGGTGGCGATCGGCGGCATCAACAGACCAGCCAAGGATCGAAAGCAGCGGGTTTGCACAAACTGCTCACGCCACCAGTGCTGCCACCGCCGCAGGGTTTGGACGGTGACACCGAGCGTCTTGATCAAGCGCTGGCGACGCGATGCGCTCAGCCCGCAATGCAGGGCGGAAATCAGCACGACGATGACCCCGAGATAGACCTTGCGGCCCAGAAACCGAACGGAAGGCGGGGTGCTGCGCCGCCGGCACCCGTCCGCGGCACAGCAGAAACTCAGACGGCTCTGGTAGCTCTCATCCAAGACGCCACGCACAACACCTCGGGGCTTACGCGGATAACGGGCGCTGTGCAACGCACCACCGCAGTCACAGCCGCCCGCGCGGACTTCCTCGGCAATCGACTCGTCGATCCGGGTGAGCAGGTGGTAAAAGTTCGTGTCGGCAAGAAAGGCGTGACACACTGGGACTGTCTCCTGGTTTTTGGCGAAATTCGGAGACAGCCCTCTCGGGCAACTTGCGTCAAGTTGTTTGAGGGGGTTTTTTGTTTTCCCTCACTGAATTTGCTCAGAATCGCGGCCGATTCCCGCAAATAGTCTGCTCAGGCTCACTACAGCGACGACACCGCTCAGCCAAGCTCGGAAGGCCCTCCATCCCATGTTCGCGTTCATCAGCAGGCTCCCAAGTTCAGTCACGAAGGATATTCGGACGGACAATCATTGCCATGCGTCTCATCGTCGGCGAGCAACTCACCAAGGCGCATTACCTTCGCCGACATACAGGTATCTCTGGGAGTGATTGCCTGTGCTGTGGCACAGCATGTCGTTGGAGAAGATATTCCCTTCTCCAACCCTTTTCCAGGTACCGTTCTGACACATATAGACGAAGTCACTCCAACAGACCCGATTACACTCGAGTTTTGCATCGAGCCAACCATCTCCGTGACTGTGCGCTTTACACCCGGACGCAATTCTGATGGTTTCCCCAGACTCCGCCTCGGGCAGCGCGATATAGACCCAAACACCGCCGCCCTCCCTTTTGCTGTCGGTATTGAAGGCGTGGCGCAGCTTGGTCTTATTGCGGGCGCAGCCCTTGGGCTCCATAGACGCAACGACGTTGCCAGGCATCAGAGCAGTCGCTGATAAGACGGCTACAGACATTGCGATAACAGCGGTTTTTTTTATCATAGCCTCATCTCTAGTAAACGATTTAATTGAAGGCAATTTTTCATGCTCAGGTTAGGCTGTGTCACAGTCGCACTAAGAACCCTCTCAAGGCTCGGTGATACCACGACAGACGAATCTGAATCATAGCTCGGTGTTACGGATAGGAGATCCAAGCCACCCTGAGCATCCAGGTTGGCCGGACGACGAACCGTAGCGGGGGTGGGATGCGCCGTCAACGCCCGACTGCGGTGCTGACGGACGTCGCGCTCCGTGCGGGCACGTGCGTTTCCGGGTGCTGGAGTGAGCACCTGCGCCGCAACGCGCCGGCGGGAGACGAGCGGGGCCGCACCGTTTCCTGCGTGACAGAGACGGCGGCTACCAGGAGATGCGCTGATCGAACTCGAAGTCGGGCTCGGGCTGCTGGAGGAGGTCCCAGTCCGGAATCGGCTCCCGCGCAGAATGCCAGGCAGGCGGTCCGCGGGCGGGCGAAATCGGCGGCGTCACTGATGAAAATGAGGCTTCTCGCAATGTCCGCTCTGGGTGGCATTGCCGTCGTCGTTGCTCGAAGGCCCGATGGCAGCTGTGGGTCGCTATGTGAAGCTTCACATAGCGACCCCTATGTGAACATGCGAACTATGTGAAGTTTGTTGGTCTGGCTCCGCCACCAAAAGGTGCTGGAGCCAGCGCCGTCTTAACATAGTTTAGAGGGCTTCAAGGAAGGCTCTGAGCTTATCGGGCGGGCGATAGTGCGGGACCCCCGCTTCGGGCTCATCCAACCGCGCGAGTTCCTTTTCTTTCATGGTCAGGTCTGCTTCGACATATCGATGTGTTGTTGTGGTGCTCTCGTGGCCCATCCAAAGTGCAATCACGCTGAAGGTGACGCCGGATTGCAACATGTGCATCGCTGTTGAGTGGCGTATCGTATGCGGCGAAACAGACCGTTTCGCGAGCGAGGGATAAGTTTGAGCGGCACTGGCCACGGCGATAGCGAGTCGTTGGTTGACGTTGTTGCGTGTCATGGCTCGGCCATCTCGGTTCGGTAACAACGGCGAATTCGCTAAGAGTTGCGGATTGCGTCGCTGCCAAGTGCGGATATCCTGGACCGTTGATTTCCACAAGGGTACGCTACGCTGCTTTCGGCCTTTTCCGTGCAGGTGAACACATGTAGACGTGTTCAGTACAACATCAGAGATCTGCACCGCAACGATCTCCGAGACGCGTGCCCCGGTGTTGTAAAGCATCGTTAGCAAGAGATAGTCACGTTGGGACGTCCAGGTTGGCCCTGGCTGGCCAATCACCGCGAGCATCTCCTCGCGTGAAAGAAATCCCAACATCGGACGATCAAACCGTTTCATCGGCACGCCGAGCGCCCGTTCAACAGTCAACAAAGAGGCAACATCGCGCCGTCCGGCGAACTTCAGGAACGCGCGCAGAGCAGTCAGACGCAGATTACGGCTGCGGACCGAGTTGCTGCGCTTTTGCTCCAAGTGGTCGAGGAAGGCCAAAATCAAGTCCGGGTCGAGGTCTGCCAGGCACAACTCAGTTGGCATCTTACCCAGGCGTTCGTGCGCGAAGTCCAGAAACAGCAGCATCGCATCCCGGTAGGAAGCGACAGTATTGGAACTCATCGCGCGTTGGGCGAGCAGATAGTCGGCGAAGAAGTGTTGGACCAGCGCCGAAAAGGAAGGTGCGAGTGGCGCGTTGATGTTAGACATGGCGGGCCTCCGCGCTTGGTCGCAGCGGCTCGAACTGCTCGGCGGCTCGCGCCATGAGCGCAGGCACCGCCGTGATGTACCAATAGGTGTTGGTGATCATTGCATGGCCGACATAGGTCGATAAGGCCAGCATCCGCTGTTCGACATCAATTCCTTGTGCCTGCCAGAGCAGTATACGGTGCACGACAAACGTGTGCCGAAGATCGTGGATGCGGGGTGCGTGATGGTTGCCACGGTTGGCCCACTTTAATTGGTCGCATAACCTGCGGAACACGCGATTGACTTGGCGCAGGCTCAACTCGCACCCTTGGTGCCGGCCGTGCGTGCCGACAAAGAACGGCGTCTCCTTGGTGCTCGCGACCTGTCGGTCGCGCAGCTGATGGTAGGCTCTGAGCGCATCCACCGTACTCGGATGCAACGGCACCTGGCGGGACTTGGCAAATTTGGTCTGGCGGACTGTCAGAACGCCAGAGCGCAGGTCGACATCTGCCTCAAGCAGATGCAGTGCCTCGGACACACGCAGCCCAGTTACAGCCAGCAAGCCGAACAGCGTCTCGTATGTAGCACCGCGCAACGACGGTTGCAGACGCCCTGCGGCGACCAGCAGGTCGGCAATCTCTTGCTCGGTGTAGATATGAGGCGTCAACCGCCGGTCGACGCTGCCGAAGATGCTGTTGTCTGGTACCTCGGTATTCGGCTGGAACTGCTGCATCCATCGGGCAAAGGGGCGCAAAATCTTTAAGCGTCGCGCCCATGTCAGCGGGTTGTTACTGCCATTCTTCGGGCATTGCGCCCACGCACTCATGACCTCGACGGTGAGCGGCCCGGCTGTTTCTAGACCATCAATGTAGCGGGCAAAGTTTCCCAGGGCATATCCCATCGAACGCGAGGCAAACCCAAGCCGACGACGTTCGGCAAGAAATTGCGTGACGTACGTTTGCATAGCGGTCGCGGTCTTCATGCCACACCTCCTGGCCATGGCAAAGCGACTTCGGTTAGATTCCGACTATCGAGCTTGGCGTAGATCAACGTGGTGTTGAGCGAGCGATGACGCAGGACATCGGCGACCTCCTTGAGCGAACTGCCGCTCGCTAGCAGACGACTGGCCATGGTGTGGCGCAGCAGGTGCGCGCGGGTATAGGGCAAGCCGGCTCGGGCATAAGCTTGACGAATGGTCTTGCGCACGCAGTCGGCACCGAGTGGACGGTCGCAAGGCGCGACGCGGCGAACGAAGACCGCCCGACTGGCGCTTGGCGGGCGCTCATGGAGGAGGTAATCAACGATGGCGCATCCAGTGGTCTGAGGTAACGGCAAGGTGTCTTCGCGGCGACTCTTGGTCCGGCGCAAGGTGATCGTGCCGGTCTTCCAATCGATATCGTCCAAGCCGAGCGTGGCGACCTCCCCGCTGCGCAGGCCGAGATCCAGAGCACAACGCACCATGGCGGCGGCGCGACGCGCCGACGGACCCTCCCAAACAAGCGAGTCGACGAGGCGCCGAACCTCGGCATCGCTCAAGCCCTTCGGCAACGACGCTAATCCCCAGTTGGCCGGATAGCACAGTACCCCGGTCAGCGCATGGACCCGATCACCACCGCTTGCGCGGAAACGGAAATAGCTGCGCAACGCCGAAATCAATGTGGCACCACTGCTCGGAGTGCTATACAGCGTGCTCTGCTCGTCAATGAAC
This sequence comes from Thiorhodovibrio litoralis, assembly GCF_033954455.1. Lineage (NCBI taxonomy): Bacteria > Pseudomonadati > Pseudomonadota > Gammaproteobacteria > Chromatiales > Chromatiaceae > Thiorhodovibrio > Thiorhodovibrio litoralis. The sequence continues at coordinate 2,216,668 of NZ_CP121473.1, read as the reverse complement.
TGTCGTACGTGCTCAGGGGTGATTGCAGTGAAGTCAACCGTCTCTACCCCAAATTGCCCAACAAGCAGACGTCGGACTGTGCGCAGATACTGGGTACGCGTCTTTGCAGCAAGCCCTTGCGCACGTTCCATCCGTTCATCGAAACGACATAGCTCCTCGTCCACCGGAGTCTTTCGCACGACCCGCTCAGGTATCGCTGCAGCAGCGCGTAGCATGACCAACAGATGTCCGAGGGCGGCCCTGAGATCTTCACGCGCGCGAACGACCGGACAAGTGCAATCGCAGTGGGGCAGATGACCATCAAGAAACGCCGCGACCGTGTCTTCATCAAGATGCTTGGCCTGGAAGCAGCGATGCTCCATCCATCGTCCAAAATGTTCTAGGCAACCAAGATAGGTCGCAGTGGTTTTTGCAGCATAGTTGCGCTCAACCAGATGCCGCTCGAAGGTATCGACGTAAGGTGCCAATGGGCCGAGAACCAGCTGACGAATAGCTCGGTCGCGAAGTGGGCGTGAAGAGTTCATTTCGGTCTCCTGAAGTGACGGGCAATCTTCAGAAAAACCGAAAACTATGTGAAGTTCCCTCGTCAATCGCCCTGCGCTATCTTTGCTGTTGCAAAGTCTTGCGAGAAGAAGAACCAGAACTTCACATAGTTCGCATCTTCACATAGGGGTCGGAAGCAGAAGCCACAAACTCGCTCGAACTCCCGTTGGCGCGAAGCTTCCTCGACTGCCAACGGACACCCCCTCTCATCAACAATACGCCACCGGCAACTCCTCCAACCGCGTGGTATAGCGCGGTGAGCGATATTGCTCGCGCCTTCGCCAGCGTGGAGCCGGATGGGCGTTGGCCAACACCAGGCTGCCGCGGCCAAAGCGGCTGTTAATTGCATCCAGCGTCGCCATGAGCGCCTCACTGCGCTGGTCGGCCGCCCCATCCGAGAACAAATCCACCTGGCCCTGCCCGGCGCAGCCAAGCCCAAGCAGCACCACCCCGGCTTTGGTATAGACCAGGCCGGGTTGATAGATGCGCTGAAGTCCGCGGCGCGCCGCAGCCACCAACACGCGGGTATCCGCGCTCGGTGCAACCAGGGGCACGACAAGGCTGCCGACAAAAGGTGTCGTTTCTGTTCGAAAGACACTGGTGCGGATCTCCACCCCTACCGCGGCTGCCACACCCTGCTGCGCCCGCAGCTTCTCCGCCGCGCGACTGTTGAAGGTGGTGATGGCCTGGGTCAATTCCGCAAGCGAGGTGACCGTCGCGCCGAAGGTGCGCGAACAGCGAATCTGCTGCTTGTCCGGCATGACCTCCTCCAGTTCCAGACAGGCCACGCCGCCCAGTTCCAGCGCGGTGCGCTCAAGCACCACAGAGAACTGCTGGCGAACCCGTCGGGTTGGCGCCCGGCGCAGGTCGAGGGCTGTTGTGATGCCAAGCGCAACCAGGCGCTTGGACAGGCGTGCCCCCACGCCCCAGACCTCGGCCACCGGAATCGCCGCGAGGAGCCGGTCGACCTCTGAACCTGGCAGCACGTCCAAATCGCAGACACCACACCAAACGGGGTCGTGCTTGGCCAGATGATTGGCCAGCTTGGCCAGGGTCTTGGTCGGTCCGATACCAACGCAGACCGGCAGCCCAGTCCAGCCCAGCACAGTGGCGCAAATTCTCTGCCCAATCACTGCTGGAGGCTGCGCTTGTCCGCCCAGATCAAGGAAGCATTCATCGATCGAGTAGACCTCCTGGCGCGGCGCAAAGCGGGCGAGGATGCGCATGACCCGATTGCTCATATCGGCATAGAGCGCATAGTTACTCGACAAGGCCGTCACCGCAGCCAGCTTTCCCTCGGCCTTTAGCCGGCGCTGGGCCTGGAACCAGGGTTCGCCCATGCGAATGCCAAGCGCCTTGGCCGCTTTGGAGCGCGCCACCACGCAGCCATCGTTGTTGGAGAGCACCACGACAGCGCGATCCCGCAGCCGCGGCTGGAATGAGCGTAATCACGATAATTGCGGGACCCATTTCCAAGCCATTTGAAGGACATGGAATGCGTGTGGGATCACGGGGGCCGTTACTGGCCGACAGCGGGAAGCCGGAATCGTGAACCACGCTTCCCCCCTGAGGGGGGAGAGACGCAGCGGGTTCAGTTGCCTCTAGCGCTCTGGCGAATGGCGCGAGCGAGGGTGTAGCGGGCATAGCGCTCGGCATCGGCTCCGCGACGCGGGGACGCGCGCTCGAGCAAGCGCTGGTAGACCGTGGTCGGTGCAAGGCCCGCCTCAAGAGCGCCGCAGACCCAGCCCCATTCGCGGGCGGATTCGGACGGATCCCCGGTGGATAAGCGCGCCCGTGGAGCGCAGTTGACGACTGGCGGCGGAGCCGGAGCCATCGTTGGCAAGGCCGGAGTTGGATCCCAGACGCGCTCCTGCGGGCTTGGTCGCCGAAGGACATTGACCCACTCCCCGCCACGCTTGGCATTCTTCATCCCGGCGAGCCGACCGAGGTGCTCACCGGAGACCGAGCCCGGATCGGCGCCAACGCGCGGGATCAGCCAACGCTGCACATCACAGCGCTGCGCCTCATCGAGCGCGCGGGTCAGCCGTAGCCACAGGTGGCAGCCCCCGAGCGTCGAAGTCTGCACCACCAGGGCCGCATAGTGCCGAGCGATGCGCTGCGCCATCGGCCGTGCGACATCATCGAGAAACACCATTGGCCAGGGATAGCCGCGGGCTGGACGGATATAAATATCGGCCTGTTGGACATTGCGCGCTCTGGCCAGCCCCAACGGAAGCTGATCCAAAGAGCGATCATGGAACCACAGCATCGTCGCCTTGGCGGTGCGCACCGCCAAATCGGCACGCACGATGCCAGCGTCGTGCCATGCCTCAAGCATCACGGCGGTGTGTCTTGCCGCTGTCATGGCCTGGTGCGGGCGCTCAGCGCTCAAGCGGCTCATCAGGCGCCCGCCCTGGCACTCGGGCGTTGGCGGGCGTTGCCCGCCGCTGAACCAAACACCTCAAGGTAGAGTTGTTCATCGAGCTGCGCGCGTTCGAGCCGAGCAGCCTGCGCCAGCAATTCTGCCGCCATGGTCGTAAGCACGCGATAATTGCCCAACGCATGCTCAGCGAGCGTCTTCATCAGCCCTGCGCTCATCAGACTCGCATTGCCGGCACTGTGTTGTAAATGCTCCAGGCAGGCGACCAGCGCCTCGCGACTGGCATACTCCATACTCAGGCGCGTACGGATACGACTGCCCAGCGGCAGCAACTCCTCACGGCGCAGCTTGGTCGCCAGGCGGCCATCGCCGGCCAGGATCACGCTCAACAACGTGCGCGAATCGAACTGCATGGAGGTCAGCAGACGCAGCTCATTGAGCACCGTCGGATGCATCTCCTGCGCCTCGTCGATGAGCAACACCGGGCGCAACAGCGTCGTCTCCAGATGCGCCAGCCAGCGCTCGCGCAGGATCTTGAAGCCACCCCAGCGGTTATGGGGCTTGAGGTCAACGGCGAACAGATCGCCCATCTCGCGGTAGAAGTCCGCCACCTTCGAGCTGGGATGCGTGAGCGCCCCAACGCTGATATCGGGCAGCTGGCGCAGACGCTCATCGAGCAGGCGCAGTACCGCACTCTTGCCGGTACCCGGATCACCTTGAATGAGCGCAAAACCGCCTTCGCGGATCAGGCTCTGCTCGATGCGCCAGCAAAACTGCTCCACCGGCGCGCTGCGATGCAGTGCCGCCGTCGGCAGCTCCGGGGAGAACGGATTGAACTTCAGTCCATAGAGGGCCAGCAGGGTCTTGTTCATCGACTGGATTCCAGGTCATCGTGTTTTGGCAGATAGGCCGGCGGCAGACCGGTGGCGGCATACTCGGCGAGCAAGTCGCGCAGCAACGGTGGCAGCGTCGTGGCGCGTTGTGATGGCGGTGGCGGTGCGCCGGCGGGCTCAAGGCGCCGACGCTGCCCGGAGGCATTGGCGGCTTTATCGAGGGGATAGAGGCGGCAGAGGATGGCGCCCGAGTGGGGATCAACCACGTCCACAGCACTCAGATCCCAGCGGGCATAAGCGATATGCAGTTGCTCAAGGTGACGCAAGCGCGCCGGCACCTCGAAGCGCTTGCCCGCCAGGCTGAGCGTCCCATCGCTGCGGCGCTGACGGCGTTGGACGCGACAACGAAAAGCGGCGCGGACCTGCTCGCTGTCCGGACAGGGGCGCCCCACGTTGGGCGCATCGAGAAGACGCGCAAGCGGCGTGGCGGCGGTCTCACTGTGGACCTTGCGGTGGTACTCCTGCTCCACCCACGCCTGAGTGAGGGTGTTGAGCCGCTGCAGGCTCAGCTCCTCCAGCCCCTTAAGCATCGCCATCAGGCGGCCTTCCAGCGTGGCCCAGAAGCGCTCCTGCTTGGCGTTCTGATACGGGCTGTACGGCAGGGTCGGCTCATGGAGGATGCCCAGGGCGTGCAATCCGGCGGTGAACTCCTCGGCCTGCATTGCCGCGCCGTTATCGCTCATCAAGGCGCGCGGCAGCCCGCGCTTGTGCAACGCCTGCCCCAGGCCATGGACCAAGGTCTCGGTGGTCTCATCGAGGTACCACTGCAGATGGCAGATCAGGCGGGAGTGATCGTCAATGACCGCCAGCAGCAGGGGCTTGACCCAGACGCCACCCCGGGTGAGGACTTTGCGCGAGCCATGATGAAAGTCCAGATGCCACAAGGCATGGACATACTGGGCTTCATAGCTGCGCACCTCGCAGGCCTCCAGGCGCCGCGCGGCCTGTTCAGCGCCCGGCGTCTTGCGCGCCGGGACACGCCGGCGGTGCAAGCCCGCGCGCTTCATGAAGCGGCGCACGGTGGCATAGGAGGGCAGCGGCCCCAGGGTCTGATCGCCCGCGCACAAGGCGGCGAGGTTGTCGTAATGCAGCTGCACCGTCCAACCGGGGTAGTCGCGGTACTGGGCTTGCACCGCATCCATCAGGCGCGGACTCAGCGCGCGCTGCTCCCCGGCATCGCTGCGCCGGCGCGGGCGCAGTGCCGCCACCGGGTCTTGGGCATCGCGTGCGAGGTAATACCAACGCTCCAAGGTGCCAAAGCTAAAACTGACCGCCCGCCCAGTCACCGGATGGCGCCATGACTTGGCCGCTAGCGCCTTCAGCCGCGCGCCCAGCGCGTTCGCCGGCGCAGGATCAGCCAATAAAGGACCAATAATGGCAAAGCGCAACCGCGCCCAACCATCGGGATCACCGAGGCCGTTGTCATCGGACATTCGTCTTCACCTCCCAGTTGTTTCACACATCACCGGGAGTCTAGAAGGCGCCGCCCAGCGGCGCGATGAGGTCTTCTGCGGGTTGGCGTTGCCCTACAGCGAGCCTGTCGCTGTCGTGCTCGGGGCGATCAATATCAGCAGTTGCACGACGCGCTCGGACAACGCTTTTGCGCTCAATTTTTCCAGCAGGGATCCTGGCAGGTGCTCGGTGGCGATCGGCGGCATCAACAGACCAGCCAAGGATCGAAAGCAGCGGGTTTGCACAAACTGCTCACGCCACCAGTGCTGCCACCGCCGCAGGGTTTGGACGGTGACACCGAGCGTCTTGATCAAGCGCTGGCGACGCGATGCGCTCAGCCCGCAATGCAGGGCGGAAATCAGCACGACGATGACCCCGAGATAGACCTTGCGGCCCAGAAACCGAACGGAAGGCGGGGTGCTGCGCCGCCGGCACCCGTCCGCGGCACAGCAGAAACTCAGACGGCTCTGGTAGCTCTCATCCAAGACGCCACGCACAACACCTCGGGGCTTACGCGGATAACGGGCGCTGTGCAACGCACCACCGCAGTCACAGCCGCCCGCGCGGACTTCCTCGGCAATCGACTCGTCGATCCGGGTGAGCAGGTGGTAAAAGTTCGTGTCGGCAAGAAAGGCGTGACACACTGGGACTGTCTCCTGGTTTTTGGCGAAATTCGGAGACAGCCCTCTCGGGCAACTTGCGTCAAGTTGTTTGAGGGGGTTTTTTGTTTTCCCTCACTGAATTTGCTCAGAATCGCGGCCGATTCCCGCAAATAGTCTGCTCAGGCTCACTGGAACACCTGCTCGCAGGAGGCGTAGAAGCTATTGCAGTCGACCAGTGCGATGGACATGCCAGCGCCTGATGCTCAGACCGTCTTGATCACGCGCGTGACCACGCCCCAGACCTGCAGTTCCTGACCGTCCTTGAGTTCGATGGCGGGATATTGCACATGGGCCGCTTCCAGGCGCACCAGGCCGTCTTGCCGATACAGACGCTTGAGCGTGAACTCACCATCGACCACTGCAATGACCATGCGCCCGTGGCGGGGCTCAAGTGATCGATCGACCAGCACCAGATCGCCATCCTCGACACCGGCATCGGTCATTGAACAACCGCGCACGCGCAACAGGAAACAGGCCTCGGGATGCGGGGCCAGCAGCGTATTGAGATCAATCGCCGAGTCCTGATCGTCCTCGGCTGGCGAGGGAAAGCCCGCTTGCACTGGCCAGCGGAATCGCCGCAGGGACAGCGGCGAACCGACCGCGGGGCGGCCGATGGGCGCCACCAAAGCGCCCGCTGAACCGCTGGGCAGCAACCGACACCAGTGGGTACACGGGCAAGCGGCGGGACCGGGCTCAACGCGCTCGGCAGCAGGTGGAAGTATGGTCAGTGACATGCAGGTCAGCGCAGCGGGAGGACTGTTGATAAAACCAGTATAGTCCCGATGACCGTCCATTGCGCGATCGCGCGACCGACCAGCTCCCTCAATCGCCTGGCTGCGGCCTTTGAACGCCCCGAGGCGCGTTCAGGGTTCCTTGATTTCGACCATCACCTCGTTGCGCCGCAGAAAGGGCAAGGAGAATGGCGAGTTGTAACGGGCATAGATGGGCGCGCCCGTGGGTGTCAGACCGTCCGCGCGAACGGCCTCAAGCAACTTGCGTTCATGCTCGCGATATCTGCTTTCACCCCAGCCGCCCGAATAACGGAGCACGGCCATCAGTCGTTCCGGCTCTTGGCGCAGTTCAATGCGCGGGTCCGTGGGGCGCGGAATGGTTTCGAGGGTGAAGCGACTCGGCATCACGAAGCTGATCCGGTAGGTGCCGGTCGAGCTCTGATCGGCCTGTTGTTTGACCGGCGCGGTCATCGGGATGCGGGTCCCGCCGCCCTCGCCCGCTGGCGCGACGGGCGTCTGACTCACGGGCGCGGTCATGGCGATTTTCTCGGCGGCTTGATTGTTGCCGAAGATAAAGTCGGCTAGACGCCGAAAGGCCTCGCCGCCGACCTCGTCGAAGTCGCCACTGACCTCGGTCTCGGCCAGCAATTGGGGCGCGTAGCGACGGACCTCGAATCCAGAGCCCTCCCGCACCAGGGTATAAGCCGGTTCCTCGGTGGCCATGACCTGTCCTCCTATCAATAGACCTGGCAGTAACAACACCAACCAGACCAGTAAGCGGTTTCCTGTTCGCATTCGCGCCCTCCTCATAGCCGACACCTTGAATTCTCGTCCCTTCCCTGGTGATTGGGGACCGTGTTGGCTTCCGGCAAGCCATGATCGCGGATGACACCGCGCTGAGGTCAGGGGCTTTGTGCTCTTCACCGAAAGCACACCAGTGAGAAAGAGCGGCCTTTTGCCCAAGCTTTCGCGGCTGCGCACGGCCGTCAATGCGGCAATACTCAGAGGTGACGGCGCAAAAGGATTGCAAGATCGCTTGCACGCTTTGCCCAGCATGACTTTCTCGCCGGTCGGCCCTTGTCGCCGCCAGCGTTTCAGACCGAAGACGCCATGAGTCTGGCCCTCGTTTGAGGGTTACCAACCGCGTCCGTTCCATCCCCCTTCCCAGGGTTTCCCTCTTCCCATCCATTCGGCTGAGGCGACTGCCTTGCAGACCGTCACCGGCCAGGAGTTTCCCATGTTCTCACGTCCGTGGCGGATTCCCCGCCGCTGGAAGGTGCTGTTCTGGCAGCTGAGCGACAGGCTACTCGGCGCGCGTGTCGCGCCACTGCCGCCGCCGGAACCGCATCCCTTGGAGTCGCCGACCTATCAGCGTCGGCGTTCGTTGTCATCCCAACCTGGAGAGTGATCATGCTGAACAAAGCCCAACTGATCGGCCATCTCGGGCGCGATCCCGAGGTCCGTCAAGCCAAGAACGGCCAGGGTGCCGTCGCCAATCTGACCCTCGCCACCAGCGAGCGCTGGAAAGACAAGGCCGGTGAAGCGCAGGAACGCACCGAGTGGCACCGCGTGGTGCTGTTCGGGCGCACGGCGGAAGTGGCCGGCGAGTACCTGAACAAGGGTGCGCTGGTCTATGTCGAAGGCCGCTTGCAGACCCGTCAATGGCAGGATGAATCCGGCCAGGACCGCTACACCACCGAGATCGTCGCTGACAAGATGAAAATGCTTGGCGGCAAGAATGGTTCCGCTGGCAGTCGTCAGAAAGCACCGACATCCAAGGCGGATTTCGACGATGACCTGCCGTTTTGAGCCGGAGAATCCGAGACCAATCCGCGTCGGCGCCACCCGACGCTGGGCGTGCCGCGAGCTATCGCTGATGGCCCAACGGCTGCGCCAACGCGCCGAGCTAGGGTCAACACCGGCCGGTCAGCCCGAGCGGTTGACGCGACTGGCGCAACAACTCGAGCAGCTCGCGCGCTGAGCCGAGTGCTTTCTCTTTCCACCCACGGGGTACCAGTAACCCCGTGGGGCCTGGTGCCCCATTCATTGAGGAGGGCATCATGACCCGTTCGATGCACGCTGTGCCAAAAGCCGACGCGCCGCGCATCCCGATGCCGGCGGTCGATCCGGCGCTGAATCTGACTCCCAGCACTTGGAAGGTGCTGACCGATTCCATTTTCCCGGCAGCCAAGACCGCCGAGGGCATTCTGCTGGCGGTCCATTACTGCGCCGCGCGCAATCTGGACGTGATCAAGCGTCCGGTGCATGTGGTGCCGATGTGGTCGAAGGCACTTGGTCAAGAGATCGAGACCGTCTGGCCGGGTATTGCCGAGGTGCAGACCACGGCCGCGCGCACCGGCCAGTGGGCTGGGATAGATCCGCCGCGCTTCGGCCCGGTGATCGAGCGCACCTTCTCGGGGAAGGTCAAACGCAATGGCGCTTGGCAGGACTTGGACTATGCGGTCAGCTTTCCCGAGTGGTGCGAGGTGACCGTCTATCGGCTTGTCGGCGGCCAGCGCTGTCCCTTCACCGAGCCGGTGTTCTGGCTGGAAGCCTATGCCCGTCAGGGCGGGGCCTATTCAGAGTTGCCGACCGAGATGTGGGTCAAACGCCCGCGCGGGCAGTTGATGAAGTGCGCCAAGGCGGCTTCTCTGCGCGCAGCTTTTCCCGAGGAAGCCTCTTATACCGCCGAGGAGATGGAAGGCAAGGTGATCGAGGCGGATACCTCCATTCCGGTCGCCGCGTCGCTGGATACGACAAAGGCTGTCCCCGACAAAGCGGAGACTGCGCTGTCCGTTGTTGCTGCGGAATGCGCGGAACAGGCGTCAGCGAGCGGATCGGAATCACCGTCGGACGCAGAACCAACCGCTGATCCCCTCACCCTCGATCCCAGCCTGCAAGCCCGGATCGACAAGGTGGTCGCCCGCGCGGCGGAGAAGTCTGCCTGGAAGCAGGCCGAACAGTATTTGCGGGCGCGCTGCAAGGCGTCTGACTTGGCACAGGCCCTCAAGGCTCTCGATCAGGCGAAACATGCCGCCGAGCAACGCCTGGCGGCCTGAGTTTAGCGAGTACAGCCAATTTTCTTCACCCCACGGGGCGTCTGCCCCGAGGGGCAGGATGCCTCGGTCTTTTTGACGGAGCTTTCCATGAAAACGATTGATCTGGCCCAACGCACCCCGGAATGGCACCAGTGGCGCGCCCAGGGCATCACCGCCTCGGAATCGGCCATTATTTTGGGTCGCTCGCCCTACAAGACGCCCTGGCGTCTGTGGGCCGAACGCACGGGGTTGGCCAAGACTGCGGACTTGAGCAAGAACCCGCTGGTGCAGCGGGGCAACCGACTGGAAGATGCCGCCCGGCAGTGGTTCGAGCAGCGTTACGACACGCTGGTCTTGCCGGTCTGTGGTGAATCCGAGGAGGAACCGCTGTTGCGCGCCTCCTTTGATGGCATCACCGACGCCGGCGAACCGGTGGAGTTGAAGGTGCCCTCGGAACGCACCTTGCGCGATGTAGCGGAACATGGCCGCGCGGCCAGCGCCTTTCGGCTCTATGAACCCCAGGTCCAGCATCAGCTCTATGTCGCTGGAGCGGACAAGGGGTACCTGGTGTTTTACCAAGAGGACAATGACCCTATCGTTTTCGAGATCACTCGCGATCCGGCGTTGATTACATCCATCGTCACCCAGGGAAAAGCCTTCTGGCGGGCGTTGGTCGAGGAGCGCGAGCCGGAGAAAGACCCGCAGCGGGATTTGTTCATCCCCAAGGGGCCGCAGGCTGATGACTGGGCGGTGCTGGCGGGACGTTATCGCGCGCTCCAGCAGGAAGCCAAAACGGTCGAAGCTGAGTTAAAGCGCAAAAAAGCAGCGCTGGATGACATCCAGACCACCCTGGTCGCCATGATGGGCCAGACGCTGATTGCCGAGTCCGCCGGGTTGCGCGTCACGCGCTTCTGCGCCAAGGGCTCAGTCGATTATCCGGCGCTGTTGCAGGCGCGCCTGCCGGAGTTGGGTCGCGACGCCATCGAGGCGTTTCGCCGTCAGCCGTCCGAGCGCGTGCGGGTCACGGTGCAGGAACCGCCCGCAACCACTGTGATCCCGCTGAAGCCCAAGGCTAATCGCGAACCTGCGCATCAGGCCACCGATGACCACGGTTTTGCCGTGGCCACCAGCTTCTGGTTCTGATGCCCGTGTTGTTTCTCACTTAACCTCCAGACCGTCCTGCCTTCGGGCAGGCGGTCGTCCAAAGCCCCGCGTGCGCGGTTTCGGACGACCGCATCGGTTTTCCCTGTGCGCCTGTCGGAGCGCCTCACAAGACCCGACCTTTCGTTATTGCTGGCCCGTTGGCCTGTTCACTCACCCCAGGGGGAGATCGCTCCCTCTTGGGGATTCGCGTCTCTCCCCGATCACACAGGAGAGACCCATGCCCACACCCCAACGCTTCGATGTCGCGACCACCTTTAACGTCAAGGCCCCGAAAGGCCTGGAGATCGAAGGCTTCGCGGAAGCGGACCATCCCAAGGTTCCGCTCAGGCAGCCCTACATCTTTCGCCAGGGGCTCAATGCCGTGCTGGCGTTTCTGCGCGATGCCGGCGGCGATGCCTTGTTGCTGACCGGCCCGACCGGCGCGGGCAAGACTTCGCTGATCCGCCAAGTCGCTGCGCGGCTGTATTGGCCAGTGCAGGAGTTGACCTGCCATGGCCGCATGGAATTCGCCGATCTGCTCGGCGGCTTTCAGTTGCTCCAGGGCGAGACGCGTTTCGTCTATGGTCCTTTGGCCCTCGCCGCGCGCGAGGGGCATCTGCTGATCCTGAACGAAATCGATCTGATGGACCCGGCCGAGCTGGCCGGGCTGAACGACATCGTCGAGGGCGCGCCCCTGGTGATTGCCCAGAACGGCGGTGAGGTGATTCGCCCGCATCCGAAGTTCCGGGTGATCGCCACCGGCAACAGTGCCGGCGGCGGGGATCAGACCGGACTCTATCAGGGTGTGCTGCGGCAGAACCTGGCGTTCCTGGATCGCTTCCGGGTGCTGCAGGTGAACTACCCGGACCCGGAAACTGAGCACGCCGTTTTGGATGGCGAGGTGCCCGACCTCCCCACCGAGATCGCCCACAAGCTGGTCGTGGTGGCCAATGAGGTGCGGCGGCTGTTTCTCGGCGAGAGCGACGGCGCTAATCCCCAAGGCGGTGAGCTAACCCTGACGCTGTCCACTCGCACTCTGGTGCGTTGGGCACGGCTAACGGTGACCTTCAAGGGGGCGCCGAATCCGCTGGCCTATGCCTTGGATCAGGCGCTGACCGCGCGAGCGGCGGCGGAAGAACGCACGGCGATTCATCGCATCGCCGCCGATGTGCTGGGGCCGCTGTGGAGCGGGCAGGCATGACGATGACGGATTCGCCCTGGCAACTCTTTCGCTATCACCACGGCGATGGGGCGAGCAAAGACTGGGCCTATCGCCGCCTGGCCGATGGCGCGATGGAGATTGCCTGGGGGCGTTCGGGCCACATTGGCCAACAGCAGCACTATCGCGCGGACCAACGCGCGCTGATTGAGCAACGTGCACGGGAGAAGGAACGCAAAGGCTATGTCCCTTTGGGTCAGGCCGTCCTGCGTGGGCGCGTCTTTGAGATCGTCTCGACCCAGCGCGCCGCGTTGCACCACCAGCCCGTTCCCGAGCCAAGCCACCAACCCCGCATCGATCTGTCGTGGATCGCGCCGGGGCAGGAGAACCTCTGGTTCTGAACCATCCACGACGCGGATCGGCCTGGCCGGTCCGCGGGGAGACTTGCATGACAACTGACATGACCGAGACCCAAAACGACAACCGGTCCCTGGAGGATACCCTTCATCTGACCGATCAGACCACGCTCTTTCTGGTCGATTTTCACATCTGGTCCGGGCGCAAGAAACTGCGTGCCGAGGATCTGCGCTTGGGCACCGACTTGCCGCCCGATGAACTGATTTCATTGGGCAGCAAGAAGATTTGCAACCCGGATGCCTTGCGGGTGTTTCACCGCAACAAGAAGCGCATTGAGCGCAATCTGTTGGCGGTCGGCACGCGCTTTCTGGGCGGCTTTCTGGTGCCCAATGCGCTGGCGGTCGAGGCGCAGGCGATGGCCGAGGCTATCACCCTGGAGACGCGCGCCGAAGCCGAGACCTTCCTCGCCGACTACGACCGCCATATCGATGCCTGGTGCGCGGCTTATCCCGGCTGGGAGCCGGCCATCCGCCAGGCGGTTGATCCGGTGGAGGTGGTGCGCGGGCAGTTCCGCTTTCGGGTGCAGGCGCTGCGGATTGAAACAGCGCCGCTGATCGCCACCGATACCTTGCACGAGGATGTCGCCGAGATCGGTGACACCATTTTCGCCGAGGTCGAACAGATGGCGCGCGGGCTGGAGCAATCCTTTCTGGGCAAGCCGGAACTCTCGCAACGGGCTCTCGGCACCTTCCGGCGCATTCACGACAAACTCGATGCGTTGAGCTTTGTCGATGGACGGATTGATCCGGTCGTGCGCTCTATCGGGCAGTGGCTGAAGCGACTGCCCGGCTCGGGGCCGATCCGGGGCGGATTGTTCCTGGAGGGCTGGGCGCTGATGCGTCTGGTTGGCGAGGCCGAAGCGATGGCCCGCCATGGCGAAGGGCTGTTGGCGCTGGATGCGTTGATGGCGGAACTGCCAGAGCCCCGGTCAGACGCGGACGTTGGCGATGCCGTCCAGCAAGAAGATGACGCGAACTCAGCGTCAACGGACGCGGAAGCTTTGCCCGACGACCCAATGGACTTCGATGACCTGTTCGAGGAGCAGGAAGTGCCGGGTCCGATCGAGACACCACAGCCGCCGGTTCCGGCGGCACCGGCCCAAGACTTCTGGTTCTGATTTGGTTCTGATTCGGTCTTAGCGTCACTTCAATCTGGATCGACGACGCTGATTGGCGGATTTCTTTTTTTCACCCCTCGGGGCATTGCGCCCCCAGGGGCGTGATGCCCCATCACCTATTGGAGCATCACCATGAGCCATGCCTTTCGGACCTTGCATCAGGCCATGCCGATTGTCGCCGCCGCCCTAGGACGCAAGTTTGGCGTCCCGGTCGCGGTCGGCGGAGATGAGGCCTGCACTGATGGCAACAGCATTCAGGTGCCGGCCTTGCCGCCGCAATCTGAGCTGATTCCCGTTGCCTGGGGCTATCTGGCCCACGAGGCGGCGCATCTGCGCTTTACCGATTTTGACGCCTATCGCCAGGGTTCGGGTTCAGATCCCTTGACCCGCAGCCTGCTAAACATTCTTGAGGATATCCGCATCGAGCGGGCCATCGCCGCGCCTTATCCGGGCACGCGCGAGACCTTGCAGGCGGTGTGCGACCATCTGAGCGGACGCGGTGCTTTGTCGCCGCCGATGCCAGATGCGCATCCAGCCCATGTCTTGACCAGCTATCTGCTGTTACATCTGCGGCATCGGATGCTGGCCACCGAGTCGCTGGCTGCTCCGGCACGTGAGGCGGAGCGGGTGCTGCGTCAGGTATTTCCTGCGCGCACCGTGCATCGGTTGCAGGGCTTGTTGGCCGAGGTCGGTCAGCTGGCCAGCACGGCGGATGCGGTCGATTTGGCGCAACGCATTCGCGCCTTGCTGGAGGAGGAGAAGCTGTCGGCGCGGGCGCCGTCATCCGGGTTCGGGGCCGATCAGCCTGATCAGCCGGGCCATGCTGGCCAAAACGCGCCTGGCACTGCGGGGACGAATATCCCGACATCGGATGGTGGTTCAACCGGAACACATCCGGACGCCAACGCACCAGATGCTCAGGGTTCAACAAACCCGACAGCTGGCCAATCAAGCCCAGGAAACGCGGCTGGGGATCATCCCTCTGGACAGGGACAGGGACAAGGACAGAAACAGGGGACTGACGGGACGACATCGGTTGGTCCTGGCGGTGCGGCTTCTTCAACCAAGCCGGACTCGACGCATCTTCCAATGCTCAACTCGGACGCACCGGCTGACGTCGGAAAGACCCAAGCCGTCTCCCAGGCGCTGAACGCCAACGATGACGATCTGCCAGGCGATTTGTTCCAGCAGGTGCGTGAGCTCCTGGACGCCGCCGGCCAGGGTGACAGCCCTTGTCTGCTGCCCCGTGCGGAGCCTTTTGGTGGCGATCCGGCGCGTGGTTTGCGGTTGCTGGGTGTCGTGCAGGAAGAGTCGCGCCGGTTGCGGGCACGCTTACAGGGACTGGTGCAGGCCTCACGGCTGGATCGGCCGCAGGCGTTTCGCCATGGGCCGCGCTTGCTGCCCAAGCGCCTCTATCGCGCGGCGGTGGGCGATCCTCGGCTGTTCGCACGGAAACGCGAGCGGGTGGCGGTCGATACCGCGATTCACCTGCTCATCGACCTGTCTGGGTCGATGAACTCGCCAGTGCGTCGTCGCGACGGGTTGGTTGAACGGCGTGGGCAGATCGCCCAGTCCGCCGCTTTGGCCTTGGCCCTGGCACTGGACGGCATCCATGGGGTGTCGGTCGCGGTGAGCGCCTTTCCGGGCCTGTCCGGCGTGGAGGATCGCATCAGCGTGCTGGTTCGACATGGGCAGCGTCCGCGTGCCTGTGCCGGGGCCTTTTTGCAAGGGACTCGGGGCAGCACGCCGATGGCGGGTGCGTTGTGGTTCGCGGCGGCGGATTTGCTCGGCCGACCTGAGACGCGGCGCATTGTGCTGTTGCTGACCGACGGCAAGCCGAATCGCATGGATGAGACGCGGGAGATTCTGCGGCTTTGTTCCGCCGCCGGTTTGGAAACCGTCGGGCTTGGCATCGGCGTGGATGTCTCGGGGTTGTTCCCGGTGGCGTTGCGCGTCGATGAGGTGACGGCGCTGAGAACGGCGCTCTTTGGTGCGGCCGAGCGGTTGTTGCTGGCGGCCTGATCGCGCTGCCCTGCCCTTGTCCGCGACGGCGTCTGAAAAGGCGCTGTTGCGGGCGACCTTTCGTGGTGTCTTCAAGGCACCCGTTCGTTCAGGCTGTGCGGATGCGCTGCGGTGCATCCGAGTGGCTTGGTTCAATCCTATCCACTTCAACCGATCCGGCCGCCTCGCGGCGGCCGGGCCTTTTCCGGTGTCGTTGGCCATGGTCACCAACGGCAGTGGAAAAGGCGGTTTTGCGGTGAGTCCTGATGCCAGGACTTGCTGTGACGGCGACCGAAGACGCGATGCGTCGCCAGCCCGATTGGGCTTTTCAACCGCGTCCGATGACACCGCCTTGGTGCGGACCTTTGTTCAACCCCTTGGGGAGATGCTCTCCCCACAGGGGCGATGTGTCTCCCCCTCACCTTGGGAGATACCGCCATGAGTATGAACCGTGATTTCTGGAATGACGTTGAGAAGTTTCTCGATACCGCGAGCGAGCGCCAACTGACGGCTGCCCAGCAGTCGGTGTTTGCATTGCTCGCTGAACCCGCCGACCGCGCAACCCATCGCGACATCAAGGCGGTGTACCGCTTGGTGCTCGATGAGATGCGCACCCGCGCGATGCTGGCGCGGCGCGCTAGCCCGATGACGCATCAGGCTGTTCTGGCCTGATTGCTTGTTCCCGCCTCGGCTGGCTTGGGCTTCTTGCCCGGCCAGCTGCCGTTGCTGTTTCTTTCCAATTCCGAGGAGCCCTGCATGAAGCTTCGCTTCAATACCTACGACTGCCGGTTGCTGTGGTCGCGCTATGCCCAATCCCGCCGACCGGCGCTGTTGCTGGTCAATGCCCGCTCGCCTGGTGATTTGATCGCTGTGGCGAGCGTGGAACTGCCCGGCGTCGATCTGGATGCCAATGAGATCGCCATCAAGGACTTCGGTCCCAGTGCCGGGGCGCTCGATGCGCTGCGCGCGGCCTGGGTGATTTCCAAGCCGCTGCGCTTTGTCGAGGTCGGCGAACGCGCGATCCCGATCTGCAAGCTGTTGGTGGATGCCGAGACGGTTGTGCATTGAGCGAGCCTGATGGCTCGCCGTGCGGTGTCCTTTCTGCCTCTTGCGCCGGTGTCTGGAATCTTCCAGCACCGGCGTGTGTTACTGGAGAACTTCGATGCGTTCGATTGAATCGGCGACTGTTCGCCAGGCAGTGCAAGGCGTCGGGTGGCAGACGATTCTGAACGAATTGGCTGGACCTGTGCTGGATGCGGCCTTGCAGCGACCGGGGCGACATGTGCCCTGCCCTGTTCATGGCGGACGCCAGGGGGATGGCTTTCGGTTGTTTCCGGATGTCGATCGCTCCGGCGGCGGTATCTGCGCGACCTGCGGTCCTTATCCGGATGGCTTTGCGCTGTTGCGCTGGCTGTTTGGGTGGTCCTTTCCCGAGGTACTGAGCCGGGTGGCTGGGGTCTTGGGGCTGACGGGCGAAACATTGTCGCCATGGAGGCCGACCCTGATCGCTCGGCCACGGGTGCGCGTGAGCGCTTGCGAGCAGCATCCCGACCAAGCACGGGCGCGGCTGCGTCGTTTGTGGAATGAAAGCCTGCCGCCCGGCCATCCTGGATCAGAGGTCATGCAGCGTTACCTGGTCCTGCGCGGACTTGGCGATGCTGACTTTGATCCACGGGTGATCCGTTTCCATCCGGAACTGCCTTATTGGAGCGCCGCTGAGAATGGCCGCCCTGTCTGTTTGGGACGATTCCCGGCCATGCTGGCCTTGGTGTCCGCTGCGGATGGATCGGCCATGACGCTGCATCGGACTTACCTGCGACCTGACGGTTTGGCCAAAGCACCGGTGCCAGCGCCCAAGAAGCTGATGGCGTCCGGACAGAACCGCTCGCTCGTTGGTTCGGCGGTTCGGTTGTGCCCGGTCGACTGGGAAAAGGGCTCGACACTTGGCTTGGCCGAGGGCATCGAGACCGCACTGGCGGTGCGCGCCATGACAGGCATGCCGGTCTGGGCCGCTCTGTCGGCCACCCTGCTGGAGCGCTTCCAGCCTCCGTCTGGCCTTCGCCGGCTGGTGGTCTGGGCGGACAAGGATCGCTCGGGTGTCGGCGAACAGGCGGCACGGGCGCTTCAGCGACGGTTGAGTCCGTCGGTCGAGGTGCGCATTCGCTTGCCGCTTGTCCCGATTCCGCCGCATGCCCGCGGTGTTGATTGGGCGGATGTCTGGCAACAGTCACTGCCGCAATCGCGTCTGGCGGCTTAGCGCCACTCCATTATTCACCGGACTGTCAGCCGACAGTCCATTTTCACATCCCTTGGGGGGACTGCGTCCCTCAAGGGCGCTGTTTCCCCGTGTTTCGCTGGAGGAACAGCCATGTCTCAATCCCATCACTCACTATCCCGATCGCGGTTGACGCAACAACGCCGACAAGCCAATCGCTTCACTGCGATGCTGGCGGCCGATTTGACGCCCGATGAGCAGAGCAGTCTGGTCGCCTTGGCGTTGCAGGTGCTGGAGCCAAAGGTGACCTACGACACCTTCACCGATGTCGCCACCACGATGGACTTCATGCGACTGCGCTTCGCCGGGAAACCGAACGAAGTCTTCGCCGTGGCCTTTCTTGACAACAAGCATCGCTTGATCGCGCTGGAGGAGGTTTTCCAAGGCACCATTGATGGCTGTAGCGTGCATCCCCGGGTGATTGCGCAGCGTGGCTTGGCGTTGAATTGCGCCGCGTGCCTGCTGATTCATAATCACCCAAGCGGTGACCCAACCCCGAGCGCAGCGGATTTGCGCGTAACCCAGCGTATCCGTCAGGCCCTCGATTTGTTCGAGATCACTCTGCTCGATCACATCATCGTCGGCGGTGAAGGGGCCTTGTCGCTGGCCCAGGAGGGACAGCTGTAATGGCTATGATCGAAGTCACTGCGGACTGTCCGGCGCGACTGGCCGGTTTTCTCGAAGGGGTCAACTGGATCAATGACAGCGCGGTCTCGGTGCTCTCGGTTGACGAGATCGCCTGCCGGGCGGTGCTGATCGACCAGGAACTGGAGGACGATCACCAGTGGCAACTCGGCTCCGGGGCGCTGCTGTTCAAGACTGAGGGGTAAACCCGAGCAATTCACTCGACTGGCGCAAGGAAGCGCCAGCGAGGGCCTTCGCTTTCTAAGCTCCCGCTGTTTGCGGGTTAGCCCGGGATCAGTGAAACCATCCTGGGTAAAATGACCAAACCTTTCCAATCGTCGCGTGAGGACACCGCCATGAAACACGCGCTCATCACTGGAACCAGTTCTGGCCTTGGCCAAGGCTTGGCCGAGGCGCTGTGCGATCAGGGCTGGTCTGTCTCTGGATGCAGCCGGCGAGCCTGCGACCTGCCCGGACTCAACCACAAGCGATGCGATCTTACCCAGGCCGATCAGGTCTCCGTGGCCTTGGAAGCACTGCTCGGTGCTGTCGACCGACTGGATCTGGTGGTCTTGAACGCCGGGATGCTGGGGCACATTCGCGCGCTGAGCGACACGCCCCTGGCGGATCTCAAGCAGATCATGGAAATCAACCTATGGGCCAACAAGACGGTTTTGGATTGGCTGCAAAACTGGGGCCGGCCGATCGGGCAGATCGTGGCAATCTCCTCGGGCGCGGCTGTGCTCGGCAACAAAGGCTGGGGTGGTTATGCGCTGTCGAAGGCGGCGTTGAACATGCTGATGAAGCTCTCCGCGCATGAATTTCCCGATACCCACCTGTGCGCCCTGGCACCGGGAATTATCGATACGCGGATGATGGATCACCTGTGCGAGGAGGCGGACGCGGAGGCATTCCCCGCGCTGCAACGCCTGCGCGCCGCGCGGGGTACCGAGGCCATGCCCTCGCCGCGAGAAGCGGCCGAGCGGGTGATCGAGGTGTTGCCGCAACTGAAACAGCACCCAAGCGGTGCCTTCGTCGATATCCGGGAGATCCTCGATCCAGACACCCATGCCAAGCTCTATGGCGCGAGGCGCTGATCCGATGGCCCGCAAGAAGCCCCTGCCGTGTCCCTGTGGTTCTGGCCGCACCCATGCTGAGTGCTGCGGCCCATACCTGGCTGGGACGGCCCAGGCGCCGACAGCCGAGGCACTGATGCGCTCGCGCTACACGGCCTATGCGCTGGGCGAGTTTGACTATCTGCGCAGCACCTGGCATTCCACGACGCAACCGGCCGAGATCGCCTCAGACACCGCGCCAAAATGGGTTGGACTGGAGATTCTCGCCACCGAAGGCGGTGGTCCACAGGACGCCGAGGGCCGGGTGGCATTTATCGCACGCTATAAGCTCCAGGGCCGCGCCTTTCGACTGCATGAGCGCAGCCGCTTTGTGCGGGAAGCTGGCGCCTGGCGGTATGTCGATGGGGTGCTGGATCCTGACTGACATAACGAGCCACTCAGTTGGACGATATTGACCAGGGGCCATAAAAGGCAGGAACATCGGTGCACCGACTGGCACTCAGAATACGCATTGGCATGAGAAGGGCATCAGGGACGCAGGGCGATACGTTTTGCTTGCCTGGATGCAGACAGGGAAGCGGCGGGTCATCAGGAACCTTCCTGCTCGCGGGCCTCGACCTCCCCTTGCACTGATGCGACTTGCCTGACATCCTCAGACTGACCAAACCGCTCGATCCAATGCTGGGCGATATCCCGGCGGCGACAGATCCAGACGCCGGCATGGCTGGCGGCATAATCCAGAAACCGCGCGACGGCGGATGCTCGCGCCGGATGACCACTGATGCGAGGATGCAGCCCCAGACTCATCATGCCGGGGAATTCCTCGCCTTCGTTCCAGAGCAGGTCGAAGGTCTCGCGCAGGAGGGTAAAAAAATCCATGGCCGTGGCGCAGCCGGGTGAGAGCAGGTAGCGGATGTCATTGGTCAGCAGGTTGTAGGGGATCACCAACAGCGTTTGACGGTGTTCACTCAACCAATAGGGGCGCTCGTCATCATAGGCGTCGGCGTCGTACAGAAAGCCACCCTGCTCGACCAATAACCGGCGGGTGTTGGGACTGACCCGTCCGGTATACCAGCCCACTGGTGGCTGTCCCGTGAGGGATGTGATAATCCGGCACGTCTGCTGGATGTGATGGCGCTCGGTATCCGGGTCGATCTGCGCGTAATCGATCCAACGGTAGCCATGACCGGCGACCTCATGGCCCTGGTCCGCCAGCGCACGGCCAACCTCGGGGTTGAGTTCGAGGGCACGACCAGCGGCAAAGGCTGTCAACGGCAGACCTCGGTCTTGAAACAGTCGCAATAGCCGCCAGACACCCACCCGCGCTCCATAGTCGAACAGACTTTCGGCACTGAAATGCCGACGCCCCAACCGTCGTTGAACGCCAGGAAGCTCGGTAAGATAATCCTCCGAGCCGTCATCACCGTTGAGCAGGGTGCGCTCGGCGCCTTCCTCGATATTCAGCACGCATTGGAGCGCCAGTCGGGCTCCACCCGGCCACTGGGGATGTGGCCGATGCCGGCCATAGCCGCGCAGATCACGTGGATGCCAAGCGTCCATTCACCCCAACTCGAAGGTGGTGACGCCGAACACCTCGCCCCCGGGCAACCGCGGCGCCGGTCCCAAATACATCCGGGCACAACCGAAGACCTCGCGCAGCTCATGCCGCGCGGCAAGTGCCAGCGCCTCGGCATTGTTCTCGGGAACATCCAGGAAGAGCGGCTCACCGCGCGCATGGTCGCTCAGACCGAGAAACAGGGCTTCGGCCCGTTCGGCATCAGCGGCGAACAAGGGACCGATCTTAAAACCCCGCCGACAGGGACGGATGACGCCATAGCCCTGCAATGCGTTGTTCTCAAGAACCCCGAGCGCGCGACTGCCGGGCTGCGCGATCCAGGCCCGTAGAAAGGTTTCGCGTGGCGCGGGGAAATGGGCGGCGTCGTAACGCAGCAGCTCGGCGAAATTCACCGCGCTCAAATCGACCAGACGCGGGTCTGGGCTCGCCGCCACGCCCACTCCTTCAAAGCGCAGATCGCGGTGACTGAAGACAAAGCCCCCACGCGCGTAGAAGTCCTGCATGGTGAAAACACCATCCATGCCGATCACGGCGGGTGGGTCGAGCCGGGCGATTAGGCTATCGCGACGAGCCTGCCAGAGTTGCCGTCCGAGACCCTGCGAGCGGTAATCCGACCGAATGATGAAAAAGCCCATGAAACCGAAACGTCGAGCATAGGCGATAATGGAACCTCCGCCAATGAGCTCACCATCGAGCTCTGCGGCGACGAAGCCCTCGGGGTCGGTATCCCAGAAGATCTGAGCGTCATGCAGCCCCGGGTTCCAACCCTCGGCGGTGGCCCAGTCCACCAGGGTGTCCAGTTCGGGACGGGTCATGGCGCGGATGGTGAGTCTGGAGGGCATGGGTTGGCCTCTGCAGTGGTTAGGGAGTCACGAATCCTGATGGCGGATTATAGCCGTTGACGGATCGGCTCGATGGCGGAGGCGCGCGGTTTTGGCAGCCTTACTGTTAAATGTCCAGTCCCGGAAGATGATTGATCAAAGCGAAGTCATCCCCGAAATTCTGGCCCGAGATTCATCAAGGCTGGCCTCCGGCAACCAGCAGACGCGCCAACTCGGCCGGCCGCGACAGCATGACATCATGCCCAGCCACGATCTCTTCGACCGGACAACCGAGTTTGCTCGCGAATCCCAGGCATTGTTCATGAGAGAGATTGCGGTCCTGCGTGCACAGGACATAGCGCGACTGACTGCCAAAGGCGCGGGCGCCAACGAGTGCCGGATGGAGGTAGGGCTTGAATGGCTGCGGTGTCAGTCGCGCGAACGCTTGCTTGGCGGCGACCTCGTCGAGATCGCTGAAGAAGCGCTCGCGCGCGAGGGCATAGGGAACAGACAAGGACTGATCGGGCGAGGCATCGGCCATGCGTCGGTACTCGGGCTGGCGTTCAAGCGCGATCAAGTCGAATGCGCACTCGCTCTGGTCGAGAACGAATGCGGCGATAAAGACCAGCTTGCTGATTCTTTGCGGTTGCGCGGCGGCAATGCTCGGCATCAGGATACCCGCAAGTGAGTGACCAACCAGCACCAGATTGCGCCAGTCGGCGGTCTCAATGGCGGCATTCACGGCACCGACGCAGGCATCGAAGGTGACCTCGGTCCTTGGGGTGTGATCCGCCCCGGCGCCGGGCAGATCGATAGCATGCGCATGCTCCCCGAGACGCTCCAGTTCCTGGATGACAGCCTCCCAGCACCAGGCCCCGTGGGATCCACCGTGGATCAGTAACCATGTTTTCATCGGCCAGCATTGGCTCCTGTCAGAAATGTGGGGAGCGAAAGATTGGGAGCCCCCGGATCAGCGGCTTCTTTGCGCCGTTGCCGGTAACTCGACCAGTCAAAGGACAGGACAGCCGAGCCGGCGTCGGATAAGCGATCCATCAGCCGTTCGCCGAGATAGGCCCTGATCTCCGTGATGGTCAGGTTGGCAATCAGAACGGTTGATTTCATGCCGGCATAGCGGGTACCAAGGATATCGAACAGGATGGCTTGGCGCTTGTCGTCATGGCCGATCGCCACACCGACCTCATCCAGCACCAGCAAATCCGGCTCCGTGAGCAGTGCCAGCGAGTCGATTTCCGAGCGCATCGCGTTTGGGGAATAGGTGTCGCGCACCAGCCGCAGGGCGGCCGCGACCGAGAAAAAGCATCCCGTGCGACCGGCGCGGATGGCTTTCGCCAGAATCGCGCTGGCGAGATGGGTTTTGCCGGTCCCCGGGCCGCCGATCAGCAGCAAGCTGTCACCGTGACTGGCCGAATCCGCAAGGCGGCTGGCAAACGCCCGGCAGGTGCGCAGAACATGCTGCTGCGCAGGCGTGCTGGCCTCGAAGTGCTCGCCCTGGCGCTTGGATGTGGCTGGCCCGGTACCGACGTCGCTGGCTTTCCAGCTCAGAAAGGCGGAGAGGTGGACGCAGTCGGGCGGTTGGCGGAAGCGGATTCCGGAACGCCAGGGTTAGGGTTGATGGTTGCCGAGACACCTTGCCCGACGGGCGCGGGTTGCGGAGGTCGCTGGCTCGTGGGTCGTGCGGTCGGCTCTGACCTTGAGGGTGAGTTGTTCATCCTGTCCGCCGTACTGGCCGGCGTGGGTGGCGATGCAGGACGCACACTTGGATTCGTTGGGCTCATCGCCGGGGTGGCCTGTGGCCGACGCGAGTCGGGCTCTGCCTGATGCGGGCTTGCTTGCTTTGCAACGACCTTTTGCCCCGCCGAAGCATTCCCCGTAACCGGACTAGCGGGACTCCCGGCTGGGTTTGCCGATGGCACGACTGACGCAGACGCCGCCTGACGATGAGTCGGCAGCGATTCGCTGGCCGGCTGCGTCGGCGACGCAGACATCGAGACCGTATTCGCTGGACTCTCAGCTTGGCCAGCGGACTGCGCGACTGGCACGGATGCCAGCTGTCGCTGATTCGGCGGCGATCCGGAGACCATCTCCGAGACCGTCGGTGACGGGTTGATAGGGGTTGCCGGGCTACCCCGATCCATATCCGGCTGAATGGCCAAAATGGTCTCGGCCAGTTGCTTGATTTGCTGCCACACGACCGGCTGAGTCAGCAAGGCCGATATGCTGTCCGGGGTGATGGGCAGACCGACTGACTGACCAAAGGGTGTCGGCTCGGGCTGACGCGCCGTTGGCTGCGTGGAAGCCGGCTTAGCAACCGCGTGAGACTGGTCAAAAGGACGGCGATCATCCAGGGGCTGACTCGCCAACGGGTTCACGGAAAACCCCTCAGGTTGGCGCTGAAGCTGCGGCGATACGGCGGTCGACTGCGCCGCAGGTGGCCACATTGTTGGTGTTGGTGGCAGGCTTGCCGGGTTGAACGCTTGACTCGCGCTGCCATTGATCGCGACCGGCTGCGCCAGGCACGCCGCACCCTCATCGAGAATCCGATACTGATTTTGGCGACCAGGACCGCCAGAAATCCGCTCGATAGCGTGCCCGTCCAACCCCGACAGCGCCTTCGTAATCCCGCGTCGGCTCAGGTCCGTCATCCCCTGCAAGGCGGACAACGATACTTCAGCAAGTCCGCTATCGGGATCGCGGTTGGCCTGAATGGCGGACAACAGCAACCGTTGCGCGGGGGTCACCCCTTTGGCCTTCCCGTTACAGTCACGTTCTTGAATTGCCATCACAATCCCGGGTCGATTTCTCCGAAAAGCCGCAGCGAGGCTAGACGCCGTCACTGCCTGCGACGATGGGGAAAAGGATAGGGACTCGGATCGCTGAAAGCGCGCATGAAAGCTAGGGGGATTTGGCCCTCTTTCGCGACAGCCGGCAAAATAGCGAAGAATCCGCTACAGTGCCCGTCGCTTCGCGTGGCGCTTGGGAGAGACAGAGATGCGAAATACCTCGATTTCGAACCGGTCGCCGCTGATTTTGTTGGTTCTCGGCCTGTTGCTCATGTCGAGCGACCTCTCAGCGGCAACGCCTTGGCCGTTGCCTGAACCGAGCTTCTTCCTCGAGCGCTACCCGTCGCCGCCCGAGGCTGGAGATCCGCTCGATCACAGTGATCTGCTCTACACCCTGGCTGTGCAGGACATGGTCACGCCCGAGACGCTTGCCGCGATCAATCGCCGCGCGGGGTTCGATGTCTTCACCTTCGCCGAGGTGTTGGGACCCAAATTCACTGCCGAGGCGTACCCGCGCAGCGCGGACTTTTTCCAGCGACTCGAGGAAACGGTCGATCCGGTCAAGAATGCGCTGAAGGACCACTTCAAGCGCGTGCGGCCCTATCTGGCCCATCCGGATCAGGTCAAGCGGCTGGTCCCGGCCGAGGCGGGCTTTTCTCATCCCAGTGGGCATGCCACGCGCTCCTGGCTGTTTGCACTGGTCCTGGCGGAATTGGCGCCGGCGTCGCGTCACGCATTCTTTCGCTTGGCTGCCGCTGTTGGTCAATCCCGGGTGATCGGCGGCATGCATTATCTGACCGATGTGGTGCTCTCGCGGGCGCTGGCCGAGATGGTGTTCGCGGAACTGTTGCAGAATGAAGCCTTTCGCAAGGCGTTGGCGGCGCTGCGCGAGGCCGAATGGTCACCGCCGCCTCGGCTGCCTTAGGCGCTTTGGGGTCGCTTGGAACGCACGGGTGATTTGGCCTGGGAGGCCGCACGAGAATGACGCATCCAACCATCAAGACGCGCACCATCAGTCTGATCGGCGTGGTCTTCGGTTTGCTTGCCCTGGGCTCGGCGCTGTTGCATTTCTGGCTCGGCCCGCTGGAACCGACACCGCCGCTAGACGAAGTTGTTGCCGAGCAAGCGGTTAAGATTAAGGCGCGCGTGGTGGCCAAATTGACCGGCGAGGCGCTTCAAGAGAAGCCTGAACCTCGCACGCGATCGCTTGATGCGTGGATCGATGTGCTGACGGTCAGCTTCGGCTTTGTGGCCATTGCCTGTGGCGTGATCGCCTTCATACGCCGGGAGGACAGGCGGGCCACTGCCAGCGCGGTGTTGCTGGGTGTGGGAGCGATTGGCTTTCAGTTTCTGGCGCTTGCCCTGGGTGTCATCGTCTTGGTCATTCTGATCGCGGCGGTGCTGAGCAGTCTGGGCCTGAGCTGAATCTCTCATCGGGATACAAAGTCGCGGACGCGATGGTTCAAGCCGGATGCGGCTGTTTCTCGCACCGCCCACAAAGGTCATGCCCGCGACTAGGGCGATTCAGACGCATCGTCCAGTTCCTCGGGATCCACCCACCAACCTTGGCCGAGGGTTTCTTGCAGCAGCGAAGCGCTCGGCATCCGCGGCAATCCGATCAGATGAGCGCGGCAGCGGCAGTCGCTCGAACCAAAGCGCTCGAGCGGCCAGGCGGCTCCGGGAAGCCGGCCAAGCGCTTGCGCCCAAGGATGTTCGAGACGTTCCGGACCATTGGCAACCCAGAAGCCAAGCAGGCGGCAATGCGGGCGCAGGTAGTCCAAGTGCCAATGCGCACGGGCGGCGATCCGCTGGTGATGGCGGCAACGCGCGGCAAGGCCGCCGGGTCCGAAGGCACTGCCGACATAGGCGAATAGCCCGCCATCGAGGGGCAAGGTGCCGAGACGGCCGATTAGCACCCTGCCCGAGCCATGCGCTCTGAGCAACACCACATAGGTCCCCGGGCCTGCCATCGCGCTGTGCTCGGTGGTTATCGTGGTCGCCATCACGGATATCCATTGAACGCGGATTAACAAACGCGGCTAAAGAGCGCCAGGCGACTGCGGCGTCTTGGTTTTGCCTGAGCCAATCAGCGCCGTCAGTCCGCCGTTGCCGCACGCCAGCTCGACGACGCCAATCAGCCCGGCGGCAGGGCGCCAGCTTGCCGCAGCAGGCGTTCGATCGCCTCGGCCAATTGGCGATACCCTTGGGCGTTGGGGTGTATCTGATCGGACTTCAGCGTCTTGTCGGCGAGGATTTCCGCGATCGCATTGGCTTGGAGCGGGACGTCCAGTTCATCAGCCAGTTCGTCATAGAGCGAATGGGTACGCACCAGCAAGCCCGGGCGCGGGATGCCTAACAGAACCACTTCGCTGCCCTGCTCGCGCGCGCGTGCGATCATCTGGGCCAGATTGGCTTGGGTTTGATCCGTATCGCGTTGGCGCAGAAAATCATTGCCGCCATGGCCGAGAATCACCAGATCGGGCTGCCTGGTGGCGAGCAGCTCCGGTAAGCGCGCCAAGCCGGCATCGCTCTCCTCGCCAGAGATGCCGGCGTTGATCACCCGCCGCCCGGTCAAGGTCGCCAACACCGCCGGGTAACTTTGTTCTTTGTTGGCGCCCACGCCTTCGGTCAAGCTGTCGCCGAAGGAGAGAATCACCGCGTCTGGCGACAAGGGACTGAGCGTCGGTTGATCGCTGCAAGCCGCGAGCACCAGCAGTAAGACGGCGCCCAGCAGCACGCGATAGAGAATCTTGTTGCGCATGATGTGTTTCCGTTTCATCCTTTGGCCCTGATGCGATGAGCATGACACAAGGCAATCGGATCTGCCGGATCGACCAAGCTGAAGCCAGCGACCGGATAATGGAGATCCTGACGGTGGATTATCAGTTCCAACTCGGCGGCAACCGGATGCTGCGGCTGTCCGCCCCACCGATGTCCAACGTCATTACGCATTAGGAAGGCTCGCTCAGATGACACCCGCCCAACGCTTTCGCGCCCTGGTGGCTGATCCCAAGATTCTGCAACTGCCCGCCTGCCATGACGGGCTTTCGGCGCGGGTGCTCGAGCAGGCCGGTTTTCAGGCGATCGCCGCCGCTGGATTTGGACTCTCCGGCAGCCTGCTCGGGATGCCGGATATTGGGCTGCTGTCCGGGCGCGAGATGATCGATCAGTACCGCAACATCTGCGCCGCGCTCAGCATCCCGGTCTTTGTCGATATCGATACTGGCTTTGGCGATCTGAACAATGTCATCCGCACGGTGCGCGAGGTCGAAGCCACGGGCGCGGCCGGCCTGTTCATTGAGGATCAGACCTACCCCAAGCGCTGCGGTCACATGCAGGGTAAGCAGGTCGTGCCGGTCGAGGAGTATCTGCCGAAGCTGAAGGCCGCCCTGTGGGCGCGCCGCGATCCGGATTTCGTCATCATGGCCCGCACCGATGCCTATTCGGTTCTGGGGCTGGAGGAAGCCCTGCGTCGTGCGCGGCTCTATGCCCAGGCAGGTGCCGACATGCTCTTTGTCGAAGCCGTGGATGATCCTGATGCGATGCGCACCGTCAATCAGGCGCTGCGATCAATGGGGGTGCCAAGCATGGCCAACATGATCGAGGGCGGACGCAGTCCCTTCCTATCGGCGGCCGAGCTGCAGGACATTGGTAATGTCTGGTCGCCTATCCGTGCGGTTCATTGTTCAGCGCGGTCAAGGCGATGCAGGACTGGGCCGGGGCGCTGTTGCATCAGGGCACGACAACTGCGGTACGCGAGCGGATGCTCGGGTTTGACGCATACAACCGGTTCATCGGGCTGGAGGAGATTCGGGAGCGACAAGCTCGGCTCGAATCCGAGACTGGCGGTGCATCGCCACGCTGATCCGCACGCGTTGTCACTTCACTCAGCGCGCGCCGCGAAGATTCACCGAGGCGGACGGAGCCAAGGCCCCGACTGTGATCGCTGGTTGCCTTCTTGCGAAGCGGTTTCCAGTGCTTCCTGTTGAGCGACAAACGCGGCGATGGCTTGCACGCGCGCTAAGGCCGGCCCGTTCAGGTTCGTGCCATGGCGGGAATCATAGTGCTCACAGTAGCGGGCGGCGAGTTGATAGCCGCCGGCCGGGCAGTCCGCGCCCCCGTATCCAAGCAGGATATCGAGCGCCTCTTCCAGCCGCATCAGCGAGGCCTCGCGCACAATGCGCACCGCAGTGGAATGGACATAGCGAATCTGCGACTGAAAGTCGTACAGTCGCTTGTGCAATGACCCGGCCGCGGTCCGATCAAGGTGGCCTTTCTCGCCGGCGTCACCCTGGAGGGTTTTGGTTTCCTCCAGCAAGTCTTGCGCCTCTGGGGAGGAGACCTTCGCCTCCTTGATGATTCGCGCGAGCATCCAAAACGCGAAGGCGGTGAGCCGGCCTTCGTGCTCGAACCATTTCTTGAGCACCGTCAGGCGCGTGGTTTCAGCGGATCCGGTTTGCTCGATACCGGCGACAATCGCCGCGAGTTTGTCATGGATGGTCTTTGGCATGCTCTGTTCCGCCGCAGCTTACGTGAGGTGTCATCGGCTGACCGACTGGGGCTTCCCTTCCCCGGACAGCGCTCTCATCCCGACACCCGCGGCGCGCTGGATTCCGGCCGGGCATCGCTGCGTCCGGCGCGTTGCAGTGCATCCAAAATCGCCTCTTTCCACCAATACCGGCGCCGCTCGATGACCAGCGGTGACGGCAGGATTCCGCGCTTGAGCCAACGCCATAGGGTCATGTCGCTGATGCCGCCGGCAATGCGACGCACCTCCTCGGCGGTGATCAGTCGGTCTTCGGCCTGGTCTTGGGCTTGGCTTTCAATCTGGTGGCGTGGCGAAATTGGGCAGGGTGCGGGAACTGGGTTCTCAAGTGCTTGCATGGTAGCCTCCGTTGGATCATGGAGCCACTACCCTAGCGCGTGAACAGCTTCGGAAGAGACCGTGAAACGTGCCGATTTTGGCGCTCTTTCGCGCCTGGAACCCTTGAGCGGTTGGTGGCTGCGCCCTGGCTTTGGGACAAGATCCTCCTGCTGGCACGAGACCCTCGGCGATCGCACATGCGTCCATCGACGCTCACTGCTCGGCTGTCGTAAATCCTTGCATTTTTTCCAATCGTTGGATAATTTGCAAGGATG
Source organism: Thiorhodovibrio litoralis (assembly GCF_033954455.1). Lineage (NCBI taxonomy): Bacteria > Pseudomonadati > Pseudomonadota > Gammaproteobacteria > Chromatiales > Chromatiaceae > Thiorhodovibrio > Thiorhodovibrio litoralis. The sequence continues at coordinate 2,186,820 of NZ_CP121473.1, read as the reverse complement.
CTACCACGACTGATCACCGGCCAAGTGGGCGCTGCCTTGGCACGTCAGGCCGCCGTCGCTCTGATCGGCCCCCGGCAGGTCGGCAAGACCACACTGGCACTGGAGATCGGCAACGCTCGCCAAGCGCTCTATCTCGATCTTGAGAACTCGGATGATCGCCAACGCTTGGCGAACCCGGTGCTGTTTCTTGAGAACGTCGATGATCGGTTGGTGATCCTTGATGAAATTCACCGCATACCGGCGCTGTTTCAGGATCTGCGCGGGATCATCGACAAAGGGCGACGCGTTGGCAAGGGCAAAGGGCGCTTTCTGATCTTGGGCTCAGCTTCGCTGGATCTGCTGCGTCAGTCGGGGGAGACCCTGGCCGGGCGCATTGCCTATCTCCCGCTCGGGCCGTTCTCGCCGCTGGAGATAGAAGACGCGCGGTCTGCGCGTGAGCGACTCTGGCTGCGCGGCGGCTTTCCCGACAGCTACCTGGCCGAGGACGACCGCGAGAGTCTGGCCTGGCGCAAGGACTTTATCCGCACCTATCTGGAACGCGATGTGCCGATGTTCGGGCCGCGCATCCCGGCGACCACCCTGGAACGCTTGTGGACCATGTTGGCCCATCGCCAAGGGTCCTTACTGAATGCCTCGGAGTTGGCCCGCGCCCTGGAGGTCAGCACCCAGTCAGTCACGCGCTACATCGATTTATTGTGCGATCTGTTGCTGGTGCGACGTCTGCCGCCCTTGCATGCCAATTTCGGCAAGCGCTTGGTGAAATCCCCCAAGGTCTATGTGCGCGACAGCGGGATCGTTCATGCATTGCTCGGGCTCGAAAACCTCGAACAACTCCCGGGGCATCCGGTCGTTGGCAGCAGCTGGGAAGGTTTTGTGATGGAGAATCTGCTCGGCGTGCTGCCCTGGCGAACCTCCGCGTTCTTCTACCGCACCAGCGCCGGCGCAGAGATCGATCTGGTGTTGGAGCACAATGATGGGACGCGCTGGGCCATTGAGATCAAGCGTGGTCTCGCGGCCAGGGTGGAACGCGGCTTTCATCAGGCCTGCGAGGATCTCCGACCCGAACGCGCTTTCCTGGTGCATGCCGGGGATGACCGCTATCCGCTCTCCGAACAGCTGGAAGCTATCAGTCTGCGGGAGCTGATGGCGGAGCTGCGGGATTTGGACTAGCGCGCCGTCTGGTCGCACAGGCACTCTTGCCTTGCACCACCGATCAATCCATGGCCGCTTGCGCGACATCCTCGGCGTTTGCGCCGGTCAGTTCGAGCACATGATCGGACCAGCGTTGCAGTGCCTCGCGGCGCTCATCCAGATGCAAGGCGCGGTTGTAGACGCCCGCTACCCCGGCTTTGGTGCCGCTGACGTGGTTCAGACAGGCCTCGATGACATGCGGCGGGATGCGAAGCTCTTCGGCCATGTGGGTGGCGACGGATCGGCGTAAGTCATGCGGACGCCAGGGCGGTACTTCCGCTGCTTCGCCGTCGTCCGCAGATTCGGCCGCCAACAGACGCTTGATACGCGTATCCAAGAGCGACTTGCCCCGCGAAAACCCGCTGAACGGGGTTATTCCAGTGGTCGTAAAGACCAGTTTCGGCATCGGCTGACCGTTGCTGACCAGCGCCTTTTGCGCGCCCTTGCGCGCGTCCAGGATCTCCAGCATGGGCTGAGTCAGTGGGACAACATGGTCGCGACCGTTCTTGGTGCGCTTGCCTGGAAGATTCCAGATACTTTTTTTGGTATCGATTTCCGACCATGGCAACGCTGAAACTTCGCGCAAGCGACAACCAGTTAACATCAGCAGGCGAATAATTTGTCCAAATTGACTGTCCGAAGCTTCTGTCGCTTTCCAGATCAGACGTAGTTCGCTGGCGGTCAATACCCGATCACGACTGACTTCCGCCCCTGGCTTTTTGATTGTGGAACAAGGATCGGCGTCAATGATTTCGCGCTGAACCGCCCAAGCAAAGAGCAGTTTCAAATACGCCAGTGCGCGATTGGCCAATGTTTCGGCACCACGCGCGACAATGAGATCCAGTGCATCAAGAATGTCGCGACGAGTGATACTCGCGAACGGACGTTCATTCCAATCCTGAAAATCCCTTGATCCAAGCACCCGTGTCATTTCAGCCAAGGTGCTTGGAGCCGGCCGTTTATTGCCACGGCCCCGGTACTTTTCAAGAAATTCCGTCCGTACAAGCAGGAAGGTATTGCGACTGTTGTCGACGAGCGCCTGACGTTCTGTTTTTACCCGATCACTCGGATCTTCGCCCGCTTTCGCCTTCGCCTTGGCTTCCGCCGCCTTTTCGCGCGCATCCGATAATGACAGAGCCGGATAAGCACCCAAGGTCACACGCTTTTGCTTCCATTCGCCGCCTTGAAGCACGCGCGTGATTAAAACCCAATTCTTGACGCCCGAAACAGACACTCTCAACCCGAAGCCTCGGGTATGAGAATCCCAGTACTCAATCCGTCCAGCGTCCGGCGGCTTCAGTCGTTTCAGGGCGGCATCCGTCAGGCGGAGCGTCGGCATCGTTACCCCCGTCAGTTGCTCTCGTTGGCTTGTCAGTTGCTCATTTACCCAGGAATCCTGGGTAACGCTCGGGGTAACATTTTTGCGCGATATATGACGATTTGCTGCGTTACCCAGACTGACTAACAGGTTAACAAAATCAGTTGAAAAGTCAATAAAACCAGAACTATAATTCCTAGTATCGCAACTGATAAGATTGACCGAGAAGGGGCTAGAAAGGGGGTAGCACGTGTTTCGTAATCAGTAGGTCAGCGGTTCAAATCCGCTCATCGGCTCCATAATTAACAGTTACTTAGAAGTTTTTTTGCTCGATACTGATCCGTGCCTAGTTCCGCTTGTACCTGCTCGGTACCTGTTCGGCGCGAAAACCAAGATTCCTACAAGATCATGGAGAATCAGCTGGCCATTGAGTATGAGCGCGGATTCCTGGCAACCTGTGCGTCTCGGTTCGACCGCACGCCTAAGCCTGTCTGTCCGCATCAGTGGGGCACCCTGGAAGCTGACTCATGGGCTGATGGTGTCACCGCAGCTCTGGACGCACTGATGAGGCTCGATCCACAGCAAGAACCCGAGGTCATTTGATCCTACACGTCAGATTCCAGAGGGCTTCGAATGTCAGGGAGGTTAGCCTGGGGTCCTGACTGACTGGACAGGTTCGAGGGGTTGCCGGGTGGCTCGGTAGGACAATCGAGGGAGGTTGTTCGAGGATTCCCCTTGATGATCGACTCAGGGCTTGGCAGGTAATGCCAGCAGGTGGGGGGGGGATGGCTCGAGCCGCCGTGGGTCCCTCGCTGAAATCGATTCCTCTCTGACACCTCACAAAAATTCTTCATAGCCAATCCCCCCACCTTGCCCATTTATGGCTCGCGCAGGAGGTCAAAATTGTCTACCGTGCTTGGAACTCGAATCGCATTTTTGGCTTGTTCAATAGCGCTGTTCTTGCATGGTTGTGGTACCACAGGAAGCGACCAATGGTTCAAGGCCGTTGGCGAGAAACATAGTCAACAGTTCCTTACAGAAAGCAGTGATGGAAAGATATGCTCTTTTCTCAATTCACTCTGGAAGCCAGGAAACACTGACAAGCTAGCTCTCGACAAGTTTACGGCTGAAGCTGCGCGACGGACAGGAAAGAATCCATTCGAGATCAAAGCATTATGCTCCGGCGTGCCTGATCGCGACTTGTTGGCTAGTACGATTGAGTCGGAAAAATATAGATGCAAAAGCCTTTCCTTCCAGCGTTATCCGCCTTTGATGGAGACTAGGTATAAGGACAAACGGGAAAAAGGACCTTGTGATAGGTGGAGCGGTGATGTTGATCAAAATGGTCAGGTAAACATGAGGTGCGTCTCCTATCAGTACGTGACTGTCAAGGAGCCATACCAAGTTGATGCGAACAAGACAGCTCGGGAAAATTCTGAACGTGCTTGCTTCAAAACGAGTCCGGAAATTCGGGACTTGGAGTCTACTATTAGCGCTTTTAGGCTTTGAAGGACCGATCTTAATCAGCGAATTTCCTCCCGTACCGCGCAGGCATGCACCAAAACAGTTCTAGAGTTGATCCTTAACAAGGGAGTCTCCTTGTAGTTCAAGGGTTTGTTAGGACATCTCCGCGCGATAATGATGAGGTGCTGGTCATGCTGGCCAGCTCGACAAGGGTCCATTCCAGCGCGTGCGGATCGTTTGCACAGATGGCAAGGTACTGCGCTCGAGCCTCGGTGTCGGTCTCCCCTATCGCGTCCAGCCAGGCGGTGACGGTGGCCGTGTCGGTCGGATCAAGCCCCCTACCCTGTTTGGGTACTTGCTCTGGTCGAATGCTGGCGCCGGGGTTGTCTGCTCGCACCTTGACCAGCGTTGCCGGTGGCGTGTAGCTCACAGTGATGACATCGTCGCTCGCGCTGGTCACCAGCCACAGCCGTGCGGTTTGTCCGGGCGGTTTGTTCGCCTTATCCTTTTTGGTGAGGGAACCAAGGGAACCAAGGGAACCGCGTTGATTGGGTTCGGTTTTTTTGGTTCCCTCCGGGTTGGTTGGCGAGGGAACCGGGGGAACCTTGGCGCGCTTTAGGCGTTGCGCAAGTGCCGCGATACTCATTCCTCCACCTCTTGGGGAACGATGTAATACAGACTTTTTGTCTCGCCATTCACCTTGGTTTTCTTGCTTCGCTTGCCTCCGGTGTTGTCGCGTTCAACAATCCATCCGGCCTCATCCAGAGCGTCCAGGATGCGGTTAATGTCGAAACCGCCACCAGCCTCTTTCAGTCCGTCCGGTGTGAACATGTAAATGCGTGCATCACCTTTAGTGCGAAACCATCCAGCGCGTCCAGCAGAAACCTTGACACTCTCGTTGTGCGAAAAATCGGTGAACCTGGAATCGCCGTGCCTGTCTATGAAGCTCCCAACCGCTTCAAGAATCTGCAGGGATTCGGTCTGCCCCTGGCCTTGGTAGCCTTTCCATGCCTGGTAGGCGGTGGCCACAGCTTTGATGGCTGCACCTTCTTGCCAGCCGGTGATTCCGAAGTATGTCGCCAGCTCTCCAGCCGCCGCCACCAATGCGAGCGCGCTGGCCGCACGTCCCTCAAGCTCGGACTCCGACGCGAATTCCTCTCGGCTTTGAATGTTCGCCAGCAGCTCGCCAAGGTCGCCGGAATCATCTTCTATCAGGGCTTGCACAAACGCCGGGCCAGCATGACCAAAATGATGCGCTGATTCGGTGCGCAACTTGTCGGACAACGCGCGCCCGTTCGGTTGTTCATGCAGAACATCGAACAGGCCAAAACTTCGCCGACAAGGGATGTCCAACAGGCGGACAAGTTGTCCGGCTTTTCTCCGCCTTCCGCCTTCCGCCATGGTCGCGGTAATGGTGCGCTCGCCGCTCGATAACAGCATGACGCGCCATCGCTTGGGAGGTCTGGACGCGCCGGTGCGGTCCGCGCGACTCTTGCCGGTGCCGTTGCCAATGGAGTAGATAATCGCGCCAACCTCTGCCGGGTCCGCTTCGCTGATTTCATCGAGGATCAGGGCCGTGTCATTGAGCGCCGCAGCAACTCCCTCCAGGCCGTTACTGGTCGCACGCCAGGTGCGTATAAAATCCGGGCCTCCCCATACTGAAGCCGCAACAGAAAGCGCCGTGCTTTTGCCGGTGCTTGAGTCTCCAACCAAATGAATGCCGCCGCTGATTCGGTTCACCTTGTCCAACAGTGGGCCAGCCAGCGCCCCAGAAACAGCCAGGTTTAGCATCGGGTTCCCGATGCAGCGGGCCGAGATTTCCGCGCGCCAGCCTTCCAGCGTCCCAGCAGTGACAAACTCATCATGCTGGGCATGCCCGGACTGGAATCGCACGTCACTAGCGCCGATGATGCGATGCGGGAGCACGAACACCTTGCCGGCGCTGTGCCATCCGGTTTGCGTTGCGGCAAGAACGCGACGCTCCGGGGTTTGACGCATCAGATAGTCGTTCAGCAAGCGATGTTGTCGCGGGTTGATTCGCACGCCAAGATCCAACAGTTCGCCGCGCAGTTCCTCGCCGCTTCCTTTGAGCAACTCCATCGGCATCGACCATTCGCGCCATCTTCCGGCCGCATTCTGGAACCGCAGCAACAGACCATGATCCGTGTCTTTGTCGCTCGCGGTCATCGCGTCCGCATGAATTGGAGAACAGATCCAGGTGTCGATCTCTTCGATCTTCTCTCCCTCGCCCTTGATGTCATGCCAGTACAGACCGGACGGGCCAAAGCCGGTTGCACTGTCATGCACTGCATATCCGGGGCGTTTGACGGGTGGGTCTTGCGGTTCGGTTCCCTCTGTTAGCGGCTGAACAAACCTGCGGATAAACGGTGAAGTCCAGCCGCCCGACAAAGCGACGCCCTCGCTGAAGGCGAAGGGTGAGCCACCGAACAGCGAGCCGCGCCCGGTGGCCGGTGAAGGTCACTCAGAACGGATCATCGTTGTAGGAAGGAAACAACGGCAAGGGCAGCTGACGTTCATCGCGCAGTTGCTCCTGATAGGCCTGTTCGCGGGCCTCGGCGATAGCGAGGCCATGGATCTCATAAATTCCCTCGCAGAGCATCTCCAACCAGTCAACGACCGCCAGCGCCTGCTCGGGCGACCAATCATAGGGAATCATCGGGGGTGGATACATGCTCCTCTCCTGGCTGTGCTGGAGGCGTCTTTGACGCCGGCTTGGTCCGTGCCGCGCGCTGCTCACGCCGCCGCGTCGCGGACTCCTTCGCCTCCTTGAGCCGATAGGACTCCCCATCGATCTGAATGATCTCCGCGTGATGGACCAAGCGATCGATCAGCGACACCACACAGGCGGCATTGGGAAACACCTCCCCCCACTCGGCAAAGGGGCGGTTCGTTGTCACCAGGGTCGGATGCCTCTCATAGCGGCGTGACACCACCTCAAAGAGCAAATCCGCGTGGCGGTTGGAATACGACAGATACCCGATCTCATCGATCAGCAACAGCTGCACGCGGGCATAGGCATTCAGGCGCGCGCGCAGCGCCCGCTCCCCGTCGGCTTCCAGCAGCGCATTGAGCATCGCCGCCGCCGACGTGCACAGCACCGTGCGCCCGGCCAGCACCGCCTGCCGCGCCAGATTGCGCGCAATCGTCGTCTTGCCCACCCCGTTGGGGCCGATCAGCACCACATTCAGCGCCTCGGCGACAAAGCCAAGGCCCATCAACTCCTCAATCGCCGCGCGATCACAGCGCTTGGGCCAATTCCAATCGAAATCCGCCAGTGGTGTGAACCGCCCCAAGTGCGCCTGCTTCATGCGTCGCTCCAGCGAGCGCTGCGCCCGGGCCTCTTCCTCCCACTGCAACACGCTCACCAGCCAAGGCGCGTCCACCACCTCCGCCCAATGCGCCAGCACCCCATAGAGCTTCAGCGCCTGGGCGCGTTGTTTCAGCATCTGCGGATCCTGTTCACTCATGCTCAGTCCTCCCGTGGCGGTTCATCATGCAACTGGTCGTAATCCCCCAGCGCCGGGGTGCGCACCACCACCTCGCGCACCCGCGCATCCGCCGGCAGGGTGACCGGAATCGGCGGCGGCTGTCCGCGCGCCTCGCGGCGGCGCTCCAGCGCCAGGCGCACCGCATTGGGATGCGGCACCTCGCGCGCCAGCGCCTCCTCGATTGCCGCTGTCAGCTCCGCCGCCCCATAGGAATCGAGCAGGCGCAGCAAAGCCGCCGTCATGCTGCCCAAGGGCTCCCCGCGTTCAGCGGCCTGGGTCAGCAGGGTCTGACTGATCGGTACCGCCTGGATCAACCGATCCTGCCCCCGGTGCTGACGCGCGGCGCGCTTGCGCGCCACCAGCTCGGCCACATGCGCCGGGTCCTCCACCTGCGCCCCGGCATCGAAGGAGCGCGCATGAGTGGCGATCACCGCGGCCCCATCGAGCACCCGCACCTGCCCGAGCGACGCCACCACCGTGAGCGTGCGGCGCACATGAGTGTGGGGAATGGAATAGTCGTTGCGGTCAAAGCGCACATAGGGCGTCTTCCCGACCGACACCGCCACCTGCTCTTCGGTAGGAAAGGGAACCGGCGGCAAGGCCAGCAGATGCGGGCGTTCTTGTTCAAAAACCGCGCGCACTGACTGCGCGCGGTCCTCCGGGCACGGCCGATCCGCCGCCTGGCCCTGACACCAGGTATCAGCCTGGGCATTCAAATCCGCCAGATCACTGAAGGTGCGCGCAGCAAAGAAACTGTCGCGAATGTAGCGAATCGCCCGCTCCACGCGGCCTTTTTCATTCCCTCGCGCCACCGCGACCGGACGTGGCTCGAAGCGATAATGACCGGCCAGTTCCAACAGCGTTGGATGAAAGCGTATTGCCTCGCCCTGGCGCTCAAGCACCGCGCTTTTGAGGTTGTCATACAGCAGCACCCGCGGCACGCCGCCCCAGGCCGCGAAGGCGCCGACATGCCCGCGCAGGAAGTTGGCCATCTGGGCATCGAGAAAGAAGCGCAGAAACACCGCCCGCGAGAAGCTCAGCACCATCACAAAGGCCATCAGGGTGCGGGTGGCCCGGCCAATGGTGAGCTTGCCAAAGTGGCCCCAGTCGACTTGGGCCTGCTCACCGGGCAGGGTCTTTAAGCGCAGAAAGGCCTCGGGCTGCGGGCGTGGGCGCACATGGGCAATCAAATGGCGGAAATGATCCGGCCCGCCGCGATAGCCGCGCTCGCGCACCATGGCATAGAGCCGGCTGGCGGTGAGACGCGGATAGGTCTTGAGCGTCTCCACGACAAAGGGCAGATAGGGGTCGATGAGCGAGGGACGCGCGGCGCGCTCGACTTTGGGCAGTCCGGACTGGGACAGCACCCGATCGACGGTGGCGTGATGCACGCCGAGCTGCTGGGCGATGGTGCCGACGCGCCAGTGCTCAGCAAGGAAGTAGCGCAGGATCTTGGCTTCGAGCTCGGAAGGGATGGTCATGATGGCTCCTGTTGGCTTCAGGGGTCGCGGCCAGCAACGCCTGACTGCGGGCGGCGGAGAAAACCTTGGCGCAGAAGAGGCGAGCACTCACACCCGCAGCGATGACAGGGCACCTCGGGGACCTGGGCATCATCGGCAACCGCCGCGGGATTGAGAACGGCGACCGGCTCTGCCACGGCAATCGGCGTGGGGGTGTTCTCACAGGAGCATTGATCGGATGGGCGCGGGGGTGAACCCTGATGCGTCACTTTTTCGCGCTGGCGACGGCGGTAGCGCGCTTGGCGGGCGGCATGGGTATGGCGCCCGCGACGGCTGGATTGGTAGCGTCGGGCGGCGGCACGCTGGGCGTCGTGCCGGGCACGTTGTGCGCAGGTGGGGCCGCAATAGCGGTTGCCGCGATCACAGCGACTGCAGAGTACGACCTGCTGACGGCAACGGGCACAGAGGAACAGACGGGCACTGAGGCATGGGGCGCAATGGGCGCACATCGGCGGCTCCCGCCGATGAGGGTGGATGTATTCTCCCGCCAGGCCGATACTGCCGGCGGGCCGTGCCATGCACGGTTGGGGCGCGGTCGCGGAGAGACTGTGGTGGTCGAAGCCGCGGTCGCGCCTGTCTCAACGGCCCCAAGCCTCTACCTGCTTTTTCCGCGGTTGTCACCCCCGACGAGGGCGATGACGCGACCCTCCCGCAACACCAAGCCGCGCGCGCGGGCGCTGCGCCGAGGAGCGCACACCGTCCAGTCGCCCTCCGGGCTCCTTCCCGGTGTGCGCTCCTCGGCCCCTGGATCTGCCTTTCCACACCAACCTGAGACTGGGGTTTGTCACCAGCCTCGTTGGCGGTTGACTGCGCTATTCACCGGCTATAAGCGCTTTTTGAGCGCCATCTACACCCTCGGTTCCCTCTGCATTTTCCGAGGGGGAACCGGAACAGTCCTTATTATTCAATCCGGTTCCCTCGGTTCCCTCGGTTCCCTCTGACTTTTGAGGGGGGCATGCAAAATCGGACCAGCGCGCCGCTTCCGCGAATTTCTCAGGGGTCCATCCATCGGCAAGTGCGTCCGCCGCATCCCATTTTTTGGGCAGCTCGGGTGCCAGTGATGTCAGGTCGAGAATAGCCACGGACAGCGCGCCGGCCTCGGTCGCGAGTTCGGCAACCGTGCGGGCGAATTGTGCGCCGGCTTTGTCATTGTCTGGCCAGATCAGGACACGCCGGTGAGCCTGAGCAGACTATTTGCGGGAATCGGCCGCGATTCTGAGCAAATTCAGTGAGGGAAAACAAAAAACCCCCTCAAACAACTTGACGCAAGTTGCCCGAGAGGGCTGTCTCCGAATTTCGCCAAAAACCAGGAGACAGTCCCAGTGTGTCACGCCTTTCTTGCCGACACGAACTTTTACCACCTGCTCACCCGGATCGACGAGTCGATTGCCGAGGAAGTCCGCGCGGGCGGCTGTGACTGCGGTGGTGCGTTGCACAGCGCCCGTTATCCGCGTAAGCCCCGAGGTGTTGTGCGTGGCGTCTTGGATGAGAGCTACCAGAGCCGTCTGAGTTTCTGCTGTGCCGCGGACGGGTGCCGGCGGCGCAGCACCCCGCCTTCCGTTCGGTTTCTGGGCCGCAAGGTCTATCTCGGGGTCATCGTCGTGCTGATTTCCGCCCTGCATTGCGGGCTGAGCGCATCGCGTCGCCAGCGCTTGATCAAGACGCTCGGTGTCACCGTCCAAACCCTGCGGCGGTGGCAGCACTGGTGGCGTGAGCAGTTTGTGCAAACCCGCTGCTTTCGATCCTTGGCTGGTCTGTTGATGCCGCCGATCGCCACCGAGCACCTGCCAGGATCCCTGCTGGAAAAATTGAGCGCAAAAGCGTTGTCCGAGCGCGTCGTGCAACTGCTGATATTGATCGCCCCGAGCACGACAGCGACAGGCTCGCTGTAGGGCAACGCCAACCCGCAGAAGACCTCATCGCGCCGCTGGGCGGCGCCTTCTAGACTCCCGGTGATGTGTGAAACAACTGGGAGGTGAAGACGAATGTCCGATGACAACGGCCTCGGTGATCCCGATGGTTGGGCGCGGTTGCGCTTTGCCATTATTGGTCCTTTATTGGCTGATCCTGCGCCGGCGAACGCGCTGGGCGCGCGGCTGAAGGCGCTAGCGGCCAAGTCATGGCGCCATCCGGTGACTGGGCGGGCGGTCAGTTTTAGCTTTGGCACCTTGGAGCGTTGGTATTACCTCGCACGCGATGCCCAAGACCCGGTGGCGGCACTGCGCCCGCGCCGGCGCAGCGATGCCGGGGAGCAGCGCGCGCTGAGTCCGCGCCTGATGGATGCGGTGCAAGCCCAGTACCGCGACTACCCCGGTTGGACGGTGCAGCTGCATTACGACAACCTCGCCGCCTTGTGCGCGGGCGATCAGACCCTGGGGCCGCTGCCCTCCTATGCCACCGTGCGCCGCTTCATGAAGCGCGCGGGCTTGCACCGCCGGCGTGTCCCGGCGCGCAAGACGCCGGGCGCTGAACAGGCCGCGCGGCGCCTGGAGGCCTGCGAGGTGCGCAGCTATGAAGCCCAGTATGTCCATGCCTTGTGGCATCTGGACTTTCATCATGGCTCGCGCAAAGTCCTCACCCGGGGTGGCGTCTGGGTCAAGCCCCTGCTGCTGGCGGTCATTGACGATCACTCCCGCCTGATCTGCCATCTGCAGTGGTACCTCGATGAGACCACCGAGACCTTGGTCCATGGCCTGGGGCAGGCGTTGCACAAGCGCGGGCTGCCGCGCGCCTTGATGAGCGATAACGGCGCGGCAATGCAGGCCGAGGAGTTCACCGCCGGATTGCACGCCCTGGGCATCCTCCATGAGCCGACCCTGCCGTACAGCCCGTATCAGAACGCCAAGCAGGAGCGCTTCTGGGCCACGCTGGAAGGCCGCCTGATGGCGATGCTTAAGGGGCTGGAGGAGCTGAGCCTGCAGCGGCTCAACACCCTCACTCAGGCGTGGGTGGAGCAGGAGTACCACCGCAAGGTCCACAGTGAGACCGCCGCCACGCCGCTTGCGCGTCTTCTCGATGCGCCCAACGTGGGGCGCCCCTGTCCGGACAGCGAGCAGGTCCGCGCCGCTTTTCGTTGTCGCGTCCAACGCCGTCAGCGCCGCAGCGATGGGACGCTCAGCCTGGCGGGCAAGCGCTTCGAGGTGCCGGCGCGCTTGCGTCACCTTGAGCAACTGCATATCGCTTATGCCCGCTGGGATCTGAGTGCTGTGGACGTGGTTGATCCCCACTCGGGCGCCATCCTCTGCCGCCTCTATCCCCTCGATAAAGCCGCCAATGCCTCCGGGCAGCGTCGGCGCCTTGAGCCCGCCGGCGCACCGCCACCGCCATCACAACGCGCCACGACGCTGCCACCGTTGCTGCGCGACTTGCTCGCCGAGTATGCCGCCACCGGTCTGCCGCCGGCCTATCTGCCAAAACACGATGACCTGGAATCCAGTCGATGAACAAGACCCTGCTGGCCCTCTATGGACTGAAGTTCAATCCGTTCTCCCCGGAGCTGCCGACGGCGGCACTGCATCGCAGCGCGCCGGTGGAGCAGTTTTGCTGGCGCATCGAGCAGAGCCTGATCCGCGAAGGCGGTTTTGCGCTCATTCAAGGTGATCCGGGTACCGGCAAGAGTGCGGTACTGCGCCTGCTCGATGAGCGTCTGCGCCAGCTGCCCGATATCAGCGTTGGGGCGCTCACGCATCCCAGCTCGAAGGTGGCGGACTTCTACCGCGAGATGGGCGATCTGTTCGCCGTTGACCTCAAGCCCCATAACCGCTGGGGTGGCTTCAAGATCCTGCGCGAGCGCTGGCTGGCGCATCTGGAGACGACGCTGTTGCGCCCGGTGTTGCTCATCGACGAGGCGCAGGAGATGCATCCGACGGTGCTCAATGAGCTGCGTCTGCTGACCTCCATGCAGTTCGATTCGCGCACGTTGTTGAGCGTGATCCTGGCCGGCGATGGCCGCCTGGCGACCAAGCTGCGCCGTGAGGAGTTGCTGCCGCTGGGCAGTCGTATCCGTACGCGCCTGAGTATGGAGTATGCCAGTCGCGAGGCGCTGGTCGCCTGCCTGGAGCATTTACAACACAGTGCCGGCAATGCGAGTCTGATGAGCGCAGGGCTGATGAAGACGCTCGCTGAGCATGCGTTGGGCAATTATCGCGTGCTTACGACCATGGCGGCAGAATTGCTGGCGCAGGCTGCTCGGCTCGAACGCGCGCAGCTCGATGAACAACTCTACCTTGAGGTGTTTGGTTCAGCGGCGGGCAACGCCCGCCAACGCCCGAGTGCCAGGGCGGGCGCCTGATGAGCCGCTTGAGCGCTGAGCGCCCGCACCAGGCCATGACAGCGGCAAGACACACCGCCGTGATGCTTGAGGCATGGCACGACGCTGGCATCGTGCGTGCCGATTTGGCGGTGCGCACCGCCAAGGCGACGATGCTGTGGTTCCATGATCGCTCTTTGGATCAGCTTCCGTTGGGGCTGGCCAGAGCGCGCAATGTCCAACAGGCCGATATTTATATCCGTCCAGCCCGCGGCTATCCCTGGCCAATGGTGTTTCTCGATGATGTCGCACGGCCGATGGCGCAGCGCATCGCTCGGCACTATGCGGCCCTGGTGGTGCAGACTTCGACGCTCGGGGGCTGCCACCTGTGGCTACGGCTGACCCGCGCGCTCGATGAGGCGCAGCGCTGTGATGTGCAGCGTTGGCTGATCCCGCGCGTTGGCGCCGATCCGGGCTCGGTCTCCGGTGAGCACCTCGGTCGGCTCGCCGGGATGAAGAATGCCAAGCGTGGCGGGGAGTGGGTCAATGTCCTTCGGCGACCAAGCCCGCAGGAGCGCGTCTGGGATCCAACTCCGGCCTTGCCAACGATGGCTCCGGCTCCGCCGCCAGTCGTCAACTGCGCTCCACGGGCGCGCTTATCCACCGGGGATCCGTCCGAATCCGCCCGCGAATGGGGCTGGGTCTGCGGCGCTCTTGAGGCGGGCCTTGCACCGACCACGGTCTACCAGCGCTTGCTCGAGCGCGCGTCCCCGCGTCGCGGAGCCGATGCCGAGCGCTATGCCCGCTACACCCTCGCTCGCGCCATTCGCCAGAGCGCTAGAGGCAACTGAACCCGCTGCGTCTCTCCCCCCTCAGGGGGGGAGCGTGGTTCACGATTCCGGCTTCCCGCTGTCGGCCAGTAACGGCCCCCGTGATCCCACACGCATTCCATGTCCTTCAAATGGCTTGGAAATGGGTCCCGCAATTATCGTGATTACGCTCACCGGCCGCGAACTGGTGTCCAGTCGCTTTTCCTGGGGGATTGGGCGCCGTTCATCGGGGTGGTGCTGACAGCCTGGGGTAACAGCTTGGCGGCTGCATCGGCGGCTTTCTCGCCTTCACAGACAACGACAGGCGCCTCGGGTGGGGCTGTCAGCTTATGCAGTCGATACAGGGGGCGCGGCTCGGGTGGCGCTTTCCAGTGCCAATCCTTGCCATCCCAAATCTGAGGGCGAAATTCCTTGCCCTTTCCAGGCGGGTCGAATCGGTGAATGATGCAGATCGGCCGGCCTTGTTGGTCGTGATAAACCCATGATGCTTTCGGTTTGCCAAGTTCCAGGTGCGCTGCAGGGCGGGTTTTCCGGGCTTCCAGCGTGATCGGCTCCACCTTGAGCACCGGCTCGGTTGCTGGCGCTGGCGCCGCCTCGGGCCTCTGGTGGCCATTGACGGGGGGCTTTTGTGTCAGCAAAGGCGAACCCCGTTGCACGCCGAATTCACTGGCCAACAATCGACAGGCTTCTTGCATTTCGATGCTGTTGGCATCCATTCGGTAATCAATGACAGAGCCGCCGCTTTTTCTGCAAGTGAAACAATGATAAGCCCCAGTATCGAGATTCACGCCGAAACTGGGGTTCTTGTCATCGTGGAACGGACATCGAATATTCTGAGTCCATCCGTCTCTGCTGGCTTTGAGATGCACGCCAGGGAATTCCCTGGCATAGAAGTCGCGCGGGTCAATCGCTGCCTTCAACTCGGTCGGCGTTGCAACTGCCGGTTGCGCGGTTTCACGGGTGCGCTCGTTATCCTCAAGCATGTAGCAACCCTCCGCGCTGAATCAGCCAGGTCGCGAATGCCGCAGGAATGAATCCGGTGACGGCAAGCTCCACAATGGCGGTCTTGATGAGGGGGCGAATCAGATCGGGCGCAGGATCGCGCCAGGCTTCGGGGGTGGCTCCCATGTTCAACCCCCCGCCGTGTTTGCACGGGTGCGTTCTTCTTGAATTATTCGAGGGGAGGTATCGAGATAGAGTGCCGCTGATGCTGCGTGCATCAAGGTAACGGGTGGGTGATTGATTGGCTTGCAATGTCTGAGTCCTCAGATACGAACGAATTAGGACTCAGACTAACGAGGCTGGAACTAGAGAAACAATGTGAAGAAAACTAGAGAAATGCCGAGGTCAATCGAGACAGATCGGCCTATTACTTGTTGTGTCTGCTGTGCTTCTCATGGTTTTCCGTTTTCCATAGCGCAGGCTTGGTTTTTAACCCTTTTTTCCATGCTTCCTCAAAAATTGATGATTCATCGAATGTAGTTCTCCCTTCAAACAGTTTCTTGTACTCGGTCTCCCTCAGCCAGTCTTTAACTTTACTCTTTCCTGCGTAGGGAATGGCTAGCCGGTTGAACCTAAGTGCCTCAATGCCAGTAAGAATCGCCCGTTTTCGTTGCTCTGCTATAGGGACTTCCGGGTTATCAAACCAGTCATCATCTTCTGATGACGGTTCTTGTGATCTAGCCTCACTCTCGGAATCAAACAGCCAGGAAGGCAAAGGTTCGTTTGGATGATGCTTGTCAATCCAGGCTTTCAGGTCTGCAAGCATCAGGTGCCGGCCGAGCCTGGAAATATTTTCGGGATCATTTCTCTCTGCCCAGCAGTTATGCACCATCCCCCATAGGCGATAGACCGGCAGCTCATCAGCGTCAATCGCCGCATGAAGCGTGCGACACTTGGACTCGAGGCTAGGGTGCTCGGGGTGTTGGTAGATACCGGGTTCAACCTCGGTCGCAGAATCGACAACCAGCCGGACTTCGTGAACAGGAAGGTCGCACCACAAAGCCGCGCAAACCAGGATAGGGCAAGGGTCGGAGTAAT
Organism: Thiorhodovibrio litoralis; assembly: GCF_033954455.1. Lineage (NCBI taxonomy): Bacteria > Pseudomonadati > Pseudomonadota > Gammaproteobacteria > Chromatiales > Chromatiaceae > Thiorhodovibrio > Thiorhodovibrio litoralis. The sequence goes on along the minus strand of NZ_CP121473.1, from coordinate 2,170,699 downwards.
CTCGAAGCGCCGGATGCTCGAGCGGATGACAGGGCGTTAAGCCCCTGGGGTTCCATTTCAGCATTGTCACGCACCTTCACGCGGGCACCTTCGAGGGAGGGGCCAAGCCAGGGCGGTGAAGGTGTAGCCGCCTTTTCGGGAGCTACCCTAGACTTGGCGCGGACAGTGGAGTGGGCTGATTAGCTCGCTGTCTTGAGTTCTCTGGCAGCCGCTTGAGAAACCACGTCCGACAACTCTGTCAGCATCGACAGTAAAGAGCCAATATCGTGGATGTCATGCGTGCCGAGTTGTTCTTCGACATCAGACAATAGGCGCCCAATGACACCAATTCCTCGGGTCAGGGTGATGTTGTCGGTTCTCAGTGCTTCGATGTCTCCCTCCGATAGCTTGGTTTGGTCGAGGGCTGGCGATGATTTCAGCGCTGCATTCAGGTGAAAGTGAAGGTTAGTGTTCAAGGGCTCTTTCTCCGGTTGGTTGGTTTCGCCTCTGGTTGGTTGGTGACCGTCCTTGGCCCATACCATTACCCATATCTCCCCGCCCCAGCGTCGTCCGGGGCTGGACACAGCTCCCGAGTTCTGCTGAGATGCCCTTTCATCTTCAGCAAGGGGACGGGAGACCATGGACCAAGCGATTCCAAGCCGTTTATGTGGGCGCCCTTTCAACGAGACCGACTTAGCGCGCATTCGCCAGGAGATCGCGCTGGCGCAGCCGCCGCTGCGCGCGGAGATCGCTCGGCGGGTGTGCCGCGCGCTGGAGTGGACCGATATCCAAGGCCGCCCCAAGCTCATGAGTGCCCGGGTGGGACTGCTGCGGTTGCATCGTGCCGGGCTCATTGTGCTGCCGCCACCGACCTGCGGCAATGGCAATGGGCGGCGCTTCGTCCCGCGCCCCGAGTCCCGGCCCGAACCGATCCCAGTGTCCGTCCCGCTGCGCGCGCTCAGCGGCTTGCGCCTGGCGCGCGTTGATGATCGAAGGGCCTCGCAATTATGGAACGGCCTGATCGAGCGCTACCACTACCTCGGCTACAGTCCCCTGCCTGGTGCGCAGCTGCGCTACCTGATCCAGTGGGATGGCGGTCTGCTCGGCGCCATCGGCTTTGGCGCGGCGGCCTGGAAAGTCGCTGCCCGCGACCGCTGGATTGGCTGGACGCCCGCGCAGCGCCAAGCACACCTGGGACGGGTGCTCAACAACGCCCGCTTCCTCATCCTGCCCTGGGTGCAGGTCAAACACCTCGCCTCCAAGGTGCTGTCCTTGGCCGCGCGGCAAGTCAGTGTCGACTTTCCCGCCCGCTATGGCGAGCGTCTGGTGCTGCTGGAGACCTTTGTCGAGACCCCACGCTTTGCCGGGACCTGTTACCGTGCCGCCAACTGGCACGACTTGGGCGAAACCACCGGGCGCGGCAAGTGCGACCGCACCCATCGGGCCGCGCTGCCGCGCAAGGCGATCTATGTCTACCCGCTGGCGGCGGACTTCCGCGCCGCCCTGGGGGTGGTGGCATGATCGCGCTGGCCTCTGAACTGCAGGACATCTCTCTGGGCGACAAGCGCCTGAATCATCGCGCCCAACAGGTGCTTGAAACCCTCGGCGCCAAGCCGACACAAAGTATTCCCGGGGCTTGCAACGGTTGGTATGAGACCCGGGCCGCCTATCGCTTTTTCGATCATCCCACGGTCACCGCCGAGCAGATCCTCGCACCCCATTTTGCTTGTACCGAAGAACGTCTGCGCGAGCATCCGCGGGTGCTGTGTATCCAAGATACCAGCGAGCTGGACTATACAACCAAAAAAGGCATTGTCGGTCTTGGGCCACTGAACTTTGAGAGCCGCTATGGGATGTACATCCATCCCACCTTGGCGGTCACGCCCGAGCGCCTCGCGCTGGGGCTGCTGGATTTGCACACTTTTGTGCGCGAGCCCGGTAGCCTGGGCCAGGACAAAGACTCGCGCCGCCCACTGGAGGAGAAAGAAAGCGTGCGCTGGGTCGATGGCTACGCGCGCGTCAATGCGCTGGCCGAGGAACTGAGCGACACGCGCTTGACCTATGTTGCCGATCGCGAGGGCGACATCTACGACCTGTTTGTTGAAGCGCCCATCCCCGAGAACAGCGCCGATTGGCTGGTACGGGTGCAGCATCGCGACCGCTGCTTGGCCGATGGCAGAAAGCTCAATGAGGCCCTGGACGCCGCCCCGGTGCTCACCGAGATCACCTTCGAGCGTCCCGCCACCAAGGGGGCCAAAGCACGCCAGGTCACGCAGGAGATCAAGGTGGTGCGCGTGACCCTGAAGGCACCCTGGCGCCCGGATCGCACCTTGCCCGATGTCACGGTCACGGCTTTGCTGGCCACCGAGGTCAATCCGCCCGCCGGCGAGGAGCCACTCAACTGGCTGTTGCTGACCAATCTGGCGGTGCAGAGCGCCCAAGAGGCCATCGAGACGCTCTCCTGGTATCTTTGCAGGTGGCAAGTGGAAATTTTTTTCCGGATCTTAAAAAGTGGCTGCCGCATCGAGGAGCTGCAGCTCGAGACGCGCGAGCGCCTGGAGCCGGCGCTCGCTTTGTACATGATCATCGCGTGGCGGGTGCTGTACCTGACCATGCTCGGGCGCGAGTGCCCGGAGTTGCCTTGCGATGCGGTCTTTGCCGAGGAGGAATGGAAGGCGGTCTATCTGGTCACCCAGAAACAAGCGCCACCCGAGCAGCCGCCCTCGCTCGATACCATGGTGCGCATGGTCGCCTCCCTGGGCGGCTTTCTCAACCGCAAATCCGATGGGTTCCCGGGACCGAAGACGCTCTGGATTGGGTTGCAGCGCATCCCCGATTTTGTCATGGCGCTGGAGGCTTACCGCAGCGTCAGGGATAGTTATGGGTAATGGTATGTCCTTGGCCGTGCCCTCCGAGTGTGATCGGGAAAGGAGTCAGCCGGCTTTGCCTTACTGCAACTCTGGTGCGTGATTTATCGGTGTACCATCTGAACACCATTGGGCATCCCTCGGGATTCGTCTGCTTTGATTGACCAGGATGCACTCAGGGCCGCGCCCGGCCTTCCAGGCTTCGTATATGGTTGTCCGTCCGACTCCCGCGAAGTCGGCATAATCAGTGACCGTGAATAGCCGCTGTTCAGTCAATGGAATCCGACGCATTCGGCGCATGCGTTGCTTGCCTAGATTGCCTGGCTTCGCGGCTTCAATGGACTGAGTCTCGAGATTGTCTTGCATCGGTTTCTCCGTTCAAAAATGTCCTAGCGCGCTCAGATTAGCGAGACGGGAAGTGGAGAAACAATGTGGAGAAAACTGGAGAAAACTGGAGAAACCGAGGGCCGCACCTTTCAATCATGCTGCTGCCGCTCGCTTCATTGGGATAACGTTGTCAGCCGTCTTGCTGAACAAATAGGCTTCCCATGCGTCAAGCGCCGCGCGCTTTTCGTCTGAGTAGGAGTGCCGGTCGTAATGGGCTACCTGCACGCCTGACAGCCCATGGCTTAAGAGTTGCGCCCGGACTTCGCGGGTGATTCCGAGTCCCGCTAGGCGAGTTTCACAGGTGCGACGAAGGTCCCGCAGGTCGAAGGATTCGCCCTTCATCCTCTTGGCAATCTCGACAACTCGCTTGCCGGGGGTGGCGTGAAAGACAACAGCGCCAGCCGTCGACAGCCACAGTGAGGGATTCGGCTCGGGTTCTCCCCCTTGTGCCGCCTTGGTGGCTTTCTCCATGGCACGCTCGACAAGCGCGTCGACAATCTTGGCCCCCTGCTCACCAAGAGGTAGCAGATGCTCGCGCGCTTCGGTGCGCTTACCCTTGGAGTCCCAAAGCCTGAGAACCCGATTCTCTGGGTCCCAATCAGCCACCCGGGCGCGCAAGAGTTGTCGAATCCGCTGGCCACCAGCCAGCAGGGCCAACAGCAACGCCTGATCGACAATGCCCTCCCCCATGTGTCCGAAATATTCGCGCAGCTCGGCTTGGCTCAAGACGCGCTCGCCTCGCTTGACGGCAATCGCCTTGATGGGCGCCACAGGGTTCTGCGTGATCTCGAACCCGTTAAAACTGGCAGGTGCCGAGGTATCGAACTTGGCGCCGATGGCCATCTGATAAGCCGCGTTCAGATAGCTGCGCACGATGCCAGCCATGCGATCCTTGCCCTTGTCCCTGATGGAGCGAATCAGGCTTGCGATTTGCTCTGGCTGCACTTCCATTGCAGGCGTTGCTGCCAGCTCAGGGCTTGCCCCTGAAACGTGGTTCTTGAAGGCGTTCGCCGCATCTTTTGCCGAGGGCTTGCCGAGGGCTTCCAGATGCGCGACATAGGCGCCGCACAATGCCCCCAGGGTGAACTTGCCTCGCGCTTCCCGCTCCCGTCTGGCCGCTTCCAGTGCTTCCTTGGCGGCTGTCTTCTCGGCTTCCCTGGCTGCATCCTGCTCGGCAAAGTGTGTCTTGATGTCCTTGACGCCTGATTGATATAGCTTGGACAACTCCCAAGCGCGGGCCTTAGCCTCGCTGATTTGCATCCCGCCCTGCCCTTTTTCGTCATAGAGCCCAAGCGGGTAATCTTCCTGACTCCCGGTGCTGCTGGTGTACCTGAAGTAAACCCGCACCTTGCCCCCGCGCTTCCAGAACACCAGAGAACCGAACCCGCGTCCGAACTGCTCTGATGTCTTCCGCCCATCTGTTAGTGTGCGGATGCGGTCTTTGAGACTGTCATTGGTCGCCATGCTGCCCCCTGCTGGCTGTCTTTGTACCTACTCTGTACCTACTCGGCGCCGAACAAACTTAGGCACAGCAGAACAGGTACGAGTTAATGATAGCCTTCTATCATTATTTTTCAAGGGGTTTCTTTCTGTGCTGAAAACAAATTTGAACAGGACAGAGCAGCAAGAAAGCGGCAATATATGATTCGTAATCAGTAGGTCAGCGGTTCAAATCCGCTCATCGGCTCCATTAAAATCAGAGCCTTGCAGCCATTTGGCGCAAGGCTTTTTTCTTTTCCGGGCGGTTTAGGTAACGCGCTAGGTAACATCGAACAGGTCAAGGCAAGGTGCGTTAGGTATCAAGGCGCCGGGCCGCGCGGTTGCTGGTTTCCTGGGGGATAAGCGGCGGGCCTGTTACCTGCCAGCGATGGGCCTACCTCTTAGACCGCTCAATGCCGCGCGCTTGTGATTCCTTATCGCCCCCCCAGCAACAAAAGAACCACGTTATCCCCCAGGCGCCCAAAATAGACCCGATGACCAGATCCTGAATGCTCACGCAGTTCGAGTACCCCCTCTCCGACCGGACTACAATCACCAAACAAGCCAACTTCCAACCGCTTGAGGCGGACTCTCAATTTTGCCTGCGCACGTTTATCGCGAAGGCTATTGAGCCACTCTGTAAATGGTTCTTTTCCGTCTTCAGTTTGATAACGAAATACATCAATCATCTAGTCTTTTAGGGCTACAGCACGATTGGAAGGTTCTGCTGAGATAATCAATCTAAACTGACCCTGTGCTGCCCTTTGATGCCATTGTGGTTGATCAAGGCTCCGGGCTGTTCGCTCCGGTGTTGGTGGCTCGGGTGTCGCCTGTCTGGGGGAAGTTTAGCCGATTTGGCGGCTTTGGTTGGGAGAGGGGCGCAGGCCGGAGGGAATTGAGTAAATGTCCCCGGGATTAGCATGGGCGCGAGAACGGTTGTGGCCATGGGAGTTTCGCCGGTTACCTGCCTGCCGGCGAACCATGAGTTTTCTAGCACCCGCAGCTACAGCTCATCCCACCGCTAAGCGGCGATGGTGTGAGTGATAAAGGCAGGTCAGAACGTCAGTGGAAAATGGTCTCCGGCGTCTCGGCGGTGAGGATCCGCCTCGACCACTGCAACAGTTTTTCAGGTTCGGCGGACTCGATGCGCTTACGGTGGACGGCGATGGATTCCGAGCCGAATTTTTCTTCTAGCAGCATCATCAAGATCGTGGCTTCACCCTGCTGCATGCCCTGCTCAATAAACCGATCGGCAAACGCGCTCATGGTCTCGATCTCCTCGGCATAGTCTTGCTGGTAGCGCTGGCGTTCATTCTCGTCAAGGTTGGCATAGATGTCGACAAAGTCCAGATATTTGATCTGGCGCTCGCGGTCGGGTTCCAGCGTGCGCAGACCGCGCACCGCTTGGGCGTAGACCTCGACCTTCTCCTCGGGCGCATAGTGCATGTTGGGCAGGTTCAGCCGAGCGACCAGGTTGGGGCTGTCGAAATAATCCCGTGCATTGAGCCCAAAGAGCGGACAGGCCAGATAGCTGAAGTGCAGATAAACCCGCGTATCGCTGCCCAGGCTGAGTGTCTCGCGGAACTGCCCGGGGTGCAGGAAGATCACCACCGGCACCACGCGCTCGGTGTGGTAGAGCTCGGCGAGGTCCAGACAGTAGTGGCCGAGACGATGGATGGAGAAGCGCCCGGGCTCGGTTTCTTCCTCGAACACAAATAACAGCGCCTGGCGGAGCCCGTCGGGCCATTCCAGCAGCAGCGGCACGTCGAGTTCGCGAAAGCGCTCGCCAAGACGTTCCTTCAGCTGTTCCTCGCGCAGCGGCAGGATGCGCACGTCATCGCCCAGGCGTGCCGCTTCGCTCGCGGCGGCAAACTCAATCGCCCGGCGTGGATAATCGAGGATGAGGTTCTTGAAGTTCTGGTCGTGGCTCATCGGGGTTCCCTATCCGCGTGCCGCTATTGGCCATCCGGGCCTTGCCGCTCATGAGGCGAGTCTAACCGATTCACCTCGACAGCGGGAGGCTCCCGATAGGGTTTGACCGGCATCGGCGTGTGCCGTGGCTTGAGTGGGTTGACTTGCGAAATAAATTCGAGCTTGGCACCAAATGTCTAAATTCCAGACCGGAAGCAATTAAGTACACTGTCCCCGGAGCTCTCGGAGCTCTCTTTGAGCCTTGATCTCACGGACAATGTCCTTCACAGTGAGACCTTCAAACAACTCATGCCTATCCGCTGTATAGTTTCCAGAACCTGCCCGAAACTGATTGAGAAACCTTAGGGTGTCAACAACACCAATTTCCTGAATCAATATTCGCGTTCCGCGTTGGGTCACTTCAGCGATGGGTTGAAACTGTGTTGTCAAGAGAAAACCTCCAATACCAAAGCAAGCACCGAAACAGGCTTGCAGCCGAACTTTTTCACCGCCTTCGCCTTGCGCAACAAGTGATCATCGCAGGTTGCGAAAAAATCCACGCCGGCGTTTGATGCAAGCGCAAGATGGACGGCATCCATGGGCCGGATTCCAATCGCTTCGAAAGATTCGGCGAGGCTCTCTCCCTCTGCGTCGACTTCGATCTGTTCCTTTGCGAGAGTCAAAACTGCTGCAACCTCGCTGCGCCGTTGATCGTCCGGAATGCGAGCTAGCTCATATTCAAGCGCCTCGGAGCTCACCAACACCAAGTCACCGGATTGAACAGCGGCAAATATCGCCAGCACTGCTTCGGTTTCTATCCGAATCCTTGGTTGTGTCTGGTCATCTAATGGGCGTTGGAGAGAACAGCTATCCAGATAAATTCTCATCCGGCAATAATAAATCCAATCCTGATGGAAATGTAACGCAGCGATTTGTCTCGTTCATGATGGAATGCCACGAAACAAACCGGCCTAAAAAACACCTATCCGCGTGCCGGTGTTGGCCATCTGGGGCTTGCCGCTCATGAGGCGAGTCTAACCGATTCACCTCGACAGGGGGCATCCAATAGGGTTTGACCGGCATCGGCGCCTGCCGTGGCTTGAGGGGGTTGACGTGCGAAATGAATTCGAGCCGGGCGCCAAACTTCCCCCTCGGAATTCCCTCAGTGGAAGATGGTCTCGGGCGTCTCGGCGGTGAGGATCCGCCTTGACCACTGCAACAGTTTTTCAGGGTCGGCGGTCTCGATCCGCTCACGGTGGGCGGCGATGTATTCCGAGCCGAATTTTTCTTCCAGCTGCATCATCAAAATCTTGGCTTCGCCCTGCTGCATGCCCTGCTGCATGCCCTGCTCAATAAACCGATCGGCAAACGCGCTCATGGTCTCGATCTCCTCGGCATAGTCTTGCTGGTAGCGCTGGCGTTCATTCTCGTCAAGGTTGGCATAGATGTCGACAAAGTCCAGATATTTGATCTGACGTTCGCGGTCGGGTTCCAGCGTGCGCAGACCTCGACCTTCTCCTCGGGCGCATAGTGCATGTAGATTCGCTTAGTGATCTCGGCGCTGCTTGGCCAACCAGGCTTCGATGGTGGCGGAATCAAGTCCCTTGAGCCGATCCTCCGGATCGTAGCGATTGAGCACCTCCTCCGCATCAAGCCCCTTAAGCCGATCCTCGGGGGCGTAACATTGCAGGACTTCTTCAGGGTCAAGCTCGCTCAGCGCGCTCTTGAGCCATTCGCGGGCATCGCGGTGCATGTCGTCTTGCGTGTAGGCCATGTGTCCTTCTCCCAGGCGAAAATAACCAATGAGACTGTGCAGGTGAATGCCGATGTCGCTATGCGAGCGATAGCTGGCATAGGCCGCGCGCCAGTGGGCTTCATCGGTGGCGAACAGGCCCCAGGGCGCATTGCGCGGATGGGGCTCGAGCTGGTTGATGACGACTAGGCGCATGTCGCGGGTGCCAAAGCGCAAGCGATAGATTCCCGCTTTCTCGGTCTTTTGACAACTGCCAGGTCGCAGTTGTTTGACCAATTGGCGCGGAAAGCGCGTGGCAATGGCGTAGCAGCGGAAGTCTTTGACCGGTAACAGCCGGTAGTGCTCCTTGGGCTCTTCGAGCGGTTGGTCAGGGTCTGACTGACGCTCGCGCAGGGCGCGCAGGGAGGCGACTTTGCGGTAGGTAACGGAATGACTGAGCAATTCTTCGGCAGACCAGGCGCTGAAGGGCTCGTCGGCGGCTTTGAAGCTCAGCAGGTTGTGCTTGGTCAGGTCTTCCAGTCCATCCGGGCAGTCTTCAGCAGGTCTGCTGGTTGCCTGCGAGGATTGCCCCTGCTCAATGATGAGCACATCCAGGCGCTGACTGCGCAGCGCGAGTTCTTCCTCGGTGCTGACCTGGTAGGGTAACCCGCTCAGGGCGTCCGCCAGGGCTTGTCCTAAAAGTTTGTGCCAGGGGATGCGTTGGTCGCGATGCATGGCAGGAGTTTAGTCGATCTGCCAGGGCTTGGGGAGGCAATGGCGCGATCTGGTTGGCTGCCCTCCCCCCCGAGGCGCGAACCTCAGCGCTGGTTGGCGGGGCCAGCACTCAGGGGGGATCAGTGTTGGAAATTGCGTATACTAATGGGATGGTCCGCCCCGCTCCTAAAAACCCTCTGAATCGAGCAAAATGGGCTATCGACAACCATCTAATTGTCAACCGAAAACTTCAGAGAAGAGCCTTGAAAAAAGCGAAGAAAAAATCCGTAGAGACGTTTAGCAAAGAACCGGTCGCCACTATTGGCATTGATCTGGCCAAGAATAGCGTGCATGTGTTTGGTGTCGATGCCCAAGGCGAGGTGGTATTTAGCCGCAAGCTCGCCCGCAAGGCCTTGAGTCCGTTCATCGCCCAACAGCCGACCTGTCGCATTGCGATGGAAGCCTTTAGTGGTGCCCACCATTGGGCGCGCACCTTCCAAGGGTTCGGCCATGAGGTGGTGCTGATCGCACCGCAGCATGTGAAGCCCTTTGTGAAAACCAACAAGAACGATGCCGTCGATGCCGAGGCGATCTGCGAAGCCGCCCGCCGCCCTGGCATCGGCCCGCTGGTGGCCACCGCCTTAATCGCCACGTTAGGCGACAATTGGGGGCTGTTCAACAATGGCCGCGCGCTGGCCGCCTGGCTGGGGCTGGTGCCGCGACAGCACTCCACTGGCGGGAAACCGCGCTTGCTCGGGATCAGTAGGCGAGGTGATGTGTATATGCGAAAACTTATCATCAACGGGGCGCGTGCCCCTGATCTGAACAATGGGCGCTGGGTTGAGAAGAAGGACGACGCCCTCGGTCATTGGGCGCGGGATCTCAAGCAGCGCCGTCATGCCAATGTCGCCGTGGTTGCGATGGCCAACAAACTCGTGCGCATCGCTTGGGCGGTGATGACCACCGGCACGGCCTTCGATGCCGAGCGCGGTGCCTTAGCGAAGCCTGCGGCCGTTCCTGCGTAACGCCCGATTGGCCATGAACCACTCCGATTAACCCGCCCTGATTGGGCATTAACAGAGTTCCACACCACGAGTTGCGAAGACTGAAATTCACTGTAATGGCATGAAAGGTACGACCGCCTCGCCGAAAACCTGACGGGGACAGCAGCCAGCGTAAGCTGAGACTGATATACTGATTGAGGACGGCGAGGTACGCGCATTCCATTAGGGCACGGGGATCGACTTCGATGATGATCCCTCTCAACGATGCCGGATATATGGCCGCAACGTTTCCTTCTACCAAATCAGCGATTTTCCTCTTGCATCGCGGGGCGGACCATATATGTCCCTGAAACTCCCCGCGCCAACCATGGCAAAGGTCTCGCCGCGACATTATTCATGCTTGTCGGCTTGGTCTTGTTCCCAAGCAAGGTAGGCTTCGGCATCGAAGGACAATTGTTCGGCGAGTGCTGACATGGGCAAGCTCCTGATGAATTGCGGCTAACGGAATCATAACGTCTGGTTCATGTTACCAAGCACGCGGTGTAAAATCAGTCGAATTGACGATTTGTGCCGAATCTCCGGTAGCCCGAATGCTGAACAGACCCTGGTTAAGCAGCATGTTTTCGGCACCGGCATCCGCCGTTAACCAGGCCATGGCACCATAGAGGAGATTGTTGGCGTAGCGCGGCAGCCAGGTTTTGAAGGCATTCATGCGCTCAATGAATTTGCGCACATGATGGGGTTTAAGAGTGGTTTTGACCTCTACCACCACCACCTCGTTACCATTATGAGCCAAGATGTCGAATTCGTAGTTGCGCCCGTCGGGCAGACGTCCTTTCAGGCGGGTTGTGGTGTCGGTAATGGCGATGCCAAGAGCTTGCAGCAGATTGACCAGATCGCCATCGACCAGGGATTCCATCAGTTTTCCCCATTGGCTTTCGAACAGGTTTTGCAGTTCCTTCATGCGGCGATCCGTTTCCTGAAACTTGCGGTCGGTTTCCTTAAACTGTCGGTCGGTCTCCTTAAACTGTCGGTCGGTTTCCTTAAACTGTCGGTCGGTTTCCTGAAATTTTTCGGTGGTTTCCTGGAATAACCGCCAGACATCATCTAGCGTCGGGTTGGCTTGGGTCATCTATTGATCCTCATGTCGTGGGCTCTGGTGGTTTAAATCTGGCGATAGCGATGGCTGCGGCAAGCGTCCGGTTTGAACGTCAAAGCGGATTCGCGCCTCGGCGGCGTCATGGGGTTCATCGGCGCGACGGTGTTGCTCGATGAACTCGGGGGGCAGCACCAAGCTCCGGGTGGACTGTTTCCGGGTGGTGGCAATGACTTCTTCGATGCGCCAGAGCTTGAGGATGGTTTGTGGGGTGAGGCGCCGTTTAGAGCACCACCGGCAAGACCGGTGGCAGCTGATCACCGACTTTGACCGTCTCGGCGCGAATCAGATCCTGATACAGCAGACCGATGTAGGTCGGAATGCGCACCGCCATCCAGTGATCGATGCTCGACTGGAACTCGAGCAGCACGTCGATGTGCAGCCACTCACGGCCCCGCGCACGCGCCAGATGATGTCATCGGCCCGATCGCGCAGATGGTCGCTGACATCGCTGCTGCTTTGCTGCTCCAGGGTGCCCAGATCCAACTGCGCGAGCCAGTCGCCAGGAATGAATCCACGGAGCAGATCGCGCACCATAGCCGGATGGGAGTATAGCAACTTGTCGCTGCCGTCATGGCTCCGGTCGCAGCGGTTTGGTTGCGGTTCGGTCATGTGACACAGGTGGCTTGGTCATTCTTATCGCTGGCACTCCGAACCGACCAGTAATGATGCAAAAAGTCCCCAGCGAGAACTCCCGCCGGGTAGAAGTCTCGTGAAACAAGCGACCATGCGGATTGGGTTCGCCCAGAGGAGCACCTACCGCCGGCTCATCGTCTGGCGAATCGGCGGTTTGATCGAGATCTTTTGGGATGCGCGGACATGGCTTCTTGCCTGGCTGGTTTCACCCATCGCCGCAGTGGAGATTTATCGGGACCAGTGAACCTAGAGGCCATTACGTAAACTCCCCGAAACTGCGCAATTATTTAGCGGCGCCAGCATTCCGCGATCTTGGCTTTTCCTTCATCTGTACTAGGATCGGCTCCCGCTGCTCCTTTTTGCCCCCATTGGTTGATGGTCAAAGTTCCGCAGTCGTCGCTGACTTGAGGCCCATCACTTTCAGGAGTAGCATCGATTTGAAAGGTGGTGGCGTTCGGCGTGCCGTTATAAGCGAAACCGTAGCGACCTGGCATATCGCCCTCAGTGGCGCAGCCGGATGTGGTCAGGGCGTCATCCGTCGGAGCAGCATAGCTGGAACTCCCGGTATACCGCCGCTCCATGCGATTCGCCATTTCAAGTAGACAACTTGCCGCATTGGCACGCCAAGATTTCAACACATGCTCCTGGTAAGAAGGATAAGCGATGGCGGCGAGTATGCCGACGATTGCGACCGTGATCATGAGTTCAATCAGCGTGAAGCCGCGATGAATGGAAATCTTAACCATGAACAAACCCTGTTTGAGTATCAGTTTATTGGTTGCCCTGCAAGAATTGAGTAGGCCTGGGTTAAATTGAAGGATGCGTTTCGTTTAGAATTAGTGCGAACAACAATTCGACCCAGGCCCCTTTTCCTCCCTTTTCCTCCTTTTCCTCAGTAGTCAATACTACTGACGTCTCGCTTAACGAAGTTGCCGCCAACTTTGCCGAGGTGGGCCTCCGATTCCAGTGGTAATTGGCTGACCGGCGCCGCCCGTGATCACAAGTTCGTCGTTTCCATCGCCCACGCTCGCGGTTGCACCACCCATTTCCATCTTCTGGCTGGTATATCTCACACCATCTTTCATATCAGAGTTATCAAAAACTCCATCAGGGCCTTCCCCATCAGCTCCGGTCACATCGAAGCGAGTCCAGCTTGAGATTCCCCCGGAAGCAATATCGACATCTGTGAACCAGCGATCCGCACCGCCAGGTTTGCAAGCGTCAACCGAAACTTCGGGTACTACACTGGTAAAGCGAACGACACCAGTGCTAGAGTTGACCGCAGGGCGATAAACAACCCGCTCACCAATCTCTCCGTATTCAGGGGAGATGAGGTCAACATACCATCCTCGCTTGCTAGACCAGTCCATCTCGTTTTCAGTAACTGTCCTCCATGTTACGCCATGAATGACATCCTCATTGCGAAGCGACTGAGCCAGTAGATCTTCACGATCCGCAGGATCAGCCTCCCCGCCCGTCCATACCATGCTATCCTCGCTTGTAGTGAGAGTGGCTGAATCCCAAATTCCATATATCGTTTGCACCGATTCATCCCCGATATCACTTGAGTAGATATATTGCCCGGTACCAAAAGCAACAATGTACCCCGACTCTGGATGGCGACCCACATTCGGTGCCGCAGTAATTGGTTGCGCATCTCCATCGCTATCTTCCGCGGAAAACAACGGATCTCCATTTGCGGTTGTTTGCAAGGTTGAACCGGTGAAATCAACTTTCCAAAGATTTCCTTTTTGGTCTCCAGCATAGGCCGCATAGATATTGCGATCAGAATCAAGCAGCAGCGCCGCTCCGCCAAGCCCATTATCACTGCCACTTCCAAGATTCAATTTCGCTTCCAAGGCGCCTGTTTTGGCGTTTACGGCGAATAGCCAAGCCCCTTGACCGCTTGCGACACCATTGCCAAAGACGACCACAGTTGATCCATTCCACTGCCCAATAATGCTGCCAGCACTCATCTGCCCCACCATGTAGCCGAGTTCGCTAAAACCTGTGTCCGACGCGGTATGGTCCCAAAGCACATCGCTGGCATCGAAATTGTCAGGATCAGTAACATCCAGGGCAAAAATTCCGCGACCACCCGCACCAAGCGTGCCTATCAAAATGCGACGACCATCAACAGTCGTGACTGTTGCAGAACCATCGACTGAGTATTGGTGGCTGTAGTTTGTACTGCTAATTCCGCTAAGATTCTCAAGCACTGCCTCTGGAATATAAGCGAATTTTTCCGTGCCTCCATTTTCTTTTGTGGCATCAAACGCATGGAGCATGCCGTCGTTCGCTCCAACATAAAGAGTGGAAGTGCTCTCATCATAAAAGGGGTTGGAATTAACGATATCTCCGAGCGGATGGGGGCGATCGCGCAGAGTTCCGCCTTGCGCCTCTTCATTCGTTTGATCACCACGAAGCCAATCGACGATATTCTCGTTATAGCCGTAAGATTCCAAGGTGCTAATTTGACTGCTGTTCAATTCATCCCAGTCGAACTCCTCCACGGTGCCATCAACTGTCGTGTAGATAACCCGAGAGTCCGCGTATGGAATTTTTCCTTCGTCCTCGGTTGACCAGACAGCTGTTTCCGATAGGCCGTCTTGACTTACAGACAGCGCTTCCAGCTTACCGGCCCAGCTTGAGCTGCTAAAACTAGCCGCGAACGCAAGTGTGCCTGCATCAAGCCGCGCGGTACTAACGGCGACTGCCGATGCGGTGCCTTCGGTTCGTTTGACAATAAGCTGCAACGCTTCGCCCAGTTTGGTGACCAGTTCTTGGGCATTGCGGGCATTTAACATCTGCCCCTTGGAATTAACCGCTGCGTGGTAGAGATCATCGACTTGTACCGGGTTACGCATTTCCGTCGGGTTTTGCCACACAGGCGGATCATCGTAAGCGTCTTCAACGCTCTCATGGGTGACTCCGAATAGATGGCCCTGCGCGCCAAGGGTTATTCCAAAGGTCACCATGTGGAGATTTTTGTTGCAATCGAGCGGGCCGATGTAGTCGGTGGTATTGGTCGGACAGCCAGGGGCCACTGGCGAGAGTCCAGCAGTAAGACCTGTGCGCAAACGATTCTTATAGTATTTCATTGCGACATCGGCAATGGTATTACTGTAGCTGTCCTCATAGGGTTCACCCATATTTTCGTCCTGGTTTCCGACACTGGTATTATCAGGATTCGAGAAACCATCTGTAAATAGAAGAGTGAAGTTTTGTTGACACTCATGGGTGATTAGGTTGCTGTTGCTGTTAAATTGATCCCCCGCATATTTTAACGCGTAGCGGTTTGGTGTGCCGCCACTATTGCCTCCGCGACCGTAGATGTAGTCAAAAAAGTCTTCCCGATCAGCCGAGGTATCATAGTCCCAAACTCCTCGCAGGGAGCGGCTATTGATGGTAAAAGCACCGATACGGAGACCTTCTAGCTCCTCAAAAGCGAGTCCAATACCTGCGCGAGTCGCGATATGGCGTTTCCGATAGTAAGTGAACCAATTCGCGAAATTTTGAATTTCATCGTCATAGCTGCGCCCAGATGGAAAAGGCTCATCGTCAGCTGATTGGATTTCAATCCGCTGTAAACACCCACCATCATACGCGAGAGAATCAACGCGCGCTGCGTCAGTTCCAATCGAGACAAGTGAGCTGGGCCGATTTTCATACCAAGTGTAATGTTCTGCTTGGGGGTTGTCACAAGTATTCGTAACCACCACACCGCTTTTATTTTCAATTTGGTATTCCCCACCTGCTAAGGTGGGTTCTTTCAAATAATATGTTGCAGGATAATATTCAATTCCAAAACTGTCGGTTCCTTCTTCGTTATCTTCACCCCATTTTTCGTCCGTGGACAGCTCCCGCCAAGCACCATCATCATTCAGAACAGTACCAGCGGGAATCACTTGATCTTCTTGTATGCGAAATTTTGCGTTACCATCTGTATCCCGATGCACGACAGTTAAATTAAAGGTCGATGACCCTTTTACCGGATCAGAAGGCGCAGAAGCGGCTGGCGCATCGCTAAAGGTATGCCCACCTTCTGAAGGCCAAGGCTCGTAGTTTATGGCCGGGTCATAATACATGCCGTTGTAATCCGGACTTCGAGCAAAGGCTAACGGTCCGATAGGTGGTATGGCATAGTGATCATTACTACTGTCGCCATATACACGCTTCCCATCCCCTGTACCGTTAGGGAAAAGATAAATATATTTTTTCCAATCACCATTTGCCCCGCCAACCTTGTTGAAGTTCAGAATGCCTGACTCGGCGTCGTCGTTCGCATCCAGCCCCACAAAACTGTCGAAGTCGTCAGTACGCCACCAAAGCGCTCCATCATTAGTCGGCACAAGCAGTTCAGAATCCATGCTACCGGAGTCGTCAATTGACAGCACGATATTGGGTTTAACTGGTGCCATGCCACTCAGAAACAGAGGAATTTGGGTTGGCTCGTTGCTCATTGCGCCGGTTGAGATCGTGATGCCGGCAGCAACCCAAAAATGAGAAATTTTAGCTTTACGCTGAAGGATCGAAAAAGAATTCTTTTTCATGTTGAACACTCGCATTGTGTTAAAAGCATTTGATCTGTAGTGAGATTTTTTCGGTTTAGTATTTTTCTTTTGTTAAGCAAAGCAAAAAACTACTAAATTTCTGTCCCGCAGTTTTTAAACACAGTCGATTCAAGCACCACTACAGCGCCATTATCAGCTTTTCCGACTCCAGTAACGCGGTAAAATGCGCAATCGACGCCGCTGGATGTGTCACTGCAAGGTCTGCCAAGTTCGTCAAAATCTTCTGCGCTGTTTCGAGGAATACCATTTATAAGAAAAGTGCCACTGGTCTCGCTATCCATAGAGTCTGGATCTGGTATTCCATCGCTAGCAAAAAGCGCCTTTACTGCATTACAGCTAGCAGCGCTCATAACTTGATTTTCCCCAGCAATCAGTGCGCTTTCAGCGGCTTGAAAAACAGTTCTACGCTCGCTTGTATTCCTTGCCATGCGCTCTTGGAAGGTTGAATTTGTCACCGCTGTTACGCCTATGATCGTCATCACTAGTAGGAAGATTAATCCAATAACTAAAACGACGCCCGCTTGATTTTGGTTTAGCGTTATCATAAGCATTAAGCACCTGGTAAAAATTATGGCTTTCTGTTGTTAGTTGATATGGGTTAAGCCGCTTTCGGAAAAAACATAGACTCGATATTCATCGACGCATCAGGGATCAAAGGGCAGTTTGTTGCGGAGATAAACCGTTGTCGAAAAAGACTGAAAGAAGCGCCGCTGAAAATCTGTACTCAGCGATGTAGCATCAAATGGATTCCCGGCGGTATCAATATCTGGGAAAGTAATTTTCATGGGCTCATCTACGGCATTGCTCAGTTCGGGAGCTGTATTTGCTGCCAACATATAGAATTTCACAGCATTGATTTCACGCCAATCAGCCACTTGATCAGCTTCAACATAGCTACCTATTGACGGCTCTCGGGTTGACATGCCCTCAGCATTAACATTGTCACCGTAATACATCGCAAGATTGAAAACTCCGGAGATAAGCTGTTCGCTATTCCTTAACCCTTCTTTAATATACAAAGCTGGCAGGTTTTCCGAGTTGTTTCGGATATAATATATCCTAGTATCAAGTGAGTAGATTGATGCAGGTGCCGATGTGATTAATGCTTTTCGCGCGTTACCAGTTGGAGCTGGGCAAGGATTGGTCTCAGGAGAATATAAGACGCCGAGATCGACATTATTATTTACTCCATTGCGGTAATCATAATTACCAGGCTCCCAAAAGTCTTCATTAGAAGGCGATAGGGCTTCAAACTTTATTTCATGAACTCCATCACAGGGGGTATTTCTATTAACATCTGAAATTTGAAAAATTGTTGCATTTTCGCAAGTACTGACGACTTCTATCTGGCCTATACATAGGGAAATAGCAGCAGAATTGGAGGTAGCGCGAAAAAAAACGCAATCGTCATCATCGTCATATTCATCGTCATCGCCTTCAATTCCTAGCACATAAAGAGAGCCATCAGTATTCCCAACAACTGATGGAGAGGCTTGTCCTATAACCGGAACCCCTCGACCATTGATCCCCCGAATTGTCACCATATCTTGGCCAGTTTCTGCTTCTGATACGGAGAGCCCAGAGAGAATCGTTGAAATTGGAAGATTCGTGGGATGTGAGGAGGATGCCGCAAAGGAAGTTCCTTCCCCTTCAAAGCCTTCAACAGCAGGTCGATCATTCAGATTGTACAGCCACAAATACCCAACATCTTCGGAACTGGTTGGTGTTAGCGGCGTCGGTTCTGGATCGCTTACTAGGGCTAAGGTGTTATAGAGACGCAATGGCCTGGCCTCAAAATCATGCATCAACGGATTTTGCGTTGCTGCGGTGTTTTGCAACATCAAGGATCGCTGGCAACCAAGCGAACCTGCCATCCGCAGCTGTTGAGCTAATAGCTCTGTTGCAAAACGACCGTTTTCTTGCACTTCTGAGAGCGCTTCATTAGAGCGATAACTTTGCTTTGTGCCAAGCAAGAGCGCAATGATCCCACCGGTCAGAAAAAGACCGATGGTCATGCCGACTAAAAGCTCGACCATTGTCACTCCACGAGCAGAGCGTAACCTGACATTGGTTTTCATAAAACACCGATTATTCATTGTGTCTATTTTAAAAACTGGTTGTTCGGCATCATAAAGTGCGTTCTACAAACCAGAGGTTTAGTAGTGTATTTGTGTCGTATAAACCTGCCGCTGATCTTC
The DNA here is from genome assembly GCF_033954455.1 of Thiorhodovibrio litoralis. NCBI lineage: Bacteria > Pseudomonadati > Pseudomonadota > Gammaproteobacteria > Chromatiales > Chromatiaceae > Thiorhodovibrio > Thiorhodovibrio litoralis. The sequence goes on along the minus strand of NZ_CP121473.1, from coordinate 2,152,062 downwards.
CGCAACATCTGCAATGATTTGGCCATCATCATCGACTAATCGAGCGCGACTTTCATCCCAGAAGATGCTAATGTCGGCTGTGTTGTCACTATTGACTGTTATTTCTGCACGCGGCAAATCGCCAGCGCTGTTCCCAGGTAGCAAACACGCGATACGGTTAGCCAGTTCGTCAAGGTCATCTGCGGCGGCGTCACCCGTATCAGGACGGGGATAGATTTGAGCGCATGTGGCTGACAATGTTTCGTTGTAACTGCTTGCATTCGCCGCATTCGCTCGAATCGCATCCCCGATTTCAAATCCGAGGTTTACTGCTTGACTGCGAATGTTTGCGGAATATGCTAACTTTTGGGAAGTTGCTTGAAGTCCGGCGAGACCAAGCAAGCCTACTGATAAGACGATTGCTGCTACGAGTGCTTCGATCAGGGTAAAGCCACGCTGCCTTGTAATCTCACTACGGATTATAGATGAGTACCCGCATGGAAAATTGGCCGGAGCCTTTTTTAACTTGAAAATCAGTTTTTTCATTTAATACTTACCAAACTGGCCGTGAATTTGTGTTTTCCAGCGTACATTTTGCCAGGCGTTTCAATCTGGATCATACGAGCGCACGCGACCAGTATTTTCAATTTCTACGACCTTTTGTTCTGAATCGACCGTTACATTGAATACTTTTGGACCGCTAAAGTTACCATTGAGACGCCCTGTTGGCACATAGGTTAAATAGCTTGGATAGTCGCTGCTGGTTATCTCTGCGCCATCGATATTGAACGATCCGACTCGTAAGACATCTTGATTAGGATTTGCAATTATTCCATCTGAAGGGCTTTGGTCTATGAATACAATCCATCCAGTAGCCCAAGTACCTCCCGCACAACTGGGCGAATCGGCGTTAGGATTAGCAGTGTTACAAAGCGATACGTTTAACCCACGAGAGACCGCCTCTGACCGCGCCAACATCAATGCCCGCACCATCTCATTTGTCACCGAGGCAATGCGATTTGTGCGCATCATGCTTTGAAAACTCGGCACCGCCACGCTCATAAGGATCGCGGCGATAGAGATGGTCACCAGCAATTCGAGCAGCGTTGTGCCGCGCTGTAAAGACGGGAAAGATCGGTGTAAAAGCTTGTTCATGAGCAGTTGCCGGTTTCGGTGCGAATCCGACCAGTAATATTGATGATGATGGAACGCTCATCCGGCGGCATGCAGATCCAGATTGAGGTATTGCTCAGGTTGCCATTTCCTTTCGGGGTACCTGTTGGACTGTAAGTCACGTATTTCGCGTAATTGTTGCTGGTGATGGATAGATCGGTATCTTTCATGGCTAACTGACCGACGCGAATTAAGTCGGCTGGATCAGCGAGCTTTGCATCCCGGTCAGGATCTTCGAAGATTAGCCAGCCATCGTCCCAAGCGGCGTTTTCGTCGCAGGCGGGAGTGGGCGCGCCGGGGTTGTCGGATTTGCAAATACTGACGCTCACGCCGCGGTTGACGGCTTCTGATCTGGCTAAATGCAATGCTCGCACCATTTCGTTAGTTACCGATGCGATCCGGTTGGTTCGGATCAGGTTTTGGAAACTTGGAACCGCGATACTCATCAGGATGACTGCGATCGACAAGGTCACTAACAATTCCAGCAGGGTCGTGCCGCGCTGGCATGTACGCGCAAGGATGACTGGTAAGTGTCGTTTCATTGGGTGGTTTCCTCTCGATTGGGCCAAGGTCGAGTTTTTTCCCAATTCGCCTCTGCCAGCGCCGGCGCTTTCTGTCATCAGGCTGCCATCAGGCTGCCATCCGGTGGTCTTCCGGCGGCGCTGGCGCTTAAGGCTTCTTCCTGCCTTTGAGCTTAGCAAATCGCGGGGCGCTGTAGAGGGTATTCGGGACTGGCGGGGGTGGTTGGGCGATTAGGCGGGGGCTGTGGCGACTAGGGGTAGGATTTTCCGGCTGGGCGGTTGGCGGTTGGTTTGGGTTTCAAGCGCGCTAGGCTTGGTTCGAGACCTCCTCAGGTTCGCCGTAGGTTTCAATCCCTAGACGCTTGGCGACATCCATGGCGCGGCTGTCGATCATCGGGGAGATGACGATCAGCCGGTTTGCCTGACGGTCATGGCGCCGCTCGTAGAATCGAGCCTTGCGCTCAAAACTGTACATGCCGGCTTTGTCGATTGAGGATTTGAGTTCGCACATAATCAGCAGGCCGTTGCGGATGATGACGTCGAGTTCAATCTGGTCGGGGCGACCGAAGACCTCGCCATCGTCGTCGTATTCGCAGACATTGAGCACCTCGACGCCGAAGGTCTTTTCGAGAATTCCGGCGAGCGCATCACGAAAGGCTTTTTCTTAGCGCAGCCCCCAGCGCGCGCCCAGGGCGCCGATGCTGCGGTCAATGCGTTTGCCCAGCGCCAGGCTTTCTTGATGCAGGGCTTTGAGTTCTGCCTGATTGGCATCCCACTTGCGGTTTTGTTCTTCCCACTTGCGGTTTTGTTCTTCCCATTTGCGGTTTTGTTCTTCCCACTTGCTGCTTTGCTCCAAGCGCAGGGCAGCCAGTTCGGCTTGGTTGGCGTCCCACTTGCGGTTTTGTTCTTCCCACTTGCGGTCGGCCTCCAGGCGTTCGCGCTCCAGGCGCTCGTCATTTTTGCGCCACAGTGCATCCTGGCGCTCGCGCTCGCGGCGCATTTCCTCCAGCGTCTGATGGAACCAGTCGCTGGTTTCCGCGCGTGGGCTGTAGCGATGATTGGTCAGCGCGAGAATGGCCTTGCGAAAAGCCGGGTCGGATTCGAGCCACACGGGCAGTTCGCGCTTGACGGTTTCCTTGAGTGATTCGAGCGTGCTCATTCGGGGACTCCAGAACGATATGAGAAATTTTTTCTGCCTTGAGTTTAGATCTGTTTCGGCGGCTGTGCCGGCTGAAAAATCTCCCAGATCCATAAAATCATGCCGCTTTCTTCCGTCTCGGCGCTACTCTTGCCCCCCAAAGAATTCTTCTCTTAAATGTGCAATCTGGTGCATGCGCTGATGCAAAATGGTTGCGATACCAACATCGCCGCTCGACAGCCTCTTCCAGTAAGCGAAGTGTCGCTCATGGCGAAAGAAAAATCCGTCGACCCCAAAGTCCGCAGGGACTGGCTTGGAATTTACTCCATGTGCATCAATGCTCTCGAATGCCTCGAACAGCCCGTGGAGGTAGCGATTCGCCTGCGCCTCGCCCCATTTGTCTCGCGTGTAGCGATAGATCTCATCCAATCGCCAGGATGCCGCCTCTTGGATGCGCACGGTGGGCATCGGTCAGGTGCCTTTCAGGTCACGGCGGGTGTTGCGCGCGATCACATCCGCTGCTGACAAGTGCCTATAGGCCATTTCAGGCGCGGAGAATGCGTGGACTAGCTCGGTCTTAAGCCGCTCGAATGCCGCTTTCTCCTTGCGCTCCATGTCGCGTCGGATCAGGTCACGCATATACTCGCTAACATTCTCGTAGGCGCCATCATCGCTAACGTTCGCCGCGACGAACTCACTGAGCGTCGCGTTAAGGCGCACCGTCATCGTTGTGGTTTGGGTCATACTCGCAACCTCACGTAAGATTCCCGTATTCAATATAAAAGATAAAAAATACGGGCGCAAACCCAACAAAAGTTTGCGTGAGAGAAAAGCGGAGCCGCTTTCGCTGAATCCTTACCCTCGAAACAAGCAAGAAACCCCCGTCTCCTCTCGGCTAGGAGAATGCGGCGGAATACGACGTGACGCGTGAGGACATTCAGGCGGCATTGGCCTTTGCCGGTGGGCGGCTGCAAGAAGAATCTTTTTTTGATGTGCGGGTCCATAGGGCGAGAATCGGCTCAATTTTTTTCGTGTTTATTGTCTTGTCGCGAATGACGAGCTGCTATGTCGCTTCGAACTGGTCATTTGCCATGGCTTCGTTCAGGGCCTGGTTGATCAGTGTCTGATACCCGCGCTCACCCGCCTTGGCCTTGAAGTAGGCGATGACCGAGGCGTCAAGCATGATGGTGACGCGCTGCTTACCAAGGCGCTCCTGCACCGCTGCGGCGAACTCCTCGCGGGCCGCATCTTTGAGGCCGACGCGCAACCTGGGCTTAGAGGTAGGAGAAGAATTCTTCGATTTCATCGGACTCTGCCTTGCGCATGGAGATGATGTGGATGGTGTCCTTCGTTTCCGTGTGAGTGATGACGACAGCGTTTGTGCCGAGCAAGCCCGTCGTATTGAAGCGCTGCTCGTCGTAATCGACCCGCGCGTCCTCATGGGTTCAGGTCGGGCCAGCAAAAACCTGCTCGGCGTCGGCGAAATCAAGGCCGTGCTTGTTTCGGTTGATTCGCTGCTTGGCAGTGGTCCATGTGAATTCCATGGTTTTTGCTATGCATATACTGGGGTCGGGTCGGGTAAGGTTTGGCTTCGAGCGCGGGACGCTGGTGCGTGCGGATCAGTGATCCCGGCGTTGTTTGTTTAACCAGGGTTCCTCGGGATCGAGTTGGGGCAGGTAACCCTTGAGCCACTCGCGGGCCTCGCGTTGCATGTCTTCATAGGTGTAAGCCATGTTGCCTTCTCCAAGTATGTGGTAGGACATCTGGTTGCGCAGGTGCGTGCCCACTTCGCTGCGCGGGCGATATTGTGCCAGTGCGGTGCGCCGATGTGTTTCATTGGTGGCGAACAGGCCCCAGGGAGCGTTGCGCGGGTGGACTGCCAGGTCGTTGAGTACGACCAGGCGCACGTCCCGGGTGCCGCTGATCAGTCGATAGATTCCGGGCTTTTCGGTGCTTTGACAACTCCCGACTGGCAGTTACTCGATGATGAGCACGTCCAAACGTTGGCTGCGCAGCGCTAGTTCTTCTTCGGTGCTGACGTGATAGGGCAGTCCGATGAGGACATCGGCCAGGGCTTTGCCAAGCAGTTCGTGCCAAAGAATGCGTGTGTCGCGACTCATGGGGCGAGTGTAGCGGATTGGCCGCTTATGGGTGGAAGGAGTTGATATGGCCAACATGATCGAGGGCGGGCGCAGTCCCTTCCTATCACTTGCCCAGCATGTCGCCTATGCGGCTGCTCCTGAGGTACCTGACCAGTTACCACAGTGGGGGGATGGCCGCCAGCGGCGCCGCGATATTGAAAACCGCGTTTTTGTCCTGACTTTGTTCCGGACTTGATTCAGCACGCGGCGGGTTTATGATTTCATCAATCAGCTGCGGCTGGCGAGCGCCGGTTTGGAATACGGGTCTGGAATACGTGAGCCGCCCAAGGCAAGCCAAGACAACATCCGACAGCTTTGAGGACGCTTCACTTCATGCCCGATCAATCAGCCCCCACCGCAAAACAAGAGCAGATCGCCGTTATCGGCAGCGGCATTGCCGGACTGGCCAGTGCCTGGCTGCTTGCCGGTCGCCATCAGGTGACGCTGATCGAGCGCAACGACTACGTCGGCGGGCATACGCACACCATTGTGGTGGATGACGACGGCCGCCCACTGCCGGTCGATACCGGCTTTATCGTTTACAACGAGGCGAATTATCCGCTACTGGTGCGTTTGTTTGAGCGCCTCGGCGTGGCCACGCGCGAGGGCGACATGTCCTTTGCTGCCTCGATTAGGTCATCGATCGAGTCCGGCACCGGATCGGGCCTAGGAGCGGGAGCTGAATCAGACAGCGGCCTGGACAGCGGCAGCGGAGAGATTGAATACTCGGGCGACAGTCTGAAGACACTGTTCGCACAGCCGCGCAATCTTTTGAGCCCGTGCTTCATCGGCATGCTGGCCGATATCGTGCGCTTTAACCGCCGCTGCCGCCGGTGCCTGGAGCGCGGTGGATTCGACGAGCTCAGCGTGGGTGAGTTTCTCAAGCGCGAACGGCTTGGTCCGGTCTTTCGTGATCACTACCTGCTGCCCATGGCCGCTGCTATCTGGTCCTGCCCGACACGCACCATGATGGACTTTCCCATTGAGAGTCTGGCGCGCTTTTTCAAAAATCACGGACTGATCAATATTCTGCAACGGCCGCTCTGGCGCACGGTGACCGGCGGCAGTCATGCGTATGTGGAGAAAATCATCGCCGACATCGGCCGCGAGAACGTCCTGCACGACCCGGCGGTGCGAGTGCGGCGTCTCACGACGGACAAGCCCGGCGGCGCGTCCGGCGACAGCGCGGGCGCAATGGATGGCGATGGTGACCAGGGCGTCGAGGTGACACTGGCCTCTGGCACCGCGCGTCGCTTCGACCAGGTCGTATTCGCTTGCCATGCCGACGAGGCGCTGGCGATGATCCAGCAACCAAGCGCCGATGAGACCCGGCTCCTGGGCTGCTTCCGCTACCAGGCCAATCAGACCTGGCTGCACACCGATACCCGGCTGATGCCGCGGCGGCGCGCGGTCTGGTCGTCGTGGAACTACCTCGCCACCCGCGCGCAGGATGGGCAAGCCGCGGTATCCGTCACCTATTGGATGAATCGGCTGCAAGGGCTTGAGACCAGCACGGATTATCTGGTCTCGCTCAACCCGCCGGAACCGCCCCGCCCAGAGACGCGCATCGCCGAGATGGTCTATCACCACCCCGTCTTCGATCAGCGCGCCATGGATGCCCAGCAGGAACTGCACAAACTGCAAGGTCAGGGTGGTCTGTGGTTCTGTGGCAGTTACTTCGGCTACGGCTTCCACGAGGACGCGTTGCGCGCCGCTGTCGACATGGCCGGGCGCATGGGTATTGATACCGCTTGGCTGACAGACTCATCGGCCAGCGGGCAGCCAAGCAGCGCAGCCGAGCGCAGGTAGTACAAGAGCATTTTGGACAAGCACAGTTAGGACTTGGGATCACAGATCCATGCCAACCCCCAGCAAGCAGCACTCACCCCGGCAGGGCGCCGATCCCCAGGACAGCAATCCACACCGGATTTATTTCACCCGGGTGATGCACAGGCGCCTGTTTCCGGTCAATTACAAGTTCATCTACAAGGTCTTCAGCCTGCTGATCGACATCGACGCGCTCGAGCAACTGCCGCGCGGCCCGCGCATCGGACGCTTTCAGCTGGTGCGCTTCAATCCCGCCGACCACGGCCCCAGCGACGGCTCGCCATTGCGCCCCTGGGCCGAGCAGGTCTTGCGGGCGCGCGGCATTGAGCTCGACGGCGGGCGCATCCGGCTGCTGTGCTTTCCGCGCGTGCTCGGCTACGGATTCAATCCGCTCAGTGTCTGGTATTGCGAGCACCGCGACGGCAGCCTGCGCGCAGCCATCGCTGAAGTCAGCAACACCTTCGGCGAGAAGCATTTCTATCTGCTCGCCGAGGAGGGCAAGCCGATCACCTGGCCGCTGCGAGCGCGCGCGGAGAAATGCTTTCACGTCTCGCCGCTCATGGACATGGGCGGCGATTATCGCTTCCGCCTGTCCGAGCCCGACGACGACCTGTCGGTTATGATTCGGCAATTCCACAGCGACGGACGGCTAAAGTTGGTCGCCAGCCAGGGCGGCACCGGCGAGCCGCTGACCGAGCGAAGTCTTCGGCGTGCCTTGAAGCGCATGCCGCTGATGACCATCAAGGTCATTGCCGCCATTCACTGGCAGGCGCTTAAAATCTGGCTGCGCGGAGCACCCATGTGTCCAACACCACCTGCCCCTGAACACGAGGTTACTTGATGGCAAGCGAGAAATCCGCCGAGGCGGCTCTTCCCTGGCGCAAGGGTCTGACATTCCGGCCCTTCAGCGGTCTCATCGACCACCTGCTCAAGCGGCAGTTTCACGCCGGACAGCTCAAGCTCTTCATCGGCGAGCGTCTGCACCGAATTGAGGGGCAAGCCCCCGGCCCTCAGGCCGAGATGCATTTGCACCGGCCGCTGTCCTTCGCCAAGCGCATCGCCGCGCGCGGCCATTTAGGCTTGGGCGAAGCCTATATGGCAGGCGACTGGGACAGCCCGGACCTGACTAGCCTGATTCATCTGCTCGCAGTCAACGAGCAGTCCTTGGCTAGCATCGAGTATGGCAGCTGGCTCGGGCGCCTCGGCGCGCTGCTGCATCATCGCCGCCATGCCAACACCCGCAGCGGCAGCCGACGCAACATCGCCCATCACTACGATCTGGGCAACGCCTTCTACCGTCTATGGCTCGACCCGAGCATGACCTACTCCGCCGGGCTGTTCGGTGAACAGGTCGATGGAGAGATCGATGGACATGTCGATCAACGGGTCGAGGAGCACAACGATGCGTCTGCCGAGACGACGAACATCGGCCTGGAGCAGGCGCAGAGGCAAAAGTACCAGTCCTTGCTCGAGATGCTCGACGCCGAGCCCGGCGCACACCTGCTGGAAATCGGCTGCGGCTGGGGTGGCTTCGCGCGCGAGGCCGTCGCCGCCGGCCATCGCATCAGCGGCATCACCCTGTCCTCCGAGCAACTCGCCTGGGCACGTGAGACCCTGACCGCCCCGAGCGCCACCGGACAGGTCGACCTGCACCTGCGCGACTACCGCGACCTCGACGGCCAGTTCGACCACATTGTATCCATCGAGATGTTCGAGGCCGTCGGCGAGCGCTACTGGCCGGTCTACATGGACAAGCTGCGACAGCTGCTGCGCCCCGGCGGACGCGCCGCGCTGCAGGTCATCACCATGGACGAACGCATCTTCGACGGCTATCGCTCAAGCCCGGATTTCATCCAGAAATACATCTTTCCTGGTGGCATGCTGCCGACGCCGGAGCGCTTCGATGCGGCTGCCACGCAGGCGGGCTTCACCATCGGCGCACGGCGCTGGTTCGGACAGGACTATGCCCGCACCCTGGCCATCTGGCACCAACGCTTCATGGAGCAACTCGACCAGGTGCGCGCACTCGGCTACGACGATACCTTCATTCGTATGTGGCGCTATTACCTGTCCTACTGTGAAGCAGGTTTTCGCGATGGCCGCATCGACGTGATGCAGGTGGTGCTCGAGAGCCCGTCGGCCAGCTGAGTCGTGCCATGCACTCACCGCCCGCGATCAACCGACTGCCCTACCCGCCCGAGCGCTACGATGCCGAGCTCAACCTGCGCATCCCGGCGACTCTGTGGCTCATCATGGCGCTGCTGCTGCGCCACGGGCTGCTGTTGATCATTACCTTCATGCCCACCACCGGCAAGGAGATCACCGTCCTGCGCGAGCTGATCCTTCCTAAGTATCTGCTCGCCGACGCCATCGCCCTGCCCGTCTTCATCAGCGCCATCCGCCGCCACGCCAGCAAAAGACCGGCCTGGATGCCCGCCGTCTGGCGCCGCGCCCGCGCGCTGCTCAGCCTGTCTATTCTTCTTTATATCGGCCTGCTTGCCAGCAGCCTGTTCGCTGCATCTGGCCCACTCGAGCAGCGCCTGACCCAACCCGTCCTCATCTCAGCCCTGCTCAATTTTGCCGGGCTCACTTACCTCTGGCGATCGCGCCTGCTCCCCGACCTATGCCGCGACTGGCCCGACACCAAATAGCCCGCGGCTGTCGCGGCTCGATTCGACAGGGCTCTTTGTTCCTGATCACTTCCTGTTAGAATCCCATGGCTCCAGGGCAATTCGCGCCTCTCGCAGCACTCTGGCGCACAACCCCAGGGGCGCTGAACACCCGGGCTCTGAAAGGGAGCATTGGTGCGAAAACTTGTCCGCGCGTAAGATTGTTCGCGCGCAAGACGCAAGATAAGAATCCAAACCAACACCCACACGCTCAAACTGAGGGAGGTCTGACCGATATGGCTCAACTTTTTTCCGCCGACTGGATGAATCAGCTCAAAGATGCCTGGAATGCCGATCCTGAGGTCAGCCAGAAGCTGGCTGACATCAACTTCAGCTCCACGATTAGCTGCGGCTTTAAGGATGAGGAGAATCCGCGCGGTGTCTTCGTGGTTGAAAATGGCATCTGCACCAGCGCCGGGGACTGGAATGGCGAGAAGCCGGACTGGGACATGCGTGCCGATATGAAAGATTGGCTCAAGTGGGTCGAGAAAGGCATCGGCATGATGGGCCTCGGCACCGCCTACGCCACCGGTAAGCTCAAGTTCAAGGTGGGCGACTATACCGCAATGATCAAAGACCCACGCATGGCCGGGCCTTTTGTGAAGAGCTTTGGCCTGATGCAGCAAGTCGGCGCCGACGAGCTCAGCTAGGCACGGCCAGCACGCCACGCGCGTGCTCCCACGCCGACCTCGCGCTCCATCCGGAGGGGCGAGGTCGGCGTTTTTTTGCGGCACCCCGTCTGAATTTGCCGCACCTGGTCTAAAAGACAATTCAGTTGCCCTCGCGTGCGCTTGAGCCGCCCCAAACCGCTTGGTGCAAGCGCTGGATCAACGCCAGATCGACGCAGATGCCAGCGAGTTCCTCGACGCCTAGCGAGTCAACAGCCACGCCCCCAGCGATCCGCCCCAGCGCATTCGGCTCCCCGAGTTCATCGACCACCAGCGCTGCGGCGCCGAAGTCCTGCTCCCGCGTGTAATGGCTCAGCGTCACGACCAGGCTTTTTAGGCCCGCCGCTAAGGCCGACGCCGCACCGTTGTCTGAATCCTCGATCACGGCGCAATCTTCAGGTTTAAGCCCGAGTTGTTCGAGCGCCAGCGTGAAAATATCCGGCGCCGGCTTCTTGCGTGGCACCACATCACCGGCGGCGATGACCTCGAACCAGTCGCGCAGGCATGGCTCGCCCGCGTTGTCGAGCAACGCGGTCACATTCTCTGGCGTGGTAGTGGTGGCGATGGCGAGACGCACGCCGGCGGCGCGCGCTTCGCGCAGCAGGCGCAGCACGCCGCTTCGCAGCGGGACACCGCCCTGTGCCAGCAGGGCCACATAATGGCGCGTCTTGGCCTGGTGCAAACCGGCAATGAAATCGCCCAGCACCTGCCCCTCTGGCGGCGAGAATCCCGGACAATGCAAATCGATATAACGGGCGATGCGCTCCTTGCCGCCGGCGACCTGCAGCAACTCGCCATAGAGCGACTCCGACCACTGCCAGTCCAAGCCAACCTCAGCAAAGGCGGCGTTGAACGCCACCCGGTGGCCGTCTCGTTCCGTATCCGCCAGGGTTCCATCCACATCGAAAATCAGCGCCCGCGGTTGCTTCACCTCACACCTCCGCACATGTCTGTGCTATCCGAACAACATGAGAATCCGGTCCGCGACCGAAAACCGATTCTGGCTCACGATCCAGATCACTATTAGAGTATCGTGTCGCAGCGCCGGCTGACGCTCGGGCGATGCTGTCAAACTGCACCATCGTATGGCCGCGCGATAGATTTTCGCCCGTCAATGATTGCCGAGACCATCATCATCTGGTAGAAAAGCGGGTTTGCTGGCGCGAGCGCACTGGGCCCGCGACGGCAGAGACCAGGCATCATGTGTAACAAAATATGCACGGATCGCACTAAGCACTAAGGTTAGAGATCCATTGTTTCGGGAGAAACGCAATGGTTGACGCACAAAAAGAAGGCGCCAAAGCCTTCGGCTTCGAGCCCTATCAGGCCGGCAGCGACGAAGAGTACATGAACCAGGACCAGGAGGCGCATTTTCGCGATATCCTGCTCGCTTGGAAACGCAGCCTGATGGAAGAGGTCGATCGCACCGTCCATCACATGCAGGATGAGGCGACCAATTTTCCAGACCCCAACGACCGCGCCACGCAAGAGTCAGAGTTCAGCCTGGAGCTGCGCACGCGTGATCGCGAGCGCAAGCTGATCAAAAAAATCGACGAGGCATTCGAGCGGCTCGACGACCACGACTATGGCTACTGTGAGGCCTGCGGCGTGGAGATCGGCATCCGCCGGTTAGAGGCGCGACCCACCGCCACTCTGTGCATCGACTGCAAGACGCTCGACGAGATTCGCGAGAAGCAACGCGGCTGACACCATCCCGTTGCATTGGCCGACCCGGCTGCTTATCGCGGACGCTTCGCACCCTCACCCACGGGCCCGTTGCACTTTGGCTCCTTGGTTGCGGCACTGGGCAGCTTTCTCGACGCACGCGCAGCCGGCGGCGAATGGCTGGTGCGCATGGAAGACCTCGATCGCACCCGCGAGGTCCCCGGGGCTGCGGCATCGATTCTGCGCACGCTTGAGCGGCTTGGCCTGCACTGGGACGGATCGGTCGACTACCAGCACCAGCGCCTGCCACTTTATCGCGATGCCCTGGCTGACCTGACGCAGCGCGGCCTGGCCTATTCTTGCAGTTGTTCGCGCAAAATGATCGCCGCCACGGCCCGCGTTGGTTCGGATGGCCCGATCTATCCCGGCACCTGCCGCGACGGACTCAAGCCTGGCGCCAAGGCGCGAACCCAAAGATTCCGCGTTCCGCCGGGCGAAGTCTCAATCATCGACCGCATCCGCGGGCGGGTCTCGCTGGATGTGAACGCAGCGCTTGGTGACTTCGTGCTCCATCGCGCTGACGGCATCCCGGCCTATCAGCTCGCAGTAGTGGTGGACGATGCCGCGCAGGGCGTCAATCACGTCGTCCGCGGGGCCGATCTGCTGCTCTGCACGCTGCGCCAGCGCCTACTGCAGCAGGCGCTCGACCTGCCCGCCATTGAATACGCCCACTTACCTTTGGCACTTGACAGCCAGGGACGCAAGCTGTCGAAATCAGCATCGGACACGCCGCTCGAGACCGCCGATCCGCTGGCCAGCCTGAGCCCCGCATGGGCCTTTCTCGGGCAGACACAATTGCCTGGCGAAATTGATCAGCTTGAAGATTTCTGGGCCTTCGCCATCAGGCACTGGTCGCCCGAGCGCGTGCCAACAGGATCGGCGCCGGCTTCATCGGCGCGTCACGAAGAACATGTAAAGTGAGCCCAACTGAGTTTTCGGTTTTGATCTTACTCAACTCGCACCGTGCCTGGGTCGCGCATGCACCGCGGCCACGCCTTCGCTTCACGACTCGCAGGAGAACATCATGACGGCATCCCCGCAGATCACTAGCGACCGCATCACGCCAGCACCGCACACCAAGCCAACCACGGCGGCGCCATCAAGCGAGCAGCTCACCGCCATGGACGCCTACTGGCGCGCCTGCTGCTACCTCGCCGCCGGGATGATCTACCTGCGCGACAACCCGCTTCTGCGCGAGCCGCTGAACGAGGATCACATCAAGCAGCGTCTGCTCGGCCACTGGGGTGCGAGCCCCGGCCTGGCGTTCGTCTATGTGCACATGAACCGCCTCATCCGCGAGCACCAGCAGTCAGCCATTTTCCTTGCCGGCCCGGGCCATGGCGCTCCGGGCTTGCTCGCGCCTGTGTATCTGGAAGGGACTTACTCGGAAATCTATCCGAACAAGAGCGAAGACGAGGAAGGGCTGCGGTCCTTCTTCAAACAGTTCTCCTTCCCCGGCGGCATCGGCTCGCACTGCACGCCCGAGACGCCCGGATCGATTCACGAGGGTGGTGAGCTGGGCTATTCCATCTCCCATGCCTTTGGCGCCGCTTTCGACAACCCGGACCTGCTAGTCACCGTGGTGGTCGGTGACGGCGAGGCCGAGACCGGCCCGCTGGCCACATCCTGGCATTCGAGTAAGTTCCTCAATCCCATCCGCGACGGAGCGGTGCTGCCGGTGCTGCATCTGAACGGTTATAAGATCAACAACCCTACCCTGCTCTCGCGTATCCCGCATGAGGAACTGGCCGCACTGATGCGCGGCTATGGCTGGGAGCCGCATTTCGTCGAGGGCGATGACCCCATGACCATGCACCAGGCCATGGCCGCCACGCTCGATGAATGTCACGCCAAGATTCGCTCCATTCAGCAGCAGGCGCGCGATGGCGGTCCCTTGCTCAATCAGACGAAGCGCGCCATTTGGCCGATGATCATACTGCGCTCGCCCAAGGGCTGGACTGGGCCGAAAGAGGTCGACGGCCACAAGGTGGAAGGCTTCTGGCGCGCCCATCAGGTGCCCCTGTCCGGCATGCACGGCAATCCGGAGCACCTGGCGCAATTGGAAGCCTGGCTGCGCAGCTACAAGCCCGAGGAGTTGTTCGATGAGGAAGGCAAGCTCATCCCCGAGCTAAAAGCACTGGCCCCGACCGGCACCCTGCGCATGAGCGCCACGCCCCATGCCAACGGCGGCCTGCTGCGCCGCAGCCTGCGCATGCCGGACTTCCAGAACTATGGCCTGGATGTGCCCAAACCTGGGGTGCAGCGCGCCGGCAACACCTATCCGCTTGGGGTCTTCCTGCGCGACATCATGGCCGAGAACATGACCAATTTCCGCGTCTTCGGACCGGATGAGAATACCTCCAACAAGCTCCAAGCCATCTATGAGGTCAGCAAGAAGCTGTGGCTGGAGGACTACCTGCCCGAGGATGACGACGGCGGCGAGCTGTCCCCCGATGGCCGGGTGATGGAAATGCTCTCCGAGCACACACTCGAAGGCTGGCTGGAGGGCTATCTGCTGACAGGCCGCCATGGGTTCTTCTCAACCTACGAGGCCTTTGTGCATGTGATCGACTCCATGTTCAATCAGCATGCCAAATGGCTGTCCATCACCCAGGACATTCCCTGGCGCGCGCCCATTTCCTCGCTCAATCTGTTGATCACCTCCACCGTCTGGCGTCAGGACCACAATGGCTTTACCCATCAGGACCCGGGCTTTCTCGATGTGGTGGTCAACAAGGACCCGGATGTAATTCGCATCTATCTGCCCCCGGATGTGAACACCCTGCTGTCCACCGCCAATCACTGCCTGAAAAGCCGTGACTATGTAAACGTTATTGTCTCCGACAAGCAGCAGCACCTGCAGTTTCTCGACATGGACGCGGCGATTCGCCACTGCACCAAGGGCCTGGGGATTTGGGACTGGGCCAGCAATGACGAGGGCGCGGAACCCGATCTGGTCATGGTCGGCTGCGGCGACATCCCCACCAAGGAAGCACTGGCCGCCACTGCGCTGCTGCGGGAAAACTTCCCGGAGTTGAAAACCCGCTTCATCAATGTGGTGGACCTGCTGCGCCTGCTGCCCGAGCGCGAGCATCCGCATGGCCTGTCGGATCGCGACTTCGATGGGCTCTTCACCAAGGACCGCCATGTGATCTTCAACTTCCACGGCTATCCCTGGCTGATCCATCGCCTGACCTATGCCCGCACCAATCACCATAATTTTCATGTGCGCGGCTACAAGGAAAAGGGCAATATCAACACCCCGATGGAACTCGCCATCAACAACGAGATCGACCGCTTCACGCTCGCCATCGATGCCATCAACCGCCTGCCAGAATTGCAGGTGAAAGGTGCCCATGTGCGCGAGCGGTTGCGCGACAAGCAGATCGAGTGCCGCAATCACGCACACAAGTACGGCATCGATACGCCCGAGATCGACAACTGGACCTGGCCGTTTTGAGCTCAGCTTCTTTGATCTGGGCTTCTTTGATCTGAGCTTGCGCGTCAGGCCCCGGCTGCGAATGCGCGTTGGATATCGGGCAACACCGATCTCCACGCGCATTTTTTTACGGCACCATCACACAGGCTGCATCCCATGAGTCTCAAAGCATCCGTTCGAACCACCGCCGAGGGTCAGGAACCCATCCGCACGGGTTTATCCAAGGACACCTTGGTTCAAGCCTTCCGCGACAATCTGTTTTATGTGCAGGGGCGCTTCCGCGAGGTTGCCACGCCCTATGATCTGTTCCTGGCCGCGGCTTATACGGTTCGCGACCGCATGCTCGAACGCTGGCTCAAATCGGCCCGCACATATAAGGAAAAGAACTCACGCACCGTCGCCTATCTGTCAGCCGAATTCCTTATCGGCCCACAGCTTGCGCTCAATATGGTCAAACTCGGTATTACCGAGGCCGCGCGCGAGGCGGGCGAGGAGTTGGACCTTGACCTCGACGCCCTGCTCGAGACCGAAGAGGAACCAGGCCTGGGCAATGGGGGGCTGGGGCGTCTCGCGGCCTGTTTCATGGATTCCATGGCCACCTTGCAGATTCCGGCCATCGGCTATGGCATCCGTTATGAGTTCGGCATTTTTGATCAGCTGATCATCGACGGCTGGCAGGTCGAAAAGGGTGACACCTGGCTGCGCAACGGCAACCCCTGGGAAATCCACCGCCCCAAGATCTGCTTCCCCGTCGGCTTCGGCGGCCATACCGAGCAGCATACTGATCCTTCCGGCATCACCCGCACGCGCTGGATACCAGAGCTGATGGTCAACGGCGTTGCCTTTGACACCCCCATCCCTGGCTATGGTGTCAATAACGTCAACCTGCTGCGGCTGTGGAAATGCGAAGCACCTGAGTCCTTCGACTTCCAGGCCTTTAACACTGGCAATTACTATGGCGCGGTGCACGAGAAAATCGGCGCCGAGACCATCTCCAAGGTGCTCTACCCGAACGACGACCCGGAAGTCGGCAAGGAGCTTCGGCTGAAGCAGCAGTTCTTTTTTGTCTCCTGCTCCCTGCGCGACATGATTCGCCTGGAGCTCGGCTACGCCGACACGCTCGAGAACTTTCACAAAAAGTTTGCCATCCAGCTCAACGACACCCATCCGTCCCTGGCGGTTGCAGAGCTGATGCGCCTGCTCATCGACGAGCATCTGATGGACTGGAAACAGGCCTGGGAGATCACCCGCCACGCCTGCCATTTCACCAATCACACCTTGCTGCCTGAGGCACTCGAGACCTGGCCGATCGATCTGTTCGAGCGACTGCTACCGCGGCACATGGAGATCATTTACCAGATCAACCAGGATTTTCTCGATCAGGTGCGGCTGAAGTTCTTTGAGGACGACGAGCGCGTGCGGCGCATGTCGCTGATCGACGAGAACAACGGCCGTCGCGTGCGCATGGCCCACCTGGCCGCTGTCGGGAGTTGCGCCATCAACGGCGTCGCCGAGCTGCACAGCGAACTGCTCAAAAGCACCGTGATGCGGGACTTCTATGAGATGCACCCGGCACGCTTCCATAACATCACCAACGGTGTTACCCCGCGGCGCTTCATGGTGCTGAGCAATCCGCGCCTGAGCAACCTGATCACCGAGATCTGCGGCGATAATCGTTGGGTTCGCAATCTCGAGTGCCTGAGCGCGCTCGAGCCACACGCCGAGGACAGTGCGATTCAAACCCGCTGGCGCGATGTCAAAACAGCCAACAAAACGGACCTCTCCAACTGGCTGGGGCAGGAAACCGGCGTGGCGCCCAACCCAAACAGCCTGTTCGACATCCAGGCCAAGCGCATTCATGAATATAAGCGCCAGCATTTGAATCTGCTGCACATCCTGCTGCTCTATGAGCAGATCAAAAACGAGGGCGGTACCGATGTCGTGCCGCGCACCTTTATTTTCGGCGGCAAAGCGGCACCCGGTTATTTCATGGCCAAGCTGATCATCAAGCTGATCAATGCGGTCGGCGATGTCATCAACAATGACCCGGCAGTGAATGGCACCCTGCGGGTGATCTTCATGCCCGACTTCAACGTCAAGCGCGGGCAACGGCTTTACCCGGCGGCGGACCTTTCCGAGCAGATCTCCCTGGCCGGCAAGGAGGCCTCGGGCACTGGCAACATGAAATTCTCGATGAACGGCGCCCTCACCATTGGCACCCTTGATGGCGCCAATGTCGAGATCCGCGAGCAGGTGGGAGAGGAGAATTTCTTCTTGTTCGGCATGACGGCGGAGCAAGTCCAGCAACGTCAGGCCGCAGGCTATGACCCCTATGAAATCTACAGCACCGACGCGCAGATCAAATCGCTGGTCGATCTGATCGGATCAGGCCTGTTCTCGCATGGCGATGCCACACTCTTCCGACCACTGGTGGACAACCTGATCTACAACGATCCCTTCATGGTGCTGGCAGACTTCCGCGCCTATGTCGATTGCCAGCGGCAAGTCGCCGACGCCTATCGCGAGCAGGAACGCTGGACGCGCATGTCGATTTTGAATGTCGCGCGCATCGGCAAGTTTTCATCAGACCGCGCCATTCAGGAGTACGCCGAGCGCATCTGGCAAGTTGAGCCCGAGCCGATCAGCCTCTAGCGGCTTTTCCGTGTGAATCACACGGACATTCCGCGGGCTGGTCGGGAGTCTGGACCATGCGGGTCAGGGACGTTTAGAGCAGAATTAGAACAGAAAAAGAAAACGGCACATCCCTGTGCCGCCGAAGAAGAAAAGACCATGTGATGGAGCCCTCCCCGCGCTTTACTGCCTGCGAGGTGAGGACTTGCGTCGCTAAACCGCAGCTGCCGAAGTCGCCTCAGAATCAGCCGGATTCGCGGTTTTCTCTTGGTTCTGCGACTGGTAGAAGTTGCTCAGCAGATCATTGAGATTTGCCTGCATCCGCTGTTGGCTTTCAGCGGGCGCATCCCGCATGCGAGTGTCCTGCTCCACCAGTCCGCGCATGATGCCAGTGCCGGCTTCGTTTGGGTTGTCGAGGAAATCCAGCACCGACTGACTGAAGCGATCACGCATCTCGTTCATCAACTGGCCGAGGCGCATTCCGGGCCGCTGCTCTTCCGCCGGAGCCTCAATCTGCTGGGTCTGGCGATAGGCTTTAGCCGCGGTATATTGCTGCGACTGGCTCATATTGAGCTCGAAGGCGGCAATCTGAGAACCGTCGAAGCTCAAGCCACCGGCTTGATCAAAAGCCTTTTGTATGTCGCCGCCGAAGAAATCATCGGCCATCTGACCCACATCGCGCACCAAATCGCTCATCGCGGTCATTTCATCCTGGCTAAGGTTCCCCCCCTCAAAGCTGAAGGAGTACCCGACCTGCTCGCTGCGACTCATCGAGAAGGCCGCAGCACGATTGCCGTTACTATCCGCATAGGCGGCGGCGCTGGAAGAAAATTCGCTGCTCTGACCAAATTTCAAGGTGATCTGATCGCCATCCTGAGTGCGCACCTGCATCTCAAACGAGGACGCACTCGAATACCGCTCAGCCATGGACAGCGCGGCGCTGCCTCCGCTACTCACCTCGAGTTGCTCACGCCGACGGCTAGGGTCAAGCTCCGCCAAGGCATCGCGCGTGCGCTGGGCGGTCTCGTCAACCTGCTCAGCCACCCCGCCCTGGAGCATTTTCAGCCCCGAGAGGATATCCTTGGCTTCCGCCAGGCCCTGCTCCATGCCGCGCACAGCGCTATCGAACAGCGATTGCACTTCCTTGTCGCTGCGGCCCTGGGTCCGCGCATTCTCCAACCCTCTGCCCACAAAGGAGCTGATCCGGTCGGCAATGGCCTCCGGGGAGAAGTCCGCCGGATCACGTTTTTGTAGGTCCGCGACCTCAACGCCGGGGATTTGCTCGACCAGGCGGTTCATCAGGTTTTCCTGAAGCTTCGCCATGGCCGCCCCGGCGGGACCGCCCGATTGCGCACGATAGGCCTCGTCGCGCCTTTGGGCACCCTCAACACTGGAATCCCGAGCGCGGCCGGGGTTGACCTGGCCTTGCATCAGGGGGTTCATCAAGCTGGCAGATGGATCGAAAGAAAACACTGTCGACTCCGCGGCTTTAGCCGATCATTTAGCGACCAACCCGCAACCTTTGTCTGCGTTGGGAGCGGCCATCACGAAAGAGCCGCCGGCGGCTGACATGCCCAGACCGGCCATTTATTCATGACATGGGTAACGACTGGGAATCCGCCGACTTGAGATACTTTAGTCTGGAAGGTGCCTTTTCGCGCCCGCTGCAAGACGCGGCAGCCAGTCGACCAGAGCACTCGACCAAAACAATCGATCAGACCAATCGATCAGGTCAGTTTCTTGCGGCGCGAGCGCTTACTGGGCTGCTCTTCCAGCGCCAGCAGCGCGTCCTGCGGTTCCGACAGCAGCAGGTTCTGATTATCTTCGAGTCGGCTGCGCAGGCGGCGTTCCTGTCGCACCCGCACCCCGTAGCCAAGTGCCGCACCGCCAGCAGTCGCAATGGTCAAGAGCCCGACCGTCATGAACTGAGCCACTATCATGGCAACGCCAACACCCGCCATGCCGCCGACAGCGATCCCGGTGCGCAGCTTAATGCCGGCGTTGCCCTTCATTTTGGTCTGCTTGACTGTGAGTTTGGCGCGCTGGCGCTCGGCCTCGACACGAATTTTCTCGCGCTCGCGCGAATGGCGCTGCTGTGCGCGCGACAGCACCTTGTCGCTGACATTACCGGCAATCGACTCGAACCATAGGGTCACCAACACCCCAGAGCTGGCGCCAACTGCAACGAACAGCGGCCAGGTCATCGCAATGTCGGTCTGCAGCGCGGTATAGGTGACCAGCACGGTCGCACCCTGCAGCACCAGGGTGCCTATCAGAAACCGAAACAGACTGCCGAGGCGATGGCCAAACATTGCATCCTCCGTTGTAATAAACCACGCGTTGACTGCTCAGGCATCCGGCGTTGCGGCGCAAGCGACGACCGGACCACCCGAAGCAGACAAGCGTCCGCTCAGCTTCCGCGCATGGACTTTGACATCTGTGGCGAACCGCCGGCTGAAGATTCGAGCAAATGGACCCAGGCGTCATCTTTGCCGCGCCCCGGCGATGCGCCCATGCGCGCGAGCCGCTGGCGCAGCTCTTCCAATGCGGCGCTGGTGCCGGCAACGCCTGCCGAAACCGGACGGTCATAGGCGTCGACCACAGCATAGAGGTTCTCCGGCCCGATGCTGCTGAGGTCAGTTAGTAGCAGCGGCGCCTCGCCATTCCCGGGCAAGAGTTCGGGAGTGGTGCGCGAAACCAGAAAAGGTCCGGAAGCCGATCTCAAGCGATTTGCCAGCGCGGCCTGGCGCCGTGCATCGAGCCGCGCGGCCAGCGCTTCGCGCGCGCCATCGGCGAGGTCGGGTGCGCTGCGCTCGGCAAGCGGCAGCGGGTCTAACCCGGCATAAACAGGGACAAGAAATTCGTGACTCGCCGCGACAGCATCCTGATTAGCGACCTCCGGGGCCCCGATCACATAGGTGTCGATCAGGCGCAGCAGCTCAAGCTCCGTGTGCCGCCAGGGGCGGGTCTGCTGCGGCCTGCGCCCATCGCCGAGCCCGTAGAGCACATAGGTGTAAACAGAACCCGGTCGATGCTCGCTTGCCCGGCCAAGACGCTCGGCAGCAGGCAAAGGTGGAAACACGGCAAGAGTATCGCCTTGCTGACCGTACGGCCATAACCCGTCGCCCTGCGGGCGTGCCAGTACCGGGCCAATATCTCGCGCCTGCGCCTGCGGCTGCGCTTGCGCACCATCGCTGACCTTGGCGCTAGGGGCAGCGATGTCCGCCGATTCTTGAGTTCGTGGCGCATGTCCGCAGGCGCTCAGAAATAGGCTAAGCGCGATCAGCATCAGGCTGGTGCGGCCCCAGGCAATTTGCCGCAAAGGCTTGCGCTCCAGAGCAACACGCGCCCCGGCGGTGCGATTTCCAGCGCGCCAATCGGGCAGCAAGCACGACAGACACGGGGACCAAGCGCGCCGAGATAATGACCAAAAAGTGTTCATTGTTGACTATTGCCCCACCATGGCGAGGAATGGGTTGGCCTGGACAGGTTGCGCACCAGCGATAAAACACCCGCGGCAACATATCAATGCGGCTCTTGTCCTCAAGCGCTAGCATACCTTTTTCTTGCCAGAGGAGTTTACCCCTCGGCAGCGAATTCCTATGATGCTCCTTTATCGGCACTTTCCAAACCGGAGTCCATTCTGATGCGTCTGATCGAAGAGGCCCTGACCTTCGACGATGTGCTGTTGGTCCCTGCCCATTCCGAGGTGGTCCCCAGCGAAGTCGATCTCAGCACCCGACTCACGCGCGAGATCGCGCTGAAAATCCCCCTGCTGTCTGCCGCCATGGACACGGTCACCGAGGCGCGACTGGCGATTGCCATGGCTCTCGAGGGCGGCATTGGTATCGTGCATAAGAACCTGAGCATCGAGCGACAGGCGCGCGAGGTGCTGGGCGTTAAGAAGTACGAAAGCGGCATTATCCGCGACCCGATCACTGTCCCGCCGGAAACCAGCGTCGGCGAGGTGCTGCAGATCACCCGCGCGCACAACATCAGCGGCGTGCCCGTCACAAAGGGCGGCAAGTTAGTCGGCATTGTCACCGGGCGCGATCTGCGTTTCGAGAACCGCATGGAGGCCCCGGTCTCGGAAATCATGACCGGCGAGGATCGTCTGATCACTGTGCAGGAAGGCGCGCCGCGCGAGGAAGTCCTGAGCCTGCTCCACAAGCATCGTATCGAGAAGGTCCTGGTGGTCAACGACGCCTTCGAACTGCGCGGACTCATCACCGTAAAGGACATCCAGAAAGCCAAGGACTTCCCCAAGGCCTCGCGCGATCAGCAAGAGCGCCTGCGCGTTGGAGCCGCCGTCAGCGTCGGCCGGGGAACAGAAGAACGCGTCACAGCCTTGGTCGAAGCCGGCGTGGATGTGTTAATTGTCGACACCGCCCATGGTCACTCCCAGGGCGTGCTCGATCGCGTCGCCTGGGTCAAGCGCCAGTTCCCCGATGTGCAGGTCATCGGTGGCAATATTGCCACCGCCGATGCCGCCCTGGCACTGGCCAAGGCCGGCGCGGACGCGGTGAAGGTCGGCATCGGCCCGGGCTCCATCTGCACCACCCGCATCGTCGCTGGCGTTGGGGTTCCGCAGATCACCGCGGTCAGTAATGTCACCCGCGCGCTCGAAGGCACCGATATCCCGGTGATAGCCGATGGCGGCCTGCGCTACTCCGGCGATGTTGCTAAGGTCATCGCCGCGGGCGCCCATAGCGTGATGATCGGCAGCCTGTTCGCCGGCACCAACGAGGCCCCGGGAGAGGTCGAGATCTACCAGGGTCGCTCCTACAAGTCCTACCGCGGCATGGGCTCGCTCGGCGCCATGGGTAGCAAGGAGGGCTCGAGTGACAGGTACTTCCAGGAGAACGTCGAGAAGGAAAAACTGGTGCCAGAAGGCATCGAAGGCCGCGTGCCCTACAAAGGCAGCCTGATCAACGTGGTCGCACAACTGATCGGCGGGCTCGCCTCCAGCATGGGCTACACCGGCTGCCGCACCATCGATGAGATGCGCACCAGGCCGCAGTTCGTCCGCGTCAGCGCGGCCGGCATGCGCGAGTCGCATGTGCATGATGTGCAGATCACCAAAGAAGCCCCCAACTACCGGATCGACAACTAAGCATGGCCACAGCCGCCCCCGCGACTTCGGCAACCATCACGGCCGACCGCGTTCTGATTCTGGATTTTGGCTCCCAGTACAGCCAGCTGATCGCCCGGCGGGTGCGCGAAGCGGGCGTTTACTGCGAACTGCATCCTTATGATATCGACACCACCGCGCTGCGCGATTTTGCGCCAAGCGGCATTATTCTCTCCGGCGGTCCTGAATCGGTGCATCAGGGCGAGGCCCCACAGGCTCACCCACTTGTCTTCGAGCTTGGCGTTCCGGTGCTCGGCATCTGCTACGGCATGCAGGCCATGGCGGAGCAACTCGGCGGGCGGGTCGCCGCAGCCGAGCGGCGTGAATACGGCTATGCCCAGGTCCGCGCGCGCGGGCACTCCCGCCTGCTGCGCGCCATTGAGGATCATGACTCGCCTGAGGGCTTCGCCCTGCTTGATGTCTGGATGAGCCATGGCGACCGCGTCGAGACTCTGCCGGACGGCTTTCAGGTCATCGCCGAGACCTCCAACGCCCCCCTCGCCGGCATCGCTGACGAAGCACGCGGCTTCTACGGCCTGCAGTTCCATCCCGAGGTCACCCA
The DNA here is from genome assembly GCF_033954455.1 of Thiorhodovibrio litoralis. NCBI lineage: Bacteria > Pseudomonadati > Pseudomonadota > Gammaproteobacteria > Chromatiales > Chromatiaceae > Thiorhodovibrio > Thiorhodovibrio litoralis. The sequence continues at coordinate 2,128,458 of NZ_CP121473.1, read as the reverse complement.
TACCCGCCAGGGCCAGCGCATTCTCACCCGCTTTCTGCACGAGATCTGCGGCTGCGGCGACCGCTGGACCCCGGCGAACATCGCCGAGGACGCCATCGCCCGCATCCACGCCCAGGTCGGCGAAGATCACGTCCTGCTCGGACTGTCCGGCGGCGTGGACTCGGCCGTGGTCGCTGCGCTGCTGCACCAGGCCATCGGCGAACGGCTAATTTGCGTCTTTGTTGACAACGGCCTGCTGCGCGCCGGCGAGGCCGATCAAGTCATGGCCACCTTCGCGCGCCACATGGGCGTGCGGGTCGAACGCATCGACGCTGAGGAGCGCTTCCTCTCGCGCCTGGCTGGCATTGATGATCCGGAGCACAAGCGCAAGATCATCGGCAATACTTTCATTGAAGTTTTCGAGCAGGAAGCCGCGCGCTTCCCCGAAGTCCGCTGGCTGGCCCAAGGCACCATCTACCCCGATGTGATCGAATCCGCCGGTGCCCGCACCGGCAAGGCAAAGGTCATAAAGTCGCACCACAATGTCGGCGGACTGCCCGAGCGCATGCAGCTTAAGCTGGTCGAGCCGCTGCGCGAGTTGTTCAAGGACGAGGTGCGCAAGCTCGGCCTCGAGCTTGGCCTGCCAGCGGACATGGTCTATCGCCACCCCTTCCCTGGCCCGGGTCTCGGCGTGCGAATCCTTGGAGAAGTGCATAAGGAATACGCCGACCGGCTGCGCCTGGCCGACGCGATTTTCATCGAGGAACTGCGTCGTGAGGGACTCTACGACCAGGTCTCCCAGGCCTTCGCGGTCTTTCTGCCGGTGCGCTCGGTCGGGGTGGTGGGCGACAACCGCCAATACGCCCACGTCATTGCCTTGCGCGCGGTGGAAACCCTGGATTTCATGACCGCCCGTTGGGCCGAGCTGCCCTACGCGTTTCTTGCGCATGTCAGCCATCGCATCGTCAATGAGGTCGATGGCATTTCCCGGGTTGTCTACGACGTGACCGGAAAGCCCCCCGGCACCATCGAATGGGAGTAGAGAGAGGCTCGCCCGAAGAAGACGCGCAATGGATGCACCAGGCACTGATGTTGGCCCAGCGCGCCGCGGATGCGGGCGAGGTACCAGTCGGTGCCCTGCTGGTGGTTGGTAATGAGATAGTCGGCACGGGTTGGAATCGGCCCATAGCAAACAATGACCCGAGCGCACATGCCGAGATCCTGGCGCTGCGCGATGCTGGGCAAAAGCTTGGAAACTATCGCCTACCGGGCTCCCGACTCTATGTCACCCTCGAGCCCTGCGTGATGTGCGCCGGCGCCATCATCCACGCGCGGGTGGACTCTGTGATTTTCGGCGCGAGAGACCCCAAAGCCGGAGCCTGTGGCAGCGTCTTTGATCTGCTGCCCTCGGATGGGCGCTTCAATCACCGCACAGAATGCACCGGCCCCATCCTTGCTGAGCCTTGCGGCACGCTATTGCGGGCCTTTTTCAAACACCGGCGTGACGCGTCTTCTCACAAGGGCTGACAAGGCCAGTTTGACATTCTGGCTGAAAACGACCGGACCTGGGATAACCATGCTAGGGATCATCAAGCGGGGAATGATCGGCAAATGGTTTCGGCCCTGGAGAAACGAACGGACAAAAAATGGGGTATTCGGAATCTACTGTTGGTTAAGGCGCTCGGCCCTGGTAGTGTCAGCAGCCCGCGTCCGCTTCGGCTATTCGGCTATTGGAAGTGAGTCAGTCTGCACTTACTTGAAAACTCGGATTGTAGTGTTGGCCTCTATCGAGAAATGCGGGCAGCCAGCTTCCAGGCGGAGCAATACAAAAACCCAATCCTGAGGCTGCAGTAGTCGCAAATTATTCGAGGCTAGTTGTCAAGTCCCACAATGGTACACGAACAACTGTCACACAAAGTTCCGCGCGACGTTTGCGGCCGGTTTCGGCCAGAAGCGGACGCATCGATTAGAGCCAGCGGTTTTCCCATTTGAACCAAGTCCAGATCGACAACAGCACCAAGGGGGAAAGCTGCAGAGCTAGGATGACCCACCAAAGCTTGCGCAACTCTTCTCCGGCAAGCGCATCTGGATCCGCGATTGGTTCGAGGAGCATATTACGGCACCTTCGGATTTCACCGCCTTCCAGGTCGTCGAGTGCCTTTTTGAATGCGCTTGCCGTGTCCGTGCGGCCCAAATCAAGGGAACCCAGATCAAGGGGGCCCAGATCAAGGGGTTCGCGATAATAGGGTGCCAGCGTTAGGAGGCGCTCCGCGCTGCTTCGGCGCTTAGTCTTAATGCGTGGATCATTCTCGACAGCGCCCAAGTACACGCAGGTTTCTGGGGAACGGGTCGAGACGAGTCGCGCCACATAGTGATAGCGACCGGTTTCAGATCTGCGGCTAGAATGGTTGTAGACCTCAGGCTGATATGCGCCGTAGTCGACGCCGAAGCTGCCTTGCGCGACGCGGACATCGCGCAGACCGAGCATGAAGTTTTCGCCCTTGTACTGAATCGCCTCAGCCAAATTGATATCAGGTATTCGATCAGCAAAAGCGGTTTGCCACCAGGCATTGCCTTGGCTGCCGACGTAAAGAACGCTCACCATCGTAAATGCACCAAGCAAGCCCGCGTAGCCGCTGCCGTAGTTTTCCACATTAAGATTCGGGAACCAGCGGCGCAAGGGCTTTTGAAGCGCAATTGCGGCGCCAATGAAACCAAATATCATCATCGAAACACCAAGCCCAGCATTCACGATGAATGCGGTGTTGGGATCGACAAAGTCCGCCAAGATCAAAAACAGCATGACGCCTAAGAGCACCATGACAATGTAAAGAAGTTGTAAATAAATGATGTTTGGCAACCACTTAGCTAACACCTTGCGCGCCTGTGTCGGTTCAACTGCCCGCGGTGGCTTTCCAGTGCGACGCCAGTCATCCCAGCGGGCGGCGAGCAATGACCACCAGAGTTCTCGGTTCTCATCAATCACCAAGAATGCCTGTTCTCCCCGATCATCCCTATATCCGATCGCCGGTCGCAGGCGATGCTTCCCATCGCGTTTCTCTCTCTTGTTGATCTGATCAGCGTCCTGCTTGGTGCGCAACGCACTTAACCGGCCGCGCTCGATGATGGTGACACTGTTCCCGCGAACATAGAGCAGACTGTCGCTGAGAAGATGGAGCCCATCGCGCCAGCGTCCTTTTTTCCTCAGCCATCTTGCGCGAGTCGCCGGAATCCAGCGACGCAGCGCGATCGCGCTGGCGGCGAATAGAGGGAGGCAGGCCGCGACGAACATCACGGCGAGATAATCCAGATCCGCCTTATCCGAAACGTCTGTCTGCACAAGGGCGTAGGTGATGATCACCGTGAGCAACACGATGGGGCCCGTCCACCAGGGACGACCGAAATCCGTTGGCCAGAAGCGTGAAGGTTCCGGTAACGCACGGTCTGGATCGAGCCACGACTCGAAGGACTCGGGCAGGCTGTCTCGTTGCGCTATTGTCACGGCGCGGTGCTTATGGCGCATTCCCTTGGAACGCCCGCCTATGCGCCGGGATTTTTCCAGTGATGGCCTGCTAGCCATTGGATTTTCCCGTCCACAGCATCCAGCCTGATGGGATGGCGATCAATAACAACAATGGCACGGACGCCCAGGTGAAGAAGGAAGGCGACTTGCGCTCAACCACGGCATAGTGGTGCCATGTCGGGTGATGGTAAGCCGTCAGCTTGTCACCAGGTCTGAAGCGGTCCACGCCCGCTTTCTGCTCCCCTGCAAGCGTCGAGAAAGAGTAACGACTTCCAGTGTATATTGTTCCGTCAACCTGGTATCTGTACTTGAAGTGGAAGTTGACGAAGGTCTTATCCACTGACCCCTTGGAGCTGCTTTTCGAAGTGTAGGACTGCATCACGACAGCTGGGACTGGCACCCACTGGTCCTGGCCTGAAGCAAGAAAAAAGTTCTTTCCGACGAAGAAAAGACCTGTCAGGGCCAACAACAAGCCCGCCAAGCCATACAACCGATTACTTATCTTCACGCTTCTCGGCGTTGACTGTCCCTTCGGCGCCGGAGCCGGCAAAAGGGTGTCCGCATCAGAATCCCGCGCTGAGGGTGTCCGCGATCTTTTTGGCGCCGGCTGTTCCCGCGAAACGGGCTCACCGCCATGCAGGCTGGCGCGAAATCCCGCCAAGAACGCCTGTTCAGCCTCATCAAGCCCGGGCTTTTCGAGCACTTGGCTCAGCCGGTCGATGACGGTCTTGGCCTCCGCCAGGCCTTTTCCGGAAGCCTGGACATATCGCTGAATGGCGTGAATTTTTTGTCCCTGCAGCAACAGGTCAAGAATTTCATCGCGCGCCTGCCGTGCTTGCGGTGATAGCTGATGATCTTCCACGGTGGCCGCCCCTCCTCTTGGCATTCCGGAAAATGTGTTGCTTGCTCTGCATGGCAAACCGGTTTTACGGACCGAACGGGTTGGAGCGCCTTGCCTTATTGCGCCAGATACCTAATCCCAGGATCACCGCGAATCCAGTGCAGACGGTCACCACAAAAGCGACTTGAGTCGGGTAGAGAGACCAGCCGGCAGCCAGTCCAGCCAGGAAGATCAGTGCGGTGAGCCCGATGGCGGCTTTCTTGAGCCATTGCCAAAGCGCCAACTCTGCTTTCCAGGGTTCGCTTTGCGGGCCCTTGAGCAGCCTGCGAAGCAATTCGATAACGCCGATCACACCCAAGCCCAGGGCGCCGCCAAGAAAAAGCGCTCCGAACACCAAAGCTGGAGTGCCGAGAAGCCAGGAGCGATGCTCGAGGGCGCTCTCGGACGGTTTGCTCGGGTTGTAGAACAACTCGATGGGGGCGCCCTGCGCAAAACGGCGGGCGAGGTCCGCGGCGAGTTGCTCGGCCTCGGATTTGCTCCCAAGGGTCGCCGGAAAGAGGGTGTCGCGCCCCGGGTAACTGGTGCCGTCGATGGTATAGGTATAGGCCACGGTGATTTCCAGATTCCATTGGTTGCGACTCGAACTGTTTGGGTTACCTCGGTACAGGTGCGCGCGATAGTCGATGACTGTGCCGGCGACCGGCAGATAGCCGGTTGTGGGCTGGGTCACACCTTTCACCCCGGCGAGAAGTGCCAGCAGACCGAGCGCAGCAACCATCATCAGGGCGACGGATCCAGCGACCGCGCTGACAAGCAACTTGAGCAATTGCCATAACCTGTTACTCGGAAACATTCGCCTACCCATGCGAGTCCGCGCTTTCAGCCTGGAAACGCACATCCAACACCACCAGTGTCGCCTTTGACCTCGAACCCATCGCGCGCTAAGGTCGCCTCTTCACGGCATTACGAGCCAGCGGGTGCATTGCAATCGCCGAATCTCCATCGCAATTGACCTGACCACTGGCGCCAAGACCATTGGAGGTTAGCATGGGTGAGCAGAAATCGGGCGAGAAGAACTTGCCAAGCAAGCGACGCATCGTCCTGCTTAGCATCGCCGGAATCGTCGCCATTGGGCTGGGTTCTTGGGTGACGCATTGGAGAATCGATGCCAGCGGCGATGCGATGGCCGAGGTGGCCTCGGAGCTGGGACTCCAGGTGCATCAAAAGGGGCGTCAACACCAGTTACGCGGTCGTATCGACGACATTGACATCGCCGTGGAAACGACAAGCGAAAGAGTCGCTGGCGATATCAGGTACTTCACGGATTTTGAAATTCGCGCGCCCGACCAGCCAGCTGGCCGAATTGTCGGTGCAGGCATCCGGCAGAACGTCATTGCTGGCATGACAGGAGCAGAATCGCTCATCATCGGTGATCCGGCCTTTGACGAGGCCGTTTTTCTCGAGGGCGACCAGGCCACCTTGCTCGCGCATCTCGATGCCGAGGCCCGTTCCGCGGTCATTACCGCGACTAAAGCCGGCTGGGAGCTCGAGGATTTTACTTGGAGCAACCGGAAATCCGGTCGTGTGACGAATGCGGAGAAGATCGGTGCCTTACTCGATGCCGGAATGGCCGCGGCTCAAGCCCTGCGGTTGTCCAATGATCAATCCGCTGCGCTCCGCGAACGCGCTGAGAAGGACCCTTTGCCGGGGGTTCGCGCCGCAGCCGCCGAGGCGATGAACACGAGGGCAATCAACGCGGATGCATTAATGGCAAACGTTTCCGCCGCGCCCGAGCCCGTCACGCCTGAAAATGCGCTCGAGGCACTGGATGAATACTACACACCTCGCTCCCTCGAGGCCGCGCTGATGCTGGCTGCGGCCGGTGACGACCGTCAGGACGTCCGCAGTCGTCTTAGCATGGCAATCATGACCCGGGAACGAATCGCGGAGTCCATCGAGGCACTCGCCAAGGTCGGCGGCCCGGGTGAACTCACTGTGCTGAATTCAGTGTTTGGCGAACATGAAGCCGCGGCCAAGGCCGCTATCGCCGAGATCGAAGCACGCCAGTGAACAGAGGTTCATCAGACCGGCGGATGTCGAAGGCAGCAACCCGAGCCGGGCGGCACAGGCAAAATCTTTTCCTCAACCTCTTCGAATCCGCGCTGTTCATCGCGATAATGGCCTCGGCGGTGATGGTGTCAGAGGGTGCCCTCATCGAGTCGGTCATCGGGACATCGTTCTTTTTTTTTGCGCTCCCAGGATTGTTCGTCTTCTATGACGCGGCGCGTCATCGACGTCTCCTAACACCTCGCATTTGGGCGTGACTCTGGCTGGCTTCCATGCTTCAACTCTCGGTGGTTGAACTCATGATCCTCGCCTTGGTCCTGCCGCTGGTGCTGCTCGAAGCACTGTTTTATCTGGGCTGGTTGTTCACCCTGATCAGCCTTGCTTTTGGCTGTGTTTCACTGTTTCAAAGCTTCGTCTCTGACAAACAGTTCGAATGGAATTACGCAGTATTCGCGCTAACCGCCGTTCCAACCATGCTGGGGGCGACCTGGTTACGCGGCAAGCTCCTTGATCGCCAACTGTCCTCGCACAAGACCATTAAAGGGATTCGCACCTGGATTCGCCAGACCGCCCAGCGGCTGGAAGATGAAAACACTGAAAATTGCCCGTTGACCAAAACGTTGTAGTTTTATCTTTCATCAGGACGGTTCTTACCAGGCATGTAAATAATCCGGGGGCAGCGCGCACTTAGCCTCGTGCGCTTCTACCCAATCCAAGTGCAATGTCTGCTGTGGGTCGGAAGCGGACAAGGGAAAGGTGCAAATGCCGGCTGATGTCGCCAGCGTTCGGTCTAGCCCCGATGCCGGTCCAACCCGGGCAGTCGCGTTAGGAACTTCCCCTGGCCTGGGTGGCAGGTGCAGCGGGTGAACCGTCGATATGGCGGCAAGTTGTCCGAGAGCAGGTGAGTGTTGGGCTCGCTACGGACAGGCGGGGGAATCAGTCTCTCGAGTACGAGCTTATCCAGTGAGTTCAGGGTGCGCAGAACGACGCGCAAATTTCCAAGATTGTTGCGCAAGCTCGGGGCAGGCGAGTTCGACTGAGCGTTCCACCTCCGACCGGACTACCCCTGAACGGTTTCCCCGCATTCTTTTCCGAATAGCCAAAAAATAACCGCGCCGCGCGAGCAGTCGCGACGCGGTTATTTGGGCTGATTAGCTAGCCCCGGCTGGCAACGCGCTTTGCTGAGATGGCACCGCGCATTGATGCTCTGAAAAACAGCGTGCCGACAAAACCGGCGACAGCGACCCAGACGGTCATGATAAAGGGCTTGGTTTGCGCATCGGCCACGCCGAAGGTCTCGCCCAGTTTGATGAGTGCGGGATTGTTTTCAGGAACAGCGATCAGGAAAGCACAGTAAACCAGAAATACCGCGAAGAATACCAGTTTGATATCCATCTGAATCGCTGCGATCAAGGTTGCGAACGCGACCAGATACACCAAAAGGATAGTGTACTGCTGATCATTCATCAGCTCACGGATACCCTGAGTGTTGAGAACATAGACCAAACCAATCAGTGCACCCCAGTGGATGATCTGTCTGATCAGGTACCACATGCTGGAGTTATTGTTCAGATACGCCTGACTCCACCCGGACCCGAGCGAGAACAGAGCGATAATGGGAATAAAGTATTCCCAATAGCGGAAGGCCTCAGAGAAGCCTCCTTTGGTCAGACTGTAAAGCAGGACAACGGCACCGAAAAGAACGAGCAACGGTGTCAGGCCGAGCAGCATGGAGCTGCCACCCTTAGACTTGCCGGACGAAGATCCGGTTGAGGCCCCTTGGGCGACAGTGCTTGGCGACTGGGACATGGAATTTCCTCCCATGATAGATCGATGGTAAGTAGATCGTCAGCCGAACGGCAGATCGATCGAGCGACGGACTTGGAGCTCTGCGGCTCACCCCCCTAATATTAACCTTTTGCAATTTGGGTGTTAAGAAAAAAACTGACCTGGCGCAGGTTAAGTGCGGAAATAGTTGGATCGTGGGAGTGCGAGGCCGATATTTCGACCTTATAGATAGGCCGCGTCGGGCCGGCCAGCACCACGCCGCCCCGTCAGCGACCAATTTCGCGCTGAGCAAGCCCGCGTCGAACGGGTTGCCGTTGATCACAACCGGGTCGATCAAGACTGAGTCGATCAAAACTGGGTTGATCAAAGTCGGCTCGATCAAAACCGCCAGATCAAGGGGACCAGCAGCACGGTCACCGCGCCGACCAGCGCGGTCAAGGGCACGCCGACGCGTACGAAGTCCGAGAATTTGTAGCCGCCGACACTAAACACCATGAGATTGGTCTGATATCCGATCGGCGTGGCGAAGCTGGCGGACGCGGCGATCATCACCACCACCATGAAGCCCGCCGGATCAACGCCCATCTGGGCCGCGGTGTCGAGCGCGATCGGAAAGGCTAGGACCGCCGCGACATTATTGGTCGCGATCGCCGTCAGCACCGCAGTGGCGAGAAACAGCAGCGCCAAGGACAACCAGGGGCTGCCTTGCGCCAGGCCAATCAACGAGCTGGCCAGCACCGTCGCGCCGCCGGTTTTCTCGAGCGCCGCCCCGATACCGAACGATGTCGCGATCACCGTCAATACTTGGAGATCTGGCGCGCGACGCGCCACCCGCCCCGGTGTGCAACGGCTGACAATCATGGCGCCGGCCGCCAGCAAGGCAGCCTCAAGCATCGTCAGCACGCCAAAACCGGCCGCCGCCACCATGGCCACCACAATGGCGATGGCCACGGGCGCGCGCTCGTGGCTGAGCGGATGTTGGTCGCCAAGCTGACTGACAACCAGAAAATCGCGCGAATCGCGCTGTTGAAACACAAAATCCGGGCGCGATTCCAGTAGCAGCGTATCGCCCGGCTGCAGTGCAATATCGCCGATCTTTCCCCGCACCCTTTCGCCATTGCGCGACAAGGCGATGATGACGGCATTGTAGCGGGCACGAAAGCGTCCCTCGCGCACCGTCCGTCCGATCAGTGGGCATTTGTTCGACAACACCACCTCGACGAAACAACGGTCGCGCCGGGCGCCGTCGAGCTTAAACACCTGATCTGTCGCTGGCACCAAACCACGGATACGCTGCAAATCCATCACTGAATCGATCACCCCGGCGAACACCAGCCGATCGCTCGCGTACAGGGGTTCCTGGGACGAGACGGCCGGGATAATGCGCTCCTGACGCTCAATCTCCACCAGAAACAGCCCAGGCAGCTGCCGCAATCCGGCCTGCTCGATACTCTTGCCAACCAGTGCACTGTTCGGCTCAACCAGCATCTCGACCGTATAGCGCCGGACATCCGCGAACACCGCCGCCGCGGACGCCCGTGTCGGCAGCAGCCAGCGCCCGGTAAGCACCAGAAAAGACAACACCGTCACCACCAGCGGCAGTCCAATCCATACCAGGTCGAACAGGCCAAAGCCGGGGCCGCCGGTACGCTCCACATAAAGCCCATTGACGACCAGATTGGTGCTAGTGCCAATGAGCGTGCAGGCACCTCCGGCGATGCTGGCGTAACTGAGCGGAATCAGCAGTTTGGATAATTGCAGACGGTTGCGTTTGGCCCAGTCGGTCACCGCTGGGATAAAAATGGCCACCACCGGGGTATTATTCAGAAAGGCGCTCAGGCCCGCCACCGGCAGCATCAGCCGCAGCTGCGCGCCCATGTCGCTGCGCGGCCGGCCCAGCAGCGACTGGCTGATCCACCCCACTGCACCGGTTTCGGTCAGTCCGGTCACCACCACATAGAGTACCGCCACCGTCAGCATGCCAGCATTGGAAAAACCAGCCAGCGCCTCCGTCGGGGTCAGAATTCCCATCACCAATAGCAGTGTCAGAACGCCGGATGTGACGATATCCGGGGCGATGCGGGTTCCCGCCAGCAGCCCGAAGCAGACCAGAACCAGCCCCAAGGTGAAGATTCCCTGCCAGCCCAGCCCGAGGAACTCGGCCATAAGTGCTGCCTTTCGTGGAAGATAAAGGATGGATGATGGACGATTGTGGATATTCGCGTATTCTGCAGTCTTTGAAAACCCAAAAACATGGGATGTCCGCCTGTCCAGAAGCGGGCGACACGCGCTGGAGCGGATAAGGCCCCACTATCGCTTTCCTTAGCAGACACCGCTGAGTCGCGGTTTTTTCACCCGAATGATCGATCGCACCGTCCTTCGCTGGGGTCTCGCCGCGGCCATTGTCCTGCCGCTCGGCTTTCTCGCCGTGCTCGGCATTGGCAGTCGCCTGACACCCCCGCCGGAGCTGAACACCCCCGTCTCGCGGCTGGTGCTTGATCGCGACGGCCAGTTGCTGCGCGCCGCTCCTGTTGCCGATGGACGCTGGCGACTGCCGCTGCGCCTGAGCGAGCTCGACCCTCTGCTGATCGACATGCTGCTGCTGTGGGAAGACCGGCGCTTCTATCTCCACCATGGTATCGATTGGGCAGCGATGACGCGCGCGCTGACGCAGATGCTGAGCCAAGGCCGCATCGTCTCCGGTGGCTCCACCCTCAGCATGCAGTTGGTGCGACTGCTTGAGCGCACACCGACGCGATCTCTCGCCGGCAAATGGCGCCAGGTCCTGGGCGCCCTGGCACTGGAGCGCCAGGCGAGCAAAGAAGAAATTCTGCAGGCGTATCTGCAGCATGCCGGCTATGGCGGCAATCTGGAAGGCGTGCGCTCCGCCAGTCTGGCCTGGTTTGGCAAGGAGCCGCGACGTCTTAACGCGGCCGAGGCGGCCCTATTGGTTGCCCTGCCACAGTCACCTGAGCGGCGCCGTCCTGATCGCTTCCCGACTGCGACCAAGGAGGCGCGCAATCGTGTCCTAGCCCGCGCTGCCGAGCGCGGAGTCATCGACAGTGCGATTGCCAAGCAGGCCATGGCGACCCCTATCCCGCGCCAGCGCCGCCCGCTGCCGCGCCTGGCCGCCCACCGCAGCGAGCACTGGCTACAGCGCCTGCCCGACGCCCAGGTGCTGCAGCTGACCCTGTCGGCACCCCTGCAGCGCGCACTCGAAACCCTCGCCCGAGAGCGCGCAGACACCATGGACAGGCGGGTCTCGCTCGCCATACTGGTCCTCGATCACCGCAGCGGCGAGGTGCTGGCATCGGTCGGCTCGGCCGCCTATACCGATGTCGCGCGCGACGGCTTTATCGACATGACAGACGCCGTGCGTTCTCCTGGATCAACGCTGAAACCGTTGATTTATGGCCTGGGATTTGAGCTTGGCATCGCCCACCCGGAAAGCCTGATCGAGGACCGCCCGACCGGCTTTGATTATTACGCGCCGGCCAATTTCTCCGGCGATTTTGCCGGCACCGTCACGGTGCGCGAGGCGCTGCAGCGCTCGCTCAACGTCCCCGCCGTCACCATGCTCCAGCAAGTCGGCCCGGCACCTATGCTCGCCCGGCTCAGGCGCGCCGGCGCCGCGCCCCAACTCCCAGGCAACCGCCCTGCCGGACTCGCCATCGCGCTTGGCGGCATTGGCCTGCGCCTGCGCGATCTGGTTGCGCTCTATGCCGCCATCGCCCGCGGCGGACAGCCGGTGTCGCCGCGCGAGTTGCTGGCGCCCGGCGAGGCCTCACCCGACTCGCCGAGCAGCCCCAAACCGCCAGTTCTCGATGCACGCGCCGCCTGGTATCTGACCTCCATTCTCTCCGGTGCCGATGCCATGCACACAGGCGCCGACTCCATTGCGATCAAGACCGGCACCTCATTCGGCTATCGCGATGCCTGGGCCATTGGTTTCGACGGGCGCCATGTTGTCGGCGTCTGGGTCGGACGCCCCGACGGGGTGCCAGTCAGCGGACTGACAGGCGCGGGAACTGGCGTGCCCATTCTAGTCGATACCTTTGCCCGCATTGGCCCACCGGTTCCGCTGCCCGCCGCGCCTGAGGGTGTTCTCACCTCCGGCAGCGACCGCCTACCCCCGCCCTTGAAGCGCGTCGGTAGCCGCGGCAGCGGCCAGTCCGCTGCGCACCCGGTACAAATTGCCTATCCCCCGGATGGAGCCCGCATTGATCTCCACTCCGGCGATGGCCCCAGCGCAACACCCGCGTTGGTTCTCAAGGCCCGCGGCGGTCAACCACCCTTTCGCTGGGTCGTCAACGACCAGCCCATCGCCGCCGAGGCCTTCGCCCGCTCCAGCCGCTGGCAACCCGACGGGCGCGGCTACGCCCGCATTCTGCTCATCGATGCCGCCGGTGCCAAAGCAACAGCCCAAGTCTACGTCGACTAAGGCTCGGTGCATTTCGTGCCCAGCCAGGCGCCCCGGTTGAGAAAATTCTCGAACGCCTCAGGTCCACCTGCATGCGCAGGGCTGGACAAAGCTCCCGCCAATTCGGCAAGATGACACCAACGCAAACCCACTGTCGCGGAGAGAGGAATGGCTTCACGTGGCGTCAACAAAGTAATTCTTATTGGCAATCTTGGTAACGATCCTGACACCCGCTACATGCCAAGCGGCGATCCGGTCACCAATTTTTCTCTCGCCACCAGCGAGAGCTGGAAAGACAAGAACACCGGCGAGCGCCAGGAAAGAACCGAATGGCATCGCATCGCAATTTTCGGCCGCACCGCTGAGGTCGCCAAGCAATACTTGCGCAAAGGCTCCAAGGTCTACATCGAGGGAAAACTGCGCACCCGCAAATGGCAGGGCCAGGACGGGCAGGATCGCTATACAACAGAGGTTATCGTCGACCTTGGCGGAAGCATGCAGATGCTCGACACCCGCAGCGGCGGCGAAGGCGGCGGGTCTTACGGCGACAGCTGGAGCAACAGTAGCCAAGCCGCCGGCGGGGGAGCAGGTATGGCCGCGGCTGGAGCAGGTATGGCCGCAGCTGGCGGCCCGACTTATCAGTCGAACAACCCATACCCAAACCAAGCAGCCAATCCCCAGCCCGCACCGCAAAACTCAAGTCCGGAAAATGCTGCTCCGTCCAACAGCAACCCTCCTAGCGCCCCACCAATCAACGAACCATTCGACGACGACATCCCCTTCTGACTCGGACCAAACCGGCTTTGAAAACAAAATCCCGCCAAGTCACGGTCTCAACCCTGGACATCATCGGGATTTTATTTCTAAGCGATACTGACAAGGATACAGGCAGGTAGCTCTAACACGCTCCTGCGGTTGTCGGATCAATCAGAAATCATCCCCACCATCGAAGCCGCCATCGAAGAACCCATCGAAAAGACCGCCGCCATCGGTTTCGGGCGGTTCGGCCTCCGCCGGGGCTTCGGCAAAATCAGCTGGTGCCCTGTCACTGGCAACTGGATCTGCGGCGAGTGGATCGGGAGCGGGCTCGGGGGTTGCAGCTTCGGCATGATCGCTGGCGAACAGCCCGCCGAGGGCATTGCCGAGCAGCACGCCGGCGCCGACGCCCATAGCCGTCTGCATCGCACCGGCGAGAAAGCCGCCGCCGGGGGCGTTGGCAAAAGCGGCGCCGGGTCGAGCCGAGGCTGTTCCTGGATTGCTCCAGCCGGAGGATTTGGGCGGGCTCGACGGCTTGGGCGGCGGCGGTGGTGCGGAGGCCGCGGGTGCGCTGCCGCCAAAGAGTCCACCGAGAAAGCCACCCGCTTGGGCGGCTGAGGGCTGCGCGGCCAGGTCTTTTTCCAGTTGCTCGACGCGCTGTTGGAGTTGGCGTAGGCCTTCTTCCTGCACCAGTACGACTTGCGCGAGCAGGTAGGGCGCGGCAGGCTGCTCGGCCATCTGTTGGTTGACCAGAGCTTCGGCCTGCGGATCGCGCGGGCCACTTTGGGTTTCGGCCTGGCGCAGACGGGCGAACAGTCCCTCAATCATCTCGCGTTCTTGGTCGTTCATTGCGTGATTGCCTCGTGTTATGACCGATGATTTCGACCGACAAAATCCGCAGGGAGCGCACCTTGCAGCCGGCTGTGCAATCATATTGCAGCTCAAGATTATGCCAAAAGGCGGCCAACGGCTCGGGCATTTTGCACCCCCGCCGGCCCAGCGCCTGCAAACAATCGCGGCGGGCCATATTCTTCCGTTGACTTATACTTGCCTTGGGCGAAGATTCTTTTCTCAAGCACATTAAACACTTTTACTAGCTCCCGTGACCGAAAAACACGTTATTGATCTTTCACACGCGCTGATGATTGCCGAACGTCGGCGCCAGGAGACCCAGCGTCTCTCCGGCGTCGGATTCTGGGAGCTTGACCACCAGGCAGGGTTGCTTTATTGGTCGGAAGAAATCTACGCCATCTATGAACTGAGCGGAAACGCCTCAGAGCCCAACTATGATCTCTTCTTGCGCCTCATTCATGATGAGGATCGCGAGCTTGTCGATACAACCTACCGATCATCTGTCGAGTCCGGAGAGGAATATAACATTCGCTACCGGATTAAAGCGGGGAGCTCAGTCAAATGGATAGAAGCCAGAGGGGTCACGCATTACGATGACCAGGGCGTGCCTGATCGGTCCATCGGCACCGCGCAGGACATCACGGAAATCATCACGGCACAGCAGCAAGTCGAGCACCTGGCCTATCATGACGCGCTAACGGATTTACCCAATCGCAAGCTGTTTTCAGACCGCATGAATACCGCGGTCCGATTGGCCGAGCAAGACGCGACTAACCTTGCTGTGTTGTTCATTGATCTGGACAACTTCAAGCTCATCAATGACCGCTATGGACACGATGTCGGTGACGAGGTGCTTGTCGGCGTCGCCCATCAACTGCGCTCCTGCAGCCGAACCGGTGACACCTTCGCGCGAATTGGTGGTGACGAATTTGCGGGTGTTCTCATCGGCGTCGGCGACGCCGAGGTTGACGTGGCAATCGAAAAGGTTAAACAAACCATCGACGGAACCTACCAGACGCGAACGCGCAGCTTTGATGTCACCGCAAGCATTGGCGTCACAATGTATCCACGCGATAGCGCGGAACCCGACATCCTGCTACGCCATGCCGATCAGGCGATGTATGAAGCAAAAGAACGCGGGAAGTCGCGCGTTCGGTACTTCGACACCGATCGCTACCGCTCAAACTGGTCGCGGCATCAGTTGCAACGCGATATCGAGATCGCGCTCACGGACGACCAGTTCGCGTTGTATTTTCAGCCCAGAGTCAGCTTGATCGATGGCACGCTTGCGGGGGCTGAGGCCTTGCTGCGCTGGTTCACGCCGACGGGCCCGGTATCTCCCTTGGATGTAATCGCAGCGATCAGCGGAACCCCACTGGAATGGCAACTGGATAGGTGGGTCACTGAAACGCTACTGAAGCATCACGAGACCTTCCGCGCGCATGGGATCGATGGGCCGTTCAGCCTAAACATCAACCCGAGCACCATTGAAGATCGTGATTTTCCAGAGCTCCTTGAGTCGCTATTAAAAAGTTCCGGTGTTCGAGGTCAGGACTTGGAAATCGAAATTCTGGAAATTTCATCGATTACGAATTTCGAGCGGACGAATGAGATTCTCTGCCGATGCAAGGCTTTCGGCATCAGCTTCTCCCTTGATGACTTTGGCACCGGTTATTCCTCATTGACGCATTTTCACTTTCTACCTATCGGGAAATTGAAAATCGATCAGAGCTTTATCAAGCACCTCAACTCGGACGCCGACAGCCTGGCACTGGTCAGAAGCATCTTGGCGCTCGCGCATGCCAATAACCGTCAAGTGGTCGCAGAAGGCGTGGAAACCGATGCCATCGCACAAACCCTCGCCGGACTCGGCTGCGAGTATGGGCAAGGCTATGGACTCGCGCGGCCAATGCCTGTCAGCGACTATATTTCCTGGACACAAGCCTGGGATGCGGATGCCTTCATGGGGAGAGTAAAAACACCCCATTGAGCAGTATGACCATCAACTAAGGGTAAAAATGCATCGGACATTGCGCTGGTTATTGCTGTAGGCTGGCTTGTCACCAGCGCCCGTCAACAGACCTTATCACCAGACCTTATCACCAGACCTTATCACCAGACCTTATCACCAGATCAGGAGCCATTCGATGACCACCATCGCGAACGATCAACAACTGCGTGCCCTGCTTGAATCTCTGTCTGGCGACGATCAACGCCGCCTCGGACTTGGGTTTGTCGAGAGCGTGATTCATCTGTGCCAGGATGATCGGGTGAAGCGCGCGATCGCCACCGGCTTGCGCGATGACGCCAGCCCGGATGCGCTGGAGGACGCTTATCGCGCCGCCAAGGCCTGGGCCACCAAGACCTATACCGACTGCGGCAAGGAGACCGATTGGCTCGCGCAGGCGGATCATTTTGTCGCCGCAGCCACGGCCGCGGCGCTCACACCGGATGAGCTGATAACGGAAAAGGTCAACCGCGCATGGAAGGCCGCGATGCAGGCGCGCATGGCCAATAATTGCGAGCTCGTCGAGGCCGAAGACTCAAGTGCGGAAGGAGAGATCGAGCGTCAGTACCAGATCGCCTCGAAATTTGCGGCGGGGCGCTAATCGCCCTACACCGGCCTGAACCGGCCTGCACTGGCCGGCGAAGGTCGGCGCAGGCCGGCGCAGGCCAGGCGGAAGATCTGGCCGGCGTCCTGATGTTCAGGCTTGGCAAATCTTCGCCTATCGCAAGGTGCCGCAAATTCCAGGCTGACGGCCGCCGCTAATTGACATTCGTCAAAGATTCGCTCGATTTTCCTCCAATATGGCTGCGCTGCGCTCTGAAAGGGCTACCATTGGCGTTATATGGATGTTGTAAATTTTCTTTCCGATACTGAAGCCGACAGCGCCTCCGATCAGGCAACTGATCGCATAGCTGACTCGACACCTGGTCAGTCGCCGATCCCTTTGGCACCGGGTCCATCCTCCGGACCAACAGCGTCCGCCCAGCCATCCGCGCCGGCTTGCGCAGTTCAGCCGGAGCGCTTCGGCTCAGCACCTGCCGTACTGCATGAAATCCGCCATGCGCTCGCGCGCTTGATCGAGACCGGCGAGCCGACCTGCATCGACCTCGCCGCGCTGCCCTTCGGCCCCAGCGACCAGGAGCAGCTGCTCGATGCGCTAGGTTCCGGCGAGGTCCGCGCGAGCATCGACGCGCTCGGCGAGACGCGGATTCAGGAGACCCGCTATAGCGGCGTCTGGCTGGTCGATTACTACAACACCGAGGGCGAGCGCATCGGCCTGCAGATCGAGATCGCGACGGTGCCGCGTCTGTTGCAAGCCCCGCCCGAGGGGCTGCCGGCTTCCCTTGATGCGCTGGCGGCAAGGCTCGCGACCATGCCTTCGGCCAATCCGGCATCCCCGGCAGTGTCCCATCCCGAGGGCAACCCATTTTCCAACCCGTCCGTAGCAGGGAGTAAACATCATGGCTGACCGCCCAACCCCTAACCTGCAAAAAACGCTTGATTCTCCGGGGGGGCACCACAGCATGACCCTTGGCGAGACGCTCGAACGTAACGGCATCTCCCGTCGTGGCTTTTTGAAATTCTGCGTGACGACCGCCTCATTGATGGCCTTGCCGCCGACGGCCGCGACAGCGATTGCCGAGGCCTTAGCGAGCGCGCGCCGCCCGTCGGTCATCTGGCTGTCATTTCAGGAGTGCACTGGCTGCACCGAGTCGCTGACCCGCAGCTTCGCGCCCACACTCGAGAATCTGATCCTGGAGACCATTTCGCTCGACTATCACCACACCCTGCAGGCCGCCGCTGGCGAGGCCGCCGAACTGGCCCGCGAGCAAGCCATGCACGCCAACCAGGGGGAATATCTGGTGGTGATTGACGGCTCCCTGCCGGGTCCGGGATCCAATCCTGGCTACTCGACCATCGCCGGTATCAGCAATCTTCAGATGCTGGAGGAAACCGTCGCCGGTGCTGCCGCTGTGGTCGCAGTCGGCACCTGCGCGGCTTTTGGCGGATTGCCGGTGGCCGACCCCAACCCGACCGGCGCGGTGCCGGTGTCCAAGGTGGTGCGCGACAAGCCGGTGATCAATGTCTCCGGCTGCCCGCCGCTGCCGATGGTCATCACCGGGGTGCTGGCGCACTATCTCACCTTCGGCAAGCTGCCGGAGTTGGACGAATACGGTCGGCCGCTGGCCTTTTTCGGTCAGTCGATTCACGACCGCTGTTATCGCCGTCCCTTCTACGACAAAGGGCGCTTTGCCGAAACCTTCGATGACGAGGGCGCGAAGAAGGGCTGGTGCCTGTACCGTCTCGGTTGCAAGGGGCCCATGGCCTACAACGCCTGCGCCACCATGAAGTGGAACGGCGGCACCAGCTGGCCGATCGAGTCCGGGCATCCGTGCCTGGGCTGCTCGGAGCCGGATTTCTGGGATGCCGGCGGTTTCTACAAGGCGCTGTCGGTGCCAACCGGCAACATTGGCGGCACCGCCGCAGTGGCAGGTCTGGCCGGCGTGGCGGCTGGTGCCGTCGGCGGCTACCTCAGCGGACGGGCGAAAAAGGACGCGCGCACCGCGCATCGCAAGGTGACCGCTGACGAACTGGAGCAGAAACTATGATGACACCAATGGACTTCCTGCTACTGGTGCGCGGCCCGCTGTTCGTGGTCGCGGTGGCCATCTTCATGCTCGGCTTTGGCATTCGCCTGGTCGAAATCCTGATGCTGGGACGGGCGCGAAATTTCGCCGAGCCGCGCGGCTCGGCCATGCTGGGCGGTTTCAGAACTGTCTATCGCCGCTTCTCCCCCGACCCCGGCACCTTCGAGCGCGCGCCCTTCGATGTCGTTATCGGCATCCTCTGGCATGTCGGTTTCATCGTGGCGCTGTTTTTGTTCATCCCGCATGTGGAGCTGATCCGCAAAACCTTCGGCATCGCCTGGCCAGCACTCCCCAACCCCATGATCGACGCCATTGCCGTGATCACCCTGCTGGCGCTGTTTGCCGCCCTGGTGCAGCGGCTGCGCGATCCCGTGAAGCGCTTCCTGTCCACGCCGCAGGACTATCTGGTCTGGGCCCTGACATTTCTGCCGCTGCTGACCGGCTACCTGGCCTATCACCGGATGATCAACCCCTATCCGCTGATCCTCGGGCTGCATATCCTGTCGGTGGAAATCTTTTTGATCGTCGCGCCTTTCACCAAGCTCACCCACATGGTCACGGCCTTTGTGGCGCGCTGGTACAACGGTGCGACCTTCGGGCGCAAGGGGGTGCAATCGTGAGCACAGACAACACAGCCACTGCCAACACCGCAGCCGCCTCAGAAGGCGAATCTGCTCTCGGGCCCTTCTCGCTTGAGCGCGGCTTGCAGGCATTACGCGAGGAGATGGACGCACCCACCGCGGCCTTTTTCTCAAGCTGCGTGCATTGCGGGCTCTGCGCCCAGTCCTGCCCGTTTTTCGTCGAAACCGGCGACCCGAAATACACCCCTATACATAAGCTCGAGCCGCTGCGCCGGCTGTGGGAGCAGGAATTTACCCTGTGGGGCAAGCTCAAGGTGCGCCTTGGCTTCAGCCAGCCGATTGACGATGCGCTGCTCGAGGAATGGGAGCCACTGCTGTACGACTCCTGCTCCATGTGCGGGCGCTGCTCCTTGGTGTGCCCGGTCGGCAATGACATCCAGGCGATGGTCCGCAAGACCCGTGAGGGCATGGTGGCCAGCGGCCATTCGCCCGAGGGGCTGATCGCCGCCTCGGTGCGCGCGGTTAATACCGGCAGCCCGATGGGCTTGCAGTGGAAAACGCTCGACGTGCAAATCGGGCATGTCGAGTCCGCCAGTGGACTCACCGTACCGATCGACCAGGCTGGCGCCGATTATCTGGTGCTGCTCTCATCGATGGAGATCATCAACTTCCCCGAGTACCTCGAGGCCATCGCCAAGATTTTCGCCCATGCCGGGGTGTCCTGGACGCTGAGCAAGGACTGCTTCGAGGCCACCAATGCCGGGGTGCAGATCGGCTCCAAGGACATCGCCGCGGTGCTCGTGCGCCGGGTGGTGGATGCCGCGGTCAAGCTCGGCGTGAAAAACGTCATCAGCCCCGAGTGCGGCCATGCCTACACCGGCATCCGCTGGGAGGGGCCGAATGTGATCGGTCAGCGCTATCCGTTCAAGGTGTTCCATATCATTGAGGTGCTCGACCAACTGCGCGCCGACGGCCGGCTGCGCACCGAGGGCATGGAGACCGACCGCCTGTCGATGCACGATCCCTGCAATCTCGCCCGCAAGAGCGGCGTGATCGATGAACAGCGCCGCCTGATGAATCTGGTCGCCGAGGACTTCGTCGACATGAAAGAGCACGGCAAGTACCAGTGGTGCTGCGGTGCCGGCGGCGGCGTAAGTTCCAACGAGCGTGCCGAGGAGCTGAAAATGGCCGCCTTCCGGCGCAAGAAGGCACAGATCGAAGAGATCCGCCCCGACCGGCTGGTGACCATGTGCGCCACCTGCCGCACTCAGCTCGAAGAGGGCCTGGAGGAATACACCATGGACATCCCGGTGGTCGGGCTGACCGAAATGATCGCCGAGCATCTGGTTGAAGATGCGCCACCCACCGCCGCCGCCCCTGTTAAGGAAGGAGCCCCCTCATGACCGAGCGCATTGTTGTCGATCCCATCACCCGCATTGAGGGGCATCTGCGCATTGAGGCCGAACTGGACGGCGGGCGCATCGCCTCGGCCTATTCCTCCGGCACCATGGTGCGCGGCATTGAGAACATTCTGCGCGGGCGCGATCCGCGCGACGCCTGGGCCTATGTGCAGCGCATCTGCGGTGTCTGCACCCTGGTGCATGGTCTGGCGGCGGTGCGCTCCGTTGAGGATGCGCTCAACTACCCCATCCCGCCCAATGCGCAACTGGTGCGCAACCTGATGATCGGCGCCCAGTACATCCACGACCATGTGATGCACTTCTATCACCTGCACGCGCTCGACTGGGTGGATGTAGTCTCCGCGCTCAGTGCGGACCCCAAGGCCACGGCCGACTTGGCGCAGAGCTTGAGCTCATGGCCCATGTCCTCGCCCGGCTATTTTGCCGAGGTGCAGCAGCGGGTAAAGACCTTTGTCGAATCCGGCCAACTGGGTATCTTTGCCAACGGCTACTGGGGACATCCGGGCTACAAGCTGCCGCCCGAGGCCAATCTGATGGCCGTGGCGCATTACCTGGAGGCCCTGGCCTGGCAGCGCGAGGTCGCCAAGCTGCATACCATCTTCGGCGGCAAGAATCCGCATCCGAACTTCGTCGTCGGCGGCCTGCCCTCACCGATTGATCTCAACTCGGACTCGGCCATCAATTCCAAGAAACTCTCCCAGGTCGCCGAGATCATCACCAACATGCGCACCTTCGTCTCGCAGGTGTATCTGCCCGACACCCTGGCCATTGCCAGCTTCTACAAGGACTGGGGCGAGCGCGGCGAGGGGCTCGGCAACTTCCTCTGTTATGGCGATCTGCCGACCACCGACCTCAACGACCCCAGTGGTTTTCTGTTCCCGCGCGGGGCCATTCTCGGGCGCGATCTCAGCACCATTCATCCGGTCGATCTCGACGCCGAAGGCGAGATTCAAGAATTCGTCGCCCACTCCTGGTACGACTACAAGGCCGGCAACGACCAGGGTCTGCACCCCTATCAGGGCGAGACCAACCTTGAATACGACAAGCGCGGCGGCCCCGAACCCCCCTACAAGCAACTCAATGTCGAGGAAGGCTACTCCTGGCTCAAATCCCCGCGCTGGAAGGGCCATGCCGTCGAGGTCGGACCACTCGCGCGCATGCTGCTGCTCTATGCCGACACCAGCGCCCAGGCACACGCGCAGGCCAAGGAGCTGGTCGACTCCACCCTGAGCCAGCTCGACTTGCCCGTGACCGCGCTCTATTCCACCCTCGGGCGCACCGCCGCGCGCACGCTAGAGTCGCAGATCGTCGCCGATGCCATGCAAGGCTGGTACGACGCCCTGGTCGCCAACATTCGCGCCGGTGACACCAAGACCTTCAACGAGGCACTCTGGGACCCCTCAAGCTGGCCAGCCGAAGCACGCGGTGCCGGCTTCATGGAAGCACCGCGCGGTGCCCTCGGCCATTGGATCGAGATCAAAAACGGGCGCATCAGCAACTACCAGGCCGTGGTCCCCTCCACTTGGAACGCCGGCCCGCGCGATGTTGAAGGCGTCCCCGGCGCCTACGAGGCAGCACTCGCGGACAACACCGAGCTGTACGACCCGGCGCAGCCACTGGAGATCCTGCGCACCATCCACTCCTTCGACCCCTGCATCGCTTGCGCCGTGCATTTGCATGATCCAGACGGCGGCGATTCGATCACGGTTCGCGTGGTCTGAGGTTGAATTCTCTCTCTTCCGGATCTGATCCCGGCCCTGATCCCGGCATCAGGGTTCTCCACGAGCGCGCGACCGGCCAAACACCGCTCGCGCGCTCAATCAGCTGAAATGGCTGCAATGCAGGAAGTCGATCGCTGCCCAATGGCAGTCGTTGATCTCCGCCCGTGCGCAAGCTTCTCGACCGGTTGACTTTGAACAGCTAGCGTCAACGATGGACAACCCAAACGCGCCAAGGCGCAAGTCGATCCTGCTCACCACCTTGGCGTCGGGGATGTTCGTGACCCTGGCCGTCGGCCTGTCGGAACTTCTCAGTCCCGATTGGCGCTGGGCCAATGTCGAAGTCCATGCGATGGTTGAGACGGTGGGTGCGGTGGCCGCCCTGCTCCTCGCTTACCTCCTGCTTCACCCCATCCAAGCCAGCGGCCAAGCCAATCGCCAAGCAAAACAATGGAACACCACCGGCGTCGCGCTCGGCCTGGCCGCGCTTGCCATTGGCGATGGCTTGCATGCGATGGCCCCGCCCGGGCAGGCGTTTGTGTTTCTTAAGAGCTTCGCGAATCTGGCCGGCGCGGTCGGTTTCGCCTTGAGTTG
Source organism: Thiorhodovibrio litoralis (assembly GCF_033954455.1). Lineage (NCBI taxonomy): Bacteria > Pseudomonadati > Pseudomonadota > Gammaproteobacteria > Chromatiales > Chromatiaceae > Thiorhodovibrio > Thiorhodovibrio litoralis. Next base: position 2,105,262 of record NZ_CP121473.1, on the reverse strand, counting down.
GGTGGCGCTCTGCGGCTCGTCCGTTCGCTGCAAAGTCCGCGCGACGCTGGCGATGATCGGCCTGATGACCGCTCTCGGCACCTGGGCGCTGGCCTTTCCAAGCCAGCTGCCGCTGATGGTGGACAATGGCGACTTCACGCCCTTGGCGATCGGTGTGAATGCGCTCGCGGGGTTGTTTTATCTGGTTGCTGCCGGGCGTTTCGGGCTCGATTTCGCGCACACCGGCGACCGCGACAGGCTCGCTTATCTGGCCACCGCCCTGCTGTTCAGCCTCGGGAGCTTTTTCTTTTCCGAATCCATGCTGTGGGACAGCCACTGGTGGTACTGGCATTTCCTGCGGCTCACCGCCTATCTGATCGTCCTCTGGCTGGTGATCAAGACCTATCTCGAAGCCGAACGGACGCTGATCGAGAACGCCTACAAGTACCGCGTCGTCGCGGACAACACCCATGACTGGGAATACTGGACGGACCGCAGCGGCGCCTTCCTTTATTCCTCACCCTCCTGTGCCGATGTGACCGGGCGCGAATCGGCCGAGTTCTTCCGACGCCCGCTCCTGCTCGAAGAGATCATCCACCCGGATGACCGCTCGGCCTGGGACGCGCATAAAAAGACCCTGTATGAGTCGAATCGCCAGGGCGAGCTGGAATTCCGGATTCTCCTTCCCGGCGGCAGCGAACGCTGGATCGGCCATGTGTGCCGGCCCGTTCTCGATGACGCCGGTCGGCTCGTGGGACGCCGCGGATCGAATCGCGACATTAGCCGCAGCAAGAAGGCGGAAGAGGACATCATCCACGCCAAAGAGGCCGCGGAGCGGGCGAACCGATCAAAGTCGGAGTTCCTCGCCACCATGAGCCACGAAATCCGCACGCCCCTGAACGGGGTTCAAGGCATGCTGCAGCTCATGAAAGGCGCCGAGCCGGGGCCGGAGCTGGACGAGTACGTCGACATCGCCATGGAGTCCTCGCAGAACCTGCTCACCGTGATCAACGACATCCTCGACCTCTCGAAAGTCGAGGCGGGCAAGATCACGATTGATCGCGACGGCTTCGAGCTGGACGCACTGCTAAGATCGATCAAGGCCACCTTCACCCAGCAAGCGGCATCCAAAGGCCTGACCCTGGACTTGGACATTGCCCCCGGCGTCCCTGCCGCCGTGATTGGCGATGCGATTCGGCTGCGTCAGGTGCTGTTCAATCTGGTCGGCAACGCCATCAAATTCACCGAACATGGCGCCGTGCGCCTGGACGTCCGTGTTCTGGAACAAATGGATGCCCGGCACTTGCGCCTGGGATTCGCCATCACTGACACCGGCATTGGCATCCCCGCAGACCGGATCGGCGAGCTGTTCTCGCCCTTCACCCAGGTCGACAGCTCCAGCACCCGCCGCTTCAAAGGTACAGGCCTGGGCTTGGCCATCGTCAAGCGACTGGTAAACCTCATGGATGGGCAAATCGACATCGAAAGCGCCCCAGGCCAGGGCACGACGGTGCAATTCGATATCGCGCTGGGAATCGCCGCCGAGGACCCGGTCACCAGCGAGGCGGACCCTGCGGACCGGCCAGTCGCGGCGGGACCGCCCAAGGCGCTGCGCATCCTCGTGGTGGATGACGAACCAACCAATGCGAAGGTTCTGACCATGGTGCTCGGCAAAATGGGCCATGCAAGCAGTTCCGCGTCCAATGGTCGCCAGGCGCTGGAAGCCCTCGCAAGTCAGCCATTCGACCTGGTGTTCATGGACGTCTCGATGCCGGACATGGATGGGGTCGAGGCGACCCGGCAAATCCGGGAGAACGTCGCCGGCAACCTGGACCCGTCCATTCCCATCATCGCCCTCACCGCTCACGCGATGAAAGGCGATCGCGACCGCTTCCTCGCCGCCGGCATGGATGACTACCTGCCAAAGCCCGTCGAGGTCAAAGCACTGCGAGAAGTTGTACACCGTTCGGTCGCGCGTCAGAATTCAGAAAAACGACTGTCAAACCGCGTCCAAGAATCGCCCGGGTGTGACATTCTCCAGCGGGCAGACCTTCGTTATGATGAATGTTGTTGAGTTGAGTTCGGGGGTATAAAAGCGACAGGCCCGCCTCAGGTCTTAAAAAAGGCCACCAGCTCGCTCAGCCGCGCTGCCATCTCGGCGAGTTGCCCACTGGCCTCGGCCGTCTGGCGTGCGCCATTGGCGGTTTGATGGGTCTCGTCGCTAATTCCGGTGATGTTGCGGTTGATCTCCTCGGCAACCGCAGATTGCTCTTCTGCGGCGCTGGCAGTTTGCATGTTCATCTCGCTGATGCGCGAGGTGGCGGTGCCGATGTTGTGCAGCGCGTTGCCCGCTTCGCCGGCATGCGCCACGGCTTTGGTGGAAGCCTCGTTGCCGCTCTGCATGGTGGCGACGACCCGCCGGGTCGAGTCTTGCAGTTGGTGAATCATCTGCTCGATGTTGGTGGTGGAGTCGCTGGTGCGGGCGGCCAGGGTGCGCACCTCATCGGCCACGACGGCGAAGCCGCGGCCCTGCTCGCCAGCGCGAGCGGCTTCAATTGCGGCATTCAACGCGAGTAGATTGGTCTGCTCGGCGATGGAGCGAATCACCTCCAGCACGGATCCGATCTCAGTGCTGCTCGACTCTACGTCCGCCATCACGGTGGCGGCCTGGCGCACATGACCGGCCAGCTCTTCGATGGCGGAAATACTGCGCTGCACCACCTCGCTACCCTGGCGGTTGGCGTCATCCGCCTCGCGCGCGGCCTCGGCCGCACCGGCGGCGTTGCGGGCGACTTCCTCCACCGTGGCGGCCATTTCATTCACCGCCGTGGCAAGCTCATCGATGCGATTCTGTTGGGTGTCGACGCTGCGGCTGGTTTGCTCGGTGATGGCGGAGGTCTGTTCCGCCGCTGAGGAGAGCTCCTGACTGGTTTGGCGGATGTGCTCAACCATGTCGCGCAAGCGGTGCGCCATGCGCCCCATCGCCGCATAGACGCCGGTGTGCCGATCCGGGTCATCCAGGGTCATGGACAGATCGCCATTGGCGATGCCTTCACTGAGCTCGAGCATCTGCTCCGGCTCGCCGCCGAGCGGGCGGGTGATGCTGCGGGTGATGCTCAGGGCCACTGCCAGAATCGCCAGCAGGGCGGCGCCGAGCACCAGGGCGACCACCTTGATCTGGCGATTGACTGCGGCCATGGCCTCGGTCTCGTCGATTTCCGCCACCAGCGCCCAGCGTGTCCCTTCCACCTCGAGCGGGGCATAGGCTGAGAGGACCGGATTGTCGTTGTAATCGGCGATCACTTGCGTCCCGCTCTTGCCCGCCAGCGCTTCCTTGGTCGCTTGGGTCAGCACGCCGTTTTTGTCGACCGTTCCGGCGAAAGAGGCGGCGACGCTGCGGCCGGTGGGATCGAGGAAAGAGTCCGAGCGCATGCGATGATCGGGGCCGACCAGATAGGACTCGCCGGTCTCGCCCATGCCGTCGCGAATGGCCATGATGCGGTTGATCGGCTCCAGCGGCAGTTGCAGGGCCACCACCAGCTCGGTCTGGCCATCGTATACGATCGGCTGTGCAATAAAGCCTGCGGGCTGGTCGTTGCTAGGCGCATAAGGGGCATAGTCAGCAAAGCCGTATTCCCCGCTTTGCAAGACTTGGCCGAACAACTCGCCGAGGTTGCTGCGGGCATAAACCCCGTCGCTCAGGTTGGTCTCGTAATCCGGCTCTTTGGCCACGGTGTAGAAGACGTAACCATCGGGATTGACCAACAGCAGGTCGTAGTAGCCGTACTGGTCGATGTATTTGCGGTAAAAGTCCTCGCCGGCCAATTGCGGGCTGAAGGCTTCGGCCACGTCAATCTCGGCGAGAATGGCCCAATGCAGTCCGGCCACATTCAGCGGGGCATAGGCGGACAGCACCGGGTGGCCGTCATAGCCCTTTATAACGCGGGTGTCGGCCTGACCGCCGAAAGCCTCGCGCGTCGCTTCTGTATCGACTTCTCCCTGCTCGGGATGACGGAAGGAGGCATCGACGCTGCGACCGTCGGCATCGATAAAGGCATCGGAGCGCATCAGCCCATCTTCCCCGACCAGATAGGTTTCCCCGGTTTTGCCGAGGCCCGCGCGTTCACCCATGATGGCGTTGAGCCGGTCGATGGGGAACTGAAAGATAGCCACTCCAAGGCGCTGATCGCCATTGAAGATGGGCGTGGCGACAAAGCCCGCGGGGGCCTCGTAGGATGGCGTGTAGCGCGCGAAATCGACCAACACCACCTCCCCGGGCGGTGCCGCATCGGCGCGGCGGAAGGCATCGGCAAAGTTGGTCTCGGCGTATGGGCCATCCATCAGCGAGGTGGCGTAGTCCAGCTCCTTGAACACCGAATACACGATCTCGCCACTGCCGCTATTGACCAAAAAGATGTCGTAGTAGCCGAAGGCCTCCAGATAACTGCGAATCCACGGATGAAAGCGCCGATGCAGTGCGCTATAGGCCGAGCCGTCGCTTGCGGCATCAAGGCGGTGTTTCTCGCCCAAGGGGTTGGGGTTATCGCCGATGTAGAGATTTTGCAGGGCCAGAGCGGCACCCGGCAGCGGATCGAGCAGCGCCTGCCAATCTGGCGGCGTTCCGTTCAGCTCCGCATAGCGTTCCGCAAAGGGGCCCTGGTAGTAGTCGGCCAAGGCGGCACGCAGGCGCTCGACCTCGCCGGGAACAGCCGCCACCGCCGGGCCTTGCTCCGCAAAAGCCCCGGTGAAACCTTGCATTGCCTCCACGATCATGCCGTCGGAGGCAAAGGTGCGGGACTGGTTCAGCACATCCGTCAGGTAGCGCTCCACGGCGGCGCGCTTGATCTCGCGCACGGCGGTCAAGCGGTGAAAGGCTTCGCTGCGCAGCGTGCCGATCAGGTCGACCAGCACGCCCATATCGCCCTTGCGCTCCTCAAAATAGCGTTCAATCTGGGCCTGCTTGATCCCCCGGATCGACTCCAAACGACTGAACGCGCCAGCCTCCAGCGCTCCCGCCGCGTTCCAGGTGGTAATGACAGTGACCACCGTCGCCGGCAGAATGCCCACCAGCAGAAAGGAAAGTAACAAACGGTAACGCAAGGGCAAACGGCGAACTGATGCGTGAGTCATTGTTCTGCTAGCTCTGATTGTCTGAGGGAAAGCCGGGAGAATCCGATACACAAGAGGCCAGGAATCCAATAAGCCCCATGAAGAGTGTAGCTGATGCGACCGCTCTGCGATTGACTATCATGAGTCCGCAACGCGCTGCCGGTTCTAAAAGGGTGGCAAACCCCTGTTCTATTTCCGCAAGAGCGACTTCGGCGAGTATCGTTATTATTTTGACAACGATGAGCTTGTCCAATTCACGGATAAGGGCCGTCCCGAGGACTTTGAGGATGACCGCTACAGCATGCAACAGAAGGACTGGAGGCAGGTACTGAACGACGCCCGGTGCCAGCAGCAAACTGATCTGTTTGCTGACGCTTGCTCGGACTCAAATCAACAAACTGCCACCGTCAAAGAGCCGGGGACTAATCTCTGTGATTCCGCCAACTCCGCCGTTCCCGAAGATCTCAAAATGCCGGAGACGGACCACCCTCAAAAAACGCCTGCTCGCCGATTCGCAGACCCGCGACGAGAACGACGCGCTTGAAACCGAGTTTGCCATTGCACGCGAGTTGATCGCCGCTCGAATCCGAGCTGGATTAAGCCAAGCAGAGGTCGCAGAACGGATGGGCACATCCCAATCCACCATCGCGCGGCTGGAAAGCGGGCGAACGCTGCCGAGCCTGCGCACCCTTGAACGCTATGCGAGCGCCACCGGCAACCGCACCGTCGTGCGACTCGAGGCCCAGCGCTGAAGCCACAAAGCCAAATTCCCGCTGCAGCACGGAACCCATGAACCTCAACGCCACCATCAAATTCATCCAGCACATCATGCGCAAGGACGATGGCGATGCCCAAGCGCATCGGCCAGGTCGCCTGGATGCTCAAGTTTTTGGTGGTGCGTCCTCTATTTCCCGCCTATTTCCCGCCTATTTCCCGCGAGGTGAACGTGGTACGCCCCCGGTTTCCTGGATGAGGAAACCCTTGCGGAATCGATCGAATTGACCAGCAACTTGCGTCGCGGCGGTATCGACCGAGCGTTTGAGCATCTGTGCGGTGACTGAGTGTATGATGGTCGCTAGTTGCGCCCCTGCCCGGCGCGCTGGCTGTAGCGATCACATTCAGGGTTGGCGAGAAACGAGCATGGAAATCAGAGACCTCAGCGAACGCGACATCTGCACCAAATGCGTTACGCCAGCGCTGATCGCCGCGGGCTGGACACAGCAGCAGTTTCGCGAAGAAGTGAGCCTGACTGCGGGCCGGGTCATGGTCCGCGGCAACCTTGCCTATCGACTACAGACACCCGGTGTCACGGGTGGCCCCAAGCGGGCGGACTTCGTGCTCTATGCCAACGGAAACATTCCGTTGTTGGTTATTGAGGTCAAGCGCGCGGTTTTCCCGGTCGGCCACGGCATGCAGCAGGCGCTGGATTATGCAGAGATGCTCGACGCCCCCTTTGCCGCAAGCTGCAACGGGAAGTCTCTGCTGCTACATGATCGCACCGGCATCACCCAACCGGTGGAGCGTGAACTCACCATGGACGCCTTTCCGGCGTTCGATGATCTCTGGGCTCTTTACCAACAGTGGAAGGGCATCAAGTCGTCACCACAGCAGGAACTCGTTGCTCAACCGTATCACACCGATGGCAGCGGCAAGGAGCCCCGTTATTACCAGTGCGTCGCGATCAACCGCAGCATTGAGGCTATCGCCTGCGGTCAAGAGCGCATACTTTTGGTGATGGCCACCGGCACCGGCAAGACCTACACCGCGTTTCAGATCATCTGGCGGTTGTGGAAGGCCAAGCGCAAGCGGCACATCCTCTTCCTGGCCGACCGCAACATCCTCATCGACCAGACCATCCAGCAGGACTTTGCCCCGTTCGGCGAGGTGATGCACAAGATCGGTAATCGCACTGTCGAGCGCCGTTACGAGGTCTATCTCAGTCTCTATCAGGCGGTCACCGGCAATCAGGAGTGGAAGCAGATCTACCGCCAGTTCCCGCCGGACTTCTTCGACCTGGTGGTCATAGACGAGTGCCACCGCGGCAGCGCCGCCGAGGACTCCGCTTGGCGCGAGGTGCTGGACTACTTCCACCAAGCCACCCACCTCGGTCTCACTGCCACGCCGAAAGAGAAGCGACCGGCCAAGGGCAAAACTCTGATCGAAGACCCCGAGTACAATCTCAAATACTTCGGTAATCCCATCTATACCTACTCGCTGCGCCAGGGCATTGAGGACGGTTTCCTCGCCCCCTACAAGGTCATCCGCGTGGTGACAGACGCCGACGCCCTCGGCTACACACCGGAGCAGGGCAAGGTCGACCGCGACGGCCAGTTGGTCGAGCAGCGCCAATACAACACCAAGGACTTCGACCGCAGCCTCACCCTGACCCAACGTACCGAGCTGGTCGCCCGCCGCGTTTGGGAGTACCTCAAGGCCACCGACCCCATGGCCAAGACCATCGTCTTCTGCGACGACCAGCCCCACGCCGAGCGCATGCGCCAGGCATTGGTCAACTTGATCCCGGCCGCCGCCGCCAACCGTCGATACGTCGTGCGCATCACCGGCGACGACACTGAAGGCAAAGCCCAGCTCGGCTACTTCATCGACAACGACGAGCCCTATCCGGTCATTGCGACCACCTCCAAGCTTCTCTCCACCGGCGTCGATGCCAAGACCTGCAAGCTCATCGTGCTGGATCAGAACATCAACTCCATGACCCAGTTCAAGCAGATTCTTGGGCGAGGCACCCGCATCCGCGAGGACTACAACAAGCTCTACTTCACCATCATGGACTTCAAGAACGCCACCCGGTTGTTCCAGGATCCGGAGTTCGATGGCGAACCGGTGACCGTCCATGAGCCGGGGCCTGACGACCCCATCGTCCCGCCCGAAGACCTGATCCCGGAAGATGCCATCGCCGACGATCCGGGCTGCGACGGAACTGGAACCGAGGGCCAAGCAGAGGAAACCACTGCCACCGATTCCGCCAGCCTGCGGACCCAGGACCCCGGAGTCCGTCCCCGCTACATCATCGACGATGTCAAGGTCCGCACCGCCATCGAGCGTTCTCAATACCTCAACGCAGAGGGCAAGTTGGTCACGGAAAACTACCGCGTATTGCTGCGCGACGACATCAAGCACAACCTGCGCCGAGAGTTCGCATCTCTGAACGACTTCCTGCGCCGCTGGACCGGCGCCGAGCGCAAGCAAGCCGTGCTCGATGAGCTTGCAGACCAGGGGCTACCGATTGAGGTTCTACGCGAGGCCGTGCCCAATGGCGCGACATTGGACGTCTTCGACCTGGTGGCACACATCGCCTTCGATCAAGCGCCCCTCAGTCGCCGGGAGCGAGCCGAGAAGGTTCGCAAGCGCAACGTCTTTGCAAAGTACGGAGCCGAGGCTCGTGCCGTGCTCGAAGCCCTGCTGGATAAGTACGCCGACCACGGCATCGCCGACATTGAAGACCCCAAGATTCTGGAGCTGCCACCCTTCGACCGCCTCGGCAGCAAGACGCAAATTCGCCGAGGCATCTTCGGCAGTCCCGAAAAGTTTTCTGCGGCCCTGACTGAGCTGGAGCAACAGCTCTACCAGGACAGCGCTTGAGCACTTGCGAAAAACCTTGGACGGCGAAGCCGCCCCGCCCCTCAATTCGGTCTTTACAACAACGCCTGATTCGCTGATTATCTGATTATCTGCTGCCCAAAATGTCCCATTGGCAGTTGCTCATCGCCCAACAGCTCAGAACAAGCACCCCGGACCAATCATCATGGAACAAGTCAAGGTCACCCAAGCCGCCCGACAGTTGTCCGATATGCTAAACCGGGTCGCTTACCAGGGTGCCAGCTTCGAGCTCACCCGGGGCGGACGCCGCATCGCCCGCTTGGTACCCGCCGGACCGCCGCAGCGCGTCAAGGTCTCGGAGCTGAACGACATCTTTGCCCAAATCCCGAAGCTCGGCGACGATGCCGATGCCTTCGAGCGCGATATCGCCGATGCGCAATCCGCCATCGTGCCGGATCGCGACCCCTGGGAAGACTGATCTCCCCGGCCCGGCACCCACCCAGCATCCGTCCAACTCGGGCCATCGATCCAAGACATCTCCGAGGCAGAGACCGATGGGCCTAATCATCGATACCGGCGTATTGATCCGTGTCGAGCGCAGCACCAGCGCAGCGTTGGATTTCTCACCCTGGCAGAATTACGGCGATGCCGCCATCAGTGTCGTCACGGCATCGGAGTTGTTGGTGGGCGTGCATCGCTCGGCGTCGGAAGGCCGGCGCATCTGTCGCTCTGCATCGGTGGAAACCATGCTTGCCGCGTTGCCCATCCTCGACGTCACCTTGGAGATTGCTCGTGTCCACGCCGAGCTGGTTTCCGCCATGCGCCAGAAAGGTCTCACCCTGGGTGCCAACGACGCCTACATCGCCGCCACCGCGCTCGCCAGCGGCCACGCCTTACTGACCACCGACGTGGGCGACTTCAGCCGCGTCCCCGGGCTGGAAGTCCTGCCCTTCGACCAGCCGGTCTCCGCAACCGGCACCACCGATACGACCCAATGAACCTCAGCACCACCATCAAATCCATCCAGGACATCATGCGCAAGGACGATGGCGTCGACGGCGACGCCCAGCGCATCGGCCAGCTCTCCTGGATGCTGTTTCTGAAGATCTTCGACCAGTGCGAAGACGGCTGGCAGGACGACGCCGAGACTCAAGGCCGCGCCTATCGCTCCGCGATCCCGGAGGACTGCCGCTGGCGCAACTGGGCCGCCTACATCGACGACAAGCCACAGATCCCCGCCGGAGACCTGATCGGCTACGTCAACAACACTGTCTTCCCCGGCCTCAAGGAACTACCCGTGGCCGGCAACCCCGCCGCCAAGGTGGTGCGCGAGGTCTTCGTCGACGCCAACAACTACATGAAGTCCGGCACCCTGATGCTGGGCGTGATCGAAAAGCTTGAAGCCGCCATCGACTTCCACGACCTCAAGGCCCGCGGCCAGCTCGGCGACATCTACGAGCAAGTCTTAAACGACCTGCGCAGCGCCGGCAACGCCGGCGAGTTCTACACCCCGCGCGCCATCACCGAATTCATGGTCGACCGGGTCAACCCACGCCTGGGCAACCGAGAAACCGGGCGCGAGACCGTGCTCGACCCCGCCTGCGGCACCGGCGGCTTCCTCACCGCCACCATCGCCCATATTGAGGCCCAGCTCGACGCGCACTCCGGCCCCGACGACCGCCGCGCCATCGCCCAATGCATTCGCGGCATGGAGAAGAAGCAGCTGCCGCACCTGCTCTGCACCACCAATCTGATGCTCCACGGCATTGAGGTGCCGAGCATGATCGAGCACCGCAACACCCTGGCCCACGGCTGGAATAGTTGGTCCAAGCGCGAGCGCGTGGACTGCGTCATCACCAACCCGCCCTTCGGCGGCATGGAAGACGACACCGTCGGCAACGACTACCTGCTGCCCACCCGCGAAACCGCCGACATGTTCATGACCCTGATTGTGAACAAGCTGCTGAAAGAGCCAGATCAAACCGGCGGCGGACGCGCCGGCGTCGTACTGCCGGACGGCTTCCTGTTCGGCGAGGGTATCAAGGCCAAGATCAAGGAAGAGCTGCTGGACAAGTGCCACCTGCACACCGTCATCCGCCTGCCCAACGGCGTCTTCAACCCCTACACCGGCATCAAGACCAACCTGCTGTTCTTCACCCGTGGCCGCGCCACGGATGACATCTGGTTCTACGAGCACCGCTACCCGCAAGGCGTCAAGAGCTATTCCAAGACCAAGCCCCTGCGCATCGACGAGCTGCAACCCATCAAAGACTGGTGGGGCAGCGAGGCCGACGGCTTCCAAGACCGCGTCGAGACCGAGCAGGCCTGGCGGGTGGATTTCAAAACCCTGAAGGCCGAGGCCATTGCCAAGGCCCAGCCCCATTGGGACCAGGCCGGCCAGCTGAATAACCAGGCCAACGACCTCAACGAGCAGGCCAAGACCCTGCGCGCCTCCATCCGCGGCGAGAATGATCCCGCCAAGCGCCAGCCGGTGGAGGACCAGGTCACCGCGCTCACCGAGCGCATAGACACCCTGCGCCAGCAGGCCAAGGAGGCCCAGGCCGCCGGCGACCGCCACTACTGGCCCATCTACAACCTGGACCTGAAGAACCCCAACGCCCCGGAGGCGGAGAGTCACGACCCCGACGTGCTGCTGGCCAAGTACAAGCAGCTCCTGGCCGAGATCGAGCAGACCCAAAACCAGCTTCGGGACGAACTGGCGAAGGCGTTGGCGCATCGGATCGAGGCAGAGGCATCCGGGTCGTGAGGGTCGCGGAGTTCCTAGAGAATTTTCGGTATGTGGTGGAGGCGCCGAATGGGGTGAAGCGCTTGCGAGAACTCGTCTACTTCCTCGCCGTGACCGGTTCGCTTTGTCCGCAGAAACCAGCCGAAGGCGACGGCGCAACACTGCTCCGATCGATAGAAGCTTTGCGCTCAGAGAGAATCAAGCGCCGCGAGTTTAAGAGATCACCGAAGCCCGAAGGGTTGTCAGGTGCCTATGCAGACGACCTGCCCGCAATTCCACCGAGTTGGGTTCGGACCCGCCTCGTCGACATCGGCGAAATCAGTCCAAAGAATGATCAGTCAGATCAAGCCACCGGCACCTTCGCCCCAATGAGTGCGATCTCGGAGATGCACCGGGTCGCAATCGATGGTGAAGAACGGCCTTGGGTCGAAATGAAAAAGGGTTATACGCACATCGCGGATGGCGACGTCGTCGTCGCTAAGATCACGCCCTGCTTCGAGAACGGCAAGGCAGCGGTCGTTTCGGATCTAGCCAATGGATTTGGTGCGGGAACAACCGAACTGCATGTCTTTCGTCCGCTTGTGGGAATCGAACCCAGTTTCGTTTATCTGTTTGTTCGGTCCCCATACTTCAGAACCGCCGGCATTGAGCATATGACTGGCACGGCTGGTCAGAAGCGTCTGCCAAGCAACTACTTTGCGACCCGACCCTTTCCACTGCCTCCGAGCAAGGAGCAACAACGCATCGTCGCCAAAGTGGATGAGCTGATGGCGCTGTGCGACAAGCTGGAGGCGCAGCAGCAGGCAAACCGTCGCCTGTTTCCGCTCCTCTCAGATGCAACCAATAGCCGGCTGACCGAAATCGCAGACGAGACCGCGCTTGACGCGGTATTTCGGAAAGCCGGTGAAGTCGATCCGTTCGCCGTGCGCCGGAGCATTCTTCGACTCGCAGCGTTTGGAAAGTTGACGCGGCAAGACCCTCGGGCGGAATCGGCGCCAGAGTTACTCACAAGAATCGCGACCGCTCGCGACCGGCTGCTCGGAGAAGATTATCCGAATGCAACGGAGGCCAAGACGCAGCGCAAGAAGCAGCGTCAGCAACGTCTTCCGGCCGAACTGCCAGCACTGCCAGTGGGCTGGACCTGGGCCACGCTCATGCAGGCGACGGCGCTTGTGGTCGATTGTCACAACAAGACCGCCCCGTATACGACATCGGGAATTCGCCTGATTCGAACAACCAACATCCGAAACGGCGAGATGAACTTTCTTGAGCCCAAGTTTGTCGCGGAAGCGACCTATGAGCGCTGGAGCGCTCGATGCCCGCCCGAGTCGGGCGATCTGTTGATCACGCGCGAGGCGCCGATGGGCGAGGTCTGCATCATCCCGGACGGGGTGAAGATCTGTATGGGCCAGCGAATGATGCTGATCCGGACCGTTCCGGAGACGATGAATCCCAAGTTTCTGCTGTACTCGCTGATGGAGCCAGGGTTGCTTGATCGCGTTCAGGATAAGCCGATAGGCGCGACCGTCAAACACCTCCGAGTCGGTGGGGTAGAAACTCTGCTCTTGCCTGTCGCGCCGCTAGAAGAGCAGAACCGAATCGTTGCGCTCGTGGAACAACTCTTTGTCGTCGTAGATAGGCTTGCGGCTAAACGAGAGAAGCGTGCATCGGTGGCCGAATCCTTCGCCCAAGCCGCCGTTGACGCCATCACCGGCACCGCCAGCCAGGAGTCTAAGCCCATGCAAGCCCCAAAGACCGAGCTGGTGACGCGCCTGGAGATGAACCGCGAGCAGAACCGCACGCCGGGCGCCGACGAGCCACTGGCCGCGCTGCTTGCCGAGCAGGACGGCGCGTTGTCCGCCAAGGCCCTGTGGCAGCGCTCGGGTCTGGCCATCGACGCCTTCTACCAACAGCTCAAGACCGAAATGGCGGCGGGCTGGATCATCGAGCCGGAGCCGGCGCGGATGCGCGACGTGGAGGCGGACTGATGCATCTGCAGCGGCTTTGGCTGGGCGCCTTCCGTAACCTGCGCGACCTGGGGATCTGCTTCACCGAGTCGGTGACGGACAGCGCGGGCGAGACGCAGCGCCTGAGGAGCCACGCGATCATCGGCCCCAACGGCTCCGGCAAGTCCAACCTGCTGGAGGCCATCGTTAGCATCTTCCGCGACTTGGACCTGAACCAGGCGCCCGGCTTCGACTATGCCCTGGACTACGAGTGCCGCGGCCACGCGGTGTCGATCCAGGCTAGCGCGGGCCAGCCCCCGCGGGTGCGGATCGACGGCGAAGAGGCCGACCCCTGGATACTCAGCGACATGCACCGCGAGCACCCGGACACGGGCAAAGTGGAGCGCGGCAAGGCTCGGCGCTATCTGCCGTCCAATGTCTTTGCCTACTATTCGGGCAAGAACGAGCGGCTGGAGGCCCTGTTCCGGGACCATCAACGGTCCTTCGTCGACAACCTGAACGAATTCGATGCGCCAACCGACGACCGCACGGGCTTCGAGGACACCGCCGCCTCCGATGCCCTGGTCCGGCGTTTGTTCTACTGCCGCCATCCCCACGCCAAGCTGGTGCTGCTGTCGCTGTTGCTGGCGCCCGAGAAGCCGCTGAAGGAGATCCTGGACGATCTGCGCATCGTCGACCTGGACTCGGCCCTGTTCGTGCTGAAGCAGCCCTGGCGGCTGAGCGGCGATACCCTGAGCCCCGAGGACATCCGCCAAGGCAGTCCGCGCTTCTGGTACGACAGTACTCGCTTTACCGAGGAACTGCTGGAGAAGCTTTGGGAGCTGGCCGTGGCGCCCATCGACCACACCGCCGAGCAGACCATCGACTTCCGCGGCCGGGTCGAGGAGCAGGCCCTGCTGTACCTGTTTCTGGATTCCCGGGAGAAGCTCATCGAGCTGAAGGATCAGGTCGGCGACTCCTACCGCTTCTTCCGCTTCCTGGAGGGCGCCTATATCGCGGACCTGCTGGAGGACCTGCACCTGTTCGTCCGCCATGAGAACGCCGACGGGCTGATGACCTTCGATCAACTCTCCGAGGGCGAGCTGCAACTGCTGACCGTGCTTGGCCTGATGCGCCTGACTCACCAGGACGAATGCCTGTTCCTGCTCGACGAGCCGGACACCCACCTGAACCCGCTGTGGAAGCTGCGCTACTTCGAGCGCGTGGAGCAGGTCCTGCACCAGCAGCCCGACGGCCCCATCAAGGGCGACTCCCAGATCATCGTCACCACCCACGACCCGATGATGATCGGCAGCCTGCGCCGGGAGCAGGTGTCTATTCTGACGCCCAACCGACAGGGGGCCGTGACAGTGGAGCACCCAGTCGTGGACCCACAAGGCATGGGCATCGCAGGCCTGCTAAAGAGCGACCTGTTCGGCCTGCGCTCCACCGTGGACACCGAGACCTTGCGGCGGCTGGACCGGCGCAACCTGCTCTACGCCAGGGGCGATGACCGGACGCCGGCGGAGACCGCCGAAATGCAGCGCCTGAGCGCGGAGCTCTCCGAGCTTGGCTTCGCGCAAGACTTTAAAGACCCGTACTACGCGCTGTTCGTGCGCAAGATGGCCCAGCACACCCAGTTCCACCAGCCCACCCTCACGCCCGAGCAGATGGCGGATCAGGATGCCATCGCCGAGCGTATCATCAGCGAGGTGCTGGCGGAGGACAATCGGCGATGAGATGGATCGACTTCGACAACAAGAGGCCGACGGATGCCTTTCCCGGCTGGGAGCCTTGGAGCCAGGATGATTGGCAGGCGTGGCTGAACAAGTCCGCGCAGCTGTTGGCGCAGGTCGAGGCGCTGACGCAAGCAGCAGATGCGTTGCGGCAAGCGGGAGACCAGGACGCGGCCAAAGAGAGGATCAAGGCCCGCAATGCCTTTATCAGCGACAAGAGCGGTCACTGGGCTCGGTTGAAGCCCTGGCTGCTTGCACTGTCCCACGGCAAGTGCTGGTTCTCGGAGTCGAAGGACATCTATTCTCATTATCACGTCGAGCACTTCCGTCCGAAGTCCGAGGCCAAGGACCTGGACGGCAGCACGCAGGACGGCTATTGGTGGCTCGCGTTCGACTACAGCAACTACCGCATCTGCGGCAGCGTCGGCAACAGCAAGAAGGGTGGCTGGTTTCCGCTGCGCGAGGGGTCTGTGCGCTCTTGCTATGCCCATCAATGCGAGGAGTCAGAAAGCCGCTACTTCCTCGATCCGACCGACCCCGTCGATGTTGAGCTGATCGCGTTCAACGAAGAGGGCAACGCGATCGTGTCGCCCGAGGTATCAGACGACTGGAACGCACAACGCGCGGACGTCTCCATCCAACGGCTGAAGCTCAACGAGCATGAGGCATTGACCGAGGCACGCCGCGCCAAATGGCAAGCGGTGCTCCGCGAGGTGGACGGCTACCATCGCGCAAAGGAGCGCTGTGCCTCCGGCCCGAACCCCACGGCGCAGGAGCGGCTGCGCAACCATGCACGGGAGATCAGAAAGATGGCCAGCGCGGATGCTCCGCTCTCGTCCATCGTGCGCTGGTGTTTGAGTTTCCTGGACGACCGCCAGTTGCTAAGGTTAGCCTCGTGACCAGGCGACTATTGTTGGGATTGACAACGCTCAGGACCAAAGCCAAATGCTTAAAAATTCACCGGCCTTATCACTGCCCAGATCATAAACTGGACCGGCCACGTGTTGATCGGGCGCACGGGCGTCTACCTGCTGCACGGACGCGATCCGAACAATCCCGACCGGGCGGTACTCTATATGCGCGAGAGCGACCAGGTCGGCGCCCGGCTCAAGCAACCGTCGCGGGTGCTGGCACTGTCGGACGCTCCGCCACGTCCGGCATCAGCGCCAATCACCCACCCCGCTCGGCGAGTTCCCGCACGCAATCCACCTCCAGGCCGACCAGATCGCACCGGCTACCAAGATCCGGCCCGCACAGAAAGCGCCGCGCACTGCTGCGGATGTCGGCATGCGGGTGTGATGACGCACCTCCCGCCTTGCCGGGAGTAGGCCAATGGGCTACAGTCTTTCGATGAAGTTCGAATGGGATGAGGCGAAAAGCGACGCCTGCTTTCGCGAACGTGGGTTCGACTTCGCCTACGCAGCCAGAGCCTTCCTCGACCCGGATCGCCTGATTCAGGCCGATACCCGCCACAGCTATAGTGATGCGCGCTACCAGCTGATGGGCCGAATCGAACAGCGCTTGTTCGTGCTGGTCTACACTCCCAGACAGGACGTCATCCGCATCATCTCGGCACGCAAGGCTAACCGATGCGAGAACCAGCACTATGACCACTGTACGCATGACACTTGATCCCGCAGCCCCAGCGGCGATGCTGCCAGGACGCATCGATCCGGCGCGGGTGGATGCCACCAGCGAGGACGCTATTGCCCAGCATATTGAGGCCGATGAAGCAGACGCCATGCTGGATGCGGCCAAGTTCGCGTGCCGGGTGCGCAAGCGTCTCGGGTTGAGTCAGGCGGCCTTTGCCGAACGCATTGACGTTCCGCTGGAGACGATCCGCAATTGGGAGCAGGGCAAGCGTTGCCCCACAGGTGCGGCCAAATCCCTGCTGACCGTCCTGGACAAAGCTCCTGAGGCAGCGCTCGCGGCATTGCACTGAAACAGCCTCACGACTGCTCTGCGAACGGAGCCAGGATGGCAGCCTCACCCATTCGGTTGAAATCATCGGGAAGACTGATCTGTCCCGCCATGAAGCCAAGGCGCTGCGGAACAACAGGCTCGCCGAGGGGCACCACCTTGACCATCGGGCGTCCCGCCTTGGTAATGACGAAGGGGTCGCCGCCGGCCGCTTGTTCAACAAGCTGGGATAGATAAGTTTTTGCTTCGTGTATGTTAACAGTGTGCATAGCCTTGCCATCAAACTAAACCCGATGAACTCAGTCTAGGTCGGCGATCCCTCCCCATCACGCAGCCCCCAAAGACAATGCTTTCGAAAATCATTTGAAGTGTGCTTAGGCCTTCTTAAATATGAAGGGTAAAAAGACAATTTTGACTTATTAGGCGTCTTTTTGTTAACGCATCGACACCTAAGGCAGCACCAGCGCCAGCACGGCGGGAATCACCAACAAACTTGCGAGATTGCCCCAAATGACAATCGCCGCGACCACCTGCGGCTGCTGGTCGTAACGCTCGGCAAACAGATAATTCAGCACCGCCGGCGGAAGCGCGGCAAAGAGCACCAGCAAACCTTGCTGCGCGGGCGGCAGTGGCAGCAGCCACAGCAGCGGCATGGCCAGCAGGAGACCGCTCACCGGGCGCAATAAGGCGCCGAGCAGCCCGGCTCGCCAATGGGTGAGATCCGCCTCGGTCAGGCGCGCGCCAAGCGCGAACAGCATCAGCGGAATCGCGATCTGCCCGAGCAGATGAATGCCCTCGCCTATCGCTGGTGGCGGGCGCAGCTCAGTGAGAGAGGCAAGAATGCCCAACACGCAGGCCAAAACCAAGGGCATACGCGCCAGTTCGGAGAACCGAAGATGGCGGTCGAGAATGCGCACGCCGAGCGTAAAGTGCAGCAGGTTCTCGACCATAAAGAGCACCACGGCAGCCCCCAGAGCCGGCTCGCCAAAGGCCAGTACCGCCAACGGTAGCCCCATGTTGCCCGAATTCAGGAACATCATCGGCGGCACCAGGGTGCGCGCCTGCATGCCCAGCACCCGGCTCGCGCCCCAGGCGATCAGACCCGAGCCCAACACCACCAGCGTCCCGGACAGCCCGAGCAGCAGATAGGCTCCTGGGTGAAACGTCTTGGCCGCCAGCACATCGAACAGCAAAGCCGGCGTAAAAATGTCCAGATTCAGCCGGTTCGCCGCGCGCAAGTCAGGCGCATGGCGGCGCGCATACAAAAAACCCACCAGCACGATGCCATAAACGGGCACGATAATGTCAAGCAGGCGAGCGATCACAATGACGGTTACTCTTTGGCAAAAAATCACACGGGACGGGACACTCCAGCGCAAATGCCTCATCGTATCGCGGGCTTGCACGGCGTGAGAGATTATGGTAGGAATGCCGAAAATTTGATAGCCGTGCGGTCGATGCTGGATGTGTCGCCGATAGAGCGCGGGCATGAAAATAAAAACCGGCAGTCGGCCCGCCGTGAGCGCGGGATTTCACGACTGACCACAACCAGAGGAGAGTGGGATGGGCATCCGTTACGGGGCGGCTCAGGCGGTCGCCATGCTCTTGGCGCTAGTGTCCGGTGAGGGCGTTTGGGCGGCAGACCCGGTCGACTCTAAAAAGCTTCTCGCCGAGCCGAACACCTACGTAGGCTCGGAGGTGTGTCGCACCTGCCATCTGGAACACTATGACGCCTGGCAGCGCACGCTGCACAGCCGCATGCTCCAGGATGCCCGCGCCAATCAAGATGCCTTCATCACTGAGATCGACGCCGAGGCGATCCGTGTCGATCTCGGCAAGATTCAAGACCAGCTCAAGGTTCCGGTGGACGAGGTCCATATCCCCGCCGTCGAGGATATCCTCTACACCATCGGTAGCCAGTGGAAGCAGCGCTATCTGGTTGAGAAGGACAGCACCCTGTATATCGCCCCAGTCCAGTTCAATGCCGAGACTGGCCGCTGGGTCAACTATCACGATAACGACTGGGACCAGCGTCCCTGGCTTCTGAAGTGCGGCGGTTGTCACGCCACCGGGGTGGACCTCGAACTAAATAGTTTTAATGAGCCAGGCGTCGGCTGCGAGGCCTGTCACGGGCCCGGTTCCCATCATGCGGCACTGCCGAAGACCGAGATCTTTGAGAAGCGCGCGACCATCATCAATCCCAGCAAGCTGACCGCTGGCGTTGCGGTGCAGATCTGCGGTTCCTGCCACAATCGCGGCAAGTCCACCAAGGTGTCCGGCGCGGGATGGCCAGTTGGCTACCGACCCGGTCAGGCGCTAACCGCCTATTACGACTCCACCTCCTATGCTGGTGGCGACGTCAAGCATATCTACGCGAACGAATTCTCCAAGGGCCATCACCAGCAGTACATCGACTGGCAGCAGTCGGCCCACTATCGCGAGGGCGTGACCTGCAACTCCTGTCACTACGTCCACCAACTCGGTAATCCGGTGGTACGGGGGCAAACGCGGGAGGTCTCCGGCGATCAGACCTGTCTCTCCTGTCACACCATGGTGAACACCGTTGGCCCGCATGCCATCCATTCCTCGGCGAAGTGCGTCGCCTGCCATATGCCGCGCATCGCCAAAAGCGCCGAGTCGGGTGATATCCACAGCCATGTCTTCGTCGCACTGCTGCCGAAGGATACGCTGGCGAATCCGGATATCCCCAATTCTTGCCAGACTTGCCACAAGCACAAGGATGATGATCTTGAGGATTTGCAGCGGCGCTACGACGAGCTGACGAAGCGCTCCCCGGCCGCCGGGAGTGCCACCGAAGCCGCACCGTCTGCGGCCGATCAGGGTTAGACACATTCAGGCGCGCAAGCCCGGTTTCGCCATGAATCTGCAATCGACAGCCCGCCGACGGCTGTCGGGCCTGTTCTGCGCCGCCTTGTGGCTCGTGCTGGTGCCGGAATTGCCGGCGGCCGACGTGCCGCATCCTTATGAGGCTGCCAGCACCGGCTATTTCCGCGACCAGGATACGCTGCCCGGCGCCTATAGCATCTACCGGGCCGAGCAGGCGAGCCGGTTGTGGGGCCTCGGGCCTGGCGGCGGTGACATCAGGCGCGGCAGCTTCAGCAGCGATGCCCATGCCGGCGTGGCGGGCTATGCTGGGCAGTCCTGCGTGAGTTGCCACGAGCAACAGCGCTACAGCCTGCACGGCACTCGCGGCAATGTCAGTTGCGTGCAATGCCATCGCGGCGAGCCCATTTCCGGCATCCATCATTACTATTCGCCGATGAATCCCATTCGGCGGCATGCCTATGTCTGCGCCAAGTGTCATCAGGGCGCCTCCGCATCCTTTGCCACCTATGTCGTTCACGAGCCGGCGCCACTGGCGGCAGCGACCCGCGAGGCGTTTCCGCTGATCCATTACGCGGTCTGGTTTATGGTCATTCTGGCCGGCGGTGTGTTCGCCCTGTTCCTGCCCTTGGTGACGCTCTGGGGTGTGCGCGAGTTGCTGGGACTAGGCCAAGGCAGGGCGCGCGGTGCCGGAGGAGGATCGCAAGATGGCTGAGCACGTCAAACGCTTCACGGCGACGCAGATGCTGTTTCATCTGGGGCTAATCATTACCTTCATGATCTTGTCGGTGACCGGGCTCGCCTGGATGTTCATCGAGACCGCTTGGGGCAAGCTGCTGGCCGCACCCTTTGGCGGCTATCCGTTCGTGCTACAGGTGCACAAGATCACCGGTCTGGTGCTCTTGGCGGGTTTCGCGGCTCACATCCTCTACACGCTGGCGTGCGTGGATTGGAGGCGTTTTCCGAAATCTCTGCTGAGCCCGGATACGCTGATGTTCCAATGGCGGGATCTAAAGGACTTCTTCCGCCACCTCGCCTGGATGCTCGGCCTAGGGCGGGCGCCGCAGTTCGACCGCTGGAGTTGGTGGGAGAAATTCGATTATTGGGCCGTTTGGTGGGGGCTGATCATTGTCGGCGTGACCGGTCTGATGCTCTACAACCCGGTGCTCAGCAGCGAATACATGCCAGGCTGGATGCTGAATGTTGCCCTGTGGGTGCACCGCATTGAGGCGTTGCTGGCCATGGCGCACATCTTCACCATCCACTTCTTTATCGAGCACTGGCGTCCACGGGTCTTTCCGTTTAGTGCGACCATGTTCGAGGGCAGCGCTAGTCTCGAACACATGCGCGAGGAGCATCCGGCTTGGGTTGCGCGCCTTGAGGCCGAGGGGCGTCTCGATGACCTGTTGGTGGCGCCAGCGCCATGGCCCATGCGAATCCTGTTCTTCACCACTGGCTATGCCGTGATCGGCTTGGGTGTCTTCCTGCTGGTGTTTGCAATCATCAATCTTGGTCTGCTAACGCTGCGCCTTTGACCTGTTCACCTCGACTTGCCGATTTTTTTCGGGATCGTGAGGCATTTGCGCTGTCGGTAGCGCTTTGATTTTGTGATGAAAAATAGATTCGTAAAATTGCTTTCACCCCAGGTCGGCTACGAATAAACAATGACTTGCATCATTTTTCAGCTCCATCCTGGATAAGGGCCAAGCATTTTCACCCTATCATTAAATTAGAGAGGCCACCTGCAGCCCTCCAATCAGCTCCCGTTCGGCGGCCAGGCTCATTACACTTGTGCCTGCTTTCGGCGAGCGCGGGTTCGACTTCGCGTACGCAGCCAGAGCCTTCCTCGACCCGGATCGCCTGATTCAGGCCGATACCCACCACAGCTATGGTGAAGCACGCTACCAGCTGATGGGCTGAATCGAAAAGCGCTTGTTCGTGGTGGTCTACACTCCCAGACAGGACGTCATCCGCATCATCTCGGCCCAAAAAGCTAACTGACGCGAGAGCCAGCACTATGACCACTGTGCGCATGACACTTGATCCCGCAGCCCCAGCGGCGATGCTGCCGGGACCCATCGATCCAGCGCGGGTGGATGCCACCAGCGAGGATGCTATTGCCCAGCACATTGAGGCCGATGAAGCAGACGCCATGCTGGATGCGGCCAAGTTCGCGCGCCGGGTGCGCAAGCGTCTCGGGTTGAGTCAGGCGGCCTTCGCCGAACGCATTGACGTTCCGCTGGAGACGATCCGCAACTGGGAGCAGGGCAAGCGTTGCCCCACAGGTGCGGCCAAATCCCTGCTCACCGTCCTGGACAAAGCTCCCGAGGCGGCGCTCGCGGCATTGCACTGAAACTGACGAATGACCGCCAAGCTGCCGGGTCTCACGAGTCTTTACACATCGGCAAGATGACCTGCAAACTAACGTCCGCCGACTGATCGAGGAAACAATATGCAATGCCACCGAAAATTCGTGAATTAGCAGCGCAGCTCGAAAAAGCCGGGTTTTGCAATCGGGGTGGCAAGGGAAGTCATCGCAATTATGTTCATCCTAATGTGGCAAAGCCAATGACCTTGCCGGGCAAGCCCGGAGACGACGCCAAACGCTATTTGGTGAGAGCCGTCGAAAAAGCCATCGAGGATTCAAAGAGATGAAAGATAGCGCCCGCTATGCCAAGATTGTTGAGTGGTCAGAAGAAGATCAGTGCTATATCGGAAGCTGTCCTGGTTTAATGTATGGTGGCTGTCATGGCGATGATGAACAGCAAACGTTTGAAACATTATGCCAACTCGTTGAAGAAATCATCACGCTGTACAAAGCAGATAACAAGCCACTTCCCCCGGTGACATCGGGAAGAGACTTTGTCAATTTGCTGCAATGTGCCGCTTGAATTGCTTTTTCAGAGCGTTTGATGATGGCGTGTCACGTTTTGGCAATGACGAAGGGATCGCCAAGGACAGCTCACTTCATTGCGCGGATGCGCTGGGCATTGTCGGCCCGCTCCTGCTCTGGTAGTGGGACCAGGCCATGGTCGACCAGGTAACCTTCCTCTCCTGCTGCTGCCGGGCTGAGCAGTTCTTCGAGAAAGCGGCGTAGTCCTGGTATTCCTGCGAGTTGCTCGGATTTGACGTAGATGAACAGTGGGCGGGACAGCGGGTAGTGGCCGGTGTAGATGCTGTCTAAGTCTGGGGCGATGCCGTCGATGGTGGCGGCGTTGAGCTGGTCGCGGTTCTGGTCGTAGTAACTAAAGCCAAGAATCCCGACCGCTGCGTTTGAGCCGGCCACTTTGCGCACGATCAGATTGTCGTTCTCGCCCGATGCGACATACTGACCGTCTTCGCGGATGGCGCCGCAGGCGGTGCGGAAACGCTCGGGGTCACTGGACTCGAGCGCGCTGAGCTGCGGGACGCGGCGGCATCCCGGCTCGAGCGCGAGCTTGATCAGCAGATCGTAAGTGCCGGAGGTGGGTGGCGGGCCGTAGACCTGGATTGGCGCCTCAGGCAAGGCGGGGTTGATCTGATTCCAGCGCTGATAGGGGTTTTCGATCAAGGTCCCGGTATCGGCATCGGTATCGGCTGGGTCCGGCACCTCGCGCGCCAGGGCCAGATAGAGGTCTTCTCGGCTCAGCTCGAGCGACAGATCCCCGGGCGTGACCAAGGTGATCCCGTCGCTGCCAAAGCGTAGCTGTAGCAACTCGCCGACGCCGTGCGTCTGGCACCAGGACAGCTCCTCAGGCGTCATCTCGCGAGACATGAGTGCGACATCGACCTCGTCGGCACCGAGGCCGTGACAAAAGAGCTTGGCCCCGCCGCCGCTGCCCCAGGCCTCGATCCGCGGCGTTTTGAAGTCTTGATCCTGCCCCACCTGTTCGGCCACGACAGTCGCGAACGGAAACACGGTCGAGGAGCCAACCGCCCAGGGATAATCGCGCGCCTGGCAGAATGCGCCGGGCAGCGCCGTCATGGTGAACAGCGCCAGCAGCATGGGTAGGCGGGTGGGTCTCATGGTTCCTCCTGATGGTCGGGCAGGGTCTCTTCTAGGTGATTGTCGTCGCAGTCGCCCATCGCGGCTTCAAAGCGGCCGGTGCGCACTAACCGGTTATACACTGCCATCAGCGGCTCGACGGGATAGGTCAGCGGCAGCATCTCTGCGCCTGAGCGGGTGAGCACGCCGACTTTATTGGGATTCGCGCCAAACAGCACGAAATGCTGCTTGATGCCACCGGCGTCGCTCCACACCGCCTCGTCGGCCGAGCGCGGCGTATGGCCGACGATGAAGGGCGTCTGCGCGGTCACGTCGAGATGCTTGCGCAGCCGACGCACATCGCTGGCGCCATAACCGTCGGGCTTATTGGAATGGCGCGGACGCAGCCGGGTAAGCTGGAGCTGGAGCTTCGGCTTGCGGCGGGCATTAATCAGGTCCGCGCGCGAATATTTCATGGTCGGCGCGCCGGCATGGCAGCAGATGTAATCCGCCGAGTAGGCGATGTAGGGTAGCCGGTTGTAGAGGCGGTGCATTGCATCGCGGTAGCGCTTGCCGCGCTTGTCGTGCAGCGCCTGCTCCCACACCAGCCCCTGCGGGACGCCGCCCTTGGCAATATCCTCGGCAAAGCTGTCGTGATTGCCGCGCAGATAGAACACCCGATCCGGAAACCGCACCTTGAGGCGAAAGATCAAATCCATCAGCCAGATGGAGGTTTCCATCTCGGCTTCCCGACCTGGCTCGTCGGGATGTGCGGCGTCGCCGAGCAGGATCAGCACCGCGCGGCCCTGCGTGAGCGCGTCGAGAAAGTCGTTTTGGGTCAGCACCACCAGCAGGTTGTCGATGCAGGCATGCAGGTCGCCGACGATGATCGGAATCGCCTGGCTTGGCAGGCGCAAGACACTGCCGGGGCGGTCGTCGCGGCCGGCCAACCGATGGGGCTCGCAGCGCATGATCGCAATCACCTGCTCGAGCAAGTCGAGCGCGGCCGCGCGCGGGGGCTCCTCGATCGGCGCCTGCAGCAGATCGGCGAGCGCCCTGAGCTTGTCTTGGCGCCATCGCGCCATGCGCTTGATGGACTGACGATCAGTCAGCGGCGCGATGCTCACGCCCCGGCTCGGCGCGCGGTTCTTGAACGACAGCCCTTTTTCGTTCAGCTTCAGCCGCAGGTGCTTGTCGGCCACGCCATCGGGGTAGTCGAGCAGTTGCTGCTGAGCCGGGTTCTTGCGCCCCAGGGTGAGCGAGGCGCCCCGCCGCAAGCGCAAAAAGCCGCTGACGGAGGAGAAAAACCGCGCTGGGTCAAACAGCAAATACTGCCCGTTATGGACAAACTGCCCATCGGCCGTGACGACGATTTCCGGGCTGAGCTCCAGGGTGCAGCCATCCTCGCCGCCGAGGTGGATTTGCAGCGGCACTTTGGGCTCGGGCACGCGGATCTTTTTCTCACCGAGGGGCAGGACGGCCTCAAGCGCCTGTTCATCGCTGTCTTCCATGTCCTGAATCAGCTCATAGAAGAAGCGTAGAAATTTATTGCTGGCTTCAGGCGCGAGCATGGTCGCTCCTGATTGATTGGGCGCCAGCCTGATCGCCTGATTGGCCATCTGACTGGTCGCCTGCTTGATCGCCTGCTTGATCGCCTGAATGGCCGCACAACCGCAGCGGTCGACCAAGAAGCCGCTGCCGCACATAGACCTGCATGCCGTGTCTGTGAAACAGCGCCAGGACGGCGCAGTAGAGGGCGACCTGGGTGCGGATCTGCTCAAGGTCGATGCGTTCATCCACCGGATGCGTCCCTTCCCGGGCTCGCACGCAGCGATCAGCGTAGATGCGCTCGGGCGGCGGCAGCAGGA
Source organism: Thiorhodovibrio litoralis (assembly GCF_033954455.1). Lineage (NCBI taxonomy): Bacteria > Pseudomonadati > Pseudomonadota > Gammaproteobacteria > Chromatiales > Chromatiaceae > Thiorhodovibrio > Thiorhodovibrio litoralis. The sequence goes on along the minus strand of NZ_CP121473.1, from coordinate 2,079,589 downwards.
ACTCAAAGACGAAGCGCCCCAGCCAGTCGACGGAAAACAAATGGCGCTTGGGGCGCGGCAGCTGCACCCGCGACGGATCGAGCACCAGGGTCTTCCAGTCGCGCTGCCAGGCATCGTCGAACAACGCTATGGCAGCTTGATGGCCCAAGAAGGGTAAGCCCAGATGCACTTCCCGGGGCCGCATGGCCAGGGTTTCCGCCCGCCACCAGCCGCGCCGGGTCAGGTCGACAAAACCTTCCTCCGGCCAGCCGCCGAGCTGACGCACCAGCGTGGATTTGCCCGCACCCGGAGGGCCGGTCACGATAATCTGGCTGAAGCGAACCGCTTGGGCGAGCGGCACCTCGCGGACCACGCGCACCTCGGTCACCGGCTCGAGCAGCAGGCCCGGCAGGGATGTGACGCGACACCCGGACTTATGCTCAGAGGCCGTCTGCGGGCTAGCGGGCAAGGGTAAGCCCCTCCCGGATCAAGCGGGCCTGAGCGCAAGCGGTTGGACTGCGGCTTGGCTTCAACCGAAAATCGCCTTAAAGATGAAGAAGAAGATCGCCGCCAGCAGGGCACCGGCCGGCAGGGTCACCAGCCAGGACACGAAAATATTGCCAATCACCCGCATGTCCAGCGCGCCGATGCCACGCGCCAGTCCGACCCCCATTACGGCACCGACCGCGATATGGGTAGTCGACACCGGCAGCCCGGTTTTTGAGGCCAGCACCACGGTGGCGGCCGCCGCCAGGGTGGCACAGTAGCCGCGCGTCGGGGTCAGCTCGGTAATGCGCACGCCGATGGTCTGCATCACCCGATAGCCCATGGTTGCCAGGCCGACCACAATGCCAATCCCACCAAGCCCCAGAATCCACAGTGGCAGCGCCGATTCTTGCCCGACTTGACCGCCACTTTGCACAATCGAGACCACGGCCGCCATCGGCCCGATACCATTGGCCACGTCGTTGGAGCCATGGGCAAAGGCCATCGCACAAGCGGTAAAGAGCATCATGGGTGCAAAGACGCGCTCGACACTGGCGAAATGGAAGTCACGATCAGCCGAGACGTTGGGTTGCACCCGATCGATCATCAGCTTGCCGGCGATGGCGACCAGCAGACCGATCACCGTGGCGACCATCAGGCTTTGGAGGTTGGTCAGATGCAGATCGAGATGCTTGAGTCCCTTGAACAGGGAGACCAGGCTGACGACCCAGCCGACCAGAAACAGGTAAAACGGCCCCCAGCGCTTGGCACTCAAGAAGGGATTGTCGCTGGTAAAGATCAGCTCGCGAATGCTCAGCATCAGCAGCCAGGCGATGAGTCCGCCTAGCAGTGGGGAGAGAATCCAACTGATGGCAATCTGCCCGATAGCCGCCCACTGCACCGCATCGACACCAATACCTGCCACGCCAAAGCCAACAATGGCGCCGACAATGGTATGGCTGGTCGACACCGGCCAGCCACGGCTGGTCGCGATCATCAGCCAGATGGCGGCGGCGAGCAGCGCCGCGAGCATGCCGTAGACCAGCAACTCGGGCGTCTGGGCGATGGGTCCGGGATCGATAATGCCCTTGCGGATGGTCGCGGTCACATTGCCACCCGCGATCAGAGCCCCGGCAAACTCAAAAATCGCCGCGATGAGAATTGCCTGCCGGATGCTGATGGCCCCGGAGCCGACCGAGGTGCCCATGGCATTGGCGACATCGTTGGCGCCAATCCCCCAGGTCATGTAGAGCCCGAAGACAATGGCAAGGACGAGAAAGAGGGTGCCGTGGGTGGCGATGATTTCCATGGTTGTTTTAGAACCCAGTCACATGCGGAGACAGACGCGGCGGCCAGATGAGCCAGCCAGCGACCAGCTAGCAAAGCAGCCGGCGATTGCGGTTAGAGACGACATCAGCGTGCGATCAGCAGCAGCAGGCGGTCCCCCACCTTCTCGGCATTATCCGCCAGATTGCCGATCCATTGGATCAATTGGTACCACAGCATCACCGATACCGGGTCCATGGTTTGCTCGTGCTGAAAAAGTGTTTGCAGCAGGCGGGTTCCAAGTGCGTCGGTTTCGGTTTCGGTCTGATTCAACTGCGCAATCATTGCCTCCACCCGCGCAGCCTCCGGTCCACGAAAGCCGGTCTCGATCAGCTCGTCAAGCTCATCGATAATAGCCCGCGCCTGACCACAGGCCTCAACACAGCGCTGGACCAGCTCCCGCAGGCCCACGCGCATGCTCTCCAACACCTTCAGTTCGCGCTGGGTCAAAAGCCCGGCGATATCCTGGGACACATCGGCGATGCTGTCCTGCACCTCCAGGATGGCCAGCAGGTCGCGTCGGTCGACCGGCAGAAACAGGCTCTTGGGCAAGTGCAAGCGCACATCGTTCTTGATGGCATCCGCCTCACTCTCCTTGGCGTCAATTGCCTCGCGCGCGGCCAGCAGCGCCGCCGCATCGCCGTCGATCAGCGCCTCGAACAGCCCGGGAACCAGACCCACGCAATCATGGACTACAGCCATGTGCTGCCGCATGGGCTTGAACGGAGATCGCGCAAAGAGCGCCGAGAGTGGTGGAATGGCTTGCATGGACAAGGATCTCCTGTGTCGTGAGCGGGCCGGGCTTGAGCAGGATAGCCGATTATGTTGGCTGGCAAACAGCTACTCCGGGCGGAAAGGGGGCGGAAAGCGGGCGGAAATTCTGTGATCGGGTTCGCATTTCCTTGCGGCACTGGCGTTGCGCTCGCCCCCGGGGAACTACACTTAAAGGGCATCCAATAGGAAATTTGGCTCCAGCGTGAATGCGCCACAGTCGCTTTCACGCAAAACATCCATTAAGACTCGGGCTGGAATAAGCGAGGTGGAGGAAACATGGGCGGCGATACCAGTGTTGGGCTGATGGGTGCTGGCTTGACCGGCATGCAGCGCGGCTATCAGATGGTGACAAACGCGGCGAGCGATATTGCCCAGCAGACCACGGCGAACGGCGGGAGCAGCGACCTAGCCACACCGATGGTCAATCTTGGCGTTGGGGAGCGCTCGACCGAGGCATCGGCAAGCGTGATTCGCACCGCCGATGAGATGGTTGGTACCCTGCTTGACGTGATGGCCTGAGATTGGCTCGCAGTTGGGGCGGCGTTGGGCCGATCGCGTGCCGCTAACCTCTGTCGCCGGCAGCAGTTCCCCTAGCTACCTCCCCAGCAATCCCGCCAGCAACCTCCCCACTAACCCCTGCGGCAACCCTCGCGGCAACCGGTGCCCCGAGTGCTTCCGGGCGCAGGCGACTAGCCGGCGGAAAATAGCAGCTGAAGGTACTTCCGGTGCCAAGCTCGCTGGCAATTCTCAAATGGGCGTCATGGCGATTGAGCACATGCTTGACGATCGCCAGACCCAGCCCGGTTCCTCCTGATTCGCGCGAGCGCGCCTTATCGACTCGGTAAAAGCGCTCGCTCAGGCGCGGCAGATGCTCTGCCGCGATCCCCTGTCCGCTATCGCGCACCGAAAAGCAGGGGCTGCTTCCCCATTCCCTCCAGCGAATTTGCACCTGGGTGCCGGCCGGAGTGTGCTTGACGGCGTTGAACACCAGATTGGAGAGGACGCTGTAGAGCTCGTTCTGATTGCCGAGCAGACTCAGCTCAGGGTCAATGTCCAGCGTGATTGGATGGCTATCGTTGCACAGGATGCGTGCTTCGGAAACAATAGCCTCAACCAGCGCGGGGATGTCGACTGCCGTGATCTGGGTGGTGCGATTGTCCATCTCCAGGCGCGAGAGCGTGAGTAGATCCTCGATAATCGAACGCATGCGCTCGCCCTGATCGCGCATCAGCGCGAGGGGGCGGCGATGCCCTGGCGGCGTTTGCGCCGAGTCGCTCAGGCGCTCGAGAAACCCGGTGATGACAGTCAGCGGCGTGCGCAGCTCGTGCGAGGCATTGGCGACGAAGTCGCGCCGGATCATGTTCAGGTGGTACACCTTGGTGATGTCACGCCCGACCACTAGGCGCTGCTTTTTGCGCTCGCCAAAGGGGGTGAGTCGTACTGACAGCATCAGGGACTGATTGTGCTCCGGCATCATATCGATCGGGCGGCTGTAATCCCCCGCGACGATGTAGTCGTTCAGGGATTCATGCGGAAAGACTTCCGTCAGTTGGCGGCCTTCATCGCGCGGAAACTGCACATTCATTAAGGGCGCGGCGGCCGGGTTAGCCCATTCGATGCGGCGTGCCTTGTCGAGCACGACCAGCGCATCGGGCACTGAGTTGGCCGCCTCACGAAAGCGTCGGGTAAAGCGCAGCTGGCGCTTGCGCCCTTTGCGCCCGCGTTGCTGATAACGGGCGATGGTGCGATAGACCTCGCCCCAGAGCCCGAGTGGGAAAGGAGGCACCAGACGATGGTGCTTGCGGATCAGTCGCACCAGCCGCCCGAGCAGGATCAAATGGCGCCCCAGATAGGGCAGCAGCGCAAGCAGCAGCGCGCTACCCCATTGAAAGCCCACACCCAGCCACAAACCGCCGGCGGCGCAGAGCAAGAGCAGCAGCAGGCCGAGCTCGACCAGGGTATCGCGCACCAAGCTGTTGCTGGGCCGTGTCAGCCAGCGATGCAATGCCAGGTGCGGCCAGACAAAACCACGACCGCCGGCTACGGTCTTACCAGGCGGGTTGGAGCTGCCTGGGTCCGGTTGCTGGTCGGGTTGCTGGTCAGGTTGCTGATCAGGTTGGTTGATGCTGGACTGACTCATTTGTCGGAGAACCGATAGCCCACGCCGCGCACTGTCTGCAACAAATGCTGGTGCCCGGTATGTTCAAGGGCTTTGCGCAGTCGCCGCACATGCACATCGACGGTTCGCTCCTCCACATACACCTGGTCCCCCCAGACGCGGTCGAGCAACTGAGAGCGGCTGAAGGCGCGGTCAGCGTGGGTCATTAAAAAGTGCAACAGCTTGTATTCCGTCGGCGCGATGGTGAGCGCTTGGCCAGCGGCGCTGACCCGATGACCGAGATGGTCGATGCGCAGTCCGCCGATTTCGATAGCATCCTGTTGCTGCTCGCTCTGGCTGCGGCGCAGCACCGCCTTGATGCGCGCGATCATCTCACGCGGCGAGAAGGGCTTGGCGATATAGTCGTCAGCACCCGTGTCGAGCCCTTTAACGCGATCTTCTTCCTCGCCGCGGGCGCTGATCATGATAATGGGAATGGCCTTGGTGCGAGCGTTCTGTTTCAATTGCGCCGCCAGCTCAAGGCCGGAGCGCCCGGGCAGCATCCAGTCGAGCAGGATCAGGTCGGGCGACTCGCCAAGCTGTTTGCGCGCTTCATCGGCATGCGCCGCCTCGAGGACGCGAAATTCCGCCTCCTCAAGGGTGAAGCGGATCAGTTCGCGAATATCAGGCTCGTCGTCAACAATGAGGATGGTCGGCATGGGGGCACCATCGGGCAACATGTGCTTAAGGGGATAACCTTGCACCGGGTCCTGCGACACCGCTGGCCGGAAGCAAGGCAGTCAGGGTGCCTTAGTTTATGGCCCTTTGGTTAAAGAATGGTGACAACGCCCCAGCCCGAAACCCGCCGAGATCCGCTGACATCCGAAGTAGTCTTTGACTTCAGGTTCTGCGACACCTGCAATCCCGTCAATGTCGCGCCCGTTTAGCTATTTTCCCGTGATCCCCACCGCACAGGATACGCCATGACCGATCAGGCCCAGCTCGCCGGTTTGCGCCGGCCCATTGAGTTCGATACCGAGCTGGCGGGTCAGCCGCTGCGTCTGCAGTCGACCTGGGGTTTGTTCTCCCCACGCGAAATCGACGCCGGTACCCGGTTGTTGCTCGAACGCATTGCGGTGGCACCAGATGCGGACTGCCTTGACCTCGGCTGCGGCTATGGCCCCATCGGGCTGACGCTCGCGCGTCTCGCCCCTCAGGGTCGGGTGCTGCTGGCGGACAAGGACTTCGTCGCAGTGGACTTTGCCCGCAGGAATATCGCGCTCAATGGGCTAGGCAATGCCGAGGCGGTTTTGACCAACGGATTCGACCAGATCGATCCACAGCGCCGCTTCGACCTGATTACCAGCAATATCCCGGCAAAGGTCGGCAAGGAGCTGCTGACACTCTGGCTGCATGATGCCCGTGCGCGCATGAAGCCCGGCGGTGCGCTCTATGTCGTCACCATCAATGGACTGCGGCAGTTCATGAAGCGCTATTTGCAAGAGATTTTCGGCAATTACGACAAGCTTAAGCAGGGCTCGCATTACACGGTCGCCTTAGCCTATCGCGACTGAGATGTCGCGCTTGAGGCAGGCGACGCTCAGGTCTCTTGCGTCTCTCCCGCGAGCCAGTCGCGCGGCACCAGAAAGAACTCCGTCAACCGCGCCTCCGGGCTGCCTGGCTGCGGGTGCCAGTCGTAGTGCCAGCTCACGCTCGGTGGCAGGGACATCAGGATGGACTCGGTGCGCCCACCCGACTGCAGCCCAAACAGGGTGCCGCGGTCATACACCAGATTGAATTCCACGTAGCGACCCCGGCGCATCTGCTGAAAGGCGCGCTCGCGCTCGCCCCAGGGATGGTCGCGACGGCGTTCGGCGATGGGCAGATACCCGGGCAGAAAATGCTCCGCCACGCGCTGCATGAAAGCGAAGCTGCGCGCAAAGCCTAAGTGGTTAAAGTCATCGAAAAACAGCCCGCCGATGCCGCGCGCCTCGGCACGGTGCTTGAGGTAAAAATACCGGTCGCAGGCGGCCTTGAGCTCGGGATACAGATCGCCGCCAAAGCCGTCGCAGGCCGCGTGTGCATTTTGATGCCAGTGGCGCGCGTCCTCCTCGAAGCCGTAATAGGGCGTCATGTCGAAGCCGCCGCCGAACCACCACACAGGCGCGCAACCCGGCTTCTCGGCACTGAAAAAGCGCACATTCATGTGGGTGGTCGGCACATAGGGGTTGCGCGGGTGCAGCACCAAAGACACGCCCATGGCGGAAAACCCTCGCCCGGCAAGCTCAGGCCGCGCCGCGCTGGCACTCGCCGGAAGGGCCACACCATGGACATGGGAGAAATTGATCCCGGCCTTCTCAAAGAGCGCGCCTTCCGCGAGCACCCGGCTGCGCCCGCCGCCGCCGTCCTCGCGCGTCCAGCAGTCATCTCCGAAGGAACCGCCGCCATCAGCCCGCGCCAGCGCATCGCAGAGCCGGGTCTGCAGCTCGCGCAAATACTCTTCGACGGCTTTGGAGTCGGGTTGATCGGTCATGCGGCTTTCGGTGTCGCGTTGGGGAGGACCAGTGTCCCGGTAAGTTGAGGTGCCGATGGTACTATACCCAGGCAGCCGGTGATCGCGCCCCAAAAGCGCAGTGACTTTGTCATGACCGCGCAAAGAAAATGGGATTTAAGCGGACCAGCAAACGCTTTGTGCTGACAAGAGACTGACACCACCTTATGCCACGCGTCGATACCCAGGAATTCTATCAAGCAGCCATTGATCTCCACGGTACCACGGCGGAGGGGGTTCACTGGAATTCCCGCCGCACCCAGGAATGTCGCTTCGACGCGCTACGGGCGCTCTTACCCGAGGACATCAGCGCCCTGACGCTAGCCGATATTGGCTGCGGGTTTGGCGATCTACACCAATACCTGGCCCGCAATCAGGACCTGCCTGGATGCTACATCGGCATCGATGCACTCGAAAGTATGGTCAGCGAAGCGCGCGAGCGCACTGGCGCGGATATCCATCTTCTCGATGCACTGGCCGATCCCTTACCACAGGCGGACTATTATCTGTGCAGCGGAGCGATGAATACCCTCACAAAATACGAGACCTACTGTTTCATCGAACGCTGTTTCGCCGCCAGCCACCAGGGATTTGTCTTCAATCTGCTGCGCGGTCGCGATGATGAGGCTGATGTCTTCAACTGCCGCCATCCCGACGAGGTTCGACAATGGGCCGAGCAACTCGGCGCCGGGGTTGCCTTCCGCGAAGGCTACCTGCGCAATGATTTCAGTGTTGCAATGACGCGCCTGTCAGCATGATGTTGTGAGGGTTCCCCCAGGGGCACCCCCGTTCGATCAGAGGCCTCCTGTTAATGATGTTCGCATTCGACAATACTTACGCACGGCTTCCCGAGCGCTTCTTCGCCAGTGTGGCGCCTGAGCCTGTCAGGCAGCCGCTTCTGTTGCGGCTCAACGACGATCTCGCGCGTTATCTTGGGCTTGAGCCGAGCGATCTGCGCACGGAGGAAGCCACGGCTGTGTTTGCCGGTAACCGCCTGCCCGAAGGCTCGGAGCCGCTGGCCATGGCTTACGCCGGGCATCAGTTCGGCTCCTTCGTGCCCCAGCTTGGCGACGGCCGCGCCATTCTGCTCGGGGAAGTGGTGGCGGTGGACGGGACCCGCTGCGACATTCAGCTGAAAGGCTCCGGGCGCACACCCTTCTCACGCTCCGGCGACGGGCGCGCCTGGATGGGTCCGGTGCTGCGCGAGTATCTGATCGGCGAGGCCATGCATCGGCTTGGAATTCCCACCACCCGCGGGCTTGCAGCGGTGGCGACCGGCGAGTCTGTCTTTCGTGAGGGCCCGCTGCCCGGGGCCATTCTGACCCGCGTCGCGCGCAGCCATGTCCGTGTCGGTACCTTCGAGTATTTTCGCGCCCGAGATGACAAGGACGCGCTCAAGACCTTGGCTGACTATGTGATCGCGCGCCATTATCCGGCTCTGCTCGACGCCGAGCAGCCTTACGGTGGGCTGCTGGACGCCATAGCCGCGCGTCAGGGCGAATTGATCGCGGCATGGATGAGCATTGGGTTTATTCACGGTGTGATGAACACCGATAACATGTCCATTGTCGGGGAGACCATCGACTACGGCCCCTGCGCCTTTATGGATGGCTACGACCCGACCACGGTGTTCAGCTCCATCGACTACCGCGGCCGCTATGCCTACGGCAATCAAGCGCGGATCGCCCATTGGAACCTCACCAGCCTGGCATTTTCCCTGACTCCCCTGCTGGAGCTGGAGCCGACGCCGGCCGCGGCGCGGACCACGGCGGCACTCGATCACTTTCAAGCGTCCTTTGACCAGGCCTGGCTCCAGCGTTTCGGGCGCAAGCTCGGCCTGCCCGAGCCCCAGGCGGAAGATCGGGCGCTGATTCAGGAGTTTCTCTCACTGCTGGAACGACAGCAGGCGGACTTCACCAACAGCTTCCGCGCGCTCTGCTCCGCGCTTGAAGACGACGGCGAGGCACTCGGCCGCGAGCTTGGCTCGGAGATCCGGAGCGAGATCGACACACACGCCGAAGGCTCCTGGTTTGCGCGCTGGCGCCTGCGCCTTGGCCGCGACTCTCTGACGGACGCCGAGCGCGCAACAATCATGCGCCACGCCAACCCAGCGGTGATTCCGCGCAATCATTATGTCGAGCAGGCGCTGGATGCAGCGACTGAGAGCGATTTGGGGCCATTCGAGCGTCTGCTCGCGGCAGTCGAACAACCCTGGAAGGACACCGAGGCCAACGCGGGCTATCGTGCCCCGCCAACCCCGCAGGAAGTGGTGCAGTATACGTTCTGCGGCACCTGAGAGGACATCACAGAAGTACTACGCCGGCGTCAAAAATCGGCCCATCACCAGCGGCGTTAGCTGGCACCTGTCGACATCATTGTCCGCCGCGAACAGTCGCCGACACCTGCCGCGTCTTGCTATGATTGCGCTCCCTCTGGACGAACTGATCTGGCACAGGTCAGAATCGCCGTCCCGCGTTCACTGCCGCGCTCACCGGAGCCATTGCCATCATGATCGACAAACGCCTGCTGGAAATCCTCGTCTGCCCGGTCACCAAGGGACCGCTGGTCTTCGACAAGGACAAGTCCGAGCTCATCTCCATTTCCGGACGCCTTGCGTACCCCATCCGCGATGACATACCGGTGATGCTTGAGGACGAAGCGCGCGCCCTGAGCGAGGACGAAGCCGAGGCGCTGCGCAAGCAGCATCATCCCGCTTGAGCCGAGCCTTCCGCATTATCCCCGGCCTTGCGCCTATCCCGGACCGAGCCCCATGATGAGTCCGCTAGCCCGTTCGCGGCATCCGGGCTGCTTTGATCCGAGTGACAGGCTGCTGCGTGTCTGATCCGCCCAGCATGTTTCTCGCGTGGATTGTCGCGATACCTTTCGTCGGCGCGCTGCTGCCGCGCTTTGCGGTCTGGGTGGCGCCGCGACCGGCTTGCGGCGCAGCGGCGGCCTATGCGGCGGCGCTGGTGAGTGCCACTGCACTCATTATCGCAATCAGCCATACGCCAGATGTCTTCGCCGGGGGCGAGGTGCATGTCGCCTTCCCCTGGATTCCGCAGATCGGCCTGACGCTGGCGCTGCGCTTCGACGGGCTGGCCATGGTGTTTGTGCTGCTGATCTTGGGAATCGGGCTGCTGGTGATTCTCTACGCCCGCTTTTATCTCGCCAAATCGGATCAGGTCGCGCGCTTTTTCTCCATTTTGCTGCTATTCCAGGGCGCAATGCTCGGCATTGTGCTCTCGGACAATCTACTGCTGCTGGTGCTTTTTTGGGAGTTGACCAGCCTGACGTCTTTTCTGCTGGTCGGCTTCGACCCGCGCTCCATCGAGGCACGACGTGGCGCACTCATGGCGCTGGTGATTACCGCCGGCGGCGGGCTGAGCCTGCTTGCGGGCTTTCTGCTGCTGGCTTCGGTCGCCGGCAGCTTTTCGCTGTCGGAGGTTCTGACGGCGGGCGAGCAGGTGCGACAAGACCCGCTCTATCTCCCCATTCTGCTGCTGATTCTGCTCGGCGCCTTCACCAAGTCGGCACAGTTTCCGTTCCACTTCTGGCTGCCATCGGCGATGACGGCGCCCACGCCGGTATCGGCTTATCTTCACTCTGCCACCATGGTAAAGGCCGGGATTTTTCTGCTCGCGCGCTTCTTTCCCGTTTTTGCCGAGACCGACATCTGGTTTTATCTGGTCGGCGGCGTGGGCCTGACAACCTTCCTGCTCGGTGCCTATTTCGCCATTTTCAAGCACGACATCAAGGGTCTGCTGGCCTACTCCACCATCAGCCACCTGGGGCTCATTACCTTTCTGTTCGGGCTCGGCACCCCGCTGGGCGCGGTGGCCGGACTCTTCCACGCGATGAACCATGCGGTCTTTAAGGCATCGCTGTTCATGGCGGCCGGCATCATCGACCACGAGACCGGCACCCGCGACATGCGCCGGCTATCGGGGCTGTGGCACTTCATGCCCATCACCGGCACCTTGGCCATGGTGGCGGCGGCCGCCATGGCCGGCGTGCCGCTGCTCAATGGCTTTTTGAGCAAGGAGATGTTCTTTGCCGAGACGGTGCATCATGAGTGGCTTGGGCATCTGGACTGGATGTTGCCGTTCGCAGCCACCGCCGGCGGTATCTTCGCGGTGGCCTACTCGGTGCGCTTCATTCACGACGTTTTCTTCGGCGGTCGCTCCTGCTACCTCGAGCACGAGCCTCACGAGCCGCCGCGCTGGATGCGCATTCCCGTCGAGATTCTGGTCGCCCTGTGTTTGCTGGTTGGCATCTTCCCGGAGCAGACCGTGCGACCGCTGCTCGATCTTGGCGTGCGCAGCATGCTCGGCTTCGAACCCAAGTACGATCTCGCCATCTGGCACGGCTTTTCCTTTCCGTTGCTGATGAGCTTCATCGCCCTGATCGGCGGCTTGCTGCTGTATCGGATGCGGCACCTACTATTTAATGCGCATGATCGCATCTTCCCGCCCGCGAGCGGCGCCTCGGTGTTCCAGCGCACCGCGGCCGGCCTGCAGCGTTTCGCGCGCGCGCGTATGCCGCGGCCAGCCCGGGCATCCCTGCAGCGCTCGGCCGCCTGGCTCTTGCTCACGGCGCTGGTCTTGGCCGTGTTACCCGTCATCCCGACGCTAATGAGCCTTGAACCTGGCGCCTTGCCTGGGCTCATTACCGATTCCACGCTCAGTCCGCTCGATCTCCCGACCATTGGCGGCGCCGTGATCCTGACGGTGGCGCTGATCGGCGTGGTTGGTCTGCGCCGTCAACGCCTGCAGGCGACCATTCTGATTGGCGTCATCGGACTGATCCTTAGCCTCGCATTCGTGCATTTCTCGGCACCTGATCTGGCGCTGACGCAGCTTTCGGTGGAGGTGGTCACCACCATCCTGTTGCTGCTGGTGCTCTACTTTCTGCCGCAGTCGGATGTTGCCCCGATCTCACGCTGGCGGCGCACGCGTGATGTCATGCTCGCCGTCGCCGCCGGCCTTGGCGCTGCCGCGCTATCCTTCGCCATCATGACCGCGCAGACGCCGAATATTTCCGATTATTTTCTGGAATATGCCAAGCCCGCGGCGGGCGCCGGCAATGTGGTCAACGGCATTCTGGTCGACTTTCGCGGCTTCGACACTCTCGGGGAAATCACGGTGCTCGCTATCGCCGCTGCCGGTATCTTCGCCATGCTGCGCGGCATCCGCCTGCGCACGCCGCGACGCGATCCCCGTGGTCGGCGCTGGTCGCCCGACGCACATCCCATCATTCTCGCCATGCTCTCGCGCCCGCTGCTGCCAATGGCGCTGCTGGTGGCAGTGTTCATGCTGCTGCGCGGTCACCATGAGCCCGGTGGCGGCTTCATCGCCGGCCTAGTCGCCGGTATCGCGCTGATATTGCAGCAGCTTGCCAGCGGCCAGCAGTGGTCGGCCGAGCGCCTGCGCCTGAGCTACACCCTGCTAATCGGCTCGGGTTTGATCATCTCGCTCGCCACCGGTCTGGCCGCGATGCTCTTTAGCCGGCCCTTCCTCACCAGCGCGTTCTGGCATGGCGAGGTGCCACTGCTTGGCGAGGTGGAATTCGCCAGCGCCATGGCCTTCGACGCCGGCGTCTTTCTGGTTGTCCTTGGCACCGTGATGCTGATTCTCGATAACCTCGGACGGTTGAGCGGGCATCGTCACCACGTGCGCAGACCGCGACCCGATGCCGAGGCCGGCGCAGTCGCACCCACTGACACGGGCATTGCAGCCCCGGCGCCAATTGCGCAGGTGCATGCTCAAGCGCTCGCCACACCAGAAGCAAGAGGCGCGACATGGAAGCCTTGATCGCGCTTTGCATCGGGCTACTGATCGGCGGCGGGGTCTACCTGTTGCTGCGCGCGCGCAGCTTCTCGGTCGTGCTGGGGCTGACGCTCTTGTCTTACGCGACCAATCTGCTGTTGTTCGCCTCCGGCGGGCTGACGACGAATCAGGCCCCGTTGATTAACGAAGGCGGCCCCTTTGCCGACCCCTTACCCCAGGCGCTGGTGTTGACCGCCATTGTCATCGGCTTTGCGATGACCGCCTTTATGCTGGTGCTGGCGCTGCGCGCGCTCAATGACTTGGGCACAGACCGCGTCGATGACCGTCGCGGCGGGGAGGAACGGTGAGCCAGCTGCTGATGGCGCCCATCGCGCTGCCGCTCGTCACTGGTGCGCTGCTGCTGATCCTATGGCGCGCGCCGCTGCGCATCCAGCGGGCACTGAGTGCATTGGCGACACTGTCCCTGCTCGGCATCGCCGCCGCGCTGCTGTGGAGTGGGCAGCGCAACGGCATTCAAGTGTATCTGATCGGCGACTGGCCAGCGCCCTATGGCATTTCCCTGGTACTCGACCGCCTCGCGGCCCTGATGCTGGCGCTGACCGCGCTGCTTGCGACCTTCGCGCTGGCCTATGCCATCACCGGCAGCGACCGCGCCGGGCGGCATTTTCATGCGCTGTTTCAGTTCCAACTACTCGGCATCAACATCGCATTTTTGACCGGCGACCTGTTCAATCTCTTCGTCGCCTTCGAGATTTTGCTGATCGCCTCCTACGGCCTGCTGCTCCATGGCGGCGGTGCCGAGCGTACCCGTGCCGCCCTGCATTATGTGGCGCTCAATCTGGTCGGCTCGCTGCTGTTCCTGATCGGGCTGGGCACCCTCTACGCCGCCGCCGGCAGCCTGAACATGGCGGACCTGGCCGCGCGCATCGCCGCCCTGCCGGCTGCGGATCAGCATCTCGCGCGGGTTGCGGCCATGCTGTTGCTGGCCGTCTTCGGGCTCAAGGCAGCGCTGATTCCGCTGCACTTCTGGCTGCCGGGCACCTATGCCGCCGCCACCGCCGCAGTCGCAGCCCTGTTCGCCATCATAACCAAGGTCGGCATCTACGCCATCATCCGCCTGACGACGCTGGTCTATGGCCTGGGCGAGACGCCAATGCTCGCCTGGGCATCGCCCTGGCTGCTGGCCGCCGGACTGACCACCATCGCCATTGGCACCCTGGGCGCCATGGCCAGCGACGATCTGCGCGAGCTGATTGCCTACCTGGTGGTGGTCTCGGTTGGCACCCTGATCGCCGGCATCGCCCTTGGCACCCCGGCGGGCCTGAGCGCGAGCCTGTACTATCTGCTGCACACCACTCTGGTCACCGGCGGGCTCTTTCTGCTTGCCGAGCGCATCGCCAGCGCGCGCGACGGCAGCACTCGGCTTAGTGAAGGCAAGCGCCCACCGCCATCGCATCAGCTTGGCTGGGTGTTCTTTCTGGCAGCAATTGCCGTGGCCGGCATGCCCCCGTTCAGCGGGCTGGTGGGCAAGGTGCTGCTGCTGATCGCCGCGCAGGATCACAGCGCGCTCATTCCGGTTTGGACGCTTGTCTTGTTGTCGAGTCTGCTGCTGGTGATGACGCTCACTCGCGCCGGCATTCTGGTGTTCTGGCGCGGTCCGGTCGCCGCAGCCGAGAAACCCAGTCGACAGCCCTGGCTGATTGCCACCACACTGCTGGCGACGAGCCCAGTGCTGGTTATCTTCGGCGGCAGCATCACTGACTGGACCCGCGACACCGCTGAACAGACATTCGATGCACAGGCCTATGTCACCGCCATGCGTCAAAGCACGCCCGTGGTGGTCAGAGAGTCCGGAGGCCACCACTGATGCTGAAACGCCTGCTGCACAGCTGGGTGCCGCATCCGCTGCTCAGCCTGACGTTGCTGATCATCTGGCTGCTGCTGAACAACAGCATCGGCCCTGGTAATCTGCTGCTCGGCAGCCTGCTGGCACTGAGCCTGTCGCGCGTGACGGCCAATTTCTGGCCAGAGCGCCCGCGTCTGCGCAAACCGCTCAAGCTGCTCGCCTACCTGGTGCAGCTGTTTGTCGATATCCTGATCGCGAATCTGCAAGTCGCACTTTTGATTCTCGGGCCGCGCACACGCCTGCACCCGGCCTTCGTTGAGCTGCCGCTGGAATTAACCGACCCCTTCGCCATCACGGTGCTAGCCAGCGTTATCTCCCTGACGCCGGGCACAGTATCGGCCGATGTGATACAGCCGGCGAAGAGGGATGGCCGCAGCACGAGAGGGGACAGCACGGGGAATGGCCTTGGGGCTGATGCAGATTCTAGGTTTGGGCCAGCATCTGACGCGCGAGTCGGAACGCACGCAGGCACCATCCTGCTGGTGCATAGCATCGACGCCGAGGACGCAGCCGCCCTGTGCCGCCACCTGAAGCAACGCTACGAGGCCCCGCTGCTGGAGATTTTCCGATGATACTGACCATCACCGTGCAGATTGCCCTTGCCATGATGACACTGGCCCTGCTGCTCAACCTGTGGCGACTGATGCGCGGCCCGGACACCTCCGATCGCATCCTGGCGCTGGATACCTTGTACATCAACACCATCGCACTGCTGGTGCTGCTCGGCATCCATTTTGATCGGCAAGCCTATTTCGAGATTGCGCTCATCATCGCCATGATGGGATTTGTCGGGACCGCCGCCCTGTGCAAATACCAGCTGCGCGGCGATATCATCGAGTGATCCCCAAAAAGCTCAATCAATAACACACCTTCAAAGCCCAGAATCCGCGTTTAACGCCGAGAACCCCAGCCCATGCTGATCGAAATTTTGGTTTCCGCCTTCGTGCTCATTGGAGCCAGCTTTGCGCTCATCGGCTCCATCGGGCTGCTGCGCCTGCCGGACTTCTACACCCGCCTGCACGGCCCCACCAAGGCAACCACCCTCGGCATCAGCGGCATGCTGATCGCCTCGGGCCTGTACTTCAGCACCTCCACCGACAGCATCAGCCTGCACGAGATTCTCGTCCTGCTGTTTCTGTTCATCACCGCCCCAGTTAGCGCCCATTTGCTCGCCAAGGCGGCCCTGCACCGAAAAGTCTATTCGGTTGCCAAGACGCCTCAGCAGGCATCCCGGCACTCCGCCGCCGGCTGATGTGACCGGCTTGCGCACAGGGCTCAGCTCGGTCAGCACAGCGCTCAGTCCGGTAAACACCGGCGTCTGCAAACCACCGGCGAACCAATTGCCTCCTCCAATCGGCTATCATGCTCGCCTGAGTGCGCGCTTTCGCAGTGGCGCGCGCTAAAGCTCGCTGAACCCCTCGCCGACAAACCACCACGACCATGCCTGTTATGACCCCCATCATCGACCTGTTCCGCGCCGGCGGCTGGCTGATGCTGCCCATTACCCTTTGCTCGGTGGCGACTCTCGCCATTGTGCTGGAGCGCTTCTGGGCGCTTCGGCCCAGCGCGATTATGCCGGGCGATCTGGTGGAGCAAATCTGGCAATGGCATCTCGACCGAGCGCTTAACGACGAGCGCATTGCCACCCTGCGCTCGGACTCGGCGCTCGGGCGCATGCTCGCGGCCGGGCTGGTCAATCGCGAGCATTCGCGCGAAATCATGAAGGAGAGCATTCAGGACACCGGCCGCCAAGTGGTGGCGGAAATGGAGCGCTATCTCGACATGCTGGGCACCGTTGCCTCGGTCGCGCCGCTGCTCGGGCTGCTCGGCACCGTGATTGGCATGATCGATGTCTTCAGCGTCATCATGCAGGCCGGCGTGGGCGACCCAACCGTGCTGGCCGGCGGTATCTCCAAGGCGTTGCTAACGACGGCTGCCGGGCTGTCGGTCGCCATTCCGGCCCTGCTGTTCCATCGCTACTTCAACAGCCGGGTGACGCGACTGGCAATCGGCATGGAGGAGCAATCCCTGCGCCTAGTGGAGGTGATGAAGGGCGAGCGCGAGCCGGATGAAGAAGGCCCACTGCCGTGAATCTGCGCCCACTGCCGCCGCAACCGCCGGAGCTCAATCTGACCCCATTGGTCGACGTCGTCTTTCTGCTGTTGCTGTTTTTCATGATCTCGACCACCTTCGAGCAAGCGCGCGAGCTGCCGATCGCACTGCCAGAAGCCGATGGCCAACCGGCAGAGCAGACCGAGAAAGAGCCCCTGGTCGTCAGTATCGACCGCGACAGCCATTATTTCATCGCCGAGCAGCCCCTGGAGTTGGCCACGGATCAGGCAGCCTCCGATGAAACAATGACCGAGCAGCTGACGCAAGCGCTGCGGGAAGCCGCTGAATCCGCGCAAAGCGAATCGCTGCTGATCGAGGCCGATGCGCAGACCCCGCACCAAGCCGTGATGCGCGTCTTGGACGCGGCCCAGCAGCTCGGGCTGACCCAGCTCGCGTTTGCCGCCGTCCACTCCCCGGGCAGTGCCGAGGTGGGCAAAACGACAGCGCCGGAACCATCAAACTCCAGGCAGGAGTCACCTTCAGCCCGACCAGAAGAGATGGCAGGGGAAAGCCCGCCGCGACCGCAATGAGCCAGGGCGACCCCATGGTCAGCGCGCGGACCATCTACGCGCGTCTGCTTGGCTATGCCAAACCTTATTGGCGCATGTTCGGGCTTTCGATAGGCGGCATGCTGGTATTCGCGGCAACCGAGCCCCTGTTCGCGGCCATGATCAAGCCGCTGCTCGACGGCAGCTTTGTCGAGCGCGATCCGGACACCGTGCGCCTGATGCCCCTGCTGCTGGTCGGGCTTTTCATCGTGCGCGGCATTGCCGGCTTTATTAACACTTACTGCCTGCGCTGGGTCGGCCGGCGCGTGGTGACCGACCTGCGCCAGGAAATGTTCGAGCACCTGCTGCGCGCGCCAACCCGCTACTTCGACACCCATGGCTCGGGGCAAATCCTCGCCAAGCTGACTTACAACGTCGACAATGTCGCCAGGGCCACCACCTCAGCCATCACCACCATTGTGCGCGACGGCTTCACCGCGATCGCGCTGCTGGCCTACATGCTGTATCTGGACGCCAAGCTCGCGGCCATTTTTCTGTTCATCGGCCCGACCACGGCCTTTGCCATCAAATACGCCACCAAGAAGTTCCGCCGTTACAGCAAGCGCATTCAGGAGCGGGTCGGCTCCCTGACCCATGTCGCCCAAGAGGCCATAGACGCCCACCGGGTCATCAAGGCCTTCGGCGGTCAACAGGATGAGCGCGAGCATTTCCGTCAGGTCAACGAAAAAACCCGCGCCCTGCAGATGAAAATGGTCGCGACCGAGGCCATCAGCGTTCCCTTGGTGCAGCTCATCTCCGCCGTGGCCATTGGCATCGTGGTCTATCTGTCCACCATGCAGGGCTTGCGCGACAACATCACCGTCGGCAGCTTCATGTCCTTTGTGGTGGCCATGGGTCTGCTGCTGCCGCCGGTCAAGCGCCTCACTTCGGTCAATTCCCACCTTCAGCAGGGCATCATCGCCGCCGAGAGTCTGTTCGAACTCCTCGACGTCGCGCCCGAGCCGGATACCGGTACCCGCACCCTGGAGCGCGCGCAGGGGCGCATCGACTATGTCGACATCAGCCATCGCTACGACACCGAAAAGGGCCTGGTGATTGAGGATCTGAGCCTGTCCATCGCCGCCGGCGAGAGCGTCGCCCTGGTCGGGCGCTCCGGCAGCGGAAAATCCACACTTGCCAACCTGCTGCCGCGCTTCTATGAGCCCTGCAGCGGGGGCATTCTGATCGACGGCATCGACATCCGCGAGCTGCGCCTGGCCAACCTGCGCGCGCAGATGTCGCTGGTGACCCAGGAGGTGGTGCTGTTCAATGACACCATCGCCAACAACATCGCCTATGGGCGCGTCGGTCGGGTCTCGCCAGAAGAAATTGAGCGGGCGGCCGAGGGCGCCCATGCGCTGGATTTCATCCGCGCCCTGCCGCAGGGTTTCGACACCCTGATCGGCGACCGCGGCGTGCTGCTCTCCGGCGGGCAGCGCCAGCGCTTGGCCATTGCCCGCGCCATGCTGAAGGATGCGCCCATTTTAATTCTCGACGAAGCCACCTCAGCGCTGGATACCGAAGCCGAGCGCCACATCCAGGCCGCCCTGCATGCACTGATGCAGGCACGCACCACCCTGGTGATCGCCCACCGGCTCTCGACCATCGAGCAGGTCGACCGCGTGGTGGTGCTTGACCGCGGGCGCATCGTCGAGCAGGGCTCGCACGCCGAGCTGCTCGCCCGCGACGGCTACTATGCGCGCCTGCGGCGCTTGCAGTTCAGTCATACGCCCGCGGCATGAGCAACCGCACAGGATTCCCGTTCTCGTTGCGGACTACCGGCACCCACCGGCGGAGTCGGCAAGGCTTCCCGAGCCAGCAACTCCAGGCCCTTTGGTATGGTCCGGGGCACCCGCTTGTCTGGCTGCTGTCACCGCTTGGCTGGCTTTACTGCGCCATTGCCCAGGCCCGCGCCGCCCTATGGCGGCGGCGCTGGCGCCAGCCGCCGGCGGCGGAAGATCAGATCGCGACACCTGTCATCGTGGTGGGCAATCTCACTGTCGGCGGCACTGGTAAGACACCGCTAGTACTCTGGCTTGCGCAGCATCTGCGCGCGCGCGGCTGGCGCCCGGGCATCCTCACCCGCGGCTACGGCGGCCAAGGCAGCGATCAGCCCCGACGCGTCCCTGTTGATGGCGACCCGCGCGACTATGGTGATGAACCCGTGCTACTCGCGAACCGCTCAGGCTGCCCGGTGATGGCCGGGGCCGATCGGGTCGCCGCGGCCCGGCGTCTGCTCCAAGACTGCGACTGCGACCTGCTCCTGGCCGACGATGGCTTGCAGCATTACCGCTTAAGGCGCGACCTGGAGATTCTGCTGGTCGATGGCCGGCGCGGTTTTGGCAATCGCCGCTGTCTGCCGGCCGGTCCGCTGCGCGAGCCGGTCTCCCGCGCCCGTCGCGCCGACATCCTGCTGACCAATGGCGGCAGCGACGACAGCCGCCCCAATATGGCACTGCGCCCGCAGCGCGCCATCAACCTCTCGGACCCCAGGCAAACCCGCGCCCTGGCGCAGTTCGTCGGCACCCCCGTTGCAGCGGTAGCCGGCATCGGAAATCCAGAGCAATTCTTCGCGCTGCTCGAATACAACGGCCTGCGTATCACCCGCCTACCCTACCCCGACCACCATGCCTTCAGCCGCGAAGACAGCAAACACTGGCCCGCCGGCCCCGTGCTGATGACCGAAAAGGACGCGCTCAAGTGCCGCGCCTTCGCCGACCTGCGCCACTGGTATCTGCCGGCGACGGCCGTGCCCAATCAGGCTTTCCTCCAGGCGCTCGAACCCCAACTCGTCGCCCTGGAACAGACCCACCAGCGCCCGTCGCCCCATGTCTCCCCCAAGCCCCCGGAGTCATCCGCGTGAACCCGAAAACGTCTTCCGCTTCTCCCAATTCGCCCTTCAAAGTGGTGATACCCGCCCGTTACGGAGCCTCACGCTTGCCCGGCAAGCCGCTGGTCGACATTGGCGGCAAACCGCTGATCGCCCATGTGTGGGAACGCGCCCGCGCCAGCCTCGCCAGCGAGGTACTGATAGCCACCGACGACGACCGTATCGCGGGTGTCTGCCGGGAACTCGGCGCAGAGACCGTGATGACATCTGCGCAACACCCGAGCGGTTCTGATCGCATTGGGGAGGTCATGCGCCTGCGCGCCTGGGAGTCGGACACCATCGTGGTTAACCTGCAGGGCGACGAGCCCTGCGTGCCACCGGCACTGATCAACCAGGTGGCCGGCGCGCTCGACTCCCACCCCGCGCTGGGCATGGCCACCCTGTCGACGCCGATCGACGCAGCACGAGCCCTTTCCGACCCGCATGTGGTTAAGGTGGTGACGGACGCAAATGGCCAGGCGCTGTATTTCTCCCGCGCGCCCATCCCGTGGCATCGCGATGCTTTCCTTGGCGAGCGCGCCCACCTGCCCCCTGGCATCCATTTTCAGCGCCATATCGGCCTCTATGCCTATCGCGTCGGCTTTCTGGAGCGCTTTCTCGCCTGGCCGCCGGCTCCGCTGGAGCAAATCGAGTCACTCGAGCAGTTGCGCGTGTTGTGGAATGGCGAGCGGATTCAAGTCGAGGAGGCCTGTGCGCCCCTGGGCCCCGGGGTGGATACCCGAGATGACATCCCCGCCGTGCTGGAGTGGCTGGGGCTTGTCAGCCAAGGCTAATGGCCACAAGCATCCCAGGAAAGCATCTTGGGCAATCTCGCAGCGACAATCGCCTTGTCGGGTGCTGAATGATGAAAAAAATGCCCCGAGCATGCGCCCGGGGCGATTCACCACTGAGGAGGTTGGAAGACGGAGCTCGGCGGAGAGAGAGGAAAAGAGTCCGTCGATATTAGTTAAGCATATAGCGTGCCAAGTCTTTGCGCCGGGGACAACGACAGCACGAGCGACAGGAAATTTCGGATTTTTTGTGCTTCATCAAACAAGCGCCTGCACGAGCGCTAAAATGGTGAGGCTCCGCTGCACAAATGTCATGGCAAAGTAAAACTCCCTACTCGCACAAACCCTGCCCGCCGGCCGCGCAAGCGCACCATTATTGTGCAGTGTTAGCGATGCGCTGCAATCGGGTGCATGGGCCAGATCCAATCCGGTAGTCTGCGTGAAGATTGGCTGGGCACCAGGATGCTCATGCAGCATATCCGGCAGCCAATGCTAATACTCTCGCCCACCCCTGGTATCGGGAAATCGTGCTAAATTTTCGATGACCTGCGAGTGAGTGCAATCGCGCTGGCCGACGACCGCAAACCATCACTGAATCAGGACTGAATGAGCACAGGGGAGCCTCATGACCGACACCACCAACAACCGAGCAGACGCCGTGCGCGTGCTTTTCGTCTGTATGGGCAATATCTGCCGCTCACCAACGGCGCAGGGCGTCTTTCGCCATCTGGTCCGACAGGCGGGACTCGCCGATCGGATCACCATCGATTCCGCCGGCACCCATGCCTACCATGTTGGCGAACCGCCCGATGCGCGCGCCACTCAGGCTGCGCAGCTGCGCGGGATCGAGCTCGGCGATATTCGGGCGCGGCGCGCGACGGTGGAGGATTTTCATGCGTTCGACTATGTGCTGGCGATGGATCGGGACAACTTCCGCGACCTGAGAGAGCTGTGCCCACCAGGACTAACCAGCCGACTGCGGATGTTTATGGACTTCGCCCCGAATGCGTCGGTGCGGGAGGTACCCGACCCCTATTATGGCGGTCCAAGCGGCTTCGACCGGGTGCTGGATCTGGTCGAAACAGCGGCTGCCGGATTACTGGAAGACATCCGTCGTCGGCTCTGAGCAGTCTTGCTTGCCAGAGCGCCCAGTCTCGCTCCCACCTTTTTTAGGATTCTGGCTTCGGGCTGATTCCGGATGAAGCTGCGCTTTTACATCCTTGCCCTGCTGCTGCTGTTTGGCCTGGCGCCGCTGACGCTGGCGGTGGTGATCAATCTGCCGCTGGTGGTGGAACGCACCGCCATGTTTTTCCAGAAGGCCTATCTGCAAAATCTGCGCGCGGATTTTCGCGATCTCGACCAGCACCTGGCCAGTCGCGACGAGATCATCCGGCTGCTGGCCAAGCTGCCGGACCCAGGCATTTTGCTCGGTACCGGCACCGGCCCTGGCACCAGCGAGCAGCAGGTTGATCTGGCACGCGCGCGCTACACCAGCTGGATCAATCAGATGCTGTCGGACCAAGGCGACATCATTCAGATTCTGTTTCTCGATCACCTCGGCCATGAGCGCTTCTGGCTCGAGCGCGATGCGCAGGATCTGGAGTGGCACCCCACCGAGACCCCACCCGCGCCGCCGAATCAGGGTTTCATCAATGCCGCAGGCAAGCTTGCGCCCGGTGAGGTGATGGTCAGCCGGATTCGGGTCAACCCCTATGCCGCCTCGCGCGACCCGCGCCAGTTGCTCACCTTGCAGCTTGCAAGCCCCATTGGCGAACCGACTCAAGCCGGCGCAGCAACACCCGGGCTCTTATTGATGACCGTGGATGTCGGCGGTCTGGCGCAGTTCTATCGCAACACCCTGTGGGTGCACCACAGCGGCAGCTATCTCAAGCCTGGCCAGCCGATTAGCAACGGGGCCGAGGCCTTTGAGGATTTTCCCGGTCTCGAGCAACTGTTTGCCGAAGGCAAGCTGGCCTTATCGAAGTCCAGCACTGGCCAGCCTTACCTCTGGGTGCCCATGTTCCTGACCGAAGACGCGCTGCCACTGTGGGTGGGACGGCCGGTGGATTCCTCCCCCATCGCTGATTTTCGCAACACGCTGATCGTGCGCGTGCTGTCCATTGTGCTGGTGCTGGTCATGGTGGTAATGGTGATGGCGCGGGCGATCGCACGCCGTGCCGAGCGCTTCGGCCGCGAGCTCACCGCCGGGGTGCAGCACATACTGCGCGAAGGAAAGCCACTGGATTTGCACTGGCGCGGCCCCTTTGAGGTGCGCGAGCTTGGCGAACAGCTCAGCGCCCTGTCCCGCTCGCATGCCGAGCACATCGCCGCGGAGCGCCAGCATACCCGCGAGTTGGAGCGCTCCAACCGCTTCAAGTCAGAATTTCTCGCCAACGTCAGTCACGAGCTGCGCACGCCGCTGAATGCCATCCTGCTGCTATCGAAAATGCTGGCGGACAAGGAATCCGGTCTCGAGGGCGAACAGCGCCGCCAGGCGCAGGTGATTCATGAGGCGAGCACCGATCTGCGCGGCATGATCGACAACATCCTGGATATTTCGCGCATCGAGGCGGGCCAGGTCACCATGAGCCTGGAATGGGTCGACCTGCCCTCCATGCTCGAGGAACTGGTCAACCTGACCGAGGCGATTTTCACCTCCAAAGGGCTGCGGCTCAATCTGGAAATCGCCTCCAACGCGCCGACCCGTCTCTACAGCGATCGCGACAAGATCCGCCAGATTATCAAGAACTTTCTCTCCAACGCCGCCAAGTTCACCCATCACGGCCAGGTGTTGCTCACCGCCGAGGCCCACAGCGACGCGCACTACCCGCTCGCCATCAGCGTCAGCGACACCGGCATAGGCATTCCGCCTGGCAAGGAAGAGATTATCTTTGACGCCTTCCAGCAGGCGGATGGCTCGACCCGCCGGCGT
Source organism: Thiorhodovibrio litoralis (assembly GCF_033954455.1). Classification (NCBI taxonomy): domain Bacteria; kingdom Pseudomonadati; phylum Pseudomonadota; class Gammaproteobacteria; order Chromatiales; family Chromatiaceae; genus Thiorhodovibrio; species Thiorhodovibrio litoralis. The sequence continues at coordinate 2,055,431 of NZ_CP121473.1, read as the reverse complement.
TATGGCGGCACCGGGCTGGGTCTGTCCATCAGCCGCGAGCTGGCCGGGCTGCTGAAGGGAAAAATCACCGTCGACAGCGCCCTCAATCAAGGCAGCCGGTTCACCCTAGCGCTGCCCTTGTCGCTCGACCCCGGAGACATCGCCTCGGTCGAAATCCTCGAAAGCCACGAGGCGCCGATCAGCACGCATCTGGCACCCGCGATTGAGGACCGGGACACGAACGACTCCTCCGAGCTCCCGGCGTCCGACCATAACCAAACCGGCCATGCCCGAACCGACCTGGGCGACGGCTGGGTGCTGCTGCTTGAGCGCAACATCGAGAGCCTGCTCGAGCTGACCGACGATCTCAAAGACCTCGGGCTGCGCGTGCAGACCGCCGCCGACGTCGACGAGGCGCTCGAAACTCTGCAGGAAGACCCTGCCTGCGCGCTGGTGATGCTTGGCGCGCTGGCCGAGCCTGCGGACACCTGTGATAGCATCACGCGCTTGCGCGAAGATCCAGCCTGCGCGCAGCTGCCGCTGATCGTCACCGGGCCGCGCGATGATCCGGCCGCGCAACGCTATCTGGCCTCCGGCGCCGCCGCCTTTTGCGGCAAACCGCTGGCGGCCGACGAGCTAATCGCGCTGATCGATCGCCTTGTCAGCCCAACATCCGCCGCGCGCGACTCCTCTGATCAGTCGTCCGCGCCCGGTGATCCAAGCGGGCAGCAAGGTGCTTCCGGCTAACGCGCGTCCCTGGGTGATGAATCCCGCTCCGCTCCCCGATCCAACATCAAGCAACGCCACCGCCATGCCCGTGAAACCTGGTTACAAGGTCCTGATCGTCGACGACCATCAGCACAACCTCTACACCTTGCGCACCCTGATCCAAAAGCACCTGGATGCCGAGGTGCTGGAGGCCACGAGCGGGCGCGAGGCCATCGACATCACCCTTGACCAGCGCGATATCGACCTGATTATTCTTGATGTTCAGATGCCCGAGATGGACGGTTTTCAGACCGCCTCCTTGCTCAAGCTGCGCAAGCGCACGCGCGATATTCCGATTATCTTCCTGACCGCGGCCTTTAAGTCGGAAGAATTCCAGCAACGCGGCTTCGCCGTGGGTGCGGTCGATTATCTGCTCAAGCCGATCGACGATCTGCTGCTGATCAACAAAATCAGCACCTATTTTCGGCTCATCGAGAAAGAGCGCGGTCTCAATCGCGTGCTGGAACAGAAAGTCGCCGAGCGCACCGCCGCGCTCGAGCGCGAGAAACAATACAACGAGCGCATCATCACCCACATGGGCGAGGCCTTGTTGGTGCTCAACCCTGAAGGCGAGATCAAGTTCGCCAACCCGGCCGCCTGCGCTATGCTCAACTACAGCGCAGAGGATTTGAACGGCATGGCCATTGGCGATGTCTTCGAAGAAGATGGCGACGAGGAAGCTGGCGCCTTCATGGGCACCTGGCTGGAGGCGCTAATCCGCACCGGCGCGCTAAGCAAGATCGACGCGCGCTTCATCGCGAAAGACGGCTTGCGCGTGCCCATCCTGTTCTCGCGTACCGCTTTGCTGGACCCGAACAACCGCATCAGCGACATTATCTGTATCGCCAAGAACATGACAGGGTATATTCGCCTGCCTGAGGAAGACGCGCCACAGGAGCACGAACAAGGATTGGACAACGCGGAACGCGCGGACGAGTTCGCCTTGGCGGCAGCACCCGTCGCGCCCTAAAGGCAAGACACGCATTGATGGATGGCTATCCGCGCCGGGCGAAACAACCTCCAGGTCCCGGCACCCGGTAGGAGGGCTGAACAACATGAGCGAACAACCAGAACAACATCCGAGCCCGGAAAATACCACCCTGACCGCCAACGCGCTCAAGGCCATGGCGCATCCGCTGCGCTGGAAAATTCTCTGCTCGCTCGGGGACCAAGAGCTCTCGGTCGGTGAAATCGTCGAGCGCACGGGCACCTCGCAGAGCAACATTTCCCAGCACCTTGAGCAATTGCGCAACAAGAACATCGTCATTGCCCGCAAGGACGCCAACCGCATTTTCTATCGCATCCGTAACGGTCAGTTGCTGGAGCTGATCGGAATCATGCGCGACGTGCTCTGCCCCGCAAATCTCGATGATCATTATCCGCGCTGATACTCTCAAGCCGAAAACGCGCCGCCGCGGCAACTGTTAAAGCATTCACCGACCACCGATCACTGGAAACATCATGCTGAATCCTGAGCAATGGTTCACCGAGATCGCCGACAACTCCGGCAGCGCCTTCTCACTGCGCATCAAGAGCAAGCTGCATGAGGAGCAGTCGCCCTACCAGAGCATTGAGGTGTATGACACCGAAGGCTTCGGCCACCTGATGGTGATCGACGGCTTCACCATGCTGAGCAGCCGGGATAATTTCCTCTACCACGAGATGCTGTCCCACCCGGTGCTCTTCACGCATCAGGCACCGCGTCATGTCGCCATCATCGGTGGCGGCGACTGCGGCACCTTGCGCGAAGTGCTCAAGCATGCGGATGTCGAGTTGGCGATGCAGATCGATATCGACGAGCGCGTGACCCGGGTGGCCGAGCAGTTCTTCCCCGAGCTGACCGAAAGCAACCAGGACCCACGCGCCCGATTGCTGTTTGAAGACGGCATCGCCTGGATTCGCCAGGTCGACAAGGCGAGCCTGGATGTGATCATCATCGACAGCACCGATCCGGTCGGTCCGGCCGAGGGGCTGTTCACCGCGGACTTTTACCGCGACTGCTTGGCGGCGCTGGCACCCGGTGGCCTGCTGGTGCAGCAAAGCGAATCGCCGCTCTACAATATGGACATCATCCGTGGCATGTATGCCGATCTCAACGAAGCAGGCTTTGCCGACCAGCGCACTTTGTTCTTTCCGCAGGCCATTTATCCCTCCGGCTGGTGGAGTGCCACCATGGCATCCAAGGACCGCACGCTCGCGGACTGGCGCCGCGAGGCAGCGCAGACGCCCGGCTTTGCCACCAAGTATTACAACGCAGCGATGCACCAAGCATCCCTGGCCGCGCCCCAGTTCTTTGTCGAGGCCATGGCCAAGCCTCCGACAGTGCTTTGAGTGGTGCGATGGCCAGCAATCGCGCGCCCGCCAGTCCGGCCGAAGTATTGTGCTTCGGCGCGGCTGAGCGCCCCCGAATTGCCACGGCACTCGCTGGTTACGGCCTAGTCGTGCGAGAACTGGCGGCCAAAGCCGAGATTCCCGGTTCTTACTGGGGCGCCCCCGAGGCTGGCCTGGTCGGCAACCAGTTGCTGGTGCGACCTGACACCCCGGTGCATTCCGCGCTGCACGAGGCCTGTCACTTCATTTGCATGGATGAGCAACGCCGCGCGACACTCCACACCGACGCCGGCGGCACTGTGGCGGAGGAAAACGCCGTCTGCATGCTGCAGATTCTCATCGGCGAGCAATTGCTCGGTATCCCGCGCGCCCGGCTCTTTGCCGACATGGATGCCTGGGGTTATTCCTTTCGCCTTGGCAGCACCCGGGCCTGGTTCGAGCAAGACGCCGAGGATGCCCGCGACTGGTTGCTTGACGCTGGCCTCATCGACCAGGCCAGCAAAGTACTGGTGCGCCGCATGACCGCTGCAAACACCTCATCAAAAGATGCCACGCGGCTATAATCGAGACCATCGAGAGAATCGTTTGGCACTCGCAAAGATTCCGTTCCAGTGCCTAAGAACCAGAATCCTGCAGCTTCCAAAGGAGCACCGCCCATGACCGCCAACCTTCACCACCGCAGGTCAGGCCATCGTCCGATGACAGGCATCCTGCTTTCATCGTGTTTGATCGGCGCCCTCCTCGCATTCCCCCTGACCGAAAGCTTGGCGCAGTCGCCCTCAGACAATGTCCCGGCGACAGGCGCACCTGATCAAACCGCTGCGCCCATTCCGCCATCCCAGTGGTACGGCTATGGCCCAGGGCCCATTCCCGGCCAATACTCTAACCAGTACCCAAGCCAATACCCCAGTCAATACCATGGCCAGTACCCCAGCCAAACGCCCTACCCGCCCAGCGCCTATGCGGGCTATGGACCGAGCCGCAGTCGGGCTGCTAACACCCAAGGCGCCGCGCGTTTTTCCCGCTCTATGCCCGAGTTGGTGCGTGACATCACCGACCAGGGGTACCGACTTACAATCCGGCTCGCCCCCGATCAGAAGGCCGCGGACATTCAGATCGAACCACGCGGTCGTGGCCTTTTGATCAGCAGCAAAAGGGAGCGCGTCAGCCGCTCGGAGCAACACAGCCAGGACGGGGCCGGGTATCGTCGCAGCTTTAGCTTCTCGAGCGGCGGCTTTCAGCGCCGCATTGGTGTCCCACCGGATGCCGATCTCAGCGCCATGACGCGCAGCAACGACGAAAACGCGGTGGTGCTGATCCTGCCGCGACGCTAATCACAGCGTTCAGGGCTCTGACTCCATGCGCATTCGACTCGAAGCCATTGGCTGTCGGCTCAATGAGGCCGAAGTCCAGCGCTGGGCGCGAGAATTCCAGGCGCTCGGCCACCAACCCATCAGACAGGCCTGCAATGAGTCCTGCCGTGAGGACAAAGACGCCGAACAGCCGGGCGATCCTCCGGTCGATCTGCTGGTCGTCAATACCTGCGCCGTCACTGCCGAGGCCGTGCGTAAATCGCGCCAACTCCTGCGACGGGTGCAGCGCCAGAATCCACGCGCGCGCCTGATCGTCAGCGGTTGCGCCACGGCGCTGGACGAAGCGGGGGTGGATCACTCCGGGATTGACCTCAGCGCCATCGACCTGCTGATCCCCAATGCCGAGAAGGATCGGCTGGTGGAGATCGCGCAGCTTGAGCTGGCCCTGCCGGTCATGCCCGCCACGGCAGAAACCGAGGCGGTCAATCCCCTGTTTGCGCGCGGCCGCCAACGGGCATTCGTCAAGATACAGGACGGCTGCCGTTACCAGTGCACCTTCTGCGTGACCACCATCGCACGCGGGCGCGAACGCAGCCGCAGGCTGGAAGACATTGTCGCCGAGGTGCGCACCGCAACGGATGTCGGCGTTCAGGAGGCCGTGCTAACGGGCGTGCATGCCGCGGGCTATGGCGCTGACCTCGGTTATCGGCTCGAGGATCTGATCGCGGCTGTGCTGTGCGATACCGACATCCCACGGCTGCGCCTGGGCTCGGTCGAACCCTGGGGTCTGGATGATCGCTTCTGGCGCCTGTTCGAGAACCCGCGACTCGCGCCGCATCTGCACTTGCCGCTGCAGAGCGGGTCCGATCGCATCCTGCGCCACATGGCTCGACGCTGCGACACCGCAGCCTACCGCGCGCTGATTGCCCAGGCGCGCGCATCAATCCCCGATTTCAATCTCACCAGCGACATCATCGTCGGCTTTCCTGGCGAAACCGATGACGATTGGCACCAAACTCTGGACACTGTCGCGGAGATTGGTTTCGGCCACTTGCATATCTTCAACTACTCCCGCCGCCCAGGCACTCGCGCTGCCGAGATGCCTGACCAGTTGCCCGAGAACATCAGACGCGAGCGCGTGCGGATACTGCAACAACTCGCCGACAGGTTAAAGACCGAGGCCTTGCGAGCGCAGCTCGGACGCACCGACACTGTACTCTTCGAACGCGAACTGTCCGATTCGGGCGGCGAGACGGCTTTTGGCTACACGCTCAACTATTTGCCGGTGCGTCTTCAGACGAGCCAGACAACGCAGGCCAGCGGGTGGCAAAACCGCATCGCCCCCGTCGTCCTGACCGACGTCAGCCCAGATGGCAAGGCACTGATCGGCTTACCACTTTTTGAGGCAAATGCCGTTCCCCGACAAGGCGAGTCCCGGCGTATGGCAGAAACCCTTGCGCATTAAACGGAGAAGCACTTTGGTGAATTTTCCTTACTCGGGGACGCTCGCGTTATACTCCCCTATAGAATCGCAGAGAACGCAGGTCTGTGACGGCTCGCCGTCTCCCCGAACGCTGCCGTCCGCCGCGCGATGCATCAGACCAAGGCTCATGATCCTGGGCAGCCTGGACCATGACACCCTGTCACTAGGGTAAAGGCAGCAGAAACCGACCAACGCCCCTTCCGGAGCGAAAAGGATGAACGACACTCTGAGTAAAATTCGCCAAAAGGCTGAACAGGGCGGCGAGTCTCAGATGCAGCAAAAAGAGTCGAAAGACTCAAGCGCAGCCGCTCGTGCCAAGGCCGCCGAGCCACTCCTCACGGCCTTTCGCGATATCCAGAACGAATTTGTCAAAGTCGATCTGCTCAAGCAGATCTGGCCGACTGATTTCGACCGCCGCAACGACCGCTTAGCGGGCCTGATCGCCGAGGTGCTCGGCGGTCCGCAAGCTCCGCATGGCATCAAACTCATGGTGCCCGGTGGGTACCGGAGCTTTTCGGTCGACTTCGCTGGCGATGGCACGCTTCAGTACACTTCGGCGCGGGAGCCTTATAGCGGTCGCGCACAGTACGTCCATTTCCAGAACGAAGAACAATGGATGGAGTTCTTCTATAAGACAATGGCCTACATTCTCGAGGTCTGATCGCCCCTTCCACCTGCGCAATCGGCCAAGGCTTAATCGCGGTCTCGCTCCATCAGAGCGCCGATCTTCTGCGCGTCCGGCTTCTCAACCACGCCGCGCTCGGTCACGATGGCATCGACCAGCGCGGCTGGCGTTACATCAAACACCGGATTGCGCGCCACCGCCCCTTCAGGCGCCAGGCGCTTGCCGCCGCAGGACAGCACTTCATCGCTCGCGCGCTCTTCGATCGGAATCTCCGCGCCACTGGCAACGGACAGGTCGATGGTCGAGGTCGGTGCCGCGACCATGAATTTCACCCCGAAATGTCGCGCCAGAATCGCCAGGCCGAAGGTGCCGATCTTGTTGCACACATCACCATTGGCGGCGATGCGATCAGAGCCGACGATGACCCAGCCGATCTCGCCCCCGGCCATCAGGCTGGCGGCGGCGCCGTCGGCCTGCAGGGTGACTGGAATGCCGGACTCCATTAGCTCCCAGGCGGTCAGGCGGCTGCCCTGCATCCAGGGTCGGGTCTCGTCAGCATAAACGCGAGTGATCTTGCCGGCAGCATGGGCACTGCGCACCACACCGAGCGCGGTACCATAGCCACCGGTGGCCAGGGCGCCGGCATTGCAGTGGGTGACCACGGCGGTTGGGGCCTTGATAAGCGCCACCCCGAGCTCACCAATGCGCTGGTTGGCGGCAATATCCTCGGCATGGATGCGCTTGGCCTCGGCCAGCAGCGCCGGCACCGGGTCGAGATGATCCAGCGTGGCCATAAAGGCGCGCATGCGCTCAATGGCCCAGAACAAATTGATCGCCGTTGGGCGCGCTGCGGCGAGTTGCTGCAGGTCGGCCTCGATGCGCTCGTGCCAGTGATTGCCGGCATCCGCCACCCGCGCACGCGCCGCGAGCACCACCCCATAGGCCGCCGCCACGCCAATGGCTGGCGCGCCGCGCACCACCATGTCGGTGATGGCCGCGGCGGTCTGCTGCACGCTCTCACAGGTGATGAAGGCTGTGCGCTCCGGCAGCAGCCGCTGATCGAGCAGATACAGGCGCTCGTCCTGCCAGAGCACCGCGTGATCCGGATGAGCGACCAAGGCGTTTGTGGTTTCCATGTTTGCGACCCTTATGGCACAGTAGCGGGCCGATCCCGCGGCGCGCCATTGTTAATCTTTTAACCGGTTCGCTCAAGCCCGCCGATTCCCGGGCAGCATGAGACGGCGAAGACCCCAGAATCCCCCGCGGATCGGCCATCGCATTTCCCCTTCGAGATAGCTCCCAATGAGGCCTGAATGGACGTTGAACTCCTGATCCATGCAGACTGGATTTTGCCGGTCGACGCCGAGGACAGCACCCTCGCGCAACACAGTATTGCCATCGAACGCGGGCGCATTGCCGCCTTGCTACCGCGCGCCGAGGCACAAGCGCAAATTCAGGCCCAGACCAACCTGACGCTCGCAGGGCATGCGCTGATCCCCGGGCTGATTAATGCCCACACCCATTCGCCCATGACGCTGCTGCGCGGCCTCGCCGACGACCTGCCGCTGATGACCTGGCTGCACGAGCACATCTGGCCCGCCGAGGGGCGCTGGGTCGATCCGGACTTCGTCGCCGACGGTACCCGGCTGGCGCTGCTCGAAATGCTGCGCGGCGGCATTACCTGCTTCAATGACATGTATTTTTATCCGGAGGTCACCGCCCGGGTCGCGGCAGAGGCGGGCATGCGCGCGCTCATTGGCATGATCGTGGTCGATTTTCCGACCCGCTACGCCGAGAACCCCGAGCAATACGTCAGCCGCGGCCTGTCGCTGCACGAGCGCTACCGCGACCACCATCTAATCCGCACCGCCTTCTCGCCCCACTCCCCCTACGCAGTCTCCGAGGAGCCCCTGCAACGGGTCGCGACTCTGGCCGAGGAGCTGCAGGTGCCAGTGCATATCCACCTGCACGAGACCCGCGACGAAGTGACCCAGTCCCTGCGCGATCATGGCGAGCGCCCGCTGGCGCGGCTTGACCGGCTCGGCCTGCTGAGCCCCTTGCTGGTCGCCATTCACATGACCCAGCTCGACGACAGCGAGATTGATCGCCTGGCACAAAGCGGCGCCCACGTGGTGCACTGTCCGGAATCCAACCTCAAGCTCGCCAGCGGCTTCTGCCCGGTCGCCAAGCTGCTCAAGACCGGCGTGAATGTCGCCCTGGGCACCGACGGTGCGGCCAGCAACAACGACCTCAACATGCTTGGCGAGATGCGCACCGCCGCTCTGCTCGCCAAGGGCGTGGCCAGCTCAGCCTCGGCCCTGCCGGCGGCAACGGCACTGCGCATGGCCACGCTCAATGGCGCGCGCGCACTCGGCATGGATGAGGAAACCGGCTCGCTCGAGGTCGGCAAAGCCGCCGACCTGGTCGCCCTGGACCTGCGCGACCCGCATACTCAACCGCTATACAACGCCTGCTCGCAGATCGTCTATGCCGCAAGCAGCCACCAGGTGCGTCATGTGTGGATTTCCGGACAACAGGTGATTCGCGACGGCGAGCCGCTCACGCTTGAGCCCGAGAGAGTGCTGAGTGAAGCCCGCGCCTGGGGCGAGCGCATTGCCGAGGCTCCAAAGCCCTGACTGCCACGCGCAACAAAAAATCCTTGCAAAAACGACTGCCACCCGTAGTCGCAGACGCTTTCGGGCTGCTATACTGTCAGGACAGATTGACATCCATGTGAATTGACACTTTGAGCAACCCGGCGCCCAGCCCCACAACATCCTCCTCGGGAACTCTCTCCGGAGCCCAGGCAAAACCGCTGGCTGTCGTTATCGGCAGCGGCTTCGGTGGTTTGGCAGCAGCCATTCGCCTCGGCGCGCGTGGCTATCGAGTCACCGTGCTCGAGAAGCTCGACGCCCCTGGCGGGCGCGCCTATGTGCATCACATCGACGGCTACAGCTTCGACGCCGGGCCGACCATCATCACCGCGCCCTTCCTGTTGGAAGAGTTATGGAACCTGTGCGGCCGGCGCTTCCAGGATGACATCGACCTGCGCCCGATGGACCCCTTCTATCGGATTCGCTTCGACGATGGCGATATCTTCGATACCAATGGCGATGCCGAGGCCATGCGCGACCAGGTCCGGCGCCTGGCGCCGGGGGATGTCGCCGGCTATGACCGCTTCATCAAAACCAGCAAGAACATCTTCCGCGTCGGTTTCGAGGAGCTTGGCCATGTGCCCTTCACGCACTGGACCGACATGGCGCGCATCGTCCCGAAAATGGTCGCGTTGCAGAGCTATCGCAGCGTCTACAGCATGGTCTCGAGCTTCGTCAAAGACGAGCGCCTGCGCGTAGCCTTGAGCTTCCATCCACTGCTGATCGGCGGCAATCCTTTCTCGGTCACTTCCATCTACGCGCTCATCTCGTATCTGGAGCGCCATTGGGGCGTGCATTCTGCCATCGGCGGCACCGGAGCCATTGTGCAAGGCCTGGTGAAGCTGATCGAAGGCCAGGGCGGCAGCATCCGCTATAACGCCGAGGCTGCAGAAATCACCACGGCCAAAAGCGCAGGCAACAACAAAGGTAAGCCCCGCGCTAACGGCGTGCGCCTGACCAATGGCGAGACGGTCCCGGCCGAGATCGTCGTCTGCAACGCCGAGGTGGCCTGGACCTACCAGCACCTGCTACCCTCGGTGAAACGCCAGCGCTGGACCGACGCCAAGCTGAAAAAAGCACAGTATTCCAACGGGCTCTTCGTCTGGTATTTCGGCACCAAACGCCAATATCCGGATGTTAAGCACCATACGATTTTGCTCGGCCCGCGCTATCGCGGCCTGCTCGATGACATCTTCCATCGCAAAGTGCTGGCGGATGATTTCAGCCTCTACCTGCACCGCCCGACGGCCACCGACCCATCCGTGGCGCCCGAGGGCTGCGACACCTTCTATGTCCTCGCCCCGGTGCCCCACCTCGGTGCCGATGTCGACTGGGCCGAACGCGCCGAGCCTTTCCGCGCGGCCATCGCCAAACATCTCGAAAATACCGTGCTGCCTGGGCTAAGCGACAACATCGCCGTCTCCCGGGTCACCACACCCAAAGATTTCGAACAACGCCTGCTCTCGACCATGGGTGCTGGCTTTAGCCTGGAGCCTGTTCTCCTTCAGAGTGCCTGGTTCCGTCCCCACAACCTGAGCGAGGAAGTCGACCGGCTCTATTTCGTCGGTGCCGGTACCCATCCCGGCGCCGGTGTACCCGGTGTGATTTCTTCCGCGCGCGTGCTCGATACGGTGGTCCCCGATGCCTCTGTTCATCAATGATTCCAGCTTCGCCGATCCGGCCGATCTGCTCGCCTGCCGCAAGCTTCTGAGCAACGGCTCCAAGTCCTTTTACGCTGCCTCCTTCTTCCTGCCTAAACGGCTGCGCGAACCGGCCACAGCGCTCTATGCTTTCTGCCGCCTGGCCGACGACGCCATTGACGACAACCCCGAGGATCATCAGGTGGCACTCGCCGGCCTGCGCGACCGCCTCGACCGCGCCTACCGGGGCGAGCCGATCAACGACCCGGCCGACCGCGCCTTCGCCGGTGCCATCGAGCGCTTCGACATCCCGCGCGAGCTGCCCGAGGCGCTGCTGGAAGGCTTCGAATGGGATGCCGAAGGCCGGGTCTATCAAGACCTGTCCGGCGTTTATGCCTACTCCTCGCGGGTCGCCGCCGCCGTCGGCGCCATGATGGCCGCCATCATGGGCGTACGCTCCCCCTCGGTGCTTGCCCGTGCCTGCGACCTCGGCACCGCGATGCAGATCAGCAACATCTGCCGTGATGTCGGCGAGGATGCGCGCAACGGCCGCATCTACCTACCGCTTGATTGGCTGCGCGAGGCGGGTCTGGACCCCGACGCATGGCTGCAACGCCCGGTCTTCAACGAGGTCATCCGCGACGTCGTCAAACGCATGCTCGACACCGCCGATGAGCTCTACCAGCGCGCCGAGGCCGGCATCGCCAAGCTGCCCACCAGCTGCCGTCCGGGCATCTATGCCGCCCGCCTGCTCTATGCCGAGATCGGCCAGGAAATCGCCCGCAACGGCTATGACTCAGTCTCCCAGCGCGCAGTCGTCAGTCCGGCACGCAAGATGACCCTGCTCGGGCGCGCCATGGCGGTCACGCCCCTACCCATAAAAGCCGTCTGCACAGCCGAGCCACTGGAAGAAAATCGCTTCTTGGTCGATGCGCTGGCGATCGAAGACCCGGAACTGACGGATGGCACCGTCAGCGGCAAGGTACTCTGGGTGCTGGACCTTTTCCACCAGCTCGAAGAACGCGAGCGCGCCCAAGCCGGTGGCTTAAATCAGGCAGCCGCCGTCAGCAGCTAATACCCCATGCCCTCCATCCTCGGCCTCGTTTTCACAGCTTTTGGAATTTGGTACCTGTTTGCTGCATTCAGGCGTCGCAACGAGGTACTGCGGCAGCGCACTGAGAGACAGGCCGCAAGGGAGGTAAGCGACCATGGCGGGTCTCAGCAGAAGCTGGACCCAACCACGCCCGCGGATGACGCCCCGCGCCCAAACCCAAGCATGCAGCGCTTTGCCAGCGGCTGCGCCCCGGTCGTCGCCCTGGCGGTCGTGATGGGCGCACTCGGCGTTGCCGCCATCGCGCTGGTGATGGACGGGCCAAGGCGCATTTCCATTTTCGATATTCTGAGTCTGCTCTTCTTTGCCGGCGCCTTTGCATACTCGCTGATGATGCAAACCTTCTACAGCAGCGCCTTCACCTCAGCCGAAGACAACCCCGACACGTCATCAGCGCAGGATTCTGAGCCAGAGAGTGGCGACAAGGGAGGGGAAAGTTGATTGCTTTCGGAAATACCGAAGGGGGGTTACCGCAGGGGGAATACCGCCGGGAAGGCGTCGAGGATTCTAGAGTCTGGTAATTGACGTCGTCGGCGGCTGATCGATCATGACCTTGCGGAGGTAGCATAAGACCTTCGTCAACCGAAGGATGTCGTCATGGTCCATTCTTGCGTCAATCCGCAAATTCAATGTCCCATCGGTATAGTTGTATAAGTCCGTATGCAAATAATTCGGACTCTTGAGGTCTCCCTCGATTTCCTTCAACTTCGCGGCAACCTTCCTAACTTGGTCGTGGTATTCAGTCATCGATCTCCCCTGCAGCTTGTTAACAGGGCGCAGGAATCAAGCCCGCAAAACGCCAACAAATACCCGCCTGACACGAATACTAAAACCCGGCGCCGAGATGGATTCTATCAGTCGCCAAGGGAAGCCGCCACTGAAACCTGATCAGCTACGCACGGCCCTAGCTTACTGAGTTTGCGAGAACTGGTGCCGAAAACTCTGCGACCAAAGCGCTTGAAATTTGGTGCCCAGGGGCGGAATCGAACCACCGACACGAGGATTTTCAGTCCACTGCTCTACCAACTGAGCTACCTGGGCGTGCAGAAATGACGGGTGGGCACTGGGGAATTGCGCCGCGACCGAAGCCTGCTATTACAGCGCTTTTTGCTCTTTGGGTCAAGACCAGCAGGCAGATTTTCCGCTTTGTCGTATTGGCGCGTCACGGGATCAGGCTGTGGACTTGCGTCGGTCGCTACTCGCTTATTTGTCATATCCCGCCAGATCAGAACCCCGGCCCAAAACGCGCCACTCACACCCGCCCAGAAGAGGCGGGATCAGAACAGCCAGCTGGATCGTCACGCAGTCACGCTTGAAGCACTCGCCCCATAGAGTTACACTTTGAAGTGTAACTCTATGGGGATCTGAGAATGCAAGCCACAACCAAAGACCTTCGCCTGCACACCCGCGAGCTGATCGCCGCCACTGAGCGCGGTGAGCAGGTGATCATCACCTTTCGCGGCAAGCCCCGCGCAATGCTGACGGCATTCGAGGCACCGACTGCCCCTCGTTCAGAGCGCAATCCCGCCTTTGGTCTTTGGGCCGATGCCAGCGATGGGGAAAGCCTCGATGTTGACGAAGAAGTCCGGGCGATGCGCAAACCGCGGAGTTTCGCCTGATGCTCATCGACACGGATGTCCTGATCTGGAACCTTCGCGGCAATGCAACGGCCGCGGATCTGCTTGACCATGCGGGAGGGTTTATCTTGTCCGCGATCACCTACATGGAACTGATCCAGGGGGTACGAGACAAAGCGGAGTTGAGCCTCTTGCGCAGGTCGCTCAATTACTGGAATGCAAATATCCAACCACTGGATCAAGAAATCTCTGGCAGAGCGATCTTCTTGATGGAGGCATACGCCCTCAGTCACGGTCTGCAAATGGCCGACGCGCTGATTGGCGCCACCGCCGTTTCATTGGGCGCGACCTTGGTCACCGCCAAAGATAAACACTACCGCATGATCGACGGGCTGGAGATTGAAGTGTTCAGACCCTAGCTGGCCAGTCCCGGCTGTTTCACAAGCGCCCTTAAGATCGGGTCGGCGGTTCTCTATCAGTCGCCGGCGATGGTCATGCGCTCGATCAGCCAGGAGCCGGTGCGGGTGCTGCCGGGGTAGTCGCAGTCGTTGCCGACGGCGACCAGGTTCTGGAACATGGTCTTGAGGTTGCCGGCGATGGTGACTTCTTCCACTGGGTACTGAATCTCGCCGTTCTCGATCCAGAAGCCGGAGGCGCCGCGCGAATAGTCGCCGGTGACGATGTTCACGCCCTGCCCCATCAACTCGGTGACGAACAAGCCGGTGCCCAGCTCGCGCAGCATGCCGTTGCGGTCGAGCTCGCCCATGCCGATACTGAGATTGCGCGGGCCGCCGGCGTTGGCGGTGCTGGTCATGCCCAAGCGGCAAGCGGAGTAGTGATCGAGCACATAGCTTTGCAATTCACCGCCAGTGACGAAGTGCTTGGCCCGGGTGGGAAGACCGTCGCCATCGAAGGGTGCGCTGGCCAGGCCGCGCGGGAGATGCGGTTGCTCGAAGACCTCCACCCAGGATGGAAAAATGTGCTCTCCGAGCTGATCGAGCAGGAAGCTCGACTTGCGGTACAGGTTGCCGCCGCTGATGGCGCTGACCAGTCCGCGCAGCAGGCTGGTGGCGACATCGGCGCGAAACAGCACCCGGGCCTTGCAGGTGCCGATGCGTCGGCCGCCGAGCCGCGCCACCGTGCGCCGCGCCGCCTCGCTTCCAACCTCAGCCGCTGCCTGCAGGTCCTCTGACGCACGCGCGCTGGTCCACCAGTAGTCGCGCTGCATCTGGTCGTCTTGCCGACCGACCACGGCGCAGCTGATGCCATGGCGGGTGCTGGGATAGCCGCCGATGAAGCCATGGCTGTTGCCATAGATTTTCAAGCCGGCATGGGTTGAAAGGCTGGCCCCGTCGGAGTTGACGATGCGCGGGTCGGTGGCGCGGGCCGAGTCTTCGCAGGCGATGGCCAGCGCTGCGGCATCATCGACGCTCAGCGCCCAGGGGTGGTGCAAATCGAGGTCGAGCACCTCGGTCGCCATCATGGACGCCTCAGGCAGTCCGGCGCATGGGTCCTCCTGCGTATGGCGGGCGAGATTGCAGGCACGCTGCACCGCATCGCGCACAGCCGCCGGGCTGAAGTCCGAGGTACTCGCCGAGCCGCTGCGGCGGCCAAAATAGACCGTGATGCCAAGCCCGTGGTCGCGCGTATGCTCGACCGTCTCGACTTCGCCGAGCCGCACCGAGATCTCAAGCCCGGTGCTGGTGGTCACCACCGCCTCGGCGGCGCTGGCACCGCCACGCTTGGCCTCGCCGAGGAGGTCCTCAAGCGTCTGGCGCAATCCGGCGAGTTGTTCGCCCTGCTGATCGATGGTGCAGGCAGTGGTCATGGAATCCTTCATCAAGTCACTCACTAAAAATGGCTCCCCTCAGGCTTCGGTGCCGCCGACGGTGAGGCTATCGACCTTCAGCGTCGGCTGGCCGACGCCGACCGGGACGCTTTGCCCGTCCTTGCCACAGGTGCCGATGCCGGGGTCGAGCGCCAGATCATTGCCGACCATGCTGACGCGCCGGAGCACGTCGGGTCCGTTGCCGATGAGCGTGGCACCCTTGACTGGACGGCCAATTTTGCCGTTCTCGATCAGATAGGCCTCGCTGGCGGAGAACACGAACTTACCCGAGGTGATATCGACCTGCCCGCCGCCGAAGTTGACGGCATAGAGCCCTTTTTCGACCGAGGCGATGATTTCCTGCGGGTCATACTGGCTGGCAAGCATATAGGTGTTGGTCATGCGTGGCATGGGCAGATGGGCATAGGACTCGCGCCGTCCGTTGCCGGTGGGCCGGGTTTTCATCAGCCGAGCGTTCAGCCGGTCCTGCATGTAGCCGACCAGAATGCCGTCCTCGATCAGGGTGGTGCACTGGGTCGGCTCGCCCTCGTCGTCGATGCTGAGTGAACCGCGCCGGCCGTCCATGGTGCCGTCATCCACAACGGTGACACCCTTGGCCGCGACTTGCTCGCCCATGCGCCCGGCGAAGGCAGAGGTGCCCTTGCGGTTGAAGTCGCCCTCGAGCCCATGGCCGACTGCCTCGTGCAGGAGCACGCCGGGCCAGCCGCTGCCGAGCACCACAGTCATGCTGCCGGCGGGCGCGTCCACCGCATCGAGCTTGAGCAGCGCCTGACGCACGGCCTCGCGCGCGAAGCCAAGGGCGCGGTCCTGCTCGAGCAAATAGCCGAGATCGCGCCGCGCGCCGCCGCCCATGGAGCCCTGCTCGCGGCGGCCGTCCTGCTCGACAATGACGTTGACATTGAGCCGCATCAGCGGGCGCACGTCTGCGCTCATCTGGCCATCGTCGCGCACCACCAAGATGGTGTCCTGCACGGCGACCAGACTGACGATGACCTCCTTTACCCGCGCATCGGTGCGGCGCGCTTCGGCGTCGACGCGTTTGAGCAAGGCGACCTTGTCCGCATCGGGCAGGCTGTCGATCGGGTCGATGGGCTGATAACGACGCGCGACCGAGGCACCAGGCAGCGCGCCTGCCACAATGCCAACCTGCCCGTCGGCATGCGACCGCGCAATGGCCCGCGCGGCTTCAGCGGCCTGTGTCAGCGCCGGTAGCTCCAGCTCGTCGGAATAGGCAAAGCCAGTTTTCTCGCCGCTGATGGCGCGCAGCCCGGCGCCGCGCTCGATATTGAAATGCCCGTCCTTGATGATGCCGTCTTCCAGCGTCCACGACTGCAGTCGGCTGCTTTGAAAATAGATATCGGCGGCATCCACCCGCGGACTGCGCAGCGCGCCGATCAGCCGGTCAAGGTCGTTTTCTGCGAGGCCGACCGGGGCTAAGATCCGGTCGCGAGCAAGGGCGAGAGTATCGTGCATTGGGTAAAGGGAATCCGTGGTTGGGAAGGTCCGGCCCGCGATGAACGCGCGTGGCGGCTGCCGGCTGATTGATTTTTGCATTAGGTGTCGGCAGCCAGCTGACATTTCAAACGCCGGTGATCCAGCACCGGGAAGCTGCGGCGCACCGACTGCTGGAAGCCGAGGTCAATCGGGCAGCAAATGCAGCCGCTGCCGCGCGGGACCTGCGCCAGAATGGCGCCCCAGGGGTCGACGATCATGCTGTGTCCGTGCGTCTCGCGCCCGTTGAGATGATAACCGCCCTGGGCCGCGGCGACGACATAGGCCAGATTCTCAATCGCGCGGGCGCGCACCAGTACCTCCCAGTGGGCCTTGCCGGTCAGCGCCGTGAAGGACGAGGGAATCGCCAGCAACTCGACGCCTTGGTCCAGCATCTGGCGACACAGCTCGGGAAAGCGCAGGTCGTAGCAGACCGCGACGCCGAGTCGTCCCAGCGGCGTCTCGACCACGGTCAGGCTGTCTCCGGGCTCGATGGTGGCTGACTCGTGATAGCGCTCCTCGGAGCCCGGCAGGCTGACATCAAACAAGTGCATCTTATCGTATCGCGCCACCTGCTGGCCGGAGGCATCGAACACCAGCGCGGCGGAGCGAACCCGATCGGGTGCCGAGGCTTGCAGCGGGATGGTGCCGCCCACCAGCCAGATGCCCAGGCGGTCGGCGATGCCAGACAGAAACTCCTGCAAGGGACCCTTGCCCGGCGGCTCGGCGATGCCGAGTTGATCCTGATCCTTCTTGCCCATGAAGGCGAAGTTCTCGGGCAGCACGACCAGGGCAGCGCCCATCTCCGCCGCCTCTTTGATCAGGCGCTCGACTTCGATCAAATTGGAATCCACGCTTGGGCCGGAGGCCATCTGAATGGCCGCGGCGCGCATTGGCTTGCTCATAGGCTAGGGCTCGCTGTCGGTTTCATTTGCCGGGGATTGCTGTGCTCGCGCGACAGGCATGCGCCAAGCTTCGTCGATCGGACGCGGCATGGTCAAGCCATTGTCACCTTTGCCGCACCGCAGCAGCGCGCACAGCCGTCCTCGCGCCCAGGCGGTCTCAAGCAGTCAATCAAAAGTTATCGAGAAACAAGTTCTCCGGCTCGCTCGCTTGCGGTCGCACAGATGCCTTGGGCGGTGCGGTCGACGCCTTGTCAGCTTGCGAACCTCGCCCGCTCCATGTGCCGAGACCAGCCTCGTGCGCGATCCCCGCCGCCGCGTCGGAGACCGCCCGTTTAGCTGCGTCATCAGCGGTCATTCCAAGCGATTCGACCTTTGGCTCGCGCCATGGGCCGGTGATTTTGTACTGGTGCTGCGTCAGGCGATCGACCGCCCCGCCGGCGACCGTATCCGCCAGCAGAACCGCCGCTCCCACCAAGGGGCCGCCGGCCACAGCGCTCGCAAGCGCAACGCCCGAGCCAACCTTGGGCGTGACCATCACCGTCTGGTCGAAGGTTTCCTCGATCAGATTGGAGGCTCCCTGAATGCGAATATC
The DNA here is from genome assembly GCF_033954455.1 of Thiorhodovibrio litoralis. Lineage (NCBI taxonomy): Bacteria > Pseudomonadati > Pseudomonadota > Gammaproteobacteria > Chromatiales > Chromatiaceae > Thiorhodovibrio > Thiorhodovibrio litoralis. Next base: position 2,037,113 of record NZ_CP121473.1, on the reverse strand, counting down.
TGCGGTCGAGGACAGCAACTCGAAGCGCAGTATTCGCGCAATCCCTTCTTCTAGCGTGAATTCTCCAGTCGCGCTGTCGAAATCAAAACCTTCATCCGTCACGTCGCGAAAATCCAGGCGCAAACGCCGTTGAATGGCGGCAGGGTTGAGAAAGCCGAGAACGCGCCCGACACCCGGGTCGACATCCAGCAGCCGCCCGGCCTTGAAATCAACCTGCACCTCGCCCGCCACGCTGGCCGGTCCGAAAGCGCCCGGATCGCCAAGCCATTGGAGATCAGCCGTGATGTCTGCCTGACTGCCGTCCAATCCCTGGTAGAGTTTGAGCTCACGCAGCAAATCCCCGCCATTAGGGCTGTTGATCGCGAGCTTGAGCGCGGTTGTGTAGCCGCCGATTGGATTGGCGCGCCAGGTACCCTGCCCTTTTGCCTGGATCAAGGGGCCGGCCAGTTCCATGTCTTGGAAGCTGACGCCGCTCTTATCGGGGACCAGACGCACCGCAAAGTGCCCTAAAGGATACTCCCCCCATTCAAGCGCATCGATGCTGATCACCAGCGGGCCGAGTCGGCGTGGGTCGATCATTTCGCGCGCTGGCTTGGGTGTTGTCGCAGGGGCAGCGCCTGGCGACTTGGCTACCGGGTTTTCCAAGCGCCAGTTGGCGAGCTCGAGCCGCACCGGTGCGCCGGAACCCGCCGGCGGCAGGCCAAGGGTGCCGGCGTTGTCGCTGGCGCGAAAGCGCACCTGCATGCCGCCATCGGACGTTGGCGCAAAGGCGGCGGTCAGATCGCGAAACTGAAGTTCTCCCAATGACAGGCGCCCGATCTCGATGCCATCCGAGCGCACCGCGAAGGTCTGATCGCCCTGCCCCAGTCTGTCACCATTGGCTTGCCACCAGTCGAGCCACAGACCCAGGTCCAGCGACGGCAGGCGACCGCTGAGACTTAATCCGCGCGCGCCTGGCGGTGCCGGCGGCTCGGCGTTGAAGGCGATGGCAGCGCTTTGCAGCGCCGGCGGTTTTCCTGAAGTTTGATTCAGCGCCAAGCGCGCCCGCAGCGGACCCAGTCGCAGCGCCGGTTGGGTGAGACTCTGCCCGATAAGCTGCGTGTCAAGACGCACCGGCATCTGCGCTTCGGCCGCCTTGCCGAGAGGGGGCGGCAGGTTAAGACTGACGCCTTTGAGATCCGAGCTGAGTGCCAGATTGATGGGCGCGCTGGCGTTGGCAAAATCCTGGTTCGACAGATCGATCGCGAACTGCCAGTGCGGATCACCGGTCACCAGATCCCAGAACGGACTGGGAAAGGCCTGTGACAGCACCGTCAGGGGCGCCTGGCCCTGGATCTCCACCCGGGTGCGCGCGGCCGCATTTTGCGCATCGGCCGGCAGGGTACTCACATTCACAACAATCGGCTGCTCGCCAAGTCGCGCCTTGATGCCCTGTGCTTCAACGCCGTCGTTGGAAAAATCCAGCTGCCCCTGGATGTCGTTGAGAGCGAGGGGTTCCAGCCCCTCCCCTGGATCGAAACGCGCACTGGCCTGAGTACTCCATTGCAGCGCGCCTTTGTAGTCCACCTCCGCATCTCGGCTGAAAGGCACGCCAAGCTCGAGCGCGATGCCAAGCTCACCCTCGACCGCGAAGGCCCGCCCAAGCCACCCGAGCTGGGGCTCGAGCGGGCTTTCGAGCAGTATAAGGCGCCCGTCGGTGAACGGTCCCTGCCCGCGCGCCTTAATGATAATCCGCTCCGGCTGCCAGAGATTCGGCATGCTGGCCGACCCTTCGAGCAGCTCACTGTCCAGAAAACGCCCACTCGAGGCGGTGATGTCCAGCCGCCGGTTGACGATGCGGACTTCAGCATCAAGCCCCTCTAGCGCCGGCCAGCGTGGTTTCGGATGCTTATCGGGGGCTGGTGCGGAGTAATCCAGGGTGGCATCCTCAATCTCCAAATCCATCACGAAACGACCCTGGCTGTCGTCGAACGGAAAATACCCCATGTCCCCGCTCAGCAGGAAGTCACCCTTGGTCACGCGCCCGCCCCGCACTGCGCGATTGAGCCAATCGACTAGCGGCGGATCGAGCACCCGCACCGGCAGATAGCGCCCGATCGCGCTGGCATCGGCATCGGTTAGCTGCAGGTGCAGATCGACATAGGGACTGGCAGAAGGATGCAGGCACAGCTCGGCGTCAAGCACGGCGCCCAGATCCGGTGTGCTAAGGCGGAAATCGGGCACCTGCAGGCGCAGCGAACCGGCTGGCTCGATACGCCAGCCAAGCTGCGCGCTCAGGCGTCTAACCGGCGTTGGCTCGGCCAGTTGCGGACGCAGGTCGAGCACGCCGTAACGCATGTCCGCATCCGCGAAGCCCCGCTGGGGCTCGGCGTCGAATTCAAGCGCCAGCCCGTGCACACCGGGTCTACCGGACTTGGGCTCAATGCCGATGCCGTTGAGCGCACCTTTCACACGCCAGCGTGCAGGCACGAATCCGGTGCTGGGCAGATCGAGAGAGAAAACCAGGCGCTCTAGGCGCCCTTGGGTGGACTCCAGCGCCAGATTCCCCGGCAGCTCAGCCAGCCGCTCGGGCACCACCAGGCGCGCGAGCCGGAGCAGAACTGCCAGGTCCATGTCGCCCATTCCGCCAAGCAAGTGCCGGGTTGCCGGTGCTGCGGTTGCCGGTAATGCGCTTGCCGTTGCTCCAGATGGTGCCTGAGCGCCGTTAGCGGATGTCCCGCTGTCTGCGTCAGCCGCACCAGACGCTGTTTTGGTCACATCGGATGCATCCGCTAGCGGCGCAAGCAACAGCCCGATGGACAACGGGCTGCTACCGAAACCGCGCGCGCGCAGATCAGCCAGCCGCAGCCGGCTGCTTGCTCCGTGGCGTGACCACTGCAGCAGGCCGCTCACGCCTTCGAGTTCCCATGCGGCTGCGGGTGTCGCGGCGGCATTGGCAGCGGGGGCATTGGCAGCGGCGGCATTGATCTCGCCCGGCTCGCGCTCGATTTGCAACGCATCAGCGCGCAGCCGCGCCAGCACCTCGACCGGCTGGCCGCTGTCCAACTGCGACCAGGTCTCCACCCGCAGGCCCGAAAGCTGCAGTCCGAGACCGCGTGGCAGGCGCGACTGCAGTAACGGAATCTGGTCCTGGCGGCTGTCAAGACGGACGTAGAGCTCACCAGACCAACTGCTCAGGTCATCGGCCGCGCCGCGCAGCCGCCCGCGCGCCCCGACGCGAGTGTCGGCATCCGCCGCCAGTTGGGCCTCGAGTCGCAGCAGATGCTGCTGCTCGCGATTGACCACCAACAGCTGGTCGATGTTCACCACGATGGTTGCCGCGCCGGTGAAATTATCGGTCCAATACAGGCGGCTGTCGGTCAGGGCAAAGTGCCCTTCACGCAGGAAGAATTTCAGCGCACCGGGATCCTTGCCGCCTCCGAGCCCTTGCAGGCCGCTGATCAGAAGGCGTCCCTCGGCATCGCGGCGCAGCTCGAAATCGGCACCGACCAGCGTCAGCCCCTCGATGCGCAGACGACGCGCACCCCAGGTGGACAACAGATCAAGGTCGAGTCGCAGCTCACGCACGCTGAACTCGGCCTGATCACTTAAGCGATCGCTCAGTTTCACGTCCGTGAGCGTCAGCCGCGGCGACCAGCCCTCCAGGCGCACCGTCAGCGCGCCAACCTCGACCCGCATGCCAAGCAGGTCGCCCAAGTGGGTCGCCAGCTCGCCGCGCAGGCCCTCGGCAAAAGGCACCAGAGCGCGGGCGACGAGCAGCAGCGCGGCGAGCGCCAGCACGGTCACGACGGCAAACCGCCGCGTGTGGAAAATGGCAGCGAGCGCGAAGCGCTTCATTGATAAGGCTCAGCTAGGATAGGGCTCAGCTAGACCAAAACAACGTCGTATTGTTCCTGAGTATAGAGCGTCTCCGCCTGCAGGCGGATCGGGCGACCGATGAATTCCTCAAGCTCGGCGAGGTGGGCGGACTCTTCGTCGAGCAGGCGGTCGATCACATCCTGCGAGGCCAGCACCATCAGGGTTTCGACCTCGAACTGGCGCGATTCGCGCATGATCTCGCGAAAAATTTCATAGCACGTGCTTTCGGCGGTTTTCACCGAGCCACGCCCGCCGCAGCAGGGACAGGGCTCGCACAGCACATGCTCGAGGGATTCGCGCGTGCGCTTGCGGGTCATTTCCACCAGCCCCAGGGATGAGACCTCGGTGATGTGCGTCTTGGCATGGTCCTTGGCCAGGCATTTCTCAAGCGCACGCAACACCTGGCGTTTGTGCTCCTCATCGGTCATGTCGATGAAGTCGATGATAATGATGCCGCCGAGATTGCGCAGGCGCAGCTGCCGGCAAATAGCCTGCGCGGCCTCGAGGTTGGTCTTGAAAATGGTCTCCTCGAGATTGCGATGGCCAACAAAGGCGCCGGTGTTCACATCAATGGTGGTCATGGCTTCGGTCTGGTCAATGACCAGGTGACCGCCGGATTTGAGCTGCACTTTGCGATGCAGGGATTTCTGGATCTCGTCCTCGACGCCATAAAGATCGAACAGCGGCCGCTCGCCATCGTAATACTCCATGCGCTCCACGACTTCCGGGATGTATTTGACGCCAAAAGCGCGCGCCCGCTCTAGTGTCGAACGCGAGTCGATGCGCACCCGCTCGACCTCAGGCGTGACCAGATCGCGCAGCGCACGCAGCGGCAGCGGCAGATCGTCATGGATCAGCCCGACCTCCACATCCGCCTCGGAGCGCTCCTTCATGTTGTGCCACAGCTTGATCAGGAACGCCATGTCCCGGCACAGCGCCCTGTCGCTAACGGTCTCCGCCGCAGTGCGCGCGATGAAACCACCGCTGACTGTATTTTCATCGACATATTGCTGAATAATCTCGCGCAACCGTTTACGCTCTTCCTCCCCATCGATTTTCTGCGACACCCCGGTATTGGTCAGACTGGGCATGAATACCAGATAGCGCGAAGCGAGAGAAATGCTGGTGGTCAGACGCGCCCCCTTGGTGCCCAGCGGGTCCTTGACCACCTGCACCACGATGGTCTCGCCCTCGCGCACAAGCTCGTTGATGTGCTCGCCGCGCTGCTCGCCTTCGCCGATGACGATGTCCGAGGCATGCAAGAAGGCCGCGCGCTCAAGCCCAATATCAACGAAGGCCGCCTGCATCCCGGGCAGCACCCGGCACACGCGCCCACGGAAGACACTCCCGACCAGACCGCAGCTGTTGGAGCGCTCGATCATGATCTCCTGCACCACGCCGTTCTCCACCACGGCAACCCGAGTCTCCGGCGGGGTGACGTTGATCAGGATTTCTTCACTCATCGGTTTGGCTCATGGATTTGGCTCATGCGGTAAGCGCCTATTCAGCAATGGTTGAGGTTTCAGCAATCATGGACGTTTTCGAGTCAGGAACCTTTGTCGTCGCGATCGTGGCGCTTGACGCAACTTAGGATCGGGCCAGCGCGGCCCAGGGAGTCAGTCCCTCGTTAGCCAGGAACTTTCCGGTTTCAAACAACGGCAATCCCACCACATTGGAGTAACTGCCCTCGATGCGCTCGACAAAAAGCGCGCCTATTCCCTGTATTCCATAGCCACCGGCTTTGTCGCGAGGCTCGCCCGTGCTCCAGTAGGTGCGCGCCTCCGATGGCTCCAGATCGCGGAACAGCACCCGGGTCTCGACGGCCATGGCCTGAAGCTCGCGCCCCAGCAGCGCAACGCCGGTGATGACCAGATGCCAGCGCCCACACAGCTGCTCAAGCATGCGCGCCGCATCGACCGCGTCGGCCGGTTTGCCCAGGATCACGCTATCGACCGTCACCACAGTATCCGCCGCCAGAATCAATCGTGGCCGCCCCGAGGTCTCAGAGTCCGCCTCTTCCTCAAGACGCTCATGCACGGCTTTCGCCTTGGTGACAGCCAGCCGCAGGGCATATTGGTCAGGCATCTCCCCATCGTGGGGCGTTTCGTCCACATCGGCACTCATCCATTCGCAATCCAGACCCAGCTGCGCGATCAGCTCGCGCCGCCGCGGCGAGGCAGAGGCCAGCACCAGCTTTGGTGGCGATGATGACGTCATCGCTCAGCTGCGGTGGTACGGATGGCCCTGAGTCAGGGTCCATGCGCGGTAGAGTTGTTCGGCCAGGATGACCCGCACCAGCGGATGCGGAAAGGTCAGTGGCGACAGCGACCAGCGCGCATCTGCCCGCACCAGGCAGTCCGAGGACAGACCGTCAGCACCGCCGACCAGCAGCGCCAGGTCCTGCCCTGAGGCCAGCCAGCGCTCGAGTTCCGCGGCCAAGGCCTCGGTTGACCAGGGGCGACCCTCAACATCCAACGCGATAACCCGCGCGCCCTTGGGCACCGCCTGCAGCAAGCGCTCACCTTCCACCGCGATCGCGCGGGCCGCATCCCCGCCCTTGGTGCGCGGAACTGGATCGATCTCCACCAGGCGCAGATGGCAGTCCTGCGGCAAGCGTTTGGCGTATTCGCCGAAGCCCTGCTCGACCCAGGCCGGCATGCGCCGCCCGACGGATAGCAGATGGATGCGCATTAGGGCTGATGGACGCGCATCAGCGACCGAGCTCCACCAGGTGATTGACGATGGCATCGGCCGTGGGTGCATCCGGTGCGCCGCACTTGGCGCTATGGGCGTGCTCGCGAGCCCGGCTGGCAAAGTCGCCCATTTGCTTGCGCAGATAGGTCGGATACTGCGCCACCAGGGGCGGGGCGCTCATACCGCTTGGCGCGGGCTCGCGACCATCCTGCCCACCGTCGCCCTGCCCGCCGTCGCCGTGACAGCCCGCGCACTGGTCCCTATACGCCTGCTCGCCGGCCGCGGCATAAGCCTCACGCGAGTCGAACGCGGCCAGCGCTGCAGGGTCGGGCTCATAGGGCCAGAGGCTCAAGTCCGGCACCGACATGGAGGCGATATAGGCCGAGACCATGTCGATCACCTCCTCGTCGAAGCGCACATGTTTGAAGATCGGGATCATCGGCTTGTTGAGCCGTTCACCTGCCTTGAACGCGTGAATTTGGGTGTCGATATAGTCAACCGGCAACCCGGCGATGCGCGGGTAGCGACCACCTTCTCCGCCAGTCCCGTACTTGCCATGGCAGTCCACGCAGTAGGCGTAAACCGCCTCTGGGGTCGCTTGGGCTGTCGCATCCGCGGCCATGGCGCCGCTGCCGGCGGTCTGCATCGACAGGGCTGCAACGACCGCGCTCGCACCCAGCAGGGGCGCTGCATTAAGAGCTAAAAATCGCAACCTTCGGTTGATTGGCTGATGCTTCATCGAGACTCCTGTTTTGCACTCCCACATAAATCTTCCGTTTCTAGCCGAAATGTTTGAGCCGCAATGCTGTGCTTTTTAGGAAAATCCTTGCATTGCGATGACGCCGCAGCTGGCTTCTTCACAGGGCGAAATCCATCCCGGCGACCAGCAAGCCCGGCAGCCTGGCGCTTTCGAGCGAGCGCCCGCCGTAGGTCTGGGCCGAGAGCAGCAGCTGTGCCTCGGCGCCAATGGCAACCAGGCGTTCACCGAGCAGACGATAAAGGCTGTCGTCGAAGCGCATGGGCGCGACCGGGGCGACAATCACTCCGTCCTCAACCCAGTAGGTGCCAAAGCGGGTCATGCCGGTTACCCGGCAGTAATTGGGGTCTGACCAGTTGCAGTACCAGAGATTACCGATGAAAAGGCCGGTGCCAAGCGCCTCAAGCACCTGCTCGGGTGCCAGATCGCCCGGCTCCATCGCCAGGGATTCCGGATAGCCGCTGGCAGCATTGACCGCCAAGCCATATTCCTTGCCGGCGCGCGCATCTACCAGCGGCGAGCCGGCCGCGCCGCGGTCGATTAAGGTGACGCTGTCCGGTCGCATGAAGCCCTCGCTGGTGAAAGCCGGCAGCAGCCCGGTACCAGCAGGGCCATGGACCTCGCGCAGGGAGACGCGCGGATCGAACTGCTCTTCCCCATCGAGCAGCCGCAGCAGCGGAGTCTGACGCGTGCGTTGGCTTTTGAGGTCGAAGCCGTCCCAGGCCAGCATGTCGGTGAGCTCGGAGACCGCCATGGGTGCAAGCCAGGCGCGATAGCGCCCGGGCGCGAGCACCTTGGGCGGGCGCGCCAGAATGTCGAGCTCGGCGCGCATGGCGTCCAGCCGCGCGCGCACCGGGGCGGCGTCCCAGCGCAGGCCGCCGAGCGAGCCCTTCACGGACTGGTCGCCGTCACCGTGACAGCTCCAGTCGAAATGAAAGTTGCGGCTGACGTGCCAGTGGCGATGCCCGAGCGAGCTGGCCAATCCGGCGGTAACCTCGCCGCTGGCCCAGATGCCGACCAGATCCAGCCCGGCACCTGCGCCTGCTCCCGCTACTGCACCGGCAGCGATGATGTCTGCGACCGCCGCGGCGGCGTCGACTTCCGGCACCTCGGGCCAGCGGTCGCTGCGCGTGGGCTCGTCGCTGACGTGCAAATACGGATCATCCGGCAGATGGCGCAGACGCAAGCGCAGTTGCCGCAACAGGCCGCGCGCCAGCTCGAAGTCATGGGCCAAGTCGCCGCTCAGATCGCAGGCCGCTTCGGCCTGGCGGTTGCCATCGATCAGCCGCAGCTGCAGACTGGCGTGACGGATCTGCCCGGCCTGGCGGATGCGGTTTTGATTGAGCCGCGCGAAGTCCGAGCGCTCGGCCGTCAACTCGCTAAACAGTGTCTCGTCCGGGCGTGCCTCGGCCTGGAGACGCTCGGCCAGCGCGTAAAAACTGTCGCGTGCATCTTCTTCGGTCTGCCGGTCCTGCCCCAGTCTTTCTGAGATCTGTCGGCTTAGGCTGCGTGGGCCTTTCATGCGCCACCTCCAAACACCTCGACCCCGCGAAACCGGCATGGCGGCGAGGCATGACCGACGTAAATGGCCTGATTGGGCTCGCCCTTGCCACAATTGCACACACCTCGCACCTCCACCGAGTCGGCATCGCCAACGCCGTCGAGACTGCGCCAAAAACCTGCCGACAGGCCACGGTAACCGGGATTGCACACCAGGCCGCGCAGCTCACCGTCGATGATCATGCGGCCCAGCTCACAGCCGAATTGAAATTTGTTGCGACTGTCATCGATTGACCAGGAGCGGTTGGTCTCCATCAGCACGCCGCGCTCCACCCCTCCGACTAGCTCAGCCAGGCTCGCACGACCCTCCGCCGGGCCATCGGCCGGTGCCGGTTGCAGATTGATATTGCCCATGCGATCGATCGGCGGGCGGTCCCAGCCGCTCGCGCGGGCATTGGCGGTACCGGGCAGTCCGGCGCGTGCCTGGGACAGCGCGCCGCCCAGCGGGCGTTGCAGAATCCCGTCGCGAATCAGTACCTCGGGTTCGGCCAGGGTGCCCTCATCGTCGGCCATGGTGCTGGCCAGCTCGCCCGGCAGCCGCGGGTCAAAGGTGACATTCAGCAGCTCCGAGCCATAGCGATAGCTGCCGAACATGTCCGGGGTGACAAAGCTGGTCCCGGCATAATTGCGCTCGTCACCGAGGATGCGATCCAGCTCCAACGGATGGCCGATGCTTTCATGAATCTGCAGCGTCATCTGGCTGGGCATCAGCACCAGATCGAGCGTCTCGGTCGGACACTCCGGTGCCTCGAGCAGAGCCAGCGCATCCTCGGCAACCTGCGGCGCCTGCTCGACGAAGCCAAGCGCGGCCAGACGCTCCATGCCGCCCTGCTGGGGCCAGTCGGCACCGCCGCCATGGCGACGCTGGGTCTGCTCCCCGGCATTGGCGACCGCCAGCAGCCCGGAATGGACGAACTCCAGATGCTCGAAGATGCGCGCACCGGCGCTGCTGACCAGCAGCTGGTCGACACCGTCCCAACCCAGCCAGGCCGACCAATCGAGAATGGCCGGGCCAATAGCCAAGCCATCGCTCGCCTGGCGCAAGAGCGCGAGCTTCTCGGGCAGGGGCACATCGCTCCAAGGCGCGGCCACCGGCGAGGCATAATCAGCCTGCAGGCCGCTGCGCGGGTAGAGGCTCGCGTCGAACAAGCCGTGACGCCCGTGCATCAAGGCCCATTCCCGCGCCCGCCGGCCAGCGGCGCGCAGCCCAGGCCGGCTGAGGTCGTCGGTTGCTGCATACCCCAGACCGCGATGAGAAACGACTGTCACCATGGCCCCCAGTGAGTGACCGAGCGCCGCCGGCTCCAGCACGCCCTGGCGCATCGACAACCGGTCCCAGTGGCTGGCGACCAGCCGCAAAGACCAGAAATCACAGGCCGGTGCCACCGCGGCAAAATCCTCCGCCATGCCCATGAGGGGCGCGAGACGGTCCTGTGAATCAGAACCGGATGTCCCGGTCGCGAAACTTGCGGTGTTTTGCGATGATTTGTCAGGCAACGATTGCCTGGGCGATTTCTTGAAGGATGCGGACATCTTGATTGCTCTTTGCTAGACTTAGCGGTTCGCCGCAGCTGTTTTCAAACGCAGGGCCGCAACATACCCCGGCCACCAGGCCCCAGCAGACCCCGATAGGATAAGGCGGAACCCTATCCGCCCAGGGCCATGAGTCATTAGGAAGCACGGCCAACCGATCACAATAGGGCGATTGTATGCAAAACGACGAATCCAATCGTAACATTACCGAGCGGGTGACCATCGCCGGCCGTGACCTGATCGCTTTCGTTAAGAACGCGGTGGCGGAGGGTAACGTCCGCCGCCTGGTGGTCCGTAAGGCCGATGGCACACCGCTGATGGACATTCCGCTCACCGCTGGCGTGGCCGTGGGTGGTGTCTTCACGCTGATTGCGCCCTTTCTCACGGCACTCGGCGCCATTGCCGCCCTGTTCGGCAAAGTTCAGGTGGATGTGCAACGCAAGGTGGAACCGCGTGAGGAACGCCCCATCTCCGGTGACTGAACCCCCGTTCCCCGAAAGCGAACCGGTTTTTCGGTTTCACACCGAAGTACAGCTGTATTTTCTCGATCTGATCCCAAGAAAACCTTGACCTGATCCCAAGTAAACCTTAAGGCGCAACACACTCAAGATGAAAGAAATCAAACGCACCAAAGAACACCGCATCTACCAGAAGCGCTCAGGGCGCTACGCCGTGCTGGATGCGCGCAAGCGCCCCGTCAACGGCGACGACAAATCCGCCATTCTCCTCGCCGAAGGCCTGGTCAGTGCACCCAAGCAGAAAGCTCCGGAACCACCGGCCGAGCCCGCCACTGAAGAAACGCCGGCCGAAGACGCCTCTGCTGAGACGGCAGCCTAACAGACCATATCTTCTATTCTAGCCACCTTCTCGACGCGCCTCAGTCATCATGAATATCGCCATCATCGGTGGAACCGGATTTGTTGGCCAGGCGCTGGTCGAGCGCCTGCTGACGGAGGGTCACCAGCTTCGCCTGCTGGTGCGCCCGGGCAGTAGCGGCAAAGCGCCGCCCCATCCCCAATGCACGCCCATCGAAGGTCGGCTCGAAGACCCCGAGAGCCTGAACGCCTGCATTGCTGGCAGCGATGCGGTGATCTATCTGGTGGGCCTGCTGCGCGAGAACCCAGCCGCGGGCATCACCTTCGAGCTGCTGCAGTTTCAGGGCGTCGAGCGCAGCATCGCGGCGGCAAAGGCCTCAGGCGTCCAGCGCTTCCTGCTGATGAGCGCCAACGGCATTGACGCAGGCGAAACCGCCTACCAACGCACCAAGCTGCAGGCCGAAGCGGCGCTCAAGGCCTCGGGGCTTGAGTGGAGCATCTTCCGTCCGTCGGTGATCTTCGGCAATCCGCACGGGCGTATGGAATTCTGCAGTCAGCTCAAGGCCGAGCTGATCGACAGCCCGGTTCCGGCGCCACTCTTTTACGACGGCCTGCTGCCGCTCAAGGCCGGGCAATTCCAGCTCGGGCCGGTCTGGGTTGGAGACGTCGCCGCCGCCTTCGCGACCGCCCTGACGCGACCCGAAACCATCGGGCAAAGCTATGCACTGTGCGGACCGAATGCGGTGAGCTGGAAGGAGATTCTCACCACCATCGCAGCAGCCAGCGGCAAAAAGAAAACCATGCTGCCCGCGCCTGTGATGCTGATCGCACCCGTGGCCGCCATGCTGGAACGCTTCCAGTGGTTTCCCGTCACCCGCGATCAACTGCGCATGCTAGTCGCCGGCAACTGCTGCGCCGAAGATGGTTTCGCGCGGCTCGGGCTGACCCCGGCACCCTTCAACGCGGCCGCCCTGGACTATTTGTAGCGGGATAGTCTTGCCGAATCGGTTCGCGACTGAAGTGCCGGTCGCGTACGAATCTTAGCTAGACCGAAACGCGCCGAATTTCCCTCTAGTTCAGGGAAATTCCCTGTTAGTGCGCATCAGCCTGCCGATTTGGGCTTTAGCTGATCGGGGCGGAGCCTGGGGGTGAAATAGACATCGGCGTCGTCGAGGTCGATGTCCTCGCCGGCCGCGTTGACCAAGGGCTGCTCGTAGTCCTTCCAGCCGCGCAGGCCGGTCTGCAGGGAGACGACGTTGCTGTAACCAAGCACCTGCATGGAATGGGCCGCCAGTATGCTGCGGTTGCCTGAGCGGCACACCACCACGACTTCGCGCTCGCGTGCCTCGACCAGTTCGGGCAGGGTTTCCTCATAGTCCCATTCACAGGCGGATTCAAGGATGCCGCGCGGCACGTTGATGGAGCCGGCAATGCGCATGGCGTCGAACTCATAGGGCTCGCGCACGTCGAGAATCAGCAGATCGGGATTTTCCTGGAGGCGCTCTTCGAGATCCCAGGGCATGATCTCGCTCACGTCGGTCATGCAGTGTTGGATAAGCTCAAGAAATTTTTTCATCGTCGACTTGTATAGCGTTTCGGGGTTGGGGCCGGCTGACAGGGGCGCGGGACTCGCATACAGCCGAAATTAGATTGGATCAGGCTAAATCAAAACAGGTAAGGCCAGATCGGCTCAGATGAGGTCAGATCCGATCGCATCCAATCGGGTCGATCCCGCTAGGAGACAGTTTGCTCTTCTCTCGCTGGCGGCTGATCCGAGCACAGGCCGCGTTCCACGGCGATGACCGCCGCCTCGACCCGCGAGCGCACGTCGAGCTTGCGCAGGATGGCCTTCACATGCAGTTTCACGGTGCCGTCGCTGATGCCAAGCGCGCGGGCGATGGCCTTGTTACTCAGACCGGCTGCGAGCTGGCAGAGAATCTCCATCTCGCGCGGTGTCAGGTCAGAGAACCGCGGCTCTTTCGCTGGCGGACGCTTCTCCTCGCGGACCGCACGTGCCAGCACGCCGGTCAATTCTTTCGCAACCACGGTCTCGCCCGCCAGGATATCGCGCAATGCGGCGACTAATTCGTCCGGCTCGATGTCCTTGAGCAGATAACCATTGGCACCGGCCTGCAGGGAGCCAATCAGGTCGCGCTCATCGTTGCTGGTGGTCAGCATGGCCACGCGGCGGTCGATGCCTTCGGCGCGCATGCGCTTGAGCACATCAATACCGCCCATGCCGGGCATGCGCAGGTCGAGCAGCACCACATCGGGTCCGCAGTCGCGCGCCAGCCGCAGACCGACCTCCCAGTCGCCCACGGCGTCGATCACCTCGATGCCACGGCGTTCGAGCAGCTCGAGCAGGCCGACCCGAAACAGCGCATGATCGTCGATTAGCAGCACGCGCATCAGGCCGCCCGCCTTGGCTGCACGCTTTTCTCGCCAATGGCGCCTTTGCCCGGTGCGAAGCGCAGCTCCACCCGGGTGCCCTCCCCCGGCTCGGTTTCGATGCCGAGCTCGCCGCCGATGCGCCGCGCGCGTTCTTCAAGAATGGACAGGCCAATGCGCTCGCCCGGCGAACCATCGTGTTCCTCGGGCTCGGAAAAGCCGACACCGTCGTCTTCGATCAGCAGGGCGATGAAATCATCGGGCTCCCGCATCAGCAGCATGCGCACATTCTGCGCATCGGCATGCTTGCGAATATTGTTGAGCGATTCCTGGGCGATGCGCACGACGTGCAGTTCCTCGGCCGCCGAGAGTTCGGGGTCGCGACAGCTGACCTGAAAGAAGGTTGAAATACCGGTCTCTTGGCGAAACCGCTGGGCGAGATGCTCAAGCGCTGGCAGCAGGCCGCGCCGGTCGAGAGGCGCGCGGAAGCTTGAGAGCAGCTCGCGCAGCTCGCTATGCGCCTCGTCGATGCCGTTGCGAATGCGATTGAGGTCCAGGCGCGCGTCGCGCGGCAGGTCCACGTCCACCAGCGCGTCCTCAAGCATGCGCATCTTCAGCCGCAGGCTGGCCAGGGTTTGGGCCAGGGAATCGTGCAGCTCATGGGCCAGTGTGCTGCGCTCCTCGACAATCGACAGCCGGCGCGCTTCCGCGTCCGAACGATGCTTGGCGATAGCCACCCCAATGTGTTGCCCGATGGTACGCAGCAGCTCGAGGATATCCTCGCGCACCGACACCCCGGGGCGGTCGACAAAAATGGTGTAGGCGCCGAAGAGCTCGTCGTGATGTTGCAGCGGCACCGTGACCACCTCGATCTCATCGCTGGCGAACATGCGCCGGCCATAGATGCGCGAGCAATAGTGGGCGTCGTGGTCGCACAGAATCTCGCCCGGCACCAGCACGGTGCCGCACAGGCACAGATCGACCGGCGGTTTGTCGGCACAGGCAACCAGGTCGTTATCCAGCCCGATGGAGCCGACCAGGCGCTGCTGCCCGTCCGGCATCAGCAGGCGCACTGTGGCGGCACGTCCGTTGACCATTTCCTTGAGTACGCGCAAAAAGCGCAGCAGCATCTCCTCAAGGCCGTCGGCGGTGGTGATACCGGCGGCGACATCGTAGAGGATTTTCAGCGAGGCGGTTTTCTGCGCCAGCCGCGTGGTCTGGCGTGCGACCCGGGCGTCCATGTCCTCGTAGAGGTCGGTCAGCTCGGCATTGAGACTGCCGATGTCGTCTGCCATCTTCGCCAGCACGCCAGCATGGCGCAGGGATTCGCTCGCGCCGGGCTCGCCCTGGCACACACGCGCGACGGATTCCTCGAGATTGGCAAGGGGTCGCAGCAACTGGCCGCACAGCCGCTGCCCCGCCACCAGGGCGGCGATCAGCGCAACAGCAAGCGCGCCCAGTGCCACCAGCGGCCACAATCCCATGTTCGGCGGGCCACCCAGCCAATGCAGCAGCACAGCAGCGCCAGCAACCAGCACCGCCCCGGGAATCAGGATCAGCGGCCCGAGCAAGCGCGACGAGCGCAGCAGTTGTGAAACCCTCAGACCACAGGCAGAAGCCGTATCAGTGCTCATGGACAACCTGTTCGCACGCTCGCGCAGACCCGGTGGCGGGCGCGGCCAGCGCAGGCGCCGGCTTTTCAGACCCAGACCAGGGATTCGGCTTCACGCGCGCTCGCGCTGGATAATTTCCTCCGGCGGTACGGGTCGCCCGAACAGAAAGCCCTGCACCTCGTGACAGCCTTCGGAGGCGAGAAAGTCCGCCTGGGCGCGGGTTTCCACCCCTTCCGCCAACACCGCGAGCCCAAGGCTGCGGCCTAGGGCGATCACCGCGCGCACAATGGCGTCGTCATTGGCATCCTGCGTGAGGTGTTCGACAAAGCTGCGGTCGATTTTCAGCCGATGGATCGGCAGGCGTTTGAGATAACGCAGCGAGGAGTAGCCTGAGCCGAAGTCGTCGATCGCCAGATACACACCCATCTCGCGCAGCGCGTCAAGGTTTGCCCGCACCTGATCGATGTTGCGCATCAGCATGGACTCGGTCACTTCCAGTTCGATGCGGTTGGCGCTGACACCAGTGCGCTCAAGCACCCCCTGGACCTGGGTCACCAGATCCGGGGTCTCGATCTGCGGCATGGACAAATTGACGGCAAGGCGCGGCACCCTGATGCCGGCCCGATCCCATTCCGCGAGCTGGCGCGCTGCCTGCTCCAGCACCCAGTCGCCGATCTCACGAATCAGCCCGGTTTCCTCGGCAATGGGGATGAACACGCCGGGGGAGACCGAACCCAGCTCCGGATGCTGCCAGCGCAGCAGCGCTTCCACCCCGACCAGAGATTCATCTTCGAGCGCGATCTGCGGCTGATAGGCCAGCCAGAGTTGATCGCGCGCCAGAGCGCCGCGCAGGGCACTTTCGAGCCGCAGGCGGTCGCTGACGCCGGAAGTCATGGCGGCCTCGAAGAAACGGTAGGTATTGCGACCGTGCTCCTTGGCCTGATACATGGCAAGGTCGGCGTGGCTATGCAACTCGTCGATGTCTTCGCCATCGGTTGGAAATAGGCTGATACCGATACTTGCGGTGATGAACAGTTCGCGATCATCAGCGGTGAAAGGCTCGGCAAAACAGTTCAGAATCCGCGCCGCCAGTCGCCCCGCGATGCTGGGTTCGGTCAGATCCTCGGCCACCACCATGAACTCGTCGCCGCCGACGCGGGCGATCAGACAGCTGTCGCCAATCGCTTTTTGCATCGCCGCAGCGACCTGCTGAAGCAGGCGATCGCCGACCGGGTGGCCCAGGGTTTCATTCACGTTCTTGAACAGGTCAAGATCGAGATACAACAGCGCGAGCAATTTCTTGCTGCGGCGCGCGCGCGCCAGGGACTGCTCCATGCTAGCGCTGAGCAAGGCACGATTGGGCAGACCGGTCAGAATATCGTGATGCGCGAGCCGATACAGTGCCTCCTCCGAGCGCCGCAGACTGCTCATATCGCCGAACACGCCGATGTAACCGGTCAGATCACCCGCATCGTTATGGACCGCGCTGATGGTCGACTGCTGCGGGTAAATCTCCCCGCTCTTGCGCCGGTTCCAGAACTCGCCGCGCCAGGAGCCGGTTTGGTTGATTGACGCCCACATGGCCTGATAGAAGGCGTCGTCATGGCGGCCGGATTTGAGCAGGTTAGGCTTTTGGCCCAGAACTTCATCCTCGCTGTAGCCGCTGATGGCAGTGAAAGCCGGGTTTACCATCAGGATGCGCAGATCGGCATCGGTGAAGATAATCCCTTCGGACGTCTTTTCAAACACCGTCTGCGAACGCACTTCACGCTCGCGCGCCGCGCGCTCGTAGGTCATGTCGCGCCAGGCGGCAAACAAGGCCGGCTTTCCTTGCAGCTCGATGCGGCTCAGGTTGAGCTCGACCGCGATGGTGCTGCCATCGGCGCGCATGTGATCCCAGTACGCTTGCGCGCCACCGGTCTCGAATGCCTGATCCATCAGCAACTTGGCCTTGTCGACCGAGGACTCGCCATCCGGTTGGGTGGGCGGTGAAATCTCCCATGGACGACACCCAATCAGCGCCGAATCATCAGGATGGCCAAGCATCCGCACGGCCGCCTGGTTGAACTTGATGAAACGCCCATCGACCAGCAGGCTCATGCCCTCGCTGGCCGACTCGAACAAGGCCCGGTACTGCTGCTCGTGCTCGCGCAGCGCGTTTTCCGCCTCGACCCGTTCGGTAACGTCCTGCAGCGAGCCAACCAGCTTGGTGATAATGCCATCGCGCTCGACCGGATCGCCGGCGATCCTTACCCACAGTGCCTGGCCCTTGGCTGTGGTCAACCGGGCCTCGAGCGCAAAGGGCTCTCCATCGCGCAAGCCGAGCTTGATGGCCTGATGCACGCTGTCGCGGTCCTCGGGATGGAAGAAGCCAATCAGCTGGGCCAGACTGGGTGAGAAATTGTCGCTCGCCTGATGCAGCTCGCGGGCCGAATCCGTCCAGGTAACCTGACCGCTTGCTGCGTCCAGTTCCCAACCGCCGACACGCGCCATGCGCCCGGTGGCGCGCAGCAGCGCATCGCTGCGCGCGCGCGCATCCTCGGCCAGCTTGCGCTCGGTGATGTCGCGATTGACGCCGCGGCGCCCGAGATCGCGGCCATCCTCGCCCGAGACTGGCGCGCAAAGGTGCTCGATCCAGTGCAGCTTGCCACTGCGGTCGAACAGCCTGAACTCTAGGCGCTGGTGACCTCCGGGCGGCTGCTGGCGCTCACAGCTGAAGTGCTCGCGCCACAGCGGGCGATCATCATGGTGGATCAGGCGCTCAAGCAGATTGTGGTCATCAAGGAAGTCGTCCGCCGGGAACCCTGTCACCTGTTCGCAGGCAGGCGAGACATAGATAAAATCTCCATGGGCCGAGGACCAATATTCCCAGTCGGGACTGAACTCGGCCAGCACGCGATAGCGTTCCTCACTGTCGCGCAGCTGTTCATAGGCGATGCCCAGCTCGCGGTTGCTCCTTTCCTCCTCAGTGCGATCAAGCACCGCACAAAGAAAGCGCCGGCGGCTGTCCCGCTCGAAGCTCAGCCGCGCGACATGGAGGTCGCCAATGAAAGGCTGATCGCCCTCGACACGGAAGCGCAGACCGGTGAGCAACACGGATTCATCGGCGTCGAGTCGCGACCAGGCATGAATCACCCGGCCGCGGTCTTTCTCATCCACCAGGCGGACGAAGAAATGCTGATGCAGATGGGTCGGCTTGAGCTCGAACACCCGGCTGGCCTCCGGGTTGGCGTCCATGATCAACCCCTGGGCATCGACGATCAGCTCAGCGATCGGCAGCGAATTGAAGAAGGTCGTGAAGCGCGCCAGGGCTTCCTCGCGCTCGCTTTCACTGCGGCGCAGTTCCTCGTTCTGGATCAGAAGCTCCGCATGATAGATGCGCAGATTCTCGACCACGGTCTCAAGCTTCAACTCGCCCCGGGTCAACACCTCCTCGGCGAGATCGAAGCGCCCCTCACGCAGCGCAAGCAATGCCTGCTCGCGCACGGCCTGCGCCTGATCGGCATCGTCATCCTTGAACGGGATTTTGTAATCATCTTGCTTCATTCAGCGCCTCAGAAGCGGGCTGGCCGCTCGCATGCGAGATCCGGGCAATGCTGCCACGATCAACAGCAGCTTATTAGGGCAGCTCATTGAAAACATCGTTCGTGTGGGCGCTAACCCTTTTCCTCCGCATTCTGGTCCATGAACGACGGCGTCAAATCCAGATGGCTGATGATTAAACCGCCGGCCGGATGCCGAATTGGCGAGACATGCATCACCAACAGGCGTTCCTGATCATCCGAATGCTCTGGATCATTCAAATGGCAGTTGTATTTCATCGAAAATTCGCTTTTCTCGCCCGCGAGCACGGATTCGATACCACTGCGCGAGTCGCGCCTGAATTGCTCGTCTTTGGCCGCATCGTTGCTCTCGCAGGCGTCGAGATAATTGGCGCCCACGCCCTGCTCTGCCAGGTTCTCATCGCCGCTGAGGCGCGCAAACTTGCGCCAGGCCGCGTTGACCATGGTGATTTTGCCAAGAGCGTCCAGCACGGCGACGCTCTCGGGCAGCGAATCCAGTACCGCCTGCAGGCGTTTGATGTCGTGCAGGGTGGTGACATCGATGAAAGTCGCCACCGCGCCGCGCGGGTCGCCACGGCGCACCGCATAGGGCAGCACCCGCACCAAATAAATGCGCCCGTTGCCGGCCGTAATCTCGCGCTGCAGCATCTCACCGCTAATGATGGTGTTGCGCAACTCCTCAATGAAGGTCGGGTAGTTGAGCAGATTACTGAAATCGTCGATGTGACGCCCAAGGTCGCCGTCGCGGATTTTGAACAGCCCGGTCGCCTCGGGAGTGAAGCGGGTCAGTCGCAGATCGGAATCGACAAAGACGGTGGCAATGGCGGCAGCCTTGGCCATGCCATCGAGATCGGCGTTGAGCCGGTTGAGAATTTCGATCTTCTCCTGATTCTCCGCGTTGACGGTGTAGAGCTCCTCGTTGACCGACTGCAGCTCCTCGTTGGAGCTTTGCAGTTCTTCGTTGGAGGCCATCAGCTCCTCATTGGTCGCCTGCAGTTCCTCATTGGCGGTTTCAAGCTCTTCGATCGTCGCCTGCAGGCTTTCGCGCGTCGCGGCCAGCTCGCGTTCGAGCGTATCGACCCGAGTCGCGGTCTCGCTGTCGAGGTCCATGGTCTCCATGCTGCGGTAGCTCGCCGGATCACCAGCCTCGGGCGCCTGCGGCTCGAATGACAGCATCAGATAGGGCTCACGCTGCTCAAGCTCGACCTGCCGCACCACCAGACGCAGGCGCTCGCTCTCACCATCGGGCAAGCGCAGGGTCACGACATCCGAGCGCAGCGGCTCGCCGCCGCGCGCGACCTTGTGCAGCAACGCCTGCGCCACGGGCGCAATCTGCGGTGGCAGCAGCTTGGCCAACTCCAGCGACACGGCCCCCTCGTTAAAACGCAGGTAGCGACCGACATCACCGAAGACGTGCAACAACTCGTTGTTGGCGTTCAGCAACAGCGTATTCGGCGCATAGCTGCGCAGCAGCAGCGATTGTCCGGCATCGATGGCGACCGCATCGGTCATGTTGCGCCCGGGCTTGGTTGCCGGGCGCGGCTTGCCGGCCATGGACGAGAAGCGCCCGAGCGAGGATGAGCTGGAGTCCAGCGGCAGGGATACATGCCGCAGGATGCGGTAGATCTTGTACTTGGAGCTGACGGAGGTGAAGTCCGTCTGCAGGCTGGCAAGGCTCTCGCTTGAGCCCAGGAACAGAAAGCCCCCGGGTGCCAGGGCGTATTGCAGCCGCCGCAGCGCCCGCTCCTGCGCCTCGCTGCGGAAGTAGATCAGCAGATTACGGCAGGAGACCAGATCCATGCGGGTAAAGGGTGGGTCCTCAAGCACATTGTGACGTGCAAACACAATGCTCTGGCGGATTTCGCTCTTGACCACGAAATGGTTGCCACGCTTGTAGAACCAGCGCTCGAGCCGCTCGGGCGAGACCTCAGCAGTAATGGCCTCGGAGAACACCCCTGAACTGCCGACATCGACATTGTGCTGCTCGACATCGGTCGCAAACAGCTTGAAATTCGGCCAGCGCTTGAAGCGCTCGAAGGCCTCCGCAAACAAAATAGCGATGGTATAGGCTTCTTCACCGGTAGAGGTTCCGGCAATCCACACCCGGATGGACTGCGCCTCGCCACGCTCCTGTACGATGTTCTGAATGGCATTCTGCGCTAAGGTCTCGAAGGCTTCCGGATCGCGGAAAAAGTTGGTCACCGGAATCAGCAACTCGCGCCGCAGCGCGTTGAGCTCGGTGCGGTCACCTTCGAGCAGGCGGGCATAGTTTTCCAAGTCTGGCACATGGCGCACCTGCATGCGCCGCTCGATGCGCCGCATCACCGTAGCCGGCTTGTACTCACGGAAGTTGATCCCGCCCTGGTGATAGAGCAGGTGCATGGTCTCCTCGAGCGCGCTGTCCTTGTCGTAACCAACCGTGGCACGGGTGCCGCGGATGTTGATGCGCGCCACCTGGCTGATATGATCGAGAATACGCGGACCGAGCTCTTCCGGCGGCAGGATAGCGTCGACCAGCCCGGTGGCGATGGCGCTGCGCGGCATGCCGTCGAACTTGGCCGTCTCCGGCTCTTGCGCAAGCAAAAAGCCGCCGGCATCGTTGATGGAGACAGCACCACGGGTACCATCGGAGCCAGTACCGGAGAGCACCACGCCGATGGCGTATTTGCCATACTCCCGCGCCAGCGCGGTAAAGAACAGGTCGATCGGCAAGGTCAGGCCGCGCGGATTCTTCGGGCTCAGGCGCAACTCGTTGTTGGTGACGCTCATCATGCTGGCCGGCGGGATCAGATAGACCCGGTCGGGCTCGATCTTCATCCCATCCTCGACCGTCACCACCGGCATCAGCGTGTGGCGGGCGAGCAAATTCGCCATCATGCTTTTGTGATCCGGCGACAGATGCTGAATGACCACATAGGCCGCGCCCGAGCGCTCAGGCAGCGCCTGAAAGAACCGCTCCAGCGCGTCAAGTCCACCGGCCGAGGCGCCAACGGCAACGATGTAGCGCCCTTTGTCGTCGTCGGAGACAACAGCGGCGGTCCGAGGCTCCTGCGGCGTCGGCGTATCGCCCGAATTCTCGCTCGCGCTTTGGGTGTCTGATTGATCGGTGTCAGGCTCTTGACCGGTAACAGGCTCTTGATGGGTCGACATAGCTAAACTTGACCTATACGCATTAGTGCTGCTGCGCACTCCTTCAAAAATCTTGCACGCGGATGAGGGCTGGCTGAGCATTCCAACCGCTGCGACCCTCCCGCGACTATCAGAATCGCCAGGCTGGCCAGCGGCGCCAGGCCAGCGGCTTTCCCCTAAGCGCATCTTCAGCGAATTGTCCATGATACTTCAGCCACCATCAGCTTGCTATCGAAAGCAGCACGGGCTCGCCGAGGGTTTGATAGCGATTATTTTGTCTGTTCAGAATCCGAAGGCGCCGTGCAGATACCAACACAAATCCGGCGCGCCTGGTCTGTTTTCATCAGCTGATCCGCTTTCGCACCCGCCCCGCGTGCAATCTCCACTCAGGCTGCGGTAGGCCCAGAATCTTTCTCCGCTCGCCGCCTGGACACGAAAATAATCACGCGCCACTGGATGGCGGTCCCACCAGCCGGTTTCGATCCGTTCACGCCCGCCGCAGAACCTTAACGGCTGCGCCCGGACTAATGCGGGCAAAGTCGCGCTCGCCGCCGGGTCGGCAAGCCACAGGCAGCCGTCGCGCAAGCGCAAGCGAAGCGGTGTCTGCAACAGCCACAGAGGCCGCTCAGCGCTGGCACTATCCGCGAACAGCAAGGACTCGGAAGACGGTTTCCGCTGCGATGGCCATGGCACGCGGGCTGTTCGGGAGTCCGGCGGCTGTTGAGCGTCCACCCAGCGCCAGGCCCGCTCCGGGCGGTGATCGTCCACCTGGACCAGTGTCTTGACCGCGTCATCGCCGAGGCGCGCACGCAGCCGGTCGAGCAAATCGGCGCCGTCGCTCGAGCCCGGCTGCAAATCCGCCTCCAAGCCGGCTCCCAACAGCGGGCTCTGACGTGAAAAGAGGTCGCCAGTCGTGCGACTTTGCGAGCAAAAACGATCCGTGTCGAGGACAATCTCGCGCACCGGTGCCGGCGCCGGCGAGCCGGCCAGGCGCTCACGCAGTAGCAACAGCCAGTGCTTCATGTCTGCTTCTGGTTTTGCACTGCCAAGCCGCAGCACGGTGCGCTCGCCGTCGGCATGGCACCATGTCCAGTAAAGTGCCGGCACCAAGGCCCTGCGTGCCTGCAACAAACCACAGAGCTCGGCAAGCAACTGCCGACAGGCAACCATAAGCGCTTCCGCCTCCTGGACCTCAGCCGGCAGCTCAAGCTCGCCATGATAATGATCCGGCGGTTCAAACGGCCGACGCGGATCGGGCTTGTCGCCCAGCAAACGCGCGAGAGCGTCCACAAAGGTAACGCCAAAGCGCTCTGTCAGGCCGCTGCGCGGCAGCGCCAGCAGATCGCCGATGCAGCGCACCCCCATGCGCTGGCAGTCAGCCAGGGCCCGCGCGCTCAATCCGGCTACCGACGGCGGCAATGGCGCCAGCCGCTGTCGCAGCTCGGCTGTGTCGCCGATGATCTCCTCGCAGCCCCAGGCCGCCAGCAGCAGCGCACCGGCGGGTGTCGGCGCCATGCACAGCTGCAGACGATAACCCAGGGCTGCACCCGCCTTGACCACGGCTTGATAAAAAGCCTCAGCACCGCCAAAAAGCTGCAGACTGCGCCCGGCCTCGATCACCAGCCCCTGGGGCGGCTCGAGACTGACCTGATCGCTAAAGCGCAGCGCCCAAGCGGCGAGCCATTCGAGCGCGGCTTGCTCCACGCCCGGGCGGCGCACACGGGTCGCAAGCTCGGCACAGAGCGCGAGCGCCGCCAGCCGCGCGCCCCCCACCCGCACCCCCGCCGAGCGTGCCGCCGCATTGCAGGCAATCACATGGCCACCCTCGACAATGGCGAGCGGCCGCTCCTCGCCCCAGGCACGCTGATAGACCTCGAGCGGGAGCTCCGGAAACCACAGAGCCAGCCAGCAGGAGTCGCGCATGGGGATTGGCGCCAAGGGGATAGCGTTAAGTGTCTTACAGAGGCAGGCTGATGGTCGCCGTGCGCCCGCGCTGCTTTAGCAGCCTCAGCTCCAGACGGTTTTGCGTCATCGCGCACAGCTGCAGGCGCAGCCGCGCTGGCGATGGTTGCCGCGACATGGGCGGCGGGCGAAACACAAAGGCCGGTGTCTGCGTTTGCGTGGAGGCCAGTTGCAGACGCCGCAGGTCCGCAGCCGTGCCTCGGTCGAGCCAACCCACCACGGCCGCGCAGCTTGCCGCCTGCAGCCCTTGCTCCATCACCCACAAAGCAGGTTGACGGGTGACAACCAACAGGCGGCTCAACCGCAGGCCCGCGGCAGCGAGTGCCGGCGCATAAGGCAACAGCGGCGGCGCGGCCATCAGTATCCAGGGCCGCCGCGCGCCAAGCCGCGCCAGCAACGGCAGAATCAAGGCCAGCCCAGGGCCCGGTTGGTCAGTTAGAATCTCGCACAGACCGGCTTGCGGCCAACCACCACCGACCAGCGCCTGATCGAGCAGCGCAAAGCCCGTGGCCATGCCAGGCGCTTCACAACTCGCGCCGCTCCGCCCACGCCAGAGATCACCGCGCTGGGCAAGCAATGCCTCCAAACGCGCATCGCGCACCGGTGCTGATGCCAGGCTCATCGCCGCAGGTCTGGCGGCTTGTGCTGTGGCGATCAAACCTGCGAGGCAACCGTCAATTGCCGGCGCAGCACGCCAACCCCCAAGCCTTCCACCATCAACTCCTGCGCGCGCAAATCGATCTCGATGGGGTCGAAATCCGGGTTGGCGGGCAACAGCTGCACGCGATGCGGGTGATCCTCTGACTGCTGGAAACGCTTGACCGTGACCTCATCATCGACGCGCACTACCAGGACCTGTCCATTGCGCGCCTCCGACCTGCGCTGCACCGCCAGCAGGTCGCCGTCGAGAATGCCGGCATCGCGCATGCTCTCGCCGCTAACGCGCAGGAGATAATCGGCACGCGGCCGAAACAGCCCCGGGTCGACCGGGTAATGGTCCTCGATATGCTCAAGCGCCAGCAGCGGGCGCCCCGCCGCCACCCGACCGATCAGGGGTAACCCCATCGGCGAACCTATCGACGAAGCCATCGGCAAACCAGCCGATGCATCCGGCGACGAATCCGACAGCGCCCGGGACGCGCGAGAAACGGATGCCGCGGATTCAAGCAGCCGGATGCCACGCGATGCCCCCGGCTTGAGCTCGATCACCCCACGACGCGCCAGTGCCTTGAGGTGATCCACCGCAGCATTGACCGAGCGAAATCCGCAGGCAGCGGCAATCTCCGCGCGCGTCGGCGGATAGCCGGTCTCACGGATATGTCGGCGAATCAGCGCCAAAATCTGGCGTTGGCGATCGGTCAATACAGGCTCGCTCACGAGGGCTCCCGGGATTTCAGAATGGGGGTGGTGGTCATGACAAGGGCTTGATTACGGGATACAGCGCCGCGATCAGACAGCCAAGCGCGAATCGCGGCACAAGAACTGTAATTATAGACAGCTCCTGCCATCCAGCAAGCATGATTTCAGATGATCGCGCCGTCCATGGCGTTGCCCTGCCCGACGCTGAAGTTGCGCGAGCGCACAATGTCACCCGCAGCGGGCCAGGCCGCACTCAGGCCAGTGCTGCTTCAGCAGGCGCATGAAAAGAAGGTGGTTGGTTGCCTTTAGCGAGACTTTACAGCTATGGCGCACGGTCATCTGAACTCTGCCCCGTCACTGCGGCGATCGCCCGCCGCAAAACCCTCTCATCGGCCTGATCTTTCGGCCGCACGCCTTGCTTGGTTTTGAGCAATCCAACCAGACTTAAGACCGGCACCGACTCACCTTCCAGATTCATCCATTCAACATGCTGTTCAAGCTCCGTAAAGGATACTCCCGCCACCGCAGGCAGAAGATCGACTGTGAACGCATCGTTCAAGCGAATGGCGTGCAGATGGTCGCCTTCGAACGGATCCGCTTCGCCAGACATGGCAGCACACACCCCATCCGGAAGTTCGGCAAGTGCCGCGACCCAGCGAGCGGAATTGCCCGGATCAGGCGCGACCGCGATATCGATATCCGTCGTCATACGCACGTAGCCGTGGGCTGCCAAGGCATAGCCGCCGACTAGAATGTAGCGGACTCCAGCGCGGTTGAGCAGTCGCACCGTCGTGATGACATCCTGCCATGTCGCGGGGCGTGTATACTCAAGACCATCGTCACCGCCAGCATCAGGACTGCTCTCGCTCGCCCGGCCCGCGTCTTTTCCTAGCCATTTCCGCCACCAGCTCAGCATGCCATCGCTCCCAGTCCGCATTTGCCTCTTCCATTGTGGCATAGCGGAAAATACCCTTGGGAACCCGCGTTTCCCGCACGGCCATGGTCTCAGACCACCTCTGTGCAGCCAGTGTTGGCGCCCCTAGCTTGCCCACCGGACGTTCCTGCCGACGCCCAATCACGCGACGAATGGGTTGTTGATCCATGCGAACCTACCTGTCAAGCCGCTGCATGTAATTGTGGAAGACGATGGTCAAGGTCATTCTGATAAAGATCGATGATCGGAAAGCAAAGGTCGTAATCGCCCTTTAGCGCGCGAGCCGGTAGCGCCCGCCCTCAAGTTGCAGCAGGCCGAGTGATTCTAGGGTGGCGAGGATTTCTGCGATCTTGGGAGCGGTTCTCTTTGGGTCAGAAAATTCCTCTGTCAGTTCCTCCAGCCTGCGCGCTTGTTTGCCGAGAGCGGAGATGTTCGCTAATTTTCCGTGTTCTTCAGCCGAGGCGAAGCCGCGGCATAGAGCCTTGTCATTACATCGACAGCCTTTGCGATGGCGCCGTCCCAGGTTGACTCATCGACCCAGCCACCTTCCAGCTTGGTGCCAATCCAGCAGGCGCGGCGCTCTTCGAGGCGTTGCCATTCTAGCGGGCCGCCGAATGCGGATTCGATCGCGTTGCGGTGGCCATCATGGAGCGCGTCAAAGAGCGCCTTGTTCGCAGCGGCATCGGGGCCATCGATGTAAATGGTCACGCGGGTCTCCGCCATCGTGACCCAATAGTTCCACCAGACACCGTGGCGACGGGCACCGGCCCAATGGTATTTCCCTGGGGAGATTCTGGCGTGCAAATCAGACTGAGTCTTGGCGTGGTCGAGCAGCTTGGTCCAGAAAGCGAGTCTCGCTTCGTAGCGATCAGGACGGTTGGCCGCCTCTGCTTCCTCTTCGTCGATGGTGGCAATGGGCTCATAGACGGGCGGTTTTTCGCCATCCAGGTCAAGTCGGGAAGGATTCCAGACCCATTCGGCAATGCGGATATAGAGTTCCTGGCGTTGCTTCTGCTCCTCCGGACCAAAGGTGTCGTAGGGGCGGAACGGCAGACCGGTGCGGTCAATCAGGCTCAGAAAAGCCGGGTGGTTCTGGTAGGCCAGCGGGTGCAGGCTGCGAGCAAGCAGGTTGGCGCTGTGCGCCATGTAGGCGTCGCGTTTTTGCTCATAGGTCCCATCCCCGAGGCTTTGATTGATGCCGCGCTGCAGGAGCAGCAGACCACCGATCCGGTTGCGTTCGGTGTCGAAATCGCTTTGGTGATTGAACCACTCGGTAAAGCGTTCATAACGATCCGCCCAAACGTGCTCAATCTCGAACGGCTTTGCCTTGCCCTGTGAGATCAGATCCTCGAAGTGCGCTGGCTGGCCACATTGGGCTTCAAGCCATAAGGTTAGGCGCGCGAGGATGTGCCGAACCTGGCGATAATTTTGCGCATGCAGCCTAAACTGAGGGGCGCTCGCGAAGCTCTCTTTCTGCGCATTCAGTTCCGCGCGCAGGAAGGTCGCGAGGTCGCTGATATCGCGACCGCGCAATTCCTTGGTCAGCTGAAAGATGGTGTACTTGACCGACGAGTAACTGATGGTGCGGAAGCACCAAATGCGTCGTGCCAGCCAGATATCGACAAAGTCCGCCACCAAAGCGATCTTACGCCGTGCGGTATCCTTGGAATCCTCGGCCGAGAGCGGCGCCAACATCAACTGGGTTTGCAGCGTAAACCCCCGGTCGGCATTGAAACGAATGGATTCAAGCCCGGGTTCCAGTTTGACCATCGCGTTGCGAATGGTGAGCACCTGGCGGGCAAAAAAGTCGAGATCGCGGCGCACAAAGCGCAGGAAGCCATCAGGGTCCGCCAATCCCAATAGATCACGCTGATCGCGAACCCAGCGGTGGAACTCCGTGCCAATGCGTTCGTAGTCTTTGTTCTCGGCGCCAGCGGAGCCAGGCCGGATCGTTTGCGCGTGACGGGCGCGCAGCCAATCCTTGAAGAAGTCGGCGTCACCCTCTTTCTCCGTCGCCCGCAGCGCTTGCATCCGCGCTTTCCAAAGGTCGTTGATGTCGCGCTGGTCGCTTTCCCGATACACATTGGCCAGCACATAGCCCTTGAGCATCTCCGGCAAGCTCAAGGACAGGCCGCGATCGTTCATGGTCTCGAAGATGGTGTAGGCATCCTCGTCGGAGTAGGCCTCGATCACAACCAGATGCACGTTCTCCAGCAGCCAATCGACGAAAAACGGCAGCGCGTCCGCGTTGATTTCTTCGGGCAAGTGCTCGCCGACATTGGCGGCCCGAGCCTGGATATTGACCACCGATGGCGTCGCATCGCTGACATCGAAGACTGCGCCCTGACCGTCCATTAAGGCACGCATGATTGGCTCGCGGTCCGGCACATCCAGGTTGAAGCTCTTGTGCCCGTATTTCTCAGAGAAGATCAGGTTGCGCACATCGACCCCATCGGGCCGCTCGCCTTGGCGATGGTAGAGTTCGATCAGCAGCAGCGTCAGTGTGGTGAGCCGTTGTTGGCCATCGACGATGAAGCGCTGACCGCGTTTGTGACTGAGAACCACCGACCCGAGGAAATAATGACCATAGTGCTCAACCTGGGGGCGCGAATGACCGGGGTCGTAGTGGTCAAGAAACTTGCCGGTGAGATCGTCGACCAATTCCCGGACTTGGCGCTCCTCCCAGGCATACTCGCGCTGGTAAAAGTCGATGGTGTACTTGGCCTTGTCGAGCAGTTCTCGCACGCTGCGCGCGCGGGCTTCGATAGATTTTGGCTGATTCTGCTCAGTCATGGTGGTTAATTCGAGTCCTCAGAATGAAATCGTTTCCTTTTCCCATTTCCGCATGCTTAGCGTTGTAGTAAGGCGCGAACTCGCACACGATCAGCCGTGACGGTCAAGATAGCGCCGTGGTTAAGCTCGGCGGCATAGCGCTCGACGACGGTTGCATGGAGCAGCGCCGGCCCAAACGCAGGTGTCCAGTAGCAGCTTCATGCAGCGGCATCGACGATCAGGGGTTCAACCCGCTCATGCTCAACGAGCCGATGGGCATAGGCCAAGCAAGCCAGAACATCTTCGCGCTCCAACCAGGGATAGCCTTCGAGTAGGGTGTGGATGTCATCGCCTGCGGCGAGCATGCCAAGAACATGCTCCACGGCAAGGCGTCGCCCACGGATGATGGGTTTGCCGCCGAATATGCGTGAATCAACGGTGATGCGTTGTAGTAAGACGTTATTCATCGGTCTGATCTACTTTGTTGTTGCGCCAGATTGCGAGTTAGCGCGTGAGCCGGTAGCGCTCGCCCTCGCGTTGCAACAGGCCGAGTGATTCGAGGGTGGCGAGGATTTCTGCGATCTTGGGAGCGGTCCTCTTTGGGTCTGAAAATTCCTCTGTCAGTTCCTCCAGGCTGCGCGCTTGTTTGCCGAGCGCGGATTTGACGACGGCGACTTGCTCCGGGATGCCGGCGCGCGCGGTCGGGAATTTGATTTTCCCCTTTTTCGGCTTGGCGGTGGTGGTCGCGGTGGCGGGCGTGTCGAGGTCGGCGGTTTGTTGCTCGCCGGTGGTGGTGGCGTGCGCTTGCGGGTTTTGGTAGTCGGGGCGCAGCCAGCGGATGCTGCCTTGGGCTTCCTCGGCGGCGCGCTCGGCGTTGAGGGCGACCAGGCGAGTGAGCAGTTCTTCCTCGGCTTGGAGCTGGTCGGCGGGCTTGTCCGGCCAGGGGCAGGTGGCGCCGGGGCGGCCGATCAGTTGCTTGGCCAGATCCTGCCAGCCGTAGGCTTCGAAGACGGCGGTGTCGAGCTGGTCGTGGAGTTCGCGCAGCAGGGTGACCAGGCCCTGGTTGCTGATGGCTTGGTCTTTTTCGGTGAGCGGCGTTTGGTGGCGTTGGGCGTCGAGGACGTTGTAGATGCCGGTCAGGGTCAGCTTGGGATGCTTGGCCTGCTGGCGTTTGCGGTGGGTGTCGATCTGCTCTGCGAGATCGCGGATGGTGGCGATTTGGGTGTCATCGGCGGCGGGGAACGGGAAGGTCTCGAAGCAACGGCTATTGTTGTAGCGCGGATCGTTTCCAACCCCAAGCCTGCCGCCTGTTGCTAAAGCCCAAGCACAATGAATTCGGCTGCTTAGTATGCCTTGGTGAGATTGGTCACAAGTCGAAAATACGATCAACCCTTGGTCTGGCAGAACAGGTTGGCCCATTCTGACAATCAGGCGGTGTTTGGCCGTCATCGGCGTAACAAAGAATTGATCTAAGTTTTCCAGCGCTCTCCGCATTTCTTGTCTTGGCTTCCCAAAAACCCACCAGGATTTTGCGTATGCAGCCCCATCCTTTGTGTGCGACTTCGCATCTCGCGATGGTTTCACCCTCTCCAAAACCCACTGATATAGCGCAGGATAAGATTGACGCACTTCATGCAGGTCAAGCCCAAAAAGATCAATCACATAACGATTGCTAGGGGACTGAGCAATATCTTTTCCATTGACGAATGGCCTAATCCGGCTGTCTGCTACAGCGGAATTATCAAAGCCAAACCTGTTCGCCTCGTCTTGGGTCAAATCGAAGGCTCCGATAAGGGAAACACCACGGAAGCTAATGCCATTATTTGACTGCAGAGTTTCGGCGCTGGAAACATTTGCGCCGATAACCAAATCCGCAAACAACTTGCCTTCGCGAGTGGTCACGCTTACTGCGCGCGCATCATCATCTCCAGCGTGCTCGGAGACCACTTGTTGGAGCAAGCCAGGTTTCTGACCAGGCGCACCAACGGTCATGGCGATGCGCACTTGCGCGCCATCGCTGGCCTCCACCCAGGGGTGATCCGGCACCGCGAATACCAGCGACAAGGGCGTCTTGGGATCGTTCAGATGCGGCTCGAGCACCCGGCGGTTGAAGGTCTGGCGCAGGCTGTTTGTGGTGATGAATCCGAAGCGGCGCGCCCCGCCCTTCCTGACTTTCTCGGCGGCGATCTGCCACCAGTACATGACGAAGTCGGCGGAGTCCGGCACGAGCCCGCTGTACACCTTGCGCACGGCATCGACATAACCGTCGCCGAGGGCGCGGCGCATGCTGGCGGCACCGATGAAGGGCGGATTGCCGACGATGAAGTCCGCCTCCGGCCATTCGGCGCGGCATGGTTCGAGATAGCGGTAGACTTGCAGACGCTGGGCCTCGTCGGGGATCTTCTCACCGGTGATGGGGCTGACCTTGACACTGCGCCCGTCCCAGACGGTGACGGGCTGGCCTTGGTCGTCAAGCAAAGGCTCGCGCGCCTTGGCCTCGATCAGGGCATCGCGGCACTGGATGTTGTGGAAGTCGCGCAGCACCGGCTCGGGCGGGTTGACATGGCCGTAGGTGCGAAAATGCCATTGCAGGTAGCCGATCCAGAGCACGATGTCGGCGATGCGCGCGGCGCGCGGGTTGATCTCCAGGCCGAGAAATTGGTTGGGGTTGACGGTGAAGCCTTCGAGTTCGAAGCTCGCGGATTTCTGCAGGCGGCCGAGCACGTCCAGGACTTCGCCTTCCAGGCGCTTCATGTGCTCGAGCGCGACATAGAGGAAATTTCCGCTGCCGCAGGCGGGGTCGAGCACGCGGGTTTGGCACAGGCGGCCGTGGAAATTGCGGACTTCGGTGATGGCGTCCTTGGTCTTGCCGAGGCGCGCATGGTTTTGCGCGGCGACCTGGACATCCTCCCAGTCGGCGCGCAATGGCTCGATCACCGTGGGCATGACCAGGCGTTCGACATAGGCGCGCGGGGTGTAGTGGGCGCCGAGCTTGTGGCGCTCGTGCGGGTTGAGTGCGCGCTCGAGCAGGGTGCCGAAGATGGCGGGCTCCACCTGGCGCCAGTCGGCGCGTGCGGCGTCGATGAGCTGGCCGATTTGTTTGGCGGTCAGCGGCAAGGGATCAGCCCCCTCGAACAGACCGCCGTTGAAGCGCAACACTTGGGTCATCAAGACGCCACAGAAGCCGCCGCTGTTCATGCTTTGCCAGAGGCTCTTGAGCGCATCCGGGAAGGCTTCGGGCTTTTGTTGCAGCCGCGCGAGCAGTTCAGAGAAGCTTTCGGCCGGGAGCAGGCCGACATCCTCGGCGAACATGGTAAACAGGCAGCGCGACAGAAAGCCGGCGACGCGTTCCGAGTCCGCGCCCGTCTCCTCGAGCGACTTGGCCAGGCCCGCGAGCGCGTCGGCGATTTGGCGGGTGACCCGGCCGGCGTGGCGGCTGGAGTCGAGGCTCAACGGATCGAGCCAGAGCGCGCGCAGGCGTTCGCGGATATCCTCGGCGCGCAGCTGCTCAAGTCTAATGCGATAACCGCGCGCGTCGGGAAACGGGACGTAGTTGCCGCCGGAGCAGGTGAATTCCGAATAGAGGACGAAGGAGCGCCCGACATCGACCACAAGAATGAAGGGCGGGCGGCCTTCCTCCGCCGGCAGGGCGCGGACGTAGTTCTCCGCCTGTTTGTGCGCCTTGACGATGGCGGCGTCCCAGGTGTCGCTGCCGGTCTGCTTGCCGGTATCTTTGCCTTCAAGCACGAAGCAGCCGCGCTTGTAGAGGTCCAGCGAGCGCGGCTTAGTGCTGCCATCCGGAAGGCGCTCGGTAACGGATCGCTCGAAAACGTAGGCGTTCTGACTGTTGTCCGCGCTCGCCGGGTCGGGCTGGGGCAGATCGAGCAGGGTGCAGAATTCCGTCAAGAACAGCTGCAAGTTGGCGCGCTCATTGCCGCCACGGCTGCTGCCGCCACCCCAGCGGGTGATAAAGGCTTCGATATCCGTTTCGTTCATGCCTGATTCCAGCGAACCCGTAACGGCGCCGATTGTAGGGCGAGAAATGCTCTCTGTCAGCAAGGAGCCTGCGACCTCCCGAACAGCCTGACGATGGAACATTCAGACTGAAACTGGATGTTGTTCCGATATATCCTTAGCGCCAGCATGAACAGGGCCAAACGCACCGAGATTTTCACCCGCCTGCGCGCTGCGAATCCGCATCCGACCACGGAGTTGCGCTACAACTCGCCGTTCGAGTTGCTGATCGCTGTGATCCTGTCCGCTCAGGCCACGGATAAGAGCGTCAACAAAGCCACCGAAACGCTTTTTGCCGTAGCCAACACCCCTGACGCGATGCTTGCGCTAGGCGAGGCGGGCTTGAGCACGTACATCCGCACCATTGGGTTGTTCAACAGCAAGGCGAAGAACATCATCAAGACTTGCGCCCTGCTCATCGACCAGCATCAGGGCGAGGTTCCGCGTGAGCGCGCAGCGCTTGAGGCGCTGCCCGGTGTTGGGCGCAAAACCGCTAATGTGATTCTCAACACCGCGTTCGGCGAGCCGACCATCGCCGTTGATACCCATATCTTCCGCGTTGCCAACCGCACGCGCATCGCTCCGGGCAAGACACCGCTGGCGGTCGAGCAAAAGCTGCTCCGTTTGGTGCCGAGGGAATTTCTGCAAGACGCCCATCATTGGCTTATCCTGCATGGGCGCTACACCTGCACCGCGCGCAGCCCAGGCTGCAGCCAGTGTGCAATCGCGGATTTGTGTGAGTATCCCGACCAGCGCTGATCAGCTATACCACGCGGCCACGCCCGCCGCGCTTGGCAAGGTATAGCGCTTCGTCAGCGGCCTGCAGGAGCTCTTGGCCGGAACGGGCGATGTCTTCTGTCAGCTGGTTGTGCTCGAGGGTACCGACGCCGATGGACAGGCCGATGGGGATACTGACGCCGTCTTCGAGCTGCAGCGGATTATCACTCACCACGGTACGAATGCGCTCACCCATGTTGCGCGCATCCTGCTGACTGGTGGCAGGCAATAGCAGGGCCAACTCATCGCCGCCGAAGCGTGCGGCGATGTCGCCCCCTCTCAGCGCGGCAAGCAGCCGACGGGCGACTTCTTGCAGCACCGCATCGCCGGCACTATGGCCGTATTGGTCGTTGATCTGCTTGAACAGATCGAGATCGACAAACAGGCACGACAGCGAATGGCGCTTGCGCCGGGCACGGTCCACCTCGGCGTGCAGCCGCTGCTCGAGCGAGCGGCGGTTGTGCAGCCCAGTTAAGGGGTCGGTCAGACCGCCCAGTTCGAGACGCGCGCGGTTTATGGCGTTTTCAAGACACACCGAGCAGATGGCGCCCAGTCGCGCCAGCGCATGGGTTTCCAGCTCGGGACCATAGCGCTGCGCATCCCGACTGCCGAGCGCCAGCAGGCCGAAAAACCGCTGTTCGCGCACCAGGGGAAGCAGCGCGACGCTGCGAATCGGCCCGCCGGGCTCGAACAAGGGCGGCAGGCCGGTTTCGTCCAGCGCGCTGAGTTGGGGCTCGCGCAGACGCTCGCAGTCTTGCGACGGGCGCTCGAAGAGCACATCCTTGGGTGCCTTGGCCTCGATCGAATCGAGCAGGCTGCGAATGCGCCGATCGGTATCCGGCAGCAGCAGCCGTGCTTGATCGACGTGGAAGCGCGCGCGCAGATCGCCGGTCATGCTGTCGAGCAGTTGCTCGAGCGAGTCAATGCCAAGCAATGTCATTTCCCATTCCTGCAGGCGTTGGAACAGGGCCTCGGTTTCCACCGCGCGCGCGCGCAGCGACTCAAGCTGCGTTTTGAGACGAGCATTTTCCGAGTCGAGCTCGCAAAACTCGCAGACACGCATATTCTGCACAGTCACGGCTGTCATGTGATGAAACTCCCTTTAAGCCCAGCACCTTCTGGCAGCATAGGCCATCCACCGCGTGCTGCCAACAGACAGACCTGATCGAAAACGCGACCTGGCGCACAATCGAGCTATACTTCACCATCTTTTGAAGGGCTATTCTTGCTCAGGCGATTTTTTGCCGGGCGATTTTTGCAGGATTTGCGGCCGCCATACCGCTGGAGAATGTTATGCAAGTGTTATCGACGCCAAGCCACCTTGGCCTTCTGAATGCCGCACCGACCGATGCTGGGGGCGCAACCCCAAATCTACCAGCAGCGCTTGATGCGCCCCGGGCACGCTTTGCCGGCCAGAGCCTGCCGGAGCTTAATTATTACGTGGACGGCCCTGCCGATGCCGAGCCCATTCTGTTGATTCACAGCATTAATGCGGCTCCCAGCGCGTTCGAGATGAAGCCGCTGTTCGACCACTACCGCGCGACGCGACGCGTCTATGCACTCGAGCTGCCGGGCTTTGGCTTTTCCGATCGCAGCGACAGGGTTTACTCGCCCGAGCTTTACGCGGACTCGATCCGGGCCTTTTTGTCCCAAGTCGTCAAGGCTCCCTGCGACCTGATCGCTTACTCGCTGAGCTGCGAGTTCGCCGCCCGCGCTGCGCTGCAGGCACCTGAAGTGTTCCGCCGGCTGGTGCTGCTGTCGCCGACCGGGTTCTCGGCGCGGCGCCTGCCTAGCGCAAAAACCGGTCGGGTGTTGCACCGCTTTTTCAGCTTGCCCGGATTCGGCCCGGCGCTTTATGCCCTGGTCACCATCCGCCCAAGCGTGGGTTATTTCATGCAGCGCAGCTTCGTCACCAAGCCACCGAAAGAGCTGATCGATTACGCCTACGCCACCTCGCATCAGCCAGGTGCACGTTATGCCCCGTTCTACTTTCTCTCTGGGCAGCTGTTCACCCATGATCCGGTCGAGCAGCTCTACGCCAAGCTCCAGCTGCCGGTGTTGGTGATCCACGATCGCGATGCCAATGTAAGCTTCGACCTGCTGCCTGATCTGGATGCGCGCAAAGCCAACTGGCAGGTGTCGCGGGTCGAGCCAACCCTGGGCATGCCACAATGGGAGCAACCGCAAAAGACCATCGCCGCCATTGATGCCTTCTGGCAAAAGGCGGGCTGAGGCTGCGGATTGCGACCACTCTCCAGCTGCCCCGGAGACGACCTTGAGCCAAATGCGTTTTTGGTATAGCCGAAACCCTTGCTGTTGCGGAATCAAGCCGTGTGCTTCGTGGTAATCCACCGCCGCGCGGGGCGTGGCGACTCCCGTCAGCGGCGGTTTCTCGATCGGCCGGAAAGCCTTTAGAATCGTCACCGGTCATGCCTGTCCCGGGCGGTAACGGAGTGCCCGGGGTACTGGCATCCGCTACTTGGCTTAACCTCTGCTTACAGCCAACGGTTTTTTTTGAGTGGAATCCTTACAGCTCGACATCAATAATGCCCGCCCGCCGCTGTGCCAGGCGGCGCGGAGCGCCGATGCGCTCCACGAGGACTGGACGCCCGCCGCCAAGGCTGTAATGAAGCAGCTGCAAGAGCGGCTCGCACGCGAAATCGCCCGGTTGCCGCTTGGACGCGATGGCGCAGAGGCCAATCAGCTGACCTCACTGATCCTCGCCCTGCCCCACCAGCCAAACGCCATCGCCCAGCTGCCGGGCGCGCAGTTTCAGTTTCTGCGTCCAGATGGCGACGGACTGCGCGCCGGCTATGGCCTGGCCGCACAATGGGAAGCCCGGGGGCCAGGGCGGCTCGGCGAGTTATCGGCGCTCGCGCGCAACTGGCACACCGACTGGGAGTCGCATGACCCCGACGCCACTGGGCTGCCCCCCTTCGCGATGTTCGGTTTTGCTGCCGCGCCAGATTCCACACCTGATCCCACACAGGCGCAACCCATATCCCAAGTCAAGGATGCGCTGCCCGATGCGCTGCTATGGGTGCCAGACATCGGCCTGCGCCAGCACGGCGACCAGGCCGCGGTGATTTTCAGCGCGCCCCAAACCGAGGCGCGAGCAACAGTCCATGCGCGCTGGAACGCCCTGCTTGAGGAGCTCATCCCGCGCCTGTTCGCGCCGGTGCGCCGCCCGGCGCTGGTCACGCGGATGGAGACGAATTCCGCCCAGCCGAAGCAGGCGGAATGGGCACGCCTGGTCGATGCCGCACTGGCGCATATTGATGCCGGTGACTTGCACAAGGTGGTGCTGTCGCGCCGTCTTGATGTACGCGGCAGCCGCGCGTTCGATATCGCGCGCCTGCTCGATGTGCTAGCGGCCGTGTTTCCGTCCTGCCAGATCATCAACATGCGCAGCCATGGCAGCAACTTTGTCGCCGCAACGCCCGAGCGCCTGCTGCATGTGCACAACGGGCGCCTTGCGGTCGACGCCATTGCTGGCACCATCGGGCGCTCCGATTGCGCGGACCAGGATCTGGCGTTGGGCAAGGAGCTGCTGCGCTCGGAGAAGAATCTGCGCGAGCACGGATTTGTCGTCGACGCCATTAGCCAGGCCCTGGAGCCCAGTTGTCGCGCCATTCACGTTCCCGCCCAGCCCGACCTGATGCGGCTGCGCAATGCGCAGCACCTGTGGAGCCCGATTACCGCAGAGATCGACCCTGACACGGACCTGTTCGAGCTTGCCGAGCGGCTGCACCCCACCCCGGCCACCAACGGTCAGCCAAGACTCGCGGCACACCAGTGGCTGCGCACACACGAACCCTTCTCGCGTGGCTGGTACACGGGCGCGGCCGGGTTCATCGAGCCCGGCGCCAGCAGCGAGCTCTGGGTACTGCTGCGCTGCGCGCGCATTTGCGGCAAGCAGGCGGAGCTTTATGCCGGGGCCGGCATTGTCGCCGGCTCGGACCCGGATGAGGAATGGGAGGAGACCGAAGCCAAGCTCGCAGCCATGCTCACGGCGCTGCGCTTCGCGTGAGCCCGGACGCTGCGCCCCAAAGCGAGGACATCGGCTGTCTGAACCTGCGCTGGTCGCTGGCGCTGCTCGACGGACTGATGCAGGGCGGCCTGCGCCACTTGGTGCTCTCGCCCGGCTCGCGCTCTACCCCGTTGGTGCTGGCCGCGCAGCGGTGCCCCGCGCTCAGCCTCACCCCGATTCTCGACGAGCGCAGCGCAGCCTTTTTCGCCCTTGGGCTGGCGCGCGCCAGCGGTGAACCTGTCGCCCTGCTCGCCACCTCGGGCAGCGCCCCGGCGCACTGGTATCCGGCGGTGATCGAAGCTGCCCACTGGGGCCTTGGTCTGGTGCTGCTGTCCGCCGACCGCCCGCCACTGCTGCGCCACTCAGGCGCAAATCAGACGATTGACCAGACCCGCCTGTTTGGCAGCTTTGTGCGGGAATTCCATGATCCAGGCGCGCCCAGTGCTGATCCCGTCAGTCTGAAGGCCATGCGCGCGCTGGGGCTGCGCGTTGCCCTGCAGAGCCAGGGGCCGGGGGCCGCGCCCGTGCATATCAATCTGCCATTCAACGAGCCCCTGGTGCCGGCGAGGGACTGCCCATCGGCTTCATCCGATGGATCTGGAACAGATGCCGCCCAATCGTCCGCAAGCAGCATTGCCAGCGCAGCGGCATTAGCGCCCGCCATCGCCGAGCAAAGCCGGCCGAGTATTTCCCGCAGCCATGGGTCCATTAGGTACTGGCTACCACCGGGCAACGGACTCATCGTCTGCGGGCCAGCCAGCGTAGCCAATGCCGATGATGCCGCCGCCATTCTGGACTGTGCCGCCCACCTTGGCCTGCCGCTGCTGGCCGATCCGCTGTCCGGGCTTCGCTTCGCGCAGCAGCCAGAACAAGACCCTTCGCCCTGCGTGATCCGCCATTACGACGCGCTGTTGCGCAACCCGGATGCAGCCGCCCGGCTCAAGCCCGACTGGGTATTGCGCCTCGGGCTCGCGCCCGTATCCAAGACCCTCGGCGAGTGGCTCGCGGAGGTGCCGAGCTGGCTGGTCGCGACCCGCGAACGCTGGTGCGACCCGAGCCATGACGCCTGCGGGCTGATACAGGCCGCGCCCCAGGACCTGAATGGAGCGCTGGCCGGCGTCATGGGCGATCGGCTCGACGCCCGCGCCGACAGCCATTGGTGCAAGAGCTGGCAGCTGGCCGAGCAGCGGGTGGAAGACTTAGCCGCTGCCCATGCAACAGAAAGCCCCTGGTGCGAAGCCCAGCTCATTCAGCAGCTATTGCAGGCCATTGCGCCCGGCGAAGGCCTGCTATGCGCCAATTCCCTGCCCATCCGCCAGATTGAGACCTGGTCCTACCCGCGCCGCGAGCCGCTGGAGCTGTTCGGCAACCGCGGTGTCAGCGGCATCGACGGCCAGCTCTCGACTCTGGCCGGGCTGAATGCCGCCGGCATACCCACCTGGGGGCTGCTTGGTGACCTGTCTTTCTGCCACGATCTGAGTGGCCTGTTGCTCACCGGCGAGCTCAAGCGTCCTGTCATCGTCATCAACAATGGCGGCGGCCGCATTTTCGACTACTTGCCCCAGCAAGGCTTACCTGATTTTGCGCGTTACTGGCGCACGCCGGTGGCGCCAGATCTCGGTGAGCTAGCCAAGCCCTTCGGCTTGCCCCATGAGTGCGTCCGCGACAGCGACGGTCTTGCCGCCGCCCTGGCTGATTCGACCCTGCCCAAGTTTATTGAAGTACAAATCGACGCTGACCAGAGTCGCGCCATGCATCTGGATTTCTGGCAACGTGTTGCCCATGCGCGCTTGTTGGGGGATGCCGCTGAAACCGGACGCTAAAACTGGATGAAGAAAGTCGGCATTGCATACCTGCATTTCTTCTTGTTTTGAGCCGGGTGACGGGCGCGGGGGACGCCGTGAATACTTCCCTGTAGGCTTGCGATCGCGTCGCCCGATCAGAGCAGGGCGATCGAACACCCCCGCGCCCGTCACCCGACTCAAAACCGAAAGCTCATTTGTGCTGCCAAACTCTGCGCTGAAACGGGGTTGCGCTTTTCGGTAGAATCCGCCTGTATCGCGCAAGTGCCGCCTAAGCAACCGGTCGCTCACTGAAATCAAGCGCATCTCAAGGCTCATGGTCCTGCCACGGAGGATCGGGCCGTGGGATTCACGCCAATCTATCCGCATTACGCCACATCCAAGGCCCGACATTGACCAGCCACAATCATCCAGTCACCGCACATCCCGAGTCATCAATCGACTGGCAGCAGCCGGACGGGCTCGACTACCAGGACATCCTCTACCACCAGGCCGAGGGTATCGCCAAGCTGACCATCAACCGGCCCGAGGTGCGCAACGCCTTCCGCCCGGAGACCATCCGCGAGCTGATCGAC
This sequence comes from Thiorhodovibrio litoralis, assembly GCF_033954455.1. Lineage (NCBI taxonomy): Bacteria > Pseudomonadati > Pseudomonadota > Gammaproteobacteria > Chromatiales > Chromatiaceae > Thiorhodovibrio > Thiorhodovibrio litoralis. Next base: position 1,996,978 of record NZ_CP121473.1, on the reverse strand, counting down.
GCCTTTCATCGCGCCCATCATGATCCAGACATCGGTGTGATCATCCTGACCGGTGCAGGAGACCTGGCCTTTTGCTCGGGCGGGGATCAGCGCATCCGCGGCGACGGCGGCTATCGCGACCATGCCGGCGCTGAGCACCTGAATGTGCTGGACTTGCAGCGCCAGATTCGCACCCTGCCCAAGCCAGTAGTTGCCATGGTGGCCGGTTATGCGATTGGCGGCGGCCATGTGCTGCATCTTGTCTGCGACCTGACCATCGCCGCCGACAACGCCCGCTTTGGTCAGACCGGGCCGCGCGTCGGCAGCTTCGACGCCGGTTTTGGAGCCGGGCTGATGGCCCGCAATATCGGCATCAAGAAGGCCAAGGAAATCTGGTTTCTGTGCCGCCAGTACGACGCCCAGGAGGCCCTGGCCATGGGGCTGGTCAATACCGTGGTGCCGCTATCGGAGCTTGAAGCTGTCACCCTCGACTGGTGCCGGCAGATGCTGCGCCATTCGCCCACCGCACTGCGGCTGCTCAAGGCGGCCTTCAACGCCGACACCGACGGTCTGGCCGGGATTCAGGAACTGGCCGGCAATGCCACGGGGCTTTACTACCAGACGCCCGAGGCACAGGAAGGCCGTAATGCTTACCTGGAAAAACGCCCGCCCGACTTCTCCCGCTTTCCGCGGCGTGCATGACATGCGTCTCTTGATCCTGTAACACTCGCTCGGGCCGATAGGTGAATGCCTTCCATCAATCCGTCCTGTTGTTTCATCTCAGGTCCGCACCAGGCGCACCTGGCGCCCGCCGGGACTGGTGGTTTCGGTTGCGGTCAGCCGCTCGGCCAGCGGTGCCAGCCCGGAGCGGCGATCAAAGATGACGAGCCAGCCGGTGTCCAGCGCCAAGCCCGCCAGGTAGTCGTCCAATTGCGCCAAACCTTCGGTGAGTGGATCGGGCGCACCCGGGCGCCAGACCTTGAGCTCGATGCCCAGTGTCACGGCCCGATAGCGCAGACACAGATCCATCCGCCCACGGCCGATGGCGTATTCACGTTCCAAGGTGCCTTCGCCATTGACGACCCGCTGCAGAAAAGCCATGAGCACTAGGTGCGGGGCGATCTCGTGATAGGGCGCGCTGCCGAGCAATGGCTCGCCATGTTGGCGCCAGAAGTCGAGAAAGGCCGCGAGCAAAGCATCGGGGTCCAGATCCCCCGTGGGCCTGAGCCAGCTCGGGCTGATCTGAGGCATTGAGTCTTGCGGGCCGCTGGCGAGCATGCGCGGCAGGACTTCGCGGTAGATGGGGTTGGCCACGGTAAGACTGCCGCCGTTGGTGCGCCGCAGCAGACCCAGATCGACCAGGTAATCGCGTTCGTCGGTGGGCACTTCGCCCAGGGAGGTGCCAGCGAGCATGGGCTCGATGATGCGTCGCACACGGGTTTCTCTCAGTTTATCGGCGAGTTGGTCAAGGTGAGTAACGCTGCGCAGGATGAGTTGCTCTTTGGCCTGGTCGATCAAGGCAACATCGATCGCGCGCTTGCGATCAAGTCCCTCGGGTCTCTCGAAGCAGCTTTCATACGCCAGCGCATTGACAAGCCAAGGCTGTCCCTGGGTCAGTTCCCAGATGCGCGCCCTGGCCTCTGGTGTGAAGTGTTGCCCGGTCTCCCGGGTATGCTCGCCAAGCAGGGTTGTCACCTCGGCGGCTGAGAAATCGCCCAAACGCAGCGACTTGGCCTTGATGTTGAAGGCGCTGCCGCCGGTGATCGGGTCACGCTCGGAGTGGGCATGGATGCGGTAGTCGCGCAGGTCACGCACGCCACACAAGACAATGGTGCTGGGAAAGGCCTGCGGGCGTTTGGTATAACCGGCGCGCAACTGACGCAGCAGCGAGACCAGGGTGTCCCCCACGAGTGCATCGACCTCATCGAGCAGCAGCACCAGGGGCCGCTCCAAACGGGCACACCAGTGACTGAGAAACACGCCCAGCGCCGAGCCGCCGGGTGTGCTCGACAACACCTCGCGCGCCAGCGCGGGCGCTTCGGTCTCGCCCGCGCAGTCGCTCGCCCAAGCGGCAATGTCCGTCACCAGAGTCGCCATCGCGGGGTCCAGACGCTCGCGGTAGGCTTGAGCGCCTTCCAGGTTGGCGTAAACGGCCAGGTAACGGCCCTCGCGGTTGAGATGCGCCATCAACGCGAGCAGACAACTGGTTTTTCCGGTCTGGCGCGGCGCATGGAGCAAGAAGTACTTCTCCTGCTCGATCAAGCGCAGAATGTCGGCGAGATTCCAACGGTGCAGCGGATCCAATTGATAGTGTTTATCTGCCCGCACTGGCCCTTCGGTGTTAAAAAATCGCATCTGTCCGCCTCCAAGCGGGGTGAACCTGGGGTAAGCCCTAACAGTAGGCCGTGGCGCGCCCGCGCTCGCCTAACCACGAGTCGAGGTGGTTGATGGTGCCGTCTTCGGTATAGTCTGCCTGACCCGACAATTCAAGACGCGGCACCAAGAACCACCAGGCTTGCGTCGACGCAGCCTGTGCAAAACCCTCGCTTGCAGACAAGTTGGAGCTCGCCAACATCTAATCACGAAGCAGAAGAATTTCGAAAAGCGAAGCTAGGCGCTGAAACAGGGATGCGCTTTTCGGTAGAATCCGGCACTGTCCGCCCGAACATGACGCAGCCCTAGGCTCATGGTCCTCCCAGCAATCCACTCCCGAGACCAAGCGCGCAATGAAATCCTCCACCATCGCCCTGCCCCGCCGGGAGCGGCTGCGCCTCCAGGCTGGGCGCTGGATCAGCGCGGCGCGTCCGCGCACGCTCTTTCTCGCGGTCTCGCCGGTGGTCGCCGGCATCGCGCTGGCCTGGTTCCATACCGGCACCCTGGCGTTCTGGGCGGCGCTCGGGACCTTGTTCGGCGCCACCGCGATTCAAATCGGCACCAATCTGCACAATGATGCTGCCGACTTCGAGCGCGGCACGGACACGCCAGATCGGCTCGGCCCACCACGGGCCTCGGCGCAGGGCTGGTTCAGCGCGCAGCAGGTCAAGCAAGCCGCGCATCTGACCTTTTTCGCCGCCTTTGTAGTGGGTCTCTTGCTGGTCGTGCGCGGCGGCTGGCCGATTCTGTTGTTGGGTCTGGCGGCAATTCTGGCCGGTTATGCCTACACCAGCGGCCCCCGGCCCATTGCCTATGGCCCTTATGGCGAGCTGTTCGTGCTGGCTTTCTTTGGGATCGCCGCAGTGGCTGGCAGCTATTATCTGCAAAGCCTGCAGCTCACTGGCGCTGCGCTCTTGCTTGGCGTCGCCTGCGGCCTGCCCGCCGCCGCTGTGTTACTGCTCAATAATTATCGCGACTTTGAGACTGACCACCGCGCCGGGCGCCGAACGCTGAATCACCTGCTGGGCAAGGCGCGCGCGCGCCAGCTCTATGCCGCGCTGATGCTCGGAGCCATCCCGCTATTGCTGCTGTGCGCCCCGCTGTCACACTCCTGGCCGGTCGTGCTCGGCTTGCCGGTGGCCATCGCGCTGATTCGCCGTCTGTTCGCCGGGACCGAGGGCCGCGCGCTGAATGTCCTGCTCGGACAAACTGCGCTTTACCAGAGCCTGCTGGTCGCACTCTTTGCCATCGGCCTGGCTTGGCCGATGTTCTGACCCGGCCGCGACCTGTTCAGCCGCGCTCCACCCTTGTCTGCGCCGATGCGCCTGCAAGCCCTACCCTATCGTCTGCCGCTGCGCCAACCCTGGCACAGTGCCCGAGGCACGCTCAGCGAACGCTGCGGCTGGCTGCTTGTTGCCGAGCATGACGGCCTCACTGGCTATGGCGACTGCGCCCCCTTGCCGGCTGCCGGCACCGAGGAGCTTGACGCGGCCGACCGGCGCCTGACGCATTGGCAAGCGCGAGCGTCTGCATGCACCCCGCAGGCCATGCTGGATGCGCTCGACGCCGCGCTGCCAAGCGCGACCCCCGCAGCGGATGCCGCGGTCGAATGCGCACTGCTCGATGTACTCAGCAAAGCTGCCGCTGTCCCGCTGCGGGCGTACCTACTCCGCGGGTGCGCTCCAGCGTTGGCAGAACTGGCAACCAGCGCGAGCACGCCCGAGCGGATTCCGGTTAATGGCGCCCTCGGCGCCCTGATGAACTGTCTGCCCCAGACTATAGCCGCTCAGTGCGCGGCTGGTTTTCGGGTGCTCAAGCTCAAGGTCGGCACCGGGCACTGGTCGGACGAGATCGAGCAGCTAGGCGCCCTCTTGGCCGCTCTCCCTGAGGGCGCCCAATTGCGCCTGGATGCCAATGGCGCCTGGGATTTCGCCACCGCCAGCCGCATACTCCAGGCGCTCGAGGCGCTGAACGCCAAGTGCAAGCGGGGTCCCCCGCCGATTGAATCCCTTGAAGAGCCGTTGCGCGATCCGCAAGACAACCAGCTCGCTCAACTCCAGGCGCGCACCAGCATCGCCCTGGCACTGGATGAGTCTCTGCCCCGCCGCGCTTGGCCGCTGAAACTGGACCACCTGCCGGTGCGGCGGCTGGTGCTCAAGCCCCAAGTCCTCGGCGGACTGCGCCCGAGCCTGAAGCTGGCTGCAGCCGCGCTGGAAGCTGGCAAAGAAACGCTCGTCACCAGTCTGATTGAGTCCGCTGCGGGACTCTGGGCAAGCGCCCAACTCGCTGCCGCGCTTGCCCATCTGGCAGAAGGCTCTCAGGCCGCGCGAATCCATCATGGGCTAGCGACAGCCGATTGGCTGGCCAAGGACCTTGGCGAGCCACCACCAATCCGCGATGGCATGCTGCATCTCGGGGAAGGACCTGGCAGCGGGTTCCAGTCATGGGCGACCGCAGGAGACCGAGAATGATCACCGGTTACCATGCTGAGCAATTCGCAACCAACACTCCGAAGCCAGCCCGCACGCCTCCAAGCTGGCTGCTGCTCCATGGCTTTACCGGGAGTGCAAGCGACTGGGCCGGTATCTGGCCAGCAGCGCATCCCGCTTTGGCTATCGACCTACCCGGTCATGGCCAGAGCCCTGATCCAGAGAAGGAGTTCTCCAAGGAAATCCAACGCCTGCTGCGCGCACTGCCAGAGACCGTTCATTCCCTCGCGGGCTATTCTCTTGGCGGGCGCATTGCTCTGGCGCTGATGGCGGCCGCGCCGGAGCGATTCCAGCGTCTGGTGATCATCTCCGCCCATCCGGGGCTTGAAACAACCAGCGAGCGCGCGGCCCGGCGCCGGCAGGATCAGCAGTGGATCGATTGCCTGCGCGATCAGGGGATCGCGCGCTTTGCTACTGCCTGGCAGCATCAGGCGCTGTTTCACGCCCAGGCGGCGCGCGCCCCGGCGGCCGTCACAGCCCAGCATCGCCAGCGTCTGGCACAAAGGCCCGAAGGGCTGGCGCGCAATCTGGCCTGCTTTGGCCTCGGGCAGATGCCGCCGACCTGGACGGCAATCGAGGCTTTCAACGGGGAGCTCCATTGGATCACAGGAGAAGAAGATGCCAAGTTCACCGCCATTGGCAAAGGGGTTAAGCACAGGCGACCCGCGACCCGCCACGACATCATCGATGATTGCGGACACAATCCCCTGATCGAGGCACCGCGGAAGCTGCGAGAATTGCTCGCGCCAAGCCCCTTAACCCCTGCCGGCGGCGGCTGAAACCCGCCTCGGCAACTTGACCGCAACATCACAACAGCGATAGGGTTTCGGGTTGTTCGGCGCGGCGCCAAGGCCGCCCATCAATACCCCGGAGGATCACGCGCTTGATCTTTGCTCACCAAGACGCTCTTTTTTGCCCGCAGTTGCCGGGCGCTTTGTTTGACCTCCATTGTTTTGACCTCCCTATTCTTGACCTAAGGATGGCCTAATCATGCCCGTCGCCTTTCCGTTTTCGGCCATCGTTGCCCAGGAAGAAATGAAGCTCGCGATCCTGATCGCGGCCACCGATCAAAGCATCGGCGGTGTATTGGTCTTTGGCGATCGCGGCACGGGCAAGTCCACCGCCATCCGCGCTCTGGCCGCGCTGCTGCCGCAAATGCAGGTGATCGACAAATGCACCTATAACTGCGACCCGCAGGCCAATGACGCCGGCCTGTGCGAGTCCTGCCGCACCCGCCGCAAGAAGGATGACATCAAGGTCCGCAAGGCTGCAGTGCCGGTAGTCGACCTGCCCCTGGGTGCCACTGAGGACCGCGTCATTGGCGCGCTTGATCTGGAAAGCGCCCTGACCCGCGGCGAGAAAGCCTTCGAGCCCGGTCTGCTGGCGCGCGCGCATCGCGGCTTTCTCTATATCGACGAGGTCAACCTGCTCGAGGATCACTTGGTCGACTCCCTGCTCGACGTTGCCGCCTCGGGCGAAAACGTCGTCGAGCGCGAGGGCCTCAGTGTCCGCCACCCGGCCAAGTTCGTCCTAGTCGGCTCCGGTAACCCGGAGGAAGGCGAGCTGCGCCCGCAGCTGCTCGATCGCTTCGGCCTCTCGGTCGAGGTCAAAACTCCGCAAGACCTGAAAACCCGGGTGCAGGTGGTGCGGCTGCGCGATGAGTTCGAGAAGGACCCTGACGCCTTTGTTGCCAAATGGAAGCGCAAGGACGGCAAGGTGCGCAATCAGATCGTCAAAGCCAAGGAACGACTTGAAAAGGTCGAGGTTCCGGACGCGGCGCTTGAGCGCGCGGCCGAACTTTGCATGAAGCTCGGCACCGACGGTCTGCGCGGCGAGCTGACCCTGATCCGCGCCGCGCGCGCCCTTGCGGCCTTGGAGGGTGACGATGCCGTGGGCGATGACCATATCCGCCGCGTCGCCCCGCCCGCACTGCGCCATCGGCTGCGGCGCAATGTTCTGGATGATGCAGGCTCCACCACCCGCGTCGAGCGTGCGATTGAGGAGTTGTTCGGCGCATGATGCCTGGTGCGGGGACCGCAACAAGCGCGCAGTCAGCCCCCCAACAAAGCCCACCGCCCGCGCCCCAGCCCGATTCCAGGCCCGACCTGTGGCAGGACGCCTGCCAGGCAGCGGCTCTGTTCGCGGTCGATCCGGCCGGAGTCGTGGGGCTTTCGGTGCGCGCGCTGCCTGGTCCGGTGCGGGATCTCTGGCTGCAGTTTCTTAGCGAATTTCTGCCGCCCGACACACCCATGCGGCGCGTGCCCCTGCACATTGCCGACGGGCGTCTGCTCGGCGGGCTGGATCTGGCCGCGACCCTGCGCGCCGGGCGCCCGGTCGCCGAGCGCGGACTTCTCGCGGAAGTCGATGGGGGCGTGGTGGTGCTGGCCATGGCCGAGCGCATCGCCCGCTCCACCGCGGCGCATCTGTCCGCGGTGATCGACGCTGGCGAAATCCTGCTCGAGCGCGATGGGCTGACCGCCCGCACCCCAAGTCGCTTTGGCGTGGTGGCCTTGGATGAAGGCGCCGATGACGACGAGCGGCTACCCAACACCCTGGTCGATCGTTTCAGCATGCTGATCGACCTCACCCCGCTCTCCTGGCGCGAGGTGCAGACGCTGCCGCCGGATGTGGAGGCTGCCGACATCCTGGCCGCGCGCAAGCGCCTGCCCGGCGTGAGCGTCGATGACGATGCGCTCGACGCCCTGTGCGGCACCGCGCTGGCATTAGGGGTGGACTCCTTGCGCCCCACGCTCGCTGCGGTGCGCGTGGCGCGAGTCGCCGCCGCACTGGCCGGTCGCGAGCAGGTCGCGCCCGAGGACATCAGCCTGGCCGCGCGCCTGGTGCTGGCCCCGCGCGCCACCCGGCTGCCCATGCCCGAGCAGCCCGAAGACGAGATGCCGGAGGAGCCGCCACCCCCGGAAGAAAACCAGGATGATAGCGAGCAGGACAAATCGCCCGAGCAGGAAATCGACAAACCGCTCGAGGACCAGGTGCTCGAGTCCGCCGAGGCCGCGATTCCAGCCAATCTGCTCGCCCAACTCCAGCTTGGTGCGCTGCGCGCACGCACGCGCACCAGTGGTAAGTCGGGCGCGTCCCAGAGTGGCTCCCTGCGCGGACGGCCAGCCGGCACGCGCCGCGGCGAGCCGGGCGCTGGCGCACGATTGAATGTCATCGAAACCTTGCGCTCAGCCGCACCCTGGCAGCGCATCCGCCGCGCCGAGCGCGAGCAGGAGAGCGAGGCGCCGACACCCAAGCCGGCAGCGCGCAAGGGTCGTGGGCGCGCCCCTGCGCAGTCCCGCCCGCGGGTCGAGGTGCGGCTCGACGACTTCCGCGTCACCCGCTACAAGCACCGCTCGGAGACCACCACCATTTTCGTGGTCGATGCCTCCGGCTCGGCCGCGCTGCACCGCCTGGCCGAGGCCAAGGGCGCCATCGAACTGCTGTTGGCCGACTGCTATGTGCGCCGCGACCGGGTTGCGATGATCGCCTTTCGCGGCGCCAACGCCGAACTGCTGCTGCCCCCGACCCGCTCGCTGGTGCGCGCCAAACGCAGCCTGGCCGGCCTGCCGGGCGGTGGCGGCACCCCGCTCGCGCTCGCCATCGAATCATCCGTCGATCTGGCCGACAGCATTCAGCGCCGTGGCGGCACGCCGGTGGTGATCTTTCTGACAGATGGACGTGCCAATGTCGCGCGCGATGGCACCGGCGGGCGCGCCCAAGCCGGGGAGGATGCCATGGGCGCCGCGCGCATGTTCCGCACTGCCGAGCTGATCGGAGTGGTGATCGACGTCTCCCCGCGCCCGCGCACCGAGGCCGAGCAGCTGGCCAGAGAGATGAACGCCGTCTATCTGCCGCTGCCACACGCGGACGCCAACGCTCTATCGAATGCGGTCAAAGCCGTTGTCTGATGGCGCGTCCCTGATTGCAACTTACCGCCGGAGCAGCTCGTAACCCTTGCCCGAACCGCATTATTGGCTCAACTGCTGCTGGCAGGCTGGTCTGGATACCATGACGTCCGCGCGTGTAATGAATGACAAACCCGACTGGGAGCGCGATGCCAGCGACTGGCCCAATCGCGAGCACAGCCGCTTTGTCGAGGCCGGTGGGCTGCGTTGGCATGTGCAGATGATGGGCGATGGTCCAGCGCTGTTGTTGCTCCATGGCACCGCGGCGGCCACGCATTCCTGGGGATCACTGATGCCGCTGCTTGCCGAGCGCTTTCGGGTGATTGCACCCGACCTGCCCGGGCACGGTTTTACCTCGGCCCCTGAGCCCAAGTGCTTGTCCCTGCCGGGGATGGCGGCCGCCATCGGCGCATTGCTGCTCAGCCTTGGTCAGTCGCCCGTGGTGGCAGTCGGACATTCGGCCGGCGCGGCCATCCTTGCACGCATGAGCCTGGATGGGCTGATCGCCCCGCGACTGCTCGTGAGCTTGAACGGCGCTCTGCTGCCGCTGCGCGGCATGCCGGGCAAGGTGTTCTCGCCCGTTGCCAAGCTGCTTGCGCGCACGTCCCTGGTGCCGCGCATCGTCGGGCATGATGCCAAACGACCAGGCGCGGTTGAACGCTTGGTCGACAGCACAGGTTCAAGGTTGGACAAAGCCGGGGTCGCGCGCTACCGCCTGCTGGTCAGCAGCCCCGGCCATGTCGCCGCCGCGCTGAACATGATGGCGAACTGGGACCTGAACCCGCTTGCGCGCGACCTGCCCCGGCTGCCCTGCGAGTTGCTGCTGCTGGTCGGCGACAATGACCAGACGGTTCCCCCGAGCGAGGCCAAGCGCGTTCAGCGCCTGCAGCCCAATGCGCGCATCGAGCATCTCCAGGGCCTTGGCCACCTGGCGCACGAAGAACAAGCCGCGCCCGTCGCCCGCGTGATTCTTGGCGCAGCAGACGAGGCTTTGGCGACGGGCTAGCGCGCATGTTCATCAAACCAACAGTTTGCCGCCATCGCAGACATTTGTCTCAGCTCATGCAAGCATCGGCTTAAGCTTTTTTCCTGCAAGGCCCGCCCGCTTTTTCTTGATCGCGATGCCCTCACAAAGCATCGCGTTCGTCTTATCGAAACCTTCTCACTTCACTTCTTTCTCAGTTCACAGGCTTCCAACTGCAACCAAAAGGATTGTCTTATGCCTCAATACGATGTTTACGCGCTCGGAAACGCCCTGGTCGATATGGAATACAGCGTCGAGCCAGAGGATCTCAAACGCCTCGAGATCGACAAAGGGGTGATGACCCTGGTCGACGAAGCCCATCAGCTGCGCATCATGGATCATCTGCGCGAGCGCGATCATCATCGTGGCTCGGGTGGGTCGGCGGCCAATAGCATCATTGCGCTCGGACAGTTAGGCGGCAGCGGATACTACTCCTGCAAGGTCGCCGACGACGAGCTTGGGCATTTTTACCTCAAAGACCTGTCCACCGGCGGCATCGCCACCCGCGACACCAAGTTTCTTGACGCGGGCGACACCGGCCGCTGCGTGGTGCTGGTCACCCCGGATAGTGACCGCACCATGTGCACTTATCTGGGAATCAGCGGCAACCTGTCGGTTCACGAGCTCGACACCGACGCGCTGCGCGCCTCGAAATGGTTCTATACCGAGGGCTACCTGGTCACCTCGGATACCGCCCGCGTGGCCGCCATTGAAGCGCGCAAAATCGCCGAGGACGCTGGCGTGAAGACTGCACTGTCCCTGTCCGACCCGAACATGGTGAATTTCTTCAAGGACGGGCTCAAGGAGATGATCGGCGACAAGCTCGATCTGGTCTTCGCCAACGAGGACGAGGCCATGGGCATGGCCGACACCAGTGATCTGACCCAGGCCATCGACTACCTGAAAACCATCTCGCGGGAGTTCGCCATTACGCGCGGCCCCAAGGGCGCGCTGGTGTTCGACGGCAAGGAATTGATCGATATCGACCCAGTGCCGGTCAAGGCCGTCGATACCGTCGGCGCCGGCGACATGTTTGCCGGGGCCTTTCTCTATGGACTCACTCAGGGATGGAGCCACGCCCGCGCCGGCCGCCTTGCGTCCGCCGCCTCCGCCAAGCTGGTGACGAGCTTAGGCCCGCGTATTTCAGCAGAGGAATCCCAGGCCATTTTGAAGCAAGGCGAAGCGGCCTGAGCTTGGCCTGATTTCGGCAGCCTTGGAGGCTAAAGCTCCCGCGTGGCGAGGAATTCAATATCCGGCCAGCGTTCCTGGGTGAGTTGCAGATTCACCCGGGTCGGCGCCAGATAAACCAGCTGGTCGTCGCCGTCTAGCGCCAGGTTGTCGTAGGCTTTATCCTCGAAACGGGCGAGCATTTTGGCGTCGTCGCAGCGCACCCAGCGAGCCAGGGCAACGCTGATGGGCTCGACGACGGCTTCGACGCCGTATTCGTCGCGCAGACGATAGGCGGCGACGTCGAACTGCAGGATGCCGACGGCGCCGAGAATCAGGTCGTTATTCTTACGCGGGCGGAACACCTGGGTGGCGCCCTCCTCGCACAGCTGTAGCACGCCTTTCTGCAGGGCTTTCATTTTCAGCGGGTCTTTGAGCACCACGCGGCGGAAGAGCTCGGGGGCGAAGTAAGGGATGCCTTCGTACTTGAGGTCCTCGCCTTCGGTGAAGGTGTCGCCGATCTGAATGGTCCCGTGGTTGTGCAAACCGATGATGTCGCCCGGCCAGGCTTCCTCGACATGGCGGCGCTCGTCGGCCTGAAAGGTGATGGCATTGGCCACTTGCACTGTCTTGCCGATGCGCACATGGCGCATTTTCATGCCCTTTTTGTAGCTGCCGGAGCAGACGCGCAGGAAGGCGACGCGGTCGCGGTGCGCCGGGTCCATGTTCGCCTGAATCTTGAACACGAATCCGCTGAAGTTGGACTCAGCCGGTTCAACCTCGCGCGAGCGGGTCTGGCGCGGCAGCGGCGCCGGGGCGTAGTCGACGAAGGCGTCGAGCAACTCCTTGACGCCGAAGTTGTTGATGGCTGAGCCGAAGAACACCGGCGTCTGGATACCGGCCAGATAATCCGCATGATCGAATTCGTGACTGGCGCCCTGCACCAGCTCCAGCTCGTCGCGCAGCTCCTGGGCCTGATCGCCGACGATCTCGTCTAGACGCGGATTGTTCAGGCCCTCGATGGTCTCACCTTCCTGAATCCGGCCACCGTGGGTTGCGCTGAACAAATGGGTGCGGTCATGGCGCAGGTCATAGACCCCCTTGAACCGTTTGCCCATGCCGATGGGCCAGGTCACGGGCGCGCATTGGATTTTGAGCACGGACTCGATCTCATCGAGGATATCGATGGCATCCCGCCCTTCCCGGTCGAGCTTGTTGACGAAGGTCAGGATGGGCGTGTTGCGCAGCCGGCAGACGTCCATTAGCTTGATGGTGCGGTCCTCGACGCCCTTGGCCACGTCGATGACCATGAGCGCCGCATCCACCGCAGTCAGAGTGCGATAGGTATCTTCCGAGAAGTCTTCATGGCCCGGCGTATCAAGCAAGTTGACGATGGCCTCCCCATGGGGAAACTGCATCACCGAGGAAGTCACCGAGATGCCGCGCTGTTTTTCCAGCTCCATCCAGTCAGAGGTGGCATGGCGCGCAGCCTTGCGGCCTTTGACGGTTCCGGCCATCTGAATGGCGCCGCCGAACAGCAAGAGCTTTTCGGTCAGCGTGGTCTTACCAGCGTCCGGGTGAGAGATGATCGCGAAGGTGCGCCTTCGCGTGATCTGCTCTGCTAATTGGGATATCGAGGATTGAGACATGTTCCCTTGGGCTCGCGTGCAAAAAAGCCCACCATCTTAGCAATTGAGAGGTCACACCCGCTAGCACTGCTGAACCTGCGAGGCAGGTTCTGACATCCGGGCAGCCAGCGCCAGAGAGAATGCGCCGAAGTGTCGTAGAGCCGTAGAAATCGCGCGGGAACAAGACCAGCTTGATTATATTGGGAGTCTTGCTCGTCAATCGCCGCTGGCAAAGCCCTCATCCAGAGTTGAGATCAGCGCATCCTCGCCTTCGACACCGAAGGGCCAGGCCGTGATCCCGCCCGCCATGTTGGTGGCGCGAAAGCCCAGTTTCGAGAGCATAAAAGTGGCCACGGAGCTGCGCCTGCCGGAGCGGCAATAAACCAGGTATTCCTTCTCAGCGTCCAACTCACTCACGCGCTGCTTCAGCTGAGATAAGGGGATCAGTTGCGAGCCGGGAATGCGCAACTCGTCGTATTCTTCCTGCAGTCGCACATCGACAAGCGCGTAGCCGCGATCGTGCATGGTTTTGGCAACATGCACGTCGACCTCCCGCACCATAGGCCGCGCAAGCAGTCGCTCGAAGGCTCCCCGCTCCAGCGTGAGCAGCCGGCAGTCGCTTGTCAGCCGGATGGTGACCGGACTTGGGCTGCGCATCAGCAAACCTTCTTCACCAAAGCAAGTGCCAGGCTCGAGATCCTCGGCCTTCATCGGGATACCTTCTTCGTCGTCGATGCGCCAGAGTTCGGCCGTACCCTCGGCCAGTACGTAGAACTGATCCGACTCCTTGCCCATCTTGACCGGCTCGGCGCCTGCCTCAAGTTGCAGCTCTTGCAGCAACGACAGCGCCTGCTCGACGTTCTCCAGCGGCAACCTGCGCATCAGGCTGGTATGGCGCACCGCGTCCAGGCGCGGATCAGCCAGGACGGCGGTTTCGAGCAGTTGCTCCTCCGTGAGCAAGATGTCGAGCATGTCGATGTCGAGATGACAGAGCAGGCTGTCGTCGATGGCATTGATCTCGATCTGCGCCGGCGGTGGAGGCATGATCAACGACTGCTCGGCCGAGCGCGCCGGATCCCAGGTCTCCTCGCCAATCTTCGCGCGGCCCAACACGACCAATAACCGATCAGAAGCGACGCTGCCGCCGATGCGCAGTTGTTCGCCTTCGCGCAGCTCGAACAGACGGAACACGGGCAACGCCGTCTGCAATGCCGCGACTGAAACGCCGCGGAATTCCCCGAATTGCCGATGCATGAGCTCGATGATTTTTTTGCTGTTCATAGCGCTTCCAGAATGACCCGAGTGAAAAAGCCAAGGCTGACTCCAGCGCAACTTGGCGCATTCTCATCCCTGGCCGCGCCAAAAACGCCTGCCAGATGACGAACTGGCTGTCAGCAACATTCCTCCTCCAGCGCCTCAAGCAACTCCATGTCCGCGGGATTGGAGCTTGATGCAAAAAGCTCCCGCAGGGCATTGACCTGGCTGCCGATGAAATGGAGCGCGTCATGGCCGCGCCGCTCGGACTCAGCCTGCTTGGCTTGAAAGTAGTCGGACCAAGGAGAGCCCTCGCCCAGGTCGCGCAGGCGCTGGTGGACCTGCATCATCAACTGTTCTGCCCGTTGATCGCAATCCATTCCGGCAAAAGTGATATATCTGTCGATCTTGATCGGTTGTGGATTCATTCCGCTCTTATAGCTCCTTGATGATTGGGGAAGCGGCCCCTGGTGAGCAGGGGCCTCCCCGCTGTGGGTGAATTGCTCGCGCGCCGGGACAAGGTTGTTTGATCACGCTTGTCCTTGCGATATGCGCAAAAGCGCAGATACAGCAAGGAGCATGCCGGCCGTTTCGTCCTCTTTCCGCTGCACTCACGCCAGGAGACCGCCTTAATCCGAGCTGGTCACACCGCACTCTAGGTGTTTTTTATACCCCGACATTGTCGCATCCGCGACATCGGCTGACACTGACATTGACTCGCTTGCGGGCTTGACCAGAAGCATGTCGGCGCCGACACTGCCGGTTCATTGTCCGGCTGCTTGCAGGGCTGCTTGCGGGGCTGCTTGCGGGGCTAATAGCTGCTAGCACTCAGCTGCCTGTCGCGCGGAACTCTCGCGGATACTCAATCACAAGATCAGACGCCATGATGTCACTGACCGCCACCTTTCTTGATCAGCCCCTACCCTGGCTGGCGATCGCACTGGCCATTTTCGCTGCCTGGCTGATGGGGTTTGCGCGCAGCGGCCTGGGTACCGGCGGCTTTGTGGTCTCACCGCTGATGATCCTGGCGCTCGGCGCGACCAACGGACTGGCCGTGGCGGCGGTGCTGATGCTGCCGGCCGGGGCCATTGGCGTCTGGCAGCATCGGGGCGAGGCGGGCTGGGACCTGCTCAAACCGCTGCTGATCGCGGCGGTGGTTGGCACCGCCATCGGCGCGGCCCTTCTGTGGCTGATCGTCAGCGCGGGCGAGCTCAATGTGATCCACCGCCGACTCGAGGTGGTCGTGGCTTGTTTGTCGCTCTTTTATGTGGCACTGGTGGTCTGGCGCGAGCCGATCGCGAACCTTGGCGGCGGCGCCGGGCCGCCCCGTGCTCCCGGTACCTTTTTAGCCGGCACCCTGCTCGGTATCAGCCAGACGGTGGCGAATTCTGGCGCGCCACTGATGACGATTTATTTTCTGCGCCACAAGCTCACCAAAGAGCGCTTCGTCGCCGCGCAGCTGGATTTTCTGCTGGTGCAGAACCTGCTGAAGCTGCTGCCTCTGATTGGGCTCGGACTGCTGCATCTTGGCAACGCGGGCGCCGCGCTGCTGCTGTTTCCGCTTGTGCTGCTTGGCAACTGGAGCGGGCAGCTGTTCTACAAGCGGGCGTCGGAGAAGGTATTCTTCGCGCTTTTCACCGTGCTGCTGGTGATTGGCTTTTGCACCAGCGTGGCGCTGATTGTGGGCCGCTCACGCGTATTGGGCTTTTTGGGCGGTTAGGAGACGACCTCACCATGATAGCTCGTGGCTCTGGATCGCACCTCCCTGCCCCGCCGATTATCTTGTAGCTCGGCCCTGCGAGCTTACCTCACAGAACTCTCAATCAGGATGCGTCATCGCCTTGCGCTTGCGCGTCCTGCGGCAGGGGCGCACCGCGATAAACCCAGCGCAGAATCTCGTGCTGCACCGCATGGCCGCGCCAGGCACCCAGGGCCTGGCCATCGCGGCTGTTCACCAGAACCGCCACTACCCAGCGCCTGTCGTTGCGGTCGAGCACATAGCCGGCGATGCAGCTGGCATCGCGCACGGTGCCGGTCTTGAGGTGCGCGCGCCCGGCGATGGGCTCGCGGCGCAGGCGTCTGCGCGTGGTGCCGTCGACGCCGGGAATGGACATGGAGGCGAGCAGTTCCGGCATCCACGGCTGACGATAGCTCCAGCTCAAAAGCTCGCCCAGGCTGCCGGCACTGATACGCGTGTCGCGCGACAGCCCGGAGCCGTTGTCGGCAATCAACTCCGGCATCGGCAGGCCGCTTTCCTCAAGCCAGGCATTGATGGCATCACGGGATTTCTCGAGTGTGCCAGGTGCGCCATAGTTCTTCGCACCGAGGGTAAGAAACAGCATCCGTGCCATCAGGTTGTTACTGTTCTTGTCAATGTCGCGAATAATGACCGCGAGCGGCTGCGACATGACGCGATGAAAGCTTCGCGCTCCCTTCGGCACTTCGCCTAAGCGAATCTTGCCGCTAATGCTGCCACCCAGGTCGCGCCACAGGGCGTCGAAGGCCGCCGCGGCATGCTGCTCGGGGGATAGGAGCAACCGACCAACCTGCTCCTCGCCGCAGGCGTCAGCAAAGGTGCCGGAGATGCGCAGCTTAGGACCAGAGGTCTCACTGGCCTCAACGAAGGCGGCGATGGGGTTGTGGTTGCGGCGCACGCAAGGCGCATCGACCAGACGCGCATCATTGACGATCTCCACGCCGGTCAGCGGCGGATCGGTGTAGACGCCGACCTTGTTGTTAATCCAATCGTTGTAGATATGGACATCTGTCACCTGCCGATTAACGCTCAGCGCGGCCGGCAGGGCGTTGTAACTGCGCTGCCCCGCGCCGTCGAAGTCGCCGCGTTCCTGTTGCGGCGGTGCCAGATAGCTGTTATCCAGCACCAGATCGCCGTCAATAGCGATGATGCCCTTGGTGCGCAACTCGCGCAGCAGCCCGGCAAAGGCGTCGGTGGTCAGGTAGGGATCACCAAATCCCTGGATGTACAGATTGCCCTTCAGTTGCCCGCCGACGACCTTGCCGTCGACATAGACATCCGTCACCCAGTGATAATTCGGCCCCAGATTGTCGAGCCCGGCGATGCTGGTCAGCAGCTTGATCACAGAGGCCGGCACCCGCGGGGTTTCCGGATTGACCAGCAGGCGCGGCTCCTCGGCATCGACAGCGCGGACGTAGACGCTGACCTGGCTGATGTCGAGCCCCAACTCCGCCAACTGGGCGTCGAGCTTGCCTGGGAGCACAGTGGAAGGGGCTGCCTGGGCGCCCTTAGAGAAGAGAGACGGCGACAGAGACAGCAACAGAGACAGGAGTATCGCTGTCGCGAACGAGATCGGCGCTCTGCAGGCTTGCCGCTGCTTGGGTGCCTGAAGCCAAAGGGCCTTCCATGCCGACGCACATGCGGACTGCCATGTCGACATTCTTAACAGCGCGGACAGCAGCACCCGCACAGGCAGAACCCTGAGCAGCCTCTTCGCGCTCAAAATCTTCGTGACCAAATGTGACACAGCCGAGAAGTTAGCCCGAATGCCCCGCACCTGCTGCCGCCTTGTCCGGATGATCGGGGTCGAGCTGATTCGATTCGGCATTCGATCCAGCATTCGAGCCAGCCGCGGAAGCACCCGCAGAATCCGCGCTCGTGCCGCCCCCCCCAGTCTCATTCCCGCCAGCAGCCGAGCCGTCAACCGCACCCGAGCTCCCTGATTCAGCCGAACCCGCTTCCTGCCCCGCCGCTTCAATCGCGGCAGGCTGTTCAGTCTCCGCCAGCTCATCGGGCTCCAGTACCATGATCACACCGGCCAGCGGCGGCAAGGCGAGCGGGATGGAATTTTCCCGTCCCATCCAGCTCAGCGCCTCGGAATGCACGCCGCCGCGGTTGCCGACGTTGCTGCCGCCGTAGACGGCGCCATCGGAGTTGATCGCCTCGCGATAGAACCCGGCCCGCGGCACGCCGATGCGGTAGTTCTCGCGCGGCACCGGGGTAAAGTTGAATGCGGTGGCGACGACCTGCTTCTGATCCTTGGATTTGCGTACAAAGCTCAGCACCGACTGGGAGCTGTCGTGGCAGTCGATCCACTCGAAACCGCCGCTGTCGAAATCCACCTGATGCAGCGCCGGCAGCTCGCGATAGAGGCGGTTCAGGTCCGCGACGATCTGCTTGATCCCACGATGCGGCTCGCGCTCGAGCAGATACCAATCCAGCGCCTCGTCGAAGTTCCATTCCTGCCCCTGCGCGAACTCGCAGCCCTGGAACAGGAGCTTCTTGCCGGGGTAGGCGAACATAAAGGTATAGAGCAACCGCAGCGAGGCGAATTTCTGCCAGGCATCGCCCGGCATCTTGTCGATCATCGAGCGCTTGCCATGGACGATTTCATCGTGCGAGAACGGCAGCACGAAGTTCTCGGTGAAGGCATAGAGCAGCCCGAAGGTGAGCAGATCGTGGTGGTAGTGGCGATAGATCGGGTCCTTCTCCATGTAGGAGAGGGTGTCGTGCATCCAGCCCATGTTCCACTTCATGCTAAAGCCCAAGCCACCGAGATAGGTCGGGCGCGACACCTGCGGCCAGGAGGTGGACTCCTCGGCAATCATCAGGGTGCCTGGATGCTGCTCATGGGTGACGGTATTGAGCTGGCGCAGGAATTCCACCGCGTCGAGATTCTCATTGCCGCCATATTTGTTTGGAATCCATTCGCCGTCTTTGCGCGAGTAGTCCAGATAGAGCATGGAGGCGACGGCATCGACACGCAGGCCGTCGATGTGATACTCGCTCAGCCAGTAGAGCGCGCTTGAAAGCAGGAAGTTTTTAACCTCGTGGCGCCCATAGTTGAAAATGTAGGTGCCCCAGTCGCGGTGCTCTCCCTGGCGCGGGTCGGCGTGCTCGAACAGCGCGCTGCCGTCGAAGCGCCCGAGCGCGGTCGCGTCGCGCGGAAAATGCGCCGGAACCCAATCCAGCAGCACGCCGATGCCACGCAGATGCATGTGGTCGACAAAAAAGCGGAAATCATCGGGCGTGCCGAAGCGGGCGGTAGGCGCAAAATATCCGGTGGTCTGATAGCCCCAGGAGGCATCCAGCGGATGCTCGGTCACGGGCATGAGCTCAATGTGGGTAAAGCCCATGTCGTCGCAGTAATCGGCCAGACGCTCGGCCAAGTCGCGATAATTGAGAAACTCGCCCTCCTCCGTGCGCTGCCAGGAGCCGAGATGGACCTCGTAAACCGATAGCGGTTTCTCCTGCCAGTTGTGGCCCGCGCGCGCTTCCAGCCAGGCGTCATCGCGCCACTGGTAGGCGCTCGGCGCATGCAGAATGGCCGCCGTGTCGGGGCGCTTTTGGAAGGCGTTGCCATAGGGGTCGGTCTTGACTAACGGCAAACCCGCCTGGTCGCGAATCTCAAACTTGTACAACTGACCTGGCTCGAGTCCAGGGATGAAAAGCTCCCACACACCGGAGCCCAGGCGCACCCGCATCGGATGCACGCGTCCATCCCATTCGTTAAAGGCACCGACCACGCTAACTCGCGCAGCACTTGGAGCCCAGACCGCGAAAGCAAAGCCCTCGATCCCGTCGATCTGGCACTGATGCGCGCCGAGGAAACGGTAAGCGTGCCAGTGGCGTCCCTCGCCAAACAGATGCAGATCGAAATCTCCCAGCTGGGGACCAAACAAATACGGGTCGTGCTGGGTATGCACCTGGCCTTGCTTGTCGTACCAGTCGATCTGGTAATGGCCCTTAACCAAGTCCGCATCACCCTCCCAGGTGAACAGATCGGTACCAGGCACGCGCTCAAGCTCCACCTTGCCGCCGTTCAATCGCACCCGCTCCGCATGCGGCAAAAATACCCTCACAACAGTTTGGCCATTTTCGAGTTCGTGGCGACCGAGTACTTCAAAAGGGTCATGGTGGCGCGCTTCGACGATCAAGCGCAGCGGTTCCGGCAAATTGCTGGGCGTCTGCTCGACAGTAGCCATGGTGTAAGGGGTCCCGCGGTCGGTGGTCTGACCAGAAGCCGCGCACGCTGCAATCAGCGACGCGCCTGGTCTGTAAATCTCAGCCTGTTGGAAGCAGCAATTGGGCAAGCTGGGTCACGCTCAGCACGCTGGCTTTCCGCGATGCCGACGGCTTGCCAATGCATCCCCAATGTCTCCCGAGTGCATGATGTTACCATAGCTGCATGCGATTCCCGCGCCGCACCCGGCTTGCCGGCCTCGCCCGGCCTGGCCATCAGCCCATGCGCCGTCGCGCGCAAGGTCGGCGCGACCATTGCCCATTTCAGCATCAAAGGGACATTCGCCGGCATGACATCTCCTGAAAAGACCACTGCCACCACGTTGCGCGAGCGGCGGGCTGGCCTGCTGTTGCATCTGACATCCCTGCCCGGCCCAGGCGCCTGCGGCGATCTTGGCGGGGAAGCCTTTAATTTCGTCAATTTCCTCGCCGACTGCGGCCTCAGCGTCTGGCAGATGCTGCCAGTTGGCCCGCCGCAGGGCGACCTCTCGCCCTATCAGACGAGTTCGGCGCACGCCGGCAACCCGCGCCTGATTGGGCTCGACCCCTTGGTCAAATCGGGCTGGCTGGATCAAGTCCCGGACAATCTCGCCGACGACCGCGCTAAGCTCGCCGCGCTGCGGCAGGCGTATCACGGCTTCCGCCAGGTCGCTGGTGGCGAGCAACGCGCTGCATTGGATGCCTTCATCGCCGAAAACATCTACTGGCTGGAAGACTACGCACTGTTCCGTGCCATCAGCGAAGACCGCCACGAGCCCTGGTGGCGATGGCCAAAAGGATTGCGTCTGCGCGAAAACCGCGCCATCAAGCAAGCACGCGGCAAGTTGGCCGATACGCTCGACTACATCCGCTGGGAGCAGTATGTCTTTTTTGAGCAATGGGCCGCGCTGCGCACCCATGCCAATGACCGCGGTGTGAGGCTGTTCGGCGACATGCCCATTTTCGTCGCCCATGACAGCGCCGAGGTCTGGGCGCGACCGAAAGACTTCGACCTCAACCCCGACGGCACAACCCGAGTGGTCGCCGGCGTGCCGCCGGATTATTTCTCAGAGACCGGTCAGCGCTGGGGGAATCCCCTGTATCGCTGGGACCAACTCCAGGAAAACGGCTTTCGGTTCTGGATCGATCGCATTCGCACCCAGCTCAAGCTGTTCGACATTATTCGCATCGATCACTTTCGCGGCTTTGAGGCCTACTGGGAAATTCCCGCAAGCGAGGAATTCGCCATCAACGGCCGTTGGATTCCGGCCGCGGGTGATGCATTGTTCGAGGCACTGGCAGCGGAGTTCGGCGCCCTGCCATTGGTCGCCGAAGACCTCGGTGTGATTACCGATGAAGTCACCGCCTTGCGCAAGAAGTTTGACATGCCGGGCATGAAGATCCTGCAGTTTGCTTTCGACGGCGGCGCCGACAATCCTTACCTACCCCACTTCCACGAGACCGATTCGGTTGTCTATACCGGCACCCATGACAACGACACCAGCCTCGGATGGTTTCGCTCAATCGATGACGCGGGACGCTGGCATCTGGCCGACTATCTCGGCTATCCAGCTGCCCAGACTGCCGGTGACCCGGTCGGCGAGCCAATGCCCTGGCCGCTGATTCGCAGCGCCCTGGCCTCGGTTGCCAACCTCGCCATCCTGCCGATGCAGGATGTGCTGGAACTCGACGGCGCGTCACGCATGAACCGCCCCGGCACCACCAAAGGCAACTGGGCCTGGCGTTTTGATTGGGCGGAAGTAGATGCGGGGCTGGCCGACCGGCTCCGTCATCTGGTCAAGCTTTACGGACGCCGGCCTGGCCTGGACTGAGCCAAAACTCAGTTTTTGCCCTCTGCCGCAGCCGGTACCGCCGGCTCTTTCACGAAGGTCATCACAAAATTGACCGGCACCGCGTGGCTGATGCTATCCAGACCGGCAATTTCGCGCAGTTGCTCGACCCCGTCACTCAGGCCGAATTTCTCTGCATCCACCACCAGCGGCGTGCGACTGGCGACGAAGAGCACATCGGGCGCCACCTTGGCGACCTGCAAATCCATCGTCAGCGGCTGCTCCTGGCCGTGCAGGGAGAGCACCGCCTCACCCGCGAGTTGGCCGATCTCGCCGACTTTCATCGACTCGATCACGCTTGGGTCGATTTTTGCGCTCAGGGTCGCGATCTTGTAGTCGGCGGTGTCGAACAAAATCTCGCGCATGCGCTCGTTGCGAATCGGGACCAGGGTCTCGACGCTGTCGAGCATCAGCTTCAGCGTCACCTGCCCCTGCTCATCGACACGCCCGGTCATCTCCTCAAAGCTGTTGACCTCGGCGATGTGCTGCTTCTTGATGGAGATGTACGACAAATGCGACTGCTCGGGCTTCATGACCCAGTCAGCGACGGCCGGCATGGTGGCGCCCGCGAGCGTGGCGGCGAGTGTCAGCGCGGTAACATGATTTGTTTTCATCGGTATCCCCTGTAGTGCGGTGGTTGTGATGTTCGATCGCCCGGTTTAGGCGTATTTGGTCTTCGCGCGGGAGCAAAACTACTGACGCTATTTCCCATCGCATTGGTCGGGAATATCGGGACGGTCTTGGTCAACCCAAGAGCCGACGGCAATCAACCCATCGCCGGGATGACGATGCTGACCCGCAAACCAGGGCCGTTGTCGTCGAGTTCAAGCCTGGCATCATGCAAGTCGACGACAGCCCGGACCAGGCTCAGGCCGAGTCCGCTGCCCGGGCTCGAGCGACTGTGGTCGAGGCGAAAAAAGCGCTCGCAGACCTTCTCACGCCACTGCGGGGGAATGCCGGGGCCGGAATCCGCGACCGTGACGCGCACCTCCCGGTCTGGACCCGCTGCGGCGGTCGCGCCGCTCGTCACCCCGTCAATCCCTGGTCCGCTTAGTGACCCAGCAGGCGTTGCGGTCGTCTTTTCTGTCGCCAGGCCAGTTGCCGCCCCATTCGCCTTGAGCTCGATCAGCCCTCCCGCTGGGGTGTATTTGATGGCGTTCTCCACCAGATTGGCACAAGCCTGAAACAACAGATCCCGATCACCCACCACCCACAGCTCAGCGGGTACCGTCAGCTCCAATCGCTGCTCCCGGTCTGCCGCCAGCGGCTCGTAGAGTTCAGCAAGATCGCGCACCGAGTCCGCGAGATCGAAGCGCGCGAAGGCGGCCCGCCGGCTGCCTGACTCAATGCGGGCAATCCGCAGCAGCGCGTTAAAGGTCCCGAGCAGTTCTTCGGCATCGGCCACCGCCTCCTCGGCATCAGCCCGCGCGTCATCTGGCAGCTCGCCTTGCACCAGTAGCTCCAGCTTGGCGCGCAGGCGTGTCAAGGGCGTGCGCAAATCATGTGCGATATTGTCCGAGACCTGTCGCACGCTGGCCATCAGCTGCTCGATGCGCGTCAGCATGCGATTGAGATTGGCCGCCAGCTGGTCAAAGTCGTCGCCACTGCCATCGGCCGGCACCCGTCGCGACAGGTCGCCCTCCATGATCTCGCGGCTCACCTGATTGACCGCCTCCAATCGGCGCACCACGCTGGCGCTGATCAGCCAGCCCCCGAGCAGCGCCAGCGCCACGGTAATTGCCAGCCCCGACCAGAGGGCATCCAGCATCAGCGCGCGCACCGCGTTCAGCTCGCGCACGTCGCGCCCCACCAGCAGACGCATGCCCCCACGCAAGCGGAACACCTTGGCGCGGGCCGCCTCGGACCGGTCACGATCAGTCTCCGGCGCCGCGACCGGGTCGCGCACGCGAAAATCCATCCAGCCCGTGGGCGCGATCGGGTCCGGTGGCCAGCGGTTGAGATTTCCTACCAGCGGCTGCCCAGCCCCATTCACTAGCAGATAAAGGCCAGCCCCGCCGGGATCACGCTGCAGGCGTTCAGCAATCACCGCCTTCAGCCCCCCCGGTCCGCGACGCCGATACTGCTCGGCAAGACCGCGAATTTCCGCATTGATGGTGGCATCGGTCTGGCGCGCCATATAGCCCGCCGTCGACCAATAGACAAAACCGAGCAGGAAAATCATGGAGGTCGCGAGCAGCACCACATACAACAGCGCCAAACGAAAAGTGGAGCTTGCAAGAATCGCACGAAGGCGCTCGCGTGCCCGACCACCCACGCGGATCAGCCGGCGAGCCCCGGTTGGCGCCACCATCCGACCACGCCGCTCAGCGCTCCGCCTCAGGCGCATCCGGCACTCGCATGACATAACCCGCCCCGCGCACGGTATGCAGCAGCGGGTAGCCAAACCCCTTATCGATCTTGCCACGCAGCCGACTGACATGAACGTCGATCACATTGGTCTGCGGATCGAAATGATAGTCCCAGACATGTTCCAACAGCATGGTGCGGGTGACCACCTGACCGGCATGGCGCAGCAGATATTCCAGCAGTCGGAACTCGCGCGGCTGCAGCACAATGCGTTCCCCGGCGCGCGTCACCTCGCGCATCAGCAAATCCATCTCCAGATCGCCCAAGCGCAACCGCGTACTCGCCGCCTCGGTCGGTGATGCGCGTCGCATCAGCGCCTCGATCCGCGCCTGCAACTCCGAAAACACCGGCGGCTTGACCAGATAATCATCCCCGCCAGCGCGCAGCCCCTCGACCCGATCGTCCACATCGCCCAAGGCACTCAAAATCAAGACCGGCGTCCGATCCCCAGAAGCGCGCAGCGTCCGAAGAATCGTCAGCCCATCGACCTGCGGCAACATCCGGTCCAGCAACAGCAAGTCGTAGTCGCTCGCCGCCGCCATCAGCAACCCCTCGCGGCCATCCTCAGCCACATCCACCACAGCGCCCATCTCTGCCAACGCTTTCTTCAGATACGCACCAAGCTGCGCATCATCCTCAACCAACAGCACCCGCATCGTTCCGCTCCAGCCGCTCAGCCTAACCGCCACCGCCCAAAACGAGGAGTTTAACCCGCCCTAAACCAAACTGAAGCACCAGCGCACCGACAGACAAAAAATTGCACCTTGACACAGACCACCAGAAAAACCAGAATATGCGGCTCGCAGCGCCCGTAGCTCAGCTGGATAGAGTACCTGGCTACGAACCAGGTGGTCGGGAGTTCGAATCTCTCCGGGCGCGCCACAACAAAAAACCAGTCAAATCCCCGATAGCTCAGTTGGTAGAGCAACTGACTGTTAATCAGTGGGTCCGTGGTTCGAGTCCACGTCGGGGAGCCAAATAAAACAAGGGCTTAACTTCAAACGGAGTTAAGCCTTTTTTCGTTTTTGGCCCTCGGGGTAACGCTGGGGGTAACATTTTGCAGGCGTTAAGCGGTGTTCAGACCTGTTAGTCGGCGGTACCCCCGCATTACCCTCGTTCAACGAGATTCCCCTTAGCCGCCCCCTTCGCTGCGGATCTACCCTCGCTGCCTGTTACCCCGGACCTGTTCTGTTACCCCGGTCCCGCTAACGCTCGCATCGAGAGGCCAGCGGAACCGAACGGCGCCATCTCTCAGCTCTGCGGTTCGGGCTCGCCGGACACCATCGGCCCGTCAATTTCACCAACATCATCCTGCATGATGCCGGATTTGCCGCACCTGAGCCTTGTCCCAAAAAAACCAAGTTCAAGATGGCGGCTTTTGACATGCGCACTTGGCTGATACTCAGTATCCTGAAGACTATCGTTACAGGATGGACGGCACTCATGCTTCGTCACTGTAACCGAGATCGCTATTGATCTTCGATCCACCTCCTTCTGCCTTGGAGATATCATGCACTCGTTCATTCCGTTATTTGGTTCGACCATCGTGGTCTGCAGCCTGATGGTCTCCACAGTAATCGCGGACGACAGAGACCCAACCAAACTCGCCAACCCGGCTTCAGCGCATTGCCAAAAGACAGGCGGTGAACTGTCTATCCGCCAGCGTGCAGACGGCGGCGAATACGGGGTCTGCCTCTTTGAAGACAATCGCCAGTGCGAAGAATGGGCTCTGTTGCGCGGCGAGTGTCCTGCCGGCGGGCTGAAAATCACCGGCTATGACAACGAGGCCGAGATCTACTGCGCCATCACTGGCGGCGAGGTGGACATGGCCGCCAAGACTTGCAAAACACACCAGGGTATTCTTTGCGATTTGACGGCCTATTTCAGCGGGCTCTGCCCGAAACCCGCTTCCCCATAGACGGTCACTCGGACTGATGGGGCTGGTTGGTCATCGATTCATGACCGCTAGGTCGACCGGAATCGCCTCACGCGGGAGATCGTCAAGGGGTACGCTATTACCGCACCACCTTGGGATCGACTAAGAATGTGACGCGCATGACCCAACTCGCCTACATAGTGCCTGGCCGAAAAGTCGATTTTTTCGCAAGGCATACCCGGCTGCGGCCGAGTTAAACACGGAATGTCGACGGCTTTTTTCGGTGCGAGCGGCACCGAAATCTGCGTATTAATAATGATTCTTAAATGCGACAAAATTAAGGCAAACCGATCCCTCGGGCCGTCTCACGGCACCCGGCGGAATCGCCTTAAGCGGCGCGTTTGAGTTGTCGGCGCCGACGGCGTTCGGCCTCGGCATCAGCGGCGATGAGGATGGCGCCGAGGCGGTGGATGTTGCGCCCAAGCACCGCGAGGGCGACATAGCGCTCGAAGCCGTCCGCGCCATGATCGGGACAGCGGTCGAGGCCATGGGCTTCGAGCGCATTGATGGCTGATTCAACCGCCGAGTGCCGGCGTTTGCGCCGGCGGAATGCGGGATCTTGCTCGCGCTCACGCTCGGCGGCGTTGCACTTGCCTTTCTTGGGCAGCACGGGGAAGTCGATCACCTCGGCGAGTTGCTTTTGGTTGCTCGGGCTGTGAAAGCCTTTGTCGAAACTGAGGCTTTTGATGCGTGGGTAGCAGGCTTTGAGGTGGGTGGCGATGGGTACGGCAACTTGGTCATCGGTTTCACCGAACATCACCCGATGCTGGAGGATGAAACCAAACTGATCCTCGCTGATGGCCACGCGCACGCCAAGCTCGACCGGGGTGCTGGCCTTGCCTTTGCTGACCCACTCGGTATGAGGCTCGAAGATGGAGAAGACCTTCTCGGCATGGGGGATGCGCTCGCCCTGCAAGACACGGCGATCGATCTGTTCGATGAACAGTTCGGCATAGTCGATGTAATCATTGAGCGCGGTGAACTGTTCGGCTGGGACATGATGGAACACCACGAGCTTGTAGCGGGTGTCCCGGGCGCGAGTGAGGAACTGCTCGGCAATGTCGAGGTAAGCGCCGTAAGCGGCATCGATCTCCTCTTCGCGTGCCGCACGCTTGGCTTCATCCTTGGAGGTGGAGCGCTTGAGTTGCTGCACGCGCCGATAGGCTCGTTTCAAGCAACGGATGTTGTAGGCGCTCTGGCGCCAGTCACTCAGACCATGGTCGCTGCAGAAAGCCGCCGAGGTCTCGATGGTCTTGCGCACGGCGTCCTGGAGCAGATTGATGTCGGTGGGGAAGTGCACATCGGTTTCAACGACGAAGGAATCGCAGCGCGCTTCCAGCGGGGAGTCCGGATGCGGTTTCACCAAGTCATGTCCAGCCTTGACCACCACGGCATTGATGCCCGCGAGCAGCTCCGGGGTGAACAGGCGCAGGTTGTCTTTGAGAGTTTGCAGGCTGTAGCGATGCTCGTCGGCCCAGTCGCTGTGGCCGAGCATCTGGCGCACCAGGCGATGCTGGTTGGCGAGTTCTTGCACCCGGTCGTAGTCGGCATTCAACCCCAAGCGCAAGGTGCCCAAGACCAGAATGCGCCATTGCGACATGCCCGGACGCCCGGTCTGGGCACTGACGAACTCCTCGCCGTCGGCGCGCACCGGCAGTACATCGGCGAGGATGGCGAAGACCTCATTGCGCAGCGCCTCGGTGGTGTAGATGTGCTGCAAGCCCCGTAGCAGGCGCGGGATGTCATCGCGGGAGAAGCAGTCGAACTGGATGGCAGCGATGTCGCATTCGCCAAGTTGCATCTGGGCACGAAGGATGTCACGCATGGGAGAAGCTGGTATGAACGAAGTTTGGGTTGATGGGACAGTGCAGCGCGGCTCGATTGCCCGCCGGCAAAGCCAGTATTCTTAATGCATTCAGTTGCTTGCGCTTCTTCCTGCCATCGCCACAGGATACGCCGGGGTTAAGGGAGCAAGAAATTGACTAAACTTCACCAATCGTTTCGTATTCTAACGCATTGTCTTTGCTTGTGAAAATCACTTTTCGGCCAGGCACTACATAATCCCCCACCGCCTCACCGCGCCAGCTTGGAGCGCTGATCTCGAGCCTGTCGATCTTGAGCTAGAGGCTGGCGTCGCCCTGCCCCTGCTCGGCACCATCGCCGCCGGCTTGCCCATTGAAGCCATCGAGGATCCCGAGACCGTCAGGGTCCCCTCGCACATGGCGCGCAAGGCCAGCTATGCGCTGCGGGTGCGCGGGCATTCGATGACCGACGATCACATCCAGGACGGTGACATCATCATCGTCGAGCAACGCCAGAGCGCGGAGAACGGTGAAACCGTGGTCGCCAAGATCAACGGCGACCAGGTCACCTTGAAACGCTTCTACATCGAAGCCGATGGTATTCGGCTACAGCCGGCCCATCCCGACATGGCGCCGATCATCTTGCGCCATGAAGAGCTCGAGATTCTTGGCATTGTTACCGGGGTGATGCGGCTGGCGGCTTGATGGACGTGCGCCAGGACTTCCCGCTCTGACAAGCGGTGCGAAGTCCTGCTGAAGCCTCGCCGATGATTCGCCGAGCGCCACCGCTTTTGGCGCGCAGCCAATGTGCGGCTTCTGAGACAATCCCCCCATGTCCGACTCGGCCGCCCCGACCTATCACACGGATTCCCCTCTCGACACCCTCGCCGGCCCGGTCGAGCGCGTCACCTTCCACAGCCCCGAGAGCGGCTTCTGCGGGTCAAGGTCCGCGGCGAGCGCGAGTTGGTCACCGTCATCGGCAACGCCGCCCAAGTCGCTCCCGGCGAGCACATCGACGCGCGCGGGCAATGGACCATCGATGCCCGCCACGGCCGGCAGTTCAAGGCCAATGAGCTGCGCGTGGTTCCCCCCGGCACCCGCGAAGGCATCGAGCGCTATCTTGGTTCCGGGCTGGTCAAAGGCATCGGCCCGCATTTTGCCAAGCGCCTGGTCGATGCCTTTGGTGAAAGTGTCTTCGACATTATCGAACAATCCCCTGATCGCCTGCGCGAGTTGCCCGGCATTGGCAAGAAACGCCAGGAACGGGTCACCCGCGCCTGGAGTGAGCAGAAGGTCATCCGCGAGATCATGGTGTTCCTCCAATCCCATGGCGTCGGCACCGCGCGGGCGGTGCGCATCTTCAAGACCTATGGTGAAGCGGCCATCGAGCGGGTGCGCGGCAATCCCTATCGCCTGGCGTTGGATATCCGCGGCATTGGCTTCAAGACCGCCGACCAGTTGGCTGAGCGGTTGGGGATACCCCGCGACTCACCGCTGCGCGCCCGCGCCGGTGTGCGCCATGTCCTGCAGGAAATCGCCAGCGATGGCCATTGTGCCGCCTGGCGCGAAGCGCTGGCGGAACGCTCGGTCAAGCTGCTGGAGATCGAGGCCGCCGGTATCGAAGAGGCCATCGACTTGGAACTGTCCGCCGGGCAGTTGGTCGCGGAAACCGTCGAGGAGCGAGCGCTCCTCTTTCTGCCCGCGCTGCACCGCGCCGAAGCCGGGGTGGCCGAGTCCTTGATCCGCCTGCGCGCGGGCTCGCCACCCTGGGGGATGATCGATATCGCCCGCGCCTTGCCCTGGGTCGAAGCCCAGACCGGACTGCGTTTGGCCGAGTCGCAAAAACAGGCCGTCAGCCAGGCGGTCACCGGCAAATGCACCCTGCTGACCGGTGGTCCCGGGGTGGGCAAGACCACGGTGGTCAACTCCATCCTGCGCATTCTGCGCGCCAAGGGTGTCAAAGCCACCCTGTGCGCGCCGACCGGACGCGCGGCCAAGCGGCTGTCGGAATCCCCCGGCCAGGTGGCCAAAACGATTCACCGCGTGCTGGAGTTCGATCCCAAGACGCTGGACTTCAAGCACAACGCGGACAATCCGCTGGACACCGATCTGCTGGTCTGCGATGAGACCTCCATGGTCGATGTCAGTCTGATGCATAAGCTGCTCAGCGCCCTGCCCTCCTCGGCCGCGGTGCTGTTGGTCGGAGATGTTGACCAGTTGCCCTCGGTCGGACCGGGCGCGGTGCTGGCCGATGCCATTGGTTCCGGCGTTTTGCCGACGGTGCGCTTGACGGAGATCTTCCGCCAGGCGCAGACCTCGCAGATTATCGTCAATGCCCACCGCATCAATGCCGGGCAGCTTCCCCAGGTCCCCAACCCACCACCGAACGACAGCGACTGGTATGTGATTCGCAGCGAAACCCCGGAGCAGATCCAGGAACGGCTGCTAAAAACGCTCTGCGAGCGCATCCCCGCGCGCTTCGGGCTGGACCCGATTCGCGATGTCCAGGTGCTGACACCGATGAACCGCGGCGGACTCGGCGCGCGGGCGTTGAATGTGTTGCTGCAACAACAGCTCAATCCCCATGCCCAGCCACGCATTGAGCGCTTCGGCTGGACCTTCGCCCCGGGCGATAAGGTGATCCAAAACGTCAATAATTATGACAAGGAGGTTTTCAACGGCGACATAGGTCGGATACTGACCATCGACATTGAGGAAAGCGAGGTGCGCATCGCCTTCGATGAACGCCAGGTGATCTATGAGTTCGGGGAGCTCGATGAGCTGGCGCTGGCCTATGCCACCAGTGTGCATAAGGCGCAGGGCTCGGAGTATCCGGCGGTGGTGATTCCGCTGGCGACTCAGCATTACATGCTGTTGCAGCGCAACCTGCTCTATACCGGAGTAACGCGTGGCAAGCGGCTGGTGGTGTTGATCGCGCAGCCGAAGGCCTTGGGCATGGCCGTCAGACAGACCGGCGGGCAGCGGCTGACGCGCTTGCGGCAGCGGTTGGTTGCAGCGAGCGAGGCGCGTTGAGGACAGGCCGATGTGCGGACGTTTTGCGCAATGTTTCGATGTGCAGGCGACGGCGGACTGGCTGGAGGCGCAACCGCCGGCTGAAACTCCGCCGGCGCGTTACAACATCGCGCCGGGCAGCCGGATTCTCGCCTGTCGCGTCCAAGCGGACAATCAGCGCGAACTTGCCTCCTTGCATTGGGGTCTACTGCCGAGCTGGGCCAAGGATCGCAAGCTCGGCGTCAAGACCTTCAACGCTCGTGCGGAGACGGTGGCGGAGAAGCCGTCCTTTCGCGCGGCGTTTAAACATCGGCGCTGTTTGATCCCGGCCGATGCTTTCTACGAATGGCGGACCACGCCCAACGGCAAGCAGCCTTTTGCCTTTCGGCGCCGGGACGGGCGGCCGATGACCTTGGCCGGGCTGTGGGAACAGTGGACTGATCCAAGTTCGGGTGAGCGTGTTGAGAGCGCGACCATCATTGTCACCCAAGCCAATGCCACCATCGCCGCCGTCCATGACCGCATGCCGGTGATCCTTGATCGCGCGCACTGGGCTGAATGGTTGAACCCTGACAATCAGAGCAAGACGCAACTGACGGGGTTGCTGCAACCCTGTCCAGGGGAGGAGATGATCGGCTATCCCGTCACCCGGTCGGTTGGCCAGCCGCGCTTCGATGCACCGGAATGTTTGGCGCCGACAGGCCCGCTGATCTCCGCGACGATTGGACAGACCGATTCCATCCGCTGATGCCAGGGATTCGGTTCGTTTCGCGCCATGCCGCCCGCGCCGATATTCCCAGCCTCAGATCACAGCTTTGCAAACCGATCGCGCCGGATCGCATATGGGGACTTGACAAACCGACCGCAGCTTATAAACAGGCCCAAAGATAAACACGCTCCGCGCCCCATTTCGGATTTTAACCCTTGCACCTTATTGGAATGGGCAGCAAGAAAAAAACTAAAACAGTCACTTACAGACTGAAACAATTCTGACCAATCGAAAACGACATGCGTCGGGACAAGGGTTTAGAAGCGATGTGACAGCCTTGCCCACAGAGTTATCCACAGGCTTGGTGGATAAGGGGAATTTTCAAAAGGCTCTCGGGAACTTGCTGATCCTTGCTAGGGAAAACCTGAGTTTCCGCGTCGAAGTGAGGCGAGCCATCTTGGTGCACCCACCATGAGCCGGGCCGCGAGGGTGCCTCAGGCCGGCTGACCGAAGGCCTCGCGAAAGGGCCCCAGGGTGGCGCGTTCAGGCGACCAGTCGGTGATGGCGAAAACGACGTCATCGAACGCGCGGGGAAATGTCTGCTCCAGATGGGTGCGGAAGGACGCGGCGGTGCGGCGAGGATCGATGCGCCGGATGGCTTGCTGCCAGGCGACGCGCTGGCCCCGGGCCTTGTGTCATCTCCGCGCAAAGTGGCATCAATCGCCGATTGACCGAGCGCGGCGGCCTGGTCGCGGGGGATTTGCAACTCGCGTCGGCGCGCCTCGGCGTGGTCGGGTGAATCCAAGCAGGGTAGATAGTGCAGCTTCATCTCGGAGCATCTCTTGGGATCAAGGTCCCCTTCCTTGCGGTGCAGGTAGGCGTGAATGCGCGCAGCCCCTGTTTCAGGCGGGCGGTCCGGCAGGGATTGAACGATTTCGTGGGCGCGGTTCCAATCGCCCTTGGCATCAAACCAGAGCGCGGCCAGGCAGAGGTGCTCGGTGACGGGACAGGTCGCCGCGTTCAGGCTGTTCAGAAATGCGGGATAATCCATGGTGGCTTCATGTTTGCTGGCGCTTGGGTTTGCCGAAGGAGGCAAGATGATTATCGCGTACTTGCATGGGTTCGCCAGTGGCCCCAGGTCGCACAGCCCAAAGCTGGCGCTGCTGCGTGGCCTGGGTCATGAGGTTTACTGCCTGGACACGCAGGGCGATTACCGCCCGGAGGATTATGCGCGCGCGGCCGAATCGCTGCTGCAAACAGCGCCGCCGCTGGATGTGCTGGTGGGTAGCAGTCTGGGCGGCTTTTGGGCGCGCCGGTTGGGTGTTCAACTCGGCTGCCCATGGGTGGGGCTGAACCCGGCGCTGCGTCCTTCGGTGACGCTCGCGCAATTTCAGGGCCGGCTGCAGCGGTTCGATGTCGCGGCGCCCTTCGACTGGTCCGTGGAAGATGCCTTGGCCTATCGTCCCCTTGAGACCGACACCGCGACCATGCCGGAGTTGTCCGCGCAGCCGCACCACCCTCCCGGACTGATCATTCTCGCCGAGGACGACGAGGTCGTGGATGCCCGGGAAACCCAATCGCTGGCGACGGACTGCGAGGTCCTGTTGCTTGCCCATGGCGGACATGATTTGGCCAACACCAGCGACTACGCCGAGGCTCTGTCGCAGTTCTTCGCTTCTATTCAAGCGCGAAGGCCGGTTTGATACGCAGTAGAGTAGCAAAGCAAACACCGCACTTTTTCCATCTTTCAGCCGATCCATCCAATGATGTTCACATCCATCAATCCCACCACCGAGGCTTGCATCGAGCAGGTCGCCGCCTTCGATTCACCGCGAATTGAGCAGGCCTTGGCCGCCGCGCAGGGAGCCGGCGTGCTTTGGGCCGAAACACCCCTCGCTGAGCGAACTCGACTGCTCGTCTCGGTGGCTGAGCGGCTACGGACTCAGCAAGAGACCCTGGCGACCCTGATAACCACCGAGATGGGCAAGCTGCGTACCGAGGCATTGGCGGAGATCAACAAATGCGCCTGGGTTTGCGACTACTATGCCGAGCACGCCGAGGGCATGTTGGCCGATGAATTGATCGACACCGATGCAGCCCGCAGCCTGGTGGCCTATCAGCCGCTCGGGGTCTGGTTGGCGATCATGCCCTGGAATTTTCCGTTCTGGCAGGTGTTCCGCTGTGCCGCGCCGGTGCTCGCCGCCGGCAATCCGGTGCTGCTCAAGCATGCCTCCAATGTACCCGGTTGTGCCTTGGCGATCGAGCGGCTGTTTCGCGAGGCCGGAGCACCGGCGGGCCTGTTTCAAACCCTGCTTATCGCGGGCAACCAGGCCGAGGTGCTGGTTAGCGATGCCCGCATCCGTGGCGTCAGCCTGACCGGCAGCGAGGCCGCCGGCCGGCGCGTGGCAGCCGCCGCGGGTGCCAGCATCAAACCGTCGATTCTGGAGCTTGGCGGGTCGGATGCCTTTGTGGTGCTGGCGGACGCCGATGTCGAGCAGGCCGCGACCGTGGCGGCCAAGGCGCGTTTTCTCAACGGCGGACAGAGCTGCATCGCCGCCAAGCGCTTCATCCTGGTGCCAGAGAGTGCCGATGCCTTCCTGGCGGCGTTCAAGGCAGCGGCGGAGGCTCTGATCCCTGGTGATCCCCTGCTGCCCGAGACCACACTCCCGCCCCTCGCCCGCTCTGATCTGCGCGATCAGTTGCATGCCCAGGTTCAGGCGAGCATTGCCAAGGGCGCGCGCTTGGTGACCGGTGGTGCATCATTGGAACGACCTGGCTGGTTCTATGCCCCGACCGTGCTGGATGCTTGCGCGCCGGGGATGCCGGCGTATCACGAGGAGCTCTTTGGCCCGGTGGCCGCCATCATCCGCGCGCGCGATGAAGCCGATGCCCTGCGCCTGGCCAACGACTCGGACTTTGGCCTCGGCGGCAGTGTCTGGAGCCAAGACCGCGCGCGTGGTGAGGCCCTCGCGCGGCGCATGCAGTGCGGCTGTGCTTTCGTCAATGACATGGTCAAAAGTGACCCACGCCTTCCCTTCGGCGGCATCAAAAATTCTGGCTACGGGCGCGAGCTGGGGCTCTTGGGGATCCGCAGCTTCTGCAATGCCAAGACGCTGTGCATCCAGTAGCCCGGTTTGGACCGGCCCCAATCGCGCATCCATTTATGACACCCGCCATCGACACCCTCAAGCGCCTGGGCATCGCCCACCGGGTGCATGCCTACCACCACGACCCTGGCGCCACTGCCTATGGTCAAGAGGCCGCCGATCAACTCGGGCTTGACCCTGCGCTGGTGTTCAAGACCTTGGTCGTCAGCCTCGATACCAAAACCCTGGTGGTGGCCGTCGTGCCGGTCAGTCGGCAACTGGGTTTGAAGGCGCTCGCCAAGGCAGCCGGCGGCAAGAAGGCGGCCATGGCGGAGAAGGCGAAGGCGGAGCGTAGCACCGGTTATCTACTCGGAGGGATCAGCCCGATTGGGCAAAAGCGTCGCCTGGGCACCTTTGTTGATCGCAGTGCCGAGGCGTTGGATCGCCTGTTCGTTAGTGCTGGTCGGCGCGGTCTGGAGATTGAGCTCAGCCCGGCCGATCTGCAGCGGGTCACGAACGCCCGCTTTTATGACCTGGTCTCCTGAGCGGCCTCGGGCTGCAGGAGTTCATCCAGCAACTGCACGGCTGTCGCCACGAAACTGGGGCAGCGCTCTTTGAACACCCCGGCGTCACGGGCGCCCTGATAACCGGCATCCTCGGCCAGGTCAAAACCGAGCAAGTCGCGGCATTGATTGCTGCCGTGGTGATCGATGAAGCGCTGCTGTAGTGCGCGCGATTTTGCGTAAACACGGTCCTTGGCGGCGGGATCAGGCTCGCACGGGCCGTATTCCAGCCCCAGCACCAGCGCCGCTCCGGCCAGGGTGCCGCAAGTGCCGCCCATGCGCCCGATGCCACCCCCGAGTCCAGTGGCCAGGCGCATCGCCAGTGCCGGGTCGATTCCATAGCGCTCGGCATAGACGGACACCACCGCCTGGGAGCAATTACAACCGGTGCAGAAGCGCTCCAACGCCTTCAGGTCGGCTGTGGTTGATACGTCTTGGTGATCGGAGGAGGTGGAATTCGACGTCATGACGCCATCCTGCCAGTCCGGTGCCGCGGCTGGCAAGCCGCTCTGCGGGACGCTGTTTGCTGTTCCCGATTGGCTGCCGTCACAACCCTGGGAGCTGCTGGGGCGGTCATCTGGTTTTCGAAGTTGGGTCGGGCTGGACTGTGCGGGCTGGTTCGCGAATGATCGGTGGCTGACATGTCCACCCGATGAGGCGCTGACACCAAAGACACCAAGCCGAAAGATCGCCTCAGCCCGCCGTTGAGACGATCAGCGACCCACCCGCGCCAAGCAGGAGCACGCCAGCGCCGCGTTGGCCGATCCGTCGCATGCGCCTGTCTTGAACCATCGTGGCCAGCTTGCGCGCGCTGAACGCATAGAGCAGTTTCACACCACCGACGCTCGTTATTGTGACGGCCATGACAGCCACCACATCCGCTGCGGCAAGCTGATCGGTTGGCATCACCAAGGGAAAAATGCTGGCATAGAACAGAATCGCTTTGAGGTCGCCCAGCGTTAACACCAGTCCAGCGAGAAGGCTCCTAAGCAGTCCCGATTGCGTGACGAGGCTTGGGTTGACGCTGTCGCGCGTCGACCGTGATAACAACAGTGTGCCGCCAAGCCATAGCAGGTACAGGCCGCCGAGCACCTTGATCAGCACGAACAGTCCGCCCAAGCGCTCGGCTAAGGCCGCCAACCCAAACAGCGCGGTGGCGACAAAGAGGAGGTCGCCCAGGACGATCCCGCAGGTGACGGCGATACCCTGGGAAAGACCGCCCATGGCCGCGCGCGTGACGACCAATGCAACGCTGGTGCTCGGCATGGCGGCCATTGCCAGCATGATGGCAAAGAGGATCGATAGATCGCCAATACTCATGGTCAAATTCAATCCGGTGATGGACGTCTCAACAGCAGACCCGGCGCCGAGATTCTCGCATCCACCGCACAGTCACGACCATCTTCAGGGGTTGACCATGCCATTGCCACCAACGTCCTTGCCTGCCATCTTGTCCACAACCACCCTCGCCTTCTTCCTGATGACCACCAGCGGCCTTAGCCTTGCGTTGGAGCCACTTGTCAAACAAGGCAGCTGTCCCAGCGGCTACCGCACCCAGGGTGATTATTGTGTGCCGGGTTCCGGCGCGCGGGGTGCCTTGCCGAAATCCGGCAACTGTCCTGCCGGGTACTACACCAGCAGCAATTACTGCGTGGCAGGCAAGAATGCCAAACCCGCCATCGAGAAGGTTGGCTCAAGCTGCCCGGCGGGCTGGTATACCAGCGGAAACTATTGCGTGCGTTCACGCTAATGGTTCAGCAACGCAGTCAAACTTCGCCTTGCGGTCGCTGCCCCCCGCATTAAGGAGTGGCATTCCTGGCACTTCCAAGCACGCTCTTCGCTGTTCGGACCTCGTGTTATCGTAGCACCCAAACTGACCGTGACTGACTGAGCAGAAGGGTTTATCTAATGCATATTGCTCTCTTCGGCGCAACCGGAGGCACCGGGCGCGAGGTGCTGGCACAAGCCCTGACGCAGGGCCATCGTATCCAGGCCCTGGTGCGCGATCCAACCCCTGTGCCCGCACAGGATGGGCTCACGCTGGTTCCCGGTGATGTCCTGGATGCGACCGCGACCCGGCAGTGCATTACTGGAACGGATGCTGTGATTTGCGTGCTGGGCTCGAAACCAAAACAGCCGCCGATCGAGGCGCGCGGCACGGCGGTGATTATCGAGGCCATGCAGGCGAGCGCGGTGCGCCGGCTGATTGCCGTCACATCCATGGGCGTCGGCAACAGCCGTCGCCAGCTTAATCCGCTGTTTCGCTGGATCATGGACCTGAGCCTCAAGGCCATCATGCAGGCAAAGGCGGAGCAGGAGCAGCTGATCCGCGCCAGCGGCCTTGACTGGACCATTGTGCGCCCGGGCGGACTTACTGATGGCCCGCGCACCGGGCGCTACCGCCATGGTCTGGATAAATCCATCAAGGGTGGGCGTATCAGTCGCGCGGATGTCGCCGAGTTCGTCCTCGCCCAGCTAGATGATCGCCACTACTGGCAGAAGACGCCGGCGGTGACTTGAATCCCCGGTGGGCGGCCGACCAACTTGGAGCGGGTTAACCAGCGTTTCCTCACGACCGTCCTGGCGTTAAAGCCCCGGAACGATCCTGCCAGTGCCTCGCGGCGCACCGATCAGGGCGCTCAGGCAGATCGTTCAGGCCCGCATCGGTTCCCCGCTGAGAAGCCTACTGGCCCATCCGACACACCTGCGAATGCCGCACTGCACCACGCCCCTCCCTCACGACCAAGCTCGCTGCCAAGCAACGCGAGGCCAAAGATGATCGAGCGCATGATCGAGAAGTCCCTGTTCGCATCCCGCTGGATTTTGGCCCCCGTCTATCTCGGGCTCAGCTTGGTGCTTGTTGCCCTGGGATTAAAGTTTTTTCAGGAGATTTTCCACCTTTTCCTCCATCTTTGGACGATGAAGGAGACGGCGTTGATTCTCACCGTGCTCACGCTCGTTGATCTGGTGCTGGTCGCCAGCCTGGTGGTGATGGTGATGTTCTCCGGCTACGAGAATTTTGTCTCCAAGATGGACATCGACGCGGACAGCGAGAAGCTGGGCTGGTTGGGCAAGCTCGACCCCAGCACCCTGAAGCTGAAAGTGGCGATATCCATCGTCGCGATTTCGTCCATCCATTTGCTCAAGGCGTTCATGAACGCCGAGCAGATCGCCAACGACAAACTCCTCTGGTACGTCATCATCCATCTCACCTTCGTTGTCTCGGCGGTCTTGATGTCGGTGATGGACAAGATATCCTTTTCGGCCCACCGCGATCACTCGCTGATGACCGCTAAGCCGACGCCAACTTCAGGCCAAGAATCCCGACCAGGATGAGCCCAACAAAGAAGAACCGCGCCACAGTGGCCGGCTCGCCAAATAAGATCAATCCCAGCGCGAAGGTTCCGACGGCGCCGATACCGGTCCAGACGGCATAGGCGGTGCCCATCGGGATTGTCTTCTGCGCTAGCAACAGCAAGGCGCCGCTCGCCGTCATGCAAAGGATCGAGAAGGCGATCCAGCCCCAACGCAGACCAGCATCCGAGAGCCCTAGCTTGAGCCCGACCGGCCAGCCCCATTCGAAGACTCCCGCAATGATCAAATAGACCCATGCCATCTCCTAATTCTATCCCTTAGTCGCGATTTTGAAGGAAAACAGTGCCCATGCGTGCCACAGCTCGCACTATGTCGACTGAACAAAGGCTTCTGAACTAACGACCTTCGGCACCAGTCGCCCGCTTGGGCCAGGCTGCATCAATACGATCTGGCGACTGTGCTCAGGGCCATGGCTGACATGCAGCGGTTTGTCCTTGCCATAGAAGTACAGCCGGTCGAAGGGCGTCTCGGTCACGATCCATTGCGCCACCTCGCGCATGTCTTCATCCTCGATGATGAAATCAACCGCCGCGCCTAGGCGCGGGCAGATGGGATTGCCAAGACGGTTGCGCTCATGCGCGGCATGCTGGTCGCGTTTTGGGTCAATGCGGCCGGGGATCTGTTTCGCCAGCTCGGGTGAACAGAAGCCATAGGTCAGGCGAATCATGCCGAACCAGTCAATGACCGGGTCAAGCACCTCCTCGGCCAGCTCCAGCAGCGCATTCCAGCTCTCCGGCTCCCTCGGCAGATTCACAATGCCGGTGGCCGCTTGGGTCTCGCCACATGCGATCAGGTCGCGGAAGCGCAGAAAGCGGCCGCAGGGATCATCCAGCGCCGGCGGTCTTTGGCTGCGCCGCAGGCTCAGGCCCTGGACCTCCCAGCGTTGCCGGGCCAATGTTTCGTCGACCACCTGGGGCGCGGGTCCATAGCCGGAGAGATCGAACAACCCGAGCGCGGCCAGTTGCTCGTCGAAGACAAGCTGTTGCGGGTAGTCTGGATGTTCCTCGTTGATATAGCGCAACTTCCAGAACAAATACGGAGGCGTGAAGGGCTCGACATAGTCGAAGGTGTCGATGTCCTGCTCGCGCAGCTTGATCTTGATGCGCTCGCACAAGCGCGGCAGCGCCTGACCGTCGAAGGCGTCGAAGACCAGCAGTGTCAGCTTGCCGGAGGGGATGTGAATCTTGATCAGATCGGCCTGCTCGACCTCGCCATAGAGAATGACGCCAGCGCCGACATAAACGCGCAGCAAGGGCGGTAGTTGATCCACCAAGCTGGCGTGCAGTTGCAGGGACTGGCCGGGCTCCAGCCAGCCGAGTCCATGCTCGGCGGCCTCCTGACAGGCGGCGGCGATGGCCTCAGGGTCGGCGATGGCGTGCAGGCGCTCCAGGCCGGCCTGCTGGGCGCTCAGGTAGTCGCCGAAGAAGGCTTTGATGTCGCGTTGCAGACCGGGTTCGAGATGCTTGTAGGGCCGGCGCCGCTCGAACTGGCGCAGGGCAAAGTAGACCTCGAGATCGGCCCGGCGCGCTTCGGCGGCCTGTTCGAGCAGCGCATCGATGTAGCCGTCGCCCTGCCCTTCGCCTAACTGCTCGCTCTGCTGATCACCCTGCTGATCACCCAACTGGTCGCGCTGATGTTGTTCGATAAAGCGCAGCGCCTTGCCGAGGGTGCCGAAGGCTTCGGTCAGCGGCAGTAATTCTGCGACCTCCTCCTTATGGGGTTGGCGCCCGAGAGTCAGCCACTGCGTCCACAGCCGCTCAAGCGCGTCGCGGTGCTCGGCATAGCGCTCAGCGCGACGATCGCGGCGCGTGGCGGCGGCTTCGCGCAGTCGCGGTGCCGAGGGCGCGCGCAGCCGGTTGCGCCGACCGCGACTGCGCTCAAGCATAAAGCGCTGCTCGGCGTCCTTGTCGCGAAAGACATAGAGCACCCCGGGCGCGACCGTGATGGGCTCTTCCTCCAGCGCGCTGGTGAGGAACTGGCGAATCTCAGCTGGCGTGAAGTATTTCTGGAAGGTGCCGCGCTGGGTCAGCAGGCCATCGCGAAAGCGCTCGCCGCCGCCGGCATGCTGGCGTTCGCCAATCATCACCGAAACCACCAGCAACCGCTCGGCCAAAGACCAGGCGCGGGTCAATGCCTCGATGCGCTCATCGAAATCTTCGATCACATTGATGACGAAGCCGAGATTGACGATATCGGCCGAGGCAATGGGCTGATCGGGCGCGTAATAAGGGTCCCAGCCTTCGGCGGAAATGCCGTTTTCCTGCAAGCCGCGCAAGTCATCACCGCGTCCGCAGCCATAATCGAACAGCCGCTGGCTGCCGTCGAGAAAGCCATGCCGGGCAAGGCTCTGAATCGGCGCCGAGAAGCCATAGCGGACCATGGCGGTGCGCTGGCGGGCGGCTGCCCAGTGATCGTGCAACTGGCCGCCGAACTGAATCTTATCGCCGCCCTGCCCCGGCTCATCGGGCGCATCGGCCTCGCCTTCGACATTGCCCAGCGGCACCAGTTGGTGACCCTCGACGCGATAGCCGCGCTCGCGAACCAGCGCCAGCCACTGGCGCTGATAGCCGATGCGGGTGGTGTCGTCGAACAGCCCGATGGATTCAGCCGCAGCGGTGAGTGCGGCGTATTCCTCCCGACGCGGATGCTCGGGCGGCAGCAACAGCTCCTTGCGATGCAGGATCGGCGGGTTTAGCGAGTCGGAGTATGTGCGGTAGCCGACTTGACCGGTGTCGAGATTGACGCGCCAACTGGCCTGCAAGGCGGGGAAAGGGGCGTCGTAGAAATCCGCATAGGCAAGCAGCGCGATGTCTCCGTCCTGACCGAATCGCACCACATTGAAGGATTTTTCCGGCTCCAGGCCGGCAAGGGCGGACGCTTGCAAAACAACCCACTGCCGTTCCACATCGAGTTCCGGCAGGGCATTCAAGTGGACATAGGTGCCGTGGCCGACAATTTTTCCAGGCTTGGCCTTCTTCGCCGTCATGGACTGGTTTCCGCCTTCGTCCCGGTGAAAATTCTCAGGTAGTTCAACCTAG
The DNA here is from genome assembly GCF_033954455.1 of Thiorhodovibrio litoralis. Lineage (NCBI taxonomy): Bacteria > Pseudomonadati > Pseudomonadota > Gammaproteobacteria > Chromatiales > Chromatiaceae > Thiorhodovibrio > Thiorhodovibrio litoralis. Next base: position 1,955,444 of record NZ_CP121473.1, on the reverse strand, counting down.
CCAAATTCAGCTATTCTGCAAGGTATGTATCTTACAAATCACGGCAAATTACGGAGCCTGTCCATGCGTATGATCTCCTCGGCCGATTTTCAGCGCCATTTTGGGCGTTACCAAGATGAAGCTATCAAAGCACCGCTTGCGATCACCCGCAATGGTCGCGAACGCCTTGTCTTGCTCTCTGTCGAGGAATACCAGCGAATGAAACGACGGAGCCGGCAAGTGATGGGCATTGAGGACTTCACTCCGGCCGATTTGGATGCCATCTTGCAGGCGGAGCCTCCACCGGAAGCAGCGGCCTTTGACCATGAATGCTCCACTTAACGCCAATGCCACTACCCCTCCCAACTCCTGGCCTTGTAATCCGCTACGCTTACCTGTGGCGAGAAGAACACCAAAGAGGCATGGAAGAAGGTCGCAAGGACCGCCCCTGCGCCGTGATCTTGGTCACAACCGATGCCAAGGACGGAAAAATCGTCACCGTTCTCCCCGTCACGCATTCTCCACCAGCTGATCCCTCGCTCGCCGTCGAGATTCCACCAGAGACCAAGCGACGATTAGGCTTGGATGATGAGCGTTCATGGATTTTGCTGACCGAAGCGAATCGTTTTGCTTGGCCGGGGCCAGATCTGCGGCCTGTTGCTCCCGGAAATCCTGAGAGTGTCGCCTATGGTGTACTCCCACGAAAACTCTTTATCGAGGTCATCGCAAAATTCCGTGATCTGGTGGCAGAGCGCCAGGCCCGGCTCGTTAGTCGGACAGAATGATGGATTTACTGTCAAGAAAAACTTCACACGCGTTAAAAATCACCGCTCGACAGGAACTTAAAAATCGTTGGAACAAGCCGAGCCTCTCGCAACTTGCTTGTTGATCCGAGGTAGAATCTCGCCGCATGGAACACACTCGCGTTTACTACGACTTGCATGCTCAAACATTCGCAGAGGAGACATTACAGGTCGATATGTCTCCCTTGTACGAGCATTTCTTGCCGTTGATCCCCGTCTCAGGCCGCATCCTCGATGCCGGCTGCGGCTCCGGACGGGATGCTCGCGCCTTCCGCGAGTTCGGCTTCACGGTTCAGGCATTCGATGCCTCGCACGTCATGGCGAACATCGCCTCGCAGCATTTGCAAGCCCAAGTCGAAGTATTGCGTTTTCAAGATATTGATTGGTTCGAATGCTTCGATGGCATCTGGGCTTGCGCCAGTCTGCTGCATGTGCCCCTCGACCAGCTCGCCGATGCACTCGCACGCCTGTCAAGAGCGCTCAAAAAGGACGGCGTGCTGTATGCCTCATTCAAATACGGTCGTGGCGAGCGCGAGCACAATGGGCGGCGCTTTACTGACCTTGATGAGTCCGGTCTCGCCGAACTCATTGCGCTTGCAGGGCAACTGAGCATCGTAGAAACCTGGATAACGGGTGACCTGCGGCCCGGCCGCGAAGCAGAGCGCTGGCTTAACGCGCTTCTCCGCAAATCCCCCTAACCCATGGGTCTCTACCTGACGACAGGCGGGGCTCACGATCCATTCTTGCCGCGACTGCTCGATGCCATTCGCCGCGCAAGCGAGATCGATCTCGCCGTCTCTTTCATCAAAAGCAGCGGGCTCGCCTTGCTCTATCCCACGCTGGTCGACGCGGTCGAGGGACGCTCCGCGCGTCTGCGCGTGTTGACCAGCGACTATCTCGACATAACCGATCCACCCGCACTGCGACGTTTGATGTTGCTCGCGGAGCGCGGCGCCAAAGTTCATTTATTCGAGTCCGCCGGACAAAGCTTCCATCTCTAAGGCTTATATCTGCGTACGCTGCGAATCAGGCGAGACACTTTGGGGCAGTGCCTTCATAGGTTCCAGCAATATTAGTCGTAGCGCTCTGACCGACGGGCTTGAATGGAACATTCGCGTCGACAGGCCAAGTAGTCCAGACGATCGCGCTGCAGCACGCTTCAACGAAATCTGTACGGAATTCAAGACCCTTCTTGAGCACCCGCATGTCCGCCCTTTGAATCACGACTGGATCGATACCTATGAGCAACGCCGGCGCGTTGTCCAGCAGCTCCCAATCCTGCCCGGCGATGAGCCCGAGGAACTGCCGCCGCAACCGAGCAGCATCCAATCAGCGGCACTTGAGGCTCTACTCAACACCCGCGCCGTTGGCTACAAGCGCGGATTAGTCGTCATGGCCACTGGCCTTGGAAAGACTTATCTCGCCGCCTTCGATACCGAGCAAATGGCAGCGAAGCGCGTCCTCTTCGTCGCTCATCGCGAAGAGATTTTGCTCCAAGCCGAGGAAAGCTTTCAGCGGGTGCGGCCAAACACCCGAGTCGGGCGCTACACGGGCAGCCAGAAAGACAAGGATGTCGACCTGCTTTTCGCCTCAGTACAAACCCTCGGCCAAAAACGCCATTTGGGACGTTTCTTGCCGAACTATTTCGATTACGTTGTGGTCGACGAATTTCACCATGCCGCTGCTGCAACCTACAGAAGGCTGCTCGCGTATTTCAGGCCGCGCTTTCTGCTTGGACTCACAGCCACACCCGAGCGCACCGACCAATCCGACATTCTCAGTCTTTGCGATGACAACCTAGCTTACAGTTGCTATCTGTCCGATGGAATCGAGTTGGGTCTCCTTTGCCCATTTCGCTACTACGGCATCTACGATGAGACCGTTGACTACGATGAGATACCTTGGCGCAACGGCCGTTTCGATCCTAAATCACTCTCAAATAAGCTCGCAACCATCGGGCGCGCTCGCCATGCTTTGCACCATTGGCGAGACAAGGCACAAACACGCACGCTCGCCTTCTGCGTATCACGCCGCCATGCCGACTTCATGGCGGAGCGGTTCCAGGCCGAAGGCATTCGCGCCGCTGCTGTTTACCAAGGATCGACTCTCGATCGAACCGAGGCTCTTGAGCAACTAGACACCGGTGATTTGCAGGTCATCTTCTCGGTGGATCTATTCAATGAAGGTGTCGACTTGCCAAGTATCGACACTGTACTGATGCTGCGCCCCACCGAATCGAAGGTGCTTTTCCTCCAGCAGCTTGGGCGCGGTCTACGCCGCTATTCCGACAAAAAGCAATTAGTCGTGCTTGACTTCATCGGCAATCACAGAGGTTTTTTGAACAAACCGCAGGCGCTCTTCGATGTCGGCAGCAGCTATCAGGAGCTGGCAAACTTTGGACGCCGCGCACGAGACGGCAAGCTCAAGCTTCCACCTGGTTGTTTCGCCAACTACGACCTTGCAATTATCGACTTCTTGGTCCGCCTGCAAGGTCAGGGACCTGCCACCGACTATCGGGCGCTCAAGGACTCACTCAGCCGGCGACCAACACTGTCTGAACTCTATCGGAGCGGCAGCAACCTCCCGGATCTCCGACGTCAGCACGGACAATGGTGGAACCTGGTCCGCGACCAGGAAGATCTAACCCCAAACGAAGTCAACTGTCTCGAACGGCACGGCACTTTTTTACGTGAAGTCGAGACATCAAACATGACCAAGTGCTTCAAAGCGGTTCTGCTCGAATCCCTGCTAGATAACGATGGCTTCCGCCACCCGCCAAGAGTTGAAGAACTTGCGGCTCAAGCACTGGAGGTCTTTCAGCGCCGACGCCGCTTTATTGCAGACATCCGTCAAGATCTACAACAGATCGACCGGGTCGAGACCGGGAAATGGCTCAGTTACTGGCGAGGCAACCCCATTACTGCATGGACCGGCGGCAACAAGAAGAAGACCACTGAGAAATGGTTCGAACTCAGCGACGGCCGCTTCCAACCGACCTTTAGCGTGGGAGAGGACGAGATGGAAACCTTTCGGGAAATGGTCCAGGAACTCGTCGACTACCGGCTGGCCGCCTACGAACCCCGGCTGACCAAGACCGAAACAGGTGACTCAATAGAGCAGCCGGCAAAACACAGCGCTAACATCCTGCCTTTCCGTCAGCCAAGGCAACCCTCCGATGGCGGCGTCGCAGTACCTTACTTCCCCGATCTGCGAATCGCCTGCGGTCATTTCCGAGACGGCCGGACAGATGTCGAAGCCACCTGCCAAATCACTGAGCATCAGGGCAAACTCGATCCATCACGGCATTTTGTCGCCCGCGCAGTTGGAGACTCTATGAATGGCGGCAAGCAACCCATTCGCGACGGTGATTACCTCCTGCTTGAGCTGATCGACTCAATGAAGGCGGGATCCATTACAGGCAGTTTGATTGTAATCGAACGTCAGGACACCAGCGGGGACGATCAGTATCTACTGCGCTTGGTTATAAAAGATAAGGAAGGACGCTATCGTCTTCGCGCTGCAAATCCAGCCTACCCAGACCTGGAAGTAAAGGAAGAACTTAAGACATTGGCGCGAATGCGGAAAGTATTGAACGCGGAAGCAATCGAGATTACGGACTCAACAACGACAACACAAAACTGGTAGGTGAAACAGGTTCGCAACCTCATTTTAAACCATGGATTGTAAATGCACTATGAGCGCGAAATACGAAATCATCATTTACTGGAGTCAGAAAGACAACGCCTATCTCGCGGAGATTCCGGAACTTCCTGGAGCCATGGCTGATGGTAAGAATTACCTCGACGCCGTCCGAAATGCCGAGATCGTGATTCAAGAATGGATTGCAACCGCAAAAGAACTCGGGCGCCCGGTTCCTGAACCTCGCGGCAGGCTCATGTACGCCTGACGATGCCCAGCCCATGGCCACCATCATCCCCTCCGACCTGACCCGCCTCGCCCTGAGCGGCGCCCATGAGCCGGAGATCACCACCCTCGCCGACCTGCGCGATCGCCTGCCGGCGGCCTACACGGTGTTTCATGGGGTGCACTGGACTCGCCAGTACAAGGGCCACACGGTCTATGGCGAGATCGACTTCGTGGTGCTCAACCGCGCCGGGCAGGTGCTGTGCATCGAGCAGAAGAACGGTCCGCTGGAAGAAGCCGATGGCCAGCTGATCAAGCACTATGGCGACAGCCACAAGAATGTCGGGGAGCAGATTCAGCGCTCGCTCGACAGCATCCGCGATAAGTTCACCTATCAGCTCGGCAAGCAGCAACGCCTTGAGCTTGAGTACCTGATCTACTGTCCGGACCATGCGCTGCGCCAGCTCAATGCGGCGGGATTGGATGCCGAGCGCATAGTCGATGCCTCCCAGCGCGAGCATCTCGCCGAGCGCATTCAGGCCATTCTGCCGCCGGGACCGGCGAGCCAGGATGCGCGGGCGCAGCAGGTGGCGGGATTCTTCCGCCAGACCTTCGAGGTGGTAGCGGATGTGCATGCCTATATCGGCGCGCAGGAGAAGCGCTATACCCGCTTATCCCACGGCCTGCTCGATGTGCTGGCCAATATCCGCATGCGCCAGCTGCGATTGCATGTGCTGGCCACCGCCGGCAATGGCAAGACGTTGGTGGCGCGGCATTTCTTCGATGACTGTCTGGAACGCGGGCAGCGGCCGCTGTTGCTGTGCTTCAACCGCCCGCTGGCGGAGCGGCTGAAGCATCTGGTCGGGCGCGGCGGGATGGTGGAGACCTGGTATGGCTTCTGCGATCAGTTTCTGCGCGCGCGCGGCGCGCCGCTCAATTTCCATGACATGCGCACTAATCCGGCCTTCTGGACAGCAGCGGCCAAGCATGTGGAGGAACAGGCGCTGACGCAGGAGCCGGCGGATGACTGGCGCTTCGATACCCTGATTGTCGATGAAGCGCAGGATTTCGAGGGCGAATGGTTCGAGGCGGTGCGGCTGTTTCTGCGCGAGGAGGCGGCCATGCTGTGGCTGGAGGACCCGAACCAGAATGTCCGCTCGACCACGCCCATGGCGTTGCAGGAGCAGGACTTTGTCGGTTACCAGTCGCTGCTGAATTACCGTTCGCCAGAGAGCATCGCGCGCTTTATCCGCGAGGCGCTGCCGGAGTTCAGCTTCACCGGCGCGAATGATCTGCCGGGGCTGGGGGTGCAGGTGACGCCCTATCAGGAGTCAAGTGAGCAGCCGAAGCTGGTCGGCCGCCTAGTCGGGCAGCGGCTAAAGCAGCGTTTTCAGCCGCAGGATATTGCGATTCTCTCCTGCCGGGGTGTCGGCAGCACGGCGCTGAAGGACTGCGCGCGGGTCGGGAATCACACACTCAGGCGCTTTACCAATACCTACGATCTACTCGGTAATCAGATCTACTCTGACGGGCAGATTTTGTTCGATACCGTGCGGCGGTTCAAAGGCCAGCAGGCGGCGGCGGTGATTCTGGTCGATGTCGATCCGCGCGAGACCGATCTTCAGCGCGAGTTGCAGGTGCTGTTCTGCGGGCTGACCCGCGCGACCGTGCATCTGGATGTGGTCTGCGCGGAGAGCAATCCGGTGGTGCAGGAGCGGATTTTGCCGCTGGCTTGAACCGTGCATCGACAACATCCAGCCGGTGCTTTGGTCTGAGGACGGCACCAGCTTGGTGGATGATGGAGCGGATGATCCGGTGGCAATGCCGATTCTGGTTCGTCACCTCTCAACCGAAATACCCCATCACCTTTCTGACATACTCCCGCGTCTCCCGATACGGCGGAATCTTGTTGCCATACTTCGCCACCGCGCCCTCTCCGGCGTTGTAGGCGGCCAGCACCAGCGGGATTGCTCCGGAGAAACGGTCAAGCAGGAACCGCAGATACGCCACGCCACCACCGATGTTCTGCTCCGGGTCCCAGATGTCCCGCACACCGAAGCGCCGGGCCGTGGCTGGCATCAGCTGCATTAAGCCGCAGGCACCGGCCGGAGACTTGGCGTTTGGCCGATAGGCGGACTCGGCTTGGATGACAGCATGGACCAGGTTGGGGTCGACCCTGTGCCGTTTGGCCTCGGAGAGAATGATCGCAACATAGCGATCCCGGCGGGTCTTCATCGACCCTGAGATCGGTTTCAGCAAAGCGACGGCGCTGATCCGACGAATCTGCGGAACTGGACGTTTGGCGGTTTCTTGCGGATTGCCCGGTGAAGGCTTGGCCACCTTGGTTTGTTGCTGCCAGGTCCGACGCAGCTCCCATTGGTTGAGCGAGCGCTCGAATCCCAGCTCTTGCAGCGGGTGTTCCATCCCGGAAACGGGACTGATCAACAACACGGCCAGGGAAACAGCCGCCATGGCTTGGCGACCGAGAGGTGCCCTACTCCCGGACAATGGCGCTGGTATTCGCCAGTTCTCCGGTTGGGATTGCGGCTCAAATACTGGGTTCACGGCTGATGTCTGCTCGCAGTTTTGACAAGGCCCCGACCCTACCAGGGCCTTGCCAAGCAAGCAGCCGGCAATGACGCGCATTTTGAGCATCTTTCCCGACGGGTAAGGTGCGTCGATGACCGAGCAGAACTGATGGACACGCCGCTCAGCGACCAACCGGACATCCGGCCCATGGATGCCGAGACAAGTTGGCCGGCCGCCGACCCGGTTCTCATTGAACCAGACCGGCAGCGCAGCCAGCCGATGCGTCAAGCCGCCTCCCCGCGTCCTTGATGCCCGAGTAGCAGGATTCTGCGGCCTTCGAGACGCACCCGACCGTCGGCGACCAAGCGCGCCAATCCCCGGCTGACGGTCACCCGGGCGCAGCCGACACGCAGGGCGAGCATTTCGCGCCGAGCCTTGACCAGCGTGCCCTCCGGATGCGACATGGCCGACGACCAGGCGGCGGCCTCGTGCAGCGCGTCGAGCAGTCGTTCCTCGGTCGGCGCCGCGTGCGCACGATGATGACGCTCGGCAAGATAGAGCCAGCAGCGCGCATAGGAGTGGAGCATTTCATCGCGCAATGGCTGATTGAGATCGATCAACTCCTCGGCTAAGAGCGTTCGCAAGTGCTCGACCTCGATCGTCAATACCCGCGTCAGGCGATTGGCCTGGTAATAGAGAGTTCGCGGCGGCTCGTCAAATAGCCAATTATTGCCGCCGAACCCATGTCCCGGATCGACCGCATGCATGCTCAAGCCGTTTCGGTCCTCGCCAGCCCGCCAAGTGAGCTGCAACTGCCCCATGTGCACGAAGCCAATGCAGCGGCGGGTGATCGTGGGATCAAGCAAGTCGCTGGCCATCAACTCGGTCACCTGGCAATAGGGTTTGAGCCGGCGCTGCACTTGGCTCAGGCGCGCGGGCGTCGGATGCAAGGTGGTAATGCTTGCTTTGCTCATGCGGCTAGTCTCTCGGGTTGTTGTGTCATCAAAACGACCGATGTCCCCTGACGGCGAGCATCCGTGGTCAGTTGAATCAACCCTTCCCGCGCCAGCCCCTCAATGGCTGCGCGCAGGGTGCCGATGGTGAACCCGGTCAAGTCTTCAAGCTGCTGCATGGTCGCCTCCCCCGAGACCCCATCGATCAGCGCCAGCAACAGCAGCTTCTCCTTGGGCGGGCGTCGCGACAACCACACCCACTGCCGCCAACTGTCCTGGCTGACGCCATCCAAGAGGGTGCGTAACCCCTGACTGCCGATCTCCAGGACCGCCGCCAGTTGGGCCAGCACCGCCGGCTCCAGGACGGAATCGCCGTTCTCGATCCGCGACATGGTCGATTGCGGCAAACCAACCCGCTCACCCAATTCCCGTTGGGTCAACCCCATGGCCTGGCGTGCACGCCGAATCAAGCGGGCAGGTGCGTTGGCCATCAGCACCGGCGCCGGGTTATGACAAGGAACAACTCGATTCATGGTACTTACCCCTTTTTGGCAACAAATACACGGTATTGTAGTGAGGATTGAATCGTGGATCAATTCCGTGTTTTTCATGTTCCGCAGTGGGCTTTCGTATCCATTGACTTGACGCAACGAAATCACGCGGGAAAAGACGATCTTTCAGTGCTGTCACCGTCCAGAATCCTGGCTAGCCTGTGCTTTTGGCACCAGCCCGGAGGTTTCTAGATGGCCCAGATCTCTCAGTCAAACAAACACGCGTTCTCCAAACCGGTTCTCGATCAAACCGTCACCATTCACAGCCAGAACGCGCAGTATGTTTTGCAGCGCGGACGCTCCTTTGTTCTGGTGGTGCGGGCGCTCTATGCCATCTCGGTGGTGCTGCGCATTATTGGCGACGATGACGACATGGACCAGATTGAGGCCCTGGTCTCCGAGCGCATCGGGGCGGTCTCGCAGCGGCTGACCGACGAGCAGGCGCGGCTGAAGCAGCTTGCCGGTGGCGAAGGCGGCGTGCCCGTCCCCCGCTACACCAACCCGCGCGAAGTGACCCTGCAGCTGTCCTCCCCGGCGCTGGCGCAATATCTGCGGTTGATTGTGCGTCTGGATCAGACGCTCATGCTGCTCGATGGGCTGTGGTTCGCGGGGCTGATCTCGAACAAGCAGCGCAAGGATGCAACCCATGACCTGCGCCGGCTGGTCTATGGACTGGGGCGCGAGCTGATCGATCTGGAACGCCGGGCGCGGGACTCGGCGGTGCGGCGCGGACAGGCGGATGCGCTTGAAGAAGCCGATGGCGATGCGAACGGCGCAAATTTGGTCTCAGGGTCCTTGGTGGACGTCGATGATGACGCCAAGGAGGCGGCTGCCAGGGACGGTAACGGTGACGGCGATGCCGACAGCACCAGCGCTGACGCTGCATCAGCGTCCGCCAGCGACGACGCCACGCACATCACCGGCGACGACTGACCTCCGGAGCTTTCCCACAGCACTCAGGGCAGGTCCGCTTGGATCTGCTCGCGCAAGGTTCCGGCGGCATCATGAACGATGTCACCGCCATCGAGACCTTGCGCACGTGACACACTGCGCTCGGCCGCATCGGCCCGCGCGCCGGCGTTCAACTCCGAGCCGGTGCCGGTCAGCGTTTCAATATCCAAATTCGCCGCCGTTGGGTACTGCCCGGACTCGGCAAGAATCGCCAACCATTCGGACAGATCGATCCGCTCCCAGTCGAGGCTTTCCAGCTCTTGCAGGCTGAGCCCCGAGCAATCCGGGCTTTTGGCGCTACCCCAGCCATGGCCGGTCTGCGCCCGTGCTTGCTGGTTGATGATGCGCGCCAGCGGGCTGTTGAAGCAGCAGTAGCTCTTGCGCTTCTCGATGCACAGGCCCAGAAAATCCGTCTTGCAGTAGCTGCCGACATAATGACAGGAACGCAGTTCGCGCTTGGCGCCCAGCTCGAACTCATCCTGCTCGCATTTCCAGATGATCCGTATCAGGATCATCACGATGGTATAGATCAGGTAAGCGGTCATGATCCAACTCAGCGCCGTTCCAACCAGCCCGCCGAGTTGCAACTGCCCCGCCTGGACGGTGCCGCCGACAACCGCCGGCCCTCCGCTGCTGGTGACGAACAGCGCATTGGCGGCGGCATCGCCAAAGATGTTCGCCACCCACTGCACGGTCTGGCGCATCACGGCTTGCTTGGCGGCATCCAGGGACAAGCGCGCCGCGCCCTCGCTGGCCGAGGCGGCGGTGTTGCCCATCAGGTTGTTGGCCGCGGAGGTGAAGGCATCGGTGACCGCATCCCAGCTATCCACCAGCGGATCGCGCAGCACCTCCCAACTGCCGCGCAGGGTCGTGCCGGATTCCGAGGCCATGATGGCAGCATCCACCTTGGTGACCATAAACATCAGCTGGATGTAATCCACCAGCGAGATGCCCTGCGGCGTCTCGCAGCAATCCACCACCCCGCCGACCGCTTGTTTGCATTCGGCCGCTTCGCCCGCGAACACCTCGCACTGGCCGGGTGCTGTGCAGTTGGAATCGAGCAGCACGAACTCTGCGGCCTGCAGCGCGGCGGCGGCTTCGGCGAAGTCGTCGGATTGCTCATAGGTCAGGTCCAGGCAATCATCGCCGAGACAGCGCACCGGGCCGGCGCAGGCCATCTCGGTCTGGCGGGCGATGGCCGGAATCTCGGTGTCGGTACCGCAGTCGTAGCGGGACTCGGTGACATAGCACAGCCCATGCGAATCACGGGCGCCTTCGACGCAGACGGATTCGAGAAACTGGCAGTTGGGATCATCGGCCAGGGTGCCGCAGTCATCGGCGATGTCACCGGGGTTGAAGGGACAATGCGTCTCGCCCTGGGGATCGGTCCAGCAGGACATGGGGCCGCTGTTAAACCCGGCGCACTCGGCCTCAATGGCGATCTCGCGGCAGAAGGGGTTGAGCCAGGGGACCGGATTGGAACCAAAGTCGGAAGAACACAGGCGCACGCCCATGGCGCTATAGCAGCCATTGGCATCCAGCGGCGGTGCGCCTGAGCAGGCGGCGGTGCCGGTGCAGAATCCATCCGGGCGGATGGTCTCGGCCAGGTGAATGCAGGACGGCACGGCGTCCCAGCCCTGGTCGGTCAGCGGACGGGGTGTCAGATTGATCCGCACGCGGATCTGGACCGGTCCTTCGGCGACGAACCACTGACTGGCGTCGGTCTGGACGCGCGCGGCGTTGGTGACCCGGAAGTGACCGCCGCTGCGCAGAGCTGTAGTCAGGTTTCGGTCCGACAGCGCTTGTCGGGTGATAGCGTCGCCGAGCGTCCGGCTGCTGTCGGCATCATGATAGCCGGGGAAGGTCACTTCCCAGGACTGCTCCCTGGCGGTGAGGGTGCAATCCGCGCCGCAGATGGCGCCGAAATCCGCGTCCCCGGCGGTGAGCGACACGCCAATGCGCTCGACGCGCCCGGGGTCCGTGATCGCGAAATCAAAGGTCCGTGGCGATGGAAAACCGCAGGTGGCACAGGAGGCCGCCGGATCGGTGCCCGCGACATCGAAGACCACCTCCAGACAGCCATTGCCACAGGAATTCAGCGCGGTCTCCCCGGAGACGGACACGCTTGTTTCCGCCGGCGGCAGCGTATAGGCATGCCGGATGCTGCAAGACCCACCCTGCTGCACCTGCTGACAGGTCTCGATCTCGGGGAGATGGACCGTGCGCGTGCTGGTGGCAAACCGCGATTCAACGGCGCAGTCGGTGAAGGTCTCGGTCATGCCAGCCATGTCGGAGAGCAATGTGTCGCTTTGGGACCAGAGTGCATCCTGACGCAGATCGATGTCCGAGACGCCGAAACTTCCATGCAGGCTATCAAAGGCCGATCCATGGGCGGAATCGGTCTGCAGCAGGTCGGCTTGGACCGCTTGCCCTTGGGCGCCGAGCCCAGCCGCGTTGCCATAGAAGGCGCTGAAATCGGCCGCTGATCCAGCAGAAGCGCCGGGGAACAGGCCTTCGATGGCGAGCGCATCATGACCTGGCAAAGCCAGCGCGCCCCCATGGAGTTCGGGCACCACAAAGCCAGCGCTTTGCGCGGACCCAAACGCCTGTCCCTCGCGCCCCAGATCAGCCAGTTCATCACCCCAGACCAAGGCCCAGGGCGTCCAGGCCACGGCCAGACTGACAACGGACGCCAGCAGGCGATAGGCTGGCGAGCGCGGGTGGGCTTGTTGCGATGAATGGGATTTCAATCGATCAGACTCAGAAGGTCGCACAGCAGTCCTGCCAACGCCAGAGGATGTAGAGATGATCCTCACCCGGACCGGGATAGGTGCGATGAATGCCCCAGCGGAAGGGGCTCTCGCCAATCACATGACTGCCGTTGGCTTCCGGCAGCGGGTAGAACATGGAGAACTTGTATTGGCTCTTCGGCAGGAAGGGCGCGATAGGCGCCTTGCACAGCGCTCCGTCGCCCATGGTGCGTCGGGCAAATCCCCGCCGATGCAGCGCGGCCATGGTGCGGGTCGCCGACAGCGAGGTGGCACGGGGCCGGGAGCCCAGCGTCGGCTGTGCACCGGCAAAGGGATAGAGCAAGCCCCAGGTGCCGGCGCACCAGAACAGCTCATCGAGCGGGGTGCCGGCAGTGGCGGAGACGCCATCGGCCAGGCAGGCGGCCAGCGCCGGCGGCGAGGTCAGCCAGGCCGCTTCGGGATGGGTGAAGAACGCCAGTTCGGAGTTGTTCCAGGTCGGGTCCAGCTCAGAGAAATGCAGGATATCCAGCTCGCTAAAGCCATCCGGGTTGCAGCGGTCGTCGTAGAGCAGATCGAGCATCACCAGCAACGGGAAGGCATAGACATGGACGTTGTAGAAGGCCGTGTCGCTGCTGTCCTCCTCGCTGTTTCCACCGCTGCCGAGCAATCGCACATCGCCGAATGGCAGCCGGATGCCACCCAGGGAGGGCGCGCAGGTGGGATTGCGCACCATCTCGATAATGCGCGCCGGTTCCCACATGCCGATGGTAAACCCCGGCTTGGGGACGCCGAGCGGATCGGGACAGATGCAGACCACTTGATCGGTCGCCCCAGCGGGAATGTCGCCGCCACCGATCGGCACCCCGGCGATGCGCACCGGGAACAGGCACGACCAACAGACATCGGTGATGAGCTTCTCGCTCAGCAACTCGGCATCCGGGCAGGTGGCGTCTTCGGCTTGGGTTGGAGCGGAGACGCTGATTAGCAGCGCAAGGCCAGCGAGAAGATACAGGGAGGAGCGGTTCATTCCATCTCGCTCCTGGCGATATCCGGTTCGACCTGCCCCACCATCGCCACCTCGCGCACCCGAAACCGACGCCCGACCGCCTCGACGATGGCGGGAACCCTGTCCAGGGAGAAGCGTTCGCGCATCTCCGGGGTCAGCAGATAAACCCGACGCTCGAGCTGCTCCATCACCCGGGTCAGCTCCTTCCAGCCGCCTTTTCGGTGGGCTCCAGTCAGCAGGAATGTTGTGGGTTTGTCCGAGGCTTCGCTGGCCAGGGAGTGCGCGAAGGCGACTTGGCGGCTATCGGATGCATCGAAGATGACCAGGCGCTGGGTAAAGGGAACCATGTCCAGCGGATTGACCGACTCACCAGCACGGACCAGCAGCGTACCATCGGGGAGATGCACATCCGCCCCCGCCGTGACGGTCGGATCGATCCAGCGCTCGCGATCTTCGCCTGCCGTGGGCAGGGGCTCGAACGGCAGCCGGTCGAAGGCCCTGGCCACCGCCCGTTCGCCCAGGGCTTTGAAGTCCAGGCGCGCCAGGCGTTGGTGGATCAGCTCGAGGATGTCCCGCTCGGCGATTTCCCGAATGGGGCCGCGCACGCCGAGATCACCGGTCTTGCCTTCGTCCAGGGCGGAACCCAACCAGGTCGTGCTGGCCAGGCCAGACACGCGCGCTAGTTCCTGGCCATCGGGTCCGGTCGCGACCAGGGTCGGGACAGATTCGATGTCATGCTCCCGAAAGGGCGTTGGATCGAGCAGGACTGTCGGCGGCGGGTCGATGTCCTGCAACAGCGGCTTCAGGCTCGCCATGAAATCCAGCAGGGACTCGTCCTCTCCGATCCCGCGAAACAGGATTTGCGTCTCCGGTTGACCTGAGGCGAACAGGAACAGGTCTCGCAGTTGCGCATCGCCCAGGGAGCGGGAGGCGAACAGGGTGAAGGTGAGTGTTCCGGTGATGCTGCCGGGCATCTCCGGCAGGCTGCCACAACTCCCCTCCCCCACAAATTGACCAGCGCCTTTGGCAATCGCTTCCGCTTCGATGGCATAGGCGGCTGACTGCTCGTTCGCACCCTGCAGCCATGCTGGCAGTCGCTTGCCATCGACTTGTGACAAAATCTCGGAGGCCCGCGAATGGATGGCTTGCAGTTCCGCGTCGATTCCCGGCGAGGACGCCTGCTGGATTGATGCCTGCCCGATGCTAGCGGCCAGCACTGTCACAACTAGGACGCTGACCCGTCCCAGCTGTCTATTTGTTACCGGCTGCGTCATCTCAGAACAGCGCATACGCCCTCCCGATGACCTGGTTCTCCGGCAGCAAGCGCCAGTAACGCGAGTCGAAGCTGTCGCGCGTGGCGCCCATGACCCAGAGAAAACCCTCTGGGATCGCCAGTTGATCAATCAGAAAATCCGCAACGGACAATCCCAGCGCCTTGGCCAGCGCCGGATCGCTCTGCGGCTGCATGACGCCATTGATGGACGTCCCCTCTGCCGTGACCGACACCTGGTCACCCGGAATCCCGGCAACCCGCTTGATGATCGTCTGCTCGCGACGGAAATACGGCGCCATCACCTCGGTCGCCGCGAAGGCACGGAGCTGATCGCGCTTGATGGACTGCCGGTCAAAGGTATCGATCAAATACCAACGATACGGCGGCAGACATTGACTGACCTGATCGTCGATGCCGACGCGATAGCGCGCGCAGCCATAGCCAATGAGAATCAGCACGGCAGTCAGCACCAGCAGGGCTTTCATGGCAAAGCGGTCCCAGGGCTCCCGGCTGGGCTTGGGCTTGGGATGGGACTTGGATTCGAGCACCGACCCAATCATGGCTGACCCTCCGTCGGGTGGAGGTAAAGCTCTTCTGGCGCGGCCAGAACCGCCTGATCATCCAGAACCAGAAAGCCATGCTCCGCCAGGCGTTCGGCCAGCGTCCGAATTTCTGACCCATCCTGTCCGCCGCGCAGCCAGTCGGCGACGGACAGCACGACGACAGGGTTCGCTTGATTGTCCGGCTCGGCCATCATGCGGTTAGCGACCAAGGCGCCAACCAGTCCGCCCAACGCGCCGGCCAGCACCGGAATGGCCATGCTGGCACCCGATAAGCTTGTTCGTTTCGCTCGCATCTCAGCCATGCCCACGCTCCCACAGCAGCCGACGGATGGCTCCGACCACATCCAGTCCCTGCTGTCTCAAGCTCTCCAAGGCCGCCACATCCTGCGGCGCGGTGCTGTAAAGCAGCCGCCGGAACGGATCGACCACCAGCCGGCCAATGCCGCCGCCCATGGTCGTTAGGCAGAAGATTTCCGAGTAGGCGCCGGGGACGGTATGCACCGTCTTGAGCAACTCGGCCGCTTCGATGGGAATTGGCAGGCGTTTTTCCTGGGCCAGCTGGTCAATGCTCTGCGACGGCTGGGCCAGCAAAAAGGTATTGGCGCTGTTCTCGGCAATGGCCCGTCCGACCGGGTTGGCATAGAGGTCCGCCAGTGACTGGGTGACCGTCACCGCCGCGCCGCCGTATTTGCGGAAGCGCCGGTAGCCCGATTCGATAAAGCGCCCGACATCGCCCTGGGTGAGCAAGTCCCAGGCCTCGTCGATCACCACCAACTTCTGCTGGCCGCGCTCGCCGAGGTACATGGCCTGCTGGATCTGGTAGATCAGCTGGAGCAGAACCACCTGCTGCAAGTGTCTCCGGCTTTTCAGCTCCTCCAGCTCCAGCACCACCAGGGGCGCGGTGAAGCGGATGCTGTTCGTGCCATTGAAGAAGCGCCCATACTCCCCCTGGCTGGTGAAGGCATAGAGCTGGCGGCCAACGTCCTGCACTCGCGGGTCGTCTTCCTGCAGCAAGGCCTCAGCAATGGCATCCACCGTCATCTTCGGACCCAGGGCATCCCAGACCTGCTTGAGCACCCGTTTCAGCCCGGCGGTACGATAGTCTCCCAAGGGCTCGGTCGGTGCGGCCATGGCGGTGATGATCGCCAGCACCACATCGGCTTCTTCCTCCCAGCGCTGCACTAGCTCGAAGGGATTGATGCAGATGTCTGATGCGGCATTGAAGGCGATGAACTGTCCGCCCAGCGCCTCGCAGAGTTTCTGATAACTGCGCCCGACATCGACAATCCAGCAGCGCGCCCCGGCGCTGAGGGAAGAGGCAATCAGCTCATTGGTGAAAAAGCTCTTCCCTGCTCCGGAACTGGCCGCCACCACCGCGTTGTAGTTGCTGGTGGAATCAAACAGCGACAGCCCCATCAGCTGTCCGCTGCGCGAGAGCAGATTGACGACGGGAGTTGGCGTGCCTTTCCAGTCACCAAAGACCGGCAACAGAGTCACCGCATGGCGTGCCGCCAGGGTGCGGTAGCGCATCATGTCGCGGATCGCCCGGCGGTCCATGCCAAAGGGCAAGGCCTGCAGGAATAAGGGCAGCACGAAGTAGCGATCGCGCATCAGCTGAAAGCCAAGCTCGCGCCAATAGGTAATCGCATTGGAAGCGACCGCCGCCGCCTCGGCCGGAGAGGAAAACAGCACCAGGCTCAGATAACACTGCACCGGGCGGTCGCCCTGGTCCAGGGCGGCAAAGAGCGCATCGAACCCCTGCTTGCGCGAGACCAGCTCGGGCATGAACTTCGCCAGCGGGCCATAGGCGGTATTGGTCGCCCACTGGCGCTGGCCTTTCATGCGCGCGCGCAGGCGTTCCTGGTCGGGGAAATACAGATTCAGCGTGACCAGGGCGTTGTGGCGAATGCCCCGGGTGCCGGATAAGGGATCACCCAGATAGCGCGCCGCCAGGCCGAAGTGGACCTGGTCCGGGTAGCGCTTACAGGAGAGCACCTGCACGCGAGTCTCCCCGAGAGTCAGTCCATCGGCGTCGACCTCCAGGGCATGGTCGTAATCGAGCAACTGTTCGCGCAGAATCCGCGTCGGGTCGCACTCCGGGGCGATGCGATGGCGCCAGGAGGCGTCCTCGCCCCAGTTGAGCAGTGTTCCCAGTAGCCGGACATAGTCCTCGGCGGTCAGCGGCCGCGGGCGCAGCCCGGCGGTGCTCAGCATCTGCTCGGTCTCGGCGCGATGCTCGTTGGTATGGGCGATCTCGGCCGCGTTGGGCAGCATGGCGGCGATGGGCACTTTCACCCCGACGAAGACGCGCAGATCGCGCACCCGCACCTCGGTGCCGGGGATAATGGGCTCGCTCACGCCCGTGCGCAAAAACTGCGCGCGCTCCTGGGTGGCTTCGCGCAGGACGCCAGGGTCCAGATCCAGGCGCAGCCCGAGCATGACAGCCAAGGAGTGGTCGATGTCCGGGGTGGACCAGAGGGCGACCTGCATTTGGGTGCCGGCGGGCCAGTCCTGGTTGAGCAGTACCGAGAGACGCTCGGCATAAGAGGCATCCGCACCGGCCAGCGGGGTACAGAGAAATCCGTACCCCAGGGTCTGGTCGTCGTGCTGGAATAGAAAACAATCGGGGGCGAAGGCAAGCGGGCTGAATAGATTCGCCGCACGCTCGCCCTGAAACTGACGGGCGGGATGGGTCATGGCTGGTCGGGGGCCTCTTGCTGGGGCTTATAGGTCAATTGAATCCGCGGCGGCTCCGCGCTCAGCAGCCAGGCGCGGCCGCAGGTGATCAGCTGACGAGCGCGGGCGGGTTTGCAGGGAGCCAGAAAGCGGCCATCGGCATCGAGGACGGCCACGGCGGACGGCTGGGATTTAGAACGTCGTCGCATGGATGGGTGAGCCTGAGTGGAATGGGCTTGAAGATCCTTAAGAGGCGGTTTCCCGCCCAGGCTCGGCACGCCTTGGTCCTAACAAGGGCCGGTCAGTCAGCAAGCGTTGCTCAGACGATGGGCAGGGTGGCGGAGACCACGGCATCGACGATGTCGGGAGCCATGAACAGGCCAAGACCGGCCGAAATGCCGATGGCGAAGGACATGATCGATTGGCGCGCGACACCGGCGATCAGCCCGACGATGATGAAGGCCACCGCGATGATCCGGCCGAGCAGACCGGTCATCCAGCCGATCAGCATGTCGTAGGTGGCCTGGAACTCGGTGCCGCCGGAGCCGGCCAGCGCGGTGTCCGGTAACAAGAGCACCAGCAGCGGGGTACCGATCAGGGCGGCGTGCAGCAGTGGGCTTGAAGACAGGGGTTGGGTGGCGATTTCAAGATGGGGTTGGGTTGGTACCGTGGTCATACGTGACTCCTTCTTCGGTTGGGTTGGGGGTTGGCTCAGGGTTTGCGCGAGGGTTCGGGACTCGAAACCTGGCGCGGTTCGATCTGCAGGGGTGTCAGGACGGTTCCTGTCGCTGTCTCGGTGGCCGAGGCCAACTGCCAGCGGCGCGGCACCACTTCGGTGAAGACGTGGCTGGCGCCATGCAGGTTGCCGGCGCTGTCCTCCCAGGGGGCGATCCAGATCCGCAGGACTTGCGCCGGGGCGCGGCTGGGGGTTGGGTTGGATTCGGCGGCGGCGATTCGCGCGGGTGCCTGGTCAGCGGTCTTCAGTGCTTTGGATGGCTTATCCTTCGCTGCGAGCCCGGGCGCGCGCTGCGAATCGGCGGTGATTGAGCCGGTGTCGAGCACCACGCCTTGCCCTGCGACGATGACCGGTGCAGAAGCGTCGGAAGGACGCGGCGATGCGGTCATGCAGCCGGACAGGGCGGCGGCGGACACTAAAGCCAGAGCGAGGTGGCGAGGTTGACGGGCGCGGATCATTGGGTGTTCTCCTGTTGCAAGCGGCGCTCGGCCGGTGGTGGGCCATCGCCGTCGGTCAGGGCGTAGATTTCGGCGGTGGACAGACACAAGGGTCGGCTCGGCAGGCCCTCGCAGGCGTAGCGCTCGGCGCCGAGGCCACCGGCACAGCCGGTCAGCGCGAGGGTCGGAACGAGCAAGAGGACCAAAGCAGGGGTACGGATGCTCATGGCTGTTCTCCTGCCAGCCAGGCGCTGAGGTTCTCGGGGAGTCCGCGATGGATGCGCCCGTCCGGTGCAATCAGTGTCGGGACGGAGTCGATGCCCAACAGCCGCGCGGTGATCAGCGCCCGGACCAGGGGTTGGGTGTCGCAGCCGGACGCGGGTCGGGGTAGCTCGAACCATGTTTGATCCAGCAGCGCGGATTGGGCGGCTTGCGGAGATGGCGCGCAGAGCAGGCGGCGCGCGGCCTGGGC
Organism: Thiorhodovibrio litoralis; assembly: GCF_033954455.1. Classification (NCBI taxonomy): domain Bacteria; kingdom Pseudomonadati; phylum Pseudomonadota; class Gammaproteobacteria; order Chromatiales; family Chromatiaceae; genus Thiorhodovibrio; species Thiorhodovibrio litoralis. The sequence goes on along the minus strand of NZ_CP121473.1, from coordinate 1,935,901 downwards.
CGAGTCAGCACCGCCGAGCGGCAGCGGGATGACATGGGCGGGAGTCTCGGTCTGCGCGAGACGCTCTAGCAGTTCCTGGCAGGCCGCGCACAGTGGATCGATGAAGACCCAGATGGGCTTGGTGTCAGCCTGCTGGTCGCCGAGGTTAATGGCGCCCAGATCCTTTGGGTTGAGCCCGAGTCGATCCAAATCGACCCGGCTGGCCAGTGCCTGCGCCTGGCGGACCGAGGTCAGTTGTTCGCCATGCCACAGGTCCCAGGCATCGCCGGTAAAGGCATAGCGGCCGTTGCCGCTGAGAAAGGCGACCCGGTCCTGCAGTTGCAGCATCTGCACACCGCTGCCGGGCAACTGGATCGACGCCTCCAGCGGAGCTGAGAGATCGGCAAGATCAGGCGGAAGAGGAACGGTTGCGTTCGCCGCTGGTCCGCTGAGGGCCAGCAGGAAAGGGAGACTCGAACGAAGAAATTGGCGCATCGGAAACCTGCATCAATCGGGTTGCTGTGGGGACACAGCTTGCCCGGATGCAGGCGCCTGAAGCGACAGTGAAATCTCGGTGAAATCGGGGTGATTCTGGGTTGCTGATGCGATAAGCGAGTGAGACGTGTCCGGACAGTCATTTGTCGTCTCTGACAACGTATTCCGTTAACATGGCCGGCATAAGGGGTCGGACTTGATGCCGAGTCACCCGCACCTTTTTACCCTTGCCGCTAGCCAGAATGTCCCGCGCTGACACACCAGGATTCTCACGCTGCATTTGCAACCAAGGTCATTGTCGCGTGAGCCGTTCGGTTGCTCTGATGTCAGCAGTCGGCCAAGAGCAGACGCCAGAGTTTTTTTTAGCGTTACCGCAGCACTCGCTAGCCGCAATTGTCCTGGCTTATACCAAACCGCTCGTCCTTTTGCTGAAGTCGACCAATTATGAGACTACTTTGTGAGACAACTAAGTGCTTGATGTTCGCCCCCCCACCCCCCGCTAGGCTTGACGTATGTGGCTCAAAAAGGAACGGTTTTGAGACACTCTTCACGTAAGAGGGTAAGTTCTCATTGGCCGAGTGTTTTTCCAGGCTTGTTTCGGCACGACGGTTCCTGTCCACGAAGCTGACTAGGTCGCATTAGCCTCCAACACGCCACCGGCCTTGATCTAACCCCATCGCCATGCTGTTAAAGAATCCCTGGTGCAAGCCTAATGGTTAGGGAACGATACTTCCGTCATTTGCGATGGTGCCCACTACACTTCCAAACACTGGTCCGTCCCCGGCCGGGGGTATGAAAGCGCCAAAGGCTGAGGCGGTTTCAGCATAGGTCCGTCTGATACCAGCACTTGGGACTTGCTCAAAACCGGCAAATACGAAGCTGAAGTCGCCGACAGAGCCGAGAAGGGTGACTGACTGATTTGCTATGGTGAAGCGCACGCCGTCGGATGCAAACGCAACAGCATCAATCTGAAGACCAACTGGCAGGTTGACTACGGTGTCCTGACGGTCGACAAATGTAATCGGACCAGCTGGCGTAGTGGAAATAGTTACGATATCGTTACCGCCGAAATCCAAGTAGCGAGTATCGATATTGGGATTACCGGTGATCAGAATTTGGTCGTTGTTACCACCTAAGTAAAAGGTCTCCGTACCTTCTGGGTTGTTCGGGTCATTTTGGTTGAAGCTGGCGGTAACATAAAGCTGACTGTAGACGGTGATGGTGCAGTCAGCTGTGCCGGTGCAGGCACCGCTCCAACCCGAAAATTCGGCGCCACCGCTGGGTATGGGGTTAAGGGTGACCTCGGTTCCATCCGGGACTGAAGTCTCACAATCACTGGGGCAGTCTATACCAGCGGTGGTACTTGTAACCGCGCCAGGACCGCTGACGTTTACCGTTAGCGTGTGGTAACTATTATTACTCCCCTTCCCTGACAAGTCTACGAAAAAGAAATCATTAATTTCGTCGAAGCGAAAAAATAAATAGCTATCGAAATCACCTACTGAAACGGGCTCAAATATGACGTTGACTTCGCACGAATCACCTGCGGCAACGAAGTCATTGCACGTGCTTTGTGTTATCTCAAAACCGTCGCTGATGCTAATCCTCGGATAATAATCAGAAAGCGTTATCGGAACCAAGCTGTTGTTGGAGAGGGTGACTGTTAAGGGGGGCGTTGTGCCACCTACTTCTATCGTGCCAAAATCATAAGTCGACGGGGTAAGACCAATCAGATAAGTGTCATCAGATTCTGCCTTCCCTGACAAGTCTACGAAAAAGAAATCATTAATTTCGTCGAAGCGAAAAGATAAATAGCTATCGAAATCACCTACTGAAACGGGCTCAAATATGACGTTGACTTCGCACGAATCACCTGCGGCAACGAAGTCATTGCACGTGCTTTGTGTTATCTCAAAACCGTCGCTGATGCTAATCCTCGGATAATAATCAGAAAGCGTTATCGGAACCAAGCTGTTGTTGGAGAGGGTGACTGTTAAGGGGGGCGTTGTGCCACCTACTTCTATCGTGCCAAAATCATAAGTCGACGGGGTAAGACCAATCAGATAAGTGTCATCAGATTCAGCCTTCCCTGACAAGTCTACGAAAAAGAAATCATTAATTTCGTCGAAGCGAAAAGATAAATAGCTATCGAAATCACCTACTGAAACGGGCTCAAATATGACGTTGACTTCGCACGAATCACCTGCGGCAACGATGTCATTGCACGTGCTTTGTGTTATCTCAAAACCGTCGCTGATGCTAATCCTCGGATAATAATCAGAAAGCGTTATCGGAACCAAGCTGTTGTTGGAGAGGGTGACTGTTAAGGGGGGCGTTGTGCCACCTACTTCTATCGTGCCAAAATCATAAGTCGACGGGGTAATTTGGATTGAGTATGGACTTATTGCAGAAGCAAGACGGCTTGACGTGTGGGCTCCTGGAGAATAGTAATGCGCTTTATAATCGAGAACTCTTAGGCGAGCAGAGAGTTCTTCGAAATCCATTTCGCGGCTGCGCTTCTGCAGATTAATTAATTGCGAAAAAAGATTACCAAGGTATAATATTCTTTGATCTACAGAAATTAAATTATCAGAAAAAGGGTTGGCTCTAGGATGGTCAGCATCAGAAAGGGCCAATTTGTCAAATTCAGAAGTATCTTTTTTATTCAGTTCGGCAAGCAAGTAAGTGAGATGCTTCATCCGATAGGAAAAATGATCAGCGTCAATGCGACGGTCTGATATTTCTGGCGTTTTGTATTGTTGGGCAGAAAATTCTAGTTCTTGTGGAATGTTATGAGTACTAACCCCCTGTGCCCATGAGGCAGAAAAACAAAGCAAACACACAGGAAAAATTCGTAGAGTAATCGATAAATATGACATCGGTCACGCCTCATGGAAAAAAGTAATTAATCGTGTTTTTTACCTGAAAACGAACAAGTAGTCAAAGGTTTTTGGAAGATCAGGGGAAACGTTAGGGAAATTAGATGGGAAAGTTCGCCTAAAAAGAGGCTCGTCAGAGCACAATTCGCTCCACCTCATCAAGGGTGACTCTGTCCTGGCGCCGGTCGAAGAGTCCGTTCGTGCGGGGGCTCTCGTGGTTCGCCATCTTCTGAGCCACCTCGAGTTGACCGCCATTTCTGAGGTATTGCGTTATTTCAGTCGCGTGACGCACATTCCGCAAACATGATGCCGACCAATGCATATTTTTTCGCTTCAGATAGCGCCAAGATGTCGATCATCAGCAGTGCCTGTGAGGCTCCCCGGGTAACGCGGTCAAAAAAAGCGCTGGACACTGCATCACATGCCGCCTTTCTCATGCAGACGAACCCACAGACGACGCCCCTGGGTGAAAACATCTTCAACATCTTTGTAGGCAAGTCAAATGTCTGCTCTGGGTCGGCAACCGTCCCCAGGACTAAGAAAGCAGTACTCGCGATTTTTTCGAATGTATGCTGCCAGCGTTTCTGGTCGCTTACGGCCAAGAACAGTCACTCAGCAAAGTCGCGTGAGCGGCAGGTCCACCCGATTTGCGGTACGTGGCCCCGGCGGCGATGATCTGGAAGAGTCTCCAGAAAGCGGACAGTGTGCCGTAATTTCCCGCTCTCGCTTGCCACGTTGCGCCGTCTCTTTCCGAGCGCAGACGACTCCGAATCTGCAACAGGCACTACCCAATGCTGATGAGACATCTACAAAATTCGCTGTCTGTCCCTACTTCGCCGAATTGCCCGAGGCCGACTTATTATCCACTTCGTCTAGGACCTGCCTCACCTGCAATCCTCTGTTTCTCTTGTCCACGCAAATTTCAGCTTGGAAATGATCGCCTACTTCGATTGATTGGCGTCGCTCGCTACTGAATAAGGAAACATGGAAAAACGCGGTACGTTCGCTATCTTGAACTTGGACAAAGCCATAACCTCTATCAGGAAATATTTTCACTACGGTACACTCTTTCACCTCAATATCTGGGTCAGGCTGGACTTCGTAAATCCGATCAATGTAAATACCTTTTTGCCCTCGGGCTATATCGCACAGAATCCTGTCTCCGTCATTCAGCATGTTTATGCCGAATTCAGTCAATGAATCGCTGCTTACATATGTCCGATCGGAGCCGTCATCCAAATCAGCAAATCCGAAACCTTTGGTTCGGTCATAAAAGTCAACGACGGCTACCACATTTTTCCGAATGATTCCTTCCCTGTATTCCTCACCCAAAACTGCGGCAAGTTCCTCTCCATGCGAGCGTGATATTTTGGAAAACTGGCCCAGGTCATCGAGCAGCTTTGACTGACATGCATACTGATTATGCTCGCGGTCAAACCGAATATATTTTCCGTCTTCAGCCATTAAATGATTTGAAAATAGTTCCTTGGCCTTCTGGACCTTACTTAGAAACGCAATATTACTGTCGTAGAGGGACCTAATTTGTTGCACGACTTCCTCATTCGCAAGCGCGGTCGTGAGCGCCATCTGATAAAAAAACACGCTGTTGTGTGATGCTAGCCGCAAATGGGCAATGCCTCGATAGGATATTGCAAGCTTTTGGTCGTTGCTAAGGGCGGTATCCGAAATGTCGAATGGCTCCACAAGCCCTGCATCCAATAGCGCTATTAGGGCTTTCTCTACAGCAACCTCTGGGCACATCAGTGTATCGAAATACTCAATTATTGATTGGACTCCGATATGACGTTCCTCTATTGATCGTCCAGCGTGATATATGGAGGAGAGCAAAGCCAATAAGCGCAACAGCAATAGTGGAGACTGCTTCACTTCACTATCGACCTGAAATATTGGATATATTTCCGGGTTGTCTCCTCTCTTATAGACCTCGTAGTTCCCCCTCATAAGCGCTTCCATGAACATGGTAAAGTTCGTGGTCACCATCTCGCCACTAACATACGCTTTCACGAGGTGTTCGATCTTAATCACGGAGGACGTGATCACGCGCTGCGAAAGGGCTAGCGTCCTTCTTATGTTATAGTTTGTCAGCTCCCCAATAGTCTTAGATGTGTAGTCGTGATCCACAAAGACGTTTTCCAAGACCTTTGCGAACCCTTGTATGTTCTCAATTGATAGTCCGATCCCCTTCGATAAGAAGTATTGACGCCTGCCTGACTCCCCCCGCTCTTCAAAAATTTTCTTGTTGAGAAATTCAATTCTCTTTCGGAAGACCTCTCTTGGCGAAGGGGTTGGAAGGAAAAACGATCGAGACTGATATATGCTAAAAATATCGGTTTTGGAAAAGGCCCAAGCAGACTTGTCCGTAACAGGAAACATCACAAGGCAATGGTTAGCGTGTCTTCTTAGCGATTGTGCGAACTGAAAAAATTGTTGTTTATACTCCAAGCTAAACTCATCGGTATTATCGATCACAATGATTGGAAGAAGCTTTCGGCTCCTTACCACGTCCTGAAGTATCCGTTTTAGGTAACCCTCGCGATCGCTCTCTACCTTGTCCTCTAAGTACTCGGCGAACTCTATCTTGAATCTAGCTCTGTCTTGTTTGTAGAGTTGAGCGCCAACGCCCTTGGCTCTTCTTTGGTACTCGCCATAATAGAGTCCGACTAGCTCTTCCCAACTTGGCGACCCATCTTCGTAGATTGCATGTTCTAGCATATTTATTAGCTGTTCCGTCAGCCACTGAAGCGCAATATCGTCACGCCCCGAAGCATCTAGGCAGTTGATATTAAGAACAACGCATCTCTTCCTGATTGCATTGGGTAGTGTTCGCCGAAAAAAGCGATCAAGAAAGGTCGTTTTCCCCGCCCCAGTGGGACCAACAATGAAGATCGACTGTCCCGAATCGTCAAACGATTTATCTGCATCGACGCTCGATGCAATCAAGCTGGCGAGTTCTGTATCGACACTTACGTCCGCTGGTACGATATTGCCCAATACGCTTGTCGTAATCTTTTCAAGAGAGAAGTCTGCGATTCGACTTTCTCTTGTCTCAACGAAACATTCGATTAGCAAATCTTCGTCATCATCGCCAGCGAGTCTAGAGAAGAACTTTGAAAATACGCGTTCAAGATCGAAGGCGAGCTCGCTTTTCGGGGAAAGGAGGATGTTGTTTTCTTCTATAGGTGCGATCAGGTGCTGCGATAGAACTAGTCTTTTATTATGAATCTGATCGAAAACGGTATTGTAAATTCTCTTCCCGTATTGTCTTCTTGATAATAAGTCGTAGAATAGTGAAAAATCATCCAAGACCGCATCGAGGCTTGGGAATACAATTGCCTCCTTGTTCTTGTAGTTAAATCCTGGAATGAAGGTCTTAAATACGATCCAGGTGATTCCGTCAGTCAAAACGGCGAGTGGCAGGCCGTTGGGTGTGGCGTAGCTAGCCGCTTGCTCAATCCCTGGCAGGGCAGATTTGAGACTAGATCCTGATACTTTTAGGTACCGAACGCGACTTTTCTCGGCAGTGGCTACATCAATCACGCCAAGCCTCTTTGCTTCGATTATTAGGGCCGGGTTATCTTTGACGTACAGGAGGTAGTCAGAGAATCCATTTTCATGATGCCGTTCGGCTCTGAAATCCGAGAACGGCCACTCTAAGCTTTCGCTGAACATGCGGTTTATGCTTTGGATCTTTGCATCTTCTTCCGACTCGATGTTCTCGAGGTTCTTGTGGACATCGGCAACGATTGCTCTAGCGCGCTCTTCGGCTTCGTTCATATCCATAGCGTTTGTTTAGTCGGGGGATGAAATAGGGGGTGACTTCGATCCATACTCTTAATCATTAGCTTATCAGCTCGCGTCCCACAAAGAGCCATCGAAGATGGCCTACCCTGACCGTCATCCTTTCCCTCTGCCTGCTTCCGAGGTTCCTCATGGTCGTGAGAACCAGTTTCAAAGCCCTAACCACGGGATAATCTGATAGATGATTGCCCCGCTTCGGGACTGTCTCTCTTCTTGGCCGGGTCCGGTCCCTCCCGGCCCCGCAGCGTGCCGCTGCGGGGGGCGCCTCCGTGCTCGGATGAATGTCCGGTTTTCGCTCGGCAGCCCAGCCTTGTTCGCGGCTGATTGATGACCGTAGCACGTCCGAAGCTGTCGCCCGGGACGAGGCGCTGAGGGGCAGGTCCGGGTCGGCAACCGTCCCCAGAGGCAAGACGCAGCGCTCGCGATTCTTCTGGATTAGCACCAAATCCTTCGCAGGGCGCTTGCCGGCCAACAGCCGACATTCGAGAAGGAGTGGGTCGCATCGTTTAGCGATCCAGTCTTATGGACCTGTCGCATATCGATATACGGGGGAATCGATCAAATTTTAGCGCCGACGCTTTCATCAAGCTATGTACTTCTAACCTTTTGGTCTTCCTTCAGCCAAGTCTCAGCAAAGTAGGCTTGCTTCAACAAATTGTGAAGCTCACGGACATATTCATCATCCCTGGCTTCGGTGCTGCCTTATTGATCAAGCTTTGCGAACAGTGTTTTGCCGCCAACCCGGATTATCTCCGCTGGACTGCCGGCTAGAGTGCTCGATAGAGGCGGTTCACAGGGTACCGCCAGTCGAGGAGCACTGACATGAACAACCACCAAAGCGAAAAAGTCCTGAAATCGCTGTCGCCACGTCAAGCTGGGCACCCGATCGCCGATGTCTTCCTGCAACGCTGGTCGCCGCGCGCCTTTGTGCCGCTCGCCATGCCATTGACTGATTTCCTTACCATTCTCGAGGCAGCCCGCTGGGCGCCTTCCGCCTTCAATATCCAGCCCTGGCGCTTCATTTATGCGCTGCGGAGTAACCGGGACTGGGACCAATACTTGAACCTACTCGACCCCTTCAATGCTAGCTGGGCAAAGAACGCCTCTGCCCTGGTGTTTCTGGTTTCCAACCGCTTGTGCCCGGCCCAGGAGAAGAATTCAACCAATCCGTCAAACACGCATAGCTTCGATGCCGGTGCGGCCTGGGCAAACCTGTCATTGCAAAGCACGCTTTTGGGCTATCAGGCCCACGCGATGGCCGGTATCCGCTTTGACGAAATCCGCCGGCAGCTGGCCGTGCCAGACGACTACCGGGTCGAGATCGCCGTGGCCATTGGCCGGCAGGCCGACCCTGCCACTCTTCCGTCAACCTTGCGCGAGCGAGAGCAGCCCAGTTCCCGGCTGCCGCTCAATCAGATCGTCTTTCCGGAGCGTTTCGCTTGTCAACCAGCGGCGACGCGCGGAGGAACAGACCAATGAAAGCACGTCTGCATTCCACTGCATTGGCAGGGCACAGTGCTCGGTTCGACCTGCTGCAAAGTCCGGTCGCGCTGTTGCTGATCACAGGTACCCTGATCGGGTTCAATTTTCCGCTTGGCAAAATCGCTGGAGACGCGGGGGTCTCACCGCTGATTTGGGCGTTTTTGATCTCGCTGGGCGCCAGCACCATTCTGTTGCCGCTCATGGCTGCCACGGGCGGATTGATGCTGCCCGGATCGCGTATTTGGCGCTATACGGTGATTTCGTCGCTCGTGTCCTTTGTTGCTCCGAATTTGTTGTTGTTCACGGTGATCCCTCATGCTGGAGCTGGCTACACGGGTCTGTTGTTCGCCTTGTCACCAGTCTTCACGCTCTTGCTCGCATCGCTGTTCCACCTGAAGACACCGGGGCGTCTGGGGCGCACTGGGATCGGAATCGGCCTTGCAGGTGCGACACTGGTCAGCCTGACCCGGGGAACGCAACCGGATGGACCGCCTATCGAATGGCTGCTGGCAGCCCTGGCGATTCCGGTCGCGCTGGCCATGGGCAATGTCTATCGCACCCTGGACTGGCCAGAGGGAACGCCGCCAAACATACTGGCATTCTGGGGTCATGCCTTTTCCAGTGTGGTGTTTTTGCTCCTTCTCCTGTTGACTCGGGGCGGTCTGCCATTCGCCGAAATCGCCCCAGCCGCCGGTGCGGCCTTGATCCAGATGCTGGTCGCCGGCATGACCTTTCCGGCCTTCTTTCGCTTGCAGCAACAGGGCGGGCCTGTGCTGCTCAGCCAGATCGGGTATGTGGCGGCCGCCGTGGGATTGATTGCCGCAACCGTATTTCTGGGCGAGCGATATAGCCTGATGACCTGGCTCGGCGCGGGGATCATCGCAATGGGCATCGCGGTCACCATCATCGCCCAGCGGCGCGAGGAATGAGGTCGGAATTGCCCAGACTTCGGCGATTCAAGGCTCGGTCTCCCAATAAGGAGGATCCTGAATTCGCTCGGCCAGAAAACCGATGAACGCCCGCACCTTGGGCGACAGGTGTTTGCGCTGTGGGTAAAGCGCGTAGATCGACACCTCCAGCACCTGATACTCCGGCAGCACCGCCTTGAGCCGGCCCTTGCGAAGATCGGCGCCCACCATGAAGGTGGGCGTGAGTATAATGCCCGCCCCTCTGAGCACGGCTTGGCGCAAGGCCAGGCTGTTGTTCATCTGCAATCGACTGACCATTGGAATCTGCAACAACTCACCATCCGGCGCGATAAAGCGCCATTCATTCGGCGAGTCCTGATAGCGATAAGTCAAAGCCAAGTGCTTGGTAAGCTGTTGCGGTGTCTGGGGAACACCATGTCGGGCCAGATACTCAGGCGTTGCGCACACCACATGACGGCAAGGACCCAGGCGCCTGACAACTAGCGATGAATCAGGCAGCTCACCGATGCGGATGGCCAAATCGAAGCCTTCTTCCACCAGATTCACCCGCCTATCGTCCAACACCAAGTCAAGACTCACTTCCGGGTAGCGGACCTGAAACTCGGGCAGCCAAGGCGCCACGTGCAACACGCCGAACGACATGGGGCAATTCAGACGCAAGGCTCCGCGTGGTTCGCCTTGTAGCCGGGAAACCTCAGCCTCCGCCTCTTCTATTTCCAGCAGCGCACGCCGGGACCGTTCAAACAGAGCCTGACCCACCTCAGTCAAGCTGAGCCGGCGCGTGGTGCGATTGAGTAGACGCGCGCCTAGACGATCCTCCAACCGAGTGACGTATTTGCTGACCACTGACTTGGACATCACCAGCTTGTCCGCCGCAGCGGTGAAGCTGCCGCACTGGACGACCTGTACAAAAACCGCGATGTCACTGAGAGATTCCATGCGGGTACCCATTAGTGAACCAATGTGGACAGTGTTGTTCCAGCAGACCCGATGATCAATTGGCATTTCCGATCTATCGTTATTCGCACACCGCAACGAATCACGGAGAAATGCCATGCAACCAAGACAATACTCACCTCTTGGCGCCTTGATGGCCGCCGCCATGCTGATCGTGACCAGCATGACTGACGCGACTGCAGAGACGACACCGCCCACCATTGATGACGAAAACGCAATCACCCTTTACTACAGCGATGGCACACCACCCGCGCGAGGTCTGCAAGCCGTCAACCGCATCCTGATGACGGTGGGCGTCCGCGTCAGCCAGGTGACGATTCCGTCGCAGGCCAAGCCCATCTTGCAAGCATCCGTGCACCGGGCCGTGACCTCGGCCGAGACGCAAGCGCTGATTCGCCACTTCCATCTGGGCAGACGCGAACTGGTCGAGGAAATCCGTAAAGCCGGAAGGCAACCGGCGATGCATCGGGGCGGCTCTCTGCAGACCTCGGAGCGAAATGTGCCGCCATATCCCAAGGTTTACGACATGCAGGCCCTGGATCACGACACCACGGCCTTCCTGCAGCGGAAGTTCGGCACGCTGCATGTCAACAGCTCCGAGGCAGGCGTCGGCATCGATGAGGTCATGACCATCGTGTCCGGTGGTCCCTATACCTGGTTTTTCGTCTTCGAGAACAACGTTGTGGGCAAGCTTCGCTTCGGCAAGGTCCACGCAAACGGCGAAGCCTGGCGAATCAGTTATCCCGGTCTGGTCCCACATGGCGGCTATTTTGACGCACCGCACGGCCTTGTCGTGGCCCATGCCCATGGTCCGAAACACTTCATCATGCGCTACGAGGATGAGAGCGTCCAAGGCGACGAAACGCTTGGCGACAATCCCTGGATCGACTTTACGCAGGAGCCTCCCGTTTTGCTGGAACAGCCGAAAGCCGAGGGCGCCGTGTCCACCACGCAAAGCCCGCGGCAGTAAGTCGATTCGCTGCAAGCAGGGGTTGAATAAGCGCTCTGATTGGGACGCGGCGCTGCTGTGTCCCAACCCCAATCCATGACCGAAACCCCAGTTTGTCCATCATGCTAAGGAAACCATCATGAAGAGGACTGATTTTGCGCTGGCACCAATGAGCACAACCTTTCGAATCAGCCCTGTCACTGTTCAGGCCAGTCGCAAAAACCATCGATATCTCCGGCTAGGTCGGCACAGGTGATCACGGTCGTGACGACTTCGAATTTCAAGTCGATGGCGCCTTCGAAAATCGACAAGCCGTCGTGGATGCCGCAAACACGCAAGTATCGGAAGCCGTCAAAAAAACTGTGTTGGTCAAGGGGAGCAACCAACAATCATCACCATCGTCCGCCGGTGACTGAACGTACCAAGCTGTCGACTAAGCTTTTAAGGCAATTACCATGACTGAAAAGACGTCTCCAATTCTGGTTCTCGGCGCAAGCGGGGCAACTGGGCGCCTACTAGTCAACAATCTATTGGAACACGAGCAGTTCGTTCGCGTCATCGTGCGCAGCAGTAAGAAAATGCCCGATGAACTCCTAGCGAATGGCAGACTGACAGTTATTCGCGGCAACCTTCTCGACCTCAGTGACACCGAACTCGCCGAGGTCGTTGCCGGTTGCCGGTGCATCGCATCCTGTCTTGGCCACAATTTGACTTTGAGAGGTATCTTTGGTCCCCCACATCGTCTGGTGACCGAGGCGGTGCGCCGAGTGTGTCAGGTTGCTCGGGCGAATCCCCAGAAAACGCCCATTCGGTTGATTTTGATGAACACAGTGGCTAACCGCAACAGGGATCTCCCAGAGCCCGTTTCGATGAAAGATAGAATCGTCATCAGTCTGTTGCGCCGATTTGTGCCCCCGCATGCGGATAATGAAAAGGCAGCTGAGTTTTTACGGGTTAAGATTGGCCAGTCCGATGAAGTGATTGAATGGGTCGCGGTCCGCCCTGACACGCTGATCGACGAAAGCACGGTGAGTCACTATTCGTTGCATCCTTCACCAACACGCGGTGCCATTTTTGATCCGGGGTCGACCAGTCGGATCAACGTGGCCCATTTCATGGCCAGCCTGATAATGGATGACGAAGCTTGGGGCAAGTGGCGAGGGCGAATGCCGGTCATCTATAACCTGATTCCGCAAGAATCATGACGTTCGCAGCGCCGTGAAGTCTTAACTAGATCCATAGAAAGCAACATGAAAAAAGTAGCAATATTTGGTAATGCGGGAGGCGGCAAGTCTACACTGGCGAAGCAATTGGCCGACGCCACTAGCCTGCCTTTGTACTCTGTAGATAAAATACGTTATCAGGCGGGAGGCGAAGAGATCCCCCATGCTGCATATCTCAACATACATTCTGACATCTTAAAACAAGACGAATGGATCATTGATGGATTTGGTTGCGCCCCATCGGCATGGGAACGCTTTTCTGCTGCAGATACCCTCGTTTACATTGATCTTCCGTTAACAACGCACGTCATGTGGGTGACAAAGCGTTTGCTAAAAGGTTTATTTGTAAACCCAGAAGGCTGGCCAGACAACAGCCCAATATTACAAGGGACACTGAATAGTTACAGTATTCTTTGGCTGTGCCATAGAAAGCTGACTCCCGCATATCGAAAACTCGCGTCCGACTCCACGAAATCAAAGAGAGTTCATCACTTGATGTCGCCACGCGCCATCAGAGCTTTTCTCGATGGCGTCCGGCTGGAACAGTTTGGCCTTGATCAAGAGATGGGTCAAAACCCTGCGTCTCAGTCAGATAAGGGGAGCACCAGCAGAACAATAGTGACCTAGCCTGGCGTTCCTGCGCCCGGCTCGGCCGGGTACCCAAGCGTCCCATGAGAACCGGGCAAGTCAGGTTAAAGCCACAGCAAGACGAACAGCAATGCCACACTGATCAGAGATGCGATGACGGTTCTGACCGCGTTCCATCTGACCCAGCGGGCTTCGAAGTCGCGCCGGGCTGATGCCAGTGCATCGTCATCCATCGCGTCGACATCCAGCGTTTGAAGCGCGTTGTTCAGCGGCACATTGATCCTGAACGTGAGTATCTGGACGCCAACAACGTAGATGAGCGCGCTGGCGACAAGGAAAACCCGTTCGATGCCTTCAAGTTGCAGGGTTCCCATCACCGCCGAAACCAGCAGAGCCACAGTAGAGCCTATCCAGACCAGGCCGAAGACGGGCTGACCGGCCTGGATGACGCTGTCGATCACCTGAAACCCTCGGATAAATGCTTTATCTTCCAGCTTTCCGAGCCCGGGCATCACCACTGTCGCGAAGGCAAAGGCAAAACCGGCCGTTAAAGCACAGAACAGGGTCGCCAGGATCAAGGCAAGTTCCAGTACACTCATGATGCACGCTCCGATCTGATGAGTTTTGAGGTTTGGAAAACGTTCGGGCTTTGCGCGGTTGCAACACCTGCCCCTGTATCGCGCCCCGGTCTCACGCCGCGGCCTTCCAGGTCTCGGTTGCGGCGATCTCTCTGGCGTAGTCAGAAAAGTCCTTCGGCTCCCGACCGAGAGCACGCTGCACACCGTCTGTCAGGTAGGCATTGCGCCCGTCCAGCACGGTCGCGAACAAATAGTCGAGCATCCACAGTACATCCCGGGGCACACCAGAATCGCCAACGCCTTGCACAAAGGCGTCGTGCGTTACCGGCCTGTAATGGATCGTGCGGCCGGTCGCCTGCGACAGTTCTTCCGCGACATCGGCCAGGGTCAGCAGCCGTGGCCCTGTCACTTCATAGAGCTCGCCAGCGTGACCTGGCTGGGTCAATGCAACAACCGCGACTTCTGCGATGTCATCAACATCAACAAAGGGCTCTGGCGTTGATACGTCGGGCAGGGTGATCTGCCCGGCCCGCACCATGTCGCCAAATGCCCCTTCCGAGAAGTTCTGGTTGAACCAGCTCGCGCGAACGATGGTCCAGTCGATTCCGCTGTGCCGGATAATTGCCTCGCAGGCCTGGGCTTCCGCTTCGCCACGACCCGATAGCAGCACCAGGTGCTTCACATCAGCGGATCGTGCCCGGCTGACCAGTTCGCTGATCGCGTCGGTCGCGCCAGGCATTGCCAGATCGGGTGCATAGTTGATGTAGATCTTGGTGACGCCCTCGAGACAGTCATCCCAGCTCGCGGCGTTGTTCCAGTCAAAGGCGGGCGAAGCCGAGCGCGAGCCCAGCCGCACCGGGACACCTAGGTTCTTCAGTGAAGAGACGATACGGCGACCTGTTTTGCCGGTGGCGCCCAGGACCAGGACGAGATCATTGCTGTTGGTGATCTTGGTTTTCAGGTTCATGTCATTACTCCCAGAGGTTGGTGAACGTGAGAGCACATGATCTTGAACCAGAGGATTTGGTTCTTTGCCGGTACTGCCAAAATTTTGGCCAGGTGCGCCAAGTCGGATTTTGCGCCATCTGTTCTGAAGCGTCGGACACGAATCTCTTGTCTCTCTTCGTCGGGGTTTTCGAATGAGCCAGCTCACCTCTCTCTATGTCTACAAGGTCGTCGGCCAGGCGAGCCCCGGTGTTGACACCGCGGACCTTGTCAAACAGTTTGGCCTTGACCCTGAGGGACCGATCGATCCGACCCGCATGGTGTCGTCGGCTGAGTACTACGATTTCTTTGCCGCACTGGCCCACCGGGATCCAAATGGTCTCGCGCTCCCCCTCCGCATCGGTGCGGCCATGCGCAGCGACGATTACGGCGCCTTTGGTCTCGCCTGGAAATCCGCGCCAAATCTGCGTGGCTCCTTCGTGAGAGCAGAACGGTATGGCCATGTTCTTGGGGCTGCAGAGACCTACTCGCTTGAGAGCACCTGCGACGGTCTGTTCTTTAACCTTGATAAGGCTGGCGATGGCCGGCTAGGCATGCTGCTGTCGAACGAAGCGAGCCTGTCGGCCGTCGACACGATTAGCAGAGAAGTGAGCTCAAGGGCCTTCGTGCCTCTGGCGGTCCATTTCAAGCACGTACCGAGAGGAGATATCTCGGTTTATGAAGCACATTTTGGGTGCCCTGTTTACTTTGAATCCAGGCGCGATGCCCTCTTAGTCAGTAAAGAGAGTCTTGATGCGCCAAATCGACTCGGTGACGAGACGATCGTGGGGTTCTTTGATCGCCATCTCGAGCAGCAACTGGCGTCGCTAACCCAAGAGAGTCACCTCGAACTTCGGGTACGGCGCGCCGTTGCGAATCTACTCAGTGAGGGTGTGCCCACAGTGTCTTCCATCGCCTCGGAACTCGCGATGAGTGCGCGAACGCTGCAGAGACGGCTTTCTGAGCAGGGCCATTCGTTTCAGGGTGTGGTCGACATGGCTCGCAAGGATCTTGCCCAACGGTTGCTCGCGGAAACCGACTATAGTCTTGCCGAAGTCGCCTTCCTGACGGGTTTCGCCGACCAAAGCGGTTTCACCAGGGCGTTCAAGCGCTGGGCAGGCCAGACGCCGCGCTCCTATCGATTCGGCGCGCGCACGACTCCCGCAGGGACCTGAATTATTTGGAGAAACCGACGTTACTATGCGGTCTCTTCATAGCAACCAGGATAGGCGCCTGGCCGCAACCGGGTGACCCATGATTCTGATCGCAAAGAGCAGTCTCGAACAGACGCGTGTGAGGCTATCTCGGCATCATCGTCGGCCGACTGTTATTGCCGCTCTATCGTCATGATCAGCAACCAAGCTGGCAGGCCACCACTCGCGATGGGTTTGACCTGAACGGATGTTGATGCGGGAGTCTCCGACGCTGAAGTGTTCAGCATCAGGGCACGGATAACACTCATCATTGCTCCACGCCGGGACGCTGAATCCGCCTCGCCACAGTTCAGTTCGGATTCTTTGTTGCGTTATGGCCGGTTTGGGTCGCAACTGACCTACCACCTAGTAGAAAGGCCCCTCGGAGATAACGCGAGCAGGCTGCTTTAGGGCCAAAGATCAATCCTCCAATCGGGTCTTCAACCCTTCGCTCAAGCGCAAAACGGTGATGCTATTTTCGCAGACCGTTCCCCTCGCCTGTTCAACTGCGTGGTCAGGCTGTCAGTTGGTATTTTGGGATGCTCGGTCTGGGGTCACGCAGTGGTGTGTCGCTCGAATGCGCTCAAGCACGCGGCACTTAAACACCGACGTAGTCGGCAGGATTCTGGAACTCGCGCTTCTTGCCGCGAAAGCTGTTGTACAGCTGCCGATGCCGCGCGAGTCCATACTCATCCTCCCGGGTCTCATAGGCGCGAACCCAGTCGATCAAGTTGTCCAGGTTCGCGTTCTGCGCCTCTGGAGAGGGAAATTTCTCTGGTTCCCACGGGCGTGCGCGACAATGCGCGACACAGACCTCGATGTCGGGGTTGAGGAAGATCAGTTCCTCGCATTCTGCCAGGATCGGCTCGAGAATATCGGAGTAGCAGCCTTCGATGATCCAGCTCTCATGCGTGGCGATAAACTGCCGCACGGCGGCGATGCTGTCCGCAAGCGGACGCCGTGTCGGGCCATCCGCGAAGGCGACGGTATCGAGCGACAGACAAGCGGCCGGCTCGCGGGCGCGCAACCTCCTAGAGAAGGTGCTCTTGCCGGAACCGGCATTACCCAGAAGAATGATTTTCACGTTTATCCTCAACAGCTAAGGTCCGCGAGACAGCGGCGCTGATGGCGTCTCGTCGACATCGGGAAGCAATCATGGCGGTTATCCTCTGGCTTGTCATCGCCGCCTGGTCCTTTCACTGCATGGATCTGTTTTCCAGTGATTGGCTCAGGGGCGCCCTCTGTCCAATTCTGTTCGGAATAGCCATCCTTGTGCTGCTGGTCAAGCTCGTCTCCCGCTTGGGGCCGGGAGCTGGCGACGGATTCGGCGGCGATGGTGGGGATTGGTTCGACGGCGGTGGTGACGGGGGCGATGGCGGCGGCGATTGACCCCCATCCACCTCACCGCCTTGCTTGGCTCATCCCTTCACGCACACCAGCTGCTTCAAGGTATGCACCACCTCGACCAGGTCGCTCTGGTTGGCCATCACCTGGTCGATGTCCTTGTAGGCGCCAGGGATTTCATCGAGCACCCCTTTGTCCTTGCGACACATCACACCCTGGGTCTGCGCGACCAGGTCGGCTGGCTTGAACTGCTTTTCGGCAGCGGTCCGGCTCATCCGCCGCCCCGCGCCGTGGGCGCAGGAGCAGAAGCTCTCGGGGTTGCCCTTGCCGCGCACGATGTAACTTTTCGCGCCCATGCTGCCGGGGATGATGCCAAGATCACCTTCGCGGGCGCGGATGGCGCCCTTGCGGGTGACCCAGACATTGGCGCCGAAGTGGTTCTCGCGATCCACATAGTTGTGGTGGCAGTTGACCACTTCCTCGGTGACGCTGAACTCCGGCAGATGCCGCGCAAGTGCAGCTAAAACCAGGCGCATCATCTGATCGCGATTCTCCCGCGCATAGGATTGCGCCCAGGACACGGCCTCGACATAGTCATCGAAATGTTCGGTGCCCTCGGGCAGATAGGCCAGGTCCCGGTCCGGCAGCTGAATCATCCAGCGCTCCATGTCGCGGCGGGCCAGCTCGATGAAGTAATGGCCGATGGCGTTGCCAATCCCGCGACTGCCAGAATGCAGCATCACCCAGACGCGGTTGGACTCGTCCAGACAGACCTCGATGAAGTGATTGCCCCCACCCAGGGTGCCGATCTGGTTGACCCAGTTGGAGAAGCGCCCGAACGCCTTGAGCAATTGCGGGTGTTTGTCGGTCATCGCCTTGAGCGGCGCGGCGAAGGGCGCGGCGGCGTCGGTCAGCGCGCGGTCGTCCTTGTGCTGCGCGCGCCCGACCGGGACATCGCGGCTGATCTGGTCGAAGAGCTTTTTCAGCGCCTTCTCGTCGATCTGCTCGGCGGTCAGCGAGGTGCGCGCGGCGGCCATGCCGCAGCCGATATCGACACCGACAGCGGCCGGGATAATGGCCTTGTCGGTCGCGATGACGCTGCCGATGGTAGCGCCAATGCCCAGATGCACGTCAGGCATGGCGGCGACATGCTTGTGGATGAACGGCAGGGTCGAGATATTGACGAGCTGTGCTTGTGAGCGCGCATCGATATCGTCGGTCCAGACCTTGACGGGCTTGGCGCCCTCAGTGAAGACCTTCCGAATGGGCATGTTGTCCTCCTCGCCGCCTGTGAGCGGCCTGGTTGATCCGGCGCATCTTGGAACAAGATGGACGCCGAGATGATCGAACCGCCATTGACCATGAATGGGCCAAGGCAGCCAAACCACGGCGGGGATGGCGTTGCGAACAGGTGGTTTCGGGAGGGAAGCCTGGACACTCCGGTGTTGCTCAACCCCGCCAGATCGACTGACGGGGTGACCGGTCAGGCGATCAGCACGTGCGCGCTGGTGTTTTGCCGCAGGGTCGGCGGTTGAGGTGACAGCGGCGCGGTGATGTATGGCGTTGATGGGCGGGGAACGCGCCTGCACAATCACGCGCGCGCAGAACCACCGGGCCGCCTGATTGGGAATCGGCAGCGGTGGATGTGATCGCGACGGTGAGCATGGTGGGACGCAAGGCGTTATCCTGACAGCGGAGCATGATGGAAACGGTTGCCTGGAGCATCCGCGAATGTGAAAGTCTAGACCCGATGCCTTCGCCTCGCAAGCGGCGAAGCATCGGGAACATTTGACGGAACTCAGGCATTCCAGGGGCGCTTCAGCGGCGCACTAATCGCCCGTCGATCCCAACATCCACCTGACCTTGCTGGCGAAAGGCATCGGTCACCAGATCCAAAATGAGAAGCCCGGTCTCCGTCGCATCCGGTAAGTCCTTGAGTTCGGCATAGCCGTCGCCACCAGCGGCCAGGAAATCCGGCATCACCAGCCGGTAGTCGGCGTCTCTGTCCAGCGGCTTGCCGCCGATCTGGATGTCTTGGGCAATGCCGTCCGCGATCACCAGGCGCACGCCGGAGACCTGGAGAAAGCCGCCGGGGTCATCCCGCGGGTCGAGGGCGGCGGAACGGTTCAGCACCTGCTGGAGCCTGGCTCCGCTGATGGTGGCGGTGACCAGTTCGTTCCCGAATGGAAAGGCCTGGTGGAGATCGCGCAGCCGCACCTCTCCGGCCGGCAAGCTGGCGCGGAAGGTGCCGGCGTTGAACAAGGCCACATCGGCCCCGGTCTGGGCGCGGGCCAGATCGCCCACCCAGTCGCCGAAGTTGCTTTCGCTGCGGCGGATGACCGCGCGGCTGGCGTCGAGCCGGCGCGCGTTGTGGCCAACGACCACCTCGATCTCTTCGGCGAGACGCGCGTTCAGCTCGGCAACCCGCGCGGCGACGGATGCGTCCTCGGGGGCGCGGTCGTCGACCGGGATGGCTTGGTAGCCCTGGATGTCGATCTGTCCGTCTTGAACCACCAGATCGAGACGCCCCAGATATTGTCCGCGCGCGCCGGCTTGGAGGATCGCGACGCCTTGTTCGATTTCCGGCTGTTTGAGCAGGCGATGATTATGCCCGCCAACGATCAGATCGATTCCCGGAACGGTTCGGGCAAGTTGGTGGTCGGCGGCAAGCCCTAGGTGCGACAGGACCACGACGAGATCCGAGCGCGCGCGCAGCCACGGCACCCAGCCGGCGGCGATCTCTTCGGCGGATCGCATGGCAATTCCGCTGGTGTTGCGTGGATGGGTGGTGGTGGTCAGTTCCTCGGTGACCAGGCCGAGGATGCCGATACGCGGGCCATTCGGCGGATGCAGGATCAGGGTCGCCGGCGTTGGAAAGGGAATCGGCGTGACCTCAAGGTTGGCGGCCAGGATGGGAAAGCCGGCGGTGGCGAGAATCTGGCGGAAGACGGCTTGGCCGTAATCCAGCTCATGATTGCCCATCACAGCGGCATCCACGCCGATCTCGGTCAGAATCTGGATATCCGGGAGGCCAAGAAAAACCGTCGAGGTGACGGTGCCCTGAAGGAGATCACCACCGAAGAGCAGCACCACCGGCCGGGTTGGATCTTCTTTGCGGATGGAGTCCACCAGCCCGGCGAGTCGGGCGATCCCGCCCAGGTGCTGACCCTTGGTCGACGAGTCCCCTTGATCTTCCACCGGATCGAGCTGACCGTGAAAGTCGTTGAAGTGCAGCAGAGTCAGCGGCAGCGCCTCGCCGGCTAGGGCGAGTGTCGGCGCGAGCACCGCGACGAGCAGCGTCGTGGCCGCTAGGGCAAGGATGAACGGGCGCGTCATGGGATTGTGGACTGATTCGATGGCAGGTCAATTACCGGAGCTGATGCGTCAAGCGCGGACGGTCCAGCCTTGATCGCGGACTGAGGTTTTGCCAACCGCAAACGCCGATAAGCGCCGAACGCGATCAGAAAATTACTGACGGACAGCAGGCTTTCACTCGCGCCATGGAGCGCATCGGCATGGGCGAGGCTCGGCAGTCCACGTTGAAGGGTCGCCACCCGCGTGGCGGCAATCGCCCCGGCGACGAAAACCAGCAGAAACCAGAATCCCGCGATGCTCCAAGGCGAGAACAGACTGGGGCTTTGGCGATGCACCACCAAGAGCAACACCAGAAACCCGAGATACGCCAGATTCGCACCGGGGAGCAAGGCGGACAGGCCATCCGCGACCCACAGCCGGCTCAAGCCCCAGGTCAGTCCCAAGATCAGAAGCGCGAGCGCCAACCAAGCGGAGGGGATGCGCCGGATGCGCAGCATCAGCAGGGTCGCGCAAAGGAGCGAAAGGCTGCCGAGGAAGGTCATAAGCCGTGATCCTTCCAGCAGCCACTGGACGCGGTCACCGCTGGCATGGAAACTCAGCACCAAGAGACCCGCCACCAGGTGCGGCAGCATGGCATGGTGAGCGTAATCACGATAATTGCGGGACCCATTTCCAAGCCATTTGAAGGACATGGAATGCGTGTGGGATCACGGGGGCCGTTACTGGCCGACAGCGGGAAGCCGGAATCGTGAACCACGCTCCCCCCCTGAGGGGGGAGAGACGCAGCGGGTTCAGTTGCCTCTAGCGCTCTGGCGAATGGCGCGAGCGAGGGTGTAGCGGGCATAGCGCTCGGCATCGGCTCCGCGACGCGGGGACGCGCGCTCGAGCAAGCGCTGGTAGACCGTGGTCGGTGCAAGGCCCGCCTCAAGAGCGCCGCAGACCCAGCCCCATTCGCGGGCGGATTCGGACGGATCCCCGGTGGATAAGCGCGCCCGTGGAGCGCAGTTGACGACTGGCGGCGGAGCCGGAGCCATCGTTGGCAAGGCCGGAGTTGGATCCCAGACGCGCTCCTGCGGGCTTGGTCGCCGAAGGACATTGACCCACTCCCCGCCACGCTTGGCATTCTTCATCCCGGCGAGCCGACCGAGGTGCTCACCGGAGACCGAGCCCGGATCGGCGCCAACGCGCGGGATCAGCCAACGCTGCACATCACAGCGCTGCGCCTCATCGAGCGCGCGGGTCAGCCGTAGCCACAGGTGGCAGCCCCCGAGCGTCGAAGTCTGCACCACCAGGGCCGCATAGTGCCGAGCGATGCGCTGCGCCATCGGCCGTGCGACATCATCGAGAAACACCATTGGCCAGGGATAGCCGCGGGCTGGACGGATATAAATATCGGCCTGTTGGACATTGCGCGCTCTGGCCAGCCCCAACGGAAGCTGATCCAAAGAGCGATCATGGAACCACAGCATCGTCGCCTTGGCGGTGCGCACCGCCAAATCGGCACGCACGATGCCAGCGTCCTGCCATGCCTCAAGCATCACGGCGGTGTGTCTTGCCGCTGTCATTGCCTGGTGCGGGCGCTCAGCGCTCAAGCGGCTCATCAGGCGCCCGCCCTGGCACTCGGGCGTTGGCGGGCGTTGCCCGCCGCTGAACCAAACACCTCGAGGTAGAGTTGCTCATCGAGCTGCGCACGTTCGAGCCGAGCGGCATGAGCCAGCAATTCTGCCGCCATGGTCGTGAGCACGCGATAATTGCCCAACGCATGCTCAGCGAGCGTCTTCATCAGCCCTGCGCTCATCAGACTCGGATTGCCGGCACTGTGTTGCAAATGCTCCAGGCAGGCGACCAGCGCCTCGCGACTGGCATACTCCATACTCAAGCGCGTGCGGATACGACTGCCCAGCGGCAGCAGCTCCTCACGACGCAGCTTGGTCGCCAGACGGCCATCACCGGCCAGGATCACGCTCAACAACGTGCGCGAATCGAACTGCATGGAGGTCAGCAGACGCAGCTCATTGAGCACCGTCGGATGCATCTCCTGCGCCTCGTCGATGAGCAACACCGGGCGCAACAGCGTCGTCTCCAGATGCGCCAGCCAGCGCTCGCGCAGGATCTTGAAGCCACCCCAGCGGTTATGGGGCTTGAGGTCAACGGCGAACAGATCGCCCATCTCGCGGTAGAAGTCCGCCACCTTCGAGCTGGGATGCGTAAGCGCCCCAACACTGATATCGGGCAGCTGGCGCAGACGCTCATCAAGCAGGCGCAGTACCGCACTCTTGCCGGTACCCGGATCACCTTGAATGAGCGCAAAACCGCCTTCACGAATCAGGCTCTGCTCGATGCGCCAGCAAAACTGCTCCACCGGCGCGCTGCGATGCAGTGCCGCCGTCGGCAGCTCCGGGGAGAACGGATTGAACTTCAGTCCATAGAGGGCCAGCAGGGTCTTGTTCATCGACTTGATTCCAGGTCATCGTGTTTTGGCAGATAAGCCGGCGGCAGACCGGTGGCGGCATACTCGGCGAGCAAGTCGCGCAGCAAGGGTGGCAGCGCCGTGGCGCGTTGTGAGGTCGGTGGCGGTGCGCCGGCGGGCTCAAGGCGCCGACGCTCCCCGGAGGCATTGGCGGCTTTATCGAGGGGATAGAGGCGGCAGAGGATGGCGCCCGAGTGGGGATCAACCACGTCCACAGCACTCAGATCCCAGCGGGCATAAGCGATATGCAGTTGCTCAAGGTGGCGCAAGCGCGCCGGCACCTCGAAGCGCTTGCCCGCCAGGCTGAGCGTTCCATCACTGCGGCGCTGACGGCGTTGGACGCGACAACGAAAAGCGCCGCGGACCTGCTCGCTGTCCGGACAGGGGCGCCCCACGTTGGGCGCATCGAGAAGACGCGCAAGCGGCGTGGCGGCAGTCTCGCTGTGGACCTTGCGGTGGTACTCCTGCTCCACCCACGCCTGAGTGAGGGTGTTGAGCTGAGGCAGACTCAGCTCCGCGATGTCCTTGAGCATCGCCATCAGGCGGCCTTCCAGCGTGGCCCAGAAGCGCTCCTGCTTGGCGTTCTGATACGGGCTGTACGGCAGGGTCGGCTCATGGAGGATGCCCAGGGCGTGCAATCCGGCGGTGAACTCCTCGGCCTGCATTGCCGCGCCGTTATCGCTCATCAAGGCGCGCGGCAGCCCGCGCTTGTGCAACGCCTGCCCCAGGCCATGGACCAAGGTCTCGGTGGTCTCATCGAGGTACCACTGCAGATGGCAGATCAGGCGGGAGTGATCGTCAATGACCGCCAGCAGCAGGGGCTTGACCCAGACGCCACCCCGGGTGAGGACTTTGCGCGAGCCATGATGAAAGTCCAGATGCCACAAGGCATGGACATACTGGGCTTCATAGCTGCGCACCTCGCAGGCCTCCAGGCGCCGCGCGGCCTGCTCGGCCCCGGGTGTCTTGCGCGCCGGGACACGCCGGCGGTGCAAGCCCGCGCGCTTCATGAAGCGGCGCACGGTGGCATAGGAGGGCAGCGGCCCCAGGGTCTGATCGCCCGCGCACAAGGCGGCGAGGTTGTCGTAATGCAGCTGCACCGTCCAACCGGGGTAGTCGCGGTACTGGGCTTGCACCGCATCCATCAGGCGCGGACTCAGCGCGCGCTGCTCCCCGGCATCGCTGCGCCGGCGCGGGCGCAGTGCCGCCACCGGGTCTTGGGCATCGCGTGCGAGGTAATACCAACGCTCCAAGGTGCCAAAGCTAAAACTGACCGCCCGCCCAGTCACCGGATGGCGCCATGACTTGGCCGCTAGCGCCTTCAGCCGCGCGCCCAGCGCGTTCGCCGGCGCAGGATCAGCCAATAAAGGACCAATAATGGCAAAGCGCAACCGCGCCCAACCATCGGGATCACCGAGGCCGTTGTCATCGGACATTCGTCTTCACCTCCCAGTTGTTTCACACATCACCGGGAGTCTAGAAGGCGCCGCCCAGCGGCGCGATGAGGTCTTCTGCGGGTTGGCGTTGCCCTACAGCGAGCCTGTCGCTGTCGTGCTCGGGGCGATCAATATCAGCAGTTGCACGACGCGCTCGGACAACGCTTTTGCGCTCAATTTTTCCAGCAGGGATCCTGGCAGGTGCTCGGTGGCGATCGGCGGCATCAACAGACCAGCCAAGGATCGAAAGCAGCGGGTTTGCACAAACTGCTCACGCCACCAGTGCTGCCACCGCCGCAGGGTTTGGACGGTGACACCGAGCGTCTTGATCAAGCGCTGGCGACGCGATGCGCTCAGCCCGCAATGCAGGGCGGAAATCAGCACGACGATGACCCCGAGATAGACCTTGCGGCCCAGAAACCGAACGGAAGGCGGGGTGCTGCGCCGCCGGCACCCGTCCGCGGCACAGCAGAAACTCAGACGGCTCTGGTAGCTCTCATCCAAGACGCCACGCACAACACCTCGGGGCTTACGCGGATAACGGGCGCTGTGCAACGCACCACCGCAGTCACAGCCGCCCGCGCGGACTTCCTCGGCAATCGACTCGTCGATCCGGGTGAGCAGGTGGTAAAAGTTCGTGTCGGCAAGAAAGGCGTGACACACTGGGACTGTCTCCTGGTTTTTGGCGAAATTCGGAGACAGCCCTCTCGGGCAACTTGCGTCAAGTTGTTTGAGGGGGTTTTTTGTTTTCCCTCACTGAATTTGCTCAGAATCGCGGCCGATTCCCGCAAATAGTCTGCTCAGGCTCAGCATGGGCGAAAACCTTCAGCTGCGGAAAACCCGCCACGACGGCATACCGACGCAGAAGCAAAATGGCCGCCAGCCATTCGCTGACTGTCAGCAGATGAATGATGGCTGTTGGCAGTGACAGCAGCATGATTGCGCATTCTGGTCGCGGATCAGACACGCCAGTCTAGCACCCGCGTGGCACGCTGGATGGATCCCTCAGCATGCGATTGGCGGATGGCGCCCTCTTGACCCGAGCACGGCCGAATCCATGACCGACCTACAACCGCCCTCCCCCACTCCGACCGAACGCTCCATCGCCGCTGGCGACAACCGCCGCTTCCTCGGCCATCCGAGCGGGCTAGCGATGCTGTTCAATGTCGAGTTGTGGGAGCGCTTCTCCTACTACGGCATGCGGACCATCCGGGGTCTCCTTGCTCGATACCGCCATCGCCGATCATCTTCACCCGGACCCAGCATGGCGCAGGGCACGAAGTGCCCTGCCCCGGGGCCAGGCGACATTTGCAGGATATCGATCAAGTGCGGCGATGGCGCATTCACGCTTGATTTGACAACCTGACGATTCGGCGACCTGATGCACCAGGTCGCGTCGCTCTCAGCTTCGATCCATCGGGATCACCCGCAACCGATCACGCGCTCGAGGATGAGCGACTGAGGAACCGCTCGCTCATCAATTCCCGCCGTGATTTCCCCGTCAGATCCGTGTCCGCATTGGCGATTCGATCAAAGGATTCTCAACGGCCGCGCGTTGGATCCGAACCGCTTCGTCGAGAAACCACAGTCCAATGTCGCGAGCGGCTGCCCAGGTTGGGCCATCGATGTCGCTCACCGGATCGCGCAAGACCTCTGGATGCGTGAACAGATGCAGCACCAGCGCCACTTTGCAGATCTGCGAGACCGCCCTGGCGGCAATGTCGCGAACATCGGCCAAGTCACCGGCTGCGGCCATGCGATCCTGCAGGGCATTGTGCAGCTCCGTTCGCGCCTGCGCAGCCTCGCGAGTCAGCCGGGCTTGATGGGGGCGATCCTGGTCATTGTCTGCATGGATCGGGGAAACATCCAGGAGACCGACAACTCGCTTGGCGTATCCCGATAGGAGCGGGCGATCCAGTTCAGCGTCGCCAACCCGCTGCTCATAAGGCGATCCCGTCGGCGACGACAACCAGACTGGCCAGATGCGCGCCAACATGCCGCAGGCACGCAGAACGGGATGCGCCGCCACCTTCAGGTACTGATCCGGCGCCAGCATCAGACAGACACTCAGGCATGGCCGACGGATCACCCATTCCAATGAAATACCGCTGCGGTTAGCGAGTCGATGGCGATGAATAGGATCCCCACTGATCCCGGCGTGGTAAACCGACTCGCCGCTCCAATGGTTGCCGCGGTATTTTCTCAAAATCGCGTCAAAGACCGGTTTGCCTTCGCTGCTAATGACGGCAAAGGCCCCGCCGCGTTCGTACATCCACTTGAACAGACGTTCTTCGTTGCCGTCCGTGGTGAACGCACGCGGCATCGGTGGCAGTGGCCGGCGTTTGGCGGTCAAAAACTCAAGTTGGCGAGCCGTCTGAAGCAAATCTACGCTCTTGCGACGCTTGAGCTTGGCGATCAGGTTGTCCACGGCGGCATTGTGTGCCTTTGCGCGCTCGCGCGCCAAAGTCCAGTCGGCGGCTTTGGCGCAGGCCCACTGTTCCATTGGGATGGTCATGGTCCGCACGGCTGAGCGGAGGCGCTCATCGCCGCCAGCCAAACCGACCAGAAAGAGCGATGGGTGGTGCACCAGACCGCCGCGTTCCACTACCACTGCTTGCTTGCCGATGGCGGTCGCCAGGGTAGCGAGTCCGACAAGGGCCGGAAGAGCCGGTGCAATCGTGTTGAACCGGGCGATTTCCAGAACCGCATCTTGCAAGCCAGGTGGAAGCGAGACCATGGGAAATGGCTTGCCCTCGCGGGGAGTGTCGCGGGAGGGTCTTCTTCCGGATTCGGGTCCGAGCGTATCGGCCAGAGGGCGTTGGTCACGACGCTCAGGTCTCGGTCCCGACATGCGCATGAAGGCGCTCGCGCTTTGATCATCGCGGGCAGACGGGTTTGTGGGAAACAAGCGTTCGGCGCCGGTGGTATTGACGTGGGAAGCCATCCTCATCTCCTGCGGTTCGAATCAACACAAGACCGACGAGGCGCATGGACATCAGTGAGGTTCAATGACTGATCCGCAGCGACCGGGCCTCGCCGGAAACGCTGAGATTCTCGGTGTCAGCGCGTGCGGGAGCGACCGCGAAAGAAGTGACTTCGGGAGCCCTTTCTTGACGCCGATGCTCGGCGCTGGAGCCGGCAGTAACCTTGCAACTGGGGAGAAAACCAACCTCATACCCGCTTTGCTGGCCACCCGATGCCGGGTGCGGCCGCGGGCGCGAGTAACGCCGCGACAGTCAGACAGGCGGTTTTCTCAGGGATGCCTGCGTCAACAAGCTCAACTAGATGGCCTGATGACGGTGCTGCCCTGCGCTTGCGCATAAAACAGGGATACGGCTTGGCCGTCCCAGTCCAGGTTGGCGGGGTTACTCAAGCCGTGCCTCGATCACATTGATGTGCGGATGTCGACGGACGGCAAATGGCACGGTCGCAGATTACCCGGTTCGTCAGCATCAGCCGCAGGGCAAGTCGAAGGCGCAGCCAGAAAGCCGCTGATCAGTCAAACCTGGGCGAACGGACACAAAGGCCCAACGTGATGCCCGGAATCCAGGGGCAAGGTCTTGCCGTACCCCTTCACATCGGCCATTGCGCGACGGGTGATCCCTGACCAAAGATCTGCTGGGTGTGACAGACACGGCTGGCGATCCCCAGAACGAGCGAATGTCCCAGTCGCGGATGACCATGCTGCCGCAGGCATGTCCGGCTTACGGTTCCATCGTCGGGATCACAAATCCCGCACGCGGATCAGCCGACAAGGCGCACTCGTCAAGCTTGACGCCCCCTAACCGCTACAGATCAGGTTCAGGGTCATTTTCGGTACCTTGATCGATAAGCCACTGAATTAGAGAATAATCCATTTTTGGGTCATCACCATGAACGCGAAGACATCCCGCTGGGATCGTTCGATTGTGGCCAGGGATCTTCCACCCCGGCCTTTTGTTTTCGTGCGAGGTTGCCAAGAGAATACATTACGTACCTCCCCCATTGGGGGAAGTACGTAATGTTTGCGTTCGCTTTGCGATTGGAGCATGAGAATAAGGAAGACCGACTGGGCGACTAAAGGATGAGCACAGTTTGGGCTGGAAATCCAAGGGGTACGGTTTCGCCGTTCCCCTTCAACTCGTCGTCTCAATCCTGGGCACGGCTCATCCGATGTCACTTGCGGGCTGACGGTGAGTGGGTCGTCGATGGCTACCCAATCCCTTGGCCATGGTTCGATCAGGCCGGCGAAGGAGTCGGGAAGCCCGTCGTTCGCGCCGTCGAAAGGCGTCGATGGTTTAACACCGCCGATTCGTTGCGCCAATCAGGCTGGCAGAGGGGAGCAACGCGACGCCGGATAGAAGGTCACAGGCGGCGGAAACACGTGATTGTCTGGTCGCGCGGCGGCGAGCATGCACTTGAGCCATTTGCAGCCACCCGGCAGGCCGTGACTCATGTTGCCGTTTTCCAAGCGGACCCCTTGCGACAACGGCTCGATTGGCGACACGCATACCCACCGTTCTGAGAACGGACAAAGCTGTCGTCTGCAACGAAGGTCCTCAAGGATGGCCACGATTTCACCGTGGCCATCGCCAAGGGATGGAGGAAACGCCATTCTTCTAACAAGGCGCACGCGACAAGCGTGACGCACGTTTGAAACATCAGGTCGGGCGCAGAGCCCCTATCGTTGCGGCTCTCGATAAAGGATTGAACTTAA
The DNA here is from genome assembly GCF_033954455.1 of Thiorhodovibrio litoralis. Taxonomy (NCBI): domain Bacteria; kingdom Pseudomonadati; phylum Pseudomonadota; class Gammaproteobacteria; order Chromatiales; family Chromatiaceae; genus Thiorhodovibrio; species Thiorhodovibrio litoralis. Next base: position 1,906,585 of record NZ_CP121473.1, on the reverse strand, counting down.
AGATGATTCATTTTTGGATCATCTCTAAGTCCGCGAAGAACCTAAGGCAGGCGTCACTCGAGACTTCACGCACGGGGTTCTATTTTTCTTGGTCAACCCCGTGAGCGGTCGCCAGCGAAGCCCCTTGTTCCCGGCAAGATGGCAAGGGCGCGGAATGCGCCGCTGCGTAGAAGGTCACCGGCAGCGGCAAGAAATGATTGTCCGGCCGCACCGTGGCGGCCGAGCGATACCAGACCATGTAATGCCAAAGGGGACGAGCCATGGTCTTGATCCTGCAAGATCCATGCAAGAACAGCCTTCTTGGCCGCGAATTGGCGCACAGCTTTCGCGCCTCTCGATCAAAGCGCGCCCGACGACAGATCAGCGCGCAAGCGCCCCCGCATGCGGGGTCGGCGTGAGTGACCAATCGACCCGGGTGTCCTTGGCGATCCTTCCAAGTAACCAAACCTAAGTGACGTTTTGATGAAGCGGCGCGGCCCACGGCTGGGAGCCAAAGAGTGCCATGTTTCCGGCACTGTCGATTCGCAACCCAGCGGAGTTGATGGTCACTCTGGCGGCTGGCGCGAACTCAGGATCGAGCGATTTCCTCGCCGCTTGCGCGCGGCGCTGTCACAATTCTGACAGGCTGGCGTTAGCCCGCAAGAGAGAACACTTCATCCAACACGTCGATCGGATAGCTGTTCACCGAACCGAAGCGCTCATCTGGAATGTTGCCGATTCTTTCACCGCGCTCCCGCGCGAGTTTGGCGGCGGCAATCCCTTTCTGGCGCGATTCGGAGATCGGTAACCGAATCCCGTTTTGCTTCATGTAGGCGGTGATCGTGCGATACCCGGTATCGCCACCCATCAAATCGACCCGCTGTTCGAGTCGCGCGATCCGCTCCGCTTGTTCGGCTTGATCCCGTTCGGCCGCGAGCAGCGCCTGCCCATGCGCGATCATCAACTCGGCTGGAGAGAGAGGCCGGACTTGGGTCTTCTCCAATGCTTGCCAGCGCCGAACGACCCGCAACCGCGCCTGATCGTTGTAACCGGTGAGCAACGTGAGGGTGTGATCCTTGTCGAGGTCGATCCGGGCAATGTAGCCACGATCATCCTTTTCAATCGTAACACTCTGTATTTGAAGTTGATCCAGTTTTGGTTTATCGTCCAGACGATAAAGATTCTTCAACATCTTTCGGATATCGCGAAGAACATGGCCATGCGTTTTCCCGGTCAGTTCCGCGATCTCGCGGCTCGACATGGCCAACGGAAAAGTGTCCGACGCGTTCAACACCATCAGCCCCATAACGAATGCTCCCCCCATTGTGATACCGATTGAATAGCGTGATTGAATGGGACCGGCGAAGCCCGCGGCAGGCCGGAACCGGGACTGTTGCTGTTGTCTTCGGTTCCAGAAATCGGCTGATCGCACAGACGATCCCTGTCGAGTGCGGGTTATTTTTGATCAAGCGAATCAAGCTTCAGCCCCACGCCACGATTGAGGATGACCTCCACCCCACGCCCGGCATCGACTTCAAGCACGGGGAAGATGGTCTCGGCCAGATCCAGGTAATACTCGGCGAGGCGATCCAGCGCCTTGCCGGTACCGGCGATGGCCGCGCCTTGCAGGGCTTGTCCGGAGAAGACTTGCTGGTAGGGCATGGTGGTTCCTCCAGTCGCAACCGAGGCGACTGGAACTGTGCCGAACAGCTGACTGAAGCCCTGCAGGAAACTCACCTGCATGGCCCGTCCGATGACCTGCCCTTGCTTATTCACCAGTCGCCCGCGCACACCGACCTTGCCGTCCTCGCCGACGGCATAGCCATCGATGGCGACCTCGATGGTTCGCCCATCGCGACGCACGCAGTTGATGGACTCGGCGCGCAGATAGACCCGTTCAGAGCCCAGATCCCCGTAGCCGCCGACCAGCAGAAAGCACTCGCGGATATCGGCGCGGAAACGATTGGGCAGGATGGCGTTGTCTTTCAGCCGCAATAGCGCTGGATAGGGATCCTGGCGCGCAGCGCGACCGGTCGGGGCATCCATGCCAGAGAGCAGCACGCCTTGCAGGATGCTGCCGGCAGGGATGCGGACTTCCGGGATGGCGTCCTCGGGGTTCTTATCCTTGCCGGCGGCTTTGGCCGCATCGTCCTGGACGTGACGGATGCTGAGGGCGGGACCAGCCGGTTTGGCGCTGCCGGCTGGCTCGGAGACAGTGGCGCGTGGCGCATCGAACAGCTGAGCGAGTGGTGGCGGCTCGGGTTGGCGAATCTCTGGCTCAGAATCAGCGAGAGTCTCGGTAACATCCGGCGGCGATGGTGGTACCCAGACGTCGGCTCCCTGTCCAGGGGGAAGTGAACGCTGGCTTTTCAGTTCCTCCCGCACGCCCGCCAGTTCGCGTTTCAAGCCATCCAGCTCCGCCTGGCGTTCCCGGCGCAGTGTCTGCATCAGGGTCGCGCGATTGCCCGCGTTGTCGACGGCATCCAGGCCAAGCTGTTCCAGGTTGTGGGCGATCTTGCGCACGTCGCCTTCCAGGGTTTGCAAGCGTCGGCCCAGGCCATCAATACCAAGGTCGCGGGGATCGACATCGGTGAGCAGATTGTTCACAAGGCGCCGGCGCTGCGCCTCGCTGCCGCGGTCATCCTGTGGGGCGGTGGCAATCAACAGGGCGAGCGAGCCGACGATCACGCCACCGGTTCCCAGGGTAATCCACTGACGCAGGCGCGGGGACAGGCGTTCCCAGTGTTCCGTGAATTCCACCATTAGTGGGCTCCTCCTGGTAGACCCGTTCGCCCGACCGGCTCGCGCGACGGATCGATCGCGACCATCAGGGTGGCTTCCGCGCCAGGATGCAGCGGACCGCTGGGCCAGAGGGCGGCGGCGGCAATGGTGCCCTTCCCCGAGGCTTGGCATTGGCTCTCATCGAGTACGACGGGTTGGTCACCCTTGGCCCGCACCCTGGAGGTCAGGAAGCGCAGTGAATCGCCGTCGAATGCCTTGACTTGGTTCAGCTGGAAACCGCCACCGCATCGGATGGCCACCCCGAAACCGGAGCGCGCTTTCCGGTAACCATCCGGCACCTCACCCAAGGCCAGGGCGCGAAACCCCTGGGTCAGCTCATCGATGTAGTGCTGCGGCTGGCGCCAGGTGGCCACCGGCGGGAGGTCCGCCAGTGTCGATGGCGATTCCGCTGCTGCCGGCGACGAGCTGGCGGCCTGACGGCGGCTGTCCAGTCCCGGCACGACCAGACGAATCTCCCGTGGAGGCACTCGCCGCGGCGCGAGCGTCAGCGCGACCGTGGCCTGGGCATCATCGCCATCGGTGATGTACAAAGTCGCCGGGGTTTCATCGGCGGTGGCGACATAGAGGACGTTCCCATCGACCTCGGTCGACAGACTCGCGACCGTGCGCACCGAGGGCGACCGGAACGGCGTGACGATGCGGTTGAGATGATCAATCGCTAGTTCCAGGATGACATTGCTGCCGAGGTCGACCGTCACGGTGCGCGGTCGCAAGGCCAGTTGGACGTCTTTTGCACCAGACTCCGGGCTGGTCTCGGCGCTGGCTCGCAGAAACGGACTCTCGGCCTCACAGCCGAGGCTCATCAGGGCGAGGCCCGATCCGAGCAAGACGGATTGAACAGCGAGGGCAAGACGGCGGGATGGGATAGGCATTTGAGAATTCCTCAAGGTTGCTCGGTCGTGCGCGGACCGCCGGGGTAGACATCCAGGTGGCGAATGACTGGGCGGTAATGCTGGAAGCCGACCTGGATTTCGTAGGTGCGTTGGTTCCGGATCGGCTCGGCACCGGGACCAGCACTGACCTGCTGGCCGGTGACGAAGAAGGTGTCGCTGGGTGGGTCATAGCGCAGCGCGTCCGGGGAAAAATGCATGGCCACCCGCTCGCGCTTGATGGCGGCGACCTGGTCGGCAATGACGGTGAGAATCTCCCGGCGCAGGCGGGGTGCCAGCAGGGGTTCGAGCGCCTCGCGAATGAAGTCCGCCGAACCGGCACTGACATTGCCAAGCAGGCCGGCCACATGCACCGCCCAGGCTTCCTTGACCGAGCGGCTGGCGCTGTCGCGAGCGATATTGACCTCGCCTTCCAGAATCGGCGGCACCAGCACCACGGTGCGATCGGCGCGGACCAGGGCGAGCAGGGTCAGCAGGTTGGTGAGCAGGAGCACCGCCAGGACCAGGCGGTGGAAGCGGTTCTCGGCGTTCAGGCCGCGCCAGGTGCGCGTCAGGGTATGAAAATCCATGGGCGACCTCAAGGCTGAAAGCGGCGCGTGAAGGGATTGGGGCAGCGCCGGGCCTTGAGCGGAACCAGCCCGTGCCAGTAGCCCCAGTGCAGCGCGAAGCCATCCGGGCGGCTGTCGCGAAAGCGCCCGTAGAGCCGCGACAGACCCAGTCCCAGGGCGAGGAAGATCAGCAGCCGGTCGCTGAGCATGCCGACGACCAGCATGAGCACCAGCGGGATGAGTTCATCGAGCCGCCACAGCAGCAGCGAGGGCGGGTCGTCGACGCCATGGGGGAGCGCAAGGGGATGCATGCGGGCGGGTCTCCGGCGAGTGGGATGAATGCCGGATAGCCTGCGCGATTAGGCGCGAATCAGCGACACCGAGTCCTAGGGAAATCGCCGAGCATTCTTGCTTGCCTTGTCCAGGGAAGCGGGGGAGGGGATCGTCGGTGAGGTTGCCCGGCGGTCCAGGCTGGCGTCGTCTCCGCCTGGAGGCTGGCGGTGGTCTGGATTCGAGACGGCGCTCAGCACGACCGCATTCGGTTCGCTCCGGGGCTTCGGGCCAGCGCGTCCCGTCGCGGTCCGGCCCGTGTCAGCTCGACGTCGGTCGATGCGCGGGCCGGACTCGACGAGCGCCTCGCGCGCGTCAGCGATCAGCAAGCAGCATTTAAAATTCTCTGTGAATTTTTTATTGCTTGCTTGCTTGCTAGCTGATAGGCGCGTGAGGAGACTAGGGAACGGCGTTCCCCAGGGACGGAGTTCCCTAGCTGAACCACACTGGCTTCCACGTAAAGCGCGGACCTTGCCGATGTCGGAATTCGGGACGGATTGCCTTATTGATCAGGGGTTCGGTTATTTGCTGGCTGCCATTCACCCGGGCGAGAGCGTGCGCGCATTGCGAACGCATCACTTAGCGCAGTAGGGAACGGCCTTGAGCTCTCCCGGTCTTTGCCGACAAGACTAGGGTTCTCTGTTCCCCAGTCTAGGGAACCTGGGTCACCAGTGTGGGGAATCTGGTTCCCTACCCTAGGGAATTTGGTTCCCTACCCAGTAGGAAACCCAGTTCCCTACCCTAGGGACTTTGGTTCCCTACCTCGGAGGGAACGCAGTTCCCTAGTTCTGGTAAGACAGTTCACCACTCCAGGGCGGCTTGTTCACCAGTGCGGAGTATCGCGTTCCCCTGTCCACGGCAGACGGTTCAACACGGCAAGTAACCTTGCGCTCCAACTCAAAGTTCTCGGGTTCGCCAGGCCGATGGTTAGATGACGTGAGCTCAGCCCCTCGGGCCAGCGCTTATGTGACGTGATGGGGGCCGCACTGGCGAGCCGACTCAGATGCGTTCGACTCCTCGTGCCCAGACCGTTCCGAGGCTGGGACCGGCAACTCGTTACCCTGATCGGCTTGTGTCACTATCGCCCCGACGGGCACTCGCCAGCAATTTGTCGAGGTATCCGGCAAAGGCTTTGCGGTCGCTCTGGCTCAAGGCCGGTGGTCCCCCTGTATTGATCCCGCTAGCTCTCAGCGTCTCCATGAAATCACGAACATTCAGTCGCGCACGGACGTTCTCACTGGTAAACAACTCACCGCGATGACTCAGCGCCTGACCGCCCCGGGCAATGACGTCGGCGGCCAGCGGGATATCGCTGGTGATGACCAGATCGCCCGTTTGGATCTTATCCAGAATCGCCTGGTCGGCCACATCGAAGCCTGATCGGACTTGCAGGCTCTTGATGAAACGCGATGGCGGCGTTGGCAATGGCTGATTCGCCACCAGGGTCAGCGGAATCTGGCAGCGCTCGGCGGCGCGGAACAAGATGTCCTTAATGACATGGGGGCAGGCATCGGCGTCGACCCAGATGTGCATCGGTTCGGGGCTCCTGAAAAAGCGTCAGTCACTGTGGTGAGGGGTGTTCAGCCCACGTTGAATGGCCTCGGCACCAAAGCGATGGCGGATGGCGTCCAGTGTCTCTGTCAAGGGATTGTCCGCTGGCTTCTCGCCAATCTCGAGGGTATCGAACAAATCAAGCTGCTTGCGCGTGCTGGGTGGCGACCAGCCGGAAAGTCCCAGGCCGATGAGTCGCACGGGCCGGCCGATCCAGACGGCTTCAGCCGCTAGCAGTGACCAGGCGATCTGATAGATTTCCTGCTCATCCGCCGTCGGCAGCTTCAGCGAGCGCGAGCGGGTATGGGTCTCGAAGGGATAGAAACGGATCTTCAGGGTCACAACCCGCCCGCTGTGCCCGGCTTGCCGCGCGGTCCAGGCGACTTCGCGCGCAGCCCAGTGGAGGGTCTCCGCGAGTTGCCTCGGGTCCGTGACATCCTCGGGGAAGGTTGTTTCCTTGGAGATCGACAAGCGCTCCCGCTCCGGGTAGAGCTGGTCATCGGCGATGCCGCGCGCCTGGTAATAGAACTGGGTACCCGCCCGCGCGCCGCAGTGCTGGCGCAGGGTCTCGAGCGACAGCTCGCGCACATCACCGACGGTTTTGACCCCAAGCCGGGCCAGGCGCGGGGCTGTTTTCACGCCCAGGCCGCGCAGGACGTTGAAGGGCATGGGAGCCAGAAAGTCCGCTACTTGCTCCTCTAGCACCACCGTCAAACCATCCGGTTTGTGATAGTCGGAGGCCAGCTTGGCGATGAGCCGGTTGGGGCCGATGCCGACCGAGGCGGTCAACCCGACGGCTTGGCGGATGCCGGCCTTGACCTGTTCGCCGATGACCCGGGGTGGTCCGACCAGGGCGGTCAGCCCGGAGACGTCGAGATAGGCTTCGTCGATCGAGACCCGTTCAATCTGCGGTGAGATGGTCGCAAGCACCACCATGATCTGCTCAGAGACCTGGGCATACTGCGCCATGCGCGGGCGGACATAGACGGCATCCGGCGGCAAGCGGCGCGCGGCCTGGGTGATCGGCATCGTGGAATGCACGCCGAAGCGGCGCGCTTCGTAGGAGCAGGTCGCGACCACGCCGCGACCGCCGGGCTGGGCGCCGACCACCAGCGGACGACCGCGCCACTCGGGGTGGTCGCGCTGCTCGATGGCCGCGAAGAAGGCATCGAGGTCGACATGCAGGATCAGGCGTGACATCGAGCTGGTTGGGTGGCGGCTGCTCGAATTGGGTCAGGGGCTTAGGGGCTCAGCGCCTCGGGCGAGATCGATCTGTCGTCGGCCCTGACGGGTGCCGATGACGCGCCACAGCAGTCCTTCGAGTGGTCCGCCTTCGTGGGGCGCGCCCCAGGCGTCGGCTAGGGCCACACCGAGCAAGGCGCCCTGGATGCGATCCAGCGGATCTGACGGGAGTATTGGTGATTGGGCGGACATCTTGGGAAGCCTGATCCCCAAGGACCCTCTGGTCAAGTCGCGGCAGATTTTGGGCTTGGTGGTCCATGCACCAGGTGCGGATCAGCGATCCAGCCTTCGAGCGGGTCGATTGTGGACATGGACCAGGACCTCGTGGCTTCTGGCGCGGCGGGCTGACCAAGATCATCCGCCCACTGCCTCCAGGCCCAGGCGGCCTGGATGGCGGAGAGCAAGGCATCCAGGCTATCGCCGCTGGGATCATCGGCCAGGCTGGCTGGGGCTTCAATCGTCAGACCATAGGCCGCGCGGGTGGCGCCGTCCAGGATCGCCGTCAGCAGTTCGCGGCGCGCTTGTTCCCGCGCGGGGCTCTGTTTCTTGGGATCATCCTGCTTGTAGGATCGGCGTCCGATCAATGCGCGCGCGAGCAAGCCGGGATAGGCTTCGACGCACAGGCGCCCGGGGTCGCCGGCATGGATGCCGGGGATCGTCACGCCGGCGCGCAGCAACCGGGGCGCACCCTCGAAGAACATCAGTCCGACCGGGGTACCATGGAGCTTCTGCGGGCTGATGGCCCCGGCGGCCTGATCGGTGGCGCGACGATGTTCCTTGTCCCCAGCGGGCCGTTGGGCGCGGTAGGCGTCGAGCGCCTGGCGAAAGCCCGTGCGTCCCAGGGTTTCGGCGTGACGCACGTAGCCGGACCAGGTCATGGGCCAGCCGATGTTGGTGAGAAAGGTGCGCGACTGACCGAAGGGAAAATCCAGGCCGGCGATCCAGGGGCCGGGCTGCGTCAGGAAGGATTCAAAGGAGGCGAAATCGCTCCAGCATGCGAGAGAGCCGGCGACGAGCCGCTCGCCTTGCAGCCGACATGGCAGACAGGTGATGGGCTTGCCCCGCCGCGGGCGACTGGTGAAATCGATGCCGAAAACCTGCATGCTTTGTTCTGGCCAAGGCGTGTGAAGCGAGCCGGAGAGGCATGCTTCTCCATCCTGGCGGTCAGTCAGCCGTCTTACCAATGCCCGGTGCCCGGCTCGCCCTTGAACGGACCCACCACATCATCGGTGATCCAGCCGCCATAATAGCCGCCGGCCTGGGGGCGCACCCGTTCGCCGCCGACGAAGCAATCAAGCCGCACGGGGTAGCAGGAGAAATAGCCGGCGATCACGGCCGCTTCATCCCACGCTTGGGGATAGCGCCACAGGGCATCGCGAATGAGTCCCTGCGGGCCTTTGACGTGAAAATACTCCGCCTGCCCTTTCCATTCGCATAGGGTGCGGCGCTGCGAGGGTTCCAGCAGTGACTGATCGACGGCCTCGGGCGGCAAATAGACACTCGGCGGGCTGCCGGTTTCCAGGGCGCGGATGGCAGATTCGGTGTTGGCGATGCGGCTCTCACCGGCATGGACGGTAATGAGCCGGTCATCAGGGCGGTAGATTGGCGGACGGGGGTAATCCCAGACGGACTCCTGGCCGGGTTCGGGAACCTGCGCGAAGGGCGGGCGTTGCTGGCCGCGATACTGCCAGGCGTCGCGGCAGGCTTGTAAACTGGATTGATGTGCGGGCATGCCGGGCGGCCTCGGCTTTGACAGATTGGCTTCTGTGTGCAGACATAGGGCGTTTTCGGCAATGAGCAAGAAGGTGCGCGATGACGAAACCCGAAACACCGCTGCTGGCCGCGGACATCATCATCGAGCTCACCGACCGGCCCGGCCGGCCCATCGTGCTCATCGAACGGCGCTATCCGCCCCTGGGTTGGGCCATTCCCGGCGGCTTTATCGACATCGGGGAGCGCGTCGAAGCCGCCGCCATGCGCGAGGCGCGGGAGGAAACGGCCTTGCGGGTGAAGTTGCGCGCACTCCTGGGTCTTTACTCCGATCCGGCGCGCGACCCGCGAGGCCATACGGTCAGCGCGGTCTATGTGGCGGAGGCCACCGGAGAGCCCCGTGCGCAGGATGATGCCCGTCACTTGGCGGTCTTCGCACCGGAGGCACTGCCCGAACCCCTCGCGTTCGATCATGCGCGGATTCTCGATCATTACCGGCGCTACCGCGAGACGGGCCTGATCACCCCGTTGTGGTCGCAGGATTCCCTCGACAACCTCTGAGCCTCACTCACGCCGTCATCATGCCCACCCTGTTTTCCATTATCGAATCCCCCGGCCATCCGCGACTGGAGAGTCTCTACCAGCGCCTTGGCATCGAACAGGTGAAGCTCAGCTCTCAGCGCAAAGCGCTGCAGACGCTGAAGAAGACCACACCCGACTGGGTGGTGGCGGAATTCTTTTATGGCTTCGGCAACAACTACGCCGGTGCCAATGTCTGCAATCTGGATGTCTTACTCGCCACATTGCGCAAGCAGGCGCCAGACGCGCGGGTGATTGTGCTGGTCACCAAGGATCAGGCCGGGTATGTTCCCTTGCTGGCGGAGCGCTTCCCGCTGCATGCGGTTCTGACCTTGCCGGTAGGCGAGGCGGACATGGAGGCGGCGCTGACGGACCAATGAGGCTATCGTCGTCTTTAACCGCCTGAGCTCTCTCTAACCAGGTATCGCCCGACCACACAAGGCCGCAAGGATTGCTTCATCGGAGGCACGCTCAGCGAGCGCGACATCCCGAAATCCGAGCGTGCGCGCGGCTTCGGCAGTGCGCGCGGCGATGACGACCAGCGGGGTGACCAACAGCGGCTCGCGCCCCGCCGGCCCCAGGATGGCCAATAGGTTGCGCAGGATTTGCTCACTGGTCACCGTGACCCAGTCAACGTCGGTAGACCACCGTGCCAGCAGCGGCCGCGGATCAACCTGGGGGCAGGTGCGACGATACACCTCCGCGATGCTCACGCGCGCACCCCGCTCGCGGAGGCTCTCGGCCATTAGCCCGCGACCGCCCTCCCCTCTCACGATCAAGACCCGGTGCCCGTCCAGGTGGCTGAACTCGGGCAGTGCCAGCACTTCCTCGCTCTCGAACCGACCGTTCGGCACCAGGTCAGCCGGTCGACCGGCAGCTTGGAGCGCGCGCGCCGTGCCGCCGCCGACGGCCGCGACCCGCTCGGCGCGCAGCCAAGGTTGACGCTCATCGACCAGCCCATGGGCGAAACTGACCGCATTGGGACTGACGAAATAGACCAGATCCCAGTGCTCGGCCAACAGTGCGCGGGCGGCTGGGTTCTGCGTTGGCTCGATGACCAGGGTTGGAAAGCTCAGGGGCCGCCCACCGGCGGTTTCGATCAGCCGGCACAGGTGCTCGGCCTGGTGCGCCGGTCGGGTGACCAGGACACCCTGGCGGTCCAAGTTGCATGGATTCATCGGCGCATCCGTTCAGTGCAGTCTGCCTGGGGCGCATCGGTCATCTGAAAGCGCCGATGCCCGCTCAGCCAAGCCGAGATCGCACGTCGCGCGCCGCTTGCGCGCTCTCCCAGCCGACTGGACAGACGGTCAAACAGCGGGTGCAGCGCTGGCACTGGCCAAGATCAATCACCCCTTGGGTCGTTGGATCCTGCGGGCAGTCCCGCACGCACAGCGCGCAGTCGGTGCAGCCTCTACCCGACCAGCGCGGCCGCAGGCTCAGCGGATAGTCGGTGCGCAGCGCGGTCAGGATCAGGCGCGGGCCGAAGGCGGGATGAACCAACAGCCCGTAGGGACTCGAGTCGCCCAGACCAGCCTGCATGGCGAGGCTGGGCAGATTGATGTCCGGCGAGAGGGCATTGAGCGGCTCGGCCTGATAACCGGCACGCGCGACCAGGCGGGTCAGCTGATTGAGAAAGACCTTGGCGCGGGCAAAGGCCAAGGGATCGAACTGTACCGAGGCCCAACGATGCGCGAACACCCAGAGATCCTCGACCTGTCCCGCATCATCGCAACCACTGGCAATAAAGTCGGTGACCGACAGCGATGGCGTCCGGCGGCTGGCGATTTGATCGGCCACAAAGCGCCAAGGCGAGGCTTTGAGCAACAGAATTGCCGGCATGAGGGTGCCGAAGAAGCGAATCCGTTCAGGATCGGCGGACAAGGGGATGGAGGTGATGGCCGGACGGGCTGGGGCTGTCATCTACGCTGGGTTTGGGCACTGGAGGTTGGCGTCGTGCGGCGGGGCGATGGCCGCTGTTGATTGGAACGGCAAAAGCGACATGGCTTGTCCGATGGACGCCGAACGAACGCTCGCGATGGGTTAGGATGCGCGCTTGTCGGGGACCAAGGTGGCAGACAGGGTTGTTGGGTGAGGGTTGTCTAACCGGTCAATTGTGTCTTCCATCCAGCTGGAGGTGCCATGGAGATTGTCAAACAATATCCGCTCATTGAGCAGATTCTCACCCCCTGGCAAGGAGCCATCGGCGCGACCTACGTTGGCTACCGCGGGCATGTCTACCGGATGTTCAATTGCTGCCTGGCACTCGTCAATCAATCCCCTCGGCCTTGCTCGGATGATGATCTTCGCAAGCTGGCAATCGCCGCCGCTTTCCATGACCTGGGCCTGTGGTCCGATCAGACGGTGGATTATCTGCCGCCTTCGGTGGAGCGTGCGCGGCAATGGCTGGCCGAGAACGATTTGTCCGACTGGTCAGAGGAGATCGGCCTGATGATCGCCATGCATCACAAGCTGCGACCCTATCGCGACCCACGGTTCCCTCTGGTTGAGCTGTTCCGCAAGGCGGACCTGGTCGATTTCTCCCTCGGCCTGTTTCGCGGCGGCCTGCCGTCCGGTTTTGTGAAGCAGTTGAAGGCGGAGATCCCCAATGCTGGCTTTCATCGCTTTTTGCTAGCGGGCGCCAAGGACTGGTTTCTGCGGCATCCGTTCAGCCCACCGCCGTTCATGAAGTGGTGAAACTCCGGTCTGGATGCAAAGCCGGTAGGCCTTGGGCACACCAGCATAGGCTGATCAGAGAGTCCTGACCGCCCGCCGCATCAGCCCGTGCAGAATTACCGGAAAGATCATGACACTCAGCATACCCACGAGCAAAAAACCCACGAACATGGCTGGATCGATCTGCAGGGCGCCAAACTGTGCCGGTGGAAAGAAGCCGACGCCGATCGCGACCAGGGCACCGATGATGCCAAGCCCGCAGATCAGCCAGAGCGCCGGGACCCGAAACGGCTGCGGCACCTCGGGGCGGTCGCGGCGCAGTTTCAGCGCCGCGAGAAACAACAGCAGATACATGACCAGGTAGAGCTGAATGGTCAGATCGCTCAGCATGAAGTAAGCGGACGCAACGCTCGGCTGCAGGCTGAAGCTCAGGCACAACAAGGACACGATCAGCCCCTGCAGCAGCAGGATTCTCACCGGCACCCCGTGGCGGTTGCATGGCAACAGCGCTGTTGGGAGCTCGCCGCGCTCGCCGGCGACCAACAGCCCTTTGCTCGGACCGACAATCCAGGAGTTGACGCTACCAATCACGCCAAGCGCCATGAGCAGAGCGACCAGGCGCGTCAGCGGCTCGAGTCCAAAGGGCCTGAGCATGGCGGCGATGGCCTGGGTGACCCCGGTTTGCAGGTCGAAGGCACCCGCCGGCAGGGCCACGGCGATGGCCAGCGAGCCCAGCACGAAGATGACCAAAATCACCCCGGCGGCAATGCCGATGGCCAGGGGATAGGTGCGCGCCGGATGGCGTACCTCGCGCGCATGCGCAGCCGACATCTCCATGCCGGCAAAGGCAAGCAACACGCTGACGCCGAAGGTCAAGGTGCCCAGATGCGTCAAGTCCGGGATCAGGGTGGCGGGATTGAGGTCCAGATGGCTGGGCCGTCCCTGCCAGAGCGAGAGCGCGGCCAGCGCCAGCAGCACCGCGCCGGGAATCAACACGCCGCTGAAGGCACCGATGGCGCTGACACGCGCCGACCAGCGCAAGCCGAGCAGATTTAACAGGGTACTGGCCCAGTAGATACTAACCCATATTTAACAACTGGTCACAGAATTATCTTGATTTTCAGCAGGATAAGTGTACACAGATATCCGTTACGGCACTACATTTGCGATTTTGCCGCCGGTGCTGCTCATTCAGATCAAAGTCAGCTGTTGTCCACCCGGGCGATCACTCACGCCCAAGGCATCGTAAATGGCTTGCTGGCGCGGCTCCGCCCTTGTGGCTTTGCGAATATGCAGGGTGCGCCCATCGTCGCGCTTGAGCTCAACCGTGACGCGATCTTGCCCATCGAGCTCACGGCGGATGCCCTCCCAGCTCAGATGAATGCCAGCGGCTTTCAGCTGCAAGCGCAGGGTATGAACCAGATGGTAGGCTAGTACCGAGATGAACAGGTGCGCGCTAACCCGGTCGGTTTTATGGTGATAGACTGGGCGCAGGCCGAGTTCCGACTTCAGGGAGCGAAACACCGCTTCCAGATCGGTGAGCATGACAAAGGTGTGCCATAGGCGCGCTTCATCCCATTCGGTTTGATTCGTGCGTAGGCAATAGACACCGGGCAAGGTGTCATCGACCGGGGTGATCCGCGACCATCGGATGGCCTTGGCCTTTTTCCCTTTCTCATCGGGGTCGACGCTGATCTCGTAGTAGCGCGCGGCACGCGGATATTTCTGCTTCAGCCGCCCGATGCGCTCGATGACTTTCTCAAAGCGCTTGACGGTGCCTGGCTTGTGCAACCCATCGGCGAGTTGCTGCAGGGCCTGCTCGAAGCGTTGCGCGAAGCGATCGGCAATGCCGCGATCTTTGAGCTCACGTTGGCTGGAGTGACAATACAGCTCGACTTCGTTGGTTTCTTTCTTGACTACCCGCTGGGCGCGGATGGTCAGTGGGCCGTCTTCTTTGATCAAACAGGCCGCCTCGGGATCGAACTGCAGATGTCGCTTTCGGCTGACCACGACATAGCGGTAGCCCTGCGCCACCAGCCAGGCGATGTTCTCCTCGGTGGCAATGCCGGCATCGAGCACCACCGTCGGTGGGGTGCGTTGTTGCTCGGGCGTCAAGGCACGCAGCATTTTTGCCAGCGTCTCGGCTTCCACGGCGTTCCCAGCGAACACCTCGCTGCGTTTGGGAAAGCCACTGGCATCGAGCGTCAGCGCCAGGGTGACCAGCGGGCAGTCGCTGCGCTTTTCTTTCGAACGGCCAAAGGCGGCGTTGGCGTTATGCTTGGCGCTGCCCTCGAAATAGGTATTGGTCAGGTCGTAGAGCGTAATCACTTCATCAAGTTCGAACAGATCGCGCTCGCGGGCATACAGGAAGGACTCCAATGCCGGTTTGTGGGCGAGCAGCCGATCGGTGATGCGGTAGAGCGCCATCAGATCCAGGTCGGCGAAATCAACGTCGATCAACTCGCCCAGGGCGCTGCGCTGTTGCAACCACTGATGGGTCGCCAACTCGCTACCCGGCACCACCATGCGACCGATCACATTGCCGATGGCCGCCGCGCGTTGCGGGCCGCTGAAGCCCAAAGCCGTGAGTTTTTCATCCAAGCCCATCTGCCCCCAGGCGGCCAAGGCGACATGCTCGACCGCGACACTGCGCGGGCGCACCACATCGACTGTCTCGACATCGACCCGTTGGAAGTTGGGCGCGCTCCCCTCGGAGGGATCCTCCCCCGCGCGGGCGCGAATCACCTGCGCCGCCAACTGTTGCGCCAGCGGCTCCCAACGGGCATCGAGGTCAATGAACAGCTCCGACTGCCCGCCCACCAAGGCCTCAATGCGCCGTGCCAAGGCCGGCCATTGCCCGCGCGGGACCTCGAAGTGACGGCCGAGATTCAGCACCGTGCGCTGGCGCACCCGCCCGGCTTCGCGCACCGACTCCACCAGCCGATAGGTGAAGTACGGCTGACCAGTGCGTCGGCTCTTGATGGTGGTGCGGCGAATGTACATGCACGCATGCTCCGCTGCGCGGGCGCGCGCGTCAATGGGGCTCCGTAATATTATGGCACTACATTTGGGTCGCCAGTTTCAAGTCACTGATCCGGCGGGATATTATTTTCTCTCCAGAGAAAACTTCAATGACTTACGCCGATTTTCGGCGTGGAAATGTTAAATATGGGCTGATATGTTTTGACCTGTCAATGTTTGGTAGTAACTATTGTTTAACCACCTCTTCTTCTTTGTCTTTTTTCGAAAACGTTGTTCTCGGGCCGGTGATGGCAAACACCTTGGCTCAGGGCACCCAGCGGCAGACTGCGACGGTGGATCATGCTGATATACGTGGATTGGGTACCACCGGACTTCACTGCGTCGCGGAGCTGGCCTTTCTCTAAGAGCAGGGATCGGCACGTGGGATGCCCATGATGGGATTCTCCCGCGCACCACCGGTATAGCCCAAACAAGGGTTCTCCACACCGGCCGCGGATGCCCTGAATCAAGGTGTCTGTTGGGTTCTCCATGGTTGAATCGATTGGGGTTGCGTCAGCGGGTTGTCAGCATTGGCTCAACATGCGGCCACTGATCAGACCGCTTGGGCGTTCACTTGAGGCATCTCCTGGCGCACGATGTCCCAGAGAAAACCGGCCAGCTCCCGGGCAATGGCCACGCACACCAGCTTGGTGTTTTTGCCGGCACCGGTGAGCGTGCGGTAGCGCCCGCACAGGCGCACCTGCGCCTTCCAGGCGATGCGTCTGGCCCCGGCTGAGGCGTTCACGGCCTTGCCTCGGAGATGCTTGGTCTGGCGTGCCGGGAAGCGATAGCTCCAGGCCGATTCGATCAACATGCGCCGGGCGTGGCTGTTGCCGGTGAGCGTAATCGCCCCTTGGCGCCGCCGTCCGCCACTGGAGTGCTCGCTGGGGACCAGTCCGAGGAAGGCCATCAGTTGGCGCGGGGAGTCGAAACGACTGATATCGCCCAGTTCAGCGAGCAGCACGATCGCGGCGAGCTTGTCGATACCGCGCAGCGCCACCAGGGAGTCAACCACGGGGGCAAGTGACCACTCCGGCAATGCGCGCATGAGCTGATCGGTGAGCTGAGCGACGCGCTCACCGGCGGCCCGCTCAGCGTCGATGTAGTTCTGTAGCACCACCTGCTGCCAAGGATCGGCCATTTTCAGTCCGGCCAGCCAGTTCTCATGCGCCGCACCCCAGCGCGTCTTGCCGGTGGGCCAGTGGTGACCGTGACGCAGCAAAAAGGCGTTGAGCTGCTGACGGGCTTTGCGTTCCTGGGCTTTAATATCATCGCGCGCGCGGCTGAGATCGCGCATGCGCTCCTGCTCTTGGTCGGGAACCCAAACCGCGGTGAGATCGCCGCTGCGCAGCAGTCGCGCGAGCTTCAGCGCATCGCGCCGGTCGGTCTTGATGCGCTCGGCGGCTTTCTTGGGAATCAGCGATGGGGCAACGACTTGGCAATCATGGCCGCTGGCGAGAAGCTGGCGATAGAGTCCATACCCGCAGGGACCGGCTTCGTAGCAGAACAACAGCACCGCTCCATCATAGGCTTCGCTCAGACGGGCGATGAGTTGCTCGATCTTCTTGGGCTTGTTAGCAATCTCGCCACGATAAATCGGCTCCTGACGTCCCGGCTCAGCCACCGCCACGGCGATGGTGTCTTTGTGCACATCCAGGCCAATATAGGCGCCGTGCTTGTGTTCCGGCTGGTTACTCCCGTGCAGCAAGGCGGATAGGGACGATGCGCTCTCGATGCGATCGGTTGCTGGGTTAAACTGCTTCATGACCTGCTCTCCTCAAGGTGGCTCTGTGTCGGTGGTTCTCCATCCTCAACATAACCTACATGCGTTGAGGATGGGCAGGTCAAAACATCATGTCTAGCGAGGGCGAGATGCGCCGTCAACATGCAGCGGTGGGGCTGAACGGAGATTGCTAGCGTTGCAAGGGCCGCGAGTTGCGCGTTGTTGGATATGCTCCCGAATGTCATCTTGATCGACGCACCAGCGCGCTGACTGAAGCACTGATCATGAATTTTGGCATCGGAGAACAGATGATCTGCGGCGGCGACGGTCTCCTGCGCGGCCGTGGTAACGATGCTCAACGCCTGGTGGTGGGAGTGCTGATGCAGCTAATCGCGCCCGCCTGAACCAGATCGATCGCGACAGGCGCTACGCCCTTCACATGCAGCGGAAAAAGGTGACCCCAGGCTACTCAGAGTTTTGCTGGAACAGGGCACCGAAATCAACGCCCAGGCGCACAATGGCTGGACAGCGCTGATGTTCGCCGCTTTGGTCGGCAAGCAGGACACCGTCAGCGCATTGCTGGCAAGCGGCGCCGATCCGGGCATCAAGACAAAACACGGCGACACCGCCCGCTCTCTAGTGTCCAGCTTCATGACTGTCTCCACTCAACGCAGCGTTGCCCAGTCCAATGGGCTTCGAGGGAAAAGCCCGGCGCGGCGCTCCAGCGCAAACGCAACCCCCTGATAACCCAACTCGACCCTGCGGCTCTCGGGCAACCAATAGGGACCGAAGAGTCCTCGATACAGTGCATCGAGAAACTCGGCCACCGTCGCATCACCGATTCGCGGCAGACCATAGGTCCAGGCGGCAATGAAGCCTCGCGACAGCTCAACCAAAGCCGTATTCGCTTGGATCCTGGTACTCGCGTTTGTTCCCGCGGAAGGCGTGGTAGAGCTGTCGATGCCGGTGAAGTCCGTACTCGTCCTCTCGTGTCTCATAAGAACGCACCCAATCGATGAGGTTCGCCAGGTTTTCGTTCTGCGCTGTTGGAGAGGGGTATTTCTCAGGCTCCCAGGGACGCATCCTACAATGCGCGACACAGGCTTCGATGCCGGGGTTGAGAAAAAGTAGATCCTCGCAGTCCGCCAGGATTGGCTCGAGGATATCCGCATAGCAGCCTTCGATGATCCAGCTGTCATGCTCGGCGATAAAGCCCTGCACCGCCGCGATGCTGTCCTCAAGAGGACGCCGTGTCGGACCGCCCTCAAAGGCCACTGCATCTAACGAAAGGCAAGCTGCTGGCTCGCGGGCCAGCAGCTTTTTGGACAAGGTACTCTTACCTGAGCCGGCATTACCAAATAGCACGACTTTCATGATTTAACCTCCTTCACCGCTTGACTCAAGTCAAGGCTAAAGCCAGGGTCGGGCCGCAGACTCCCTCCCGTACTGATCGCGCGCCTAACGACCGGCGCAGCGCGATCCATCCGGCCTGTCCCCAATACACCACCATCAAACCACCACGGGAGTCTGCCCCATGTTCTGCAACCAATGCGAGCAAACCTTTCGCAACAGCGCCTGCGTCAACAGCCCCGGCGTCTGCGGCAAGAATGAGGATATCCAGTCCTTGCAGGAGCTGCTGATCTTTGGCCTCAAGGGCATGGCCGCGTATGCCCATCACGCCCGCCGGTTGGGCCAGTCGGATGAAGCCGTCTCGGCCTTTATCGAAGAGGCGTTGTTCGCCACCATGACCAATGTGAACTTCGATGAGGACACCCTGCTGAACTACTGCCTGGAGTGCGGCGAGAAGAATCTGCGGGTCATGCAGATGCTCGACGAAGGCCATATCGCCACCTTCGGCGCGCCGCGCCCGACGCCGCTGCGCGAAGGCACCCAGGCCGGCCCCGGCATTCTGGTCACCGGCCATGATTTGCTCGATCTGTGGCAACTGCTCGAACAGGTCAAAGGCACCGACATCAAGGTTTACACCCATGGCGAGATGATGCCGGCGCACATGTACAGCAAATTCCAGGAGCATCCCAATCTCGCCGGCCATTATGGCGGTGCCTGGCAGGATCAGAAGAGAGAGTTTGCCGCCTTTCCGGGTCCCATTGTCGGCACCACCAATTGCGTGCTTATTCCGCCCGACAGCTATCGCGACCGATTGTTCACCACCAATGCCGTCGCCGTGCCGGCCGGGCAGCACATTACCAACGGCGATTTCAGCCAGGTCATTGCCGCCGCGCGCGCCTGCCCGCCATGCGAGGAGCGCCTGGGTGCCGAGCAACCGGTCGGCTTCCATCGCCAAGTGATTCTCGATCAGGCGGGGGCCATTCTGGAGGCCATCAAGGCCGGCAAGATCAGCCATTTCTTTGTGATCGGCGGCTGTGATGGCGCCGAGAAGGGGCGTAATTATTTCACCGACTATGCCGCCGCCACGCCGGATGATTCCTTCATTCTCACCCTGGGCTGCGGCAAATATCGCATTCGCGATCATGTCTATGGCGAGCATCTCGGCCTGCCGCGCCTGCTCGACATGGGACAGTGCAACGATGCCTATGGCGCCATCATGGTCGCGGTAGCACTGGCCGAGGCGCTGGAGTGCTCGGTGAACGACCTGCCGCTGACCTTGGTGATCAGTTGGTTCGAGCAAAAGGCGGTGGCGGTGCTGCTGACGCTGCTGCATCTGGGGGTGAAGGGCATCAACCTCGGCCCGCAGCCACCGGCTTTCATCACGCCGAATGTCTTTGCCCGCTTGCAAGCGGCCTATGATCTGCGCCTGACCAATGGTGATCCGCGCGAGGATCTAAAGCTGGCCTTGGCGGCATGATGGCCTGTGTGTCTGGCTGTCCAGCCGCGCCAGACGCCAGGAAAACCGATGCGGAAGCGGCCCTGAACTGATCGGAACCTGATCGGAAAGGGGCGCGCTGCTTATCACAGCGGGAGCCTTGCCAAGGTCATGCATCCAGACACTCGCGCGATCACCAGTCTGTCTTTGCTGGAGACCATCCCGGTTTTCGCGCGCGCACCGCGCGCGGCCTTGCACTTTCTCGCCGCCGGCTGTCATCCGCGCCAGGCGCGGCGCGGCCAGGTGCTATGTAGTCGCGGCGAGCACCTGGATGGCTTTAATATCCTGGAATGCGGCCGGGTGAAACTGTCACTGCTCTCGGCCAATGGTGGTGAGCGGGTGCTCGAAATCCTGCGGCCCCCGCGCACCTTCGGCGAAGCGGCGGCCTTTCTTGGGCAACCCTGTGCTCTGCATGCCGAGGCGCTCAGCGATGCCCGGCTGCTCTTTGTCGAGGTGCGTCAGGTGCGCGCTGCCATCCCGCTCTGGCCCGAGGTCGCCGAGCTGATGCTCCGGCTGGTGGCTGGGCGTGCGCAGCGGCTGCTGGTCGATCTCGAGGCCTGTTGTCTGCATACGGCCGCGGAGCGAGTTGCCGCCTTATTGCTACGCGAGGCCTGTCCCAGCGCCACGGAGCCGGACAGCGCGCAACTGGAACTACCGGCGTCCAAGATTCTGGTCGCCTCCAGCGTGAACCTGTCGCCGGAAACTTTCTCCCGCGAGCTGCACGCATTGGCGCGGCGCGGACTGATCCGGGTCGAACGGCGGCGGATCCACATTCCCTCACTGGCGCGCCTGGGCCAGCTCGGCGGACTGGCGGTGGCGGATATCGCCTGCCCCGACCTCGCCCCTCTGTCAGCGTAGGCCACCGTCCAGGATGTCTTTGAGTTTTGTCAATTCAAGTCCGGATGAATTGTCAAACTTGATGTGGATCAAGACCAACCGGGTGCCTGTCCCCGGATACTCCACCACAGGCGTGTGAACCAAATTGGAGAAACATCATGCGGGACGAGATGGGCGGTGACATTGCTTATCTATCACGGCGGGGTCGCCCCTGGCGCTGGCTCCCGGCGCTGCTGTTCGCGGGCCTGGCCTGTGGCGCCCAGGCCGGGGACGTGCGCTCGACGGCCATGCTCTCGCACACCTGCGCCGGCTGCCACGGCACCGATGGTGCCAGTGCCGGCGAGGCGATGCCGACCATCGCTGGCATGGACAAAGGCTACCTGGTCAAGACACTCGTGGACTACCGGGACGATCTGCGCCCCTCGACCATCATGGGCCGCATCATGCGCGGCTACAGCGACCAGGAAATCGCCGCCATCGCCAGCTTCTTCGCCGCTCGGCCCTGGGTCTCGACCGAGCGGACCATCGACGGCGAACTCGCCTACCAAGGGGAACTGATCCACCGGGAGCGCTGCGAGACCTGTCATGCCGATGGCGGTCGCGGCCAGGATACCCACTCCCCGCGGCTCGCTGGACAATGGGGACCCTATCTCGCCCATGCCCTGGAAACCTGCCGCGCGCAGGGTCCAAGCTGCAAGAAGCGCCAGGGCGCCGAGCGCGTGAATGTGCTCGAGGATGCCGAGATCCAAGCCCTTGCCCACTGCTACGAGAGCCAGAAATGAGCGAGCCAAACATGAGCACCCAACCCATGCCGATTTCCCGTCGTCAGTTCCTGGGCTCGGTCGGAAGCGCGACCGCAGCAACCGTCGTCGCCGGCCTGCTCGGGGTTCCCGCCATCGTGCGCGCCGACACCCCCAAGGCGCGCGTGCTGGTGGTCGGTGGCGGCTATGGCGGCACCATTGCCGCCAAGTATCTCAAGATGGCCGACCCGGACTTGCGGGTCACCCTGATCGAGCGCAATCCGGTCTATGTTTCCTGCCCGCTCAGCAACGAGGTGCTGTCAGGCGAGCGCGATATCGACAGTCTCACCTTCGACTACCGAGGTCTGAGCCGGCGCGGCATCGCGGTGATGGGCGATGAAATCGTCGAGATCGACCCGGTCAAGCACGCGGTGATCGGCAAGGGCGGTGCCATCTATCAGTACGATAAACTCATCCTCGCGCCAGGCGTGTCCTTTGACTTCGGCGCCATCGACGGCATGAGCGCCGAGCTAGCCGACACCCGCATTCCGCACGCCTGGAAAGCCGGCCCCCAGACCCTGCTTCTGCGCCGGCAGCTCAAGGCCATGTCCGACGGCGGCCTGTGCGCCATCGTCGCCCCGCCAAATCCCTTCCGCTGCCCGCCTGGCCCCTATGAGCGGGCGGCGCAGATCGCGCTGTATTTCCGCCATCACAAGCCAAAATCCAAGGTGATGATTTTTGACGCCAAGGACGCCTTCTCCAAGCAGGCGCTGTTCCAGGCCGGTTGGAAAGAACACTACGGCGACATGATCGAATGGGTTCCGGCCGCCGCTGGCGGCGAGATCGAGGCCATTGATGCCGACAGCATGACCCTGACCGGGGTGGTCGAGGACTTTCAGGCAGACGTGATCAACCTCATCCCCCGGCAGCGCGCCGCCGAGCTGGCGGTCGCCAACGGGCTGACCGACGCCAGCGGCTGGTGCCCAGTCGATCAGCAGACCTTTGCATCCACACAGCATCCCGACATCCATGTGATTGGCGACGCGGTGATCGCTGGTGCCATGCCCAAATCCGGCTATGCCGCCAACTCCCAGGCCAAAGTGTGCGCCATGGCGATGGTCGCCGCCCTCAATGGTCAGTCTGCCCCAGCGCCCTCTTACGTCAACACCTGCTACAGCATTCTGGCGCCCGATCATGGCATCTCGGTCGCCGGTGTCTATGAACTCAAGGACGGCGAGATCGTCTCGGTGCCTGGTGCCGGCGGCCTGTCCGATCCCCATGCCGACGCGCGCACGCGAGCGATAGAGGTGCAATTCGCGCTTGGCTGGTATCGCAACATCACGGCGGATATGTTCACTTGACGCCGTTCGAGAAAACCCCGTTCCTGGTGCTCGGTTTCCGACCGTTTTTTCTGGTCGCCGGTGCCAGTGGTTGCCTGTCGCTGCTGGTTTGGTTGGCCATGCTGCAGGGGCTGGTGCCGATCAATTCGCGCTTTCCCGGCAGCGCCTGGCATGCTCAGGAAATGCTTCAGGGCTATGCGCTGGCGGTCATCGCCGGTTTCCTGCTGACCGCCGTGCGCAACTGGACCGGGCAGCCAACGGCGGCGGGCGCCGAGCTGGCCGGCTTGGTGCTCCTGTGGTTGCTGGGGCGACTCTTGCCATGGTTGCCAGGGCCGGCCTGGATCGCGGGGCTGCTCGCGGCGGCCTTTCCGCTGGCTTTGGCGTGGTCGTTGCGCCAGCCACTGTGGAAGGGGCCGAATCCGGTCAATCGCGTTTTTCTGCTCCTGCTGGCGGGCATGGCCGTGGCCGTTGCTTGGAGCCATCTGCACGCGGCCGGCGTGCTGCCCGGAGGGTCGCTCGATGCCGAGCGTCTACTGTTGAATCTGGTGCTGATCACGCTGCTGATTGTCTCCGGTCGGGTGCTGCCTTTCTTCACTCAGGCCGCCATCCCGCAGGCACAGCCGCGCTCCTGGATCGTGCTCGAGGTGCTAAGCTTTGTGGCCGCTGGCCTCTGGCTGGTCGCCGATCTGCTCAGTCCCTGGCCCTGGCTGAACGCCAGCGCCGCGTCGGTCCTGGCGCTGATCCTGACCCTGCGTGTCGGCGCTTGGCATGACCGGCGCGTGTGGCAAATTCCTATCCTGGCGGTCTTGTACGCAGGCGCGCTGTGGCTGATCGGCGGCTTGCTGCTGACGGCCGGCGCGGCACTTGGATGGCTTGCGCCCCAGATCGCGCTGCACGCGCTGACTGCCGGCGCTGTCGGGGTTTTCACCTTCGGAATGATGGTTCGGGTGACACTCGGGCACACCGGGCGGGCGATGGTCGCGCCAGCCTCGATGATCGGAGCCTTCGTCGCCATCAATCTCGCCGCGCTGATTCGGGTCGCATTCCCGCTACTCTGGCCTGCACATTACAGCACCTGGATGCTGCTCTCGGGCTTGCTGTGGAGCGGCGCCTTTGCCACCTTCCTGCTGGTCATCGGCCCGATGCTGCTGGCGCCAAGGATGGATGGTCGGACTCTTTGAAGCCGCTCAGCGCACTTCGATCAGATTGACCCGGGTGCCTGCCTGCGCGGGCAGTTGCGCACCAAGGTGCAGATAGGCGCCAGGCTCCAGACGCGATCCGCGCAACAACGTCATTGGCGTCTCGGCGATCACCGCGCCGCCGTTGTCCTTGGCGATCACCACCAGCGGAGTCGGCTGGCCCGGCTGTCGTGGCCAGGCATCGGCAGCGCCCAGCGGTGCCTTGATCTCGAGCAGCAGCTCGACGCGATCACGGGCGCGATCCAGGGTCTCGGCGGCAACACGCAGCGGATCGCCATCGAGATTGGGGCCAAAACGCCAGGCAACCGTTTCCTCCCTGCCGCCGGCCACTGCGGGTGCGGTTGCCGCTGGCGTGTTCGGCGCTGACGAAGGCGGCTCTCGCAGTGCCTCGACTTCGATGGCCAGGCGCTCAAGACGCGCCTCCAGGGCCACCAGGCGCGTTTCAAGCGCGTTCGTGTCCCGGCCGCAGGCCTGCATCAGCAGTGCCGCGACCAGCATTGAACTCAGTACGGGGATGGTACCCATGAGCGTGAAGACCAGCCTGTGAGTGATTCAGAGGGAGTCAATTGCGATAGATCAATTCCTGCCATTCTCGCACTCCCTTCGCCGCGCATTCATGAGGTAAATCAAGATTCGCCGCGCCCTTCTGGTGCAAAGTCCCGACTCGGGGTGCGCCGTCCCATCGCCATTGCCGGATGCGCGCCCTTTCCCGTGAGCGCCAAAGCAGAATGATCCCTAAAGAAAAACGATTGAGGAGTGCACCATGTTGAAAATACCTTATGGGCCAAGTACCCATGGCCCGCGCAGGATGAGTCGCCTGAACGCCTGGCTGTTCGGCGCCGCCATCCTGCTGTTTAGCATCCACGCCCTTGCCGTGCGGCCCGCCGGTCAGCCCGGCGTCGACTGGGGTGACCCCAGGGGTCAGAAATGTATCGACTGCCACATGACCGAGAACCCCGGTTTGTATTGGGAGTGGAATCACAGCCAACACGGCCAAAATGGGGTGACCTGCCTGGATTGTCATGAGGCCAAAGAGGACGATATCGATGCCTGGCGTCATGAAGAAACCTATGTCTCCATCGTGGTCACGCCCAAGGATTGCGCCAAATGCCACCAAAAAGAGTTCGAGGAAATGGACGGTTCGCACCACGCCAAGGCGGGTCAGATTCTCGGCTCGCTCGACAATCTGCTTGGTGAAGTGGTCGGTGGACCTGCGGCGGTGAATGCTGGCTGCAAGCAATGCCATGGCTCGGAGTTGGAGTTCATCACCGAAGGCAAACGCAAGGATAAGGGACGGCCGAAGCCCGGGAGTTGGCCCAATACCGGCATCGGGCGAATCAATCCCGATGGCAGTCTTGGTTCCTGTACCGCCTGTCACGGACGCCATCGTTTCAGTAAGGCCCAGGCGCGCACGCCCGATACCTGCGGTAAATGTCACGTCGGTCCGGACCATCCGCAGATTGAGGTCTACAACGAATCCAAGCACGGCATCATCTACCGCGCCAAGGTCGATGAAATGAATTTGGAGTCGGACAAATGGGTCGCTGGCATCGACTATAGCGCCGCGCCCACCTGTGCCAGTTGTCACATGAGCGCAGCACCAAATGAGGCAAGTACTCACAACGTCGGCGAGCGCATCTCCTGGACACTGCGCCCGCCGATCTCGACCAAGATCAATCTGGTCAAGCTCGACAACGGCGAGGAATTCGATGTACCCGAGGGCCAACCGATCCCCGCCGTCGGCGATGAGGCCAAGGGTTCGACCGTGGTCGAGGTGCTGACCTGGGAAGATCGCCGCAGCAAGATGGAAGACATCTGCTATGCCTGCCACGAGACGAGCGTGATCGACGGCCATTATGAACAGTTCGATAACGTCGTCCATCTCTACAACGACAAGTTCGCCAAGCCGATCGCGGCCGTGATGGCCGACTTGAAGGAGAAGGGCTACATCACCCCGGCGCCCTTCGATGAGAAGATCGAATGGACGTGGTGGGAGATTTGGCACCACGAAGGCCGTCGTGCCCGCCATGGCGCATCAATGAGCGGTCCCGACTACACTTGGTGGCACGGTATGTACGAGGTCGCCCAGCACACCTATTTCAAATGGATTCCCGAGCTGAAGGAAGTGGTGATCAAGAAAGACGGCAATGACGAGTACGCCGTCACGCTGCTTGAGGAGCACTTCAAGCCGATCGAAGGGCACGACTGGTACTTCAACGGCATGAGCAAGGATCAGATCGAGACCGTGCGCAAGGGCTTTGAGGCACGTTACGGCAAGGGGGCGCTGAAATAGCCCGCCACTGGTGCCAACCGATAGGGTGGGAGCGGGCTTCAGCCGCGACCTCTCGCGGCTAAAACCGCTCCCACCGCCATAAACCCCTTTTCCGCAGGAAGCTACCATGTACACCGCACTGCGCCTGATCACCTTAGGCAGTCTGCTCACGCTGAGCCTGGCCCCTGCCGCGCAGCCAGACACAGCCGCCCCAGCCTCCACGGCTGACACCGACAGTGTCGCCACAATGATCGAACAAGCCCAAGCACAGCTCCAGCGCGGCGAGACCGATGCAGCCATCGCCACGCTGAAGGGCGCGATCACGACCGACCCCGGCTCGAGTCTCGCCCACACCCGTCTCGGCGGCGCCTATCTGCTCAGCCAGGACTACAGCGGCGCCGTCGGTCAATTTCAACAGGCCATTAGCACCGACAGCCAGAATGCCAGCGCCTTCATCGGCCTGGGCATGGCCTATGTCCATCTCAAACAGACCGGCCCTGCCAAGGCGGCTCTCACCGAAGCCCGACGCTTGAACCCCAGCCAGAGCGCCGACATCGACGCGCTGCTCGGGCAAATCGAGCAGCGTGCTTCGGCGCATCATCCCTGAGTCATTCCAGCCCCCCAGCACCACCGCCCAGGTCGGGACTTTCCTGGCTGGTGTCTTGCGACAGCAGATGTCTCGCAGCCGCGGCACGACATCGAAATCCAATCGAGGGATTTCGCACTCTTGACCTTGGTCAAGGGCATCAGTGAGCTCGGGTGAAACACTAACCTCTGTCGACAAAGTCAGCGGCGGATCGGCGCATCCCGCATGCCATCTCCCCGCGCCTCCGCAGCCCCTCATCTTGCCAAACGCACAGGTTCCACCTTCGCCATGTCCCAGCCCTTCGTCACCACTCTGACCGCCGACCATCGCCGCTGCGATCAACTCTTTGTCCAGGTCGAGACCGCCGCGCAGTCGGCGGACTGGACGCTGGCGGCCAGCGCGGTGGAGGCCTTTTGCAACGCCACCGACCGCCACTTTCAGTTCGAGGAGGACATGCTTTTTCCGCCGCTCGAAGAGGTCATGCCGGGCGCCACCGGGCCGACGGCGGTGATGCGCCAGGAGCACCAGCTCATCCGCCAACTAATGGGCGATCTGCGTGCCGCCGTGGACGCACAGGACGGCGACGAAAGCCTGGGTGTGATCAGCACCCTGCACATGGTGTTGCAGCAGCACAACATCAAAGAAGAAGGAGTGCTCTATCCCGCCGCCGACCGCGACCTGGCCGACCAGGCCGAACGCCTGTTGGCCTCCCTGGCCTGAGGGATTGAACGATGGAGCAAAGGCGATGAATCGCCGGGGAAAAGAAAAGCAGCGAATAAAATGTGAGGAAAGTATCACGCCAACGCCCGACGACTCCGCTCTTCACACACCACTCGCCCCTCGGCACTCACCACTCACCCATCAGCACGCTCAACTCAAACCGCGCCACCTCGATGTCTCGACGCTGCCGCCGCCCGAGCCGCTGGAGCAGACCTTGGACGCGCTCGCAACCCTGGCTCCCGGCGAGCAACTGGTGCTGCATCATCGCCGTCAGCCCTACCCGCTCTATGACATTCTCAAGCGGCTCGGTTATCGCTGGGAGGCACAGGGCGCGGACGACGCCTGGCAGATTCTGATCGAAGCCGACCCGGCGACGGCGGATCCGCTGGCAAGGCCGCTGCTGTGATCGCCACCGCTGGTCTCAGCCTGGAGCAAGCGCCGCCGATTGATCTGCCGCTGCGGTTCTTTCTCACCGCGCCCCTGTTCGCCATCGCCTCTGCCCTGCTGTTGTTTGACCAGACCGAAGCCATCCTGGCTACGCGCTGGAGTCCGGCCGCTCTGGCCGCGACCCATCTGCTCACGGTCGGTTTTCTTGGCCAGGTGATGGCCGGGGCACTGTTGCAGATGCTCCCGGTGGTGGCCGGCGCGCCGGTGCCGGCAGTGCGTCCCTTGGGCACAGCCGTGCATGGACTGCTGACCCTGGGAGCTGTGTGCTTGGCGCTGGGCTTCTTGTATCACCAATCGTTGGCGCTGGGTCTGGGGGCGCTCAGTGCCGCGCTCGGCTTCGGCCTGCTGGCCCTAAGCGCGCTTGTGGCCTTGGGGAGGAAAAGAGTGGAGAGGAGTGAGAAGAGAGTCACGCGACACCAGAGCCTCCTCGATCTTCGCTCACTCCTCACTCGTCTCCACTCACTTCTCGTTCCAGGTCAGCCCTTCGTCTGGCCGCTGCTCGCGCTACTGATGACCGTCGTTCTGGGGCTGGTATTGACTCTGGCCGTACTCGGCTGGCTACCACTGCCCCAGCGCCTGACGTGGGTGGACTGGCATGCCCGCTGGGGACTGATCGGCTGGGTCGGGCTCCTCATCCTGACCGTCAGCTTGGCGGTGGTGCCGCTGTTTTATGTCGCCCCGGCCTATCCGCGTCGCCTGGTGCGTTGGGGGGTTCCGGCGCTGTTCGTGCTGCTGTGTCTGGCCGGGCCCTGGGCGCGCCCGCCGCTGATCGAGGGGGCGCTGGCCGGCAGCTTTGCGCTCTTCGCGCTCTTCACCCTGTGGCGGTTGTCGCAACGCGCGCGCCCACGGCCAGATGCGACCCTGTGGCACTGGTGGATGGCGCTGGCGACCCTGCTGATCGCGGTGCTGGCTTGGTGGCTGAAGGCACCGACATCTTGGACTGGGTTGTGGCTGCTGGCCGGGGTGGGCATCGGACTGCCGAGCGGCATGCTGGTGAAGATCCTGCCCTTTCTGTCCTGGTTTCATTTGCAGTCGCGCCAGATCAGCCTCGGGCGGCTGGACATCCGCGTGCCGCACATGCACCGGCTGCTGCCGGAGCGGCTGGCGCGCATGCAGGCCGGCGGACAGTTCGCGGCACTGGCCTTGCTGCTCGGCGCCGGCTTGACCCTCAGTGTTGCGCCCGCCGTTGCCGTTTTCCTTACCCGCATGGCCGCCGTGCTGCTCGCGCTGGCCCAGTTTGGGCTGTTGGGGCTGCTCGGCCAGGCGGTCTGGCGCTATCGCCAGGTGGCGCGATAGCTGGCAATATCGCCATCGCTTGATCTTAGGCCATCAACCTCAGCCCTATTGCGGACTGGCCGCGAGGCAAGCCCGCCAGCCGATGGCCCTGCTCGGTCAGTCCGCCGGCGGGAAAGAGGCCGGGAAACCACCGCGGCTGGCCGGCGGCCCGCGGCCAGCGGGCTCGGAAATGCAACATCGCATCCAGATCAAGACAGCTCATGGGTAGCCCGTGCTTGGTGTAACAGCGGCGCAGATGACGAATCACCGCCCAGTGCCTCGGTGTCAGCCGCAAGCCCTCACGCGTCGCCTGGATGCGGGCGAAGGTCTCAGACCAATCCGCCGGATCGCGCAGATAACCCTGGGCGTCGGTCTCGGCTTGATCCCCGTGGTTTGAATAGTCGTAAGCCTCGGCGGGTAAGGGACGCAGTGCCGGGCGGTCGATGGCCTCAAACGCCTCTTTGCGCGAGCCGGGGAGCTTTTTGAACGGGCGCTGGTTGAGCCAAGCCAGGCGTTCGGCGATGGCCTCATTGAGCTCGCGCAGGGAGAAAAACGTGCGCCGGCGCAGAGCGGCGAGTATCCAGCGTTCAACCACTTGCACGCCGACTTCGACCTTGGCCTTATCCCGAGGCTTGCGCACCCGGGCCGGGACCACCGCAACACCGTAATGCGCGGCCAGCTCGGCGTAGGTGGGGTTGATGTCGGGCTCGTAACGATGGGCTTTGCTTACCCCACTGGCGAGGTTGTCGGGGACCAGTACTTCCGGCACGCCGCCGAGGAACGCCAAGGCGCGCACGTGGGAGCCGGTCCAATCCGACAGGTTCTGCGTCCAGGTGGCTTCGGCGTAGGTGTCGTTCGATGCCCCCAGTACCGCCACGAAGATCTGGGCGGTGCGGATTTCGCCGGTGGTGCGATCGATCACTTCTGCCGTCTGACCGGCATAGTCGACGAACAGCTTCTCCCCGGCGCGGTGGCTCTGGCGCATGACCACGTCGAGCTTGGCCGACCAGCTGGCGTAGGTGTCGCAAAACCAGCTGTAGCCATAGCCTTGTGGGTAGGCGGCGCGGTATTCCTCCCACAGCAGCATCAGGCTGACGCCGGGGCGACGTAGCTCTTGGTGCAGGCTGGCCCAGTCGGGGATCGGGCGGCTGTGGGCCGGCAGCGCCGGTGCGGGCGGAAACAGCCGTCGCTCCAGCTCGGCGTCGCTGAGCGACTCAGGCAGCGGCCAGGGTAACCCGCTAGCGGCAAAGCGCCGCTCGTACTCGCCAATGGTGCTGCGTGCGACCTGCACGCTGGCGCCAATCTGACGTGCTGATCGCCCGGCCTCAAACCGCAGGCGCAGCACTTCTCGAATCTTACGCATGGACAAACGCTCCATCTCAACCTCCTCGCTTCGAAAAGGGGCCGAGGATAGTGGATCGTGGTCCTGCGTCGCTTCCTGCCAGGGGTGGCCGAATGACCGTGGAATCAGTGGCCGGATGCCTCTGGAATGGGTGGCCGGATCAGCGTGGAATCAGTGGCCGGATAATCCTGGAATCGGTGGCCGGATGGGCGTGGAATCCGCAGTGAGGCGGCCTTCGTGCTCGAACCATTTCTTGAGCACCGTCAGGCGCGTGGTTTCAGCGGATCCGGTTTGCTCGATACCGGCGATAATCGCCGCGAGTTTGTCATGGATGGTCTTTGGCATGCTCTGTTTCGCCACAGGTTGCGTGGGGTGCCACTGGCCGGGCATCGCTGCGTCCGGCGCATTGCAGTGCATCGAGGATGGCCGCCCGCCACCAATAGCGCCGCCGCTCGATGACCAGCGGTTGCGGCAGGATACCGCGCTTGAGCCAGCGCCAGAGGGTCATGTCGCTGATACCGCCAGCAATGCGACGCACCTCCTCAGCGGTGATAAGCCGATCGCCTGCGGCCTGGGTTATGGTCTGGGACGGAATTGGACATGTTTCGGGAAGACTGGACTCAAATGCTTGCATGGTCGGCTCCGATGGATCGTGGAGCGGCTACCATAGAACAGTATCCACTTGAGTGAGACTGGCAAAGAGGGCGGTTTCGCGGAGCTTTCGCCAGCAACTGAATTCCGAGAGGAAAAACCTGCCTAGCGTGACTTCAAGCGGCCAGATGGATAATGCCTGTGACTCAATGCCGAGGATCTTGATTTCCCCATGGCGTAGGCAGAGCAATCTGCTCAAAATTGCCGGACGGAGGGTAGCGTCGACTTAATAAATACGGAAATTTTCTGCCTGGATACCATATGCGATGGCTATACCAGCGGATTTATTTTTCCTCCCGATCTACAGTTAAACCTCAACCAGAGCGGCTTGGGTAATGTAAGGCGGCACTGGCTTCAAAAACTACGTTCCCCGGTCTGGACGCGGTTTAGAAGCAGATCACAGGGCATTATCCATTTGGAGTGCTCTTCGGATGGTGAACATCCATCAAACCATGAATCATAGTCAGTCTCGATAGGGAAGGCATTGTCCAGAACGCAAATGCCCGTTCGACATGCGTGCTTGTCACGCCGCCAGGTTATTCAAGCAAAGCAGATTCGATCACCCGGGTGAAGGCGAGCATCGAGGACTGGCGACTGAGTTCATTGGTCAAGAGCGCCGCCGTCGCGGGGTCGTTCAGGGTGAGCCCCTGCACCCTGAGCCAATGCTCCAGGGCGGGATTAAACGGGTTGATGTAACCGCCCAGCCGGTTCCATTCCGCCTGGCCGAAGCGCGCATACCAGGTCGCGGCAACGGAGACGCCGATGGAGCTGCCGACACTGCGCGCCAGGTTGTAGAGACCGGCGCCAGCATCGGTTGCCGAGGCCGGCAGCGTGGCATAGGCCTGCGTCGAGAGGGTGACGAAGATCAGCCCCATGCCGACGCCCTGCATGACCCCGGGCAAGATCAGCCAAATCGGACTTACATCCAGGTTGTACCAGGACATCATCCAGGTGGCGGTGCCGGCGATGCTCATTCCGGTGGCGATAATCCAGCGCGGGTCGACCCGACCCGTGAGTTGGGCAATCAGCATCATGCCAAAGGCCGCACCGAAGCCGCGTGGTGCCATCACAACGCCACCAACAACGTAGCAAACTCCCGCGTACAATGGGGCCTACGGGTCGCGCGAGCCTGTCTCTCGTGGGGCTTTCAGGGGACGGTGGATGCCGAGATTCGGCTGGTCATTGACGTCCCCACGACGCGGGAGGCTCAGTGATGAAGCGACCACAGCGGGCGTTGTCGGTGCGCATTGCCTTTGAACCGAACCGGTTTTCAGCCGAACGCTTGAGCGAGATCTACGCCCAGCTCAAGCCGACGGAATCACGCCCAATCGAAACGGCTCCTGCTGCGGCAAAGACCGCTCTACCACAGCGCAAACAGCGCCGAGGTGCGCGATGAGCCAGCCCCTGAACGTCGCCCTCTATGCCCGTGTCTCCTCCGAGCGTCAGGCCAAGGCCGGCACCATCGACAGCCAGGTTGCCGCGCTGAAAGCACGCATCGCCAGTGATGGCGAACAACTTCCCGAGGAACAGTGTTTCATCGACGCCGGTGTCAGCGGCGCGACCCTCATTCGCCCGCAACTGGAGCGGTTGCGCGATCGCGCGGCCATGGGCCTGATTGATCGGCTCTATGTGCTGGCCCCGGATCGCCTGGCGCGGAAATACGCCCATCAGGCCCTGCTGCTGGAAGAGTTCCAGCAAACCGGTGTCACCGTTGTCTTTCTCAATCATGCCGGCGGTGTCAGCCCGGAAGAAGACCTGTTATTACAGATGCAAGGCATGATCGCCGAATACGAACGGGCGAAGATCATGGAGCGCAACCGTCGCGGGAAATTGCATGGCGCGCGTCATGGGCGCGTCAATGTGCTTGGCGGCGCGCCTTACGGCTATCGCTATCAGCGCAAGCAACTCGATGGCGCACCGGCGCAGTATGTGATTGATCTGTCCCAAGCGGCCACCGTGCGGCAAATCTTTCATTGGGTTGGCGTGGATCGCTTCAGTATCGGCGAAGTGACCCGCCGGCTTGATGCCGAGGGCATTCCCACCGCCACCGGCAAAGCGCATTGGGACCGCAGTGTGGTGTGGGGAATGCTGCAGAACCCGGCCTATATGGGTCGTGCCGCCTTCGGCAAGACCCAGTCACAGCCGCACCGCCCGCGCGTGCGCCCAGCCCGTCACAGCGCCGAGACACCCAAGAAAGCCACTTCCGTGGTGCGCACCCCGCGCGCGGACTGGATCGAGATCCCGGTCCCGCCGTTGGTCAGCGAAGCGCTGTTTCTCGCCGTGGGGGAGCAATTGGAGGAGAATCGCCGCCTCGCCCGACAACGCCGGCGCGGCGCGCGCCATCTCCTGCAAGGGCTCATCGTTTGCGGGCACTGCCGCTATGCGTATTATGGCAAGCCTGTCAGCAAAAGCGCGGCCAAAGGTGGACAATGCTATGCCTATTATCGCTGCGTCGGCACCGATGCCTATCGCTTTGGCGGTGAGCGTATTTGCGACAACAAGCAAGTGCGCACCAGCCGGCTCGATGACCTGGTGTGGGAGCAAGTCCTGGCGTTGTTACAACAGCCTGAGCGCTTGCAGCAGGAATATGAACGGCGCCTCAATCGCCTGCAGCAGGCTCATGCGTCGCACACCGATACAGATGTGCTGGAAAAACAGCACCAGCACCTGAAACAAGGGAAATCGCGGCTGATCGATAGCTATACCGAGGGGTTAATCGATAAAAGCGACTTCGATCCCAAAATGGCGCAGCTCAATAGCAAACTCGAGCAACTTCACATTCAGATTGAGACAGCTCGCCAACAAGATGCTGGCCAGGCCGAACTGTTTCTGGTGATCAAACGGCTGGAGGAATTTGCCGCCGCGATTCAGGAACGTTTAACCGGCCTGGATTTCGAGACCAAGCGCGGCATCATTCGCGCGCTTGTCAAGCGTATCGAGATTTACCATGAGGAAATCCTGGTGGTTTTTCGGGTTGATCCCGATCCAAACATCGGCGACCCGGATGACAACGGCACCCCGGAAAAACCATCGGAGCAATCCAATGGAGCTTCAAGTATGCAAGATTGTAAGCGGCGTTCCGCATCCCGCTTGCGGCCTGGGCACTAATGGCGTCGATCGCGATGTGCTCCGCACTCCTGGTCGGCCTCGGTTCCGGGGGCACCCGCTCGCCGTCGCACGCCCACTTTATCCTGCCGCTCGTCATCTCCATCGCCTTCTTTCTCATCGCGGACATCGACAGCCCGCGCCGGGGAATGATCCAGGTCCAGCCCCAGAACCTAATGTCGCTCGCCGACTCACTGAAGATCCCCTGACCACCGCCGGCGCGCCAACGTCAAAAAGACAGGCAGGAAGATCACAACGGGCTGCGAATGATTCGGGGACCAACGGGCAACCTGAGCTAATCTTGCGTTGTTCTAGACCGGCCAATGAGGGGTTGATGATGGATAGCACGCTAAAAGGCACGATTCACCGTCAACGCGAGGTAATCGCGAGGACGCTGCACGAGCCCATCGCGCAGACCGCAGCTGCTTGTGTTGCGGCCTGGAGTGATCGTGGGCAGCTCAACGACGTCTTAATGGATTGCTGCCGACACATCCCCTCCTGCGGTGCGCTGTTTGTCGTGGATCGTGCAGGCCGGCAGATTAGCGACACCATCAGCGCAGCTGGAGCCGAACCGGCGGACTTTGGGCGTGATCGCTCGACGCGTCCCTACATGCGTGAGGCCGTTCCGGCGTGGGGCTTCCTGCTCTCGGATGCCTATGTCGGGCTCGTGTCGCATCGCCCATCGCTGACGGCCTTGCACGTCGTCCGCCGCGACTGGGAACTGCTGGGTTATGTTGGTGCGACCTTCAATCTCAAAGATTTGCCGGTGACGGCGAAGCTCTATGAGGACCTGCCCCACTGGCTCCAGATCAAAGGCGACCCATCGATTCGCAACACGGTGCTCTTGCAGACGCGTGTCGAAAGCCCGATAGATCAGAACCTCGATCAAGTCCTCAGCGTCATTGAGGAGCTGCTGGTCGATCGCGGGATGTTTCAGGGCGTGGTGCACTTTTCGAGCAGTCGGGCGACGGTGTGGACCGTGGATGATCCGTTTCGCTACCGCATCCTTGATCATGAGGCGCTCTCGGACCCGGACATTTGCCTGGTCTATCCCAGTCGAGCCTATTCGGCTGAGGCTGTGATTCCGCAGGCAAGCATCTCGCCCATCCTCAATGCGTTGAAGGAACTGCGATTGATGGACGACACCTTCTACCTGCGCTCCGCGTCGCTCAACCTGTTCAACGGCATGATTAGCCTGACCTTCTCCTGTGATGGCACGCACTACATGCGATACGACGAGTTCCTCGAGAAGAACTTGACCTTCTGGGTAGGAAGCGGCGCGGCCTAACCGGCCCGTCCTAACCAATGAGGCAGGTGGCCTTAGAGGCTACCCCACGACAGCCTTTCGACGGATGAGTAACAGTACCCATCAGGCGTGCTTTGACACGAAACCGTCATCGCTACGAAGCCGCTTCAATGATAATTTATGCCGCTACGCTCGAGGCCAAAAAAATCACGTCAGCCAGTTAAAGCCCCAGCCGACCAGGGTGAAAGACAGCGCCAACACCCCGGCGTAGAGCGCCAGTGCCGGCCAGCGGATGACTTTGCGCAGGATGATCAACTCCGGCAGCGAGAGCGCGGCGATGCTCATCATCAGCGCCAACACGGTGCCGATGGCTACGCCCTTGCCGAGCAGCGCTTCGGCGACCGGAATCACGCCAGTGGCATTGGAGTAGAGCGGTACGCCGAGAATGACGGCGGCTGGCACGCTGTACCAGGCCGATTCATTCAGATGGGCCGCCACCCAGTCCTCGGGCACATAGCCGTGGAAGAGTGCGCCGAGGCCAATGCCAATCAGCACCCATTTCCACAGCCGGCGCAGAATTTCGCGCACCTCGCCCAAGGCGTAACGGTGGCGACCGGCGAGCGAGGTATCCGGTGTTTGCGTCTGCGCCTCGCCGACCTGAATTTTCCACACATAATCCTCCACCCAGCGCTCGGGGCGGAAGCGCTCCATTGCCAGGCCGCCAAACCAGGCGACCAGCAATCCGGCGCCGACATAGAGCAGGGTCAGCTTCCAGCCGAGCAGGCCGATCAGGATGACCACCGCGACCTCGTTGATCATGGGGCTGGCGATCAGGAAGGAGAAGGTCACGCCGAGCGGAATCCCGGCCTCAACAAAGCCGATGAACAACGGCACCGAGGAACAGGAGCAGAAGGGCGTGATGGCGCCGAGACCAATGGCACTTGCGCGCGCCGCCCACACCGGCTTGCCACGCACATAGGCGCGCACCTTCTCCGGCGACATGAGCGCACGCAGCAGGCCCATCAGATAGATCACCAGCACCAGCATGGCGAAGATCTTGGCGGTGTCCATGACGAAAAACTGCACCGCAGCGCCCAAGTGAGACTCGGGCGCCAAGCCAAGGAGGTCATAGGCGATGACATTGCCCAGGGTGACGAAAGGTCCTTCAGCCATCTGTGTGGGCCTCTGGTGTTGATGTGGCTCCAGCCACGGCGGGTAAAGGCAAGGAGAGTGCAAAGGCCGCGAGCACAAAACCCGCCGACCACCACAGGCAGCCGGTCAACCCCTGTGTTTGATAGATGAGTCCCGAGAGTACTGTCCCGATCAGCCGTCCGCCGGCATTGGCCATGTTAGCCGATTATGGCAGGTGAGCATCTGCTCTTTCTAGGATGCCCCCTTCTATGAGGGCTGCAGGAACCTGCTCGGCAGCGAACGATAACCCGGCTGCTGAACGAGCTCGCCAACCACCGTTGCCGCATGTTCGACGATGTCGGCTTCTTGGAGGGTGACTATGCCGGTGGACTCTCCGGACTGGACCGCGACTGGCGCCGCTGGCTGTTCGCCGAGGCTGCCCCGCTGCAGTTGCGAGCTGGAAGGCCAAGCGCCCCTTCCGCAATTCTCGGTTGGCTGAATACGCCGCTGCTCCTGCGCGCCATGGGCCATTTCATCAGCCCTATCCGCAGCTGGGCGTTTTCCTACAGCAGGCTGTGACTTTGCCACACCAGACTAGGTGGAAGGATTGGCAATACAAGCGACCCCGAGGAGCGTAGCTTCGCCCCGAGCGAAGGCGAGATGCGCGGTCAAGGTGCAACGGTGGGGCTGACGGGGAACGCGAGCGCCGCAACGGCGCGGGTTGCTGGGGCGGGTTGTGCGGCACAGCGTGCCGTCGGGCGATGAGGGCGTCCCCACCCTCTTTTGCAGCAGAGAGTCGACGGTTACCAAAGGTTGCGATGGTCAAACTCGAAGTCTGGCTTGGGCTGGTCGAGAAGCTCACAGTCCGGCATCGGCAGGGGAGCGTGGTCCACGGCAGGCGGATTTTTTAGGGCGGTTCTAGGCACATAATCAATGAGTTGGACGCAATGCCGCTCGGGAGTGCACTGCCGCCGTTGCCGCTCGCAGAGCCGATGACGGTCGTGTGTCAGGGGCCGCCCCCAATACTTAGGTCGAACCGCTTGCGGTTTTTCCGCATCTATGACGACACCTGTTGGGGTCGCTTACCGGCCAGTAGCGGTCATTGTCGTGCCGTGGAGCGCGGGCATCAACGAATGATAAGCGGACGCTGGAATTTCCGACCCACCTGGACTCCGAGTGTTTTTCCTCTCGTTATGGGCGAAGACTGGAACGGGCCGATCTCAAGCGAGCGAATGGTGGTGCGTTCTCGATTTCTCCCCAACTTCGCCTACCACGTATCAGCCGATGGCCGATACTTTCGCCAAGTCATGCCTCGTGGGTTGTTGCCATGCTCGTTGCCGATGCCCGGACGCCAACCTAGCCGCTCG
Organism: Thiorhodovibrio litoralis; assembly: GCF_033954455.1. Classification (NCBI taxonomy): domain Bacteria; kingdom Pseudomonadati; phylum Pseudomonadota; class Gammaproteobacteria; order Chromatiales; family Chromatiaceae; genus Thiorhodovibrio; species Thiorhodovibrio litoralis. The sequence continues at coordinate 1,868,434 of NZ_CP121473.1, read as the reverse complement.
GGAATCCTCTCCGCGGGTCTGATAACCCTGTCACTCGGGCTTTCGCGCTGGCTCTTGTAGTTCAGCCTTAAGCAATGGCCACACACGAATCCCGCCGGCGACTCGTCCGAGCCGGTCACTCGATAACCGACTATTACCGTCAACAATAATCAAAAACAGCACACCCCTTTTCCATTTTTCGGGTATATTCCCGTATGCGGTATTTGAACCGCTTTACGCTACCTGGAAAGGCGCTTCGTTGATATCTGGAAATCGCAAGAACAATCGAAAACAACGCTCCTTCTTTCCCAAACTTATCCGAATCGTTTCAATAGGATGAATCGATGTCAGCTGCTGATTATTACGCTCAAGTCAACACCCTATTCATCGCCTACATGGGTCGCCCGCCGTCACCAGACGGGCTCGAATACTACGCCCAGAAGCTCGATGCCTCCGACGGTAACTACCTGATCCTTGTTGACGACTTCTACAAGTCCGACGAGGGCAAGGCCTACTACGACGGCCTCGACCCAAAGGATCAAGTCAACCAAGTGTTTCAAAACGTTTTTGGCCGCGACGCCGCACCCGCCGGCGAGACCTACTGGGCCGGCCTGGTCAGCAATAACGAAATCTCCGTCGCCGAGATGGCCTACACCATCGCCTACAATGCCAGCGCCGCCGACACCGCTGAGCTCGACGCCAAGCGTGAGGCATCAACCCTCTTTACGGACGCCATGACCGAAGATGGGTTGTCCTTCGACACGCCCGAGTCGAAGGCAGGCGCACAATTTTTCCTTGAGAGCGTGACGGCAGCCGACGCGGCCGAAGCAGTCCTCTCCGCGCAGATGGCGTCTCAATTCAACGCGGCTGATATCCAAGGTCTACTCGATTCTTGCATCCGGCTGGTCGAGATCGGTAACACCAATCCTACGGCCATCCAAGCCATGCTCGCGGATGGAGGGGCGGGATTTGCCGGCGCGCTGGCTAACGCGAACCTCTCGGCCGAGCAGGTCGGCGAGCTACTTGTGGCGATGGCCGAAGCAGAGGTGGCAACCCCTGGCAGCGTCAAGGCGGCCCTAGCCGACTTCGATGGTGATCTGGGGGCATTCTTTGATGCGATTGACTCTGATACAGAGATCACCGAGCTGGTCACAGTCTTCAATGATGCGGCTGATACTGGCAGTACCGCAGGGCTGGGTGGGGATGTTGAGGAGATTTTGAATCCGACTACTGATACTGGGACTACTGGTGCTGGTACCCCGACTCCGACTCCGACTCCGACTCCTAGCTTCACAGCTGAGGTCACCGACGGAATGGTGACCTTTGATTATGACGCTGCCGACAGCGACTCAACAGATGATCTGACAGAGATCGCCCGGATTAACATGACCCTTGATGGCGGCACCGCCACCTTTGAGGGCTTTGACGACGCTGATGCTTCCGATGGTTCTTCTCTGGGGACTGATACGGAGACTGCGGATGGATTCGATGGCATCGACATCTCGAATCTGAAGGATGCGGAGCCGACCAGGCTGGATTTGTCCGCTTTGGTGGTAAATGCCGATAACGATGCGAATAATGTCGATTTTGGTATCAAGTTAGCGGACTTCGACACAGACGCCAACAACAAAAGCGATCTGAGCACCGACGGCGGTCAGAAGTCGAATCAGACGGTCGTGCTGCCTAATCTGGCGGATATCCAAGGCACCATGGTTATCGAAAATATGACGGTTGCTAGTCAGGGGACAGATGGCCTCGTCAAAAATGACGTCCTGGACTTCAGCGCCACATCTTGCGTCACGGAGGCAGCTAAGTTGAATAGCTGGATTGATCGAGTCTTCATTACAAACAATGACGCCGAGGATGGCTATGTCAACCTGGACATTGATTTGAATGATGACAGAGACGCTGGCGCATTGGTGCTGCAAAATGTGATGAAAGATGACCTGCTCTTTGACGCGCTCAATGGTCAGTTGGATGACGCCTACGCACGCGCGTATTGGGGCAGTCAGGAAGGCGGTGGCCCCGATAACGCTGTCATCGATACTATTTCGGAAGCTAACTACTTTCTTTCTGCTATCGGCGACAGCTCTGACGGCTACACCGGCCTCATCAGTTTTCTCGGGGACGGCGGGACATTCGCATACGCTGCTGGTGCAGGGCAATCGCATCAAGGTCCACTAATATTCGAGTCGCCTGACATCGTCTTCCGCCGTGGCGGATCGGGCGGCTCAAAAAGCAGTTTTCCCAGGTATTTCTCATTCCACCCAGCCGTCAATCGCTTGTTGTGAATCCCCAGTTTATGCGTGGAGTCCTTTTTCAGCCGAGTCAGGGCAAGATGTCTCAAGACCGCGAAGTTCTCCCGTGCAATCGGCTCGCGCAGGCGCGACTCATCTTCGCGAAAGCCGATATCCAGACACCAGTGAACCGCGTTTTCGATCCCCCAATGGCCGCGCGCGGCTGTAGCAAAGGTGTCGGCGTTGATGCCACAGCTCCCGATGTAGTAGCGTGTCTCTTGCGTGATTTTGCCGTTGCAGGTGCGCTCACTCTGCACCATGCCGATCATGTTCATCCCCTTCCAGCCTTCGCTGTGTGGCACCGCGCTGAGGTCTTCAAGCGTGCGGTAGCGACGGGTTTCGACGCGGCCATGTCCGCTGTCGCGCGTTTCAACGCCCTCAGAGACCAGTCCGGCATAGCCGCGCGCATCGGCTTCAATGAACGCTTCATTGACCTCTTCGACCAGGTGACCTTGGTTGCCTTTGAGGGCCAGCAAGTAGTCGCCGCCTTGGTCGATAATTTGCGCGGCAATGGCTTTCTGGCAGCCCATGGCATCGATCGTGACGATGCATCCGCGCAGGCAGAGCAGTTCCAGCAACTTCGGAATCGCGGTGATCTCGTTGGACTTCGCTTCGGTGGCAACCTGTCCCAGCACCATCCGGTTCGCCGTGGCCCATGCGCTGACCATATGCAATGCCCCCAGTCCGCGTGCCCGATCAAAGGAGTGACGCAGGGTCTTGCCATCAATGGCCACCACCTCCGCCGGGATCAGTTCGCGAATCGATTCGGCCCACGAGCGGAAGCAGGCTTGAAAGGCCGCCGGCTCGATCAGCGAAAACACCCGCCCGAAGGTATCGTGGGACGGAATCCCATTGGGCAAGTCCAGAAACTGCCGCAGCCATGCCTCCTTGCTGCGCCCAAACTGTGCGATCGCCGCGAAGCCCTCGGCCCCGCCAAGAATAGCGGCGATGGCGATCACGATCATCTCCAGAAGAATGTGCCGCCGCTGCGTGGGGTTGCGCGGATCGACAAGTGGGGCAAAGTGCCGCGTGAGTGCGTGATCAAGGGCAGTAGCAGATGGCATGGCAGGTCTCCGAGTCAGGCAAGTATTTTCAGCTGATTATCTTGGAAACCTCTACCTGTGTCTAAAAGTATATTATTAAGCGTTGATGCGATAGCCCTGGCTGCTGGTGATGATATCCCTGTGCACTAGTGTCCCAACGTTTAATCGAATAAATTCAATTGCTTAGCGTTTTCCTGATCTGTGTATTTGTCGGGAACATGGTTAAGTAGTTGATTTATATGCACACGCTCGAACAACGTCAGGCTCAGAACCTGTAGCAAACTATACAGACTTTCATTGATATTCAATCGTTTCTTTACAATTGCTACTAATACATATGTCGAGATCGCTATCCAAATTTGCGATTTGACTGCATTTTCAGTCGTGCCAAAGAAAGCTTTTATGCGCAGGTGTTGCTTGATCCATTTAAAAAACAGTTCTACGTACCAGCGATTCCGATAAAGCTCTGTGATCGTGAATGCGGACAAAGCAAAGTTGTTTGTTAAGAAAACCAGTTCTTTATTCGTTGCTGGATCGATGAACTTAATGCGGCGAAGATGCTGCGGATAACGCAAGGCCGTATTGACCATACCATTACCCATAACTATCCCTGACGCTGCGGTAAGCCTCCAGCGCCATGACAAAATCGGGGATGCGCTGCAACCCAATCCAGAGCGTCTTCGGTCCCGGGAACCCATCGGATTTGCGGTTGAGAAAGCCGCCCAGGGAGGCGACCATGCGCACCATGGTATCGAGCGAGGGCGGCTGCTCGGGTGGCGCTTGTTTCTGGGTGACCAGATAGACCGCCTTCCATTCCTCCTCGGCAAAGACCGCATCGCAAGGCAACTCCGGGCACTCGCGCCCGAGCATGGTCAGGTACAGCACCCGCCACGCGATGATCATGTACAAAGCGAGCGCCGGCTCCAGGCGCTCGCGCGTCTCGAGCTGCAGCTCCTCGATGCGGCAGCCACTTTTTAAGATCCGGAAAAAAATCTCCACTTGCCACCTGCAAAGATACCAGGAGAGCGTCTCGATGGCCTCCTCGGCGCTCTGCACCGCCAGATTGGTCAGCAACAGCCAGTTGAGTGGCTCCTCGCCGGCGGGTGGATTGACCTCGGTGGCGAGCAAGGCCGTGACCGTGACATCGGGCAAGGTGCGATCCGGGCGCCAGGGTGCCTTCAGGGTCACGCGCACCACCTTGATCTCCTGCTTGACCTGGCGTGCTTTGGCCCCCTTGGTGGCGGGACGCTCGAAGGTGATCTCGGTGAGCACCGCAGCGGCGTCCAGGGCCTCATTGAGCTTTCTGCCATCGGCCAAGCAGCGGTCGCGATGCTGCACCCGTACCAGCCAATCGGCGCTGTTCTCGGGGATGGGCGCTTCAACAAACAGGTCGTAGATGTCGCCCTCGCGATCGGCAACATAGGTCAAGCGCGTGTCGCTCAGTTCCTCGGCCAGCGCATTGACGCGCGCGTAGCCATCGACCCAGCGCACGCTTTCTTTCTCCTCCAGTGGGCGGCGCGAGTCTTTGTCCTGGCCCAGGCTACCGGGCTCGCGCACAAAAGTGTGCAAATCCAGCAGCCCCAGCGCGAGGCGCTCGGGCGTGACCGCCAAGGTGGGATGGATGTACATCCCATAGCGGCTCTCAAAGTTCAGTGGCCCAAGACCGACAATGCCTTTTTTGGTTGTATAGTCCAGCTCGCTGGTATCTTGGATACACAGCACCCGCGGATGCTCGCGCAGACGTTCTTCGGTACAAGCAAAATGGGGTGCGAGGATCTGCTCGGCGGTGACCGTGGGATGATCGAAAAAGCGATAGGCGGCCCGGGTCTCATACCAACCGTTGCAAGCCCCGGGAATACTTTGTGTCGGCTTGGCGCCGAGGGTTTCAAGCACCTGTTGGGCGCGATGATTCAGGCGCTTGTCGCCCAGAGAGATGTCCTGCAGTTCAGAGGCCAGCGCGATCATGCCACCACCCCCAGGGCGGCGCGGAAGTCCGCCGCCAGCGGGTAGACATAGATCGCCTTGCGCGGCAGCGCGGCCCGATGGGTGCGGTCGCACTTGCCGCGCCCGGTGGTTTCGCCCAAGTCGTGCCAGTTGGCGGCACGGTAACAGGTCCCGGCAAAGCGTGGGGTCTCGACAAAGGTCTCCAGCAGCACCAGACGCTCGCCATAGCGGGCGGGAAAGTCGACACTGACTTGCCGCGCGGCCAAGGACAGCACCTTGGAGGCGAGGTGTTTGACCTGCACCCAGGGCAGGATGAGGAAGCGGGCGTTGTTGAGCACCCGTCCCAGGTGTGCTTGGCGCTGCGCGGGCGTCCAGCCAATCCAGCGGTCGCGGGCAGCGACTTTCCAGGCCGCCGCGCCAAAGCCGATGGCGCCGAGCAGACCGCCATCCCACTGGATCAGGTAGCGCAGCTGCGCACCAGGCAGGGGACTGTAGCCGAGGTAGTGGTAGCGCTCGATCAGGCCGTTCCATAATTGCGAGGCCCTTCGATCATCAACGCGCGCCAGGCGCAAGCCGCTGAGCGCGCGCAGCGGGACGGACACTGGGATCGGTTCGGGCCGGGACTCGGGGCGCGGGACGAAGCGCCGCCCATTGCCATTGCCGCAGGTCGGTGGCGGCAGCACAATGAGCCCGGCACGATGCAACCGCAGCAGTCCCACCCGGGCACTCATGAGCTTGGGGCGGCCTTGGATATCGGTCCACTCCAGCGCGCGGCACACCCGCCGAGCGATCTCCGCGCGCAGCGGCGGCTGCGCCAGCGCGATCTCCTGGCGAATGCGCGCTAAGTCGGTCTCGTTGAAAGGGCGCCCACATAAACGGCTTGGAATCGCTTGGTCCATGGTCTCCCGTCCCCTTGCTGAAGATGAAAGGGCATCTCAGCAGAACTCGGGAGCTGTGTCCAGCCCCGGACGACGCTGGGGCGGGGAGATATGGGTAATGGTATGCGTATTGACACCTGTTAGAGAGACAGTTTGGTCGCATCTTAATCCGGTTGTCTTGTCGACCGGGCGAGAGTGCAATCTTCGCATCTTTGTATTCGATTTGGCGCGTATAACAAAAAAGGCCCCGGCGAGTTGAAAGCGATAAAGACGCTCAAAATCTAGATACGCACGATCCATGATATAGAAAGCGCCCGGCTCAATAGTCAGCAAATCTAGCGCCTTGACGTCATTCAGTTTTGCGTCGGAAATTGCGATAAAACTCGGTATGTTACCGCGTAGGTCCAGTAATGTATGGAGTTTTATGCCCGCTTTCGTGCGCCGAAAAGGCGCCCATGGAAAAACAGAAAGACAAAGATCGATTGTGGATGAGTCAAAGGCGTAAACTGTCTGCTCAAGGTCAAGCGCGAGTTTTTCGTTGCTATAGAGGCCACGGGCGATTTGAATTAGCGTGCTAGTGAAGTCGGCATAAATCCGCCAGTCACGGACCTGGTTGGCGTTAGCAAGGGTATTCCGCGATATCCCTCCACGAATACCCATGTGGTAAAGCTTGCTCGAATGCGCGCGCAGAGTCGTTTCAATATCTCGAAGGCTTTCCCGATAGGTCAGTTGCGCGAACATCATGCTTAGGAACTGATCGAGACACGAGAATGATTTGATCTTATGGTTGCCACGATAACGCGTCACGCACTGCCGAAAAGCCGGCAACGGAAGATGCTCGGTTAACTGTGAGAAAACGAGTTTGCCGGTATACATTCGCAATTAGCCTCCAGTCAAAGATTCCGGACGGAGGCTGGGCGAAATGAGCCGACGCGTTCAAGTCGATTTTCTCGAAAAATCCTAAATGTATATTAAATATAAGTACTTACGTGGACCGTGTACGAAACGTTGGGACACTAGTGATCCCTGTGCCTGAATTCACGGCGAATCTATCTGATGGAGTGGTGACATTCAATTACACCGATGACGATGCTTGCACAGATGACGATCTCATGGATCTTGCCAAGATTGTCATGACCCCGGGTACCGATGGTGCCACCAACTTCGATGCCTTCAGCGACGCCAATGTGCTTCTCGATAAGACGGACACGACGAACGGAATGATCGATGAGATTGACATCTCGAATCTGAAGGACACGGAACGCACCACGCTGGATTTGTCGAACCTGGATGAAACGGCTACGCTTGAGCGCGTTGTATTGGCTGGATTCTCAGACGGTAACAAAGACGATCTTTATCCGGGTGAGATAGGCTGGCCCAAGTCCAGCCAAACGGTTGTGCTGCCTGATCTGGGTGATCTCAGAGGGCAGCTGATCATCGAGAACATGACTATTGCCAGTTCGGATGGCGATACTGGCTTTAACACAAACGACGTCTTGGACTTCAGCGACACGACAAGTATAACTAGCGAAACTGCGCTGGATTCTTGGATTTTGTCTGTCAATGCTACTGAGGGCTCGGCGGAAGGCTATGTCACCTTGAGTATTGGCTTTGCTGATACTGCCGGTGGCAGTACCAATCAGCACACCGCGAGCTTGGATTTGTTGAACGTGATGAGAGAAGATGTGCTGTTCAATGCGTTGAACAATGTGGGTGAAGTTTTTGCAGGGTTATATGGAGGAGAGGATGATGAAATCAACACCATCGACGAAGCTAATGACTCGCTTGGCCATATGTTAGGCTACGTCGATCTAATCGGCGTAATCGGCGGCAACGGTACCTTCGAATACGCTGCTGGCGACCTCTAAAACCAACCCGCGCTGACAATAGTCACACCGCGAGGAAAACGAAAAACCCCCGGCCCCGTGCCGGGGGTTTTGTCATTTAAGAACCGATAAAGACCCATGCCCGACTACATCCCCGTCTCCCCCCAAGACCACGCCGAGGAGGCCTGGCAAGCGGTGCGCGGCTATGCCTTCGCCGCCGGGCAAACCCTGGTGCCGCTGGCGTTTGATGAACTCACCCGCGCCAGCGGTCACCTTGTGCTCGGCTTTACCAAACCCGCCGACCACTACCAACTGGTGGCCCTGCTCGGCCCCGGCTTCAACGCCTATGTCCACCCGGCTGATGGCCGCTGGCTCGGCAGCTATGTACCCTCCAAACTGCGCGGCGCGCCCTTTGAGCTGGGCTTCGCGCCCGACAATCCCGAGCAACCCCTGCTGTGCATCGACCCCGCCGCCCTGGTAGCGGTCAACACCCCTGGCGCGTATCGACTGTTCGAGGCCGATGGCCAGCTCAGCGCCAAAAGCGCCGAGGTGCTGGACTTTCTCCACCAACGCCTCAAGGGCGGTCTGGCCGTGGAGCGGGTGATGGCCGAACTGACCGCCATCCCCGATCTGATCGAGCCTTGGCCGCTTCGCCTGCCCGGCTCCCAGGGCGTGCAGGATCTGACCGGCTTCTATCGCATCAACGAAGCCGCCCTCAAGGCGCTCAGCCCCGAGCAACTCCACCAGCTCAACCGCCACCAGGCGCTCGGCCTGGCCTACGCGCAACTCATCGCCACCACCCACCTGCACGAGCTGGCCCAACGCTGCGCCGCCCTTGGGCGCCTCAAGCAGCAACAGGCCGCCGCCGAACCCAGCCTCGATCAACTGTTTTTCGAACAGGAAGAGGATCTGTTCAAATTCTAGCCAGCGCGCGCATTGTGATGAAGAAAAAAACCCTCCCGCCACCGCCACCGGGCCGCGCGCACTGCGACCAACTGTTCGACCAGGCGCGCGCGAGCACCGACCCCGGGGAAGTGCTCGCGCTGACCGAGCAGCTGCTCAAGCGCGATCCGCTGCACACCCGGGGCCTGGCCCTGCGCACCCGCACCCTGAAGCAACAGGGCAAAGCCAGCGCGGCCTTGGACCTGGCCTACAAGCTCTGCCTGCAAGACCCCAGCCCGGAACATCTATTGCTTTTGGCCGAACTGGCCGCCCGGCGCGGGCGTCTGACCGATGCGCTGAGCGCCGCCGCCCGGTGCTTGGCCGAGGATCACAAGAACCCCAGTGCGCTGAACTGGGTCGCCGGGCTCTATGGCACCCTCAAGCTCGATGACTTAAGCCGCCACTGGGCCAAACAGGCCGCTGTTGCCAGCCCCCTGAGCCATTCGCCCAGCCGCGCCGGCGCCCGCCTGCGCCTGCTGGTGCTGGGCACCAAGGCCTCCGGGAGCTTTATGTACAACCCCCAAAATGGCCAATTCCAAACCACCGAGGGCCACAACAACCTCAGTAGCCTGCTCGATGGGCAGCACGTCACTCGCTACCACCTGAGCATCGACGCCTTTGAGAACAATCCCGGTCTGCTCCAACAACTGCCCAGGGTCGATCTGATCTACAACAGCATTACCGATGCCGACCGCTGCCAGCACGCCCTGCAGCTCGCCGACCAACTCTGCGCCAAGCTCGAGCGCCCTGTCATCAACCCCCCCGCGGCCGTCCTGCACAGCACCCGCGAGGCCAACCACCAGCGCTTTCAGGACCACCCGGACATCATCCTTCCCAAGGCCGTCTGCTTGGGCGAGTGTTGCGGGCCGCTCGGGGAGCGCATTCGCCAGGCCGCCAGCGACCATGGCCTGAGCGCGCCCCTGATCATGCGCGCCGGCGGCTTCCAGGGCGGCAAGCACATGCACAAAATCGACCGGCTCGACACCCTGGAGGTGGCGCTGCAACAACCAACGGATGTGTATTTAATCCAATACCACGAGGTCAGCCATAGCGACGAGCGCGCCCCCGGCCAGCGGCTCTATCCCAAATATCGAGCGTTTTTCGTCGGCGGAACCCTGTTTCCGGCACACTGCTTTGTCGCGGCGGACTTTAATGTGCACAAAAAGAACGCCGATCCGCTGCTGCGGCAACACCCTTGGCTGGCCGAGATCGAGCGCGACTACCTGAGCGATCCCGCGACCCACATTGGCCCCGCCCGCTGGCAGGCGCTGGAAACGGCCATGCGGCAACTGAACCTCGACTACGGCGGCGTCGACTTCGCCCCCGCCACCAGTGCGGCGGAACAGGGCAAGGTGGTGGTCTTTGAGGCCAACGCCGCGATGCGCAACTGGATCGACCAGCTCACCGAGGGCGACCCAGTGCAACAGGCCTGGCAGCAAATTACCGAGGCCGCCCATCGCCATTTTTGCCACCGCGCTGGCGTGGAGCCTTGGGAGTTCGCGTTGCCGGCGGGAAAGCCCGGCGTGCCACAATGTCCCGAGGATGTTTGCTGCCTGCCGAAGGCGCCGCAGCCGGATCATGCCGCGACCAACCACCGCTGGCTGGCCGAACGCCTGGGGGAGTCCAATGATTTCAGCGACGCGCCCTTCTTCGACACCCGCCACTTCATCGATGAAGAGCTCCTGGAGCAGACCGCGCGCGCGCAGGGCATCGCGGTCAAGCGTCGCGCGGGCCGGATGCTGGAATTCACCCAGGCTCACAAGCAGTTGGTGTTTCACATCAATGCACCACGCATCCCCATGGCGGTGCATGTGTTGGAACGCGACAAGGTGCTGGTCAAGCAACTGCTCGCACAGCAGGGCCTGCCCACCCCGACCGGGCAAGCCTTTACGGACTTTCAGCCGGCGTACGCTTACTTTGCAGCGCAATCCCGGCCCCAGCCCACATTTAACAACTGGTCACAGAATTATCTTGATTTTCAGCAGGATAAGTGTACACAGATATCCGTTACGGCACTACATTTGCGATTTTGCCGCCGGTGCTGCTCATTCAGATCAAAGTCAGCTGTTGTCCACCCGGGCGATCACTCACGCCCAAGGCATCGTAAATGGCTTGCTGGCGCGGCTCCGCCCTTGTGGCTTTGCGAATATGCAGGGTGCGCCCATCGTCGCGCTTGAGCTCAACCGTGACGCGATCTTGCCCATCGAGCTCACGGCGGATGCCCTCCCAGCTCAGATGAATGCCAGCGGCTTTCAGCTGCAAGCGCAGGGTATGAACCAGATGGTAGGCTAGTACCGAGATGAACAGGTGCGCGCTAACCCGGTCGGTTTTATGGTGATAGACTGGGCGCAGGCCGAGTTCCGACTTCAGGGAGCGAAACACCGCTTCCAGATCGGTGAGCATGACAAAGGTGTGCCATAGGCGCGCTTCATCCCATTCGGTTTGATTCGTGCGTAGGCAATAGACACCGGGCAAGGTGTCATCGACCGGGGTGATCCGCGACCATCGGATGGCCTTGGCCTTTTTCCCTTTCTCATCGGGGTCGACGCTGATCTCGTAGTAGCGCGCGGCACGCGGATATTTCTGCTTCAGCCGCCCGATGCGCTCGATGACTTTCTCAAAGCGCTTGACGGTGCCTGGCTTGTGCAACCCATCGGCGAGTTGCTGCAGGGCCTGCTCGAAGCGTTGCGCGAAGCGATCGGCAATGCCGCGATCTTTGAGCTCACGTTGGCTGGAGTGACAATACAGCTCGACTTCGTTGGTTTCTTTCTTGACTACCCGCTGGGCGCGGATGGTCAGTGGGCCGTCTTCTTTGATCAAACAGGCCGCCTCGGGATCGAACTGCAGATGTCGCTTTCGGCTGACCACGACATAGCGGTAGCCCTGCGCCACCAGCCAGGCGATGTTCTCCTCGGTGGCAATGCCGGCATCGAGCACCACCGTCGGTGGGGTGCGTTGTTGCTCGGGCGTCAAGGCACGCAGCATTTTTGCCAGCGTCTCGGCTTCCACGGCGTTCCCAGCGAACACCTCGCTGCGTTTGGGAAAGCCACTGGCATCGAGCGTCAGCGCCAGGGTGACCAGCGGGCAGTCGCTGCGCTTTTCTTTCGAACGGCCAAAGGCGGCGTTGGCGTTATGCTTGGCGCTGCCCTCGAAATAGGTATTGGTCAGGTCGTAGAGCGTAATCACTTCATCAAGTTCGAACAGATCGCGCTCGCGGGCATACAGGAAGGACTCCAATGCCGGTTTGTGGGCGAGCAGCCGATCGGTGATGCGGTAGAGCGCCATCAGATCCAGGTCGGCGAAATCAACGTCGATCAACTCGCCCAGGGCGCTGCGCTGTTGCAACCACTGATGGGTCGCCAACTCGCTACCCGGCACCACCATGCGACCGATCACATTGCCGATGGCCGCCGCGCGTTGCGGGCCGCTGAAGCCCAAAGCCGTGAGTTTTTCATCCAAGCCCATCTGCCCCCAGGCGGCCAAGGCGACATGCTCGACCGCGACACTGCGCGGGCGCACCACATCGACTGTCTCGACATCGACCCGTTGGAAGTTGGGCGCGCTCCCCTCGGAGGGATCCTCCCCCGCGCGGGCGCGAATCACCTGCGCCGCCAACTGTTGCGCCAGCGGCTCCCAACGGGCATCGAGGTCAATGAACAGCTCCGACTGCCCGCCCACCAAGGCCTCAATGCGCCGTGCCAAGGCCGGCCATTGCCCGCGCGGGACCTCGAAGTGACGGCCGAGATTCAGCACCGTGCGCTGGCGCACCCGCCCGGCTTCGCGCACCGACTCCACCAGCCGATAGGTGAAGTACGGCTGACCAGTGCGTCGGCTCTTGATGGTGGTGCGGCGAATGTACATGCACGCATGCTCCGCTGCGCGGGCGCGCGCGTCAATGGGGCTCCGTAATATTATGGCACTACATTTGGGTCGCCAGTTTCAAGTCACTGATCCGGAAGGATATTATTTTCTCTCCAGAGAAAACTTCAATGACTTACGCCGATTTTCGGCGTGGAAATGTTAAATACGGGCTAAGTTAATCAGACAAGATTCTGAATCTTTCGAGGCCACCGATGACCACGCTCGAATCGATCAAAGAAACCGTCAAGCGCGAATTGCCGGACAAGAAGGAGCAAAACCGCAAATGGGAAGCCAACCAAGTGGAGTTGGCTCCCCTGCATGAAGAAAGTCTGGCGCTGTGCAAACGCATCGACCGCAGCATCGGTGCCTTGGGCGCAGGCTGGGGGCTGCGCTCGGAGAAAGCTTTCCGCGATGCGCTCGCCGGCATTCTGGAAAAAAGCCTTCGGCGAGCAGAAGAAAGTCTCCGGCTAAGACGGCGGGAGATTAAAAGCGCGCGGCGCTCAGCGTGGCTCGATAAGCTCGGATGGCGGCGGACGCAAAGGGATAGCCGTCCAGAAATTGCGCGAGCCGGTCGAGATCGATGCCCGGCAAGACTGTGCTCTGTTCGGCCAGTTGATAGTGGCCCTCTTTCAGCACATAGGGTTTGAGTTCGCCGCGCCGCCACACCCAGACCTCGGCGACCTCCAGTCGGCGGTAGATCTCGAGCTTGTTCAGCCCGCCCGAGGTCCAGATGACCTCAATGGCCAGGTGCGGACGCTTGGCCGCTGCCGCTTCTTGCACATCCAGATGGCCCAGCACATAGCACTCGTCGGGTTCGACGCCGGCCTGCTGTTTCTCTTGCTTAAGCGTCCAGGAGCCGAAGGGGGAGAAGTCGATCCCCTGCTCCAGCATGTAAGCTTCTGTCAGGCGCCCGATCAGGGACTTGAGATGCTCATGCTGGCTCGATGGACTCATCAGCTCAATCACCCCATCCGCAAACGCCATGCGCGGCACTGAGCGCTCGCCGCGCATGGTGAGCAGCGTTTCAAAATCGCCCCAACTGGCATCTCGCAGGAAAACCCGATGGTCTTCAGTGGACTCGCTGGCGCCTGGCGCATCGTCCAGGAAATAAGGATCGCCCTCCGCATGACGCTTCGGACTGTCCTCACTCCGGGCCAATGTGACGGCAGGCATGACGGTCACCTTCGGGTTAGTGGATACTGATGCGTGGACAGCCCGATAGGCTATACCATCACGCCAGGCGAGAAGCTGTAGCTATCCAGAATATTCACGTAGTTGGCGCGTTCGAATTCGGCCGGGTTGGGGATGGCAAGCGCGCTCATGCGCCCGCGCATGTCGCTGACGGACTCGAAGCCATGCTCTTCCATCCAGTGCTCGAGGCCGGTCAGCATTTTGGGGATTTCGCCCGCGCCTTTTTTCAGCAGCACGCTGCACAGGTGCACCACGTCGGCACCGGCGAGCAGCAGCTTGATGACATCCTCAGGGGTGTGGATGCCGCCGGTCGCGCCGATGGACAGGTTCTCGACCCGACCGTAAAGGATGGCGACCCAGCGCATGGCGAGCAGCGCCTCCGCAGAGGTGGACGGATGCAGGCTGGGCTGCAGGCGCAGGCTGTCGATATTGATGTCGGGCTGGTAGAAGCGGTTGAACATGGCCACGCCATCGGCACCGGACGCGGCGAGTCGCTGCACCATGTTGCCGACCGAGCTGAAGGAAGACGACAGCTTCATGTTGACCGGAATTTTGATCTGTCCCTTGAGTTGCTTCAGCAACTCGATATAGCGGTCCTCGACCTGCTGACCGTTTTGAGTGATATCCGCGGCGATGTAATAGACATTCAGTTCAAGTGCATCGGCGCCGGCCTGCTCGAGTTGTTTGCCATGCTCAATCCAGCCACCTGGGGTGACACCATTGAGGCTGGCGATGACCGGAATATCCAGCGCCTCTTTGAGCTTGCGCAGGTTCTCCAGGTATTGATCCAGGCTGGTGCTGAACTCCTGCCAGTCGGGCAGAAAGCCATCGTCGGCTTCGGCAAAGCCGGTGCCCTGGTTGATCTGAAAGCGCTCCATGCCCTCGGTCTCGGCGCGGATGGCTTCTTCAAACAGAGAGTACATGATCAGCGCCGAGGCGCCGCCGTCTTCCAGCTCTTTGGACATATCGACGCTTTTCGACAGCGGCGAGGCCGAGGGCACCAGCGGGTTCTTGAGGCTCATGCCCAGATAGGGGGTGGTTAAATCCATGGGTGTTTCTCCGGGAAAAAATTAGGCGTTCTGAATCCTGAAACCGGGTGCCAGGCGCGGAGCCAATCCGCGTCGAGCACCCGGTGAGCCGAGTCGGGGGCTTATGACTTCTTCTCAGCCGGCTTGTCGACGGGCTTAGGCGCCTTCTGCACCGCCAGATGGGCCATCTGCTCATAGAGCGAGAAGCGTGTTTCGACATGCTTCTGCGCCAGGGCCAGGAAGCGCTCCGCAGCCTCCGGATGGGTGCGGTTCAGCACATTGAAGCGATGCTCGCTGTAGATGTAGTCGCGATAGGGAACGCTCGGCGCCTTGCTGTCGATGTGCAGCGGATTCTCGCCTTGGGTAGTCTTGCGCGGATCGTAGCGGAACAGTGGCCAGTGCCCGGAGTTGACCGCCATGTCCTGCTGACGCAGGTTGTTCGACAGGTCCGCGCCATGGGCGATACAGGGGGAATAGCAGAGAAGCAAGGACGGGCCGTCGTAGGACTCGGCCTCAATGAAGGCGCGCAGGGTATGCACGTCCTTGGAGCCGAAGGCCACCTGACCGACATAGACGTTCTCGTAGGCCATGGCCATCATCGCCAGGTCTTTCTTGAAGGTCGCCTTGCCGCCGGCGGAGAACTTGGCCACCGCGCCCATGGGCGTGGCCTTGGAGGTCTGACCGCCGGTGTTGGAGTAGACCTCGGTATCGAGCACCAGAAGGTTGACGTTGCGCCCGGTGGAGAGCACATGGTCGAGGCCGCCGTAGCCGATGTCATAGGCCCAGCCGTCGCCGCCGACGATCCACACACTGCGCTTGACCAGCTGCTCGCAGGTGGATTCAAGCGAGTGCACGTCGATGCTGTCTCCCATGCTGGCGAGCTTGTGCTTAAGTGCCGTGACGCGCTCGCGCTGCTCAAAAATGCCGGCCTCGGTGGTCTGATCCGCACTCAGCAGGCCATCGACCAGATCCTGACCGATCTTGTCCGCCAGCTTCACCAGCAGTTCGCGCGCCTGCTCGGCCTGCTTGTCGACGGCGAGGCGCAACCCGAGACCGAACTCGGCATTGTCCTCAAACAAAGAGTTGTTCCAGGTCGGGCCGCGGCCATTGGGGTCAGTCGTGTAGGGCGTGGTCGGCAGATTGCCGCCGTAGATGCTTGAGCAGCCAGTGGCATTAGCGATCAGCATGCGATCACCAAAGAGTTGGGTGGCGAGCTTCACATAGGGCGTCTCGCCGCAGCCGACGCAAGCGCCGGAGAACTCGAACAGCGGCTGCATCATCATCGCGTGCTTGATCTTGCCGGAATCGAGCTTGGTGCGATCGTATTCCGGCAAGCTCAGGAAGAAGTCCCAGTTTGGCTGCTCCAGATCGTGGCGTTCCTCGGCCGGCACCATGTTGAGCGCCTTGCGGTTCGGGTCCTTGCGGTCGCGAATCGGGCAGACCTCGACACAAATGCCGCAGCCGGTGCAGTCATCGGGCGCAACCTGATAGGTGACGTGATAGCTGTCGGGGAAATCCTTACCCTTGATCGGCACATGCTGGAAGCCCTCCGGTGCCTTGTCGGTCAGCCCCACCGGATACACCTTGGCGCGAATGGCCGCGTGCGGGCACACCATGGGACACTTGCCGCACTGGGTGCAGAGGTCTTCTTCCCACTTGGGCAGTTGCAGGGCGATGTTGCGCTTCTCGTACTGGGTGGTCCCCGTAGGCCAGGTACCATCGCAGGGCATCAGGCTGACCGGGAGTTGATTGCCCTTGCCGGCGATCAGCGTGGCCGTCACCCGCTGCACAAACTCCGGTGCCTGGGCGGGCACCACCGGCGGGCGCTCGAAGGCACTACTAGCCTGGCCGGGAATCTTGACTTCATGCAGCCCAGCGATACTGGCATCGATGGCAGCATAGTTGCGATCAAGCAGATGCTGGCCTTTCTTGCCATAGGTCTTCTCAACCGCTTTTTTGATCTGCGCGATTGCCTCATCGCGCGGCAGAATGCCGGAAATCGCAAAGAAGCAGGTCTGCATGATGGTGTTGATGCGCCGACCCATGTCGGTCTTGGCGGCAATGCCGTAGGCATCGACAACATAGAAGCTGATCTTCTTGTCGATCATCTGCTGCTGCATGTTCTTGGGCAGATCGTCCCACACCTTGTCCGCCGGCGTTTGCGAATTCAGCAGGAAGGTCGCGCCCGGGGCGGCCTTCTCGAGCATATCGAAGCGGGTGATGAAGGTCGGCTGATGGCAGGCGACGAAGCTCGCCTCATGCTCGCCGATCAGATAGGTGCTGTTGATCGGCTTGGGGCCGAAGCGCAGATGGGAGACCGTCATGGCACCGGCCTTTTTCGAGTCATACTCGAAATAGCCCTGGCCATAGTTCGGCGTTTCCTCAGAGATGATCTTAATGGAGTTCTTGTTGGCCGAGACGGTGCCGTCCGAGCCCAGACCATAAAAGACGCAGTTGGTCACGCCCTTGACCGCATCGGGCTGGAAGCTCGGGTCCCACTCCAGATTGGTCTGGCCCACATCGTCGATGATACCGACGGTGAAGCGGTTCTTGGGCTTGTCCTTTTTCAGCTCATCGAACACACCTTTTACCATGGCCGGGGTGAACTCTTTGGATGACAGGCCATAGCGCCCACCGACGATGTAAGGCATCTTGGCAATGCGCCCTTCGCCAACGCCCTCCGCCATGGCGGTGATCATGTCCTTATACATGGGCTCGCCGTCGGCGCCCGGCTCCTTGGTGCGGTCGAGCACTGCGATCTTCTGCGCCGTGACGGGCATGACTTCAAGCAGTCGCGGCACGTCGAAGGGCCGATACAGCCGGACCTTGATCATGCCGACCTTCTCGCCTTGGGCGACCAGATGCTCGACCGC
This sequence comes from Thiorhodovibrio litoralis, assembly GCF_033954455.1. Taxonomy (NCBI): domain Bacteria; kingdom Pseudomonadati; phylum Pseudomonadota; class Gammaproteobacteria; order Chromatiales; family Chromatiaceae; genus Thiorhodovibrio; species Thiorhodovibrio litoralis. The sequence goes on along the minus strand of NZ_CP121473.1, from coordinate 1,850,572 downwards.
CTCCTGGGCGGCGCCAATGCCGGAGCCCATCAGCATCACCAGCCGCTCGGCATCGGGCGCGCCGACGTACTCAAACAGCTTGTACTGGCGTCCGGTCAGCTCGGCAAAGCGGTCCATGCACTTGACCACGATGCCGGGCAGCGCGTCGTAGTAGGGATTGACCGTCTCGCGGCCCTGGAAATAAACATCCGGATTCTGCGAGGTACCGCGAATGATGGGATGGTCAGGATTCAGCGCCCGGCCACGGTGCGCCTTGACCAGCTCCTCGTCGATCATGGCGCGAATGGTCTCGACCGGCAGCTTGGAGATTTTTGTCACCTCATGCGAGGTGCGGAAGCCGTCGAAGAAGTGCATGAAGGGAATGCGCGACTCCAGCGTCGCCGCCTGGGCGATGAGCGCGAAGTCCATCACCTCCTGCACCGAGGACGAGCTCAGCATGGCATAGCCGGTGGCACGACAGGCCATGACATCGGAATGATCGCCAAAGATCGACAACGCCTGGGCCGCAAGCGAGCGCGCCGAGACATGAAACACCGTCGGGGTGAGTTCCCCGGCGATCTTATACATGTTCGGGATCATCAGCAGCAGACCCTGGGAGGCGGTGAAGGTGGTCGACAGCGAACCGCCCTGCAGCGCGCCATGAATGGCACCGGCGGCACCGCCCTCGCTCTGCATCTCGACCACATCGGGGATGGTGCCCCAGAGGTTCTTGACGCCGAGCGAGGACCACTCGTCGGCCCACTCGCCCATGTTGGACGACGGCGTAATGGGGTAAATCGCGATGACCTCGTTGGTCATATGTGCGACATAGGCGGCGGCTTCATTGCCGTCGATGGTTACCGTTTGCTGTTGCGACATGATCAGTCCCGAATGCTGGGTTGACGAATGTAATGAATCGGTTGAGTGGCCGGCACAAACAGCGCGCGCGAGAACCTAAAGCAATGGCTCCGGCAGTCACCATCTCCCAAGCCATCAGCCCGGTCGCCTTGCGCCTCCATCCCGAGGTTGCCAATATAACGCGGATGGCGCGGCTTTTGACCCCCTTCGGGCAAGCTTCGCGCGATAATCGCGCAAGCGCGTGACATCGGTCAGTATTCTCCCCGTCACCCCTGCACTGCACAACCAGGCCCAAACCCGCGCTGGAACGCGCACCGCGGCAGGTAAGTTCCCCGAAATCACAACAGTCGCCCCCCCGAGCGACAGCCCCTCTCCTAAGATGCAGGCTTCCGAAATCTCGACCCCCGACACCCCGGACAGACCCGGCCTGTATCTGCGCCGCATGACCCTGCACGACCTGACCGCCGTGCTCGCCGTCGAGCGTGCCGCCTATCACAGCCCCTGGAGCCAGGGCATCTTTCAGGACTCACTCAAGGCCGGCCATTACTGCATGGTGCTCGAACAGCCGGTCTCATGCGAGCTGATTGGCCATGGCGTCATCATGCTCGTAGTCGACGAATGCCATCTGCTCAATCTCTGCATCCACCCCAGCCACCAGCGCCAGGGACTCGGACGCCTCCTGCTCAGACGCCTGCTCGCGATCGCCAGACAACGCCAAGCCGCCTCCGCCTTTCTCGAAGTGCGCGCATCCAACCGCGCCGCCCTCGCGCTCTACCAGGCCGAAGGCTTCAACGAGATCGGCCTGCGCCGCGGCTACTATCCGGCCGCCAAAGGCCGCGAAGATGCCATCGTCATGGGCTGCGCGCTCTGATCACCCTCTTGGAATGGCCGATTTGGCGCGCTGGCGCCGCGTTCGCCACCGGCGAAGGTAGCCTGTCTCCTCTCCCTGGTCTCCTCTCCCTGGCACCAAACGCGCGTGGCTGATGCCATCAACACTGGCGCAGACGAATTCGGATAGACTTTGCCCATGACTCACGAGAAAGGCACCCCTGGCACGAACTGCTCAGGCTTTTCGCTCACCGACACACTGATCGGGCTGCCCTATCGCTCCAGCAGTTTACTTCTTTAAAATCAATAGGATAAAAAAATGTCAGATGAAGCACAAGATCACAAAAAGGCCCTGGCCAAGCTAAAACGGAAGGCTACGGAAATCGCGGGACAGATCCACGACATTGTCGAGGACTCGCTATGGACGGACTACGAACAAATGCCGGAGTTGGCGGCTAAGCTGGTCTCGGCGTGCAAAGAGGTGGATGAGTTCAAATCCAAGAACCCGATCGCATAAAGGGCAGTTTTTAATCAGCTGCGGCCTATTGAATATGCCGCGAAAAGAAACCACCCCCATCGCCCACAAGCGGCGGGCAATTGCGACAGGTGTACTGCATGGTACCGCGCGCCGCTAACTGCGGTCCCCTTCTCGAAAAACAGACAGGCCAGGTATGACAAATCTTCGGTTTTTGCTGACATCGCTGCTGTTTGGTGCTGGCTTCACGAGTGCTAACCTGTTCGCGCAGCCGAGTTCTGACACTTGGCAGCTTCGTGTTGACAGCGGTGCGGTCTATCAATGGCAGACGGATCTCGACGACGGCGGCAAGGTTGAGCAGGACGCCTGGGCGGTTCGAGTTGGGGCCGGCAAGGCTGTGTCTCCGGACCTGCGCCTCGGTCTGAGCGCTGGCTATGGCGAGCGCAGCTATGAGTTTGATGGCCCGACGGGGTTTGGCGCCTTGCAGCCCTGGTCCGACATCCGCGAGTTGCGGCTTAGCGGTCGGGTGAGCTGGAAGGCGGACGAGCGTTGGGATGTCTTTGCGGTGCCCTCGATCCGCTGGATTGCCGAGGAAGGTGCTGACCTCAGCGACGGCCAGGTTGGCGGCCTGCTGGCTGCTGCGAGTTATCGGGTGAACGATCGGCTCAGCCTGGGGCCTGGCTTCGGCGTCTTCTCTGAGCTGGAGGGCGAGGTGGACTGGTTTCCCATTCTCGCCATCGACTGGAAGCTCACCGACAGCTTGTCATTGCGCACTGGAAGTGGCTTTGCGGCAAGCGAGGGACCCGGCCTGGTGCTTGACTGGCGGCCAACTGGTCAATGGTCGCTGTTACTCGGTGCGCGCTATGAGAAGTCTCGCTTTCGACTCAACGACAAGGGCTCCGCGCCGTCCGGCGTCGGTCAAGATAGCGGAGTGCCTGTGTACATCGGCGCAACCCGCAGCTTTGGTCGCCATTTGAGTTTAGGCCTCATCACCGGCGTTGAATTTAACGGTGAGCTGCGACTTGAGAACGCTGATGGTGAGCTGATCGATAGGACGCGTTATGATCCAGCTCCCTTTGGTGGCGCTACGCTTGATCTTCGATTCTAAGCGCGCTCCGCTTCTGATCGAGCCCAGCCGCTCCCGCTCGCGCGGTTAATCGAGAACGCTCGCGACCTCTGAGGAACCCCCGATGACCAGTCCACCAGCGTCAGATACCCCCGTGCAGACCAGCGCGATGCGCGAATTTCCCATCGTCGGCATCGGCGCCTCTGCCGGCGGGCTCGAAGCCCTGGAGGCCTTCCTCGAACACCTCGCCCCCAATCCGGGTCTCGCAATCGTGCTGGTCACGCACCTCGACCCGCATCACAAGAGTCTGATGAGTGAGCTGCTGGCCAAACGCACCGACTTGGCGGTGTGCGAAGCCAGCGACGGTCACCAGGTGCTGATCAACACCCTGCATGTCATTCCACCCAATCACGATCTGATCATTGCCGAAGGCTGCCTGCAGCTACAACCGCCCACAGCGGCACGCGGCATCCGCCAGCCAATTGACACTTTTTTGCGCTCACTGGCACGGGAGGTGCGCGAAGACGCCATCGCCATTATCCTCTCCGGCACCGGTAGCGATGGCACCCTGGGCATCAAGGAGGTCAAAGGCCTGGGCGGCATGGTCATGGTGCAGGACCCGAGCTCGGCAAAATACGACGGCATGCCACGCAGCGCCGTGGCGACCGGCATGGTCGACCTGGTCCTGCCAATCGAGACCATGCCGGACAAACTGCTGGATTATGTGCGTGGCGCAAAACACCTGCGCGACGCCCCGCCGCGGCAGCCGCTCGAGCCTGTTCCAGGCGAGCCAGTCGAGCGCATTTTGGAGTTAATCCATGAACGCATCGGCTTCGATTTCACCCATTACAAGCGCAACACCCTGGAGCGGCGGATCGACAAGCGCGTCCTGCTGCATGGACTGAGCTCGGCGCGGCAATATCTGGAGCGACTGCACCGGGATAGCGACAATGCCGAGTTGCAAGCGCTGGTCAAGGACATGCTAATTGGCGTGACCAGCTTCTTCCGCGACCCGGACGTCTTTGATCAGGTGCAGAACCAGGTTCTGCCGGCCCTGCTGCACGCCAAGAAGCCTGGTGAGCCTTTGCGCGTCTGGGTCGCCGGCTGCTCGACCGGCGAGGAGGCCTTCGGCCTGGCGATACTGATCCGCGAAACACTGGATCGCCTCAAGCGCGCGCATGATGTGCAGATCTTTGCCACCGACCTCGATCCGGCGGCCATCGACACCGCCCGCGCCGCCACCTTCCCGTACAGCATCGCCGCGGACCTGAGCCCCGAGCGCATTCACCGCTGGTTCCGCGCCAAGGATGACCACTATCGGGTGGTCAAGGCGATTCGGGAAATGATTCTCTTCGCGCCCCACGATCTACTGCGCGATCCGCCCTTCCTGAACCTCGACCTGATCAGCTGCCGCAATCTGCTGATCTACATGACCGCCGAGGTGCAGAAACGCCTGCTGCCGGCCTTCTACCAGGCGCTGCTGCCGGGGCGCTATTTGTTGCTCGGCCCGTCGGAGACCATCGGCCAGGCGACTGATCTGTTCCAGCCGCTCGACGAGAAATGGAAGCTGTTTCAGCGCAACATGCTGGAGGCCAAACCACCCCGCTGGCTGCTGCCGATGTCCTCGCACCACAGCACCACGAGCAGCCCATTCCGCACCGCCGGTCCCAAGCCGCAAAGCCCGGCGAGCATTCTCGACCGGCAACTGCTGCGGCGCTACTGCCATCCGGCGGTGCTGATCGACACCAGCATGAACGTGCTCTACTACTTCGGCGACACATCGGCCTTTCTCGCCGACCCCGAAGGCGAGCCGACCGCCAATCTGATCCGCAAGACGCGCGAGGAACTGCGCATGCGGCTGCGCACCGCCGTGCACCGTGCCTTCAAGAGTAACAAGGCCGTTACCATCGCCGGTGTGCGCCTGAGCGGACAGGACGCGACCTACCAGCTGCATGTCGAGCCCATTACGGAGCCCCCCAATCAAGGCTTCGCCGCTGTCATCTTCGAGCCCAATGCGCCCGGTGCCCCCGCCTCCCCGGCGCCCGCCGCCAATGCCGATGACGACCGCCTGGTGCTGCATCTGGAAGAAGAGCTCAAGATCGCCAGCGAGCAGCTGCGCAACACGGTCGAGGAGCTGGAAACCGCCAACGAAGAGCTCAAGTCCTCCAACGAGGAATTGATGTCGATGAACGAGGAGCTGCAATCCTCCAACGAGGAACTAGAGAGCTCCAAGGAAGAATTGCAGGCCCTGAACGAAGAGCTGACCACGGTCAACTCCGAGCTCAACGGCAAAATCGATGAGCTGCAGAGCGCCAACAGCGACATCGAAAACCTGCTCGCCAGTAGCAACCTGGCCACGCTTTTCATCGATAAAACGCTTTGCGTCCGCCGTTTCACCCCACCGACCAGAGAGGTCTTTCATATCCTGCCGGCAGACATCGGCCGACCGCTTGCGCATGTCGCCCATCGGCTGCGCGACGTGGATTTAGCGGCCGAAAGCCGGCAGGCTCTGGACTCGCTGGAAGTCCTCGACCGTGAGCTAGCCGCTGATGATGACCGCCACTATCTGATGCGCGTCAGCCCTTATCGCACCGTCGAGGATGTCATCGACGGCGTGGTTCTGACCTTCGTCGACATCACCGAGCGGCAGCGCGCGCGCGAGCTGCTCGAAGAACGCGTCGCCGCGCGAACGCGGGAAGTCTACGAGCGCGAAGCCTTGCTGACCGCGACAATGGAAGCCTACCCTCGGGGTTGGATTCAGCTGCTCGACGTCGAGTTGCACACGCTTTACATTCAAGGGCAAGGACTCGCCAGTCTCGGCCTGGCACCAGAACAGGCCATTGGGCAACCGCTGCAAAAGTTCTATCCGCAGGAGGTCGCCGACCCGCTGCAAACCCAATGCGAGAGCGCGCTATCGGGAACGCCCGGCGAAATTGAAGTCGTCATGGACGGGCGTACCTACAACCTGGCCGTCTCGCCCATGGACCCGAGCGGAAAAAGCCGGGCACGCGCGATTCTCGTCGCGCGCGACATCAGCGAGCGCAAGCGTGCCGAAGACGATCTCAAGCACACCGCCTGGCGTCTGGCAGAAGCCCAGCGCTTCGCCCACGTTGGTGACTGGGAGTGGGACCCCAACACCGACACCATCCTGTGGTCCGATGAGCTCTATCGCATCATGGGTATGGAGCCAGGTTCGCCGCTGCCCGATTACCAAGGCAACCTTGCCCTGTATCCGGGCGAAGACGCTGCCCGCCTGGATGCCGCGGTGAAAACCGCGCTGGCCCAGCATGAGCCCTTCGAGATCGAATTGCGCCTGGTCCGCAAGGACGGAACCGAGGTTCGCACCATCGCCCGCGGGGAAGTCCAGTGCGACGCGCAGGGCAACGTCACCCGCCTGTACGGCTCGGCCCTGGACGTTACCGCCCTCGTCGCCGCCGAGCGCGGCGCACGCGAAGCGCATCAGCATTTGCTTGACGTGCTCGAGAGCACCACGGACGCCTTCTTCGAAGTCGACGCCCAGTTCAATCTGACCTACCTCAACAACAAGGCCCTAACAGCCATGGGCCTGACCTCGCGCGAGGACAACCTCGGACGCAATCTCTGGGAGCTCTTTCCAGAAGCGGTAGATACTGAGTTCTACGAACTGTATCGGCGCGCACTGCGCGAGCAGGTTACCGTCACCTTCGAAGCCTATTACCCGCCCTTCGATACCTGGTTCGACGTTTGCGCCTATCCGTCGCGCGACTCCCTCGCGGTCTATTTCCGCATCGTCACCGAACGTAAGCGCATGGAGGAGGCACTGCGCACCTCGAGCGAGCAGGCCAAGGCCGCCAATCAGGCCAAAAGCCGCTTTCTCGCCAACATGAGCCATGAGCTGCGCACACCGCTCAATGGCATCGCCGGTCTGCTCGCACTGCTGTCCGAGACCGATCCAAACGACGAGCAAAGCGAGTACATCGAACAGGCCATGCAGTCCTCCCGGCGCCTGACCCGCCTCATCGCCGACATTCTCGATCTGTCTAAGATCGAGTCGAACCACCTGACATTGGTCAACGAGGCCTTTGAGCTGGAAGATTTCATCCGCTCCATCGAGCAACTGTTCACGCCTATCGCCACCCCCAACCAGGTCAAGCTCAGCGTCTCACTCACACCCGGAGCACCCAGTCACCTGTTAGGCGATGTGACGCGCCTGCATCAGATCCTGGGCAATCTGGTCGGTAACGCCATCAAGTTCACCGCCGCCGGGCGGGTCAGCCTGGAGGCGCTGTCCCTCGGCCGCGGCCGCGGGGACGAGTGGGTCATCCTCTTCATCGTCAAGGACACCGGCATCGGCATGCCCCAGGATAAGCTCGATCAGCTGTTCGAGCCCTTCCTGCAAATCGAGAATGCCGTCACCAAGATCGCCGATGGCGTCGGTCTCGGTCTGTCCATCGTCAAACGCCTGGTCCAGCACATGGGCGGTTCCATCTGCGTCGGCAGTGAGCCTGGCAAGGGCACGGAATTTGTCTTGTCGCTTCCGTTCACCGAGGCTCCCGCCAGCGCGACCAAACCTGTATCGGCCGCGGTCCCCGCCAAACACATCAGTAGCCTGAAGGGATTGCGCATCCTCGCCGTCGACGACGAGAGCACCAACCGTCTGGTGCTCTCCCGACTGCTCGCCAAGCAGGGCGCCGAGGTCACCCTTGCCGACAGCGGCCGCGCCACGCTGGCGGCACTGCAAGACCCAGAAGCGGATTTCGATCTCATTCTGCTCGACATCCAGATGCCACCGCCCGACGGCCTGGCCACCACGGCCGCCATTCGCTCAGGCGAGGCCGGCGACCGCCATCGCCAGACCCCCATCGTCGCCCTGACCGCGCACGCCATGAGCGGCGACCAGGAACGTTTTCTTGCCGCCGGCATGGACGGCTACGTCTCCAAGCCAATCGACATCGAAGTGCTCAAGGCCGCCATCATCAAGACACTTGCGAGCCATTAGCGAATTTCGCGAAATCGGACAACCGGTTGTAGTAAATTCGTGCATAAATTCCAATTGATGGAGTGACCGCCATGTCGAATCTCGCCGAATTACCCTATCCGACGCTAGAAGACTATCTTGCGGGCGAAGAGACGTCCGATGTGAAACATGAATACATCGCCGGCGAGGTTTTCGCCATGGCGGGCGCGAGCGAGGAGCATGTCACCATCTCGCTGAACATGGCCGCGATGCTGCGCGCCCATGCCCGCGGCAGCGATTGCCGGGTCTATATCGCCGACATGAAGCTGCTGGTCGCCACCGCAGCCGACGAGAACGTTTTTTATCCCGATGTCTTCGTTACCTGCTCGCCGGCCGACGCGGCGGAGCGAAAGCTCAAGCGCGAACCGACCCTGATCATCGAAGTGCTGTCGGAGTCGACCGAGGCCTATGATCGTGGCGCTAAGTTCGCCCACTACCGCCAGTTAGAGTCGCTGCGAGAATATGTGCTGATCGATTCACGTTCCCGCTCGATCGAGGTATTCCGCCGTCGCGACCAGGGTTGGCTGCTGTGTCCGCTTGCCCCTGAAACACCCCTGATGCTCGAGTCCCTGGAGTTCTCCTGCGACCAAGACGCCGTCTATGAGGATGTGATCTTCAATTAAGCGCGCGCGGCTTCGGTATAATCCCCCGCATGAATTTGCGGGATCTCTCTTACATCGTCGCCGTCGCAGAAACGCGGCACTTCGGCCGCGCGGCCGAGCGCTGCTTTGTCAGCCAACCCACCCTGAGCGGTCAAGTTAAAAAGCTTGAGGAAGAACTCGGCGTGACCATCTTTGAGCGCAGCAACCGCTCGGTCGACATCACCGCCGTGGGCGAGGATATTCTGCGCCACGCGCGCCGGCTGCTGGAGCAATCCGACGCCATTGAGCAGGTCGCGCGCGCCGCACAGGACCCACTCGCCGGGCCGCTGCGCGTCGGTGCCATCCCGACACTCAGCCCCTATCTGATGCCGCAGCTGCTCGCGCCCCTGCGCCAGCAGTATCCGCAGCTCAAACTCATCCTGCGCGAAGAGGTCACGGACGCTCTGCTACTGCGCCTGCGCCGGCATGAGCTTGACGCCCTGCTGCTCGCCACTCCGGCGGAGGATGCCGATCTCGACCAGATCCCGCTGTTTGACGAACCCTTCTGGCTCGCCCATCCGCCCGGGCATCCGCTGGCGGCCAAGCCCAAGATCACCGATGCCGACCTCGAGGCGGCCGACCTGCTGCTGCTGGCCGAGGGACACTGTTTAAGCCAGCAGGTCATGCATGTGTGCCGCCTGGCCGAGCGCCCGCACACCAGCGCGGCAGCCGATCTCAGCGCCGCCAGTCTCGAGACCCTGCGCCATCTGGTGCGCGCCGGCTTCGGCTGCACTCTGGTGCCCGCACTGGCGCTCGACAGCGGCTGGCGCGACACACCTGGCATCAGCGTGCGCCCCCTGTCGCTGCCGGATGCGCGGCGGCACATCTCGCTGGTGCATCGCCGGAGCTTTCCGCGCACCGCGGCGCTTCAGGCTCTGGCCCGGGTCGTGCGCGAGGTGCTGCCGGATTTGGCGCCGCCCGCGGGCACCCCTGCTAGCCCAATCACTGCGCAGGCTGCTCCGCCACTCAATCCTCCAGGCACTCCCCCAGCCACTTCGCCAGTGACTCCCTCGGCCACACCAGCGGCGGCGCCGAGGTGCTAGAGCTCGCAACACCGCCCAGCCAGGCACCGGATCAGCACCACTTTTTCGTCACCGCTGCCCGGCATCTCGAGACCCTGCTCGCCGAGGAACTGCGCGGCCTTGGCATCCCCGAGGTGCGCGAGACCCGCGCTGGCGTCGCCTGCGCCGGCGCCCTGGCCGATGCCTATCGGGTATGCCTGTGGTCGCGCGTCGCCAGCCGGGTGCTGTTGCCGCTGGCGGAATGGCCCGCTGCCGATCCCGATGCACTCTACGCCGGCATCGCTGCCATCGACTGGTCGCAACATCTGGGGCCGGAGCAAACCCTGGCAATTCATGTCGACAGCGCCCGTTCCGGCATCGATCACACCCATTTCGCCGCCCTGCGCATCAAGGATGCCATTGTCGATCAATTCCGCGAGCGCAGCGGCCAAAGGCCCAGCGTCGACACCGCCCAGCCCGACATCCGCCTTTACTGTCGGCTGTTTCGCGATCAGGCCGCGCTCAGCCTGGACCTGTCGGGCGATGCGCTGCACAGACGTGGTTATCGCACCGAAGCCGGCGCGGCCAGCATCAAGGAGAACCTAGCCGCCGCCCTGCTGCTGCGCGCGCGCTGGCCTGCGATTGCCGCCGCCGGCGGCGCCCTGGTCGACCCCATGTGCGGTGCCGGTACCTTGGTGATTGAGGCTGCGCTGATGGCCGCCGACCGCGCGCCCGGCCTAAACCGCGCGCACTGGGGCTTTAGCGCCTGGCGCGGGCATGATGCAGCAGCCTGGAACGGCCTGCGCGAGGAGGCCGAAGCACGCGCGAGCACCGGACTGGAAAGCCTTGGCCGCCTGTGCGGCTATGACCGTGACAGCGCCGCCATTCGCATGGCCTATGCCAACCTGGAGCGCGCCGGTCTGGCTGGGCGCCTGCATTTCGAGCGCCGCGAGCTGGCCGACTGCCAGCCCTGTGGTCAGGCGCGGCAGGGGCTGGTCATCAGCAACCCGCCCTATGGCGAACGCCTCGGTGCCAAGGAGAATCTGGTGCCGCTCTACCGCACGCTCGGGCACGTGCTGCGCGAGCGCTTCGACGGCTGGCAGGGCGCCGTATTGACCGCCAACCCCGAGCTTGGTCGCAACATGGGCCTGCGCGCGCACCGCACGCACCGGCTGTTCAACGGCCCACTCGACTGCCAGTTGCTGCATTTCGACATCCGCTCTGAGGCGCATGTGGACGACAGCCCGCGCCCGCTGCCACCCGAGGAACGCGGCCCCGGTGCCGCGATGCTCGCCAACCGGCTGCGCAAGAATCAAAAAAGCCTAAACAGCTGGCTCAAGCAGCAGGACATCGGCTGCTATCGGCTCTATGACGCCGATTTGCCCGAATATGCCCTGGCCATCGACATCTACTCGGCTGCCGCAGCGGACGCCAACAGCGGGGCTGACGCGAAGCCGGGGACGAGCGCGAGACCGGGCACAAGCATGGAGGACGACGCCGGCAAACAACGGCTCGCCCATGTGCAGGAATATGCCGCACCGCCCGACATCGACCCGCGCGCGGCACGGCGGCGTCTGCGCGAGGCCATGGGGGTGATCGGCGAAACCCTGGGCATCGCACGCGAGAACCTGTTCTTTAAGGTGCGACAGCGCCAACGCGGGAACGCGCAATACGACAGACAGGGCCAAGCGGAGCAGTTCTTTGAAGTGCGCGAAGCCGGGCTGCGCTTTCTGGTCAACCTGCAAGACCATCTCGACACCGGGCTGTTTCTCGACCACCGCCAGACCCGTGCGCTCATCGGGCAACTCGCGCAGGGGAAGCGGTTTTTGAATCTCTTCGGCTACACAGGTGCGGCCAGCGTACATGCCGCAGCGGGTGGTGCGCTCTCGACCCTCACAGTCGATCTATCGCGCACCTACTGCGACTGGGCGCAGCGCAATCTAACGCTCAACGGCTTCACGCCACCCGCGCACAGAGTTGAACAAGCCGACTGCCTGCAATGGATCGAGCGTCCGCGTTGGGACAAATTCGGGCTGATTTTTCTCGACCCACCGAGCTTTTCGACGTCCAAGCGGATGCGCGGCAGCTTCGATATTCAGCGCGACCATGTCAGGCTGATCCAGCAGACCGCCCGGCTGCTCGAGCCGGACGGCAAGCTGATCTTTTCCACCAATCTGCGCCGCTTCAAACTGGATGCCGACGCCCTAACGGACCTGGAGATCGAGGACCTGAAGCCCCGCACCCTGCCGCGAGACTTCAAGCGCAACGCGCGCATTCATCATTGCTGGCGCTTACGTCATCGCCACTGAGCGCGGCGAGCACAAAAATCGGCTCCTGCGCTGGCGAGACAGACAGCGCCACATCAGGCGCTGACGCCCGCCTCGATCCCGCCCGCTGCGTCGCTCTTGGTTTTCTTTCTGCTTGTGACTCTCGAGCGCACCAACAGGGTCAAAATCACAGCCACCGCAGCGCCACCGCCAACAATGCCCATAAGTACGGCATTGTCATCGAACCACCCGATGGTCTCGCCGCTCATGATCAGGAAAGCGCCGAACAGACCCATTTTCCAATCCGCATGGATCCCAGACAGAATCGCGGTCAGCCCAAGCAGGAAAATCATCACCACGCCGTCGGTTTCAGCATTCAGGAAGTGGAGCAAATCCTTGGTGAAAAAGTAGTGCACCACTACCGCCAGCGCAGCCCAGTGCAGCACTTGGCGAAAGAGATAAAAGGCGCGCGATTTCGCGCTCTCACCGGCGTGATATTTCCAGCCACCAAAAATGGCCACCAGCGCGACGGCAGGGATGAACCAAATCCACTTCATCGCTACATCGGTCGGCTCCCTGTCCGTCATCGCGACCAGCACGATGGTTGTGGCATACAGGATGATGTATGGAAGCTGATTCAACAAAAACACCCACCGCGCTTTTTTCTTGGCGGACTTCTGGGCCTCAGCGTCAGTCATAGCAGTAGATTCAGACACGAATACTCTCCTCATAGGTGATTGATCGCGCGAGCACGCGACGCTGTTGATCAGTGATGCGCTGGTTGCTCACTGATGCGCAATGGCCTTGTCGGTGAACAAATAATCCTTCAACTCACCGTCGAACTTGCTGTCCCGGCGCCGGACCCACTCAAGCAACATGGCCGCATGTTCTTTTTCTTCATCGCGGTTGTGCGCCAGGATGGCCGCAAGCTCTTTGTCCTGGCAGGCATCGACGCGCTGGTTGTACCAATCGACCGCCTCCAGCTCTTCCATCAGCGATTGTATCGCCCGATGCATGTCCCGGGTCTCGGCACTCAACTCGGTGATGGGTTCATGATAACCTTCATTTGCCATGGCAATTGTCTCCTGTTTGCAGCCATTCATGCGCGAATTTCTCGCCTCGCAGGCTCGTATTGTCCGAATCAGCCGCCATAAAGCAAGCCAGCAGACAGCACAAGGGTCCAACTTGCTACCGTGCCAGTCCCTTACAACCACAACAGGCGTTGAAATGCCTGGAGGATTCAGATGCAACTCGGAATGATCGGCCTTGGTCGCATGGGCGCAAACATGGTGCAACGGTTGATGCACGCTGGCCATGAGTGCGTGGTGTTCGACAACAATCCTGACGCGGTTCAGGCGCTGGCCGGGCAAGGGGCCACTGGGGCCAGCGATCTGGCGGATTTCTGCGCCAAGCTGATTGCTCCGCGGGCGATCTGGATCATGGTGCCGGCGGCGGTGGTTGATTCGGTCATCACCCAACTCGAGCCGCATCTGGCCGCCGATGACGTGCTGATCGATGGCGGCAACTCCTTTTACCAAGACGATATCCGCCACAGCAAACGCCTGGCCGAGCGCGATGTACATTTCCTAGATTGCGGCACCAGTGGTGGCGTCTGGGGGCTGGAACGCGGCTATTGCCTGATGATCGGCGGCGATACGAACGCGGTCGAGCGGCTCGATCCCATCTTTGCCGCCCTGGCACCGGGCGCGGGCGAGATCGAGCGCACCGCGGGGCGGGACGGCGCGCCAAGCCGCGCCGAGCAGGGGTATCTGCACTGCGGGCCGAGCGGTGCCGGGCATTTCGTCAAGATGGTGCACAACGGCATCGAGTACGGGCTGATGGCGGCCTATGCCGAGGGCTTTAACATTCTCAAGCATGCCGGTGCTGGGCGCGCCGACCATGCCACCGATGCCGAGACCGCACCGCTGTCGAATCCGGAGTTTTACCAATACGACATTGATGTCGCGCAGGTGGCCGAAGTCTGGCGCCGTGGCAGCGTGGTCGCCTCCTGGCTGCTTGACCTAACCGCCAATGCGCTGGCGGACGATGCCAACTTGAGCAACTTCGGCGGACGGGTGTCGGACTCCGGGGAAGGCCGCTGGACCAGCATCGCCGCCATCGAGTCCGGTGCGCCGGCCCCGGTGCTGACAGCAGCCTTGTTCGAGCGCTTCAGCTCGCGCGGCGAGGGGGATTTCGCCAACCAGCTGCTCTCGGCGATGCGCTATCAGTTCGGCGGGCATCACGAAAAGCCCCAGAGCTGATGATCAGCCTGACTCGATAAACCGGCGCTTTATTCGAGATGCCATGATGCCCAACCATGCCAAGCCCTCGGTCGGCGCAGGTCACAGCCGCCATCCAGATGCGTTGACAGCGGCACGGATGGCAGCCCACCAGGCGCGTGAGCAACTCGGCCCGCAACAGGCGCCGGGGTGGCTGATCGCTTTCGCGGGCGGACTGCACGACCCGCAAGCCGTCTTGGAAGGCTTTCGCGCTGAGCTCGGGCCACTGCCGGTGGTCGGTGGCAGCGGGACCGGCATTATTTCCGCCAGCGGCGCCCAAACCAGCGGTTATGAGTGCGGCGTGCTTTTATTTGCGCAGTCCCTGGCGCCCAGCGCAATTCTGCGCGTTCAGGGGCTTGACGAGGATGAGGTCGCCGCCGGGCGGCAGTTGGGCGAGCAACTGCGTGCGCTGAATCTGGCGGCCGAGCGCGTGGTGCTGCTGTTTTACGATTCGGTCAAGAGCGCACCGCCGCCGGTCCTGCACATTGGCAGCCGTCTGCTCGACGGTCTCCACCAGGCCCTGGGCGAGCATCCACCGCTGATCGTCGGTGCCGGCATGCTGGGTAGTTTCGATATGCTCGACAGCTATCTGTTCGACGGCCAGGACACCGCGCGTCATGCTGCGGTGGCCGCGGTTCTCCCAGCTGCGCTGATTGGCCACACCACCATCATGCACGGCTGCCTGCCGGCCAGCGATTTTCTTGAAATCACGGACATTCAAGGCGACCGGGTGCGCGGCATCCAGGGCCGGCCGGCGCTGCGGGTGGCCGAGGAACGCCTGCAGGTGTCGCGGGAGGAATTGCTCGCGCGCCAGCCGTTGCCCTTCATCACCTTAGGCGAGAAGCATGGCGATCTCTACGCCCCCTTCAATGAAGACCAGTACGTCAATCGTCTGGTCGTCGCCGTCGACCCCGAGGAGGAATCGCTGATCCTGTTCGAGGCGGATTTCCAAGTCGGCTCGCTTATCCAGATCATGGGCTACGAACCCGCGCGCATGATCGAATCTGCCAGCACGCAAACCGATGCGATCCTGGCCAGCTTGTCCGAGCGCGAGATCGCGTTTGGGCTCTACATCGACTGCGCCGGTCGTTCCCTGCCCTTTAGCGGCGCCGACGAAGATGAATCCACGCCGGTGCGCGAGCGCGTCGGGGCCGTCTGCCCGTTTCTTGGGGTCTATTCTGGTACCGAAATCGCCCCCTTCCTGGGACGCGCACGTCCGCTCGACTGGACCGGCGTCCTGCTGCTCTGTACCCACCGCGACTGAGCTGCCCCTGGTGGATACCAACGCCGCTTCCGACGCGCTCGCCTACTATCGCACTCAATGCGATGAGCTTGGCGCGCGCATGCTGCGCCTGCAGCAGGAGCTGGTCCAGGCCCGCCGAGATGCCCAGCGCAATCGGACATTGGCGCTGGTGGTCGAGCAGATTCACGCCCTCGCGCGCGAAGCCGAGGACGAAGACACCTTCGCCGCGCACCTTGGCGAGCAGTTATTGATGCTGCTCGTCGAGCGACTTCACGTCGAGGCCGCAGCGCTAATGTGCCGGGAGGACGACGCTTCCGCCTATCGCATCATGCAGGCGGTCGGCATCAAGCCAGGCACGCGTTTGAGTCTGGCGAATGCACCTGCGCCAGCGGACGGATTGCTGTCGGCGCAACATGAGATTTTGCGCCACACCGGGCTGGAAACCGGCCTGTGGGTGAGCGCCCCACCCTCACCCTGGAGCCTGCTGCTGGGTTTTCGCCGCGAAGCCTCGGCACGACTGCACCCTCTGGAGCCCGCCGACCGCATTATTGCCGAAGCCGCTATTCGCATCTATGAGGGCTTAATCAGCCGCCAGCGCGCGCTGGCCGCGCTGCGAAGCTCAGAGGCCAACTACAAGGCGCTGTTCGAAAGCGCTCAGGACGCCATTGTGGTGCTGGATCTCGCCGGCAGCAGGATTCTGGATATCAATCGCCGCGGTCTTGACCTGTTCGGCGGCACACTGGAACAGTTGCGCGCGCAACGGGCTTACACCTGGCTGCTGCCGGTTAAAACGTTGCCCTGGCGCGACATCTGGAAGCCCACGTTGCGCGGTCACGCCCAACAGTTTGAAGCCCAGATCCGACGCGCCAACGGAAACTCACTCTGGGTGGAGATCAATCTTAATCGCATCGATGCGCGACCGCCCATCCTGCTCGCCGTGGTGCGCGACATCACCGAGCGCAAGCGCAGCGAGGCGTTCATCCACCGCCTTGCCTTCTTCGACCCCCTGACCGACCTGCCCAATCGCCGCTTGTTTCTCGATCGGCTCGCCAATGCCCAGGCCGCCGCTCAGCGCACCGGGCATATCGGCGCGGTCTTGTTTCTCGATCTCGACCGCTTCAAGCAGATCAACGACGCGCGCGGCCATGAGGTGGGAGATCACCTGCTGCAGCACGTCTCTGAGCGCTTGCAACGGCTGCTGCGCGACGAGGATACGGTCGCGCGCTTTGGCGGGGACGAATTTGTCATCCTGCTCAACAACCTCTCCAGTGGCGCGGAAGAAGCCTCACATTTTGCCCATCGCGTTGCCGAGAAGATCCGCCACGCCCTGGCCGCCCCCTACCTGCTCAAGGCCGGGGAGCTGCGCTCGGAGGTCAGCATCGGCATCACCCTGATGCGCGGACACGAGGCCAGCGTTCAAGACCTGGTGCGAGAGGCCGACACCGCGCTCTATCGGGCCAAGGAGAGCGGACGCAACTGCATCCGCTTCTTCGAGCCGTCCATGCAGGATGCCGCCGAGGCGCGCTTTAATCTGGAAGGCGAGCTCCGCCAAGCCATCGAAAGACGCGAGCTGCAGCTTTACTATCAGCCGCAGGTCGACGCCACCGGGCGTCTGATCGGCGTCGAGGCGCTGATGCGCTGGCCGCATGCAGAAAAGGGCATGATCTCACCCGGGGTGTTTATTCCGGTCGCCGAGGACGCCGGGCTGATCCTGCCGATGGGCCGCTGGGCTTTGCATGAGGCGTGCAGCTTCCTGGCGCGGGCGCAGTCCGCGGGGCGCCGCCTGCGGATGTCGGTGAATGTCAGTCCGCGTCAATTCCGCCAGGCCGATTTCGTCGCCGAGGTCAAGGAGGTTTTGGACAGCTCCGGAATTCCACCCGCGGATTTGACGCTGGAACTGACCGAAGGCGTCGTCATCGAGGATATCGCCTCGACCATTCGCACCATGCAGGAGCTCAAGGCGCTCGGCGTGCGCTTTTCTATCGACGACTTCGGCACCGGCTACTCATCGCTCACATATCTCAAGCGCCTCCCGATCGACGAGCTGAAAGTCGACCGCAGCTTTGTTCAGGACGTTTGCACCGATGCCGATGATGCCGCCCTGGTCGAGGCCATCCTGTCAGTGTGCCGGCATTTGCGCGTTAGCGTTATCGCCGAAGGCGTCGAAACCGCCGAACAGCTGCAGTTCTTCCGCGCGCGAAATTGCGATGCTTACCAAGGCTTCTATTTCGGCATGCCGCTGCCAGCGGAGACTTTCCTCGCAACGCTCGATCTGGAAACGATACTCCCACAGCAGCCACTCCAGTAGAATGGCGGCGCGGCCAAGACCCCTCGCGGCCATGGCCGCACGCCCGCCACTAAGCTCCGGAGAACCCACGCCATGTCCCTGACGCATACCGACTTCATGCAGGCACCGCCTGCTACGCCGAATGTGATGATCATTTTCGGTGCCGGCGGTGATCTGACCCGGCGCAAACTGGTGCCGGCGCTCTACCACCTGTGCGCGGCCGGCCTGCTGCCGGACAGCTTCGCGATGTTGGGGCTCGACCGCCTGGAGCTCGATGACGAGCGCTTTCGCGAGCGCATCGGCGAGAAGATGGCCGAGAGCGTCGGGTCAGGGTTCTCTCAGGATGTGTGGGAGCGGCTGCGCGGGCGGCTGCACTACATGCAAATTGACATGCTCAAGGGCGAGGATTATGAGCACCTGTGCGAGCGCCTGACCCGCATCGACGCCGAGCGCGAGACCGAGGGCAATTACCTGTTCTACATGGCCGTGCCGCCGAGCCTGTTCGGCCCCATCACCGATCGCTTAGGCGAAGTCGGCCTGCTGCACGAGAGCGACGGTGACTGGCGCCGGTTGATTATCGAAAAACCCTTCGGCCGCGATCTGGAATCCGCCGTCGCGCTGAACGACGCCCTGCACCGCAACATGGACGAGGAGCAGATCTACCGCATCGATCACTACCTGGGCAAAGAAACCGTCCAGAACATCATGGTGTTCCGCTTCGCCAACGGCTTTATCGAGCCGCTCTGGAACCGCCATCACATCGACCATGTCCAGATCACGGTGGCCGAGTCGGTCGGGGTCGAGCACCGCGGCGCCTACTATGAAGAAGCCGGCGCCCTGCGCGACATGATCCCCAATCACCTGTTAGTGCTGCTCGGCTTTCTTGCCATGGACCCACCGAATTCCTTCGAGGCCGAGGCTGTGCGCGAGGAAATCAACAAGGTGCTCGACGCCATCACGCCGCTGACGCCCGAGCAGGTGCTCACCCATGCCGTGCGCGGGCAGTATGGCCCTGGCACACTCGTCAGTGGTGAACAGGTGGCACCCTATCGCAACTCCCCCGATGTCGACCCGCAATCGCGCACCGAAACCTTCGTCGCGCTCAAGCTCACCATGGACAACTGGCGCTGGGCTGGCGTGCCCTTTTACCTGCGCACCGGCAAGCGCCTGGCTGGGCAATACACCGAGGTGGCGATTCAGTTCAAACGCGCACCGACCATGATGTTCCAGGACACCGATGTCGAACAGCTCGAGCCCGACATGCTGGTGCTGCGCATCCAGCCGAACGAAGGCATTCAGATGAGCTTCGGCGCCAAGATCCCCGGCCCCAGGATGCAGGTCGGCACTGTGAACATGAACTTCTCCTACGAAGACTACTTCGGCAACAAGCCAGCCACCGGCTATGAAACGCTCATCTACGACTGCATGAACGGCGATGCGACCCTGTTCAAGCACGCCGACACAGTCGAGAAGGGCTGGGAGATCGTCCAGTCGGTGATGGACGTCTGGCACGCGCTGCCACCGCGCGACTTCCCCAACTACGCAGCCGGCAGCTGGGGCCCCTGTGCCGCCGGCGAACTGCTGCGCCGCGACGGGCGCCGCTGGCGGCGCATCGAGGCCATCGGCGAGACCGACACCGACTGCGCCGGCCGCCGCAGCTGAAGACCGACAGCGCGATGCAGGCCACTTGCGGAGGGCATAAACCGGCCCGGCGACCGGACGGACAGATCACGCGGCGACCAGGCTGGCCGCTCGTTGTCATCGGGCTGGTTCTCCTATGCTGGCTACCCGGACTTGCCAGTGCACAAGATCCCGCCTCGCCCAGTGCGACGCGGCTCTTTACTCTCGACAACGACCCCGAATCCCAGTCCCAGCTGCAGCCTGCCCTGACCCCGGAGCTGATCAACAGCAAGATTCAGGAGGTCGAAGCCACCAGCACCATCGGCGAGGCCGCGACCGCGCGTCTGACCGAGCTCTACCGCAAGGCGCTGAGCAACCTGGAGGAGATCAAAGTCCACGAGGCCCAGGCGCAGACCTATATCCTCGCTCTGGAGAACGCGCCGGCCGAGACCCAGGCGCTGCAAGAGCGCCGCGCGGAACTGACCCAAGCCGCCTCAGCAAGCACAGAGGCGGGCAAGGACACCGACCCCAGCGCCCTGCCCGCCGACACCACGCTCGAACAAGTCGAGCAGCAGCTCGCCCAAGAACTGGCCGAGATCGCCGCCACCGAAACCATTGTCGCCGAGCTCAACAAAGTGGTCGAAACCAACGCCCAAGAGCCCAGCCGCGCGCGCAAGCGCCTGACGGAGGCCAACGAGGCGCTGGGTCTGGTCAACACCGAGCTAGCCGCTTTCACCGGCGTCGGTCTGACTCCGCTTGAAGCGCAGGCACAGCGCTGGGTGCTCGAGACCCGGCGCGCCAATTTGCGCGCGGAGCTGCTGATGCTTGACCAGCAGATTTTGAGCGCCGGCGGGCGCACTGAGCGCAACCTCGCGCGACTCGCGCTGGCCGAGGAGAAGCTCGAGCAACTGCGCGCCCGGCGCGCGCAGCTGGAAAATCAGGCCGACCGCATGCGCCGGCTCGAAGCCGAGCGGGTGGCCACCGAGATTGAGGCGGAGCAACAGAGCCTCGCCGGCGCACATCCGCTGGTGCGCGAGCTGGCGTTGGAGAACACTGATTTCAGCACATCGCTCGGCGAGGTGACCGTGCGGCTCGACCGCTTCGACGAAACCCAGGCACAGGTTAAGAACAACCGCAACCGCGTCGAAGAAGACTACCGCAGCGCCCGTCATCGACTTGAAGCCACCGGACTCAGCCGCGCCCTCGGACAAAGTCTCGTCACCCAGTTCTATAACCTGCCGGACCCACGCAGCCTGCACGCCCAGAGCTCCGACTACGCCGATGAGATTGCCGAAACCAATCTCAACCTGGTGCGCTACCGCGACTTGATGCGCCACGACAACGCCCTGAGCGCGCGCGTGCAGGAAGCCATGGCCAGCGCCGCGTCTGCGGAGCGGTCCCAACTTCGCCGCGATCTCGACGAGCAACTCAAGCGCCGCGAAGAGCTCCTGCGAAAACTGATCGCCACCGAAGAGAGCTATCTGCGCGGGCTCACCGAGCTCGACGACGACACCCAGGCACTGATCCGGGTCACACAGGAATACCGCGACTTTCTCGGCCAACGCCTGCTGTGGGTGCGCAGCGTGGTGCCGGTGACCGAGCAATCCTTCGCCGCCCTGCCCCAGGCGCTCGCCTGGCTGGTCGCCCCGGACAATTGGGAACCATTGCCCGACATGCTATTGCAGGAGTTCAAAAGCTCCCCGCTGATGTGGCTTGGCGTGGCCACATTTCTGCTGCTGATCTGGAATGGTCCGGCGCTGAGAAGGCGCATTCGCCGCGATGGCGAACCGCTCAGGCGGGTTGGCAGTGACAGGTTTCACTACACCCTCGATGCCTTGCTGATGACCCTGCTGCTGGCCCTGCCCTGGCCGCTGCTGCTCGCGCTGATCAGCCGATCGCTGGAAGTCGCGGCCACGGCCACGCCATTCAGCAAGGCCATCGGTGCGGGATTGGGCGGCGTCGGTGCCGGGCTCTACTATCTGCGTGCCTTTCACCAAATCTGTTTGCGCGGCGGCCTGGCTGACCGACACTTCCGCTGGAGCACCACCACTCTACAGCTGATCCGGCGCAACTTCACCTGGGCCACGGTGGTGCTGCCGCCTCTTGGCCTGGTGGCCGCCACCTTCGTGCTGCATCCCGACCCAAGCTTTAGCGGCACTCTCGGGCGACTGTCCATGCTGGCGCTGATTCTCGTCTTCACCGCCTTCACCGTGCGCCTGACCAACTCACGCAACGGCGTCTTTGCCGACCAGCTGCGCGCCCACCCAGAGAGCTGGTTCAGCCGTCTGCGCTACCTGTGGTACGGAGCGCTGGTCGCGGTACCGCTGTTTCTTGCCGGCCTGACCCTGACCGGTTACCTCTACACCGCCGCAATTCTGATCGAAGCAATGATCAGCGAGCTGTGGATGATTCTCGCCCTAGTGGTCGTGCACCAGATCATCGTGCGGTGGCTGATCGTCACCCGCCGCGGCCTGGCACTCAAGGCGGCACTGGAGCAACACGCAACCCACGAGACAGACGCGAACCAACAGGCGAGTGACACCACCAGTGACAAAGCGCCGGACAATCCTGTCGACCTTGCCGCGCTCGACGAACAAACCCGGCAACTGATCAACAGCATGATCGTCATTGCCGGGGCCCTTGGGCTGTGGCTGATTTGGTCCAAGGTGCTGCCCGCCTTGACCATTCTCGACCAAGTGACTCTGTGGAGTTACAGCACCACAGTCGATGGTGCCGAGACCCTGGTCCCGGTCACCCTGGCTGATGCCGGCATGCTGATGCTGATCGTTGCCGCCGCCGCAGTCGCCGCGCGCAACCTGCCCGCGCTGTTTGAGATCATTCTGCTGCGCCATACCGAGATCAGCCCCGGCATGCGCTACACGATCACGACCTTGACCGGCTACGGCATCACCGGCTTCGGCGTCTTGCTGGTGTTTGGCACCCTCGGGCTCTCTTGGTCGCAAGTGCAATGGCTGATTGCCGCGCTCAGTGTCGGTATCGGCTTTGGGCTGCAGGAGATCGTCGCGAACTTCATCAGCGGTTTGATCATCCTATTCGAACGCCCGATCCGCGTCGGCGATGTGGTCACAGTCGGCGAGACCACCGGAAAGGTCACCCGCATCCAGATCCGCGCGACCACCATCCGCAACTGGGACAAACAAGAACTGCTGGTACCGAACAAGGAATTCATTACCAGCCGACTGCTCAACTGGAGCCTGACCGATACCATCAACCGCATGGCTATCGTGGTCGGTGCCGAATATGGCTGCGACACCCGCAAGGCCCTGGCTCTGCTCGCCGAGGCCGCCGCCGAAAACCCACTGGTACTCGAAGACCCGGCACCCGTTATCACCTTCGAGGGCTTCGGCGACAATTCTCTCACCCTGGTGCTGCGCTATTATCTTGGCGCACTCGACAACCGGCTGTCGGTCACCTCGGAGTTGCACCAGGCCATCGATGACAAATTCCGCGCCGCCGGCATCGGCATCGCCTTCCCGCAGCGCGATCTTCACCTGCACGCGAGCGCGCCGATTCCGGTTTCCGTGCAGCCAGCGACGCGCGAGACTGGCTCGGGACCGGCATCGGGGCACCCGCCGGCCAGCGCGATGTGAAGCTCGCCGGCACCGCGACGCCAGACACGCGCCTCTGATGCAATTTCGCGCACCAAACAGGCGCACTTGGCGGTTATACTGAATGCACATGCGCTATTGCTTTGGGCCAGTTTATGGAACCGGACACCCAGCCACAGAATCAGGTATCCGCGCCTACCGCTGACTCACCCCCTGGCTCAGCACCAGTCGCCACCCCAACACCCGCACCTGCAGCCCTCTCCGCCAACGGCGAGATTGCAGGCGAGACTTTCGCCGCGCTGGACCTGGGCTCGAACTCCTTTCACCTGCTGATCGCGCGCAGCGATGGCGGCACCCTCAAGGTCATCGACCGCTACAAGGAGATGGTGCGCCTGGGCGAAGGGCTGACGCCGCGCAAGGATCTGCGGCCCGAGGTGGCCGAGCGCGCACTGGCCTGTCTGGAGCGCATCGGGCAGCGCCTGCGCGAGTTCAAGCCCGCCAATGTGCGCGTGGTGGGCACCAATACCCTGCGCCAACTGCGCGCCAATTCCGACTTTGTGGAACGCGCCGAGGCCGCACTGGGCCAGCCGATCGAGGTCATCGCCGGGCGCGAGGAAGCACGCCTGATTTATCTCGGCGTTGCCCATGGTCTGGCCATCGGCGACGAAAAGCGCCTGGTGATCGACATCGGCGGCGGCAGTACCGAGCTGATCGTCGGACATGGCTTCACGCCGCTGCAGCGCGAGAGTCTGCACATGGGCTGCGTGAGCATGTCGCAACGGTTTTTTGCCGACGGGCGCATCAGCCTTGAGTCCATGGATCGCGCGGAGCTCGCTGCCGCCATTCAGATTCGCCCGGTACGCGAGCTGTTTCGCAACGCCAGCTGGCAAACCGCCACCGGTAGTTCCGGAACCATCAAGGCCATCGCCTCGGTGCTGGCGGGCGAAGGCTGGTCCGCCGAGGGCATCTGTGCCGAGGGCCTGACCCGCCTGCGCGAGGCGCTGATCGATTGCGGCAAGGTGGAGGACCTCAAATTCAAAGGGCTGAGCGACAGACGCCGGCCCGTTTTTGCCGGCGGCGTGGCCGTGCTGCGGGCGCTCTTTCAGAACCTGTCTATCGACCAGATGCGGGTCTCCAACCAGGCGCTGCGCGAGGGCGTGATCTACGAGCTGATCGGCCGCATCCAGCACGAGGATGTGCGGGAGCGCACCGTCGCCACCCTGTGCCGGCGCTTCGATGTCGACATGGAGCAGGCTCTGCGGGTCGAGCAAACCGCCTTGAAGCTCTACCAGCAGGTTGGCGACAAATGGAAGCTCAACCGACCGGAATATTGCGAAATGCTCGGCTGGGCCGCGCATCTGCACGAGATAGGCCTGGTCGTCTCCCACAGTCAGTACCAAAAACACGGCGCCTACCTGCTGCGCAATGCCGACCTGTCCGGCTTTACCCGCCAGGAGCAGACGGTGCTGGCCATGCTAGTACTGGCCCATCGGCGCAAAGTCCCGCAGGAAGACTTTGCCAGCCTGCCCGAAAGCAAACAGGACTGCGCGCGCCGACTCTGCGTGCTGCTGCGCCTGGCAGTGCTCATCCACCGCGGCCGCTCAGCCACAACCAAACCCAACCCAGTGCTAAGCGCCGACAAGGCCGAACTGTCGCTCTGCTTCCCTGACGGCTGGCTAGGCGACCATCCGCTAACTCGCCTGGAGCTTGAGGAAGAATCAGAACGCCTGAAACAAGTCGGCATTCACCTCCTGTTCTGCTGATGGCGACGACACGCCGAACGGCCAACGCTGGGCAATCGACAAACAAAATCCTTGCACTGGGAACCAAACCAACCTTACCCTGTCTACCCGAGAACCAATGGGGGCGACATGGCTTCGACGTGGGTCGCAAAACCGGAGGTGCATGCCGAGGTGCGGAAGACCTCGTAAAACTATCCGCAAATCTATAGTTGCCAACGACGACAACTACGCTCTCGCTGCTTAATCCCAGCGGGCCTCACACCATCTCTTGCCTGTGGGCGGTGGATTCGTGGGGTAACTTCACACAGGATCGCGGCGCAGGGAGCCTGGACCTGATCCGCTAAAACCCAATTCGGGATCGCCGACTGATCGCCCTGTCCTTCGGGCGGCAGAAGGTTAAAAACAATAGAGTGGACTAAGCATGTAGGACCAAAGGCAGAGGGCTTGCGGACGCGGGTTCAATTCCCGCCGCCTCCACCAATTCGATTCCTAACAATAGCCAGCACCATCCTGAAGCCCGCATTCTAGCGGGCTTTTTATTGCCCGCCCGTCCGACCTGAGCCTGAAGGACGCCCCAATCTGGTCCGCCAACCACGGAGACAGAATCATCCCCGCCATGCCGTGCTTACTGCATTGCGTTGATTCGTCCTCTATAGGTTTAAGCTGGCACCATGCTTACGCAACCACTCCTTCCGCGCTAGGTAGTTGATGGCCAGAAAGTGGTTGTTCTCGGGATTCACGAAGTCGGTCAGCCGCAACACCGGATCCAGCTCGCCGGTGACCTCGTTCACGTCCACCTGGGCCTTGAACAGCAATTTCTGGATCGCCTCGTTAGCCTCCAGGAGCGTCCGATTCGGTTGGCGCAGGATTTGGTCTTGCAAGTCCTGGATCTGACGCGGCCTGAGCCAAGGCGCGCCGTCAGCATTGGTGTTGATCGCCGAAACGGAGCGGGCGAACATCTCCGGCAAAATCCACTGGCGGAAGCTCTGGCGCCGGCTCTTGGCCGGATCGGCCGGGATGCCCTCGCCCTGATCGATGATTTGCCAGCCGAGGGTCTGCAACTGGTGCAGGAAGGGTTGTTCGACCTCGGTGTATTCGCTCATGACGCCCTTCAGATTACCAAAGGGTAGCGACCGGATAATCGGTAATCGCTTCGTCTGGAGTCATAATGGTGAAGTCATGCTCAATCGCCTGACAAATCAGCATACGGTCGAATGGGTCGCGATGATAATCCGGAAGATTTGCCAACTGACACACAGAAAGCTCGTCCAGCGGCAAGGTATTGATCAGATGATCTTTGCGTTGTCGTTGAATGAACTGCGCGGCCGGCTCCGGTAATGGGAGCTTGCCCAGCCGATTCTTGACCATGACCTCCCAGGCCGACAAGCTACTCAGAAACACCTCGTTCTCGACATCCTGAAAGACGTTTCTCGCGGTCTGGCTGAGGTCCGGCGCATCGCTGGCCAGCCAAAGAAATGCGCAGGTATCGAGCAAAATTCTCATTGCTCGCCCTCGAACTCCTCCAAAATTTCATCTGGCAATGGATCGAAAAAGCTCGCGGGCACCTGAAACTGTCCCTTGGCGAGACCGACCCGGCGTTGCGCGTGCGTTTCTTGCTGTTCGCTTGCCAACCCGAGCCTAAAGTAGTGGATGAGATCGTACAGTTCCGCCAGTTTGTACCCCGGTATCTGTTTGATCTCGTTAATCAGTTGATCTTGAATCATGCCTCATCCCCCGAGCTCTCTCTGATCGATGCCGTCTTGAATGCGCGCATAGTCCTCGTCGCGTCCCACATCCGGCATGTCGGCGAGCACGCGCAGGAAGCTGCGCCGTTTCGGTCGTAGCAGGGCCTCTTCCGGAATCCGCCAATGCTCCGCTTCCGCGCTGACTCCGTGGGCGCTGGCGCGTTCCTTCAATGCATGGCTGATCTCATCATCGACGTTGCGTACCAATAAATTGGCCATGGCCGTCTCCGCTGGCAATCGCTGTATGGACAACATAATGGCAATGATAGCGCCAGTTTTCCCCGCGCCCAGGGTTCCAGCAAATACTCGGAGCAGCGGCGCCAAATCTTCGGAGCACTCGCTCAAATCTTCGGAGTATTCGCTCAAATCTTCGGAGCACCGACCCAAATCTTAGGAGCATCGTCATGAATTCTCGGAGCGGCGCGATCGCTCGCTCCAGCCACGTCCGGCGCGTCATCTCCGATGAAGACAGGGCGACCGTCTTCCCAGACGACGTAGTAATGCCCTAACCGCCGCTTTTCTTCGAGTTTCTGCCGCACCGCCTTGCGAAGGGCCTGCAAGGTGCGCGTGGACTCAGACGATGGAGGATCGTGGGTGATGTTCATCGTCATGCCTCTTTAATAAGGTGTTCGTAGTGGTTTGGGTGTGCGATGTTGCGATTTTCGCCCTGCTGCGCGAACACCAGTTCCGGCTCCTCTCCGATATTGATATAGCAATGGCAGGCATTCACTGCAATGCTGTAATGGTCCAGCAGATTACGCAGACTGCGGGGAAAACGCCGCTCGATGTCCTTGGCGGGGATAGCGTGCCCGCCGTGACGCACCCGCTCGGCGACGCGCAGACGGGACAGCTCGACGCTGGGCAGCACCAAATAGATCAGCTCGACCCACCAGCCGTCAGCCCGTAGGCGGCGAATGAGGCGCAGGTAGCCGCGCCCCGCTAGCGTGGTCTCGAAGCCAAAGTCTTGTCGTGCTGCGATGTGAGCCTTGATCTCCTTCAGGAACAGCCGACTCGCTGCCGCCAGCTCTCGCTCGGGGGCCAAGGGCGACAGCCCTGCCGCAATCAGGTCCGCGTTGATGAAGCGACGGCAACCGGCGACCTCGGGCAGGTACTGCAACGCGAAAGTGGTCTTGCCCGCGCCATTGGGGCCGGCGATGATCCAGCAGGTTGGCCGATCGGTCGCCGCGAGGTCAGGCATTGGCGGACTCGGGTGGGTCGGGGTTGACCGGCTTTGCCGGGTTAGGGAGAGCGGTGTCTGATGGCCGGACCAAAGGCGTCCGACACCAGCCTGTAATGCCTCTCAGTATCCCATATAATCCAAAGCACTGGCGCGTCAAAACGGCCGCTCAATGAGCGGCCTTTTTTTGCGTACAATCCTTCACTTCGGCCCTGCCACGCCCACTTTTAGCCAGTCAAAGAGAACGCGCCCATGAGCGACGACCTGCAAGCCGCCATTGCCAGCCAGCGCCTTGCGCTGCATCAGCAGCTCTCGGAGGTTCTAGCGCGATTGGAGGCTCCGTTTTGCGAGCGCTGGGGCGACCGCGATGCGCTCGAACAACTGCTGAGCACGAGCCTGGATGAGCTACGCTACTGCAAATATCTTTACCTGCTCGACGCGGGAGCGCGGCAGATCACGGCCAATGCCTCGCGCGAGGGACTGCTGCCTGATGAGTACGGGCGCGATCGCAGCGAGCGGCCTTATATGCGCGAAGTACTCGCTGGCGCGACCTTTTCCCTCTCGCCGGCTTACTTGAGCCGCAACAAGCGGCGACCGTCGCTGACGGCGGTGCGCCGACTGCATGCGGCAAATGACGAGTTGCTTGGCTTTCTCGGTGCCGACTTCGATTTGCGCGATCTGCCGCTGACCCGGGTGCTGCATCGGGAACCCGACGCTTGGCGTCAGCTCAAGGGCGATCCCGCGATTCGCGGTGCGCTCTTCTATCAGCAACGCGCAGACAGCTTGATGGATGGCTGCATCGCCGAGGTACTCGACCTGATGGCCGAGCTGATCCTGGCGCACGGGGTCTTTCACGGCAAGCTGCACTTTTCCAGCTCGCGCGCCACCATCTGGTTGTTCGATGACCCGTTCCGCTACCGGGTGCTCGACTTCGATGCCTTGAGCAACCCCTCGACCTGTCTGGCCTATCCGCGCCGCGACTACGCCGCGGAAGCGGTTATCCCACCCGAGGCGGTGCCGGCAATCTTTGCCCGGCTGCGGGAATTGCGCTTCATGGATGAAAACATTTACCTGCGCTCTGGCTCGCTCAACATCATGAACGGCATGGTGGCGCTGAATTTCTCCTGCGATGGCTCGCATTACATGCGCTGGGACGAGTTTATCGACAAGCGCATGACCTTCTGGCTCGGGGCTGGCGGCGAGCCTGAATGTCCGCCGGGTGCGGGCACCGACGCGAGCTAGATCGCGCCCTTCACCCAGCGCTCGATCCCGTTCGCATCCATGGCACCTGAGGTGCGGGC
Source organism: Thiorhodovibrio litoralis (assembly GCF_033954455.1). Lineage (NCBI taxonomy): Bacteria > Pseudomonadati > Pseudomonadota > Gammaproteobacteria > Chromatiales > Chromatiaceae > Thiorhodovibrio > Thiorhodovibrio litoralis. The sequence goes on along the minus strand of NZ_CP121473.1, from coordinate 1,821,498 downwards.
GAGCTCGCGGCCCTGCTTGAAGACGATCATGGTCGGAATACTGCGAATGCCATAGCGCATCGCCAAGCGCTGATCCATCTCGGTGTTAACCTTGGCCAAGCGCGCCTGAGGCTCGACGCGTTTGGCGGCCTGGGCAAAGGCCGGCGCCATCATTTTGCACGGGCCGCACCAGGGCGCCCAAAAGTCCACCACCAGCGGAATACCGCTGCGCGTGGCGTGGCGATCGAAGGTCTGCTCGGTCAGCTCGAGCGGCCGGCCTTCAAATAGCTTATCGTGGCACTTGCCGCAATTCGCCTCCAGCAACGGACGACTGGTGGGAACACGGTTAATGGAATCGCAGTGGGGACAGACAAGGTGAATTGCATCGGACATTGATAACTCCCATTCGACCTGACTTGAATCCTGGACCAAAGAAGGCCACCTTGATAAGTTTACCGCGTTGGCCAATGTGGTTGCGGTTTTTGACCCCTAACTGGCGCCAAAATGAGCGAAATTCTATGCTGTTTCAGTTGCAGGGAGACCTGTTTCTGAATCTTGCCTGCGTTTAAGCCTGCGTTTAAGAAGGTATCCGATGGCTGACTCACCACATGTTATCAATGTCACTGCCGAGACCTTTCAGTCGGTGGTCCTCGAGAGTTCCCATCAGCGCCCGGTGCTGGTGGACTTTTGGGCGGACTGGTGCGCTCCCTGCCGACAGTTGATGCCCATGCTCGCCAAGCTGGCGAGTGACTATGGCGGTCAGTTCCTGCTCGCGAAAGTAGACACCGAGGCAGAACAAGCACTGGCGATGCAGTTTGGCATCCGCAGCCTGCCGACGGTCCAGTTGTTCAAAGACGGTCGCGCGATCGATCAATTCATGGGCGCCCTGCCCGAGGCGCAGGTGCGCGAGTTTCTTGAGCGCCACCTCCCCAACGAGGGCGACGAGGTCATCGCCACCGCCCGCGCACTCATGGCCAGACAGGAGTTCGACGCCGCCGAAGCCAAGCTGGCTGAGGCCGAACAACTCGGCGCCGACGCGCAGAAGCTGTTCGTCCCGCGCGCCGAGCTGCTAGCTGCCCGCGGCGACCCAGACGCGCTTGAGGCCGCGCTCGAGCATACCCCGATCGAGCTGGTCGACTCCCCGGAGGTGAAGGCTCTGCATGCCCACCTGCTATTCGACCGCGCGCTCGCCGGTGCCCCGGACCTGGCCACGCTCGAAGAGCAGGTTGCCGCCGATGATGACAACAGCCAGGCCAAGTACCAGCTCGCCGCGCGGCAGTTCCTGCTCGGCAACCACGAGGCCGCGTTCGACCACCTGCTCACCCTGATGCAAAAAGACCGCAACTACGGCGACGACGCCGCGCGCAAGGCCATCCTGATGGGATTTGAGCTGCTGGGTCTCGACCACCCCCTGGTCACCAAGACCCGCGGCCGGCTCTCGCGATTGCTTTACTGAGCCTAACACTCAGGAAACAACGCCCAGCGATCAGCTCCCAAGCAATCAGTAACGCACAATCACCGGCCAGCAATAAGCCGCTGAGACAATCAATCAGCAACTGGCGGATCTAGCGCCGCATCCTTAGCGACGCGGCTTGAATCCTCAAGAATTTCCGTCAGCCCGGCATTCACGCCCAAGGCGTGGCGCCAGCGCAGCCCGACCAGTCTGGTGTCGCACAGCATCACACCGGCGACGGCCAAGAGCTGTTCTCCGGCGAAGATCAGCGGCACATAGGGGCGCAGCCAGGCAGGGACACCCTGCTGCTGAAATAGCGCTTTGAGCCTGCGCCTCGGCCCGTCTGGGCGCGGGCGACAGCTGATGCCGGTCACACCGAAACGCACATCCAATTGGCCAAGCTCGCGCCTGGATGCCGCCCCGAGCGCGGGCAGGCTGAGCTCGCCGAGACGTCCGCCCAGCACCTGCGGCTGGCGCGCATCCCATGGCAGAGCATCCACTCGCGGCAGCGGCAGCGGCTCGAGCGCAAAAAGGTCATCGCGATAACGGCGCAACTCGCAGCCAGACCAGGCGACCAGCGGGCTAGCGTCAGCACGAGCAGCGAGCAAGCTGCGGCTGACCTGCTCGAGCCGGCGGCGGCTTGGCAGACGAAATCCGTGCTGCGCCAGCCAGTGGCGCAGAACAGCACGGCATTGCTCTGGCGGCAGCGCGCGCAGCGCACTCACTGAGAGCGTGTCTGGCATTTGCCCCCGTACCTCGGCCAGCCAGCCGGCGCTGGCGGTGGCAATCAGTCCTTCCGCCTCGGCACAATGGTCGGCCGCGCGTGCCATGGTCGCGGACGCCGCTGGCCAGCGCGAGCGCAGCAGCGGCAGAACGCGATGGCGGAGATAGTTGCGGTCAAAAGCCGAGTCCTGGTTGCTCGGATCTTCAATCCAGTGAAGCCGCTGCGCACGCGCATAGGTGGCAATCTGCGCGCCAGTCACGTCGAGCCACGGACGCACAGCTAGCCCCGCGCCCAGCGCACGAATGCGCGCAATACCTGCGAGCCCCGTCACCCCCGCGCCGCGCAGCAGCGCCAGCAGCAGGGTTTCGGCCTGGTCGTCCTGATGCTGCGCGAGCCACAGTTGCTCGCCAGGCGCGAGCAGCGGCTCCCACACCGACCAGCGCGCCGCGCGCGCGGCTTCTTCCGGACTCTGTCCAGGCCGCGCGGCGGCATCGACCAAGCGCACCTGAAGCGGCACGCCCAAGGCGGCGCAGCAGGCGCGACAGTGCGCGGCCCAGGCACTTGAGTCGGCATGGAGTCCGTGGTCGATGTGGATTGCGCTCAGTGCGGGGCGGTTCGCAGTTGCCAAACCCTCTATCGCCTGCACAGCCGCATGCAAGAGCGCGGAGGAATCGCGCCCGCCGCTCAGGGCGATCCAGACCTGCGCGGCAGGCTGACGGACTAGACTGAGGCGCAGCGCATCGGGCAGAAGATTAGGGGCTTCCCCATTCGCGGCCCAGGGGCCGCCAGGGGCCATTTGGGCCACCGGAGTCGCTCCTGGGGGTGCTGGGATTGGAAGAATCAGGCCTTGAAACGCCCGAACCCGCGCAGCCGTTCATAGCGCAGGGCCTGCAGCTGGCCGGCATCGAGTGCGTCAAGTTCGTCGAGCGCAGCAATCAGCGTGGCCTTGAGGGTGCCGGTCATGGCCTCGGTATCGCGATGGGCGCCGCCAAGCGGCTCGGGCACCACTTCATCGATGAGGCCGAGATCGTTCAGCTTGTCGGAGGTGATGGCCATGGCCTCGGCCGCGAGCTGGGCCTTCTCCGCGCTCTTCCATAAAATGGACGCACAGCCCTCGGGAGAGATGACCGAATAGGTGCTGAACTGCAGCATCAGCAGGCGGTCTGCAACGCCGATGGCGAGCGCGCCGCCGGAACCACCCTCCCCGGTGACGGTGGCGACAATGGGTACCGAGAGCGCCGACATCTCCTGGAGATTCCGCGCGATAGCCTCGCTCTGGCCGCGCTCCTCCGCACCCACGCCAGGGTAGGCGCCGGGGGTGTCGATGAAGGTGAGTATGGGCAGGCCAAAGCGCTCGGCCATGTGCATCAGTCGCAGCGCCTTGCGATAGCCCTCGGGCCGCGGCATGCCGAAGTTGCGCACGATCTTCTCTTTGGTATCACGCCCCTTCTGGTGCCCGATCAACATGACCGCGCGCCCATCCAGTCGCGCAAGCCCGCCGACAATGGCCTTGTCGTCAGCGAAGGCACGGTCGCCATGCAGCTCCTCGAAGTCATCGAAAATGCCGCTGACATAGTCGAGGAAATACGGCCGCAGCGGATGCCGCGAGAGCTGGGAGATCTGCCAGGGCGTGAGCGAGGCGAAAATCTGCTCGGTCAGCTCGCGCTTTTTGGTCTCGAGATGCTCGATCTCCTCGGCGATGTTGATTTCAACATCATCGCCGACGTGGCGCAGCTCTTCGATCTTGGCCGCGAGCTCGGCGACCGGTTGTTCGAATTCGAGGAAGTTTAGGTCCATAGACGGTCGATTCTAATCGAAATCGTCGTTGTTCGGACAGTCCCCGAATGCGAATTCTGCTCGCGCGGGAGGCACGCGTGCTTTTGTCACGGCACCAGGCCCGGGGTAGTATGCTGCCATCCAATATTTGAGGTTTGGACCCAAAGGAGCATCGCGTTGACCTTGCCTGAGATGACAACAACGCTGGAGGTCGCTGCTGAAGCCGTCCCTGGCGTGGACCGGGATATCGAGCTGTTCACCACCCTGCTCGGCGAGGTGCTGCGCGAGCACAGCCGCAAGCGGGTGTTGGTCATTGTCGAGCGCCTGCGCGACGGCTTTCTCGCGCTGCGCCGAGAAGACGACCCAACACTGCGCGACAAGCTGATGAAGCGCATCGACGGGCTCGACCCGCAGACGCTGGCGGAAGTCATTCGAGCCTACACCATTTACTTCAGCCTGCTGAACACGGCTGAAGAGGTCAATGGCTATCTGCAACGGCGCTCCCTGGTCAGCGCGGGTGGGCGGTTCTGGAGCGGCTCATTCGACCAGAGCATGCGCCAACTGGCTGAGGATGGCATCTCCGCCGGCCAGTTCCAGAGTCTGCTCGAGCACCTGCAATACATCCCGGTCTTCACCGCGCACCCGACCGAGGCCAAGCGCCGCACCACGCTGGAAATCCAGCGGCGGATTTTTCTGCTTGCGCTCGACCTGCATCGCCAGAGGCTCAACCAGGAAGAACAGCAAGACCTGCTCGGACAGATTCTGAACGAGATTCAGATTCTGTGGAAAACCGATGAGGTGCGGGTGCACAAGCCCAAGGTGACCGATGAGGTCCGCCAAGGTCTGTATTTCTTCCGCGAATCACTGTTCGGCGTCGTCCCGCGGGTGTATCGCAATCTCGAGCGGGCGGCGCGGCGCGTTTATGGCGCCGACTGCGGCGTGCGAGTGCCGAGCTTCATCCGCTTCGGTTCATGGATCGGCGGCGACCGCGACGGCAACCCCTTCGTGCGCCCGGAAACCACTGAGCTGGCCGTGCGCATGCACTGCGAGCTGGCGTTGACCGAATACATCGCCCGAGTGACCGACCTCAGCCGGCGGCTGAGCCATTCCAGCGCGCTGACCCAACCCTCGCAGCGCTTTCTCGACAGCCTGGACGATGACGAGGACTACTGGCTCGACACCATGAGCCAAAGCCAGCGCCGCTATGTGCATGAACCCTATCGACGCAAGGCGGTCATCATCATCCATCGCCTGGAGGCCGATCTCAAGCGAGTCCGTGCCCGCCTGCAGGGCGAGGACATTGACCTGCCCGAGGGTTATGCCGACGCGCGCGTCTTTCTGAACGACCTGTATTTGATCCGCGAGTCCCTGATCAGCCAGGGCGACGCCAATGCCGCCGATGGCCGGCTCAAGGACTTGATTCGTCTGGTCGAGACCTTCGGCTTCCACATGATGCAACTCGATGTCCGTCAGGAATCCACGCGCCACACCGAGGCCGTCATCGAGCTGTTTGCCCGCCAACCCGGTGCCCCCCTCTACGAAGCCTTTAGCGAAGAGCAAAAGCTGGTCGCACTCGGCGAGGCCATCGCCCATCCGCATCCCTTCGTGATCGACAAAGGCACCTTGACCGCCGAGACGCGCGAGACGCTTGAGGTGCTTGAAGTCGTCGCGCGCATGCGCGCCGAGGTGAGCACCGAAGCTTTCGGCGCCTATGTCATCTCCATGACCCATCGCGCCAGTCACGTGATGGAAGTCATGCTGCTCGCACGCCTTGCGGGTTTGGCTGGCAAGACACCCAACGGTTGGTTCTGCGACCTGCTGATCGCCCCGCTATTCGAGACCATCGACGACCTCGAGCGCATCGACCAGGTCATGGGCACCCTGTTTGATGATCCGACCTACTCGGCACTGCTCAAGGCCTCCAGCAACCTGCAGGAGGTCATGCTCGGCTACTCGGACTCCTGCAAGGACGGCGGCATTCTGTCCTCGGCCTGGCAACTGTACGAGGCACAGGAGAAAATCATTCACCTCGCCGACGAGCGCGGCATCATGTGCCGGCTATTCCATGGTCGCGGCGGCACCATCGGCCGTGGCGGCGGCCCCACGCACGAGGCCATCCTGGCGCAGCCAGCCGATACTGTGCACGGCCAGATCAAGTTCACCGAACAGGGTGAGGTGCTGTCCTACCGCTACGCCAACCCAGAAACCGCGCTCTATGAGCTCACCGTCGGCATCAGCGGCCTGATTAAGGCCAGCCGCTGTCTGGTCGAGCCCATCCCCGAAGTGCGCAAGGACTATCTTGGCATCATGTCCGAGCTCTCCGCCCAGGGCGAGCAAGCCTATCGCGACCTGGTCGCTGGCACGCCTGGATTTCTGGACTACTTCTACGAAGTCACCCCGCTCGATGCCATCGCGTTATTGAACATCGGCTCGCGGCCCTCACACCGCAAGAAGGCCGACCGCTCACTGGGCTCTATCCGCGCCATCCCCTGGGTGTTCGGCTGGGCGCAGTCGCGCCACACCCTGCCCGCCTGGTACGGCATCGGCGCCGCCATCGAAAACTGGCGCGGCAACGACCCTGAACGCTTGGCTAAACTGCAGAAGATGTATCACGAGTGGCCCTTCTTTCGCGCCATGCTGAGCAACACGCAGATGTCGCTGTTCAAGGCCGAAATGCACATCGCCCATGAATATCTGCGCCTGGCGCAGAATCACAACGCCGCCGAAGGCATCTTCAACCGCATTCAGGACGAGTATCAGCGCACCCTGACACAGGTCCTGAACATCGCTGGCCTGCACGAGTTGATGCAGGAAACCCCCGAGCTACAAACCTCCCTGTTTCGTCGCAATGCCTACCTCGACCCGCTCAACCACGTCCAAATTGCCCTGCTCGAACGCTATCGCGGCGAGGAAACCCCGCCTGCCAATCAGGAAGACCGCGAACAATGGCTCGACCCGCTGCTGCGCTCCATCAACGCCATCGCCGCCGGAATGCGCAATACCGGTTGATGCGGATACCTAGGCTTGGCGATACCTCCGTGTTCAGCGCGGGCAATAGATCGCTTGTACGCAGGGGTTGACAGTACTGCGTGGCCGCGATAGCTTTCAGGGTCCATCAGTTGGCTAAAATAATACATTGGCCCACAACAAGAGAAGTCACTTATGAGCGATGCACCTAAAACCCGCCCGAAGGTTCCAGACGGCCATAGCCGATTTGTCACGACCCGCCAAAAGCAGCCCAATGACAAGGGTTATGTTGGCTACGATGTCGTCTGGGAGCAGTTCCAGAAAGAAGTCCCCTATCAGACTCCGAAACGTCCTTAAGGATCGAACGCACCTCATCGCGATGAAACTGAGCTTGGACGGCGACACATTCGACGAACATCAGGCGGTTTTTACCGCCGAGATTGTCGAACGAATCAAAATCAAGCTACTAGAAGCCGGCCTGGAGCAAGACAAGCTCGAAGACCTCACCGCGAGCATCGCGTTGAGCATCGCCGGCGTGATTGACGATCTTTCCGGCATTGAGGTCGACGACATGGAAGTCCACCCCTATCTGACATTCCGCACCGGGGAAGATGAGTTGATTCATTGGGGTGAAAACTCATACACCTATGAGAAGGTATACGGCGCCATGAGGAAGCTCTTCCACGCTTGACCGAGACGCTCAGATCATTGCGGAATCACCGAGCCCTTAATCAGGCGCCAAGGCATAGAGCTTCTTGCTCGGGATCACGCCACGCACGCCGCCTTTGGGATTCTCGACGTCGCCTTGGTAGCGCGGAATAACATGGATATGCAGATGGTGAATGGACTGACCTGCCCAGTGACCGACGTTGATCCCGATGTTGTAGCCATCGGGGTGGAATTTCGCCTCGACAATCTCCTTGCCGCGCGCCACCAGTCCCCAAAGATCAACCAGCTCCTGGTCGTTGATGTCGAAGTAGCTCGCGAAATGCCGGCGCGGGATCACCAGAAAATGCCCGGGGCTTGCCGGGTGGCGGTCATAGGCGGCAAACCCATACTCGCTCTCAAGCATTAATTCCCTACCAGGCTTGGAGACGCAAAAGCGGCATTCTTCATCGCCGGCTTGTGCGTTTGAATCTGTGTTACTCATGATTTGCTGATGAGGAGTTGGTAAAAGACCAATTGTCGGTGATCAGCAGCCCGCAGCGCCATTGATCATTGGCCAGTCGTGGAAAACACCTGCGTTGATCAGGCTGCGGCTCGCCGCGATCATCAGATCGGCTTGGTTTCGAGCCCACCGAGGTCCGGCCCGCGCTCGAGCTTGCCTCCAGCAAGGACCTCTTCGTCGGTGGCATCGCGCACGCTCAGGACTTCCAGCTCAAAGATCACTTCCCGCTCGCACAGAGGATGGTTGCCGTCGATGGTCAGGGTCTCGTCGTCCATGCGTGTGACGAGAAAGCTCTTGGCTTCGCCCTTGTCGTTCTCCATCACAATGCGGGTGCCGATTTCCCGATACTCCTCGGGAACATTCTCGATCCGGTCGGTCACGACCAGGGACTCATCTCGGGTGCCATAGAGGTCCGTGCAATCAATGGGCACCGAGATGGTATCGCCCGGCCCCTTTCCCTCCAGTTCCGTCATCACGCGCGAATCCAGCACTTGATTGCTGCCATGCACATAGCCGATCGGGAATTCGACGGTAATCAGGGTCGCGCCGGTCTGTTGATCCACCACCCGGTAGGTCAGCTCGACAAACTTGTTGTGCTGGATGGTCTGTTTCATAGTCTTGAGGAGAAAAAACTCGCAGCTGGATCAGAAAATGGACGCGGCGAAGATTTTCACTTCCCCTTTCTCGAAGCCAAGAACCATGCGCCCAAGCCATTCACCTTCACGCGTCGTGCTGCGCACCCGGTAGAGCGCCGTCACATGCTCCCCGCGACGGATGAGCCCGAGGAAGTCCCGTTCCTCAACCAGATTCCGCGCCAACTCACTGTGCGCGAACTGCTTACCCACTTCGACCTCGTTTAACCCCAGGAGCAGGTTGTACGAGAAATGCCGGATGAACTTGCCGTATTGGCCCTTGTTCGAGCACTTAATCAGATCGTCCCACATCGGGTGGGCAAACTCGGTGATTTCTTCGTCGGTCAGATCGATAATGTTCATGTCACATCGCCATCAATCGCGCGCCCACGGCACCTTGCGCTAAGGCATCCAAGAGCAAAGCCACAAGGTTAACCCGCGCCTGAAAGACCGACAAGCGCAGTCCAGTTTTTTGCATCTACCGATCAAGCAGAAGCCTTTCGTTTTGGGCCAGAAACCCTGCCATCTTGGAAAAAAAACGGGGCTCCCGGCTTACCCGGGAGCCCCGCCGTTTAAGACACCAGTGAGACTAGGCCTCGACGAGGTGGTAGCAAGGTGCCTTTTCCATGGTGTACTCGCCGGTTTCGGGGTCGCGGCGAGAGACGGTCAGCACATGCCAGTTCTGGTCGTCCACCTTCATGGCATCGCCACGGTAGTAGTAGCCCGGCCAGCGGGTTTCCTTGCGGAACAATGTGTGCTGCATGACTGCTTCGGAGGTCAGATGGCGATGCTTCAACTCCCAGGCGCGCAGTAGCTCGTGGATGTTTTCCGCAGCGATCTTCTCAAGGTCCTCCTCCAAGACCTTCATCTTCTTCAAGCCGATGTGCAGCAGCTTGTCGTTGGTCATGTAGCTGACGGTCACACCGCCGCAGTACTCGTCCATCAACTTTTGCAGGCGATCCAGGCCCTGACGCGGGTTGATGTAGTTGGGGTTAACCGAACCGGCGGTGATCTCGTTGCGATAGACGCGGTAGTGCTCCATCGGCTTGTAGATCTCTGCGCGACGCTGCTCGATCTGCTCGTCGGAGATGCGAATGCCCTCGGCCTTGCCATCGTCGATGTACTTGCAAGCCGCTTTGGCCGCCAGACGCCCCTCGGTGAAGGAACCGGATGAGAACGCATGCGGGGTGCCGCCAGCGGCGTCACCGGCACCGAACAGGCCCTCGACTGTGGTCATGCGGTTGTAGCCCCAGAAGTACTCGGGCGGGGAGATGTCCTCGGGGCCAGAGCACCAGGCACCGCAACCGGTGGCGTGCGAGCCCATGACATAAGGCTCGGAGGTGGTCAGCTCCGGGTTCTCGTTCTTCGGGTCGACATCGGTGGCCGCCCAAAGAACAGCCTGGCCGACGGTCATGCCGAGGAAGTTGTGCCAGCCGATCTCTTCCAGATGCGGGTCCTGGAAGGCTTCCATGGTGATCATGTGGATGGGGCCGCGACCGGCATTGACCTCGTTGATCAGCGCATGGTTGCGCAGACAGGTCGGGATGGGGCGATGGGTGAGGCTCGACGCCTCGGGGTCCAGATATTCCTTGCCGACCATTTCCTGGAGTTGTGGCCACCAGTTGGACTCGTACTCCTCGCCGTTGCAGTTCTGGGTATAGGTCTTAAGGTGCAAGAAGTAGGCACCGACAGGGCCATAGCCATCCTTGAAGCGCGCCAGCACGATGCGGTTTTCCATCTGGGTCATCTTGGCGCCGGCGCCGATCAGCAGACCGTAAGCCGAGCCGGAAGACCAAGGCGCATACCAGACACGACCAGCACCCTCGCCGACTGAACGCGGCTTGTAGATATTGGAAGCACCACCTGCGGCGACGATCACGGCCTTGGACTTGAAGACGTGATAATTGCCCGTGCGCACATTGAAGCCTACCGCGCCAGCGACGCGATTGGGCTTGCTCTCATCCATCAGCAGATGGGTGAGGCAGACGCGATTGAACACTTTATCGGCTGATTTCTTAGCGGCCTCGGCGACGATCGGCTTGTAGGACTCGCCGTGAATCATGATCTGCCAACGGCCTTCGCGCTGGTAAGCGCCGGTCTTGGGGTTGCGCATCAGCGGCAGGCCCCATTCCTCGAACTGATGCACGGTGGAGTCGACGTGGCGGGCCATGTCGAACAGCAGATCCTCGCGCACCATGCCCATCAGGTCGATACGCGCATAGCGCACATGATCTTCGGGGTTGTTCTCGCCAAAGCGGGTGCCCATGTAGCAGTTGATCGCGTACAGACCCTGAGCCACAGCACCTGAGCGATCAATATTGGCCTTTTCGGCCACAACAATTTTCTTATCCTTACCCCAGTAGCGAGACTCGAAAGCCGCGCCCGTGCCACCTAAGCCGGCGCCGGCGACTAGGATGTCAATCCCGTCTTCGATGATTGTCTTGTAAGCCATCAGTAGTACACCCCTGCTTTCAGTTTCAGGCCATTGGACTCAAGCGTGTGCAGACCACCATCATCGAGACGGATGTACTTGGGCTCGTTGAACAGGTGCTGGCTGTCGCGCATTTCCTGGCTAGGCTCGGTCTCGTCGGCGAGCTTGGGAATGTACTTGCCCCAGGGCTTGGTGGTGATGGGCGCGAGCAGGGTCATGTCTTTTTCGCCATTGCGGAAAATGATCCGCCAAGCAATCACGCCTTTCTCCTCGTCACGCTGCACCCGCACCGAGTGGCCGAGCGGAGCGAAGTCGGCGTAGCCGCGCACGTCAATGGCGTTGTGCGGACAGGCTTTGACGCAGGAGTAGCACTCCCAGCACATGTTGGGTTCGATGTTGTAGGCACGACGGACAACGGAGTCCATGTGCATGATGTCTGATGGGCAGATATCAACGCACTGGCCGCAACCATCGCAGCGGGTCATATAAACAAAAGTTGGCATCTTTTCGTCCTCTTCGTGACTTGCTCAGTAGTGGCTCGGCGCTTCGCGCTTAATTCCCAGGCCCATGTACTCAGGCTTATCTCCCATGTACTCGGGGATGTCCGGGAAGCGTTCCTTGACGACCGGGTCAGTTAACTCGGGCACTTCAGGCAGTTTGTCGAGCGAACCATCGGCCTTGGCCACTTTCTTCTGGAAGGCAGCTGCGGGCTTGAAAAACATGTGCGCAAACTTCGACCAGAGCACGGTGCTAAAGAGCGTGGTGGTTGCGGCGATGAAGATGAAAAACGCCAGGCCGCCCAGCATGCTGCCTTGGAAGATCGACCACGCGAGGGCGCCAGAGGCCATCAGCAACAGAGAGACGATGAATAAATCGGACAGATGCACGTCGTGCCACTCATGGCCCTCGGAGCGGACATCAGCGCGGATTTTGAACCAGAACCAGTAACCGCCAACGCAGATGGAGGCGGCGCTCAGGTGCCACAGCAGGCCGGTGATGAAAGAGCCCTTCTCGCCTTCGGCCAGCGGCAGGCTGAAAATCATCGATGCGGTTGTGAGCACGAAGATGATGAACCCGTACATCATCATCAGGTGGGACTTGCGCCGGTCCGGGTTCTCGAACTCGCCAGAGGCCAGAACCTCGTTCGCCAAGGTGCCAACGGCGAGGCTCATCTTCTCGCTGCTGCTGACTTCACGCTTGGCCAGTTTCTTCAGGGCCCGGCCTTTCTCGAAGAAATACTCCGCGCTTCTTTTGTGCTTGACATCGAGCAGGGTACCGCCGATGACCAAGAGGACCATCAGAACAACGTAGGCCTGCATCGCGCCAGGCGGGATGATCGCCGAGAGCTCGGCGAAGGGATTGCTGGAAATCATGACAGTGGGTCTCCGTTAGCTGCATGCGGGTGCCGCAGCATTATTTTATTACGAAATAACGAAATGCCTATCGACCGAGATCAACTAAATGACTCGCGGGAGTTGGCGTGGGTCAAATCGACGGCAGTTCAGGCCAGCGACTGATAGTAGTCCATCAGAATCTGGGCCACCTCAGGGCGCGAGAACTCCGGCGGCGGCGCCTCACCCTTGCCCAGCATCTCGCGCACCCGGGTGCCGGACAGCAGGATGAAGTCCTCCTTGCTGTGATCCGGGGCGTCACGCATCATCACCACGCGGTTGAGCTTCTTGGAGTAGGCGGTGTGATCGGCGCGGAAAATCTCGATGGCCAGCGCGCCGGCTGGCACTTCCTCATCGAAAATGCTCTGCGCATCGAAGGGCCCGTAGTAGTCGCCAACGCCGGCATGATCACGGCCGATGATGAAATGGGTCGCGCCCATGTTCTGGCGGAAATAGGCATGCAGCACCGCCTCGCGCGGGCCGGCGTAGAGCATGTCGAAGCCGTAGCCGGTGATCATCACAGTGTTGGCCGGGAAGTACAGCTCCGCCATCTTGCGGATGGAGGCATCGCGCACCGGTGCGGGAATGTCGCCAGGCTTGAGCTTGCCGAGCAGCATGTGAATCACCACGCCGTCAGACTTGACCGCTTCCATCGCCATCTTGCACAGCTCCTCGTGGGCGCGATGCATCGGATTGCGGGTCTGGAAGGCGACGACTTTGCTCCAGCCATGCTCCTGGATCTCGTTGCGGATCTCGACCGCAGTGCGGAAGGTATCCGGGAAATCGCTCTGGAAGTAAGAGAAGTTCAGGACATGAATGGGCCCAGAGACCGCCAGCCGGCCCTGACTGTTAAAGGCCTGCACACCCGGATGCTCGGGGTCATCGGTGCGATAGACCTTGTCGGTCATCAGCGCCATCTGGGCGTCGGAGACCTCTTCGATCGCAGCCACCTCCATGACTGCCAGCACCGGGTTACCCTCGACATTGGGATCGCGCAGCGCGATGCGCTCGGCTCCGGCGACCGCGTCGGTGGACTCAAGCAGGCAAAGAATCGGCACCGGAAAAAAACGCCCGTCAGTCAGGGTCATGGACTCGGCGACGCTGATCGCATCAGCCAGGTTCATGAAGCCTTCGAGTGGGCTGAAGTATCCGCCCCCCAGCATCACCGCATTACCGGCGGATTGGGAACTGACGATCACCGACGGCAGCGACTCGGCCTCATGGGCGAGGCGGTGGTGCTCGTCGGGGTCATAGACAAAACGCGGCTTGAGTTCGTCGGAGCCGATGGGTTTGATCATGCATGGCCTCCCGGGGCGATGGAGTTGGAAACGCCAACCCGGCAGCCCGCATCCGCACTCGCGAATGCAACCCTGGCGGTTAGCGCTGTTTGAAACCGATCCACCCAAGCTTGATCGCAAGGCCAAGCCCGGGCAATAAGGAAAAATACCAGAAAATGCTGATTGACAGGGGCGGGATTTTCATAATAAGCCACGCGCGCTTGTGATCACCCACTGCAGTCTTCTTTGTGGATTTCGCATCAGGCATCGGCTCGGATGGGCGTGGTGTGCGCCCACCACGGATAAATTGCTCCCAATCTGCTGAGATCGGTGCGCTTAAACAGTGACGCCAAGTGTCTGTTGAATCTGTGCGGTCACCAGCGGATGCAGCCCGGTGGCCGCCGCGAGTTGTTGCAGATAGGCGCGCTCCGCGTCGGTATCGACCTCAATGGCAAGCAGCGACGCGGCATACACCTCGGCGGCGACCTCCGGCCCTGGAATCTCAGCGGCGAAAGCCGCTAGGTCGAGCGGCTCGCTCATCTGCTGCATGACCCACATCTGGAGTTCCTGATCTGTGCCGGCGGCGCTGAGCTTATCCACAATTCGCTGCATTTCATTCGGTGAAACCTGACCGTCGGCCTTGGCGGCATTGATCATGCCTTTCAGCAGGAGCTTTGCTGTTTCCTCAAGTGCCGCTTCTTCTTGACTGTTCTCGGGTTCGCGCAAGCCCAGTGGCGCGGCGCCAAGACCAGGTGCCGATGCCGGTGGTGCCGAATTGCCCTGCGCCCCTGCTGGGCCCATCTTGCTCTGCAACGCCTGCATGGCCACGCCGGCCAAGAGTGCCAGTGCTCCACCGCCGACAGCGCCGCCAACGGCACCGCGACCGCCGCCGAGCAGCGAGCCGGCCAGGGCGCCGAGCCCGCCCGCTTGCATCGGATTGTTGGCCGCGCCCTGCAAGCCTTGTGTGACCGAGCCGAGAAGACCACCGAGCAGGCCCGCGCCGCCGGTGCCAGTCCCTGTGCCTGCGCCTGCAGTGGCGCCGCCGAAATTTGCCCCCTGTAAATGCTCGAGCGCGCTGCCGATGCGGTTGCCGCCGGAATTTGTCATCGCCTGCTGCATGAATGTGCCGATGAGATTGCCGAATCCTGCCATGTTGAAGCTCCTCGTTGGAATTGGGTTGGGGTTGCTGGATTTTTAAGCCTGATCGTTCCTATGAACAACGGTCAGTCTAGCCGGTTCAAGTCCTGTCTGGGGCCTTGTCCGTTCGTCTCGTGAACATAATATGCCACCTGCTTGATGCCTGCGGTAGCTTGGCAACTATGAGAGAAAGGATGGTCACAAGGGCCGGCTGCACAATGATTGGCCAGCGGCGCATGATTGCACGAGAGCTGAATCGGATGCTGGATAGGAGGCGACCCAAGCCATCACCAGCAGCCCCTCAATCGGCGCCGTGGGTCTCCGAGGCAGACCGACTCCCAGACGCGAGGGCAACCGGGCATGCCCAGCCTACTGGGCGCAAGTCACGCAGGGAATGGACTTCTCGGTCGAAGACCGCTTCGATTTCGCCGCCTACAACCGGATTCTCTAGAAAGGGCTGATGGGCGACCAGCCGTATCCCGCTGCGCCAACTGGCATTGATCTGCGGAAAAATCGCGAGGAACTCCTCGCCGGTTACCGGAAATCTCGCAGTCAACTCGAGATGAAGGCGCCTGAGGCCGTCACGCACTGAGGCATGGCCCAAGGTGCACCGCTAGCCAAAGACACGGCGGTTCACGCGAGGTCTCAAGCACACGGTGCTGGGTATGGGCGGGGATGAAGCGATAGTCGCCGGCTCGGAGCCGGAGGGTCTCGCCTGCAATCCAAAGGCTGGCCTCGCCCCGCAGCAGGCAGACCCATTCGTCCTGAGCCTGATCGTAGAGCTCGGAGTCCGGGCGGTCGCTGCTAAGGATGCGCTCGATCCGCAGATTGCGGCAGCGCAATAGATCTTCGAAGATCTCGCCTTCAGCCGGTGCGGGGCTATGCTCGAAAAGATTGCCGGATTGGGTTCTGGATTGGGTCTCGGGTTCGGTCCCGGGTTCGGTCAGGTGCTCTGTCATCGGTGCTCAATCGCCCTCCCCTTTTGCGCGAGAAAACTCGGGGGCTCAGATCTGGACCGAAGCCGGTCCGCGCCGCCGGGCCAGCCGCGAAGGATCAGCGACCTCTAGCCAGGTCTTCGTTCACGCGGTCGATCTGCTCATTGAGCGTCCAATAATCGTAGAGATAGCCCAGCAGGAACAGACCGCCGGTCAGAAGCCAGATAAGTCCGGTAATCCACTTGCCGAGATAGAAACGGTGGATGCCAAACAGGCCCAAAAAGGTGAGCAGAATCCAGCTCAGATTGTAGTCCTTGACACCCGCGATGAAGCGGTGCCCCGCCTGCCGATCCATACTGGGGATTAAGAATAGATCCACAATCCAGCCAATCAAGAGCAAGCCCAGCGTAAGGAACCAAAGCGTTCCAGAAATCGGCTTACCGTAATAAAACCGATGGGCGCCCATGAATCCGAAAACCCAAAGCAGGTAGCCCATCACCATCGAATGGGTTTCTCGTTGTTGTTGCATCGGCAGAAAATCCCCTTGGTGAAAATGGGTGACGTTGGCCAGCAGCGCACTTGCTTGCCGGCCCGCGCGGCTAACAGCCCTAAGCCATCGGCGGGCGCTCCGGCGCCACTCTAAGCCTGAGTGTCTTGTTGAAAGCCACGCCAAGCGCGCATCTCAAAGACCAAGGCGACAATGGCAAGCGCTGCCATCAGCGGCCAGAGATCCAGACCGAGGCCGGCTTGCGTCAGGCTGGAGATCAGGCACCAAAAGAGCGGAATGGGCCAGGCGATCCAGCGCTGCCAAGGCAGTTCTGAACTCAGCAGGAGCAGAACGCCGAGGGTGACGACCGTGGTTGGGTCGGGCGCGCTGCCAAACCATGCCAGGGCGCCGGCGGAGCGGCCATCCTCCAAACCCAGTTGCAGCGCTGGAATCCCGATCAGACCAAGGGCACACAACGCCAATCCAGGCCATCGCCGCGCGCGCGTGAGTGGGGCTTCGGATGCTGCGGCGTGCGAAAGCGCGATCAGCATCAACACTGCGCCCTGAAGCGCGAAAGCGACGGCGAACCAATCCGCCGCCCAGAGGAGTTCACGATAGAGCCGCCAGTGGTAGGCCCAGGCGCAGAGCATCCAGGCCATGCCAAGCAGTGCCAGCGCCACAGGTCGCCTTCTGGGGCTGGGGCAGAACACCAGCAGCAGCATGGCCAGGCCCATGATCCAGGCGGCAACGACCAATGGGGTCAGCTCGGCGTTCAGGCGAGCAAAGAGCCGCAGATAGGTGTCCGACGAGAAAGCAATAAAGTCGCTCAGGGCGTAGCTGGAGAGTTCTCCCATTGTGGGTAAGAATTCGCTTGGCCGTGCGACTCACAGTTGATCGATCAGGCCGGCCATTCGGCGCCGCAGCTCAGGGTCCGGCAGCCGCCCCTGGCCGGCGCCCATGTTCTCGCGCATATGCGCGACTTGGCTGGTGGCCGGGATGGCGCAGGTGATGGCCGGATGGGAGACGATGAACTTCAGCAGGAGTTGTGACCAGTTCTGGCAGTCCGCCTCCGCCGCCCAAGTTGGCAGGGGCTGGCGCTTGGCCCGATCGATCAGGCTGCCGCCCTGGAACGGTCGGTTGGCGATAACCGCCATACTCCGCTCCTCCGCAAGTGGCAGCAGGCGCTGTTCCGCCTCTCGGTCCGCCAGGTTATAGGTCAACTGAACGAAATCGATGGGCTCATCGGCCATGATCGACTCCAACTCCCGGTGGCGCCGCCCGTGGCTAGTGGTAACGCCGATGAAGCGCACCTGGCCGTTGGTCTTCATCTCTTTCAGGGTCTCGAGATGCGCCTGCCAGCCCAGCAGATTATGAATTTGCAGCAGATCAAAGCGCGGCAGGCCCCAAAGTCGGCGGGACTGCTCCATCTCCCCGGGGCCATCGTCGCCTGAGCGAGTCCAGACCTTGGTGGCGCTGAACAGCCCATCGGTGGACGGTAACCGCGGCAGCAGGCGCCCGAGCACATCCTCTGCCGAGCCATACATGGGTGAGCTATCGATCATGCCGCCGCCGGCGCTAAAGAACGCCTCCAACACCTGCTGGCGCTGGGCCAGGGCGTTTGCGTCTGAGCCGATATTAAAGGTGATCCAGGTGCCCATGCCGATGACCGGCAGCATCTCGCCACTGCTGGGGATGGGCTTGCTGATGGCCTCTGCCGCGAGCTTTGCCCAACTAACGCCGGACAAGGGCAGCAGGGGAAGCGCGGCAAGGGAGCCGAGCAGTTGCCGACGGGACAGGGAGCAGGTTTTCCTGATCACGACCGTTCTGGGGGAAATGGAGCTCTGCCTGAAACGGGCCCCTTTGCACCCGAAATGGGCACGCTTTCCACGACGACCTTGGCAGAAGCTCACCCGCTAGAGCGCGCGGCCTCGCTAGGCCGCGCGGGACTTAGAACACTTACTGGGGAACGACCTGGACTGCACTGGGGCCTTTCGGACCCTGCTCAACCTCATAGGAGACGGTTTGTCCCTCGGCGAGCGACTTGAAGCCAGAGCCTTGCACCGCACTATGATGGACAAAAACATCTTTGCTGCCATCGGAAGGGGCGATGAAGCCGAAACCCTTTTCGTCACTAAACCACTTAACAGTACCTGTAGCCATTACGATTACCTCTTTGGTGAAAACGAACCTGTGTTGATGCAGACGACTGTCGAGATATTTCGGAAGGATCTGCCACACAACGGGGAAAGAGGCACTACCGGAATACTACGAGGAAACACTGCACAGGGCGCAGTATGCTAAAAGCTAGAGCGCACAGCAAGGTTTCTTGCACTCTGGGGGAAAATCAGCGCCATCTGGCCAGACGACTGTTTCAAGTTCCGCATCTACGCAGAGCTTAGCAAACTCATCTAGATCCTTCAACGGCCCGAACATCGGCCCATTAGAACTGAGCTTAGATCTGCAATGCCGCGCTTGCCATCATTAGGAGCGCAATTCAATCTCTAAAAGAGTATGAGGATTTGGGGCAGCGAGACAAACGGATACACGAGAACCTTCCTACGATTTTGAAAGAAATGTTGCGGGGCGATCCGAGTAAGGGACTGGGTAAAGCGGAAGCCCTTCGCCAGTGGTAAGGGGGTAGGCAGTCCCTTGGACGGATTGCTTTAACCGCAACCCGATACCCCCGATACCCTTCTGCTTTCCCCGCCGGACTCAAGCTCGGGACGGGTCGGTTATACTCTGCACCCTTCACCGGTTTCAGCCTCCAGCCCGTTTTCCAACTACGCAGTTTTCCACTCAAGATGCTTGACAAGAACTACAACCCCCAGCAAATCGAACAGTCCTGGTACCAGCGCTGGGAGTCCGCCGGCTATTTCGCGCCTCAATCCAGCCCCAGTTCAACACCCGATCCGGAGCGCGACGGCGCGTCCGAACAGCCCTACTGCATCATGATCCCGCCGCCCAATGTGACGGGCAGTCTGCACATGGGGCATGGGTTCAACAACACCGTGATGGATACGCTGATCCGCTATCGGCGGATGACAGGCGAGCAGACGCTGTGGCAGCCGGGGACGGATCATGCCGGCATCGCCACCCAAATGGTGGTTGAGCGTCAGCTCGGGGCCGAGGGCAAGACCCGTCATGATCTCGGCCGCGAGGCATTTATTGAGCGCGTGTGGGACTGGAAGGCCGAATCCGGCGGGCAGATCACTCAGCAGTTGCGCCGGCTCGGCTCCTCGCTCGACTGGGCGCATGAGCGCTTCACGATGGACGAGGGGCTATCGACTGCGGTGCGCGAGGTCTTCGTGCGTCTGTTCGAGGAAGGCTTGATCTATCGCGGCAAGCGGCTGGTGAACTGGGATCCCATCCTGCACACCGCCGTGTCAGATCTCGAAGTGCTGTCGGAGGAAGAATCCGGCCATCTGTGGGACATCCGTTACCCGCTGACCAATGGCACCGGGCATCTGACTGTCTCGACTACCCGTCCTGAGACCCTGCTTGGCGACTGCGCCGTGGCGGTCAACCCAGAGGACGAGCGTTACAAGCATCTGATCGGCGAGTTCGTTGAACTGCCGCTGACCGGGCGGCGTATTCCGGTCATCGCCGACTCACATGCCGATCCGGAGCTTGGCACCGGCTGCGTAAAGATCACCCCGGCGCATGACTTCAACGACCACGAGGTCTGGCTGCGCCATCGCGACGAGACCGCGATAGCCGATCAGCCCCATGGCGGCTTGATCAATGTGCTGACTGCGAGCGCCGCGATTCGCGAGAACACCCCGGAGGAAGGCGCGCTGATTCCGCCGAACTATGTCGGCCTCGACCGCTATGAGGCACGCAAGCGGATTCTCGCCGATCTCGACGCCGCCGGTCTGCTAGCCGAAACCCGCGACCACCGGCTGATGGTGCCGCGCGGCGACCGCTCCAGCGCCGTGATCGAGCCTTTCCTAACCGACCAATGGTATGTGCGCGTCGCCCCGCTGGCCGAGCCGGCCATGCGCGCGGTTGAGGACGGGCGCATTCGCTTCTATCCAGACAACTGGAAGAACACCTATTTTGAATGGATGCGCAACATCCAGGACTGGTGCATCAGCCGCCAGATCTGGTGGGGCCATCGCATCCCGGCCTGGTACGATGCCGATGGCAACATCTACGTCGGTCGCAACGAGGCCGAGGTGCGCGAACGCCACAGCCTGGCTGCCGAGCTTGAGCTAATCCAGGACCCGGACGTGCTCGACACCTGGTTCAGCTCCGCGCTCTGGCCCTTCTCGACGCTGGGCTGGCCGGAACAGACCGAACGCCTGCAAACCTTCTACCCCACCGCGGTGCTGATTACCGGCTTCGACATCATCTTCTTCTGGGTCGCACGGATGATCATGATGGGCATGAAGTTCATGGACGCCGTGCCCTTCCGCGACGTTTATATCCATGGCCTGGTGCGCGATGCCCAGGGCAACAAGATGTCCAAGTCCAAGGGCAATGTGCTTGACCCCATTGACCTGATTGACGGCATCGAACTCGAACCCCTGGTCGAGAAGCGCACCCGCGGGCTGATGCAGCCCCACATCGCCGAGAAGATCGCCAAGCAAACCCGTAAGGACTACCCCGACGGCATCCCGAGCTTCGGCACCGACGCGTTGCGCTTTACCTTCGCCGCACTCGCCTCCACCGGGCGCGACATCAAGTTTGATCTCGGGCGCATCGAGGGCTATCGCAACTTCTGCAACAAGCTCTGGAACGCTGCGCGCTTCATTCTGATGAATACCGAGGGGCAGGACTGCGGTACCCCAGCCCAGCCAGGCAAGCCGGAGGAGCCGGTCGAACTGACCGCCGCCGACCGCTGGATTCGCACGCGGCTGAACGCCACCACCGTGCAAGTGCGCGGCGCACTGGAGAACTACCGCCTCGACCTCGCCGCCCAGGCGCTGTATGAATTCACCTGGAGTCACTTTTGCGATTGGTATCTGGAGCTGTGCAAACCGGTGCTGAACAATCCGGAGGCGAGCGATGCGACCAAGCGCGGCACCCGCCAGACCCTGGTGCGCACGCTCGAGGCCCTGCTGCGCCTCATGCACCCCATCATGCCCTTCATCACCGAGGAGATCTGGCAGAAGGTGCATGAATTGGCCGGCCAGCCGGGCGAGACCATCATGCTCGCGCCCTACCCTGCCGCTGATTCAAAACTGGCCGACTCCGAAGCCGATATCGGGGCCAGCGCCGAAATCGAATGGGTGCAGGCTTTTATCCTTGGCGTGCGCCGCATCAAGGGCGAGATGAACATCCCGCCGGGCAAACCACTGCCGGTGCTGATCGCCAATGCCAGCGAGACGGATCGCAATCGCCTCACATCGGCCCGCGCTTATCTGGATTTCCTCGCCCGCACCGAGTCCATCACCCTGCTCGATGATGAAAGCCAGGCACCCGAGGCCGCCATCGCCCTGGTCGGCGAGATGAAAATCCTCATTCCCATGGCTGGGTTGATCGACAAGGACGCCGAGCTCGCGCGACTGGACAAGGAAATCGCCAAGCTCGGGGCTGACATCAAGCGCATTGGTGGCAAGCTGGAAAACCCTAACTTTCGCGACAAGGCCCCGGCCGCAGTGGTCGAGAAGGAACGCCAGCGTCTCGCCGAGCAACAAGCCGCGCTCGCACAGCTGCAATCTCAACGCGATCGCATCGGGCGGCTTTAAGCGATTTGCGGAAACAGGCCATCACCGGCTTTGATCTCGCAGTGATTAAACGTCATGCTATAGCCTAGCTGTCCAGCCATTAAGCGATCTTGAATGCCACATCAGAATTCATCGTGAACCTCCAGCCCACACGCCAAACTCGTGGGACAAGTGCCCGCCAAATCTCCACCGTGACGGTGGTTGACTCGCTTGCCGAAATTACCCGCTATCAGGATCGGGAACTCCTCGAGCGCAGCCTGGCCATTACCCTGTCGGAGCTCTTTCCAGCGGAAACCTTCAGGCTGTTCCGGATCGCCATGGCCGAGGACAGAATCCGAGCTGCGCTGGCCGCATACTCCCACGATGGGGTGATTGTCTCAGACCTGCATCAAGAACAGAGTCAGCTCAGCGAGCCACTGACCGAAGCCGTCGCCGAAGCCATTGACACTCGCGCAGTGGTCGAGCAGCCGGACCGACGCGAAGGCCTGATCAACCTTATCTATCCGCTTTACGACAAGCACGACGAGGTTTCCGGGGTTCTAATACAGCTGACGCCCGGCCCTGGCTTTAATAACCAGCGGCTCACCTACGGGCTACTGCGCATCTACTCGAACTACCTCGCGCTGCTTGAAGAAAGTCACCGCGACCGCCTCACCAACCTGCTGAACCGCCAAACGCTCGACACCGAAGTCACCAAGCGCATCATCGGCTATGCACAACGCAGTGACACGTCCTATGCCAAGCGCCGTGATGCGGACAAGTCGCTTGCCTGGCTTGCGATCGTAGACGCCGACCACTTCAAGCGCATCAATGACAACTGGGGGCATCTCTATGGCGATGAGGTATTGATCCTACTCGCGCGACTACTCGAGCGGATCTTTCGCCAGGAGGATTTGATTTTCCGCTTCGGCGGCGAGGAGTTCGTCGTGCTCTTCCATGCGCCCGACGCAGAAACCGCCATTAAGGTCTGCGAACGCGCGCGCCAGACAATTGCCGACAACAACTTCCCAACCGTCGGCCAGGTCACCGTCAGCATCGGGGCAACCCAGATTCGCGATCAGGAGGGTGTGTCCATGGTCATCGACGAAGCCGACAAGGCACTTTATTACGCCAAGGAGCAGGGCCGCGACCAGGTGCATTTTTATGGCGACCTGATCGCACAGGGAAAGATCACGGCCCAAGTGCCGGTTGACGGCGGCGCGGTGGATTTCTTTTAACCAGCCGCCGTCTTTTGATGCTGCCGGCGATTAGAACCCCGTCACGATCAGGACACTGCCTGGTAGTAGAGATTCTGCGGATGCTGGGCTTCGGCGAAGAAATACCAGCGCTCGGCGACCAGACCGAGGTATTGAACCAGAAACGCCACAATCGGCAGAGTTGGCGACTTGGTCATATACGCCAGGCCAATCAGCAGCACCGGCACCGGAAACACTAGCACCATAAACAATACGCGGACAACCGCCAGCGTCGCTGAAGCGCGATGATGAAAGAACTCGCGCGTGTTGAAGGAACCGGCCGAGAACCCCTGGGACTTTTGGGCGATATCGCGATGGCGCACGCCAATCGCGGTCTTGAGGTTACTGCGATATTTGAGGTGACGGTTGCGCAGCAACGAGGCGCCACGCGATAAGAAGGCAATGGCGGTAAAGATAACCGACCAGGTACCGAAGAAGGTCACCAGATCATTCTCCAGATAGGCCGAATAAGCCGCTGCCAGCATAAAGCCCGACGCCAGCCCAAAGAAGGTGAAGTTAGCTACCGTCAGCGGCGTGGCCCATTCCTGCAGGAACTTCACGCTGGCATAGATCATGGCCGTGGAGACAAAGAGCGCAAAGGCCACCACCGCGCCCAGTACACCGACCAACAGGCTCGCATCCACCGGCAGGGCGTTATCTCCGGCCACGACGAAGGGGTCGGTCCAGCCCATCCATTGAATCAGACCAAAGATCGCGACCAGCCCCATCAGCATCGGCAGCACGATGACCTCACGCGAGAGCCAGGAGGTGCGCCATTTCGCCGCCGCCCGCCAGGCACGCTCCGGGCGCCCGAGATGAAAGAATGAAGCAGAGAGCCCCAACACAAGCAGGCTCAGCGCGATCAGGCTGCCGTGAAAATAATAATCCGAGCTCTGAGGGTCGATCAGGTGAATGCGCGAATACACCTGTCCGGTTACCAAGGCCAGAAACATGCCCTGGCCGGCTCCCAGCAGGGTGGTGAGAAAAATAACGGAAAAGGCAGGATGCATGGTCTTGGCCCTGGCACTAAAAAACTTGCTAACGATAAAACGTGATAACGAAACGAATCGCTCGGGACGAAAATTTACCAGGTCACATCCTCGAGCGTCTCCTCGCCGTGGTAGACGGTGATGTCTTCCTTCTGCAGCGGGTTGTCAACACGCTGCAAATCTTCCTCGGTGATATGCATGCGGTTTTTCTGTCGCGGCAGATAATGATTGGCCGGCTGGGTGCCCCACTCCGGCATCAGCGCATAGCCGCCGCGCTCGCGGATGGCGACCGAGACCTCGGAGTCCGGGTCATGCACATCCCCATACAGGCGCGCGCTGGTCGGGCAGGCCATCACGCAAGCGGGTTTGCGCTCGGCCTCCGGCAGGGTCTGATCGCTGATGCGGTCAATGCACAGAGTGCATTTCTTCATCACCTTCTGCTGCTCGTCGAGCTCACGCACACCATAGGGGCAGGCCCAGGAGCAGTATTTGCAGCCAATGCACTTGTCGTAATCGACCAGCACCACGCCATTGTCTTCGCGCTTGTAAGAGGCGCCCGTCGGACAGACCGGCACGCAGGGCGGGTCCTCGCAGTGCAGGCAGCTCTTGGGAAAGTGCACCGTCTCGGTGTTGGGGTACTGGCCAACCTCGAAAGTTTGCACCCGATTGAAGAAGGTGCCAGTCGGATTGGCGTCATAGGGATTTTCATCCACCATGGGGCCAGCCCAGCCGGAGGTGTTCCATTGCTTGCAGGAGGTCACGCAGGCATGACAGCCCACGCAGACGTTGAGATCGATTACCAGGGCGAGTTGAGTCATCGCGATACCTAAGTCAGTTCATGCGCGGCACACGCCCGCTATTTCTTGCCAAATACGCCAGCGACGTATGCCTGCCAACGGGTCCGCGAGCGGTTGACCTGTCCAGGCAGAGTCTTCATCGGCGTGAACTGCGGCTCGGTGACCTTCTTCTCATCGGGCCCCGCCGGGTAGATGCGCACCCGCACGTCGAACCAGGCCGCCTGGCCGGTTAGAGGGTCGGAGTTCGATAGCACCTGACCGCCATCGCTGTGCACCACCGGCAGTTCCTCGCCGATCACATGGTTGAGCAGGAAGCCTTTCTTGGACTCATCGGCATTGGCGCTCAGCCCCCAAGCGCCGGCCCCCTTGCCGATGGCATTCCAGGTCCAGACAGTGCCGGGCTCGACGGCCTCGGAATAGCGGCACATGCACTTGACGCGGTTGAGATGCGACTCGACCCAGATCCAGTCGCCATCCTTGATGCCCTGGGCAATGGCCACCTTGGGATTGACGAACAGGTAATTGTGGCTGTGCAACTGCCGCAGCCAGGCGTTCTGGCTATCCCAACTGTGGTACATGGCCATTGGCCGCTGTGTCAGCGCCGTCAGCGGATACTGGTCTTTGTCGACCCGTTGGGCTTCGAGCGGCTCGTAGAAAAACGGCAGCGGATCGAAAAAGGTCTCGACGCGCTCCCGGTAGCGCTCGGGCGGGCGCCGGCCCTGCCATTTGCCCTGGGCGGCGGCGCGAAACCGCTGCAGCACCTCGGAGTAGATGTGGATCTGGATGGGCTCCGCCCATTTAGTCAAGCCATGGGCGCGCGCCCAGTGCAGGTAGCCCTTGTTCCAGTTACGCATGAACTGGTAACTGCGCGGGAGCTCGTGGTGGAAGAAGCAATGGTTGGCCGCGTACTGCTCCCACTGGTTGGGGTTAGGCTCGCCTTTCAGCGCCTTGTCGCCGAACTTGCCGCGGTAGCCGGCGAGAAAGCCGATACCAGAGCCTGGCGATGTCTCGTAGTTAACGACAAAGTCGCGATAATTGCGGAACTTAGCCGTGCCATCCTCATTGGTAAAGGCCGGCAGCCCGAGCCGGCCGCCCAGCTCGATGATCACATCCTGGAACGGTCGACACTCGCCTTTCGGCGGCAGCACCGGCAGGCGCACGGCATCAACCGGGCCGTCGAACTCCGAGATGGGCCGGTCGAGCATCGAGAGCACGTCATGGCGCTCCAGATAGGTAGTATCCGGCAGGACGAGATCGGCAAAGGCCACGGTCTCGGACGAGTAGGTGTCACACACGACCAGGAAGGGAATCTTGTACTCGCCGTTTTCATGCTGGTCGACCAGCATTTTGCGTGCCTCGACGGTATTCATCGAGGAGTTCCAGGCCATGTTGGCCATGAACAAAAACAGCGTGTCGATTGGGTAAGGATCACCGCGCCAGGCGTTGGTGATGACATTGTGCATCAGGCCATGGGCGGCGAGCGGGTACTCCCACGAAAACGCCTTGTCGATGCGCACCGGCTCGCCGTCGGCATCCACAAACAGGTCCTCTGGCCGCGCCGGCCAGCCGAGTGGAAGACCGTCGAGCGGGGTGTTCGGCTGCACCGCATCCGGGCTGTTAGGTGGCTTGGGGCACGGCGGGATTGGCTTGGGGAAAGGCGCCTTGTGGCGGAAACCGCCAGGCCGATCAATGGTACCGAGCACCGTCATCAGGATGCTGAGCGCGCGAATGGTCTGGAAACCATTGGAATGGGCCGCCAGCCCGCGCATCGAATGGAAAGCAACGGGGTTGCCGGTGACCGAGGCATGCTCCTTGTCCCAGGCATCGGTCCAGCTGATGGGCAGCTCGATTTTATGATCGCGCGCCATGATGCCCATCTCGTGCGCCAGGCGGATGATGGTCTCGACCGGAATGCCGGTGATACCCGAGGCCCATTCAGCGGTGTGCGGTTCAACCCGCTCCTTAAGCAACTGGAAAGAGGTCTTGACCGGCGTACCGTCCTTCATGGTGTAGGCGCCGAGCAGGCGCGGATCGGCGCCCTCGGTGTGGGAAATAACCTCGCCTTTGTTGCGGTCCCACCAGAACTTGTCCTGCGGATCGGTACAGCCGCGCGTCACGTCGAGCGACAGATCGCGGTAGAACATGCCGTGATCGTCGCGCGAGGGATCATCGATCACCAGCTCGGCGGCATTGGTGTACTGGATGAGGAAATCACGGTCGAACAGACCGGTCTTCATAATCTCGTTGATCAGCGCGAGGAAGAGCGCGCCATCGGTGCCGGGCTTGATCGGCACCCACTCATCAGCGATGGCACCGTAGCCCGAGCGCACCGGGTTGACGACGATAAAGCGCCCGCCCTGACGCTTGAACTTGGAAATGGCTTTCTTGAGCGGATTGGAGTGGTGGTCCTCCGCCGTGCCGATCATCACGAACAGCTTGGCGTGGTCGAGGTCCGGCCCGCCGAACTCCCAGAAGGAACCACCGATGGTGTAGATCATGCCGGTGGCCATGTTCACCGAGCAGAAACCGCCATGGGCCGCGTAGTTGGGCGTGCCAAACTGCTTGGCGAACATGCCGGTGAGCGCCTGCATCTGATCGCGGCCGGTAAAGAGCGCGAACTTTTTCGGGTCCTCCGCGCGCAGTCGCCCGAGGCGCTCGGTCAGCATGTTCATGGCCTCGTCCCAGGAGATTTCCTCAAACTGAGACTCGCCGCGCTTGGCATTAGCCTTGCGCCGCAGCGGCTTGGTCAGGCGCGCCGGGGACACCTGCTTCATGATGCCCGAGGAGCCTTTGGCGCAGATAATGCCCTGATTCAGCGGGTGATCTGGGTTGCCCTCGATATAGCGTACTTCCCCATCGCGCAGATGCACCCGAATGCCGCAGCGACAGGCGCACATGTAGCAGGTGGTTTCCTTGACTTCATGATGTCCGATGGACGTATCTGAGTGGGCGAGGGGGTCTTTCATGGAGGAAACCCTGATGGCAGCGACGGGAAGGATCGGAAAAGCGGCATATTCTAACGTTCTTCCGCATCAGTTAACAAACCGTAAGCGGACAGGGTTTTTGGCTCGGCTCACATCGTGCAAATAAAAAAGGGCCTTTCGGCCCTTTTTACGGTGGCGGATTGTGACCGCCTTGTCGCGCCTTCGCTGCGAGGGCGCTGCTTTAGTGCATGCTGCTCGGCAGCCAGGCAGAGACGCGCGCGCGCTCCTCGCTGACGTCGATGTCGAAATGCTGGTTGAGGACGTCAAGCGCCTCGTCGAGGTCGGCGCAGCCCCAGTGATCCATCACGACATGATTGTCGCAATCCTCGACATGGTAGCAGTGCTCGGGATCGACGGCGTCATAGCGCAGGCGGTAGCCCGAGCCTGAGGGTTGATCCCACTTGTAACGGGTAATCTCTTGCTGTTCGTCATTCATGAATCTGGTCTCGAAAAGTCAGTGGCGAAAATGTGGCTTTTGGTAGCACTTAATCGTGGCTTATCGGCGCCTGCTTAGTACTTGGCCTGCTCTAAACTTGGGCGGCCTGCACGGCGGAATTTTCTCAGAGGCCATCGTTTCTCAAACATCGCGGCTCTCAAACATCGCGGTTCTCGAACATGGGCGCCAGCGACCTGATACCGCCTGACTGAGCTAAAGCATGCTGCTGGGTCAGTGGATCACGGTGCGACTGCCGCGGGTGTACGCGCCAGAGAGAAAAACGCCGAGCCTACGTCGTATTGTCTGCGATGAACTCAGTTGATGATCTAGGGAAAACCCGAATCGTACAAACCCCAAGCGGCGAAACCGACAATGTTGCGTTGAGGTAACATCTCGATCTCTTGCCCTCAGTCTAGTATGGGTTATTGGTATTGACAACCGGGGAAAACAAGAAAATGAGAAAAAAATCTCAGTATTTACCCCTATTGCTATCCAAGATTACCCGAAAAAGGCATTTGTTGCATAAAGGTTGCAATATTTGCGCTCGCGCAACACCAGGCCAGGCAAAGGAGACTGCCCCGCAGTCGCTGCACTAGCGCCTCGGATACAGAGCGATGATCAACGCCCGAGTCTGAGCGGATCAGCCGGGTCCACGCCAGCCATAAAGGGAACCCGCCTGTCGTTGTGTGTCACCCGATAAATCAGGCCCATCCAGTTACCGACCACGCCCTCTGCGCTGTCATGCCAGGTATTATCGAGCATGGTAGCGATGCGCGATTCCGGAAATTCAGGCGGCGTGCGACCACGATCCAGGTAGCGCTGCACCAGATCGCGGTGCTCAAGCAAGATGGCTTTCGCCTTGGTGTTAAAGAAATGCTCCGGAAAAGGTGGGTAATCCTTGCGCACCCCGCCGATATAGCGCCCGACTTCGCGTTTGTACTCCTTGAGCAGCGAGACCAGGTCGTATTCCGGATGGCCCTGGAACATGACCAGCCGGAAGCCATCATCGCTGACGGCCAGATGCACGCCGGCATTCTGGCTCTCCACCAGCACCCGACAGCCGGCCTCATCGAACTGGCCACGGCTGATCTCATTGAAGCGCGAGTGGGGCACGTCAAACAGCGTATTGACGCTGCTGACCAGCGGGTGGGAGCGTTCCACCACCCGATGCACATAAACGCCCCAGCGCTTCTTCGGCAGGCGCTCGCGCCGCTGGCCGTAACGAAACTGCATCACCGCATGAGTCGCCAGGCAGGAGCACAGAGTTGAGGTGACATGCTCGGTGGCCCAATCCATCACCTCGATCAGCGGCTGCCAGAAGGGTTCGTCGGCCAGATTGGGTTCGGTGACATTGGCACCGGTGACGATCAGGGCGTCGAGCCCCTCGGCCTTGAGCTGGCTGAAGGGCTCATAGTAGCGCTCGATATAGGCCTGCGCCTCATCCGAGCGCCTGAGCCCGTCGAGCGAGAAGGGATGCACGTAGAACTGCGCGATCTGATTGCTCTGCCCAATCAGGCGCAGAAACTGGCGCTCGGTCGCGCGCAGGGCGGCGTCCGGCATCATGTTGAGCAACCCGATATGCAGTTCGCGAATGTCCTGCTGCACGGCATGATCGCCGGGAACAATGTTCTGGCCTTCTTCGCGCAGGCGCTCGAAGGCGGGCAACTGGTTATGAGCAACAAGCGGCATGAACGTAAGTCCTCAGATGGCTGGGGGTTCTGGCTCAGATTCAGGCTCGGCTTCTTTGCGCACGATGGCAGCAGCGAGCAGATCGATGAAGTCCTGCTCGTCGCGCACTTGCGCAACCTCTTTCGAGCTCACGGTATAGCCATGCGGACGCGCGATCGCCTCGTAGCGCGGGACCCGGGAGTGGAACAAGCGCGGGAAAACCCAGCGGGTAAAGTCGTTCGGGTCGATATCGGCGACGTACTCGAGTTGGCGCTCGGCGAGATAGTCCTTGACTGCGGAGAGCAGGAAGTCGGGGCGAAAATACAGCGGCTTGGGATCGGCCTGGGCGCGCTCGATGAGCTTGATTTCGTCTTCCTGCGGGACCTTTATATAGAGAATGAGCGTGTGGCGTGCGAGCAGATCGATGATTTCGGGCGCATCGAGCTCGCACAGGCTGCCGCCGACATCATTGACGAAGTGCTGGTAACCGTAGATTTCCCCTGCCTTCTCAATGAAGCTCGGCACATCGCGCATGGCTTGGATCTCGGCATCGCGATACAGGGCCTGGCGGCGAGTGAATTCCTTCAGCCCCATGCCGCCTTTGTCCGGGTCGCCAAGCTGGCCGACGAAGCTAAGCACCGGGCCTAAGTCGGAGACCTTGATGTTGTTTTTGATAGCGATCCAGTCGCGCCGAAGCAGATCACGCAGGAAGGGTACCTGCATCGCCTGGCTTTTAATCAGGTCCAGAATCGGCTCGTCGAGATAGCGGGTGCCGATGCGATAGTCGCCGGAGTAATGAAACCAGTCGTTACGGCGCAACAGGGCCGACAGATAGGTCTTGCCGACTCCGGACATGCCAAGCAGGGTGACCCGTCGGTTAGGCCACTGGTGGAAAGATTCCAGGGTGAATTTCAACTTTTGGGGCTCCTGAGTGCTCCGGTAAAGACATGAGATTTCCTGCTCAACCCGATGCGCAGGCTTCCCGCTTTTCCTCCAGCAGTTCCCAACGCGCGTAGCGGTCGGTCAGCTCCTGCTTGACGGCCTCTAGCCGGGCGCTGGCCTCCGCGACTTTGGCTTGGGCATCGCTGCGCTGATAGAGCGACGGGTCGGCGAGTTGTTGCTCGAGGGTCTGTTGCTCCTGCTCCAATGCCTCGATTTGCGCAGGTAATGCGTCGAGTTCGCGCTGGTCTTTATAACCAAGTTTGGTTGAGGTGCGCTTGGCCGGCGGTTTGCTGGCAGTCTCCGCCTTGTTCGATGAGTCTTGGCGCGCGCGCTGCTCTGACGTTGAAGCCTGGCGCTGGCGCAGCCAGTCCTGGTAGCCGCCGACGTACTCGACCACCTGGCCGGGGGCCTCGAACACCAGGGTTGAGGTCACCAGGTTATCGAGCAGCTCACGGTCGTGACTGACGATCAGCAGGGTGCCATCGAACTCGTGCAGGCGCTCCTCGAGCAGTTCCAGGGTTTCGGCGTCGAGGTCATTCGTGGGCTCGTCGAGCACCAATAGATTAGCCGGCAGGGTGAAGAGCTTGGCGAGCAGCAGGCGGTTGCGCTCGCCGCCAGACAGGGCCGAGACCGGCTGGCGCGCGCGATCGGGTTCGAACAGGAAATCCTTGAGATAACCAAGCACGTGCTGGCTGCTGCCGGCGATCTCGATGCGCTCGCGCCCGCCGGCGAGGTTGTCGCAAACGCTTAAGCTTGGATTGAGCTGGGCGCGCAGTTGGTCGAAATAAGCGATTTGCAGCCGGGTGCCGCGGCGGATGTTTCCGCTGCTAGGCTCGAGCTCGCCGAGCAGCAGTTTGAGCAGAGTGGTCTTGCCGGCGCCATTGGGACCGATGATGCCGACGCGGTCGCCGCGCAGGATGGTGGTGTTCAATCCACTAACAATAGGCCCACTCACAATCGGCCCACTGTCAACGGGCGAGCCGTCCCAGGTGAAGCTGAGAGCTTCCGTCTCCACCACCAACTTGCCGCTGCGCTCGCCGCTATCGATGCGCAGACGCGCCTGGCCGCCGCGCTCGCGTCTGTCCTGGCGGTCGCTGCGCATGGCCTGCAGTGCGCGCACTCGCCCCTCGTTGCGGGTGCGCCGTGCTTGCACGCCCTGGCGAATCCACACCTCCTCGGCGGCGAGCTTTTTGTCGAAACGGGCGCGCTCAAGGTCTTCGGCATGCCAGCGTTCTTCGCGTCGGCGCAGATAGTTGGCATAATCGCCCGGCCAGTCGGTCAGCTGACCACGGTCGAGCTCCAGAATTCGAGTGGCAAGCCGGCGCAGAAAACGCCTGTCATGGGTGATAAACAGCAGCGCACCGCGAAAGCCGAGCAGAAATTCCTCAAGCCATTCAATGGCCTCGATGTCCAGATGGTTGGTCGGCTCATCAAGCAACAGCAGGTCAGGCTCGCGCACCAGGGCTTGGGCCAGCAGCACCCGTCGGCGCCAGCCGCCGGAGAGGTCGCCATAACGCGCCTCGGCATCCAATCCCAAGCGGGTGATGACCCGCTCGGCGCGCTGTTCCAGCTCCCAACCACCGTCGGCTTCTAATCTGTGTTGAATCGCGGCCAAGCGCTCGAGTGCCTCTGCCTCCTCCCCAGTTCCCGGTTGAGGATCAGGTCCCCGCCCAGTGCCTGCGCTGGGTTGCACTTTCTCAGCTTCGCCGCTGCTTGCACGCGCCCCCTCCTCAGTGCCGACACGAGCGCTCAGGGCATGGCTTAGGCGATGGTATTCAGCGACCAGCGCCCCAAGATTGCCAAGGCCGGCGGCGACCACCTCAAGCACACTCTCATCGCCACCAAGGGGGGCCTCCTGCGCCAGCTTGGCGGCCCGCTGCCTGGGGTCGAGCCGGACTTCCCCGCTATCGGCTTGAAGTTCGCCGGCGATGATTCTAAGAAGCGTCGACTTGCCCGCCCCGTTGCGACCAAGCAGGCACACCCGCTCGCCCGCTTCCAGGTCGAGATCGACGCCATCGAGCAGGGGCTCGGCACCATAGGCCAGGGACAGGTTGCGCAGAGACAACAGCGGCATCAGCGTTCAACTACAAGGGTTGCACAAACCCGAATGGGCTTAACAAACCCGGCATGATAGCGCAGAAGGAACCTGCTGCGCCTTGCAATGCCGCGAGGCATCTGCCGCGGTTCTTCTGCTTGATGTCAGGGCCGCACGCGGTCAATTGAGGGCAACAGCGGGCGCGAAATCCGGTAAACTTCGCTCAACGCGAGGACATGCAGCCGTCCAGCGCGAAATTGCAATGATCAGACGCATTTCGCGCATTGCCGCCGGCGATGCCAAAACAACAGGAACATCAGTACAGGGGCATTGAATCCCAATGAGCAAGCCCGTCAGCTTACGCGAAGCCTGGGCCGGAGAGGCCGACTGCCGCAATTGCGCCCTGCGCGCCTCGGCACTCTTCGCCGGCCTTCAGGAAAAGGACTTCGAGACAATTCACGATCCTATCGATCAGTTCAGCCTCAAGCCGGGCACCGCGCTCTACCAAACCGGCGATCACGGCGAGTTCATGTTCACCATCCGCTCCGGCGCGCTGAAGTTGGTCCAGTACCTGGCCGATGGCAGCCAGCGCATTGTGCGCATTGTGCGCGGCAGCGATGTGCTCGGTCTGGAAGCCATGCTGGGGGAAGGTTATCACCACGATGCCATCGCCCTGCAGCCGACCGAGGTATGCCGCTTCCCCACCCGCACGGTGCAAAAGCTCTCCGAAGAGAACCCCGGTCTGCACCGTGAACTGATGTCGCGCTGGCAGCATGCGCTGAACGAGGCCGATGCCTGGCTCACGGAACTGTCCACCGGCTCGGCGCGCCAGCGCGTCGCCCGCCTGCTGCTGCGCCTGGTGCGCGATCGCGAGTCGAGCGAATGCCAGCTGTTCAGCCGCGAGGACATGGGGGCCATGCTCGGCATCACGACAGAGACGGCCAGCCGCACCATTGCCGGCTTCAAGCGCGAGAGCCTGATCGTCGAGTCACGCACCAACAATTTTTTGCTCGACATCGCCAACCTGCGCCGTATTGCCGAGGACTGAAGAACGCGCGGGTTTCAGCTTGCACCGCCTGTTTTTCAAGCGGCATCAGCCACCTTGGCGCCCACGGCGAAGTCCTTGCCGCCCCGTTGACTCCCCCATTCCGGACGCGCGCCATTGCGCCATTTCAATGCGCGAATCCTCGCCGTCTGATTACCCTGCCGCCTGACCTCAGGCTCATGGTTCCGGTCACCCCGGAATGAACCCATGAAATCCGTCATGAAGGCCAGCGCTGAAACAGACCCCTGCTCATCGAAACCAACGCCATGACCACTGCTTCCGCATCATCCGCCGCCCCCAATCAGCCAGACCCGGCAGCGGCCAGTCAAGCCGCCTCGACAGCGCGCGAGCCTCGACTCAAGCACTTTCCGGTTGCCTTCTTTGCCATCGTCATGGGGCTGACCGGGGTCTCCATCGCCTGGCACAAGGCACAGAGCACCTTCGGCATTCCGGTCGATATGGCCGGCGGACTACTCGGTGTAGCCATCGCGGTGTTCGCGTTCGCGCTGCTGCTCTACCTGGTCAAGCTGCTGCGCTTTCCGCAAGCGGTAATGAAAGAGCTCGGTAACCCGGTGCAGCTCAATTTCGTCCCGACCATTTCCATCAGCCTGCTGCTACTCAGTATTGCCCTGCTAGATTCTGCACCGGCAGTCGCGCAAGTGCTGTGGATGCTGGGCACCGCCATCCATCTGGTGTTAACCATCTATGTGATGAGTGCCTGGATGCACCAGGAGCATTTCGAGGTACACCACATCAACCCGGCCTGGTTCATCCCCATCGTCGGCAATGTGCTGGTCCCCATCGCCGGTGTGCCCCTGGGTTATGCCGAGTTGTCATGGTTCTTCTTCAGCATCGGCATGCTGTTCTGGCTGGTGCTGCTCACCATCATCATCTATCGCATGTTATTTCATCACCCGCTGCCGGAGCGGCTGATGCCGACCTTGTTCATTCTCATCGCCCCGCCTGCGGTCGGCTTTATCGCCTACGCGCGCCTGAGCGGACTGATGGAAGCCGGCAGTCCGGATGCCTTCGCCCGCATCCTCTACTACAGCGGGCTTTTTCTCACCCTGCTGCTGGCGACGCAGATCGGGCGTTTCCTGCGCATTCAGTTCTACCTGTCCTGGTGGGCTTACTCCTTCCCGCTCGCGGCGATCACCATCGCAACCCTAATGATGTACGAACTGACCGGCCTGCAGACCTTCGCCATCATTGGCTGGGTACTGCTCGCGGCCGTCACTCTAGTAGTGCTCTTCTTGCTGTTTCGCACCGCGCAGGCCATCGGCGCCAAGCAGATCTGCATGCCGCATGTTTAAACACCATTCCCCAAACAACCGCTCTTGAAGCTGCCGGCTGTCAAAGCGCTCTCCCGGGAGCAGGACGCACACAGGCGATGAAAAACCAGTTATTGTTCGAAAAATATCCGCTCTTTGTGATGGAAATCGGCCGCGATGAGACCGACTTCGACTCGGTCGACGCCATCTGCGACTACCTGCACGAGCGCATCGAGGCCCACCGCTGCGCGCATTTCATCGCCGTTTTCGATCACTACGCCCATACCTGCCGCCTGCCAGAAGGTCAGATCGACAGCGACATCCTGGCCGCGAAAAACATCATCTTCTGCTTCGGCCTTGCCCTGCCCTGCCCTGAAGCCCTGGC
The DNA here is from genome assembly GCF_033954455.1 of Thiorhodovibrio litoralis. Taxonomy (NCBI): domain Bacteria; kingdom Pseudomonadati; phylum Pseudomonadota; class Gammaproteobacteria; order Chromatiales; family Chromatiaceae; genus Thiorhodovibrio; species Thiorhodovibrio litoralis. Next base: position 1,785,685 of record NZ_CP121473.1, on the reverse strand, counting down.
CGTGCGCCCGCGCTCCATCGGCGTGGCGGAGACCACCAACGGATTTATGATCAGCTTTATGGAAACCCCCATGCCCATCGCCAACACCGCGATGGAAGACTGGGCCGAGAGCCTCAGACGGGGCCAAGCCAACGACGACCGTCCCAACGGCCACTAAACCAATCCCACCCCACCAATCCCACCCCACCAAGCCAACCCCACCAAGCCAACCAAAGCGAGACCCACTGATGCGCGTCGCCGTCAGCAGCCAGAACTTCCGCACCATTACCGGCCACGCCGGCAAAAGCCGCCGTTTCATCCTGTTCGACATCGACACCGACGGGCAGATCACTGAACGCGAGCGCCTCGACTTGCCCAAGGGCATGAGCCTTCACGACACTCGCGGCCCCGAGCATCCGTTGTTTGAGCAAGGCCTGACTCATCTCATCACTGGTGGCGCTGGCGAGCGCTTCGGCGAGCGCATGGCCGCCAATGGCATCACCGTCATCCAAACCAGCGAGCCCGAGATCGAGCCCGCACTCAAGGCCCTCGCCGCCGGCGAACCCCTGCCGCCTGCGGCGCCCCACGAACATTAATCTCGCGATAAAAGAGCAGCATCCGGGTTCCGCACCCGGACCCTGCGTCTGAAGCCCAACCGGCTGGCAAGTCAGCCCCGTTCATTCACGGGGGAGGCTTTCAGCATGAGCATCCGCTCACCATTTGAATCCGCCAGACTCCCCTAGACTGGCGCCCACTCCTTAGCCCCGCCCCAAACACCCATTGTCAGCAGGCTTTTGCATCAAGCATTTCCAGACCACCAAGATAGGGCTGCAATGCCTTGGGGATGCGAATGCTGCCGTCAGCCTGCTGGCCGTTTTCAATCAGCGCGACCAGGGTGCGGCCGACGGCGAGGCCGGAGCCGTTTAAGGTATGCAGCAGTTCGGGCTTGCCGGTGTCGGGGTGGCGATAACGGGCGAGCAGGCGACGGGCCTGGAAGTCAGCAAAGTTGCTACAGGAGGAGATTTCTCGGTAACACTGCTGGCCGGGCAGCCAGACTTCGAGATCGTAGGTTTTGGTGGCAGAGAAGCCGAGGTCGCCAGTGCATAGGGTGACAACGCGATAGGGTAGCTCCAGGCGCTGAAGAATGGTCTCGGCATGGCCGGTGAGCTGTTCGAGCGCGGCCATGGACTCTTCCGGACGCACGGCCTGCACCAACTCGACCTTCTCGAACTGATGCTGGCGGATTAGGCCGCGGGTGTCCTTGCCGTGAGAGCCGGCCTCGCTGCGGAAGCAGGGGGTATGGGCGACGAAGCGACGCGGCAGGCTGTCGGCCTCCTGAATGCTGTCGCGCAGCAGGTTGGTGACCGGCACCTCGGCGGTCGGGATGAGATAAAAATCCCGCTCGCCGGGAATCTTGAACAGGTCCTGCTCGAACTTCGGCAGCTGCCCGGTCCCTTCCAGGCTGGTGGCATTGACCAGGTAAGGCACATAGACCTCCTGGTAGCCATGCTCCTGGGTGTGGATATCGAGCATGAACTGCACCAGCGCGCGTTGCAGCCGCGCCATCGGGCCGCTGAGCACCGCGAAGCGGGCGGCGGCGATGGTGGCGGCGCGGTCGAAGTCCATCCAGCCGCCGGCGGTGCCAAGGTCAACGTGGTCGCGCGGGGCGAAGTCGAAACTCCGCGGCTCACCCCAACGGCGCTCCTCGCGGTTGGCGCTCTCGTCCGCGCCCTCGGGCACGCTGGCATCGGGGAGATTGGGCAGCCCAAGCGCAATGGCTCGCAGCTGGTCCTGAATCTCGCCAAGATCAGTGTCGAGCTGTTTCAGCTCCTCGCCAAAAGCACTGACCTCGGCTTTGAGTGGCTCGATGTCCTCACCGGCGGCGCGCGCCTTGCCGATAGCCTTGGAACGAGTATTGCGCAGATTCTGCAGCTCCTGCACCCGCACCTGCACCTGTTTGCGACGGTCTTCGAGCGCCTGAATGGCCTGGGTATCCAGCGCGAAACCACGGCGCGCGAGCTGCGCGGCGACTTGATCGAGCTCCGCGCGTAACAGTCGGGGGTCCAGCATAGTTCTGATTGAATCCTGTTGCTTTTCTGATTACTTTTCTGATGTGGGCGACGATAGAAATCTGGGTGAAGATGGAATTCATGAGCCTTAGGCCTGTTGATCCAGCTGGGCTGGCTCGACCATCACATTCCAGGAGACCAAGTGTCCCGGCTCGACGAAATCGCGAATGCGCTCGACGGCCACCCGCGCCCGCTCGGGGCGGTCAAAAAACTCGAGCACCAGCGGCAGGTCGGCAGACAAATCGAGCAGGCTCGCGCTGTGCACAACGCCTGACTTACCGAAACCAGCAACGCCGCGCATCACAGTCGCGCCGCAGACGTGCAACTCGTCATGCAGGCATTTGAGCAGCGCGTTGAGCTCGCGGTCCGACTCCGACAAATAAACCCGCACCATGGTGGCTTCGACCAATGTCATTGTGGCAGCCCTCTGTTGGCTTGGTGACCTCTAACAGTCGAAAAACCTATCACATTGTCCGTGCCGCGACCATGCCGAGCCAGCAGGCGCCGAGACACAGCAGCACGCTGGCGCCGATATTAAGCAGCGCGCGCGCCATCTCGCCCTGCTCTAACAGCACCAGAGTTTCGAGCGAGAAGGTTGAGAATGTGGTGAATGCACCAAGAAAGCCGATTAGCAACGCCGAGCGCCACTCGCTCGCCACGGCGCTGCGCTCGATAAAGAGCACGAACAGCGCGCCCATCAGCAGCGAACCACCGAGATTAACGGCCAGGGTTCCCCAGGGAAAATCCCGGCCGAGCAACCGGTAGACGCCGGTCGATACCCCAAAACGTGAGACAGCACCCAAGGCACCGCCGGCAGCAATGGCACCTAACTGCAGGAATGCGGCCATGAAAAATGTCGCAACATCTGATGGATGAACTTGTGCGCCAGTTCCTTGCGTGGCTTGACTTTATCGGACGCACATTATAACCATGGGATGCAGGCTCCGCCGGCTCTTTGTGCGACCCCGCTGTTTGTGCGACAAGCCGCAGACGCAGCCCCTGGCACAAGTGAACACCGGATGCTCCTCGACCAAAATCGCGGTATTGACCCAGATGCGACTCGATAGTAACGACATTTCCCAAATCCGCCACGCCGCGGAGGCCCGCTTTGGTGTCGGGAGCGAGATCTGGCTATTCGGCTCCGCCCTTGACGACGACGCCCGCGGTGGCGATATTGACCTCTATATCGAACCGACCGCGCCCCTACCCGAGAATTTGCTGTTAGCCCGTCAGGCTCTAGGTCGCGAGCTTGAGCGCGGTCTGCACCGACCGGTGGATGTGCTGGTTTGCCGAGAGCCGCTGACAGCCTTCATGCGTCAAGCCCGAGCGGAAGGCCAGCGCTTATGACGCCGCGCCAAGAGGTTTTAGCAGAAACGCTGAACGCCATCCATGTAGAAACCCCCTCCATTTTATCCATGGTCGAGCACTTGTGCGCAGCAGCAGACAGGGTCACCTGAGGGACCGAATCGCCATTCCGCAATCAGCGCTCCGCAAGCAACATGGCACGCACGGGCGCGGGGTGGCCTTCGATAGTGCGCTTGGGGTCGGCGGGATCGAGGAAATCGGTCAGGGATTGAAAGCGCATCCACTCGGTGCGGCGTTGCTCCGCACTGTCAGTCGGTGTGATATCAACCAGGTCAACATGACAAAAGCCTGTCTCACGCAGCCACCTTTCCAAGCAAGAAACGCTCGGAATCGCATAGACATTGCGCATCTGCGCATAGCGCTCGGGCGGCTCTAACACGGTGTCTGCTGAGGTCTCAAGTACCAGGGTCTCGAGCAGCAGGCGCCCGCCGGGGCGCAGCAGTTGTTTCAGAATACGCAGATGCTGCAGCGGGTCGCGGCGGTGATAGAGCACCCCCATCGACAGCAGTAGGTCGACGCCCGGCCCCAAGTCCTGCAGGTCGTCATCGGCCAGGGGCAGCACCGCGAGACGCTCGCTGCGAAGGAAGTGATTCACTGCCAGAAACTGGGCGATGAAGCGCAGCCCGGGGTCGATGCCAAGCACCAGGCGCGCGCCAGCGCCGAGGGCGCGATAGCCGTAATAGCCGTTGCCGCAGCCGATATCGAGCACCACGGCACCGTCCAAAACACCACCAAGCGCACGCGCCAGACGCGCCCATTTCCAATCCGAGCGCCATTCGGCGTCGATGGTGATGCCATGCAAACAGAAAGGTCCCTTGCGCCACGGGTGCAGGGTCATCAGCGCGGCGCGCAGCTCAGCCTGCTCGGCTTCACGCATCGGCCGCTCGGACTGCGCGCCGACGCAAGGCTGATCAAGGCACACCCTCTTTGCCGTGACATCAGGCAAAGCGCTGATTGCATCCATCCATTGCGGCCAGTCACCGTGCCGGGGCGCGGCCAGCCGGGACTCGGTAAGCGCGCGCAGATGCGGCACCCAATCCGCAGCGGCGCTCTGCTGCCAGTGCACGAAAAAGGGCTCGAACAGGCTGAGATCCAGGTTGCCCATGCTAGGTCCAAGCGGCCCAGGCGACGAAGTTCAGACATTGGAACCATTGCACGACATGCGCGAAGCCGGCTGCCTGCAGGCGCTCTCGGTGATCAGCCGCTGTGTCGAGGCGCATCACCCGCTCAAGCGCGGCGCGCTTGCGGCTGATCTCGAGCTCGGAATACCCATTGGCGCGTTTGAACTCAGCATGCGAGGCCGTCAGAAAATCCTCGGCCGCGGCATCCGCGCTGCGCACCTTCTCGGCCAGCAACAGACCGCCGCCTGGCTCCAGGCGCTGGCGCAGCCGTTGGAGCAGCACCAGACGCTGCTCGGGGCGAATAAATTGCAAGGTGAGGTTCAAGACCACAAGACTGGCACCGCTGGTATCGACTTCCAGAACATCCGCGCAACGCGGCTCGAGCCGACCCGAGGCGATTTCCGCTGCCATGCGCTGGCTCAGTCTGTCGATCATGGCCTGGGAATTATCGACCGCGACCAGGCGCAGGTCGCTGTCCTGATGATGGGCGAGCAGCGCCGCGCTGACGGCACCAAGCGAGCAGCCAAGGTCGAAACAGCGCGCGCCGGGGCTCAAGAATCGCCCGCCAACCAAAGCCATGAGCGCCACCAGATCCCGATAGCAGGGCACCGAGCGCGCGATCATGTCAGGAAAAACCTGCGCTACTGAGGCATCGAAGCAAAAATCCCCGGGCGCAGCATCGGATGCAGCGTAGAGTCGGTCGCGGGTGTCATCTGCCAAGGCGGTGGTCATCCGTCAAATTCCGGCAACACAAGAGGGTGTGAAGACTGCTAGCATAACGCGGCTATTATTGATGCAGGAAACGCCGATGATGCTTAATGATGCCGCCGAGTCCCAAGAATCCACCACTGATGCAGCTCAAGCCGAAGATGAAGCTGCTGTCGGCAATGCACTGACAACGCTTGACTCGAGCCAGATTGATCCGATCCAGCCTGATTCGATCCAGCCTGATTCAAGCTATCAGGCAGACGCCCCCCCGTCTGCCGCCGAGCAAATCGACCTCGATGATCCCACGATCTACTTGAATCGCGAGCTGACCTGGCTCGCGTTCAACCGGCGCGTGCTGCATGAAGGCCAAGACGCGCGCACGCCCTTGCTGGAGCGGGTCAAATTTCTGGCCATTGTCAGCAATAACCTCGATGAGTTCTTCATGAAGCGCATCGGCGGGCTTAAGCAGCAGCTTGCCGCCGGCGTGCATTCGCGCACCATCGACGGGCGCACGCCCGATCAGCAGCTCGCTGAGTGCGGCGCCGTCATCGCCGAACTGCAGGAGGAACAGGAACAGCTCTACGACGCACTGATGCAGGAGCTGGAAGCGCACGACATTCGCCTGGTCGCCATCGAGACCCTGCCCGAGGATGCCCGCGCGCGGCTGCGCGAGCACTTCCGCACCGATATCTTCCCGATGATCACGCCGTTGGCGATGGACCCGACCCATCCCTTCCCGTTCATCTCCAACCTGGCGCTCAATCTGCTGGTGCGGCTGCGCTACCCCGGCGGCAACGAAACTTACATGGCGCGCATCAAGGTACCGGTCAGCAAGGATGTGTCCAAGCGGCTGATTCAGGTTGATAACGTCAATACCTTCGTCACCCTCGACGATTTGATCAAGCACAATCTCGACATGCTGTTTCCCGGCATGGAGATCGAGAGTTGCGAGCTGTTTCGCGTCACCCGCAACGCCATTGTCGAGCCCGAGGCCGAGGCGGCGAACGATCTGCTGGAGATGATCGAGACCGAGCTGCGCGAGCGTCACTTTGCGCCCATCGTGCGCCTGCAGGTGCAGGCCGGTATGGACCGGGTGCACCGCGGCATGCTGGCGGCGGAGCTGGGCCTGAATGAGGCCGAGGATGTCTATGAAGTGGCCGGCATGATGGCCAAGCGCGATCTGTTCGAGCTCGCCGGACTCAAGCTACCCGATCTGCATTACAAAACCCATCGCCCCGGGGATCACCCGCTGCTGGCGAACGACAGGCGCAATATTTTCCATGTGATCCGCGAGAACGGGCCACTGCTGTTGCAGCATCCCTATGAGTCCTTCTCGACCACGGTGGAGCGTTTTCTGGCTACTGCCGCCAAGGACCCCAAGGTGCTCGCGATCAAAATGACGCTGTATCGCACCTCGGCTGGGGCCATTCTGGACTCACTGATCGTGGCCGCGCGCAATGGCAAGCAGGTCGCGGTCTTGGTGGAGCTCAAGGCGCGCTTCGACGAGGCGGCCAATATCGGCTGGGCGCGCCGGCTGGAATCCGAAGGGATTCATGTCACCTATGGCGTGATGGGCCTGAAAACCCACAGCAAGCTGATCTTTGTCGTGCGCCGCGATTATTCCCAGCTAAGGCGCTATTACCACATCGGCACGGGCAACTATCACGCCGGCACCGCCAAGCTCTACACCGACTTGGGCATGCTCGGCTGCGACGAAGAGATCGGCCAGGATCTAACCGAACTCTTTAATTATCTGACCGGCTATTCTCCGCCGCCGAGCTATCGCAAAATTCTCGCCGCCCCCTACACCCTCAAGCCAGGGATTCTCAGCCGCATCCAGCGCGAGATTGAGCACCACCAGCGCGACGGCGGTGGACTGATCCAGATGAAAATGAACGCGCTTGAGGACCCAGACATCACCCGAGCGCTCTACAAGGCCAGTCGCGCCGGCGTGAAGGTGGATTTGATCGTGCGTGACACCTGCCGCTATCGCCCCGGCCTACCGGGCCTGTCCGAGACCGGGCGGGTGGTGAGCATCGTCGGGAGATTCCTCGAGCACGGGCGGATTCTGTACTTCCGCAACGGTGGGGAGGAAGAATATTTCTTCGGCTCGGCCGACATGATGCGGCGCAATCTCGAATCCCGGGTGGAAGTGCATGCCCCGGTCGAAAACCCGGAACTGCAGCAGGAGTTGCGCCTCATTCTCGACGTGCAGTTGGCCGATACGCGCTCCGCCTGGGACATGCAGCCTGACGGCACCTATGTGCAGCGTCAGCCCAGCGATGAGAACACCAAGGGCGCGCAGGACCTGGCGATTCAGGTCGCCGAGAAACGCTTGGCGGCAGCCGCCAAGCACAAGGAAAAGACCCTGCGCTCGCGGCTACTCAGCCATTTCGAGCGTCGACTGGCGGCGAATCAGTCCTAGTCCCGACGCGTCACCCCGTCCCCCGTCTGTGAGTGGGGCGTCAGGCAGCCTCGGCCTGGTGCCCCTCGAGCTTGCGCAGCAGCGGATACAGGTGCTCGGTCTCGCGCTGAATGCGATCAAGCACCAGTCCGAACATCTGCTCGGTCTCGCTCAGAAAATACTGATGGTCGCGAATACGCAGCCGGCGCTGGGGCTCAGAACACCATTCCTTGAGATAGTTATTAAAAATCCGCTTGATCTCGGTGGAGCCCGACAGAAAGCGGCTGGCGGTGTTCTTGACCGATTGGTCGGGGTAGGAAATCAGTCGCCCGCAAAGTTCGCGATCGACAAGCTCGATATGTTCCTTGACCTTGCTTGTGTACTCAAAGAACACGTCACAAGCGGTCGCGGTGTCGCACATCTCGCGATTCTGCACCAGGTACAGGAAGATGTTTGAGAGCTCGGTGATTTTGTGGTTCTGGGCGTGAAGCTGAGAGAAGGCGATCATAGGCAGATCCTCCATTGATTCGGCGGCAATCTGGTCGGCTTGTCATGGGCGATGGCACTCAGATCAATTAAACGATCGAGTCAACACAGATCAACAAAGCCATGCAGTCGACCTTATTATAAGGCTCTCCATGATCGCCAGCCTCTGCAATGAGCCTGCGATCATCGAGTCATGTCTCGCTAGTTTGACACAGGATGGCCGCTGCGGCCAGCAGTGGAAAACCGCACTAGACAAACGGTCTTCACCGTGCTATGCGGCCCCTCTGATACGGCCTAGGCCCGACACGGACTCAGCCTGATGCGGCATCAACCCCCGATGCGGCTTCGATCATCGCATCGAGCCGTTGGCCAGGCGGCACCATCGGCAGCACATTCTCGGCCTTGTCGATCCAGACATCCACCAACACGCTGCCTTCCTGCTCCAGCGCCTCGCGGATGCTCTCGCGCATTCCAACAGGCCCACGAATGCGCTGTGTTTTGAGCCCCGGGTAGACGTGACTAAGTCCGGTCAGGTTCGGGTACTGGCGGCGACAGGTCTGATCGATGGTCATGCAGTCCGGATCGCAATCCGCCGTTCGCGCCAGACAGGTCTCGTAATGGTGGCCGCCGTCCATCATGTCCTCCCATTGGCGGACCATGCCGAGAAAGCTGTTGTTAAGCACGAACATTTTGATCGGAATCCGGTGGGCGACAATGGTCGCCAACTCCTGAATATTCATCTGGAAGCTGCCATCCCCGTCCACCAGCACCACCGGCTTGTCCGGATTGGCAAACCAGGCGCCGATGGCCGCTGGCAAACCAAACCCCATGGTGCCTAGCCCACCTGAGCTGATCCACTGCCGCGGGCGCTGGAACCCGTAATACTGCGCCGCCCACATCTGATGCTGACCAACACCCGTGACCAGGGTGGCATCGCCGGCGGTCAGCTCCGAGAGCGCATTGATGACGGCCTGCGGCTTGATGTAATCGCCTTGTTCATAAGGCAAGGGCATTTTGGTGCGCCATTCGGCAACGCGGGCCATCCAGTCCGGATGCCGCGCCGGCAATCCGCTTGCCAGCGCATGCTCGAAAAAATCCTCGAGCGAGGCGACCAGGGCCAGATCGGTCTTGATAGTCTTGTCGATCTCGGATGGATCAATGTCGACATGGGCGATACGCTTGCCAGCGGCAAACCCCTTGACTGCGACCCGGTCGTCGAAGCGCCCGCCCAGCGTGAGAATGAAATCGGCCTCGCGCAAGGCATAGTTGGCCGGAATGCTGCCATGCATGCCAGGCATGCCGAGTGCGTGCGGCGCAACCATCGGCATGGCGCCTAAGGCATTGAAGGTGGTGGTGACGGGCGTGTCGAGGCGCTCGGCAAACTGCCGCAGCATCTGCGACACACCGGCGTGAATCACCCCCCCGCCGGCTTTGATCACCGGGCGTTCGGCGGCGGCTAGTGCGTGCAGAATCCGGTCCGCGGCCTCGGCATCGAAGGGATAGGGCGCGCGATGTCGCACCCGGGGCTGGTTCGGTTGATCGAGCAGAGCTAGTTGCGCGTCCTTGCAAATGTCCACCACCACAGGGCCAGGGCGTCCCGAGCCGGCAAGCGCGAAGGCCTCGCGCAGCGTCCATTCAAGGTCGGCAACATCCTTGACCAGATAATTGTGCTTGGAAATCGGCCGCGTCATGCCCAGGGTGTCGACCTCCTGAAAGGCATCGCTACCGATCGCCGCGCTCGAGACCTGACCGGTGATAAACACCGTCGGGATCGAATCCTTGTGGGCGTCGGCGATGGGCGTGGCCAGATTGGTCGCGCCAGGGCCAGACGTCGCCAGCGCCACCCCGATGCGACCGCCAGCGCGAGCATAGCCTTCGGCCGCATGGCCGGCCCCGCCTTCCTGGCGGCAGAGGATGAAACGCGGCACGCGCTCACCGCGGCGCATCCGTTTGTTGAGCTCGACATGGAGCGGAATCACGGCGCCGCCGGTGTGGCCGAAGATGAAATCAACGCCCAGATCGTTCAGCACATCGAACAAAATAGCCGCGCCACTGCGGCGCGCTGAAGCAGAAACCGTCATGAAAACCCTTTAGACCCCGAAAGCCGATGGAGGGGCCGATCTAGCGGCAAGAAAAACTCGAGTTTAGCGCCTCAACCCAATGGTGCCTAGACGCCCGCGACTGGCACCGCAACCGGAACCGCTCATGCTTCGACATCATGCATTGCCACGACGGGGCAGCTATATCGCGCCTGTGTGCTCCGGTAAGAACTGACTTTATGGTGGGTCAGCGTGGCTGCAGCACCACTTGCTCGGCATGATCATCGATCGTCACGCGGAAGCGCCCGAGCACGCTCATGCCGAGCAGACCGTTGCGGCCAAGGCGGCTATCGTCCAGGAAGGCCACAGCCACATCGGCAATCCGCCTTCCGTTAAGCCACACGGCTGGCAGACGCCCGTAGCGCGCCTGCACCCGGCCATTTGCGGTTTGCACCTCTCGTGTGGTTAAACCAGTGGCACCGAGCCCGAGTTGTGTGACCATGGATGCAGGCAGCACCAGCGCATCCGCACCGGTATCAATCAAGAGTTCCGCCGACAAGCGCCTGGCACCCGCCCCTTCGAGCTCGACACTGACCAGATGCTGGTTACCCTGCCGGCGCGTTGGCAACGCAATATCACCCAACTGCGCCGGGACGAGCGGCGCATGGAGCTGCGTCGGCATCGCGGCCGGAACAGCGCCTTTTGGCCCCATAATCAACAAACGCTCCACGCCCCCGCCGGGACCTTGGATGATGATGTGATCGAAGCCTTCCAGAAGCGCCCGCAGTTGTTGATAGAGCGGCCCTTCAATCTGCCGCCCGCGGCTTTCCTCCAAGTGCTCACTGCCATCAACGCGAAATCCATGCGCATTGGCCAAGCGCGAAACCTCGGCACTCAGATCGACCGAGGCGGAGAAGCTCTGCACCGGGCTGAGGCAAGTCACCAACACCAGCACCCAAGTGATCAGCCGCCGAGATCCAAGTCGCGAGCGCGCGAGAGCAGGACCGTCCAAGCCTGCTCGGTTCCGGCCCGTGAGCCCCCAAAAGGCCAGGCGCGCGCCCAACCTTCGATTGGCAGATGCTTCCTCAAAAACCTGCATGGCATTTCACTTGGTTGTGAGTCTGAACCGAGCGCTGATATATTAGGCGTTTTTGGCGCCTTTGGCACAGGGTAGAATGTTGGGGCGGTCTCGGCGCTTCGCCGCGCAAGGCCGCCTTGTTGTTTCTGCTCTTCGCAGATCCACTGCCTGTCAAATGTACCAAACGAATTTTCCTGGCAATTTTTTCAGGGAAATTCTTCTAGGCAAATTGCCAGCTAAATTTGCGAGCTAACGTGCTCGATTAAGTTCCCAGAATTCAAAGAGTATCTGACGCGACATGGGCCAATCTCTGATGCCAACCTATGCCCGCCTGCCGATCACTTTCACCCATGGTGAGGGTATCTGGCTGTGGGATACCGAGGGGCGCTGCTACCTGGACGCGCTCTCCGGGATCGCCGTGTGCGGGCTTGGGCATGCGCACCCTGCGGTGACAGCGGCGCTGTGCGAGCAGGCCGGGCGGCTGTTGCATACCTCCAATCTGTATCAGATTGAGGCACAGCAGCAGCTTGGCGACCGCCTCACGCGCCTTGCCGGCATGGACCGCGTCTTCTTCGGTAACTCGGGTGCCGAGGCCAATGAGGCCGCGATCAAGCTCGCCCGCTTGCACGCGCACCACCGCGGCATCGGCGACCCGACCATTCTGGTCATGGAGTCGAGCTTTCACGGCCGCACCCTGGCCACGCTCACCGCAACCGGCAACCGCAAGGTCCAGGCCGGGTTTGAGCCACTGGTGCAGGGCTTTGTGCGCGTTCCCTACAATGACCTCGACGCCATCGACAAAGTGGCCGCGAATCGCACCAACATTGTCGCTGTGCTGGTTGAGCCCATCTTGGGGGAAGGCGGCGTGGTGCTGCCCGCGGGCGACTATCTGGCTGGCCTGCGCGAGCGCTGCGACCGGCATGGCTGGTTGCTGATGCTCGATGAGATACAGACCGGCATGGGCCGCACCGGGCGGCTGTTCGCGCATCAGCATGCCAGAGTGCAGCCCGATGTGATGACCCTGGCCAAGGGGCTGGCCAACGGCGTGCCCATTGGCGCCTGTCTGGCGCGCGGCGCTGCGGCTGAGGTGCTGGGACCGGGCAGTCATGGTTCGACCTTCGGTGGCAATCCGCTCGCCTGCAGGGCCGCGCTGGCCGTGCTGCAAACACTGGAACAGGAAGATCTTGCGGCTCAGGCCGCACGCCAGGGCACCGCGCTGCAAGAGCGGCTGCGCGCTGCGCTTGGCGATCTGCCCGGAGTGCGCGACATTCGCGGGCTCGGCCTGATGATCGGCATCGAGCTCAAGCGCGACTGTCCCGAGCTCGTCCGCCAAGCTCTCGAGCGCGGACTGCTGATCAATGTCACCGCCGGGCGGGTCGTGCGCCTGCTGCCGCCGCTGATCATTCGCGATGATCAGGTCGCTCAACTGGCCGACGGGCTGTCCGACCTGATTCGCAAGTTCCTCGCCCAACCGCTGACAGAGCCTGCGGAGTAGCGCCATGGCCCAATCACCAGCCCAGCTGGCAGCCCAGCCAACAGCCCAACGGGTGCGGCATTTTCTGACGCTGCTTGATCTCTCCGCGCAAGAAGCGCAGGCATTGATCGATCGCGCTCAGGTGCTTAAACGTCTGTTGCGTGAGGGGGCCGATTATCTGCCGTTGAAACAGCGCACATTGGCGATGGTGTTCGAGAAATCCTCGACCCGCACGCGGGTCTCTTTTGAGGCCGGGATGGCCCAGCTTGGCGGTCACGCGCTTTTCCTGTCGCCTCGGGATACGCAGCTCGGACGCGGCGAACCCATCCCCGACAGCGCGCGCGTGCTCTCGCGCATGGTCGATGCGGTCATGATCCGCACTTTTGCGCAGGAGACGATCGAAACATTCGCCGCCTACTCGCAGGTGCCCGTCATCAATGGACTGACGGATCGCTGTCACCCCTGTCAACTGCTTGCTGACATCCTGACCTACCAGGAGCATCGTGGCCCGATCCGCGGACGTCGTGTTGCCTATATCGGCGATGGCAATAACATGTGCCACTCTTATATCAATGCCGCGCGCCTGTTCGACTTCGAGCTGCGCATCGCCTGTCCGCCCGGTTTCGAGCCGGACCGCGATTTACTTGACGCCAATACCGAACGCTGCCGGCTGTCGCACGACCCAGCCACGGCGGTTGCTGGTGCCGATCTGCTTGTCACTGACGTCTGGGCCAGCATGGGGCAGGAGGAACAGGAATGCGAGCGCCGCCGCGCCTTTGCCGGCTTCTGCATCGACCAGGCGCTGCTTGCGCGAGCCGATCCGGATGCGCTGTTCATGCACTGCCTACCCGCCCATCGCGGCGAGGAAGTCAGCGCGGACGTCATCGATGGCCCTCAATCCGTCGTCTGGGACGAGGCCGAAAACCGTCTGCACGCGCAGAAGGCATTGCTGGAATTTCTGCTGGTCGGTTCCCCGCCGGTCCATGCTTGACTGGAGTCTTAACCGCCATGTTGAACCGAGTTGAAACCTTTCGCCCTGAATTTCGCCCCATCCGACGGACATCCGGATTGCAAAGGACGGCGCCTGGGGGAAGCCCTCCTGGAAAATGCCATCAAGGATGGCTCCGGTTTATCCGCTCGGTCCGTGCATTGATCGCAATCGGGCTCTTAGGGTCACCCCTGATAGCGGCGGCAGACACCGCTTACATCACCGATCAGGGCGAATTCAACCTGCGCAGCGGCGAGAGTACCAGCCACAAGATCATCCGGATTCTGCCGAGCGGCTCGGAGGTCGATGTCCTCGGTCAAGACAAAGAGACCGGCTATTCGCGCGTGCGTCTTGAGGATGGCACCGTTGGTTTTGTCTTGACACGTTACCTGCAGGACGGCCCCGCCGCGCGCATTGAGCTCGAGCAAATGCGCGAACGCCTCGAGGAACTGCAGCAGGAGCCCGATCAGATCGCCGCCAAGCTGACCCGCATTGAGGAAGCGCATACGGCGCTCAAACAGGAATACGACACCGTCTCCGAACGCAATATCGAGCTTGAGGAAGCCTTGGCGGAATTCGAGCGCACCTCGGCGAACATTGTCCGCATCAACGACGAGCGCAACCAGTTACAAGAGGATGTCGCCAAGCTCACCCGCACGGTCGGCGAGCTTGAGCAGGAAAATCTTGATCTGCGCGGCGGCGACGATCGGCGCTGGTTTCTGACCGGCGCGGGCGTCGCCGGCGGCGGCTTACTGGTCGGGCTTGTGCTGGCCAGCGCCGGTCTCGGACGCCGACGCGGCAGCTCACGCAATTTATTCTGAGTTCCGGCTCAGGCTTTCGCTACGACTGTCGTCCGGCTGGAACGGACCGACAGCCGATAGCCGATGTCAATCCGCCTCCGCTCAACCGCCAATCTGTGACACATCCCGAACCGCACCGTGCGCGGCACTGGTCGTGAGTGCCGCGTAGGCACGCAATGCGGTAGTGATCGGGCGCTGGCGCTGTGCCGGCTTCCATGCGTGATCGGCGCGGGCATCCATGCGTGCACGCCGTTCCGCAAGCACCTGCTCCGAAACATCGAGGTGAATGCGCCGCGCCGGGATATCGATCTCGATGCGGTCGCCCTCCTCCACCAGTCCAATGGTGCCGCCCTCGGCCGCTTCCGGTGAAACATGGCCGATGGACAGGCCCGAGGTGCCGCCCGAAAAGCGCCCGTCCGTGATCAACGCACAGACCTTGCCCAAGCCTTTCGACTTGAGATAACTGGTGGGATAAAGCATCTCCTGCATCCCGGGGCCGCCTTTCGGGCCTTCGTAGCGGATCAGCGCGATATCGCCAGCGCTCACGCGGTCGAGCAGAATCCCTTGCACGGCATCTTCCTGGCTTTCAAACACCCGCGCGGTGCCGGTAAATTTCAGGATGGATGCATCCACGCCCGCAGTCTTGACGATGCAGCCCTCCTCGGCCAGGTTGCCATAGAGCACCGCCAGCCCGCCGTCGCGGCTGTAGGCTGACTCCAGCCGGCGGATGCAGCCCTGGTCGCGGTCCAGGTCGAGCGCCGGCCATTGCTCGTTCTGGCTGAATGCGTGCTGCGTTGGCACGCCGCCGGGAGCGGCACGATAGCGCTGCACCACCTGTTCGGCATCCGTGCGCATCACATCCCACTGCTCAAGCGCTTGAGCAAAGGAATCGCTATGGACAGTGGGAACATCGCGATGCACCAACCCGGCGCGATCGAGCTCGCTCATGATACCAATGACCCCACCGGCGCGATGCACGTCCTCCATGTGATACTGCTGCGTGGCCGGTGCCACCTTGCACAGATTCGGCACCTTGCGGCTGAGCCTGTCGATGTCGCTCATCGAAAAGGGCACGCCAGCCTCGAAGGCCGCCGCCAGCAGGTGGAGCACGGTGTTGGTCGAGCCGCCCATGGCAATATCCAGCGACATGGCATTCTCAAAGGCCTCGAAGCTCGCGATGGAGCGCGGCAGCGCCCTGGCATCGTCCTGCTCGTACCAGCGTTTGGCAAGCGATACCACCAGGCGCGCGGCTTCCAGGAACAAGTCCCGGCGTGCCTGATGCGTGGCGAGCAGCGAGCCGTTACCAGGCAGGCTGAGCCCAAGGGCTTCTGTCAGGCAGTTCATGGAGTTGGCCGTGAACATGCCGGAACAAGACCCGCAGGTCGGGCAGGCAGAGCGTTCATAGGCGGCGACATCGTCATCGGAGCGCTTGGAATCCGCCGCCGCAACCATGGCATCGACCAGGTCCAGGTGCTCTTCGCGCCCGTCGCGAATCACCTTACCTGCCTCCATCGGGCCTCCGGAGACAAACACCGTGGGGATGTTCAGCCGCAGCGCGGCCATCAGCATGCCCGGGGTGATTTTGTCGCAGTTGGAAATACACACCAGGGCGTCCGCGCAATGCGCATTCACCATGAACTCGACTGAGTCAGCGATCAAATCGCGCGACGGCAAGGAATACAGCATGCCGCCATGCCCCATAGCGATGCCGTCATCAACCGCGATGGTGTTGAACTCCTTGGCCACGCCGCCAGCACGTTCGATCTCCGCGGCGACTAACTGCCCCATGTCTTTCAGATGCACGTGGCCCGGAACAAACTGCGTGAAGGAATTCGCCACCGCGATGATCGGCTTGTCGAAATCCCCATCCTTCATCCCGGTGGCGCGCCACAGTGCGCGGGCACCCGCCATGTTGCGGCCATGCGTTGTGGTTCGAGAGCGATATTCCGGCATCGGTCAGTACCCCTAGTTGCAACGAAGGGGCCACTATTTGCCCCCTCGCGGGAAAAGTCCAGGCTGTTTAGCCACAAGCGCGCAGCAGGCAATCGATCACGCGATCCTGGTCCTGCTCGCCAAGATAAGGATGCATCGGCAGACTCAAAACCCGCCGCGACACCCTACGCGACACCGAGAGATCGTGCCGCACCGGAAAATCTGCGAAGGCAGGCTGCTCGTTGAGCGGAATTGGATAATGGACCGCCGTCGGGATGCCCTGGTCCTTGAGTACCCCGATCACCGCATCCCGGTCATCCACTTGCACCGTGTATTGGGCATAGACCGACAGTTGATCGTCCGGGACAAAGGGCACCAGCAATCCCTGCTCTGCGTCACGGGTAGATGCAGCCCCGCCAGCGGTCAGCCCATCGCAATAGCGCCGGCCGATAGCAGCGCGCCGCTCGACCTCCGCATCAAACCCGTCCAACTTGGCCAGCAGAATGGCGGCCTGCAAAGTATCCAGGCGGCCATTCAAACCGAGCCGCGCATGATGATAACGCCGATCCTGGCCATGGTTGCGGATCTGACGCAAGGCATTAGCAAGCGCATCATCATCGGTAAAGCACGCCCCGCCATCGCCATAACAGCCGAGCGGCTTGGAAGGGAAGAAAGACGTACAGCCGATCTCGCTCACTCCACAGGAGCGCTGCCCAGCACTGGCCGCGCCAAAGCTCTGGGCGGCGTCCTCGATCACCGGCACGCCAGCGTCGCGTGCGATCCTCCGGACTTGAGCGACCGCGAAACATTGGCCATAAAGCGAGACCGGCATGATCGCGCGGGTGCGCTCGGTGATGGCGGCCGAAATCGCCGCCGGGGCGATGTTATAGGAGACCGGATCGATATCGACAAAAACCGGAACCGCCCCCAACAGAGCAATGGTCTCGACCGTAGCCACAAAGGTAAAGGGCGTGGTGATGACCTCGTCTCCGGGCCGGATGTCCAGCGCCATCATGGCGGCAAGCAGCGCATCGGTGCCACTCGATACAGACACACAATGCCCGACACCGACATAGTCAGCGAGTCGCTGTTCCAACTCCGCCACTTCCGGCCCCATCACGAACTGCCCATGCTCGAGCACTCGCACAATTCCAGAATCAATCTTCTCGCGTAGCTGCTCGTATTGGGTTTTGAGGTCGACGAAATTCATTTGCACCAAGCTCTCGTTGCAGAAAGAGTCATTCTTGGGGGCGAGCAGGTCGGCACCAAGCAGCGCAGATTACCATTAGCCTTTAGCTCGGCCAAGCGGCGAGGTCCAGCGCACGTCATCGCGGCATTGACAGCTACTTGCCTATCGGAGTCGCTTCTGACTGCTGGCTGCGACCTGTTGCTGCTATCGGCTATTGTTTGAGGCATTTCACCTCAGCAATCTCACTCAGCTGGCAATCCGGACAGCCGAAACAGACTTCCGATTCATAAACATTGGCTCCGGAACCCGCTGACGTGATGCGCATGTTATTCCCCACCAGCGAACCGCCATTATTGAGCTTGATTTCAAATCGCTTCGCAAGCAGTGAATGGTCCGCATCGTCCGCTAGCGTCTCGCATAAGAAAAACACCACACTCGCGCATGTCGTGAAAGCAAGCTTCTCTGACTGCCATCCATCGCCCGCCTTCTCGGTGACAGGCATCTTGTAGGTCGATTGGTAGCGCATGAGCTTCAGGTCACCGCAATCGCCATCTTTGGTCAGCGGCAGCCATTCGGGCGGCGGGCAACCCTTGGGTTCATCCTCGTTCGCAGGCTCTTCCTGGCATGGAACATTCTGAAAACGCGTTATCCCGTCCGACTGCTCGCACTGAAACACCTCAGCGTTCGCATTCCACGCAATCAATAGACAAAGGGAAAGAAAATATTGCCGCTTTTTCATTGTCATCTCGCTGTCTGCTCGCGCGCTATGGGCAGCGGCAATTAGGGCACGCGTTCGATGATCTGGCGATAGGGAATCTCCCCACGCTGGTGCGCTAAAGGAACGCCGGTTTGCGGATGGCGCAATTCGGGTGCGATCTCAAGTAATGGCAGCAGCATGAAATCGCGCTCGAGCAGACCTGGATGTGGCACGCGCAGTTGCTCGTTTTGGTGCGTTTCCTCGCCGATCAAGAGCAGATCGAGATCAATGGTGCGCGCGCCATGGCGTTCGGCACGTTCGCGCCCGAGTGCCAGTTCGATGCGCTGTGTGCGCGCAAGCAGCTCGCGAGCCGATAACGCGGTGCGCAATGCCACCGCGAGGTTGATGAATTCTGCCTCGGTTGCGCCCCCCCAGGCTTTGGTGCGATAAAGGCTTGAGACAGCCTCGAGGGAAACGCCCGGCAGTGCGCGCAGAAGCGCCAGACACCGCCGGACGTTGCGCAAGGCATCGATGTTCGAGCCGATGGCCACATAGGCCGTGCGCTCAAACAAGGGCCCGGCCGGCTCAACCAGCGGCTTCCTCATGATACTGGCGGATGCGTTCAACCTCGTTGCGCGAGCCAAGAATGACAGGGACGCGCTGATGCAGACCCTCTGGCTGCAGCTCCATGATGCGCTCCTTGCCGATAACGGAGCCACCTCCGGCCTGCTCGACCACGAAGGACATCGGATTGGCCTCGTACATCAAGCGCAACTTGCCGCCCTGCCCTTTCTCGCGAATTTTCGCGTCCATCGGATACATGAACACCCCACCTCGGGTCAGAATCCGATGCACCTCAGCCACCATGGAGGCGATCCAGCGCATATTGAAGTCCTCGCCGCGCGGGCCGTCCTTACCAGCCAGGCATTCGTCGACATAGCGCTTCACCGGAGCGTCCCAGAAGCGCATGTTCGAGGCATTGATGGCAAACTCCCGGGTGTCGGCTGGGATGGTCATCTGCGGATGCGTCAGGATGAACTCGCCGATGTTCTGATCCAGCGTAAAGCCATTCACCCCGTTGCCAGTGGTCAGCACCATCATGGTCGAAGGACCATAGAGCGCGTAACCGGCCGCCACCTGTTGGGTACCAGCCTGCAGAAAGTCCCGCACCGTCGGCTTATCGCCACCGCCCGGGCATTTCAGAATGGAGAAAATGGTCCCGACCGAGACGTTCACGTCGATGTTGGACGAGCCATCAAGCGGGTCGAAGGTCAGCAGGTACTTGCCGCGCGGGTACTCCTGCGGAATGTGGTAGATGTCGTCCATTTCCTCGGACGCCATCGCTGCTAAGTGCCCCGCCCACTCGTTGCATTGCAGGAAAATATCGTTTGACAGCACGTCGAGCTTCTTCTGCGTTTCGCCCTGCACATTCTCACTGCCGGCACTGCCGAGCGCCCCGATCAGCGCGCCATGATTGACCTGATTGGAGATCATCTTGCACGCTGTCACGATATCGTTCAGTAACGCGGTGAATTCCCCGGTCGCGCCCGGCGCATGGTGTTGCTCTTCGCTGATGAACTGTGTGATGGTTTTGCCGTGTGGCATGGTTTGAACCTCTTGAATGGATAACTGGATGTGGATAACTTGGCGTGGATTACTGGGAGGGCGTGGATTACTGGGAGCCCCAAGCGGTATTTCGGGCGCGGCAAAAACCGCGCATTATAGTCGCTTTTTCCGTCAGATTCGACGCCTCGATCACCCTGCATGCCTGTATCATCGGCCAGTCGAGTCCCCCACGTTGCTATTGAACCGTCCCGAAGCCAATGAATCGCAACAGCCTTCCACTGCCCCGCCGCCAGTTCGCTAGCCAGCTTCTTGCTCTCGCGCTTGCCTGCAGCGCGCTCCTGACCTGGGCGCCAGCCACCCTGGCCGGTCCCGTCGAGCAGGTGCTCGCGATGGACCACGCCAGTCTGGTCGTTGGCCCTGCGGGGAAGCGTCTGATCGACAAAGGCGCCAGCGCGCCGATGATCCCCGCCTCGACGATGAAACTGGTCACAGCGCTGGCTGCGATCGAGCGCTGGGGATTGGCTCACCGCTTCACCACCGAGCTGCTGCTTGATGCGAATCAGCGCTTGTGGATCAAGGGAAGCGGCGACCCCTATCTGGTCTCCGAGGAGATCGACCGTCTGGTGCAGGCGCTGGCAGCCCGGGGTCTGGACCAAGTCAGCGGCATCGGGCTCGACGACACGCTCTATGCCAGCGATTTGCGCGTTCCCGGCCGCTCGAGCTCCGACAATCCCTATGACGCGCCCCTGTCGTCGTTGGCGGTCAACTTCAACACCGTTAACCTCGCTGTTGGACCATCCGGCATCCGCAGTGGCGAGCCGCAAACCCCGCTAACGGCAACCGGCCGAACCTTGGGCGCGGGACTCGCCGCGGGCACCCACAGGCTGAACTTGGGCACGCGCGCGCGCGCACTGGCGCAGTTCGCCGAGTTGCTGACCGCGAAGCTCGAACAAGCGGGTATTCAGGTCAGCGGCGACTGGATAACGGGCCGGACGCCCGCGAGCGCGAAACCTCTGCATCTGCATGCCAACAGCCGTTCGCTTGAGCAGGTCATTCGCGACATGCTCAAGTATTCCAACAACTTCGTCGCCAACAATTTGTTTCTACTGCTTGGCGAGCAGCAGGGCACCACCAGCTTTCCCCAGGCACAGCGAAAAATTGAGGGCTGGGCACGGAGAAAATTCGGCTGGAAGGATTTCCGCATCGAAGATGGTGCCGGTCTCTCGCGCGGCAACCGCCTGAGCGGGGAGCAGATGATGCAACTCCTTGGTGCCATGGCTCAGTACCGCGACCTGCTGCCCGCAAAGGACAACGAGCCCCGCGTGCGCGCCAAGACCGGCACCCTGAGCGGGGTCAGTTGTTACGCGGGCTTCGTCCAGCGCCCGGAGGGCTGGGTGCCCTTCAGCCTGATGATCAATCAGGCCGCACCCTATGATCTGCGCCTGCGCGTGGCACGCGCCTTGGCCGATGCGCCGACGCTGTCAATGCTGGGGCGAGGCGGCCCTCAGTGAATGAAAAAAACCAGAGGCTCAGGTCCGCCAGCCCCCAGCCACCAGGCCTGCGGACGCTGGGGCACGCGCGGGCGCTGCTGCTTTCGCTCGCGCTCGCGATCACCTCCGGCTGCCAGACCACGGGCCCGACGCCTCAGGCGCAACCACCGCTGACCGCAGCGCCCGCAACTCAGTCCGCTCCCGGACTGATGCCGGATGCTCCCTCTCGCAAAACCCGCGGCGGCTATCCTTCCCTCGCGCCCATGCTGGCGCGCATCACGCCGGCGGTGGTCAATGTGTCTGTGGTCTCCGAGGTGGCGATCGAAGACCACCCCTTTTTGCGCGATCCTGAATTCCGGCGCTTTCTGGAGAGTTTCGATATGCCCCTGCCACCCGCCGGCGGCGGCACTCACAAGCGCCGCAGCGTTGGCTCGGGTTTCCTGATCGACAGCCGCCGCGGCCTGGTACTAACCAATGCGCATGTCATCAAGGACGCCACCGAGATCACCATCACCCTGAAGGACAGGCGCAGTTTCAAGGCACGTTTGATCGGCCGCGACCCTGCCTCGGACACCGCGCTACTGCGCATTCCTCCGGTGGCCATCAAGGGGCTGAAATGGGGCGATTCCGATGCGCTGGAGGTCGGCGACTTCGTCATCGCGATTGGCAATCCCTTCGGACTCGGACAAACGGTCACCTCAGGCATCGTCAGCGCCCTGGGGCGTTCCGGCATCGCCGGCGACCGGCTGGGGGATCTGATTCAGACCGATGCGTCGATCAACCCGGGCAATTCCGGCGGCCCGCTGATCAACCTTGGCGGCGAAGTGGTCGGCATCAACTCGGCCCTGCTCGGCCCCAGCGGCGGCAATGTCGGCATCGGCTTTTCCGTGCCCAGCAATCGCGTTCGCCAATCACTCAGGCGCATCATGGCGCGGACGGATTCGGCGATTCACTAGCGCCGGCGATGCGCTCAAAAGCGCTGCTCATGTGCGCCTGATAACCTGACTCCAGGCGCTCGATGAGAAAGGCCGCAATCCCCTGCTGTTCGGCCAGCGCCAGTCCGTCCTCCGGGCCCAAGACCAGCAAAGCGGTAGCCAGCGCATCGGCGCGCATGCAACTTTCATCCAGCACGGAAACCGACGCCAACAGGTGATCGACCGGGCGTCCCGTGTGGGGATTGATGGTGTGAGAATAGAGCTTGCCGTCCTGCTCGAAGAAATTGCGATAGTCGCCCGAGGTGGCCATGGCGACGTTATTGAGCCGCACCACCCGAAACACCGCGCGCGCGCTGCTCTCCGGGCGCTCGATAGCGACACGCCAGGGCCGTTCGGGATGCTGGCCAGCCCCACGCAGCTCGCCACCCACTTCAACCAGATAATCGCGAAAACCCCGATCTGAGAGTATCTCGGCCAGCCGGTCCACCGCGTAGCCTTTGGCAATGGCCGAGAGATCGACATAAAGCCCGGGCACCGTCTTGCGCAGCGCCGGCGGATCGGTGCGCACGGCGAGCTTTGCATAGCCCGTTTCATCAAGGGTTTTGGCGATTGCCGCGGGGGTGGGCACGCGCTCCGGGGGGCGCTCGGGGCCGAACCCCCACAGGTTGACCAAGCGCCCGACGGTCACGTCGAAGTCACCATCACTCAGCCGACTGACCCGCTGGGCCTCCACCACCACCCGTGCCAACTCGGACGGCACCGGGAACCAATCGTTTGCCTTCGACCGATTGAAGCGAGACAGGTCCGAGGCCGGATCATAGGTAGACATTTCCGCGTTGATCCGCTCGAGCTCTCCCGTGATTGCCTGCTGCAAGGCATCGCGATCAACATCTGCCGGCGGCTGCGCGATCTGCACCGAGTAACTGGTCCCCATGGTGCGACCCTGGAGTTCCAGGACTTGCGCCTGATCGGGCGCCCCACAGGCGCACAGCGACAGGGCTGCAACGAGCAGGACCATCAACCTTAGCCTGTTCATTGCTGAGCAGCACCAGGGTTGAACAAGGTCAGCTCAGTACCGGGATCAAAGCGGCGCGGCCAGGCGTTCGGATATTTCCGGCGAATACCGATCAGATTGTTGGAGACCTCCTGGTTGCTCGAATACAGCCCCTGTATGACCGCGATCATCCGACCCTCGGGGCCAGAGTCGAAGAAATACAGCGACTGACCGTCTGTGCTCTTCTCCCGAGCAAACTTCTCCGCGCTCTCTTGCTGCGCGAAGGCGCCGAGTTGGATGCCATAGCGCACCGAGTTCAGCACCAGACTGTTGCTCGCGCGGGCGTCGGTGCTTGCGGGCGATGCGGATGTCGCCGCTGGTGCCGGCGCGGATGCATCGGCAGCGTCCCGCGGCGCTTCGCTGTCCGCGGTGGCGGCATCTTCCAGGGCTGGCTGCTCGTCTGTCTGGGTCGCGTCCCGGTCAGCGTCCTGGTCATCACTTTGGTTGAGGGGCGCCGAGGCAGCCGCAGCACTCTCATCGGTGCCGGGCTGGGAAATATCCTCAGCCGCGGACGGCGCATTCATGCTGGACGGCGGACGGCTTGCCAGTAAGTCAGACAATCCCGGCACAGGCTGCCTCCTTGCCAGCAGCGCGGCTTCCGGGGTGCCTGGTGCCGGCGCTGCGGACCCGCTGCTGTTTAATGCCGCGAGATATTCTGTCAGGGCGGTGGCCTGCTGTTCGAGCCGCATCAGGCGCTGATCCACGCCCTCGAGATCGCCCTCGATGACCGCCAGCCGGCCCTCGACCTCGTGCACCAGATCGGCTGCCAACACGGTCGCAGGCTCCGGTGTTTCCGTCTCGCCATCTGTAGCGCTGCCGAGCACCCACCAGCCAACGCCGAACAGGCTGAATGCGAGAGCGGCAACAGCGCTTAAGCCAAGGATCATCTGGCGTTTGGTCTGGTGCAACTGCCGGGCCAAGTCCCCAGACGCGCTGTCCGACGACGGCGCATTTCCAGCTGAATGCACGGACACGGATTCCTCCGAAACGGCATCCTCCGGCAGCAAATCCCTGAAGTCCGAGGCGGCAAGCCGTTCCGAAGCGGGTTGCGATGAGGGCTGGCTCTGCTCTTGTTCTGCTGGCTCGGGCTCGGGCTCGGGCTCGGGTTCTGGTTCTGGTTCCGGCTCTGGTTCCGGTTTTGACTCTGGGTCTAGCTCTGGCTGTCGGCTACCTGCTTCGGCCGCTTGTTCCTGTGGTTCTGGCTCTGCCTGGCTTGGAGACGCGAGCTCCTCTGGTGCCAGTTCGTCTCGCTGATCCTCAGCAGGAGATTGATCTTCCGTTTCTTCCAAGCTCGTGAAAAGATCGGCCAGTTCCTCCGGCTCGGTCAGGTCGATGGGCTCATCATCTTCTGGCAGCGGCTCGGCGGTTTCGGTTTCATCTGGCAATTCCCAGCCTTCGTAGGTTTCTCCAGCATCCCTGATGTCATCGTTCGGCTCCGCCATCGCGGCATCCTCCTCGGGCGCGCTTTCTGATTGCTGCGAAAAAGACTCAGCGACAGAGGCTTCAGGCATCGCCTCAGATTCGAGCTTCTCCTCGGCTCTGGGCTTCTCATCAACGCCGAGCATCTCATCGCCGTCTAGCATCTCCACAGCTTCGGGTATCTCCTCAGCTCCAGATCCCTCCTCTTGGAATTCCTCGATTTCCTCCGGCGAGGCTGATCCCTGAAGCTCTCCCGGATCGCCGAGGGCGAGAATCTCGCTGGCAACCGAAGCGATCTCCTCTTTGTCCGCCGCGCTAACAAGAACACTAGCTGACGCTCCAGCGGAGGGCGCTTCCGGCTGTGGTTCCAGTTCTAGTTCCAGCTCAGGCTCAGGTTCGGGCTCCGGCTCGGGTTCAGGCTCTAGCTCAGGCTCTAGTTCAGGCTCTAGTTCAGGCTCTAGTTCAGGCTCTAGTTCAAGCTCTGGTTCAGGCTCTGGTTCAGGCTCTAGTTCAAGCTCTGGTTCTGGTTCTGGTTCTGGTTCAGGTTCAGGTTCTGGTTCTGGTTCTGGTTCTGGTTCTGGTTCTGGTTCAGGTTCTGGTTCAGGTTCTGGTTCAGGCGCTGGTTCAGGCTCTGGTTCGGGCTCTGGTTCGGGCTCTGGTTCGGGCTCTGGTTCGGGCTCTGGTTCGGGCTCCGGCTGGGGTTCAGATTCTAATTCCTGGTCGGGTAAATCCTGCCGCATCTGCTCATTACCCAAATCACTTTGCCCGACCTCATCCTCGGATAAACTGGCAATATCCCGGGCGCTGTCGAGATAGTCGGCCAGTTCCTGCTCGGCGCGTTCGCCCAACACTGAAAACTCTCGCAAGGTTTTCTGTGCATGCAGCAGGCGCTTGTCGAGTCGCTCGAGGCGAGGCTGATCACTCGGGTCGGTGGCAAGATCATCGACGCCGTTGATGAGCATCTGAGTCTCGAGACGCAGGGCCGCGAGTGCGCATTGCATGCTTGGCAGGGCGGCAATGCCGGTTTCTGACGGCACCTGGATCGGCACCTGGATTTGCCCGGCATCGTCCTCGCTTAGGTCCGAGCCGAGCGCCGAATCGGGTGCGGAATCGGGCTCCGCATCGGCGGCGGGCAGCATCGCAGCGGGTAGGCGGGCGTCGCTGTCGATGATCTTCTCGAGCGCGCGCTCGGCGGCATCGAGAAAGGCGCTCAAACGGGCCTTGATGCCAGTCGCATTGACGCCGGTGCGCGACTCGGCATCAAATGCCGGCTCTTGCGCCGCGTCGAGCTGGTCCGCGCGGCCACGCAGCATATTGAGGCCTGTCATGACGCGCGCTACCGTCTCGCCATTCGTCGCCTGTTCCGGCGTGGCGGCCGCACCTTGGCGTTGTGTTTCGTCCCGCATCCCGGACCCCGTGGGCTTGTTACTGGATCAAAGCAGTCGCTCGCATTCTATACCGAATCCCGCATGCGGATTTTCACGAGAATTTCATTCACTTTCAGCACGCAGCTCCCGTTTGCCGGGCGATGGCCGCGCGCGGGCAGCAGGATAAGAGCATCATGGATATCGACCAGATCACGCTTTTGAGCCTGATTCAGGGGCTGACCGAATTTCTGCCCATTTCCAGCTCCGCCCACCTGATTCTGGCGCCGTTGCTGTTTGGCTACGAACTGCAGAGCCTCGCATTCGATGTCGCCGTTCACCTAGGCACCCTGGCCGCGGTCATGCTGTACTTCCGCCTCGAGCTGGCGCGCATGACAGTGGCCGTGCTTGGTCGCGCGCCCGACACAGCCGCGCGACAAGAGCGACGCCTCGCCTGGCTGTTGATTCTGGCCACCTTGCCATTGTTGTTCCTCGGACTGCCGCTCAAGGCAGTGCTGGAACTGCTGCGCGAAGATGACCGGCTGATCGCCCTGGTGATCGCGGCGACGACCATCGGCTTCGGGCTGCTGCTCTGGTTGGCCGATTGGCGCGGCCGGCGCGAGAAAGATGAGTATCGGCTGGACTGGAAAGCCGCCGTCATGATTGGCGTCGCCCAGACAATCGCCATTATCCCCGGCACCTCGCGCTCCGGCATCACCATGACTGCCGGACTGATTCTCGGCCTCACGCGCGAGGCGAGCTCGCGGTTTTCCTTCCTGTTGTCGATTCCGACCATCCTGCTCGCGGGTCTGCTCGAAAGCCGCGATCTTCTTGCCAGCCCTGATCCGATCGACTGGACCGCCCTGTGGGCCGGCGCCCTAATCTCAGCTGTGGTGGCCTATGCGACCATTCATTTCTTCCTGCGACTGATCGAGCGCATCAGCATGCGGCCTTTCGTCTTCTACCGCTTGGCGTTAGGCGTGCTTATTCTGGTCCTGGTGCTCTAATTAGGGCGCCGATGCGGTTCGCGCCGCGTGCTGCCCGCGCCGAGGCTTTGTGCGACAATATCAATTCAGCCGGCTGCGACTGACTAGCGGGTAAGGAGTTTCGGCGTCGGTCCGGTCGCCAACCGCCGTCACCCTCGCCAGCATGGCGAATTGAATCAATCACCACCGGCACCATTTTCTACTTTTACCGAACTTCCATAGCGAGCCCGATCATCAATGACGCACGCAAGCGCGAACGTAGATCACGCCGAAATCAGCAAGTTCGAGCAACTCGCCGCGCGCTGGTGGGACCCGCACAGCGAGTTTAAGACACTCCACGACATCAACCCGCTGCGGCTCGCCTTCATCGAGCGCAAGCTCAAGCTCGAGGGCACAAAAGTGCTCGACGTCGGCTGCGGCGGCGGCATTCTGTCTGAGGCCATGGCCGCGCGCGGCGCCGAGGTTACCGGCATCGACATGGGCGAGATGCCCCTGCACATTGCCGAGTTGCACACGCTCGAATCCGGCGTGCAGGTCGACTACCGCCGCACCTCGGCCGAGGCTCTCGCAGATGAGTCGCCGGCGGCCTTCGATGCCATCACCTGCATGGAGCTGCTCGAGCATGTGCCCGACCCCGGATCAGTCGTGCACGCCTGCGCGCGGCTGGTGCGCCCCGGCGGCTACCTGTTCTTCTCCACCTTGAACCGCAATCCCAAGTCCTATTTGTTCGCGGTGCTGGGGGCCGAATACCTGCTCAACATGCTGCCCAAGGGCACCCATGACTACGCCCGCTTTCTGCGCCCGTCCGAGTTAGCGCGTGCGGCGCGCGATGCCGGTCTGCAGCTTGATGAGATCAGCGGGATGACCTACAACCCACTGACCCAGACCTACCGGCTTGACCCGAAGGATATCTCGGTGAATTACCTGTTGAGCTGTCAGCGGCCTGCCTGAGCCTTACCCCACACTACTTGCCGGCCGCCCTGCTGCTGAAATGAGCCAAGACCCAACCACCGACACCATGCCAGCTGACCTGCTCGCCGAGCGGGTGATTCTGATCACTGGCGCCGCCGAGGGACTCGGCCGCGCGCTGGCCTTGGACTGCGCCAAGCATGGCGCCACGGTGGTATTGATCGACTACGAGGACACCGACCTCGACAGCCTCTACGACGAGATTGAGGCGTCCGGAGCACCCCGGCCCGCCAGCTTCCCGCTCGACCTGGAAAAAGGCGATGAGAATCTGTTCATCGCTGCCGCCGACACCCTCGGCAACGAATTCGGCCGCGTCGACGGAATCGCCCATTGCGCCGCCTTCGCGCCCTACCTCACGCGCATCGATGACTATGAGCTCAAGGACTGGGACAGGGTGCTGCGCGTCAACCTGACAGCGCCCTTTCTGCTCACCCAAGCCTGTCTGCCGCTTCTGCGCGCCGCGCCCGATCCGAGCGTGGTGTTCGCCGCCGACCGCGTCGGCCGACAGGGACTCGCCTACTGGGGTGCATTTGCCGCCGCCAAGTTTGGCAGCGAGGGCCTGATGCAGGTCCTGGCGGCCGAAAATCAGGCCGACCGGCCAATCCGCTTCAACAGCCTCGACCCTGGCATTCTCAACACCGCTATGCGCCGCGCGCTCTACCCGGGGGAGAACCCGGCAAGTCATCCCCCGCCGCACGCGGTCACATCAAGCTTTCTCTATCTGCTCGGCCCCGCCAGCCGCGACATCAGCGGGCAGATGATGAGAGCGCCCCTCCCTTAACGGGTATTCGCCTGTGTGAGCTCGATGGCCGCGTGTCGCTCAGTCAGAGGTGCGCTGGCTCAGGCCGAGCACATCCTGCATGTCAAACAGACCGCGCTCGCGCTCGGCGATCCATAAGGCCGCGCGCGCCGCGCCGCGGGCGAAGGTCATGCGACTGCTGGCTTTGTGGACGATCTCAATGCGCTCGCCTTCAGTGGCGAACCAGACGCTGTGCTCGCCGACGACATCGCCCGCGCGGATAGTCTCAAAGCCGATGGTCTGATGGTCACGTGGGCCGGTATGTCCCTCGCGGCCGTAGACGGCGACTTCCTCGAGATCGCGCCCGAGCACGGCGGCAATGACCTCGCCCATGCGCAAGGCGGTGCCGGAAGGGGCATCGACCTTGTGGCGATGGTGGGCCTCGATGATTTCGATATCGGCGTCCTCTCCCATGACCCGCGCGGCCAGCTCGAGCAGCTTGAGCGACAGATTGACGCCGATGCTCATGTTGGGTGCCACCACCATGGCGATGTCGATGCTGGCCTCGCTGATCAGCTCGCGCTGGTCGGGGGTCAGTCCGGTGGTACCGACGACCATGCGGCAGCCGGCATCGCGGCACAACTCGGCATGGTGCATGGTGGCCTTGGGCGAGGTGAAGTCGATCAGGACGTCGAAGTCGGCCAGCACTTCGTCGAGGTCGGGGCGGATTGGGACCTCAAGCTTACCGACGCCAGCGATTTCTCCCGCATCCACGCCGACCAGGCCGCTTCCGGCCAATTCCGTAGCCGCGCCGACGCGCAGGCCTTGGGTTTCATGCACCGCCTGGACCAGGGTGCGTCCCATGCGACCGCCTGCTCCGGCAACGGCCACGCGAATGTCTGGCATGAAGGTTACTCCTGTTGAGTTGTGAAACTGATGGACTTAAAGAAACCGAAAACTGAATTCTGAGCGCGTCAAAACCGTTCCGCGTTGACAGCGGACCATATCAGGGTCCCTGCTGCCAGTCTCGGTTTGTTCAGCCGCGGTCAGCGGAATTCTGCCCCGAAGGGCCAAGGTGCCGTCAAGTGCGAATGGGGCTTGGCCTGGAATTGACTCAGCCGTTGGCAGCATCATTCAGAGGGCGCTGAGGATTTGCTCGCCAAAGTGAATGGGAGCCGAAAAGTGCCCCTGATCCGGCAGTGTATTCAGGCTCGCCCCAGGCAAGTGATCACGATACCAGCGGGCGTGCGTGAGGTACCGTGGCATCTGCATCTCCATGCCAGATGGTGATGGGCGCTTGGATGGCATCGAAGGGAATCTGCCAGTCGTGGGTGTAGAGGTGCAGGTCGCGACGGGCGCCGCGCGCGCCATTGGCCATGGCGTCGGAAATGGTGCTGTTCAAGATCGCCTGGTTATCGCCTTCGGCCAGGGCAACATGGTCGCGCGGCGGGAGGTTCAAGGTGCGCACCCGCTCGACCAGCCCGGGCCAGCGCGCCAGCACCCAGGGGGTTGGTCCACCGAAAACCTGCCGCGCCAGCCAGGGCCAGCGCCTAGCCAGCGCAAGGCTGGCGCGGGCCGGCGGATTCATGGCCGCGAGTACCTCGGACAGATAGACGGGGCCGAGTGGGCAGATCAAGGTGCAGGTGGTGAGCCGCTCGGTCATGCGCCAGGCGCAGGCGACGGCATAGGGGCCGCCACCCGAGAGGCCAATCAGGGCGAAGCGATCGAGACCCAGATGGTCGGCCAGGCAGACAAGGTCGGCCGGCCAATCAGCCAGTGCGCGCCCGGGCTGGTCGTCCGAGCTGCCATAGCCAGGGCGGTCCGGCGCGATCAGCCGCAGGCCGAGTGCGCGCGCCGGTGCGTCCAGGAGCGCAGCTTCGCGCCCCGAGCTCGGGAATCCGTGACAATAGAACACCGGGCGGCCGTCGCCGCGGCCGAATTCGCGCCAGGCGAGCGCGCGCCCGTCGGACGTGCAACACCTGCGCACTTCTTCATTGACAAGCATTGGCGTTATCCCGGTCGAGCTCGATCAGCTCCAAGCGGTGGTTGCCGCAGGGATACTCGTCCGAAGGGCCTTGGGTCAGCAGCACCAGGCCGTCGCGCAGGCCGATGTCGCGCAGCCAGGCACGGACGAATTCGCCCCATTCGGCGCGGTCCTCGCGCACATCAATCGGCTGGACGCCGTAGGAGAACTCAAGCGCCTGACAGGTTGTCGGCAGCGGACTGAAGGCGACGATCCACTCACGCAGACGGAAGCGGGCAATGCTGCGCGCCGTGTTGCCGCTGCGCGTCGGGACGATGATGGCATGAGGCGCGCTGCGCTCGACGGTGTGATAAACGCTGCGGGCGATCAGATCGACCGCGCGCAGGCTGCCGCCGGTGCCATAGGCGCCCAGTGCTTGGGCAAGTGTTCGGCTGTCGCGCTCGGGCTCGGTGGCGGTGGCAATAGCGGCCAGCATGGCGACCGATTCGATTGGAAACCGGCCCATGGCGGATTCAGCCGAAAGCATCACACAGTCGGTGCCGCCGAGAATGGCATTGGCCACATCAGTGGCCTCGGCCCGCGTTGGACGCCGGAATAGCACCATGGATTCAAGCATCTGCGTGGCGGTGATGACCGGCTTGCCGCAAAGATTGGCCTGCTCGGTGATGCGCCTCTGGGCAACAGCAATACTCTCAATGGGGATTTCCACGCCAAGATCGCCGCGCGCCACCATGATGCCGTCGCTGACATCAAGAATCGCCTCAAGGTCCTCAAGGGCGTCGGCGCGCTCAATCTTGGCGATGATAAAGGGATGGTAATCGAGTGCTGCCGCGGCCCCGCGCACCGCCTGGATGTCGTCGGCGCTGGCAACAAATGACTGGCTGACAGCATCCACCTGCTGCTCCGCGGCAAAGCGCAGCCAGTCATGGTCCTCCTCGGTGAAGGCGCTGATGCCAAGGTCGATACCCGGCAGATTGAGCCCCTTGCGCGAGCGCAGCTCGCCCCCGGCGCGGACGTTGCAGACCACCTCGGTGGGGCTGACATCCACCACCTTGAGCAGAATGAAGCCGTCGTTCAAAAACAGCCGATCACCCGGCTTGACCGCCGCCGGCAACCCTTTGAAGGTGACGCTCGCGCGCTCGCCGTCGCCGAGGATGTCCTCGGTGGTGAGAGTGAAAAGATTATCCCGCACCAACTCGACCGGTTCCTCGGCCAGGTCGCCGATGCGCATCTTGGGACCAGGCAGGTCGCCCATGATGACAACACGCTGGCCCGCCTGTTGCCCAGCCTCGCGGATACGAGCGATGCGCTCGGCATGGGAGGCTGGGTCACCGTGAGAGAAATTGAGCCGGGCAATGTTCAAGCCGGCATCGATCATCTGCCGCAGTACTTCCGGATGATCGGAAGCCGGGCCGATGGTGGCGACGATTTTTGTCTTATGCGAGCGAAACTGCATGATAGCGCTCCGTTGGTTGGGATGATGCACGCGCGGTTGGAGGGGTGATCGAATTCACTCGCCTCTGTTTGCGCGAATCTGTTGATGCGATGCTGGTTAGGTTCCAGATGCCTATGATGCCACCCGCGGATGACCGATTCGTCAAAATACGCGCTGAAATCCCGTTTTGATCCGTCATACTCAGTGAACAAAAGCACGAATATTTTTCTTTGCACCTGCATGGTTTTCGCGTATCGTACCGCGAAAATGCTAGCCGCTATATCGGTGACTCATTCTCCCGCCTAGTTGATCTCCCCTCCGCTCGATGCGTTTCGCCCTGTGGGTGGCCTGCGTTCCTCAATCGACCGCATCGCCACGCAACCGGCGCACCGTTCCGATCTCGCCCAGATTTGGCCGCCGCCGGCTCTCGCCGCGATAGCCGCCGGGTCTTGGCCCGCTCGAACCGATCGCCACCCAACGCCATCGAGCCCAGGCATCAACCGGTACCGGGATATTTCGGTCCGCTCGATGACGTCAGCGGCGCTGGCTAGCAAGCTCCTAACAGACACATGGAGGCTCCTTCCCCCGGCAGCCGCAACCATGGGTCTGGAACCTCGCCCGGTGCGTGCATTGGCTGGGCGGGGCGACTGTTTTGCAATGCACATTTTTCATGAGATGAGACTGATGAATATCTACGTTGGCAACCTCGCCTATGGCGTAACTGAGGACGAACTGCGCGAAGCATTTGCCGCCTATGGCGAAGTCGAAAGCGCAAATTTAATCTCCGACAAGTTCACAGGCCAGTCGAAAGGCTTCGGCTTTGTTGAGATGCCGAACAATTCAGAGGCAGACGCGGCGATCAAAGCGCTGAATGAAACCCCGCTGAAAGGCCGTCCGATTCGGGTTAATCAGGCCAAGCCGCGGGCAGAGCGTGCGCCGCGCGGCGGTGGCGGCGGTCAGCGCTGGTAAGAAGCACCAACCGCGCGCTGGGGCTGCCCGCCCAACCTTCTCTGTAGCGCCTTTTCTGGCGCCCATTTCCTGCAGCGCGGACTGGCCGCGGAAACCCATGTTGGGTTTGCGCGGGCAGGCCGAAATGGCACCGGCTGGAAAGAAATCAGCCTGATCAGGGCGTGCGCGCAATCGCCCAGACATCGACCCGCTCGGCGCCGGCCTGATGCAGCACGCCAGCAAGCTCGCCAGCCGTGGCGCCGGTGGTGACCACATCGTCGATGATCGCGACGTGCCGAGCCTGCAACGGCCGCGGCACACGAAAGGCGTCGCGCACATTAGCCAGACGCTCCTCTCGCGCCAGGGACAGCTGTGGTGGCGTCGCCCAAGCCCGCTCAACCACGCGGGAATCGACCGGAATTTTCAATTCACGCCCGATGACGCGCGCCACTTCAAGGGACTGGTTGTAACCGCGTTCGCGCAGCCGCTTGCTGTGCAGCGGCACGGGAATCAGCAATTCCGGCAACGATGGACCCGACTGCCAGACGGCAGCTTCAGCCAGCAGCTGACCGAACAAGCGGCCAAGATGCAGCCGCTGACGGAATTTGAAGTCGGCAATCATTGCCCGCACTGGCCCTTGATATCGAAAGAGGGCGACGCATCGGTCATAAGCTGGCGGGTGGCGCTGACACTGAGCGCATTCCAGGGCGTTCGCCGCACCCAACGATAGCGGCAACGCGCAACGCCTGCAACTCGGCCCGAGTTCGGGAAGGTCGGCCAGACAACCCTGGCAGAGATCAAGCCCATCCGAACCGGGTGCACCGCAGCGCACACAGGTGGGCGGATAGCAAAGATTTAACCCGAATCGCAGCAAGCCCGCCCCGGCACGCCATCCCGCTGTCAACCGCAGGTTACCCCAAAGGTTGACAGCGTCTGTCACAGCCTTAAGCTTGTCGCCTTTTGCCCCGTCGCCTGGCCGCGCACGTCCGGCCTTGAGCGGCTGCTCATGGATATCTCCCACCATGCCCTTGGATATCGCCTCTCGCTTGCGCCACGACTGGACTCAGCAGGAAGCCGAAGCTCTGCTCAGCCGCCCCTTCAATGACCTGCTGTTCACCGCCCAGCAGGCGCATCGCCAGCATTTCGACCCCAATCGGGTGCAGGTCAGCACCCTGCTCAGCATCAAAACGGGTGCTTGCCCGGAGGACTGCGGCTATTGCTCGCAAAGCGCCAAGCACGACACCGGTCTGGAGCGCGAGCGGCTATTGTCGATCGATGAGGTCACAGCCGCCGCCCGCGAGGCCAAAGCCACCGGCGCCACCCGCTTTTGCATGGGCGCGGCCTGGCGCAACCCGAGCGACACCCACCTCGAGCAAGTCACCGCCATGATCACGGCGGTGCATGATCTTGGGCTCGAAACCTGCGTCACCCTGGGGATGCTAACCCATTCCCAAGCCGAACGTCTGAAAGCCGCCGGGCTCGATTACTACAACCATAACCTGGACACCTCCCCAGAATTCTACGGCCAAGTCATCAGCACCCGCACCTATCAGGAGCGGCTCGACACCCTGGAGCATATACGCTCTGTCGGGCTCAAGACTTGCAGCGGCGGCATTCTCGGCATGGGGGAGTCGCGCGGCGATCGCGCGGGGCTGCTCATTCAGCTGGCCAACCTGCCAGCGCACCCCGAGTCGGTGCCGATCAACCTGCTGGTGAAAGTCGAGGGCACGCCGCTTGCAGATGCCCCCGAGCTGGACCCGATCGAATTTGTCCGCACCGTCGCCACTGCGCGCATTATGATGCCGGCCTCCTATGTGCGACTGTCCGCCGGGCGCGCGACCATGAGCGACGAGCTACAGGCTCTTTGCTATCTTGCCGGTGCCAACTCCATTTTCTATGGCGAGCGCCTTCTGACTGCAGACAATGCCGGCGCTAACCGCGATCTCGCGCTGTTCGAGCGGCTGGGGCTTGCGTTCGAGGCCATGCCCCACGAGGGTCGCGACGAGCCCGGCGGCTGCTTCAAATGACAGAAGCAACCGCGGCGCCGGCATCGACATCGACATCGTCATCGACCCCGGCATCCACATCGACATTAACCGAGCCCGCGTCCCTGCATCGCGCGCGCGCACTCGACACGCAGCTGCTGGAGCTTGGCGATCGCCAGCTCTATCGCCACCGGCGGCTCGCCGACAGCCCACAAGCGCCCTTGATGGAGGTCGATGGCCGCACGCTGCTAACCTT
Source organism: Thiorhodovibrio litoralis (assembly GCF_033954455.1). Lineage (NCBI taxonomy): Bacteria > Pseudomonadati > Pseudomonadota > Gammaproteobacteria > Chromatiales > Chromatiaceae > Thiorhodovibrio > Thiorhodovibrio litoralis. The sequence continues at coordinate 1,750,226 of NZ_CP121473.1, read as the reverse complement.
CTGCAGCAATGATTACCTCGGCTTGGCCGCCGACGCGCGCGTCATCGACGCCTTTCAGCGCGCGGCCGGCACCTTCGGCGTCGGCAGCGGTGCCTCGCACCTGATCAACGGCCACAGCCGCTACCATCATCAGCTCGAGGAAGCCCTGGCGGACTTCCTCGGGCGCGAACGCGCACTGCTGTTCTCCACCGGCTACATGGCCAATCTCGGCGTCATCAGCGCCCTGACCGGACAGGGCGAGCAGATTCTGTGCGACCGACTCAGTCACGCCTCGCTGATCGACGGCGCCCGTCTCAGCGGCGCCCGTCTGCACCGCTATCGCCATGCCGACCCGGCCGATCTCGCGCGTCTACTCGCGGGCGGCCAGGGTGACAAAGCCACAGCAGTGATCGCCAGCGACGGCGTCTTCAGCATGGACGGTGACCTCGCTCCGGTGCCGGAGCTAGCCCAGGCAGCGCGGCAGGCCGGCGCCTGGCTGCTGATCGACGATGCCCACGGCTTCGGCGTGATCGGCCCCGAGGGGCGCGGTACCTTAGCTGAGCTTGAGGCGCGCGCCAAAGCGCGGACCGAGCGCGGCGACCGCGGCGCGGACGCCACCGGCATCTCCAACCCCCTGCAAGCCGAAGCCGGAGCCGAAGCCAGAGCGGAACCCGAAACCGCCTGCGATCTCAGCGAACAACAGGTGCCCATTCTGGTCGGCACCCTGGGCAAGGCTTTCGGCACCTTCGGCGCCTTTGTGGCCGGCAGCGAGGCGCTGATCGAGACGCTGATTCAACGCGCGCGCAGCTACATCTACACCACTGCCCTGCCGCCCGCCGTGGCCGCTGCCAGCCTGAAGTCATTGGAGCTGATGCGCGCCGAGCCCTGGCGCCGCGAGCATCTCACCCGCTTGATCCGCCATTTCCGCCAGGGTGCGGCCGCGCTCGACCTGCAACTGATGCCATCGACCACTCCCATTCAACCGCTGATGGCCGGCGCCGCGGCACGCGCGCTCGATTGGAGCCGACGGCTCGAAGCACGCGGCCTGCTGGTCCCGGCGATCCGCCCGCCCACGATTCCTCAGGGCCATGCCCGACTGCGCATCAGTTTTTCCGCCAGCCATCGGACCGAAGACGTCGATCGGCTGTTGGAGGGGCTAGCGAGTCTGCCGCGAACGCCGGCGCCAAACCATGAGCACCCACCCAGCTGAAAACCTTAATTAAGCGGCCTGATGCATTCTGCTAGCCACACGGAGGCATAACGCGATGCGCAAACCGATGACCCACCACCAATCGACATTCGATCTTCCAATCCATGCATCCTGACCCCCTCGTCCTGATCCATGGCTGGGGTATGAACCCGGCCGTCTGGTCCGCGCTACCGGACAATCTGGCCGCCGGGCGCGAACGCGTGCCGCTGGCACTGCCCGGTCATGCCGGTGCCGCGTCTGCTTGGGCGCCAAAGAGTACTACCCTGCCCGACTGGGCCGATGCCTGCCTCGCCCAGGCCCCTGAGCAGGCCATCTGGCTTGGCTGGTCACTCGGCGGTCTGGTCGCGCTCCAGGCCGCGCGCCAGGCACCCAAACGGGTGCGGGCGCTGATTTTGATCGGCTGCACGCCGCGTTTCACCCAAGCCGTCGACTGGCAGGTTGCCATGGCGCAGGAGACCTTCGATCAATTCCACAGTGCCCTGCTCGAGGATCAAAAAGCCACGCAGCAGCGCTTTCTGACGCTGCAAGCGCGCGGCAGCGATCAGGCACCGCAGCTGCTCAAGCAACTGCGCCAGACACTCAAGACCGCACCCGCAGCCGACCCCGAGGCCCTGCGCGTCGGACTGGAGCTGCTGCGGGATGAGGACCTGCGCGGCCCGCTGCCGGACATCCGCCAACCCACCCTGTGGCTCTTTGGCGAGCGCGACACCCTGGTACCCGCCAAGGTAGACGAGCGCATTGCCATCCTGCATCCGCACGCGCGTGTGGAACGCGTGCCCGGCGCCAGTCATGCGCCCTTTTTGTCGCACAGCCAAGCCGTGAGCGAGCTGATCAACGATTTTCTGGCCCAGGTGGACTCTGGGATCGACTCCGGAAGTGGTTCAGGGATTAACTCCGGGCTCGATACAGGTATCAACCCAGAGATGAACCCGGCAATCGATTCATGGATCGCTCCAACAATCAATCTAGGAAGCGACCATTGAGCACCCCATCCGTCCAAGCGCCCGCGGCTCCAGGCCATCAGCCTGCGCCTCAGCCCGGGACGCAGCCAGTAAACCGCCCCACGCATCAATCAACACCCCCGGCAGCACCCCAGACGGCTGCCAAACCGAGCGCCATCGACAAGGCCGCCGCGCGCCTGTCCTTCGAGCGCGCCGCCGCCAGCTACGATGCCGCCGCCGTGCTGCAGCGCGAGATCGGCCAGCGCCTGCTCGAGCGCCTGGACTATATGCGCATCAAGCCAGAGACCGTGCTCGATCTTGGCTGCGGCACCGGCCTCGCGCTCGATGACCTGTGCCGCCGCTACCGCGGCGCCCGGGTCGTCGGCCTGGATTTCGCCACCAGCATGCTCGCGCGTGCCCGCCGCCGCGGCCACTGGCGCAACCGCCCGCGCGCCCTGTGCGCCGACATCGACCGCCTGCCGCTCGCGGACGACTCCGTCGATCTGGTGTTCTCCAATGCCACCCTGCAATGGTCCACTGACCTCGGCGGCTGCTTCGCCGAGCTCTTCCGCATACTGCGGCCGAACGGCTTGCTGCTGTTTAGCACCTTCGGCCCGGATACCCTGATTGAGCTGCGCAGCGCTTGGGCCGAGGCCGACGGCGACGCCCATGTGTCGCACTTCATCGACATGCACGACATCGGCGATGAGCTGGTGCGCGCGCGCTTTGCCGACCCGGTCATGGACTGCGAGCGCCTGACGCTGACCTACGCCGAGGTCAAGGACCTGATGGCCGACATGAAGTCGCTCGGCACCCAGAACCGGCTCAAGGACCGCCAGCGCGGGCTGACCGGCCGCGAGCGCCTGCGCCGCATGACCGCCGCCTACGAGAAATTCCGCCAGGAAGGCCGCCTGCCCTCGACCTGGGAGGTCATCTACGGCCACGCCTGGATGGCACCCAACAAAGCCCCGCCGCAGCAGCTAACCGATCAGGGCATCGCCATCCCGGTCAGCGCGATTCGGCACCGTCCACCAACCCCTCGCGCCTGAAAGGCCTCTTCAGCTTCAATCAGCAGCAATCGGCGGAAAATTGCCCCCTCGCAAATGCGTTTTGTTTTGGGCCGCGTGACGGGTGCGGGAAGTATTCACGGCGTCTCCCGCGTGCGTTGCCAGGCCAAAAGAATCCGAAACACCATCTCTTGCAGGTCTATCACACAATGAGCCAGGGCATTTTTGTTACCGGCACGGACACCGGGGCGGGCAAGACACTGGTCGCCGCTGGGCTCCTGCGCGCATTGCACGCCCAGGGCGCGAGCGCCTTGGGCATGAAGCCGATCGCCTCCGGCTGCGAGCGCACGACTCAGGGCCTGCGCAACGCCGACGCGCTATCACTGTTGGCCGCCGGAAGCGAGCCAGTCCCTTACGAGCACCTCAACCCTATCGCGTTCGCGCCACCCATTGCGCCCCATATCGCCGCGCAACAAAGCGGACAGCCCATCGACCCCGCGCGCATCCTTCGGGCCTACCAATGGCTGCGCGCCAAGGCCGATTGGGTAGTGGTCGAAGGCGTCGGCGGCTGGCATGTCCCGCTCGACGATCGGCTCATGGTGCGCGACCTGCCCTCCCTGCTCGGCGACACCGCCCCCCTGCCCGTCATCCTGGTCGTCGGCCTGCGGCTCGGCTGCCTGAATCACGCCCTGCTCAGCGCTGCCGCCATCGCTGCCGACGGCTGCCGCCTCGTCGGCTGGATCGCCACCCAGACCGACCCCGAAATGCAGGCCATCGAGGCCAACATCGCCACCTTGAGGTCCCGCCTGCACGCGCCCTGCCTCGGCTGCATCCCTTATCTGACCGACCCCGTGCCGGAAACGATCGCGCCGCGATTGAGCCTGACAGATGCTTTGGCCGGCCTGCGCTAGGCCGCTCCCAATCCTTTCACACGAACGAACACAAACACGTTGGCATTTAACCAAACCCTGTCGTATCCTGACACTGCATATTCGCAGGGGTTTTTAATAAACATCGTCACCATCTATTTTTCAACGCGTGAAACACATGGAAAGCAAGAGCAATACAATCGCATCGGTCTTGACCTGCGCCGCGCTGATTTTCAGCCTCTCCCCCGCCATGGTCTTTGCTATGGGCAGCGAGCCGGACCCCAATGCTCCGCCACCGCCGTGCACCGGGGGCCAGGCCACCCAGGCAAGCGGTTGGATTTCCAAGTGCCAGTGGGCGGCGATAAATACCGGACTGCATAGCGTCCGGCTAAGAATCAACCCAGACGAGAAAAATGGCCGATACCTCAAAGGCGAGATTCTCGATGCCCATTTCTCCACCCGCGTATCACTGTGCGACGGACAATCCGACGGAAAATGCCGCGGCCAACCGAAGGACCTTATCGGCAGAATCGTTGGAAACGGCGAAACCTTTCAGTTCCAAGCCGGCCCGGACATCGTCATGGAGGGCAAGATCAAGGCCTACGATATCGACGGGGTAACGCATTTTGGCTTTGCATCTTGCACATGCCGCTAGCTGTCCCATTCGACCCGAGGAAATGCAGCCGTCTGCCCGACGGCCAGCACCAGAGGCTCGGCACCGGCGAGTCCGGCTAAATTCCGCTTCATGCAGCCGCAACGCGGGTGTGCGAAAATGCGCGGCTTTCGATCATTCCTTCCTTCCGTTCCATGTCAGCTGCCTTTCCCGCGTCCGCGCACCTTGGCGAGGACAACGCGCAACCAACCAAGCGCGCGTGCTCTCCGCTCGCCCCACACTTGCCCCAGCCGCCATCAGAGCGCTTGCTATGGGGTCGGCTCTATGGCGCAGCGGGGGCACTGGCCATCGCCTCGGCGGCCCGCCAGGCCGATGGCCCGCTGCTGGTGGTGGTGCCCGACATGGCAGCGGCCAACGGGCTGCACGCGGAGCTGCCGTTTTTTCTGGATGATAAAGGGGACGATCGGGGGAACGAAGAGGCCGAGCGATTGCCGGTGTGGCGCTTCCCGGACTGGGAAACCCTGCCTTATGATCTGTTCTCGCCGCTGCCGGAGCTGGTTTCCGAGCGGCTGCTGACGCTTTATCGCCTGCCGCAGCTTGAACGCGGCGTGCTGCTGGCACCAGTCGGTACCCTGATGCAGCGCCTGCCGCCACGCCATTATGTCGAGAGCCAGGCATTGGTACTGGCCATCGGCGACCGGCTCGATCTCGACCAGACCCGACAGCGGCTGACCGATGCAGGCTATCAGTGCGTGTCGCAGGTCATCGCCCATGGCGAGTTCGCGGTGCGCGGTGCTTTGCTTGATATTTTCCCGATGGGCCAGACCGAGCCGCTGCGCATCGATCTGTTCGACGATGAGATCGAGTCCATCCGCACCTTCGACCCGGACAGCCAGCGCTCCATCGCCAAGCTGGAGTCGGTGCGCATGCTGCCGGCGCGGGAGTTTCCCTTCACCGAGGAGGCCATCAGCGCCTTTCGCCAAAGGTATCGCGCCAGCATCGATAGCGACCCGCGCGCCAGCATGATCTACCGCGAGGTCTCCGAGGGCCGGCTGCCGGGTGGCATCGAGTATTACCTGCCGCTTTTTTTCGATGAGACCGCGACCCTGTTTGACTACCTGCCCGAGCACACGCTTGCCTTCGAGAGCGCCGAGGTGCGCGAGAGTGCGGCAACCTTCATCGACACCATCGCCACGCGCTTCGAGCAGCGCTGCCATGATGTTGAGCGCCCGATTCTGCCGCCGCGGCAGCTGTATCTGGATGCCGACGAACTCGCCGGCAAGCTCAATACCATGCCCGGTGTGTGCTGGCAAACCACGGAGGTGGCGCAGCGACGCAAAGGCTATGCGCAGGTGGTGAACTTTGCCACCGCCGGGCTGCCGCCACTGCAGATTCAGGCCCGCGCGGCCGAGCCGGCAGCAGCGCTCAAGGCCTTTGTGAACGAGCCCGGGCGCCGGGTGCTCTTCGTCGCCGAGAGCGGCGGCCGGCGCGAGCTGCTGCGCGATCATCTGCACGGCTTTGGCATTCAGCCGGCGGCGGTCGGCGACTGGGCGGCTTTCGTCAATGGCGAAGACCCCATCGCCATCACAGTCGCGCCCATCGAGCAGCCGCTATTGCTTGAGGCCGTGCCTGAGGGCGGTCTGCCCGCAGGAGACGCACAGCAGAGCAGCCGCCTCGCGCTCATCACCGAGACCCAGCTCTATGGCGAGCGGGTGCGCCAGGAGCGTCGCCGACGCAAACAAGGGCCGGACGGCGATGCGGTGGTGCGCAACCTGACCGAATTGCATCCCGGCGCGCCCGTCGTCCACGAGGATCATGGTGTTGGGCGCTTTCTCGGCCTGCAAACCCTGGAGTTCGGCGGCAACAAGGCCGAGTTCCTCGCGCTCGAATACTCAGGCGGCGACAAGCTCTATGTGCCGGTCAGCTCCCTGCATCTGATCGCGCGCTACACCGGCAGCTCGCCCGAGAGCGCGCCGTTGCACAAACTTGGCAGCGACCACTGGGATCGCGTTAAGCGCAAGGCAGCACAGAAGGCGCGCGATGTCGCCGCCGAGTTGCTCGACATCTACGCCCGCCGCGCCGCGCGCTTAGGGCACGCCTTTGGTGATCCGAGCGCCGAGTACCGCGACTTTGCCGCCGCCTTTGAGTTCGAGGAGACGCCGGATCAGGAGCGCGCCATTGAGTCGATCCTCGCCGACATGGCCGATCCCAAGCCGATGGACCGCGTGGTGTGCGGCGATGTCGGCTTCGGCAAGACTGAGGTCGCCATGCGCGCGGCCTTCGTCGCCGCCAATGGCGGGCGCCAGGTCGCGGTGCTGGTGCCGACCACTCTGCTCGCCCAGCAGCACTATCAGAACTTCGCCGACCGCTTCGCCGACTGGCCAATCCGCGTCGAGAGCTTGTCCCGGTTCCGCAGCGCAAAGGAGGTCAAGACGATCATCGACGACCTCGCCGCTGGCACCGTCGACATCGTCGTCGGCACCCACAAGCTGTTGCAGCCGTCGATCAAGTTCAAGAATCTTGGGCTAGCCATCATCGACGAGGAGCACCGCTTTGGCGTGCGCCACAAGGAGCAGCTCAAAAGCCTGCGCGCCGAGGTGGATATTCTCACACTGACCGCCACCCCCATCCCGCGAACCCTCAATATGTCCATGGCCGGCCTGCGCGATCTGTCCATCATCGCCACCCCACCGGTCGAGCGCCATCCGATCAAGACCTTCACCTCAGCCTGGAACGACAGTCTGATCCAGGAAGCCTGTCAGCGCGAGATCAATCGCGGCGGGCAGATTTACTTTCTGCACAATGAGGTCGAGACCATCGAGAACATGGCGCAGAAAATCGAGGCATTGGTGCCGGATGCGCGGGTGCAGGTCGCCCACGGCCAAATGCGCGAGAAGGAGCTCGAGCGCGTCATGCGCGACTTCTATCACCGCCGCTTCAACCTGCTGGTGTGCACGACCATTATTGAATCCGGCATCGACGTGCCCAGCGCCAACACCATCCTAATCAACCGCGCCGACAAGCTGGGGCTGGCGCAACTGCATCAGCTCCGAGGTCGCGTCGGGCGCTCGCATCATCGCGCCTATGCCTACCTGATCACCCCGCCGGCCAAGACCATGACGGCGGATGCCAAAAAGCGTCTGGAGGCGATTGAATCATTGGAAGACCTGGGCGCCGGCTTCACCCTGGCCACCCACGATCTGGAAATTCGCGGTGCCGGCGAGCTACTCGGCGAGGAGCAATCCGGCCAGATTCACGAAGTCGGCTTCACCCTTTATATGGATCTGCTCGAACGCGCCGTGCAGGCGCTCAAAGCCGGGCGCACGCCGGAGCTGGACCGCCCGCTCGACCATGGCGCCGAGATCGATCTTGGCCTCCCTGCCCTGCTACCAGACGACTACCTGCCCGACATCCACACCCGGCTCATCACCTACAAACGCATCGCCAGCGCCGCCGATACGAATGAATTGAAAGAGCTAAAAGTCGAGATGATCGACCGCTTCGGCCTGCTGCCCGAGCCGGCCAAGAACTTGTTCACAATCACCGAACTGAAGCTCAAGGTCCAGCCCCACGGCATCCGCAAGATCGAAGCAGGCCCCAAGGGCGGGCGCATTCTGTTCGGCGAGGAGCCCAAGATCGACCACATGCGCCTGGTGCAACTGATTCAAAGCCGGCCCAAGGAGTTCAAGCTCGACCAGAGCGCCGGGGCGCTGCGCTTCTATCGCGACATGCCCGAGGGCGACAAACGCGCGGCACAGGTCGATACCATTTTGGGGCAACTGACCGGGCAGACCTGAGCTGACGCAGTTGTCGGAAGCCCCCATGCGCAGAGCATCACATTTGCGGCCTGATCGCGGGCAACAGAATTATTACGCAACCGCTGATACGCAGATTGACATCGGCTGGGTGGCTTCCAGTTACCAGAGGATGGCGACGTCATAGGGGGCTAGCGCCGTGTCTGCGGTGATCAATGTTATACCCTCGATCTGTGCTTGTGCGACCAGCATTCGGTCGAAGGGTCGCGGTGGTGCATCGGCAGTTGGGCGAGCTGTTCGACATGCACGAGGCTAATGGGCAATAGGTTGATATTGTTGCGATCCAGGTTCGCGCGCACCAGTTGGTCGTTGATCGGATCGTAGCTGAGCTTCCCGAGTTGGCGCTTGATCTGCATCTCCCACGGCGAAACCAAGCTTAGATAAAAACGAGCAGTCCCTTGTTCGCAGTGCCCTCGAACTCTGGCGGAAAGCTTTTCCGGAGAACTGTTCAGCCAGATGAACGCGTGGGTATCGAGCAAGAATTTCATGGGTTGCCACTCAGCCAGAGCTCGTCTGGCAGCGGTGCGTCAAAGTCGTCGCTCATCTGGACTTGGCCACGAAACAAGCCAAGTTTGAGAGGCTGAGCGTCCTGCATCTGCGTGCCGTTTTCATTTGCAGCCAGGTTGTACAGAACGACCACTCTAGCTTTGACGGCTTTAACGTCCTCAGGCAGCTTGAGATGTATCTCGTGGTTCTCGTCGATCTCGGTTTCCAGCTCGATGGCTTGCATGGCTTTATCTCCTTTGGTTATGGGCTAAACCTGTCTTGCGCTAGCGGCACTCGCTCTGTTGGCTGCCGAAGCTCTGAACAATATCCAGCAAGCCCATCGCCCCCTGCTCTTAATTTTCACGCAAAATCGCTCATGAAGCACTCAAGAAGAGAATTCAGGAATCGCTGACCCTGTGCAGTCGGGCGCAAGCAGGTGGCGCTGTGCTCAAGCAAGCCCAAGTCCTCGGCGCGCGCGCGTGCATCAGCGAGCCGATTTGCCGCAAGGCCGGTTCGCGTTTCAAATAGCTTGAGTGAAACACCCTGTTGCAGACGCAGGGCGTTGAGCGCGAATTCCAGCATCAGGTCCTGATCGCCAAGCTCGCTGGCTTCGGCCACAAAGGCAGCGGGCGCCGCTTGGACCGGCTGAGCGGCGGCCAGATAGCGCGCCGGATCAGACCATTTTACGCGACGCACCGCCCTCCCCCGCGTCACATCGGTCCGCTTGCCATGCGCGCCGGCGCCGATGCCAAGATAATCGCCAAAGGTCCAATAATTCAGATTGTGGCGACAACTCCTGCCGGGCTGCGCATGGGCGGAGATTTCATAGTGCTCATAGCCAAATTCTGCCAGCAACTGGTGCCCCTGGTCCGCCATGTCGGCGAGCAGATCGTCCTCGGGCAGAAGTGGCGGCGCGCGCGCGAAGGCCGTTTCGGGCTCCAGGGTAAGCTGATAGTAGGACAGATGATCGGGCTCTAATGCCAGCGCGGCTTGCAGATCGGTGCGCGCCTCAGCCAGGCTCTGTCCGGGCAAGCCGAACATCAGATCAAGATTGAGGTTGCCGCAACCGGCCTGCCTTGCCTCGAAAACGGCTTGTCGCGCCTGACGCGCATCATGCACGCGGCCGATAGCATTGAGCCTGAGATCGGACAGAGATTGCACCCCGAGTGATAGCCGATTGACACCGGCCTCCAGCGCGTGCGCAAGGCATGCGGCATCGGCGGCGCCTGGATTGGCCTCGAGGGTCACCTCGGCATCCGGGGCCAGACTGAGACGGTCGCGAATACCGGCGATCAGCCGCGATAGCTCGGCCGGTTGGATCAGGCTGGGCGTGCCACCTCCGACAAACAGCGACTCGAGCGTTTGCTCCACTGGCTGCATGGCCAGTTCGGTGTCGAGATCGGCCAAGAGCGCATCGATATAGGCTGCCTGAGGCAGATTGCCGGGCGTTGGATGCGAATTGAAGTCGCAATACGGGCATTTGCGCAGGCACCAGGGCCAGTGCACATAGAGCGAAAGCGGCGGCGGACCGGCGGTGAAATGCCGCCGATCCGCCAGTGCCTGACTGGTTGCCAAGCAGCACGCACCCCGCTGACGCAAGACTGGCGGGCTCGCGGCTGGTGGGCTCGCCCTTGCCCCGGACAATCCAGCCAAAGGATCAGGCGTGGTCGCGCGCGTTCAGGTAGGCGTATTCCGAGATCTTGCTCCAGGCCTGGGACTGCTTGAGGAACTTCTGGTAGGAGGCATAGACGCGTTTGGAGAATTCGTCCTTCTCGGCGATCTCGGCGACCACCTCGCCCGAGAGTTCACGCAGCCTGGCCAGCACATCCGGCGGGAAGGAGCGCACATCGACGCCGTGCTCATCGACCAGGGTGGTGAGCGCGCTCGGGTTGCGCGCCATGTACTCCGAGAGCATGTCGATATTGACCACCTTGGCGGCCGCCATCACGATGGCTTGCAGGTCGTCCGGAAGCTTATCGAAGGTGGGCTTGTGGATCATGGCCTCAAGCGTGGTGCCGGGCTCGTGCCAGCCGGGGTAGTAGTAGTATTTCGCCGCTTTGTAGAGGCCGAAGGCAAGATCGTTGTAGGGACCGATCCATTCGGTCGCGTCGATGGCGCCGGATTGCAGCGAGGTAAAAATTTCCCCGCCCGGCAGATTGACAGGCGTGCCGCCTGCGCGCTTGAGCACTTCGCCGCCGAGACCGGGGATGCGCATTTTGATGCCTTTCAGGTCCTCAAGCGAGTTGATCTCCTTGTTGAACCAGCCGCCCATCTGCACGCCCGTGTTGCCGGCTGCGGCCGGGACCAGGTCGAACTTGGCATAGAGTTCCTGCCACAATTCAATGCCGCCGCCATAGTAAAGCCAGCCGTTCATTTCTTGCGCGGTCAGGCCGAAGGGGACGGTGGTGAAAAACTGCGCGGCCTCGCTCTTGCCCTTCCAGTAGTAGGCGGCGCCATGGCCCATCTCGGCAGTGCCGGCGGAGACGGCGTCGAAGATCTCGAAGGCTGGCACCAGCTCCCCGGCGCCATAGACCTTGACCTCAATGCGCCCGCCGCTCATCTGGCCGATCAGCTCGGCAAGATGATTGGCACCGGTGCCAAGACCTGGAAAGTTCTTTGGCCAGGTGGTGACCATCTTCCAGGAGTATTCCGGCTTGTCCTTGGCATAGGCCTGCCCGGCCTGGGTGGCTGCACCGGCGGCGACTGCGGCGGCACCTGCCGCCTTGATGAAATCTCTGCGTTGCATCGATTACGTCCTCCTGCTGATCGGCTGAGTGAAACGGACTGAAAAATTTGCTCGGCGCGTCATTCGCTGGCGCGTTCGAGCCGCGCATAGGCAAGCACCAGCCACTTGGGCCCGACCGCCTCGAAGTTGACCTGAATGCGGGCGCTAGCGCCGGTGCCCTCGCTGTTTAAGACCACACCGGTGCCGAACTTGGGGTGCAGCACCTGCTCTCCGAGTTGGAAGGCGCCGTCCGCCGGTGCCCGGCTCAGCACCGGCCCCGCGCGCCGCTGACCGCCATGAGCGCGGACTTCCTCGATCAGCGCCGCTGGCAGCTCGCGCAGGAAGCGCGATGCCATCGGGTACTCCTCGCGCCCATGCAGGCGGCGGCTCTCGGCATGGGTGAGATAGAGCTGCTGCATGGCGCGGGTCATGCCGACATAGCAAAGCCGGCGTTCCTCCTCAAGGCGGTCGGGGTCGTCGGCCGACATGCTGTGTGGAAACAGCCCCTCCTCGACGCCAGTGACGAAGACCACCGGGAATTCGAGCCCCTTGGCGCTGTGCAGGGTCATCAGCTGCACGGCATCCTCATGACCGTCGGCCTGGCCCTCGCCGGCCTCAAGCGCCGCATGGGCGAGAAAACTGCCGAGCGGGTCGGCGTCCTCGTCCTCCAGCTCGGCCTCAAAGCGGCGCGCGGCTTCGACCAGCTGCTCGAGGTTCTCGAGCCGGTCGATGCCGCGACCGTCCTTGGCCTTCTCATAATGGGCCGGCAGACCGCTGTCGTCGATCGTCTGCAGGGTGAGATCAGCGAGTGACTGATCCTTGACGTCCTGCTGCATGCGGGTGATCAGCTCAACGAACTGACGCAGCGCCCCGGTCGCGCGCGCCGACAGCAGGCTGCCGCCGAGGGCATTGTGCGCCGCCTGCCACAGGGAGGTACGCGCCTCCCTGGCATGGCCGCGCAGCACCTCGACCGTGCGGGTGCCGATGCCACGCGCCGGCACGTTCAGCACCCGCTCGCAAGCGGCATCGTCATGCGGGTTAACGAGCAAGCGCAGATAGGCGAGTGCGTCCTTGATCTCGACACGTTCGAAGAACTTCTGCCCGCCATAGACGCGATAGGGCAGCCCGATCTGCAACAAAGCTTCCTCGAACAATCGCGATTGTGCCGTGGTGCGATAGAGAATGGCGCACTCGGACCGGCGCAGGCCCTCCTCGGCCACATAGCGGCGCACGCGCTCGGCGACGAAGCGCGCCTCATCGACCTCATTGAAGGCCGAATACAGCCGCAACGGGTCGCCGGCGCTGTCGTCGGTCCACAACTCCTTGCCGAGCCGGCTGGGGTTGTTGGCGATGAGCGCATTGGCGGCAGCCAGGATATTGCCGCTGGAGCGATAATTCTGCTCCAAACGCACCACGGTGGTGTTGGGATACTGGTGCTGGAAGCTCAGGATGTTCTCCACCCGCGCCCCGCGCCAGCCGTAGATGGACTGATCATCATCGCCGACCAGAAACAGATTGTCCTGATCGCCTGTCAGTAGCCGCAGCCAGGCATATTGGATGGCATTGGTGTCCTGAAACTCATCGACCAGCAAGGCTCGGAAGCGCTGGCGATAGTGGTGAAGAATATCCGGGCGGTCGCGCAGCAGCTCATGGGTGCGCAGCAGCAGGTCGGCAAAGTCGAGCAGACCGCCGCGGGCGCAGGCGTCCTCGTACTCGCGATAGACGCGGATCACCTGCTGCTCGTAGTAGTCCCCGCCGTCATCGATGTGCCCAGAGCGCCGCCCCTCATCCTTGTGCTTGTTGATGTAACCCTGAATCTGTCGCGGCGGCCAGCGGGACTCGTCCAGCTCCAACATCTTGAGGATGCGCTTGATCAGCCGGAATTGATCGTCGGAGTCCAGAATCTGAAACTGCTGCGGCAAGTTTGCATCTTGCCAGTGCGCGCGCAAAAACCGATGCGCCAGTCCGTGAAAGGTGCCGACCCACATGCCGCCGACCGGTTGCTCGAGCATTTCCTCGATGCGCGCGCGCATCTCCCGCGCCGCCTTGTTGGTGAAGGTGACCGCCAGAATCGACCAGGGCTGCACTCCTTCCACCTGCAACAGCCAGGCCACCCGATGCACCAGCACCCGTGTCTTGCCCGAGCCAGCACCGGCCAGCACCAGCACATTACTGCCGCTGGCGGACACCGCCTCGCGCTGGGAAGGGTTTAATGGGTCCAGAATCCGTGAAACATCCATGCGGGCATTCTAGCGCAGAAGACGGGAAGGACTTAGCCGCGAATGCCCTCCCTGTAGTATGCTCGCGCGGGTAGGATGCGAAATCCGCGAGCAACCCACCAAGAAATTTGCTACCAAAACGGATCGAGAAAACGTGACTGAGCTCAAGAACGATGTCTTCCTGCGCGCCCTGCTGCGCGAACCTGTCGATTACACCCCGGTCTGGATGATGCGCCAGGCCGGACGCTACCTGCCCGAGTACCGCGAAACCCGCGCGAAAGCAGGCAGCTTCATGGACCTGTGCCGCAATCCGGAGCTGGCCTGCGAGGTGACCTTGCAGCCGCTGGAGCGCTTCCCGCTCGACGCGGCCATTTTGTTCTCCGATATCCTCACCATCCCCGACGCCATGGGCCTAGGGCTCTACTTCAGCGAGGGCGAGGGGCCGGGCTTCGAGCGGCCAGTGCGCACCAAGGAGGATATCGAGCGCATCAAGGTGCCCGACCCGGAACAAGAACTGCGCTATGTGATGGATGCCGTGGCCGTGATTCGCCGCGAATTGCACGGGCGAGTGCCGCTAATCGGCTTCTCGGGCGCGCCCTGGACTCTGGCGACCTACATGGTCGAGGGTGGCAGCACCAAGAACTTTGCGCTCACCAAGGCGATGATGTTCGACCGTCCGGAGTTGATGCACGCCCTGCTCGGCAAGATCGCCGACACTGTGACACTGTATCTCAACGCCCAAATCGCTCGCGGTGCCCAGGCGGTGATGATCTTCGACACCTGGGGTGGCGTGCTGAGCCCAGCGGATTTCCGCGAGTTCTCGCTGCGATACATGGAGCGCATCGTTGAGGGGCTAACGCGCGAGGCCGATGGGCGCCGAGTGCCGGTGGTACTCTTCGCCAAGGGCGGCGGTCAGTGGCTCGACCGCATGGCCGAGACCGGCTGCGATGCCTTGGGCGTCGACTGGACCATGGATCTTGCCGACGCCCGCCGCCTGGTCAAGGACAAGGTCGCGCTGCAGGGCAATCTCGACCCTTGCACGCTCTATGCCTCGCCCGAGCGCATCGAGCGCGAAGTCGGCCGGGTGCTGGCGAGCTACGGCAGCGGCACCGGGCACGTGTTTAACCTTGGCCACGGGATTCACCCCGACGTGAATCCAGAGCATGCTGCCGCCATGGTGGAAGCTGTGCACCGGCTCAGTCGGGCTTATCACGCCTGAAGCCAACGCCATCGCTTACTGGGGCCGAATGCGAACGCTCGGCGCGTCTGCATCGGCCCCAAGATTCAGCGTCTCATCCCGGCCCGCTGCAAGCTATGCGGGCCGAGATAGCCCAAATCAGGCCCTGTCAGCCCCCAATTCATGGCCCCCAGTGACACCCTCGCCAGTCAGGCAGCAAGAGTGCCAATCACCACGATGCCGGCGTAGATGGCGAACAGGGGCAGGGCCAACAGCAGGGCTCCGACGCTAAGGATGGGGCCTGCTGCTCGCTTGCTTAACGTCAAGCCGGAGAGCACCAGGGCCACAGCACCAACCCCAAAGCCAGAAAAAAACAGTCCTTTGATGCAGCCGGTCTGGCACATGCGATCCTCGAGCGCAGTCCCGGACAGAAGCGTGTCACCGATAAAGAAGGTCAAGCCCCAGCCGACAAGTGCCAGCACAATAGCGATGGGAGCGGCGATTTTCATGGTGTGGTCTCCTGAAACGTTAGTCCGAAAGCTAATGGGCGTGCGGCCTGAAACAGCCAAGGCCTTTCCTTACCCTGAACGACAGAGAATTCCGGCGCCTTTGCAATCTCGATTATCGTGATACAAGCGCATCCTGATGCAAACGCCGGAATAACCCGATTCGCTGGATTTTGAATGGCAATGGGCCGCAATTGCAACCGGCGCTTGTCTGCTCAACCGATGCCGGCGGGGCCAAGCCCGCTTGCGCCCCAGCCTGCCGAGCGCTTTCCTGGCAGCTGAAGGGACAGGTCCATGGGCACGCCAAGGCGGTCCAGGAACTCGAGCAGTGGAGCCGCATCCGGTGCCAAATACGCACCAAGCACAAGCAGCGCGAGCAACAGCAAAGACCCCGGCCAGGCGCGAAGACTCAAGGGTTTGAGCGCGGTACCAAAGGAGCGTTTGACGCGATTGCCGAGCAGATCGACGCTAACAATCTCATCAAGCACCAGATGGGTGAGATAGCCGAGCAGCACGAAACCACCGACCAGCCAGCTGAGCGACGGCTCAATCGCCAACCAGCGATCACCGGCGATCACCGCCGATAGCGCCAGCACGGCGGCCATCAGCAAGGAATGGAAGAGCCCGCGGTGGACCGTCAGTCGCGCGAAAAAAAGTCGCAACGGCAGATAAACAAAGAACCAGACCCCAGCCCAGACCAGGGCGAGCTCGAGCAGGCGAAAGCTATCCTTCAGGCGGCTTGCGATGACAAAGCCAAGCACCAGACCCAGCAGCGCGAAAAAAGCACGTACCGGTCGCGAGTCATCGGCGTCGATATCAGGCAGCAGACTGGCACCCACCCCCAGCGCCAGCAACCATTGCGCCTGGCTGAAATTCGTCAGCCCCTGGGTGTGAGCTGCAAGCGCAGCGGTGCCGACGACGGCCGTACCCACCCCGAGATGCGTCTGAAAATTCGCCATCGCCCGGACAGGCCCAGTCACAGGGAAAGAGAAAAGCAAACAGGGAGCCCGCATCGCTCAGGCCGGCGCACAGAGAATCGCACGGGCGCTGACCGCCAAAGCCGGGCTGCGGGCAATCCTGCGGCAGCAATCGCCGCCGCGAAGAAGGCCGCAAGAACAGGTCGTATGTCAGCGCGCGATCAATCCGCCGCCACGACCTCAATCACCACGTTGCAGTCTAGGTCCGCATGCAGGCGCAGGTTGACGCTGAACTCACCCACTGCGCGCAGCGGGCCGTCGGGCAGGCGCACCTCGCTGCGCTGCAACTCGGTTCCGGTAGCACTCACCGCCTCGGCGATGTCGGACGTACCCACCGAGCCGAATAAGCGACCTTCCTCACCAGCTTTGCGACCAATGGTGACACGCAAACCATCCAGCTTAGCCTTGCGCGCCTCGGCCGTTGCCAGTGCCTCGGCGGCTTCGCGCTCGAGCTCAGCGCGACGTTCCTCGAAGGCTTGGAGATTCTCGGCTGTCGCCGCGACGGCGAAACCACCGGGCAACAGATAATTGCGCCCGTAACCAGGTCGCACGGCGACTTTGTCGCCAAGCGCTCCGAGGCCGGCGACTTTCTTGAGCAAAATGACATCCACAGCAGATTCCTCTTAGATGAGCAGGCACGGGCGGGCGCGGCGCGAAGGCAGCCGGCGCCCACCGCCCCGATCAGTGGCTATCGGTGTAAGGCAACAGGGCCAGATATCGTGCACGCTTAACGGCGACGGCGAGCTGGCGCTGATAACGCGCCGAGGTTCCAGTAATACGACTGGGAACGATCTTGCCCGATTCGCTGACAAAAGACTTGAGCAGATTCAAGTCCTTATAATCGATCTCGGTAATTCCCTCAGCAGTGAAACGGCAATAACGTTTACGACGAAAAAAACGGGACATATGAGAATCCTCATGACCAATGCGGTGGGCGATCGCTGTCCGATCGCCGCAAGAACCAGATCAGATTGTCGATGATGACGATTGTCGACTCTTATTCTTAGCTGCTTATTCTTGTTCTTCCTCTTCCGACTCTTCGTCTTCATCATTGTCCGACGACTCGTCGTTGCGCGGACGGCGCTCCGGGCGCTCGTCGCCCTGGTCTGCCGAGTCCTCATTGCTTCTGGCAAGCGGGGACATTTCGGTCACGGGCCCGTCGCGCTTGACGACCATGTTGCGCAGCACGGCATCGTTGAAGCGGAATGCGGTAACGAGCTCATCAAGCGCTTCCTGATCGCACTCAATGTTCATCAGCACATAGTGCGCCTTATGCACCTTATTGATTGGATAAGCGAGCTGGCGCCGCCCCCAATCCTCGAGCCGGTGAATCTGACCGCCGCGGCTCTCGATCCCGCCGCGATAGCGCTCGATCATCCCCGGCACCTGTTCGCTCTGGCTTGGATGCACCAGAAAAACTACTTCATAATGTCGCATGTAAGCTCCTCACGGATAGATAGCCTCCCGAACAATCGCCCGGAGCGCACGAATACTAGCGCCAAGGCGCCGCATAGGCCTGTCCAAGTCAAGATCGGTGAGGCAAGGAGTGATTTTCAGGAAATCAGCAAAGCCGATCATTATCGCCGGTTTAGGCTGCGCTGTAAATCGCGTTTTTGGCCAGCCTGTGGCTCCCCCCGCCAATGGCGAGTCGTGCAGAGGTGTGGCGAAACAATCGCCTAACTCGCGTATGATTGACCCGCCCGTGATTCACCCGCCTATGACTGAGCAGCCCGTGATTGACCAACCTGTGATTGACCAAATGGCACCAATGTTTTTTCATCATCCCTGATCATGTTATTTCCGAACATGCCTCAGGCCCTCCTCACCGCGACCCTGGCGCTGTTGCTTGGCGGCTGTGTCGCCTCCGCACCCGAGATCGACAGCAGTGAGTCCTACAGCGGCCCACTGATTGCCGCCATCGCCCCAATGGGTGGTCAGGTTGATCAACTCACGGGCTGGGTGCTCCGCCACGAGCTCGAGCAGGCGCTTGCCAAGCAGCTGCGCGCTTCGGCGATTTTCTCTGCGGTCGAGGAGCTGCCGTCAGCCACGACCCCGAACGAAGCCGAGGTCATTATCGAGCCGACTTTCCTGCAACAAGACGGCCAGTCCATGTTGCACCGAGGCCAGGATGAGCTTACCGTCCATCTGCGGGTTCGCACCAAGACCACGGGCGCCGTCGCGATCGATCGCGACTACCGCGTACCCTGCGCGCAATGCGGCCTTGGCACTGTCGAGCCCCAGGCTGTGAACAGCCTGGCCAAAGCCATCAGCGATGATATGCGACAGAAATTTGGCAAGCCGGCAGTGAAATAAGGCCCTGAAATAATACAGGCACCAGGTTGTTGCGGTGCCTCAGCGGTATTGGCGCAGGTAATACCACTCGTAAAGGCGCTTCATCCAGTGGAAGAAGCGCATGCGCGGCAACACCAGATTGCGCTTCTCATCGCGCGCTACCAGCATGGCGCGATCGTTGGCATCGAGGATACACAAGAGCTCGACCTTGAATCCCGCTTGCGGGGTCTCGCCGCGAAACTCGGCGGCGAGATTGGTGGCAGCCGCGCGTGCTTGCAGATCTGCCATGTGCGCCTGTTTGGGCATCCAGTCCGGCCCAGGGAAGCTGCCTGAGTCGCCGGCAACATAGACGCGCTCCACACCGGGCACCCGGCATTGGGCATCGGCCTGCAGCAGCCCTCCCGGCGAGCGGGGCAGCGCGGTATTGTCAAACCAGGCGTTTCCCGTCATCCCAGGCATGAAGACAATCAGATCGGCGGTAAAGCTGCCGCCTTCCGTGGTGATTTGATCGGCACTGAACCCCTTTAGGGGCTTGCCCAGGTGCGTTTGGATGCCGAGTCGCGCCATTTCCGCCAGCAGCTTGTCCACCGCCTTGGGACCAAGCCGATTACCTGGCCGGGGCGCGGGGGTGAAAAACACCAGCTCAAAGCGCTCGCGGCGGCCCTCGGCACGCAGTTGATGATCGAGTCCGAATAGGAACTCAAAAATCGGCCCGCCACGCATGGACGACGGCTCTTTGGGATTACCGGAAAAGCCCATCGCAATGGTGCCGCCGGTCATGGACTTGACCCGGTCGCGGATTTTCTCCGCCGCCGCGATACCCTCGCAGGGCGTGATCGCATGCTCAATACCGGGGAGCTTTTTGATAAAGCGCCCGCCGCTGGCGATGACAAGGCCGTCGTTTTCGATCGCGCCGGCAGTGGTCTCAAGCACCCGGCCATCGTCGCCGAGACCCTTAGCCTCGGCTGCGTGATGCACCGCGCCCATCCGCTTGAAGAAGGGCCGCAGGTCGATGCGCAGCTGCTCGGCGGTACGCAGCCCGGACGGAATCCAGATCAACCCGGGGAGATAGATAAACTCCGGGCGCGGACTGACCACCTGGATGTCTGCGTCGACCGCGCTTTTGCGCAACCACTGAATCGCAGTCAAGGCGCCGAAGCCGGAACCGACCACGGTGATACGTTTGGCGGCCATAGTGCGCGAATCCCCGTCAGGGTTTAAGGATGATTGGTGGTTTTCTGGCCAGTCGACCGTTATTTGGAACCACCAGACAATTCAGCCGCATAGGCCTCATTGACGCGATCACGCAACTCCTTTCCGGGCTTGAAATGCGGCACGTGTTTGCCGGAGAGGGCGACGGAATCGCCGGTCTTGGGGTTGCGCCCGACGCGCGGCGGGCGATAGTGGAGCGAGAAACTCCCGAAACCGCGGATCTCGATGCGCTCGCCGGAGGCCAGCGCACCGCTCATGCGCTCGAGAATGCAGCGCACCGCAAGCTCGACGTCCTTGTAGGCCAAGTGGCTCTGGCCCGCGGACAGGGCCTCAATGAGCTCGGATTTCATCATAGCGGGTGATCTTCCGTCCTTGGCGGAGGCGACACCCATCCCGGATGTCGCTCCGCCACGTTCACTGAAACAGGCACTGAAGCAGGAATGATTGCTGCCACGCAATCCAGTGGGCACTTCAATCCTTGCGGCCGCCCTTCTCGATCAATCCAAGTGGATCAGTCTTTTTGGGCTTCTTCCATCTGCTGCTTCAGGATATCGCCGAGAGTCGCGGTACCCGCCTGGGCTTCGCTGGCGTAGCCCTTCATAGCAGCTTGCTCGTCGGCAGCATCCTTAGCCTTGATCGACAGCGATATGGTGCGGTTCTTGCGGTCAACGCCGACGAACTTAGCCTCGACTTCCTCCTCCGGCTTCAGTACCGAACGCGCATCCTCGACGCGATCGCGGGAGATCTCGGAGGCGCGCAGATAGCCCTCGACGCCTTCGGTCAGCGCGATAGTCGCGCCCTTGGCGTCGACATCAATGACCTTACCCGTGACGATGCTGCCCTTCTCATGCAGCGCGACGAAGCTGGAGAAAGGATCTTTATCAAGCTGCTTGACGCCTAGGGAAATCCGCTCGCGCTCCGGGTCGACCGAGAGCACGACCGTCTCGAGTACATCACCCTTCTTGTAGTTGCGCAGCGAGTCCTCGCCGGCTTCGTCCCAGGAGATGTCCGACAAGTGCACCAGACCGTCGATACCGCCATCGAGCCCGATAAAGATGCCGAAGTCGGTGATGGACTTGATCTGGCCGCTGACGTGATCGCCCTTCTTATGGGTGGCCGAGAACTCGTCCCAGGGATTGGTCTGGCACTGCTTGACGCCAAGCGAGATGCGACGGCGCTCCTCGTCGATGTCGAGCACCATGACCTCGACCTCGTCGCCCAGGGACACCACCTTGCTCGGATGGATGTTCTTGTTGGTCCAGTCCATCTCGGAAACGTGCACCAAGCCTTCCACGCCCTCTTCGATCTCGACGAAGCAGCCATAGTCAGCAATGTTGGTGACCTTGCCGAATACGCGAGTGCTTTCCGGGTAGCGACGCGCGATATTGACCCAGGGGTCCTCGCCCATCTGCTTCAGGCCCAGGGAGACGCGCTGGCGGTCGCGGTCGAACTTGAGCACCTTGACCATAACTTCTTGGCCAATCTCAACCACCTCGGACGGGTGCTTGACCCGGCGCCAGGCCATATCGGTAATGTGCAGCAAGCCGTCGATGCCGCCGAGATCCAGGAAGGCACCATAGTCGGTCAGGTTCTTGACCACGCCCATCAGCTCCACGCCTTCCTCGAGCTTCTCGAGCAGCGCTTCGCGCTCGGCGCTGTATTCTTCCTCGACCACCGCGCGGCGCGAGACCACAACATTATTACGTCGCCGATCGAGCTTGATGACCTTGAACTCGAGATCTTTGCCTTCCAGATACGCGGTGTCGCGCACCGGGCGCACATCGACCAGGGAGCCAGGCAGGAACGCACGCACGCTGCCGAGCTCGACCGTGAAGCCGCCTTTGACCTTGCCGTTGATCATGCCAGTAACAGTTTCGCCGTCGTCGAAGGCCTTTTCCAACGAGTCCCAAGCGGCGAAGCGCTTGGCCTTCTCGCGCGACAGGCGGGTGACGCCAAAACCGTCCTCGACCGCGTCGAGCGCGACCTGGACATCATCGCCGACTGCCACTTCGAGCTCGCCCTCGGGCGAGAGGAACTGATTGCGCGGAATAATGCCTTCGGACTTCAGGCCGGCATTGACGATCACCGCATCTCCGGTGATAGCGACGACCTGCCCGGTGATGATGGTACCGGGCTGCAATTGGGTATTGGTCAGACTCTCCTCAAAGAGTTCGGCAAAGCTTTCGGTCATGAGTGTGGAAATTCCCGGCGCAGAACGCCTCGCTCCGGCGGTTGATGCAAAGGATCACGCGGTCAACCCGATCACGGAGGGTTAGTTTAAAAACAAGCCGGCAGACACCACCACCGGCCACGATGAATTTTTTCGTCGCGGCGGGCGTACCCTACCGCCAAAAACTACACGCAAAAGAACTTGATCCGCCAGGATAAATCGCGACGGTTCAAGACAGTTGCGGCAGGGAGCGGCGCACCGCGCCGATCACTTGGGCGAAGACGGCGTCTATGGACATCGTCGTCGAATCGATGACAATCGCGTCGCTAGCGGCAACCAACGGACTTGACGCCCGCTGCCGATCCCGCTCATCGCGCTCGCGCAGTTCCTCGATCAAGTCGGCAAGGTTAGCATCCGCACCTTTGTCATTCAACTGTTTATAGCGTCTGTTCGCACGTTCCTCGGCACTGGCATCGAGATAGAACTTGACCGGCGCCGAGGCAAAGACCACGGTGCCCATGTCGCGCCCGTCCGCCACCAGCCCCGGCGGCTGCGCCGCATCGCGCTGCCAGCCAAGCATGGCGGCGCGCACCTGCGGGTGACGCGCCACGCGCGAGGCCGCCGCGGCGGCGGTTTCGGTGCGGATTTCAGCGGAAATGTCCGCATCCGCAAGCAGCAACCGCTGCCCGTCGAAGCGCAGATTGAGCCCCTGCGCAAGCTGACCCAATTCCTCGCCGTCATCCAGATCGACACCCGCCGCCGTGGCTGCATGGCCGAGCCCGCGGTAAAGGGCGCCGCTGTCCAGCAAATGCCAGCGCAGATGCTCGGCCAACATGGCAGCAATGGTTCCCTTGCCACAACCGGAGGGGCCGTCAATGGTGATGACAGGTACGGGAACTGTTGAGAAGTCAGCGGGCATGCTCGGTCTGCTGGCAGGGTGCGAGAATGGTTTGCTAATCGGCAAGAGTCAGTCGTAGCGCTCGACAATGCCCAGCCCGGCTTCGGCGGCCAGGGAGGCGAAGCGTGGGAAGGAGGTATTCACATTGGCGCAGTTGCGCACCTCAATCGGCGCGCGCGCGCACAGACTCGCCATGGCAAACGCCATGGCCACGCGATGATCGCCGTGGCTGTCGACACTGCCGCCTTGGAGCGCGCCCCCCTGAATGCGCATGCCATCCGGCAGCGGCTCAGCCTCAATGCCGAGCGCCTGGAGCCCGTCGGCCATGGTCTGGATGCGGTCGCTCTCCTTGACCCGCAACTCCTCGGCCCCGCGGAGCAGCGTCTCGCCCTGCGCGCAGGCTGCAGCAACAAACAGCGCCGGAAATTCATCGATCGCCAGCGGCACCTGATCAGGTGGTATGCGGATGCCCTTGAGCGGGGCCGCGCGCACTTGCAGATCCGCTAGCGGCTCACCGCCCTGATCGCGCGGATTGAGCAGCTCGATATCCGCGCCCATGGCCTTGAGAATATCGATCACGCCGGTGCGGGTTGGATTCACGCCAATGCCTGTCAGCGTGAGGTCACTGCCGGCCGCGATGCTGGCTCCGACCAGAAAGAAGGCCGCCGAGGAAATATCCCCCGGCACGGCAATGGCCGCCCCCTTCAGCCGTGCCCCGCTGCGCACACAGATACAGGCCCCATCCTGGCTCGCGGCACAACCAAAGGCGCTCAGCATACGCTCGGTATGATCGCGCGTGGGGGCCGGCTCGATCACGCAGGTCTCGCCCTCGGCATAGAGACCGGCCAACAGCAAACTGGATTTAACCTGGGCGCTGGCCACCGGCATGGCATAGCGGATGCCACGCAGCCCCTCGGCGGGCTGGATGCCCAACGGCGCCGTGCCCTCCGAACTCGAGGCGATGCGCGCGCCCATCTGGGTCAGCGGTTCGATCACCCGCCGCATCGGCCGCTTGCTCAGCGAGGCATCACCGGTCAGCTCGCTGGCGAAATACTGGCCGCTCAACAAGCCTGTTAGCAGACGCATGGAGGTGCCGGAATTGCCCATATCGAGAGGCGACGGCGACGGGCGCAGACCATGCAGGCCGACCCCCTTCACCAACACACGTCCCTGCTCCGGTCCTTGAATCTCGACACCCAACTGCCGGAACGCCTTCAGCGTCGCCAGGCTATCCGCACCCTCAAGAAACCCTGTGATTTCGCTGTCACCATCGGCGATCGCGCTTAGCATCACCGCCCGATGCGAAATGGATTTATCTCCGGGCACGGCGAAGCGACCGCTGAGCTTTCCGCCCGGGGCCAGATCGAAGCGCAGTTCATGCTGAGCCGTCACTGAAACCGTCACTTGAAGAAGCTACTCCCGATAAAAGAAAACCTGCCAGGCAACAGACCACGGACAACCGCTCCAACGCCTGACTCCCGACAACCATGCCCAAACCTCTAACCAGGCAAAAATAGCGGAATATCCGCCCCCTGTAAACGCAAGCCGCCGGCCGGTGAAAAATTCAGGCACCGGTGCGCGGGATTCCCAGCCAGCACAGCAGCCCGGCGCACTCCTCTGATAAGATGCCAGGCAGTTACGTTAACCAAAACCGATTCGATCTTCCCGCATGCGACGCTTCCTATACCCCGAACTCACCCGTCAGCGGCCAGCTGCCGACTTTTCAGTCGCGCTAGCAATGGCGGCATCACTGCTTATCCCCTGCACTGCAACAATCGCGGCGGAGCCACCGCCAGCGACCGAAGACATCACGCCCGATCGCCTCACGCTGGAATGCGTCGAGCAGCCATCGCGCCAGGTAACCTTCGACGGCGAGGGCCGAGTGGACTACTCCGAAGCCGCCCCACCTAGCCAAGAACCCGTGCGCATCACGGCAATCAAAACCGAGCCGGGTCAGGATTATCCCATTGCCCCCGCTCGCATCGAGAGCACTGCCCCATGGCTTGAGCGCACGCAGGCGACCTGGACGCGTGGTCAGCGAATCGACGCCGATAACGGCCGCTTACACATCGACCTTGTCGATAGTGCGCTTTTCCTCACCGAAGCCGGAACCGACGGCAACGCCCGTTTTCGGCGCTTCGACTGCAAGCAGGTCGCGGAGGATATCTCAGGCGGCGAGCCGACGCCTGCCTCGCCCGAGAGATGATGACTGATGCCCACCGAACATCAGCCATCCTCCCCGATCGCGCGTCGCTTTCGCGGCTTTCTGCCGGTGGTGGTGGACGTCGAAACGGCCGGCTTCGATGCGAAGCGCCATGCGCTGCTCGAAATCGCAGCCATCATCATCGGCATGGATGATGATGGCTGGCTTGAGCCCGAGGAGACCATCGCCTGCCATGTGCTGCCCTTCATCGACGCAGAGCTCGACCCGCGTGCACTCGCTTTCAACAAGATTGATCCGCATCACCCGTTTCGCGATGCGCTCGCCGAAAGTGATGCGCTGAAGCACGTCCTCAACCCGATCCGCAAGGCAGTCAAGTCAACCGCCTGCAATCGCGCCATTCTGGTTGGGCACAATGCGCATTTTGACCTCGGCTTTCTCAACGCAGCGCTCGAGCGCACCGGCTTTAAGCGTAATCCGTTTCACGCCTTCAGCGTATTCGACACCGTCTCCCTGGCAGGACTCATCTACGGCCAGACTGTGCTTGCCAAGGCCGCCCGCGCAGCCGGCCTCGACTGGGACGACGGCGAGGCCCATTCCGCCATCTACGACGCCGAGCAGACCGCTCGGCTCTTTTGCCAGATGGTCAACAAGTGCCGCGAGCTGAACATCCCCCTGTCGGCGGCCACTAGCACCCAAGACTGAGCGTCCCGCCCGCCAGAAGACGCCTGGGTCTGGCTACCTGGCCTCTGGCTACCTGGCCTCTGGCTACTTGGCCGCGGCGGCTTCCATCATGGTCTTCAGCTCGCCGGACTGATGCAACTCGAGCGTGATGTCGCAGCCGCCAATCAGCTCACCGTCGACGTAGATCTGCGGAAAGGTCGGCCAGTCCGCGTAGCGCGGTAGATTCTCAAAAATCTCCGGGTCCTGCAGCACATTCACAAAGGCAAAAGGCACACCGCTTTCGGACAGCGCCTGCGCGGCGCGCATGGAGAACCCGCACTGCGGAAACTGCGGCGTCCCCTTCATGTAGATCACTACCGGGTTACCTTTCACCTGCTCACCAATTCGTTCAAGAACATCCATCCCAATCACCTCGTTGCGATTTATCACCGACTATCAGGTCGGGCCAGAAAGTGCATGAATCAAGCCGGAATGCGCCAAAGGGCGCAGTGTTGCCAGGCAAGCAACGCAGATTTACGCGAAAATGCAGCTTCATCCTCCGGGGTGGCGCCGCACCATGAGCGTGAGGCGCGCAGGTTAGGCAGTGTTACCTAGCGCTTGCGCGCTTTTGCAAAGGCATCGGCCATGGCGCCGTCGGCACCAGGTTGTTGTGGCAGCGAGTCGCGTCCGCCGGTGCGTGGCGGATAGGCTGGGCCTTTTTTGTGACCGCTTGTGGGCCTGGTGTTCGCCCTGCCGTTATCAGACCGGCCATGAGCCTGACTTTGGGGCCGACCATCGCTCCGAGCGCCGCCGGCTCCGCGGCCCACACCGGCATCGCTGTTGTCCTGCCGCATGCTCAGCGCGATACGCTGGCGTGGCAGATCGACTTCCAGCACCCGCACCTTGACTGTTTGGCCGGAATGGACGACTTCATGGGGATCGCGGATGAAGCGATCAGCCAGCATGGAGATATGCACCAGGCCGTCTTGATGCACGCCGATGTCGACGAAGGCGCCAAAGTTCGTGACATTGGTGACTGTGCCTTCCAGCACCATGCCGGGCTTAAGGTCGGCGAGGGTCTCGACGCCCTCCATAAAGCTGGCGGCGCGGAACTCCGGGCGCGGGTCGCGGCCGGGCTTTTCCAGCTCGACCAGAATATCGCGCACCGTGGGCTCGCCGAAGCGCTCGTCGACAAAGTCCTTGGCCTTGAGCCTGCGCAGTGTGGCACTGTCGCCAATCAGGGACTTGATGTTCTTGCCGGCCTGCTCGGCGATGCGCCGCGCGAGCGGATAGGCTTCCGGGTGCACCGCTGAGCCGTCGAGGGGATCATCGCTGTCGTTGATGCGCAAGAATCCGGCGCACTGCTCGAACGCCTTGGGGCCCAGACGCGGCACCTTGAGCAGCTGCTTGCGGCTGGCGAAGGCACCGGCCTCCTCGCGAAAGCGGATGATGTTCTCGGCCAGGCTGGCGTTCAAACCAGACACCCTTGAGAGCAGTGGGGCCGAGGCGGTGTTGAGCTCCACCCCGACGGCGTTCACACAGTCCTCCACCACCGCATCCAGACTGCGCGCCAGGCCGGTCTGATTGACATCATGCTGGTACTGGCCCACGCCAATGGCTTTTGGGTCAATCTTGACCAGCTCGGCGAGCGGGTCTTGCAAGCGTCGAGCGATGGACACGGCTCCACGCAGGGAGACATCCATGTCCGGCAGCTCGCGCGAGGCGAACTCTGAGGCCGAATAGACCGAAGCACCAGCCTCGCTCACCACCATGGAGCGCAGGCCCAGTTCCGGGTGGCGTTTGATCAGATCCCGCACCAGGCGGTCGGTCTCGCGCGAGGCGGTGCCGTTGCCGATGCTGACCAGGGTGACCTGAAACTTCTTGGCCAGCTCCGCCAGGCTGGCGATGGACTGATCCCACTGCTGGCGCGGCGCGTGCGGATAGATGGTACCGGTCGCGGCCACCCGCCCGGTGTTGTCGATGACGGCCACCTTCACGCCCGTGCGCAGACCAGGGTCGAGCCCGATGGTGGCCAGGCGCCCGGCCGGGGCCGCCAGCAGCAGGTCTTTCAGGTTCATCGCGAAGACGCGAATGGCCTCGGCCTCGGCCGCCTCCAGCAACTGGCCTTTCAGGTCCAACTCCAGGCGCACCAGCAGCTTGACGCGCCAGGCTTTGCGCACGGTTTCCATGAGCCAGGCGTCGGCCGGGCGGCCGCGATCGGCGATGCCGAAGCGCGCGGCGATCTGATGGCGGCAATCGGCGTCGGGATCATCGCCCTCCCCCGCCAGCAGCTCCAGATTGAGAATCCCCTGATTGCGCCCGCGAAAGAGCGCCAGTGCGCGGTGCGAGGGGATTTTGGCCATGGGCTCGCGGTAGTCGAAATAATCGGAGAACTTGGCGCCTTCGGCTTCTTTGCCGTCCATCACCTGGGAGACCAAAATCCCCTGCTCCCAAAGCCGCTCGCGCAGCCGGCCAGCCACTTCCGGCTCCTCGGCGAAGCGCTCCATCAGTATCTGGCGCGCGCCTTCCAGTGCCGCTGCGGCATCCGCCACGCCCTTCTCGGCATCCACATAGGCTGCGGCCTCGGCGCTCGGGTCGCGCTCGGGCTCGGCGAGCAGCACATCGGCCAGCGGCTCCAGTCCGGCCTCGCGCGCGATCTGCGCCTTGGTGCGCCGCTTGGGCTTATAGGGCAGATACAGATCCTCGAGCTGCTGCTTGGTGGTGGCGGTCTCGATCTGACCACGCAGCTCGTCGCTCAGCTTGCCCTGCTCGTCGACGCTGTGCAGGATGGTGGCGCGGCGTTCTTCCAACTCGCGCAAATAGCCGAGGCGTTCCTCGAGCAGCCGGAGCTGGATATCGTCCAGTCCGCCAGTGACCTCCTTGCGGTAACGGGCGATGAAAGGCACGGTTGCGCCCTCGTCGAGCAAGGCCACGGCGGCCTCGACCTGGGACTGATGCGCGGCCAGCTCTTCGGCCAGCCGGTGGATGATTGACTGCATGGGATGCTTGGGTTCCGATGAATGGATTCTGGTGGATGGATGTTTATTCAGTCATTCGAGGCCGCAGCGCTCGCCATAGACAGCCATGATGGCACGCAACTCCGCAAGCAACTGCTCGCGCTGCGGGGCATCAAGCCCCTTGGCCTCGGGCAAGAGCTCGCCAGATGCCAGGCGTTCGATGTCGCGATGCACCTGACGGCAGCCCTTCTGGCAAATCGCCTCAATCGCCGCATCAAGCAACGCGGCCGGCTCGGGTAACGACCCTGACCCGGACGCACGGGTTGCCCCCCGAGCCTGGTCAGCCGCCGCCGATGAAGCATGAAAAGACGCATTCATAGCCCGGCATTATCCCCGACCAGGCGGATCACGCACAGCCCTGGATCGCGCTCGGTGATCCCGGGGCCTGCCCAAACAGCAGCCCGCCCCCAGTCAGGCGATGCGCCGGGGCTCGGCGCCCAGCCGGTGGTATCCTGCACGGCGGTGATGGAGAATAGGAAGGCGATGTACTGATCAGGAGCCTCTGCCATGTCCACCACGCTGCCGCCGCTGCCGATCAGCGTCCAGACGTTTCGCAAGATGCGCGAAGGCGGCGGCTAATGCTATGTCGACAAGACTCCTCATAGTGAAACCTTGGTGCAACGCGGCTGTGCCTTTTTTCTCTCCCACCCGCGGCGCTTCGGCACGAGCCTGCTCGTCGACACCAGAATGGTCCCTTGGATTTCCTTACCGTGAACCAACAGGCTTCATCCTCCAGGGTGGCCGTAACCATGAGCGTTAGTATCCTGACTTCGTCTTCATCGAGGCTGTCATGCACGACATTGCCGACTTTTGTTTTGTTCGCTTGTCCAGGCACCCGGTTCGACGCGGGGGCTTGATCGCCCTGCTCGCGGTTCTGACGCTGGGCTTTGGCGCATGCGCATCACGTCCAGATGATCAATTCGCCGTGGTGTCGCCGCCCCAGACCTTTCGCGCGACTAGTCTGCAAACGGGAGCGCAAAGCAATTCACGCTCGGAGCTGGACGATTGGATACGCGAGAATCTGTTGCTGCCCAAGTCCAGTCAATGGAGGCAACGCGATCCATCCCTGCTGAACCTCAACGCCGCCAGCGCCCTGATCGTCGACGGGAACGGCACGCGGCTCTATAGCAAGAACGCCGCTCAGATCAAGCCCATCGCGTCCATTACCAAGTTGATGACCGCCATGGTGGTGTTGGATGCCGGGGTGCCCATGCAGACGCGAATCACCATCGTCGACGCCGACCGTGATCGACTGCGCAACAGCCGATCGCGCTTGCGCATCAATGAGGCGCGGCTGTCGCGCGGCGAGATGATCGCTGTTGCGGTGATGTCATCGGACAATCGCGCCGCGCATGCCCTCGCCCGGACGACCTTTCGCGGCGGCACTCCAGCGTTCATTGACGCCATGAACCGCAAGGCCAAGTCACTCGGAATGCACCATACCCATTTCGCCGATTCGAGTGGACTCAATGGCAATAACCGCTCCAGCGCCGAGGATCTGGTCAAGCTGGTCAGGGCCGCGGCCACTTATCCGTTCATCCGCGAGATCACCGCCCGCGGCGAGATGACAGTCCGGCCCTTTGCCGACGGAACCCCACTGCGCTATCGCAACAGCAACCCGCTGGCCAGAAATTCCGATTGGCACCTGGACGTGAGCAAGACGGGGTTCATCAATGAGGCCGGTTACTGCCTGGCGATGCAGGCGCGCTTCGACAACCGCCCGGTGATCATGATCTTCCTCGATGCATCGGCGCATTGGGCCCGGGTCAGCGACTCGCGCCAGGTCCGCGACTGGCTGCTGACCGGAAATCCGGCCAGCGGAAGCTAAGCTAGCGGCTTGCGCGCGCGGCGCCATGACGGAATTCACCTCGGTCCCCGACGACCCGGCTGCGCTAATCGCATGGCGGCGCGCTAAGCCGCCCGACCTGCATCCTGGCGCCTTGCATCTTTGGCGCATTGATGCCGACACGATCGATGACGCCTTGGTGGCGCGGTGCGAGCGCATTCTCTCCCCCGTCGAGCTGGCGCGCGGACAGCGGCTGCGGCTGGCGCATCTTCGGCGGCGGTTTTTCTTGTCGCATCTTGCCAGTCGTCAAATTCTTGGCGCTTATCTGGGCTGCGCCCCCGAGGCGATAACCTTTGATTATTCCCCGACGGGCAAGCCGTTTATCAAGGCACCAGCCACGGGGCTTGCGTTCAATCTCAGTACCACCGGCGATTTGACGCTGCTCGCCGCGCGCATGGATGAACCGGTCGGCGTCGATGCCGAGATTGTGCGGGCGCGTGTCGATCCGCTGGCGGTGGCCGAGCGCATGTTTGGCGCGGCCGAGCATCGGCGTTTGTGCCAACTCGGCGGCGAACAGCAGCTGCTCGCCTTTTACACCGCCTGGACAGAGATGGAGGCACGCGTGAAGCGCGACGGTCGCGGACTGGCGGGACATCGCGAGCGCGACGCGCCGGATATCCGCGTGGCCCATGCCCGGCCGCGCGCGGACGCGATCTGTGCCGTTGCCAGCCGCGACTTGCCGCCAACCGCGGACTGGGTCACCTGTGATTGGTGGGGTTGAGCCCAAGAGTGCGAGCCGGCTGGCTACACGAAGCTGGTCGGTCGCGACGGGACGAGCGCACCTGGAAGCAAGAATCTGGAAAAAATGGCCGGAGAGCCCGGCCGAGCCTGACCACCCGGCTTGATCGCGCGGGTGGCCAGGCGAGGACTTGGCAGGCTGGAATCAGCCAGCAACCGCGCGCAGTTCGGGGCGCGGCTCGGGACGTGGCTCGACTTTAGCGGCAGAGCTGCGGCCACCGGCCAGTACCCGGTCGCTGCCCGCGCGCTTGGCGCCGTAGAGGGCGTTGTCGGCCTGGTCATAGAGCTGATCGAGGCTCATGCCTTCATGATGCATGGCAAGGCCAATACTGGCGCTGACGCGCACGCCGACGGCTTCAGGCGCTGACAACTGGATCTGGCCGATGGCCTGACGGATGCGCTCGGCACAATCCATGGCGCAAGTCAGGTCGGCACCCGGCAGCAGCACGACGAACTCATCCCCACCCATGCGCACGCAGACATCCGACGGGCGAGTATGTTCGCGCAGGACCCGCGCCACTTGGCACAGCAGGTAGTCGCCCTCGGGGTGACCGAACTGGTCGTTGATGGGTTTGAAGCGGTCGAGATCAAGCGCCAGCATGGTCAGCGGGCGATGCTGACGCAGGCTGTCGGCCAACCAGCGTTCGCCTTGGGTGTGGAGCGCGCGGCGGTTGCCGAGCCCGGTCATGGGGTCGGTCTCAAGCTGCTGGCTGAGCTCGCGAAAGCGCAGCGCATTGCGCAGTGCCGGGGCAGCCAGGCCAAGCAGGCTTTCGATTTTTTCCTGCTCCCGCTCGGAGAACCGGCGACCGCGGGTGACCGTGAGATGGCCCATGGGCTGACCATCCGAACCAAGGGAGTACTCCAACCGATGGCGGTCGACCTTGCCCTCGCTCAACAGGCACTGCGGCGCATCGAGCTCGGCGGACTGGAATGCGTATTCCCAGGAGCGCAACGCGACCAGCTCACTGAGATAGCCCATGACGGTCGGCACGACATGTTCGAGATCGAGTGATGCGGTGATGGCCTGCAGGAACTCGACGCCGTCGATGCTTTCGCGCGGCTGCAGGTTCAGCGCGGCATTGGAGGCGACCAGAGAAAGGTTCGGGGTTTCGGCTTGGTTGGCAGCGCTCATCACGGTTTCCTCGATGGCTGGCGGTTTCGTGTTTGCCAGCGAGGAAGCGATAAGCGTGCCAATTTTATTTTTATTTACAAATCAAGAGCCTATTACAGTCAAGCAGTACATCCGTCGGGTTTTCGGCAGCGGCTTGCCGGTCCTGGCAAGGCACTGCCGTCAAAAAACCGGCGCGCTTCGACGCCGATGCGAGCGCCAGCATTCCGCGCTAGCGCATCACCTTCGGCCTCTCGAGCACAATCATAGGCTTACTCTTGGGCCCGACGCGATGCAAGCTGGGGTCGAGCGCATTCTTCGACAGCGGACTGGTAACCCAGGTCGGCTCCAGGCGCAGGCGCAAGCGCGAAAGCTGCCGGTTGACCCGACTCTTTACCCCAGAGTCCGCCCGCGCCATGGCCGGTGTCAAGGTGATACCCGTCAATTTCTGCGCCTCTGGCGAGTAGGGCTTAATGCCTTTGCCGCGCAGATAGGTTGTCAGCACCCGATAGGTGTAGACCTGGGTTTCTGGATAGGTGACAAAGCCATTGCTGCGCTCGAGCGCTCCCTCACCCGCGTTGTAGGCCATCACCGCCTTGCCGATGCTGTACTTGCCGAGCAGGCGTTTGAGATGGCGCGAGCCAGTTTGGGCATTGATGGTGGGATCGAACAACTTTTCCCTCGAGGTCACGCCATAGTCAGCGGCGGTTTCCGGCATCACCTGCATCAGCCCCACGGCGCCGGCGCGCGAGACGGCATGTGGGTTGTAGTTCGACTCCGCGCGCACGATGGCATGCACCAGCGAGGCGTCCAGCCCATATTTTGCCGCCATGCGATCGACCAGTTTGACCAGCTCGTCACGACTCGGCACAGGCTTGTCCGGCGGCTTTGGCAAGGCCGCTGGCTGGCTTGCAGCGGCAGGCTCGGGGCTTGCCGCCTCGAGTGGCTTTTTCGCGGATGCGTCAGCCAGCACTGGGGCGGTCAGACCGACCGAGAGGAACAGCATCGCGACGGCGTCACGGGCGATCCGATTTTTGAAGTCTCTATTCGCCATCCAATCACCTTCGCTTGTGTTATGCCGGACTCCAGTCACAATAATCGTTTGGCAACCACGGCCTTTGGCCGCATCATAGCCTGAGTAGCGGCCCAGGCCAATCCGCCGCGTGCGACCGGCATTACAAGCGACTTGCATTGCCCCGAGTGACGCGCGGACAATGCCTCTGCCGAGAGCAATTTCTCAAGACATTTCGCCCGCAACGTACAGCCTTTTGCCGTGCATTTTAGAGTTGTCGCCCGCCCATGAGTCAGGCTACCAGCAACGGAACCATCGCGGAAATCGACAACCGCACCTGCATTTATTATGACGGGTACTGGATCAAGCACTATGAGCCCCCGGCCGAGAGCCTGGAGGCCAAAAAAGGCTTGATCGAGGCGCTGACGCGGCGTCTGTTCAACCATGTCGAGCATGGGATCAACATCCCGGGCATCCGCCTGGCCGAGGCGCGCGAGGCCTATCAGCGCGAGACCGACCCGGAACGCAAACGCGTCAACGGCGCCATGCTCGCCGGTGCATTGTTCAACCGCGCCACGGCCATCTTCACCAAACTGGTGGAACTACAGGCCGATGGTGTCGAGATCGAGCCGGATAATGCCCTGATGCGCGAATGCGGCGATTATCTGCTCGAGGCACTGGACCTGGGGCAGATGGTGCGTCATCGCGGTGGGGATGAAGGCATCGACGAACTCTGGGGTGAGCCATTCAAGGCCTTCAGTCAGCCCATCTCCGCCTTCTACGAGAGCCGCTACATCAAGATCGCCCAGACCATGCGTGATGTCGACCGCATTAGCGCAACCCTGATGGCAACCTTCGAGGGCAGCACCCAGATGCCCAATATCAAACCGCTGTTACTTGAATTTGCCCAGGCGGCCAAGAGCAAGACGGAAATATTGCGCACCGACACGGCTATCTTCAAGGTCTGGCCAGCCTTTGTGGTGGCGCGCGACCGCCTGCAGAACATCCAGCCACGACTATCGCCCGCCCCGTCCCTCAAGGAAATTCACGAAGCTCAGGAGGGCAATCGGATTCTCACGGCCGGCACTGCGCTGGTGACCAACATTGTGCGCGCCCGCGTGCCCATGCCCAAGAGTGCGCGCGATCTGCTCGGCAAGTGCGATCAGTTCCGCCGCAACTTCCTCGACCATCGCGATTTGCCGACCGGCTGATCGACGCCACATTTGCGCTGCCCATGGCCCAGGGCAAGTGATGGCGCAAGTGATCCGGAGCACTTGCCAGCCGCCAAAGCAGCGGCTGTGGCAGTCGAACCGCTAACCCGGCACCGTCGGGAACCCGGCGCGCGGCCCCATTTCGTAACGATCACGGGCGTAAAGCGGCGGACTCTGCATGTAGATGGCCACCAACTCGGCGAGGGATTCGAGCGCGTCTTGATGAATGCGTTCGTAGCCATGCGAGGCATCGATCCCAAAGGTCACCAGCGCTGTGCGCACATCGTTACCCGCCTCCAGCGCGGCGGCACTGTCGGAGCGATAGTAGCGGAAGATGTCGCGCTGGTGGGGAATATAAAACTCCTGACAAATCTGAATGATGCGATGGGTCAGGTGGTAATCGAAGGGGCCACCCATGTCGGCCATGCAAATGGTGACGCCAAATTCACTGGAGTTCTGACCCGGTGCCGTGGTGCCGTTGTCAATCGTCAGCATCTCGGCCACGTCCTGATGCAGGGCCGCTGAGGCACCCGAGCCGATTTCTTCCGAGATGGTAAACAGCGGATGGCAGTTGACCGGCAGGCGCACGTCATTTTCCACCGTGGCCTTGACCGCCGCCAGCAGCACCGCAGCACCGGCCTTGTCGTCGAGATGACGGGAGTTGATGAACCCGGTGGGGGTGATCTCGGGCTGGGTGTCGATGGCGACGAAGTCCCCGACATGCACGCCAAGTTGCAGCAGATCGCCCAGATTGGCCACCCGCTCGTCGATGCGAAACTCGACGTTTTGCCAGCCGCCCGGCTGGTTGTCGATTTCCGGCCCGAAGGTATGCCCTGAGGCCTTGAGCGGCAAAATGGTGCCACGGTGCTGGCCAATATCAGTGAACAAGGTGCAGCGCGCGCCTTCGGCGAAACGCGAATTCCAGTGACCGACCGCCACCAGTTCCAGGCGACCGTTGGGCTTGAGCGCCTTGACCATGGCGCCCAGAGTGTCGATGTGGGCCACCACGGCTTTGTTCGGGCGCTCGGCCTCGCCCTTGAGCGTCGCGCGAATCGCACCTCGACGGGTCAACTCAAAAGGCACACCCAGGCGCTCTAGCTCCTCGCAAACCAGATGCACCACGCGGTCGGTGTAGCCGGCGGGGCTTGGGGTAAATAAGAGTTTGAACAGAATATCCTGCAAGTACTCGAGATCGATCGGGAGCTGCTTCAAACGGGAACCTCGCCAATAATCTGTTAGGGACTGCTCCGCTATGGGCGGGTAACAGTCTGCGGGAACAGCAAATCGACGAAGCGCTCAGCCGTCGGCTGGGGCTCGTGATTGGCCAGTCCCGGCCTTTCATTCGCCTCAATAATGACATATTCCGGCTCGCTGACCGAGGGAACGATGAAATCGAGCCCGGTCACCGGGATGTCCAGGGTACGCGCGGCAGCCCTGGCGGCCTTTTTCAGGTCCGGGTGCAGTTTGGCTGTCACGTCATGAATGGTCCCGCCGGTGTGCAGGTTGGCTGTCTTGCGCACTTGCAGCACTTCGCCATAGGGCAGCATGTCGTCCATGCGGTAACCGGCCTGAACGACACAGCGTTCGGTCTCATCATCGAGCGGAATCGCGCTCTCCCCGCCGGTTGCAGCGCGCCGCCGACGGCTTTGCAGATGAATCAGCTCGCCCACTTTATGGCGGCCGGTGCCTATCACCTGCGCTGGCTTGCGAATGGCCGCAGCCACCACATCGAAGTCGATCACAATCACGCGCAGATCATCACCGCTGACGAATTCCTCCAGAATCACCGTGTCGGAAATCCGTCGCGCGCGCTTGATGGCGCGCTCCAGCTCGGCGGCGTCGCGCACATCGACACTGATGCCGGCACCCTGCTCACCGCGCGTGGGCTTGACCACCACGCTGCCGCGTTTGGACAGAAAGGCCTCGGCCTGATCGAGCGCCTCGACCTTGATCTGCTCCGGCACACGCAGACCCACGCGTCGCAACATCCGATGGGTCACGGACTTGTCATCGCAGCGGCTCATGGCCACCGCTGTCGTCAGCTCGCTCAGGGACTCGCGGCAGACGATGCGCCGCCCGCCAAGATTCAAGGCGAAATAGCCACCTTCGGCGTCGATGACCTCGGTGCCAATGCCGCGCCGACGCGCCTCGTTGACGATAATGCCGGCGTAGATATTCAAATCGGCCGCCGGCTGCCTGCCGATAAACAGGGGCTCGTTGAAGGCGTTTTTGTTCTTGAGCGCAAACACCGGCACGCGCTCGAAGCCGAGCTTCTCGTACAGGCGAATCGCCTGCTTGTTGTCGTGCATCACCGAGAGGTCAAGAAACGCCCGCCCGCGCGCCTGGAAAAACTCCGCCACCTGACGTACCAGGGTCTCGCCGATGCCGGGATAAGGCGCCTGGGAGTCCACCGCCAGCGCCCAGAGGCTGGCGCCGTTCTCGCGGTCGCCGAACGCCTCGACATGATCAACACCATTGACCGCGCCCAGAATAGCGCCGTCCTGCTCGTCTTCCGCCACCCAGAAATGCAGCACCTTGGAGGCATGATTCTCCCAGATGAACTCCGGCGGCGGCGGCACCATTTTGCGGGCACAATAAAGCCGGTGAATCGCCTCGGCATCGCTGCGGCTATTGAGCAACCGCACCACAAAGCCCTTGGGCCGGCGCGAGGAGTAATGGTAGCGCTCGAGCCAGAGTCGAAAGGTGTGTGAGGGATCAAGAAACAAGTCCTGAGGGGCGAAGGACAGCACCACGTGCGGATCGCGCAGGTAAAGCGCCACATCGCGCTTGCCGGAGCGTTCCTCCTGCAGGGTGCGGGCGAGTTGTTCCAGGTCAGAAAAAGTCTGACCGAAGATCAGCCGCCCCCAGCCGCAATCGACCATCTTGTCATCGGCTGCGATTTGGCGCTCCGCAGCCCTCGGCTGCCAGTTGGTCAGGGTGGGCGCATGCTTGCGGGCCAGCCGGTGATGGTTGCGGTCTTTGATTGCCATAAGGTCTCCCGCATTCAAATTGTGGAGGCAAATTCATTTGCCCCGTTCTGACTGTGACGGGTGGGAGCGGCTTCAGCCGCAACGGCTCGCGGCTGAGGCCGCTCCCGCCGGAGATCCATCGGCTCGGATGCGATGAAACATGGCGAACATCGCCTAAAGCCCATGTTCATCGAGCCAAAGGTTTAACAAAGCCACCTGCCACAGCTTGGAGCCACGCAACGGCGTGATGTGATCCTCGGGTGCTGCCAGCAGATTCTCGACATAGCCTGCCTGAAACAGCTCGCGCTCTTGGGCGCGCTTGGAGGTCACCACCCCGCGCACCATGTCTAGCACATCCCCGCGCAGATACTTGAGCGCCGGCACCGGGAAGTAGCCCTTGGGCCGGTCGATGACCTCCGATGGAATCACCTTGCGCCCGATAGCCTTGAGAATGCCCTTGCCCTCGTCGGCCAGCTTGAGCCCATCAGGCACCCGCGCAGCCAGCTCGACCAGCTCGTGATCGAGGAAGGGCACCCGTGCTTCCAGCCCCCAGGCCATGGTCATGTTATCCACGCGCTTGACCGGGTCATCCACCAGCATGATGGTCTGATCGATGCGCAGTGCCTTGTCGACCGGCGCATCCGCACCCGGATGGGCGAAATGCGCGCGGATGAAGTCGCGGCTGTAATCCTCGCCATGAAAACGCGGATGCACCGCTTGGCAGAACTCGGCCTGCTCGCGGTCGCAAAAGGCGCGCGCATAATCGGTCAGCGGATCAGTGCTGCCGACCATCGGCGGATACCAGTGGTAGCCGCCAAAGACTTCATCAGCGCCCTGCCCGCTTTGCACCACCTTCACATGCTTGGCGACCTCTTGGGAAAGCAGATAAAAGCCAATCACGTCATGGCTGACCATGGGCTCGGCCATGGCGCGCACGCAGCCGGGCAGGTTCGGCAGCAATTTGGCCTTTGAGTCGACCTGAATCTTGTGATGCTTGGTGCCATAGTGACTGGCGATGATGTCCGAGTACTGGAACTCATCGCCCACCTCGCTGCCGACCGACTCGAAGCCGACCGAGAAGGTATTGAGCCCGGTCTGCCCCTGCTCAGCCAGCAAGCCGACGATCAGGCTGGAGTCCAGTCCGCCCGAGAGCAGCACGCCGACATCCACATCCGCCACCAACCGGCGGTCGACCGCGGTGCGCAAGGACTCTAGCACCAGCGCATGCCAGTCCTGCTCGCTGCGCCCCGCGTCCCCGGCCTGAGCTTCAAATTGCGGCTCCCAGTAGCAGTGCTCGCGCGAGCGGCCATCTGCCTCGATGACGCGGATGCTCGCCGGCGGCAGCTTACGCACCCCGCGCAAGATGGTGTAAGGCGCCGGCACCACGGAATGAAAATGCATGTAATAGTGCAGCGCGACCGGGTCGAGATCGGTATCGATACCGCCGCCGGCGAGCAGCGCCGGCAGGCTGGAGGCAAAGCGCAAACCGCCCGGTACCTCGGCCAAATACAGCGGCTTGATCCCTAAGCGATCGCGCACCAGCGTCAGCCGGCCGCTGTCACGCTCCGCCACCGCAAAGGCGAACATGCCATGAAAGCGTTCAACACAGCGCTCGCCCCAGGCGTGAAAGGCCTTGAGCACCACCTCGGTGTCGCCATGGGAGAAGAATTGATAACCCTTGCCGATGAGCTCTTCGCGCAGGGATTGGTAGTTATAGATGCAGCCGTTGAAGGCCACGCTCAGCCCCAGGGTGTTATCGACCATCGGCTGGGCGGCATGGGTGCTGAGATCAATAATGCTCAGACGCCGGTGACCAAGGGCGAGCGCGCCCTGCTGAAACAGCCCGCGGCCATCCGGCCCGCGCGGCGCCATGGTGTCATTGATGGCCGCCAGCGCGGCGAGATCAATAGGCTTGTCGTCGAAACGGATCTCTCCGCAGAGTCCACACATCAGGTCTTACTCCCTGCCGGCATTTCGAGGCCGGTGTTTTGGGGCCGGTATTTGGGAGCCGGTTTCGCGGACGCGCCGACGGCCGATGTCGCGCCCGGCACGGCTTTGAACGCCCCAGACAACTGCGAGAGACCATCCGCGGACGACCACTCAAGCAGCCCGGCGGCAATTTTTGTTGGCTAGCTGGTCGATTGCTTTCGGAATCGGGGCATTAGAGATTAGTGGATGAAGCTTGGCAGCGCGGTCCAACCCTTGGATCGCCAAAGCGAGCGGCGAGCTATAAATTGCACCAAAATGGGATCGCACCAAAATGGAGCCTGGCGGCACAACAGCAGAGCACCATCAAGGCAGCACCGCCCCTCAGCCGACAAATGCGTCGTCTCCACACCGACGGCGATCAAACCATTGGCCGGGCCGGTGGCATTGCTGCCGACCGCGAAACGAGAACTGCAAAACGAAAACAGAGAACCGAGCAAAAACCAACAGCGAATCATTCTAACCAAGACAACCGCACACTTCCAGCGAGCACCCCACGCAGCCGGAGTCCGCTCAGCCGGTCAACAACAACACGCCACCGAAGCCCCCCCAAGCAAATATTTTCATATAGCCGACCGCCATTCCCTGGACGCTTAAGGGGTTTATCAAGCAGTTATAATGCCAAGTATCGCAACCAGGAAGCGACCCCGGGTCGCTTGCATTCTATGCTCGTTTGGAAAGGGTTCGCGCTCGTGTGCCGCTTCCTTTGGCGCGCTGCGTGCGACGACCACGCATCCTTTCTGCGACACTGGGGGACACCACAGTTGCCCTGCGGTCTGGTTTTCAATTAGCACGGCGGTCGATTCACACGAAGGTGCCACGATGGAAAGGTTTTTCAATACCTCCGGGCCTGTCGATCCGGATGACCACTACAGTTTGCCACCCCTGCAGAGGGTCGATTGGACAGAAATCAATCATCTGATTGGGACCAAACGCTATTTCGTGCTGCACGCCCCGCGCCAGACCGGCAAGACCAGCACCCTGCTGGCCATCATGGCTGAGTTGAACCGGGAGAGCCGCTTCGCCTGTGTCTACGCCAATATCGAGGGCGCCCAAGCTGCGCGAGGAGACGCGACCATTGGAATACCCACAGTGTGCAGCGCCATCGCGCGCGCCATTGACATTCATCTCGGGGATACCCGCATCAAGACCTGGCTGGCGAACGAAGGGCGCGGCATCGTCGCCCAGGATCAGCTCACCACCTTGCTCGAGCACTGGTGCCGGCAGAGCTCCACGCCCGTGGTGCTGCTGCTCGATGAGGTCGACGCCCTGGTGGGCGACACCCTGATCTCCCTACTGCGCCAGATCCGCGCCGGCTATAATCAGCGGCCCGAGGCTTTTCCGCAAAGCATCATTCTGTGTGGCGTGCGCGATGTGCGCGACTACCGCATGCGCAGCGCTGATCAGGAAATCATCACCGGCGGCAGCGCTTTCAACATCAAAGCCGAGTCGCTGCGCATCGGCAATTTTACCGCAGACGAGGTGCGGGCGCTGTGGCTACAACACACAGAGGCAACGGGCCAGCACTTTGCGCCGGAAATCTTCGAGCCACTCTGGCTCGATACCAGGGGCCAGCCCTGGCTGGTCAACGCTCTGGGCTACGAAATAACCTGGAAAAATAAAGCCGCCCGCGACCGCTCGCGCCCCATCACGCTCGAAGACTACCGCGACGGTCGCGAGCGGCTGATCCTGTCGCGAGCCACCCATCTCGACCAACTCGCCGACAAGCTCAAGGAGCCGCGGGTGCACGCGGTAATCGCGGCGCTGCTTTCCACTGAGGGCTCCCAGCCGCAGGTACCTGAGGACGATCTGCACTATGTCGAGGACCTGGGCCTAGTGCGCACCCGCCCCAAGTTGGAAATCAGCAACCGTATCTACCAGGAAATCATCCCCCGGGAGCTAACCTGGGCCACCCAGACGATGATCGCCAATCAGGAAACCCTCTGGTACCTGGGCCAGGATCGGCGGCTCGATATGGCCAAGCTGCTGACTGCCTTTCAGCAGTTTTTCCGCGAGCATGGCGAGAGCTGGGTGGAGCGCTTCGAGTACCGCGAGGCCGGCCCGCAATTGCTGATTCAAGCCTTCTTGCAGCGAATACTCAACGGCGGTGGCCGCTTGACTCGGGAATACGCCCTCGGCCGCCGGCGCACGGACCTCTTGCTAGAGTGGCCACTGGATGAAAGCGCCGGCTTTTTCGGCCCGGTGCAGCGCGTGGTCATTGAGCTGAAACTGCTGCACGTCGGGCGCACCTTGGACAGCATCCTGGCCCGGAGCCTGGAGCAGACATCCGACTACGCCGACAAGGCCGGCGCCGAAGATGCCCACTTGGTCATTTTCCACCGCGATCCGATTCTCACCTGGGAGCAGCGACTGTGGCGGCGCGAGGAGCGCTGGGGACCGCGTGAGATCAGCGTTTGGGGTTGTTGAGGATGCGAGAAAGGCCAAAGCAACGGCCAACCTCCGTTCCCGCGCGGCACCGTGCCCGGCGGCTCCTGCTCGTCGAAGGCTCCCCGCACGAAACCCACCGGGTCGCGCAGGCCCTGCTCCGTGAACTGGGCCAGGATTTGCCAGCTCCCGCCTCTGTCCCCTGGATTGGCCGCGGTCCATCCGACTCCAGCTCACTGGTCAACCAGGCAGAACAACTCCTCGGCAGCGAGTGCGATCTGATCGTCTATGATCTCTTTGCCGGGTTCGACCCCGATGCCCTGGCCGCCGCGAGCGGTGCTCTGCGCGGTGGCGGCCTGCTGATCTTGCTGTGTCCACCGCTCGACCAATGGCCGGATTTTATCGATCCCGCCGCCACGCGCGTCGCAACTCATCCCTATCGGGCAGAAGATGTCGGCCAGCGCTTCCTGGCGCGCATGGCCCTGCAATTGGCTGGCGCGGCTGCAACCTTGCGACTGAGCGCGCCCACCCAGGTTGATGTCATGGCTGAAGTCGGAACCCTGCGGCTAAGCGCACCCGTCCCTGTTGATGGTATGACTCAACTACCGCGCGAGCAGAGCGGCACCCCAGTCAGCAGACTGATCACCACAGGTGACGATCCTGTCTTCCGTCCCGCCCTGCGCGGTGCCTTGCATCCCAATGCCCCCACAAGAATGCACCCCAAGTTGCAATCTGCCGCCCCCGACCACTGGCTGCTCACCGACGAGCAACTGCAAGTCCTCGCGGCCATCCGCGCCCTAATAACCGATACCAACCCCCGCCCCTTGGTCGTCAGCGCCGGGCGCGGCCGCGGCAAATCCACCGCGCTGGGCCTGGCTGCGGGCGAGCTGTGCCAGCACGCCGCGCACCCTGTCCTGATCACCGCCCCGCGCTATCGCGCCGCGCGCACCCTGCTCGAGCACGCCCGCGGCAAGGCCGGGTCAGCCATGGAATCCATGCTGCGCTTCCTGCCCCCGGACGCCATCGTCCGCGAGCGCCCCGCCGCCGAACTGCTGCTGGTCGACGAGGCCGCCGGCATTCCGGCGCCGCTATTGCATGACCTGTTGGAGCGATATCCGCGCATCGTCTTCGCCACCACCACCCAAGGCTACGAAGGCACCGGCTGTGGCTTCGCACTGCGCTTCTTTCCGCTGCTCGATGAACAACGACCGGGCTGGCGGCATCTCGAGCTGCGCCAGCCGGTGCGCTTTGCCGCCGGCGACCCGCTCGAAGCGCTGATCGATCGCCTGCTGCTGCTCGACGCCGAACCGGCAACCGCCGAGCAGGTCAAGTCCAGCATCGGGCCGCCGCCGCGGATCGCGCGGATCGATCGCGATCAGCTCATCGCGCAGGAAGACCAACTGCGCCAGCTCTTCGGCCTGCTCAGGCTCGCGCACTACCAGACCCGTCCGAGCGACCTGCGCCACCTGCTCGATGGGCCGAACCTGAGCCTGACCGCGCTCCACCGCGGCAACAGCGACACCCTGCTCGCCACCGCCCTGAGCGCCCGCGAAGGCACTCTGGACGATGCGCTGAGCGCCGCCATCTTCGCCGGCGAGCGCCGCCCGCGCGGCCATCTGCTACCCCAAACCCTCTCGGCACATGCCGGTCTCGCCGAGGCACCGCGACTCAGCTACAGCCGCATTGTGCGCATCGCCGTGCATCCAGCCGCGCAGCGCCAGGGCCTCGGCCGCCACCTGCTCGAGCATCTGGTGCAACAAGCCGCCGCGGATGGCTGCGACCTGATCGGCGCCAGCTTCGGCGCCACCGCCGAGCTCCTGGCATTCTGGCACGCCTGCGGCTTCATGCCAGTGCAGCTTGGCAGCCACCGCAATGCCGCCACCG
Source organism: Thiorhodovibrio litoralis (assembly GCF_033954455.1). Classification (NCBI taxonomy): domain Bacteria; kingdom Pseudomonadati; phylum Pseudomonadota; class Gammaproteobacteria; order Chromatiales; family Chromatiaceae; genus Thiorhodovibrio; species Thiorhodovibrio litoralis. Next base: position 1,706,150 of record NZ_CP121473.1, on the reverse strand, counting down.
GCGCCCACGCCGCCGTCGTGCTGCGTGCGCTTACCCCGCCCGGCCAGACACTCCTGACCCAAGCCCGCGTCCAATTCGCCGAACGCCTGCTGCACCTGCTCCCCGGCCGCCTCAACGCACTAGAGCCCGCGCTGGTCCTGGCGCTCCTCAGGGAAAGCGCTCAACAGCGGCTCCCAGGCGAAACAACTCCAGCAGAGTTCCCCGCATCCCTGCCAGCATCCATCCAGGCCGAGTTGCACGCCTTCGCCAACCAAAAGCGCACGATTGAAGCTGCCCTGCCCGTCCTTGCCCGCCTCGCCCCCCAGCCCCTTGGCGATGCCATCTCCCGGAGCACACTCAGCCAACGACAAGCCGAGAGCTTCATCGCCGCCGTCCTGCAGCAGCATCCGCCCGAAAATATTGCACAACAAAATGGCTATTCAGGTCGTGCCGCTCTGATAACCGATTTGCGCAAGACCGCGGCCTCGCTAGCGCTCATGGTTCAGCGCCACCCCGAATCCGCTTGAAAACCAAAAACCGGTTTCAGCCCGGGTTATAATGCTGGCATCCAGGGGCGCGCAGGCGCCTCTTTTTGCATTGGCTTACGCCATCTCAAGCCGCCTGCGGGCGGCTTGTTGTTTTCTGTCATCAAGCCCGCTTACTCGACCATGAAACGACTTCGCCAGGATTGGCTATCCAACATTCGCAATGATCTGCTCGCCGGGCTAGTGGTGGCCCTTGCGCTTATCCCTGAGGCCATAGCCTTTTCCATCATCGCCGGGGTGGACCCCAAGGTCGGGCTCTACGCTTCCTTCAGCATTGCCGTGGTCACTGCCTTTGTTGGCGGGCGCCCTGGAATGATCTCAGCCGCCACCGCGGCAATGGCGGTGCTGATGGTCGATCTGGTGGCCGATCATGGGCTGCAGTATTTGCTCGCCGCCACGGTGCTGACCGGGGTGCTGCAAATGCTGGCCGGCTGGCTGCGCCTCGGCAACCTGATGCGCTTTATCTCGCGCTCGGTAATCACCGGCTTCGTCAATGCGCTGGCGATTTTGATCTTCATGGCGCAGTTGCCGGAGATTACCGGCAGCCAACTCACGGTGCCTGTCTATGCCATGCTCGCGGCCGGACTGGGGATCATCTATCTCTTCCCCTACCTGACCCGGGCGATCCCCTCGCCGCTGGTGGCCATCGTGTCACTGACGGGGGTGGCGATTTACTTCGGTCTGGATGTGCACACGGTCGGCGACATGGGGCAGATGCCCGATAGCCTGCCGATCTTCCTGCTGCCGGATATTCCGCTCAATCTGGAGACCCTGAGCATTATCTTCCCGGTCTCCGCGACGCTGGCGGTGGTCGGGCTGCTGGAATCCCTGATGACGGCGACCATCGTCGATGATCTGACCGACTCCAAGAGCAACAAAAACCGCGAGTGTGTCGGCCAGGGCGTGGCCAATGTCGCGACCGGGTTTCTCGGTGGCATGGCCGGGTGCGCGATGATCGGGCAAACGGTCATTAACATCAAATCCGGCGGACGCGGGCGCCTCTCGACCCTGGCGGCAGGCATCTTTCTGCTGCTGATGGTGGTGTTCGCCAACGACTGGGTGGCGCGCATCCCGATGGCGGCCCTAGTCGCGGTGATGATCATGGTCTCCATCGGCACCTTCAACTGGGCCTCGTTTCGCAACCTGCGCGAGCATCCGCTCGATGCCAATGTGGTGATGATCGCCACCGTGGCGGTCACTGTGCTGACCCACGACCTGGCTCAGGGCGTGCTGATCGGCGTGCTACTGTCGGGCTTTTTCTTTGCCCACAAAGTCAGCCGGGTGCTCTATGTCGGCTCCACGCCGACGCGGGAGGGACGCGAGCGCGTCTACCATGTGATCGGTCAGGTGTTTTTCTCCTCCGCTGATTCGTTCATCGCCTCCTTCGACTACAAAGAAGTCATCGAGAAAGTCCGCATCGATGTCAGCCGCGCGCATTTCTGGGACATCACCGCCGTCAGCGCGCTCGATAAGGTGGTGATCAAGTTTCGCCGCGAGGGCACAGAGGTCGAGGTCACTGGTCTGAATGAAGCCAGCGCGACCCTGATCGGACGCTTCGCGGTGCATGACAAGCCGGATGCTGTCGAACAGCTCATGGGCCACTGACAGGATGACGCCGATGCAAAACGAACAGAAAATTCTCGCCTGCGTCGATCAGTCGCACTTCGCTGGCTTTGTCACCGACACCGCCGCTTGGGCCGCGCGCCGACTCGACGCACCGCTGCAGTTAATGCACATCATCAAGCGCCAGCCGGAGTTGGTCAGCACCCATGATCACAGCGGCGCCATTGGGGTGAATGCGCAGCAGACACTGCTGAAGGACCTGTCCGATCAGGATGCCGCGCGCAGCAAGCAAGTGCGCGAGCAAGGGCGGCTGTTTCTCAACCAACTGCGCGAGCGCGCCCTCGGCCAAGGTGTGACCGCGCCCGACGTGCGCCAGCGCTATGGCGATCTCGAGGAAACACTGGTCGAGCAGCAGGCCGGCGTGCGCCTGTTCGTGCTCGGGCGTCGCGGTGAGTCGGCCGAAACCACCCACCGCGATCTCGGGCGCAATGTCGAGCGCCTGGTGCGGGCATTGAATCGCCCGATTCTTGCCGTCACCGACGACTTCCGCGAGCCGCAACGGGTGATGATCGCCTTCGACGGCGGCGCCATGACCCGACGCGGCGTCGAGATGGTCGCCCGCAGCCCACTGTTTCGCGGTCTGCCGGTGCATCTGGTGATGTCGGGGCAGCCGCGGCGCGATGGCGCGAAACAGCTCGACTGGGCGCGCACCACGCTTGAGAACGCCGACCTTGAAACAACCGCGTCCAATATTCCAGGCGATACCGAGCAAGTCATCGCGCGCTATGTCAAAGAGCACGCCATCGACATGCTAGTCATGGGCGCTTACGGCCACTCACCGCTGCGCAGCCTGTTCTTCGGCAGCAAAACCACCGACCTGCTGCGCGCCGCGACCATTCCCACACTGCTGTTGCGCTGAGCGCCGGCTGACGCGATAGTGCTTGCGCTAGTGGTGGTTGCTCTTCAGATTTTAGTGACGCTGGCGCTTCCGCCAGCGCCTCTTGGTGGGGTGCGTCATTCCATGCCTGACAGCGTTTCTTTTTCGGCCTGGAGCCAGTCCTGGGTCTCGAAGCCGCTGAGAAAGCCGCGCTTCTCGGCCCGGAAATAAGCCGCCTCAGCCACCGCCCGCGAATTGACTTGCGATCGCGAAGCACGATTCACGACTTTGCGCGGCGGCGAGGCGAAGCGCAGGGAGGCGACCTCGGCCTTGTTGGAATCATTCGCGGACGCGCCCTGCCGGCTGTCGCGGCGATCACCCTGTTGTCGGCGATCGTTCAAGCTGCGGCGTTCGTCCATGGAGTCAGGGTGAATCGAGAATGCAGAGAAAGGCATGGCGGACCTCATGGGTGTATCGAAAAAAACCGCTTGGAATCGAACGGGGACTGGGCTTTGCCAGATGGCTGCCCCAAGATCCTTAAAATTACGCGCGGTCGCTACACCTTTAGCCTAACCGAGATGCGCGGTGAAGGCGCTAGGGAGGCAAAGGAGATCGCCATCGGGGTATGTCTTAGATGTTGTCAAGTCACGCGTGTCATGGTCATGTCAAGGCGGGGGGAGAGCCCGACATTTCGGCTCAGCATTGGGTATGCGACCAGATAGTCGCGCAACGCATGAGCTCCGCGGCATTGCTGAGTTGTAGCTTGCGTTTGATGTTTTCGCGATGGGTTTCGATTGTTTTCACGCTCAAATGCAGTCTCTCGGCGATTTGCGCCGTGGATTGGCCATCGCCAAGCAGGCCGAAGACTTGCAATTCACGATCACTCAGACAGTCCACCGCGAGCCCCCCCGACTCCTGACCAGGAAGCGTGCGCTTGAGCATACGTTCGGCCATCGCCGGACTCAAATAAACGCGTCCCATCAGGGTGGTGCGCACCGCATCGACAATATGCAGGGCAACCTCACTCTTATGAATGAAGCCAATGGCACCGGCATGGAGCGCGCGCTCGGCAAAGAGCGACTCATCGCGCATCGAGCAGACCAGGATTTTGACGTCCGAGCAATGGGCTCTCAGTCGCCTGACCAAGTCGAGTCCATCGCCATCCGCCAGCGCCAGATCGATGATCGCCAGATCCGGCTTGCGCGCTTGAACCAGAGCCAGTGCCTCACTAACACCGCCGGCCTCGCCGATGACACGCAATCCGTCGTCGCGAGCGAGGACCGCCTTCAGGCCCTCGCGCACCAGCGGATGATCATCGACGATCACCAGGGTCTGATAGTGCGAATCATAATCCATTAATTTCCTGCGCCAGCGCATGAAGCCCGGGGCCAGGGTAGTTGGAGAAAGAGAAATTCTATATCTGCAAGTTTACAGCGTTTTGCCGATGCCAACATCAGGGCGGTCCCGATGCGAACCGCAAGCGCGTTCGCGCATACTTAATGCAAGAGAGGCTGCGATATCGCTGTCCGAGCCGGACATGCGCCGTGGCCTACACGCGATTCGCCACTCAGGAGCGCGACATCCATGCCTTATTCCAACCGCTCATGGCACTATGCCACCCCGGCGGAGGAGTCACCTGTTGTTCGCGGTAAGCCGCTGGAGCGCAAACCGTCGGGCGGGCCAACCCTCCCGCCATCCGCCAGTCAACTCTTCAATGAGGCCCCCGGTCAGGGCAAAACTGCCTCGTCGCACCGCCGTCCCGCGCAAGCCAGCCACCTCGCACCGCGCCCGAATTCGGGGTCGAGATCGGCAACGCGGGAAACGCTGTGGGTGCGGACCGGTTCGCGCTTGGACATCGCCTCGCTCGCGATTATACAGGAGGCGATTCACAGCGTGCGAGTCGATCAGCATCACACCGAAAGCCTGGTGATTGACATGAAAAATACCCGTCAAGTGTTTGACTCGGGCATTGAGCTGCTGCTCTTTTTGTACCGCAAGGCCGGAACGCGGCGCAATAACCTTTATATCGTGAACGCCGGCAGCAGAGTGCGCGAACGCCTTGGGGAGAAAGGCCTGGACGCTTGTTTTCACCTGCCCAAGTCTCCACTCAACCGACCAGCGGGAAATTGAAAGCAACCCCCCGACTCGCAGGACGGAGTTCATTCACGCAAACAGGAGCATTCGTGGTCGTCAGCCAATAGCGCAATCCGTGTCCCCAAGCCTTCGGAGAGAATCCCATGACCAAAGAACGACAAAGCAACAAAGAAGCCAAGAAGAAACCCGCCCATTCGCTGAAAGAAAAGCGCTCGGCGAAGAAGGAAAAGCAGGAAACCAAAACCCTGCTGGGAAACGTCAAGGGTGGCGCGCCTGCCTAGTCGCATTGGCCGATGGCCGCGAGAGGACTCGGGGCCATTGGGCGCCGCCGCGGGCAAGCTGCTGCCCCGATGCTGGCCTGACAGTTAACCCATGAAACGCTATCGCATCCTACATCGGACCTACTACCGCTTTTCCGGCCAAGTGCAACTCGGCCCCCATGTTTTGCGCTTGCGACCCAGGGAAGACCATGACCTGCGCATCGAATCATCGACACTGAACATCGATCCGCCCGCGACCCTGCGCTGGCACCGTGATGTTGAGGACAATTCCGTGGCGATCGCGACCTTCGAGACGCTGGCCAGCCAGCTCGCGATCGAGAGCGACCTCGTCATTCAGCAGTTCAACGAGGCACCGCTCGATTTCCTGGTCGACGCCGAAGCGATCAACTACCCCTTCGCCTATTGCGCCGAAGACACGCCAGTGCTCCTGCCCTACATGGAGGTTTCCCGGCCCGGGGAGGGCGATCCGTTCAAGGTGTGGGTCGACAGCCTCTGGCAGGCGGGTGAGCGAATCCAAACCTACGCGCTGCTGCAGCGCCTTTGTACGCACATTTATAACCGCCTGTCATACCAGCTGCGCGAGGAGCCCGGAGTCCAGGCTCCAGCGCAAACCCTCGCGCTTGGCACCGGCTCCTGCCGCGACTCCGCCGCCCTGTTCATCGAGACCGCCCGCTGCCTCGGGCTCGCTGCGCGCTTTGTGAGCGGATATCTCCAGGCCGAGCCGTCGGCGTTCAACTACGGCGCCACCCACGCCTGGGCCGAGGTCTATCTGCCGGGCGCCGGCTGGAAGGGCTTCGATCCATCGAATGGCACGGTGGCCGGCCCCCAGCACATCGCCGTCGCCGTGGCGCGACGCCCAGAGTCCGTGCCGCCGATCGCGGGTGCTTTCACTGGGTCGCCCGGGGCATCGATGAGTGTGGGGGTTTGGGTGTCCAGCCTGTAACCAGGCAATTCTCTTTCATCGACTGCCTTTACGAAAGGTGACATCGAACCCTTCTTGCAGTTAAGACGCCTTGGCGCCGGGTCGCTATCCCATGGAGGGCAATAAATTCCAAGAAGTCCCCAAAGGAGCCGAATCGACATATCCGATGGAAGAAGCATTTAACAGCCACGGGGGTGACAGCGAGTCCGCACAGCAATCGTCCGCGCCGCGCGCCTTTTGTTCGGACGAACGCGACCAGATGCTTGCTCACAGCGCGCGCCTGGCCCAGGTCGGCGGCTGGACACTTGAGCCAAACAGCAGTCGCTTCCTGCCGACGGTTCACTGGTGCCATATCCACGGTGTCGAGCCGGGCGAATCGACCCTGGGCAGCCTATTGCGAATCCTCCATCCCGGTGACCGCTCGGGGATGCTGGCGGCCATCCAGCGAGCCTTGGAAGAAAAAGCGCCCTACGTTCATCAGCACCGCATTATCCGTCCGGACGACCAAAGAACTCGCTTCATTCAGGACTATGGCGAGTTCCAGTATGACGCCAATGGTAAGCCCACGACTTTATGCGGCGCCGCTCAGGACATTACTGAGCGGATGCGGATGCAAGACGCAATCCGGGATACCGAGGAACATTTGTATCTGGCGCTGCAACTCTCCAAGACCGCGATCTGGGAGTGGCATACCGACACCAACCAGGTAAAATGGTCCGAGGACATGGCGGCCATGTGGGGCTTTGCCCCGAGACTCTTTCAGGGCACCTTCGAGGAGATCGCCGCGCGCCTCCACCCCGAGGATCTCGCGCACTGGCGCGAGAGCATGCAGGCCTGTGCTGAGGATGGCGCCGAGCTCAACCTCGAGTTCCGTGTTGTCTGGCCCGACGGATCAACCCACTGGCTGGCCACCGATGGGGATGCAATTCGCGGCACGGACGGTCGAGCCATCCGCCTGGCGGGTGTTGCCCGCGACATCACCGAACGGAAAACCAGCGAGCAGGCCCTGCTCGAAAGCCAGACGCGCCTGGAACAACTGGCCTACTACGATCATCTTACCGGGCTCGCCAACCGACGACTGCTTCTGAACCGACTGCGCAAAGCCATTGCCGTAGCCGACCGCGACAACTCTCGGCTGGCCGTCTGCTATCTGGACCTGGACGACTTCAAGCCCGTTAATGATCAATGCGGACACGAGGTTGGCGATATACTCCTGCAAGCGGTTGCTGCACGCCTGGTTTCTTGTGTCCGCCCTACCGACACCATTGCCCGCTGGGGTGGCGATGAGTTCGCGCTGCTGTTTGCCGATGTCCTTAACCGCGGCGCATGCGTCCAGATCCTTGACCGCATTCTGCATGGGCTGAACGAACGCCTGATCGAGGAGCAACCATATCCGGTTTCTGCCAGCATCGGGGCGACACTGTATCCGGAAGATCATGGCGACGCCGATAGCCTGTTGCGACATGCCGATCATGCCATGTACCTGGCGAAACAAAGCGGACGCAACAACTATCAGTTTTTCGACCCGGAAAAGGACCCTCTGGGCATCGCCAACCGCGAACGTCTGCGCGACATCCAACAGGCGATCAACGCCGGCGAGCTGCGGCTTCTGTATCAGCCGATCGTCAACATGCGCAGCGACTCCACCGCAGCGGTCGAGTCTGCGGAGGCGCTGGTGCGCTGGCAGCATCCGCGGCGCGGCCTCCTGGCGCCGGGCGAATTTCTGCCCGCCATCGAAGGCAGCGACCTGATCCGCCAACTCGATCATTGGGTGCTGCGCGAAGCCTTGACCGAGCAGGAAGCCTGGGTCGCTCAAGGGCTGCGCCTGCGCCTGCATATCAATGTCTCGGCCTATTCACTGCTGAGGCCAAATTTTATGCGGGATGTCTCGGGATTCATCGGTCAGCACCCTGGTGTCCAGCCCTGTGGTATTGAACTCGAAATTCTGGAGACCGCCGCGCTCAATGACCTGGATCTGGTCAGCACGGTGATCCGCCAGGGTACCCTGCTCGGCCTGTCCTTCTCCCTTGATGATTTCGGGACCGGCTATTCATCGCTGACCTACATCCGTCGGCTCTCAGCGCGGACGCTCAAGATTGATCAGACCTTTGTGCGCAACATGATCAAGGATAATGAAGATCGCGCCATCGTCGAAGGAATCATCGGACTCGCCCGCGCCTTCGATCTCGCGGTCATTGCAGAAGGCGTGGAAACCCTGGAGCACGGCTGTCTGCTGATGCGCCTGGGCTGTGATCGCGTCCAAGGCTATGGCATTGCCCGACCCATGGCCGCCAAGCAGCTCACCGAATGGGTAGCCGCTTATCAGCAGCCAGCGCTCTGGGCCGAGCAGTCGAAAGACCTGACAGAAGACTTGGCGCCGGCATAGCGCAGCCAGACCGCAATCGTCATCACCGGCGGAACCAGTTAGGTGCGCGCGAAAGAAAAGAGGCGTTGCCTTGCCTATATCCCACGTTGACATATCTTGGGATAAGTACAGAATAACAAGAAATGCACAGTATTGGGCGGCGCCATGAAAGAACGCATCGGTGGAAATTTGTTGCGATTGCGGCGAGAGCAAGGCCTGTCCCAGGAAACACTCGCTACCCTGGCAGGACTCTCGTTGCTAGCTTATCGAAACTTGGAGAAGGGCCGATCCGAACCTCGCAGAAACACCCTGCAAGCCTTGGCAGCGGCATTGGATGTCCCCATCAAGGCCTTGCTGCAGCCGGCCCTGCGCCTGCAACGGGTGCGCTTTCGCTCGCTCAAAAAACTCAAGCGGCGGGATCAGGTACTCGCTGACATCGCTCTGCGCTTGGCCACCTTTATCGACTTGGAAGCCATGACCGGTGACCGCTTGCCCCATGAGCTCAAGCCCTTGTGGGATGAACTGAGTCATCAATCCGACCAAGACATCCCGAAACTGGCAGACAGAGTGCGGCAGCATTTTGGCCTCAATAACAAGGAACCGGTGCACGATATCTGTGGCTTGCTGGAATCGCGCGGCATCAAGGTTCTCTCCCTCGAAGTGCTCAGCGATGGCTTCATGGGGCTATCGGTGGCCGAAGAAGATGGTGGGCCGGCCGTGGTGGTCAACACCTGGCACCGTCTACCGGTAGAGACCTGGATTTTCAGCGCCGCCCATGAGCTGGGCCATCTGCTGCTACATCTGAATGCCTACGATGTGGGCGAGGAGCGGGAAGATCAGCAACAAGAGCGGGAAGCTGATAGCTTCGCCTCGCATTTTTTGATGCCACAAGCGGCATTTGCCAACGAATGGCAGGATGCAGAAGGCCTGCCACTACTTGATCGTGTGTTCAAGATCAAGCGGGTCTTTCGCGTCAGTTGGCGCACCGTGCTATATCGTGTTGCGGAGTCTAAGCCGGAACAAAAGCGCGCGCTTATCTGGCAGCGGTTCAATCGCGCTTACCAGCAACGCAATGGTAAATCCCTGCTAAAACATGATGAACCGGATGGCATTGCCCGGGAAATCTATCAGGGTAATCAGGCTCAACGATCCACTGGGTTGGAGCCAGCCAGGATGGAGAAATACGATTTTCAAGGCGACAGGCTCTGGCGGCTAACCAGACACGCGATGGAAAACGACCAGATCACCCTCTCCCGGGCATCGGAAATACTGCGCCTGCCCCTGCTGGAGATGCGCGAGTTGTCCGCCAGTTGGATGCTATAGGCGGATGGGATGCTGCTCATTATTGATGCCAATGCCCTGATCGACAGCAAGGCGCAGCGTGCCCAACCTACTGTATCTGGATTTTGCGCATTATGTGTGCGAAACCATGAGCCTTACCATTCAGAAGCCGCCTTCAGCGCCGAGGGTGGCTGGGACTATGCGCATTAGGTGTCTATGCCATCCAGGACGGGCGAGAGGGTTGCTGCAAGATTGGCGAAATCCTGAGCGCCACGGCACTTTGGCGCATAGCCACGAACGGGCTTGCCCACGCTGAATGCCTCTGCCAAACGAATGTCGGAGCGAATGCCGGCCAGAACCCTCGGCGCGCCGAATTGACGCGCGACCTCGCCGGTCACCAGACGATGCTGGCGGATGTGCGCCGCCGACATGGTCGGCACAAAGCCGAGGATTTTCAGTTGCGGATTGGCGCCGCCCGAGATGATCTTGAAAAGCACCCGCATCAGTTGCCGCACCCCTTCCAGGGAGAGATGGTGCGGAACATAGGGCACCAGCACCCAATGCGCCGCCGTCAGTGCGTTGAACAACAGATGGTCCAAAGAAGGGGGCGTGTCGAGAATCACCAAATCGAAAGCCGAGGCGATGTCTTGGTGCGCGAGCGCTTCAGCTAACCGCCCTTGCCCCCCCACACCGCTACCATGCTCGAATCGTTGGTCGGCCGGACATAGGGAGAGATTCGCAAAGGCGCTCGGGTAGACGGCAGCCGAGAGTTTTGCCAGAGGGTCGAGAAAGATGCTATGGGCCGTGGGCGCATCCCGGTCCAATTTCAGGCCCACCCCGGCGGCACAATGGCCCTGTGAGTCGAGATCAACCAGAAGAACCCGACGCCCGAGCGCGGCCAGTTCGGCGGCGAGATTGACTGCCACCGTGGTCTTGCCGGTGCCACCCTTGCGGTTGGAGACGGCAATGATCCGGGGCATGGCTAGACCGCCCCCATCAAAACAGCTCGATCTGGGGCCGCTCGTCAGTCGCCGCCACAGCGCCGATCACCGACGCGTGAGCATTGCGCTGACTGGACATCACATAGCGATCGAGATGCCCGTCCAGGCGCTCCTTGAGGCTCGGCTGCACCGAACCATCCCAAGCCGCATCGCCGAACTGCGCCATGAGCGACTGCAAATGTTCGCCCAACTCGCCCAGAGCGATCCCGACCTGCTCCAAGCGTTGGCGAACCACATCCTGAAACTGAATATATCCCAGTGCGCCGGACAGGCGTGTGACGATTTCCTGATTCCCCGTCTCCACCCCTTGAATCACCTCCAGCAGCAAGGCGCTTCCCTCGGCGAAACGCGCCTCCATGGCGCTGATGTCAGTGATAATCCGATGAATATGGTCGCTGTATTGCTTGCGGTCCCTGGCCTCGCGTGCCACGACAAGTTCTTTTTCCGTGCTCTCGGTCGCTGCGCTGATCTTGCGGGCGATATCCTCGGCCGCGCTGGCGGTTTGGGTAGAGAGCGCACGCACCTCGTCCGCCACCACAGCAAAACCGCGTCCTGCCTCCCCCGCACGCGCCGCCTCAATGGCCGCATTGAGCGCCAGAAGATTGATCTGTTTGGCGATATCGGAAATCACCCCAACCAGCGGAGACAGCGCATCCACCTGCCCGGAGAGGTGTTCGATGCGCTCCAGGTTGCTGTCGAGCTCCGTCATCTGCACGTTGAGATGATCGCTCAGAACGGCTATGACCTCTTTGTTATTGGCCACCTGCTGTTCCATGACCTCCGCCAGTTCCATGCCGTTCGCCATGGAATGCCCGATCCGATCCATCTGCGCACGGGAGAGTCCATGCACCTGATTGATCTGCTCGATCACCGACATGACGCCCTGCTCGGTCTCTTGGACGGTGCCTTCCATCTGTTTCCTCATGATGTCGAGGTAAGGTGAAACATGGCCGATTTCGTCCTTGACTAGGGCCTCCTGAATGGACACGCTTTCAAGTTGAGAGTGGCCTTCGTGAAGCAAGCGAATAAAGGCTTTCAGGTCCTGGCGCAGAAACACCCAGGCCAGGACTCCGCTCAATGCCAGCACGGACACCGTGGACAAGAAAGTAGTGAGGGCGATCTCAGTGGCATAGCTCATGCCCAGCGGGATAAGAAAGAGATCGCGCAGCCAGGGCGAGATCAGCCAAGCAACCATTACGTTGATAGCAAGCGCTACCGCGGCGGCCACCATAAGCCTGGAACGCGCGCCCCGCAATGGGAGTTGAGCATCCACCGTTTGCATTGCCATGTCCACCTAGGCGCCCGGCAGCACTTGCTTGATCACCTTGACGAGGGCGGGGCCGTCGACGGGCTTCACCAGCCAGCCGGTGGCGCCCAATTTCTTGCCCTCGTCGCGCTTGTCCGCCTGACTCTCGGTGGTCAGGGTCAGGATGGGCGTGAAGCGGAACCCAGGAAGCGCGCGCACGTTCTTGATGAGCTCGAATCCACCCATGTTGGGCATGTTGATATCGGTAATGATGAGGTCGGGCTTCACGCCACCCTTGAGCTTGGCCAGTGCCTGCACGCCGTCTCCGGCCGTCTCGACATCGAAGCCGTTCATCTCCAGGGTCGTCTTGACGCTATAGACCATGGTGGCGGAGTCGTCCACAATCAGGATTTTCTTGGGCATTCTTGTTTTCCTTCAGGCTACTCGAGCAAGGCGGATTCGAGCCAACTACGTAATCCAGCATCCTTGGGCCAAGCCTTGATGACAGGCTTGGCGGCCATCAAGACTTGCAGATTGGCGGGATGCAGATGGACGCAATCGGCCAGATTCACCTTGGCCGTCGGTTTCTTCTGCAACCATTCCAATAAAGTTTCGGCTTCCTCAACGGTCACAATGTCAAGAAACAGGGCATGATTGCCTTTGAACTCAATGGGCATCAAAGAATCTCCTTGACATTGAGCACCATCAGCACTGAGCCGTCCCCCATCAGGGCGGAGCCGGCATAGGCGGACAGACTCGCCAGCACGCCGGTCATGGGCTTGAGGATGATATCGACGGTCTCGCGGAAATCGTCCACCAAAAGGCCCAGGGTTTCATCGCCCAGTCGCACCACTAGCACCGCCAACTCGTCATCAGCGTTGGCCTTGTGCTGCGCCTGAATCCCGAGCAGGGTGTTGATCGACTTCAGCGGCACAATACGCCCGCGCAAGACCGTGGCCAGACTGCGTTTGATAGTACGAATCGCCGACTGGGGCACTCGCACAGTTTCCACCACAGTGTCCATGGGGACACCGAAGGACTGATCATCGGAGACCACGATCATGACGTTGGTCACGGCCATCGACAAAGGCACCGACAGCCGCAGTTGGGTCCCCTGCCCCAGAACACTGGTCAAGGTCATAGCGCCGTTGACCTTCTCCACAGCTGAGCGGACCACATCCATCCCCACCCCGCGTCCAGAGAGGTCCGACACCGTCTCTGCGGTCGATAAACCAGCGGCAAAGACCAGATTCACAGCCTCCTGGTCGCTGATGCGCTCCAGCGTGGCCTCGTCGATGAGTCCCTTGGTATAGGCCTTGTGCTTGATGACATCGGGGTCGATGCCCTTGCCGTCGTCCTTGATCTCAATCACCACACGGTCGGATTCCTGGGTGGCACGCAGCGTCAGGGTGCCAGCCACTGGTTTGCCGGCAGCGGCGCGCACCTCGGGCGACTCGAACCCATGATCAAGACTGTTGCGCACGATATGCACCAACGGATCACCCAATGCCTCGATGATGTTCTTATCGGCCTCGGTGTCCTCCCCTTCCATGACCAGGTGCACATCCTTGCCGAGCTTGCGCGAGATGTCGCGCACCAGACGCGGGAAGCGCTGGAAAACAAAGGAAACGGGCATCATGCGCACCTGCATGATAGCGTCCTGCATCTCCTCGGCGATGCGATTGATCACCGCGTAATGGCCCTTGATGTCGCGCGAGAGCTCACGCACCCCAAACACATCCTCAGCCCGTCCCGCCAAGTACGGCAGGCCATTCTTAGCCACAACCATCTCGCCGATCAGGTTCATCAGGCGGTCGATTTTGGTCTGATCGACCTTGAGGCTCTTGGGGCCGGCGATGGCATCCTCGGCGCGGCGACCGAATTTGACCCCGCCGCTCTCCCCTTCTGGCGCCGGTGTTGCCTGAGCAGCGGCTGGTGGAGCTTCGCTGGGCGCTGGAGCACTTTCTGTGGGAAGCTGAGGCGATACCGACGGATGCTCTGCGCCGGCTTCGGCAAGCACCGGAGCCATGGCGGGAAAGCGCGCATCCAGCCAGGCCAGAAGGGCCGCGCCGCTGTTTGCCTCCAAGGCATCTCCGGTTGCCGCATCAAGCCCCGGCAGCGCCGCACTGTCGCCGCAGACGCGCAGGCAGCCGGACAGTGCGGCAGCGACGGACTGAATCCGACCAGGCAGCCAATCGGGATTGTCTGTCTGACTCAGAATGGTCCGTTGCGTGGCGACGACAGCCTCCAGCGCCTCAGCCTCCTCCGCAGACAAGGTGGCGACATCGTCGCGTTGAGTGCTGCCCTCTGCTGCGACAGCCCCGACGCCATCCCAAGCGGGCGGCTCGAAGGTACGCAATGACTCCAGGAGTGCGTCGAGAACGGCCGGGCTCTCTGGCTCGGTCTCCGGCTCAGTTTCCAGTACCAGCCGCAGCCAGCGCAGGGCCGAGGCGATCCAAAGATCGGGGTTGGAGAGTTCGAGCATGGTGCCGGCATTGCGAGCCAGGCCGTCAAGATCGCCGGCTCGCAACAGCTCCAATGCATCAGAGAGGAAGTCATCGTAGACCGGCCCACCATTGGTGTCGCCCTGGGGCAGAACCAGCGCGAGCCGGGCAACCGGTATGAGCCTTATCTGGTCCGCCACATAGCGATAGTGTTCCTCCAGCGCGGCACGGGGTGCGGCGGTCAGCAGACTGAAATCCAGCACGCAGGCATAGGCGTCCAGCTCGGCCAAGGGCGACCATGGGTCGCGTGCCTCAATGCCGCCCCACAGCAGTTCAGGGGTTTGGCGCACCAGAAAGAAGGGGTCATCGCCCTGGTAGAAACATTGTTCCGACGGGGTGTAGACGAGCCAGTGCAGCGGATCACCCGCGCGGGCACGCCGATAAGCCTCCATGCGCGCGGCCTCGGGGATGGCGGCAAGCGGCAGTTGCGCGGATGCCTCGGGATCGGGTTCTTTGGTCTCCGCAGCCGTTGCGACATCGGGCGCGCCGGGCGCCCCGGGCTTGCCTGGAGCCTGGCCGGAAGCCTGGTCGGGAGCCTGACCGTCATCGGATTGCATCAGCTCGCGCAGCGAGGCTCCCAGGCGTGCGGCATCCGTCCCATGCGTCTTGCCCATGACACCGTCCGACTCGACTTCATCGCACAGCATGCCGACGAAATCCATCGCGTCCAACAGACGATCTGCCAGGAGCTGCGAGTAGGCCACCCGACCGTTGCGCACCGCATCCATCAGGTCTTCGCCGGCGTGCAGCACCCGGGTCATTTCGGGAAAATCGAACAGGCCACTGTTACCCTTGAGGGTATGCACCAGACGAAACAGCTCATTCATCATGGCCGCGTCGCCGGGGGCGTTTTCCAACTCCATCAGCTTTTCGCTAATGCCTTGTAGGAAATCGCGCGCCTCCGACAGAAACTGTTCGAGCAATGGATTCATTGCGCCACCTCCCCCAAGAGCACCCGGACCTGGGCCAGGAGTTGATCGGGTTTGACCGGCTTGATCACATAGAGATTGGCGCCAGCGGCATAGGCGCGCTGCTCATCGGCAGGCTGTGCCTCGGTGGAGATCATGATGGCCGGCACCTGCGGCAGATCGCCGCTGCGCAGTTCGCGCAGGAAACCATAGCCATCGAGTTTGGGCATGTTGATGTCCACCAAATAGAGATCGAAGCTCGACTGCAAGACTTTTTCCAGTGCCTCAATGCCGTTCATCGCCTCCTCCACGGCGAAATTCGCCGCTTCGAGAATCTGGCGGTGATACAAGCGCACCGTTGCCGCATCATCGATAATCAGAATGCGCTTCATGATGTCACCAGTGGCCGTTGATAGACGATGGCTTCGGGGAATTTTCGCACCTTATAGAGTGACGAACTGCGGCTCATGGATTCCGAATGACCGAGACAAACGAAGCCGCCCGGCTTCAAAGCGTCATAAAAGGTCTCAGTCGCAGTCTTGCGCGAGACATCGTCGAAATAGATCAGCAGGTTGCGGCAGAAGATTACATCAAAGTCGCGATAACCCCGGGTATCGCCGCGCTCGGAGACATTGACCCGAGTGAACTCCACCGACTCACGCAGATCATCACAAATCTGATAGCCGTCAGCCTGGCGGCGAAAATACCGCTTTAGGAATTTTTCCGGCAAATGCTGCACCGAGCGAATTGAATAAAGCCCCCGACGGGCAAGGACGAGAATTCGGGTATCGATGTCGGACGCAACGATTTCGACATCCCAGTGATTGATTCCTGGCCAGCGCTCCAAAAGATAAATAGCAATGGAATAGGGTTCCTCGCCGGAGGAAGATGGAACCACCCAGATACGAATGGCGCGCTGATCGCGCTTGCGGGCAACGATTTCCGGCAGCAGTGAATCGACCAAACACTGAAACTGATACTCTTCACGGAAAAAATAGGTTTCATTGACCGTCATCAGATTGGTCAATAACTGCACTTCATCGCTGCTCGCCTGAAAGCGCAGCAAGGTGAAATAACTGCGAAAGGTGCCGCTGTCCGTGGCTTCAATGCGCTCCACTAACCGCTTATCGACGAAATAGCGCTTGGATGCATCAAACTGGATGCCGGTCTTGCGATAGAAAAACTCCCGAAACTTCTGGAAATCCTCGTCGCTGATCCGGATATTGGCCGGCGCCGGATCAGGCTTCACGAAGACGCCCTAGCGCCAGGTCGGTCGCAAAGCGGATGTATGGCTCGTCGGCAAAGCGCACCTGAAGGCGCAACAGGCTCTCGCGGGCTGACACCGTCCCGACCTCACCGAGCAGATCCACTGCCGTGCCGCAAACATTGACATGGGAGTCGCGATCAATGACCTCGATCAGCCAGGTCTCCACCTCCGGATGACAGAGGGATTCCAGAATATTGACCGCGAAGATCCGGACATCCGGATCGGAGTCGGCGAGCAATCCACGCATCATGGGCGCCACCGCGTCCGGCAGTTTCTGCATGGCCTCAATGGCCTCGTTGCGCAGCGCCACGTCCTCGCTCCTCAGACAGTCCACCAGACCAGCCACCGCTGTGGCGTCGCCCAGGCTGGTCAGGGTCGTTAGAATGACTTCCCGAACGGAAACATCCGCTTCTTGTTTGAGACGCGCCACCAACGCAGGCGCGGCATCCGGGCAATCGACCAGATCACGCGCCGCCCAACGCCGGGCGGTCGGGTCAGACGCCGCCAGCTGCACCATCAGACTCGCGCAATCACGGCCCGCCTGACGTGCATCGACGGTGATAGGCTCGTCTGTTTGGGTTTTGACGAGAGCCATGATCGAAGCCTCAACGCCCCGCCCAGGTATTAACCTGCGCGGCGATCTTCTCCGCATGCAGCACCAGGCTGGCACCACCGCGCGCGATCAGTTCCGCTGGCATCCCAAAGACCACAGAAGATTCCTCGGATTCGGCGATGGTGCGCCCGCCGCGCGCTTTTATCTCGGCGAAGGCATCGGCGCCGTCATAGCCCATGCCTGTCAGTAGGATGCCGATGACCCGCGCGGGGTCGCAATGCTCCAGCACCGAGCGACCCAAGAGCTCGACCGAGGGGTGCCAGAGAAAGTCGTGATTCTCGGGCTTGGAGAGGACTGTCAGGCACCCGCCGCGCTGACCCACCACCATGTCGGCGCCGCCCTTGCCGATGTAGATGGTGCCCGGCTCGACCGGCATGGGACGCGCGACCTCCACGACATTCAGGGTGCAGAGCCCGTTCATGCGCTGAGCGAAGGGGAGCGTGAAGGACGCGGGCATGTGTTGAGACACCAGAACCGGCCAAGGGAAATCTGCCGGCAAGCGCGGCAGGATGTCCTCCAGAGTGCGCGGGCCGCCGGTCGAGACGCCAATCACCACCAGCCCCTCGCCCGCCACGCCGCGACGCACGGCAAGCGGTCGCGGGGCCGGTTTCGCCTGCTCCTGACGCAAGCGGTTACTGACCGTCCGAGCTGTCCTGGATTTGAGTCGGGCACCTGCCGCAGCGCGCACTTTAGCCACCAGTTCAGCGCTGATCTCGTCGATAGAGAGCGAAATGGTGCCGCCCGGTTTGGCCAGATAGTCCACGGCCCCTAGATTGAGCGCCTCGAAGGTCGCCAGCGCCCCCTGCTCGGTGAGCGAGGACACCATGACCACCGGCACCGGCCGCTCTGCCATTATCAGCGATAGTGCTGTGATGCCGTCCATCTCCGGCATGTTGATATCGAGCGTCACCACGTCCGGCTCGAAGGCGCGATTCTCCTCGACCGCCTCCTGGCCGTTGCGCGCCTGACGAATCTCAAAGTCTCCCTCTGCCTGGAAGACATTGGCCAACTGACGGCGCATCAGCGCCGAATCGTCAACAAGCAGCAGCTTAATCATGCGGACAAGGCCGCCAGGTCGGCCAGCTCAGGTCCCCGCACCAACTGCGTGGGATCAATCAACTGCACCAGACGCTGCTGCTTTTCAAGGTTCGCCATGCGCGCGAGGAGTTGTGATTGCTCGCTGGACAATTGCGGCGCCGGTTCGATGGCGGTTTTGGGAATCTTGAGCACCTCAGCCACCGAATCCACAATGAAGCCGGTGCGCGCGCCTTCGATCAGAAACACCATGACACGTTGGCGGTCCGTGCGCTCCACGCTCTGCAAGCCCAGGCGTCGGCGCAGATCGATCACCGGCAGCACCGTCCCGCGCAGGTTGATGACCCCCTCGACGAAAGCCGGCGCCTTGGGCACATGGGTCAATTCATCTGGGACACGCACGATCTCCTGCACGCTCTCAATCGGCACACCGAACTCCTCCTTGTCGAGGCGGAACACGACCACCTGCTCATCATCGTCGGCGCTGTCCTCGTCAGAATCCTCAACATCGGCACGATCGTCATCCTTCATGCTATCCACGGTGGTCAAGGCCTCCTTGATGGCCGAATGACGGAAGAGATTGTCGGTGGAGATGATCGAGACCAGCCGCTTGCCCTCGTCGAGCCGACAGATATCGGAGATGTCGGCCATATCCCCGTCGCGCGCCAAGAGACCGGGCATGGCCTCGACCTCGGCTTTGGCGACCCGCAAGACTTCGTTGACGCTGTCCATGACCAGACCAACCGAGGTCCCGCCCAGCGACACCACCACGATACGGCTATGTTCATCCGCCTCGCGCGACGGCAGCGCGAACATGCGGCGCAGACTCACCAGAGGCAACAAACGGTTGCGCAGACTCATGACACCCAGCACATGTTGCTCCGAGCGCGGTACCTGCACGATGTGCTCGGGCACCTGCACGATCTCCTGCACATTCTCGATAGCGATGGCGTACTCCTGCCCGGCGACATCGAAGCTCACCAGTTGCAGCTCGTCGCTGTCCTCGTCCTCTTCGGTTTCGGCCTGCCTGGAAAGGCCCGCCGTCATCCCAGCGGACTTGGCCAGTTTGGCAATGTCCGCGAACTCCCGACTGATCAGTTGAGCGAAGTCCAGCACCATAATCATGGCGTGACCGCCCACATCCTTGATGAGACCGGACAGCAGTTGGGTATCCACAGTGCTGCTGATGGAGCCGACCGCCTCGATTTTGGCCGGCTCCACGCCAATCACACTGGCGACACGATCAACCACAAAGCCCAGAGGCTGGCCGATATCGATCACCAGCGCGCGCGTGGTGTCGTCGTGCTCACGCTCGGGCAGTCCGAACAGATGGCGCAGCGCAATGATCGGCAGCACCTTGCCGCGCAGGTTGGCCAGGCCTTGCAGACTGGGAGGCGCCAGTGGCACCCGGACCACCTCCGGTACGCGGATGATCTCCTGCACCGGGGCCATGTCGACGGCGAAGACCTCCTCGCCAACGATGAAGGTGACAAACTGGCGAGCATCGCTGACCTGCTCGTCGAGGTCATCATCCAGAGGCACCCCATCGTCCCCCTGCTTGCTTTGCCCTTGCCTGCTTTTTAGGGAGGGGTCCTTGGGAGTTTCCGTCAGGACATTTGGGGGACTTTTCTCTGGGCCAATGATTTCCGGCTCACCTTTTTCCGGCTCACCTTTTTCCGGCTCAATTTTCTCTGGGCCAATTTTCTCTGGGCCAATTTTTGGATGAACATCTGGAGGGGGAGTCTCTGTGGTCATGGTCGCACCCCCTAGGCGCTTTGCAGTTCGTCGGCGAGCGAGGCGATCTCCTCGACGGCGGACGCCAATTCCTGAGCCCCTTGGGACTGCTGCTGGGAAGCGGACGCCGCCTCGGTCGCGGCCTTGTCGGCTTCCTGAGCGGCGGCGGAGATCTGCTCGATGCCAGTCTTCACCTGGGTGACAGCCGCGACAATCTCCCCAGCGGCGGCCAGAATTTCCCGCGTTCCTTCCTCCACGGTGCCGATATCGGTCTCGATGGTGACCAGATTGGCTGTGGTCAGCTTAGCCTTTTCCACCTCAGTCAGCGCGGAGGAGACAATCTCCTCCAAATCGCGCCCGACGATGCCGATCTGATCCTGCACTGCCTTGACCAGATCCTTGATGTTGTCGGCATTCTCGGCCGAGTCATGGGCCAGGTTGCGGATGTCAGTAGCCACGACCACAAAGCCTTTGCCGAATTCGCCAGCACGCGCCGCTTCAATCGAACCATTCACCGCCAACATATTAGTTTGGATGGAAACCGTGGTGATGGCATCGACGATCTTATCGATGCGCCGGGACACCAATTCCAGGTCATTGATCTGCTTGATGCTCGAGCGCGAGGCATCCGCCGCAGTCGAGACGCCATTGACCAAACCGTCGACGGTGGTCTTGTTCTCGGCCAACAGAGCCTTGATCGCCGCCACCTTCTCGGCACCTGCGGTGGCGCGCGCCTGGGCCAGCTCGAGCCCCCGCTCAATCTGGGTGATGGCGGCAGCCGACTCCTCGGTGCTTGCCGACTGCACTTCGGCCCCCTTGCGAATCTGGTCGATGGCGACCTCGATCTGGGTGCTGGAACGATTGATCTCGGCAACAGCAGATGAGAGTTGCTCAGCGGAAGAGGCCACCTCCTCGGCACTCTTGGCGACATCAGTCGAGGTCTTGAGATCCTCGGCTAGTTCCGAGAGCGCCTGGGCCGCCTGCTCGCACTCGGCCAACGCCTGCGACTGTTCGGCCACCGTCTTGGCGGCTTCCTCGGCGGCGGCAGACTGCTCCTCGGCAGCGGCGGCAATATCCTCCGAGCCCTTGAGCGCCTGCTTGGCGGCGGTACCGGATTGCTGAGCGCCGGTGGCGATCTCCTGCACCCCCTTGACGATCTCGGCCGCGTCGAGACGAATCTGCTCCAGTTGGGTAATGATGGTCTTACCCTTTGCCGCTTCGCCCTCCACAGTCTTCGCCGAGGAGCCGATGCCCTGAGCAATAGTCTTCACCTCGCCCTGAATCTGCCCCACCAGATCCTGAATCTGCTTGGCGCTTTTCTCCGAGGTCTCAGCCAAGGTGCGCACCTCATCGGCCACCACCGCAAACCCCTTGCCGTGCTTGCCGGCGCGAGCCGCCTCAATCGCAGCATTGAGCGCCAGAAGGTTGGTCTGGTCAGCGATGCGCGCCACCGCCTTGACGATATCGCCGATGTTGGCCGCCTGTTTCTCCAGTTCAGCCACGCGCTCGACCGAGGCCGATTGACGCTGAGCCGCAAGACCAACATTCGTAACCAGACCGTCGATCTCAGCGCTGGCCTTGGCCACCAAGGTCTGGGTGGCATCACTCTTCTCTTGGCTGGTACCGGCACTGTGCAATTGGCGCCCGATGGCCGTCTCGACCTGCTTGAAGGCCGATAGTGACTGCTGGGCCGCGCCGGATGCCTCCTCGGCGCCGGCGGCGATCTGATCGACCGCGCGTTTAAGCTCCTCGGCCGCCGAGGCTGCCTCGTTGATGCCCGAGGACAACTCGCCAGTCGCGGCGGCGATCCGCTCGGCCGCCTGCTGCTGCTTGGCCAGCGTGCGCGCGCGCTTGCGCTGCGCTTCCGCCTCGCGGGCAGCCGCTGCAGATGTCTTGCCGTCAGCCGCATTGGCACTAGCGGCGGTTGCGGAATGTTTCACGAGTGCCATGCGGTGTCTCCTGATGTTCGAAGGATTGACTCACCGAATCGCAAACTTGAGAAACTGTCCTTTTTCTAATTCGCGAATCAGGCTATTCCAGGAAAGGGAAGAAAGTGACCGGCTGTTTCGGTCGCGGCGCACTGAAGTGGGCAGTGGCCGAGCCTGCCAGTGTCAAACAACGCCCCAGCGCTGCTTGGCCGCCGACAAGCCAATTCACCACCAATAGATGCGCCGCAACCCGAGTCTTAGCGGTCTTTTTTTATCTCCGCCTCGATATCACCGACACCCGCCTGCATCTTGCCAGCGTTCTTTTGGACTTTTCCTTTTGCCTCCAGCGTCTTATTGCCGACGGCATGACCGGCAACCTCTTTCACTTTGCCCTTGGCTTCTTCGTAGCGACCATTGACTTGCTTTTTGTTCATCTGTCTGCCCTATCTGATTAGTTAAACCATCGCCCAAGCGCGGAATGTCATTTCCCATCGCTGTAGAGAAAATGTACGCGCAAGGCGGCTGGCCGTCGGTTCGGCAGCGCACATAGAGCAGGATTATTTATTTGTGTACCACCGAACCGACGGCTCTGGTGACACCTATGTTCGCCACCGCACTGAAAACGCGGTCTCTTCGGCATAGAGTGCAAATGGCCGAGACCAACAGTTAGCAGAAAAGGCCATCCACTAATGTGCGCTACCGTACCGACACCGGTGGCCTCAGCGGTCAAACTCTGTCTGTCACGATCTATTTCGATCTATCACGACTTGGAGGGCGCTCTCATGCCGCTTGGTCTCATCGAACTGCCCTGGTGGGGGATTGTGCTGGTCATCCTGGGTTTGACCCATGTGACCATCGCCTCCGTTACCATCTTCCTGCACCGGCATCAGGCCCACCACGCCCTGGACCTGCACCCGCTCGCCAGCCATTTCTTCCGCGCCTGGCTTTGGCTCACGACGGGCATCGTCACGCGCGAATGGGTCGCCATTCATCGTAAGCATCATGCCAAGTGCGAGACCCCGGATGATCCGCACAGCCCGCAGATCTATGGGATCAAGAAGGTTCTGTTTGATGGCGTCGATCTCTATCGCCGCGAATCTGCGGTGGCCGGAACGCTGGAGCGCTATGGACAGGGCACGCCCGATGACGCAATCGAACGCCACCTCTACACGCGGCACAGCAACCTTGGCCTCGGTCTCATGCTGGTGATCGATCTGGCGTTGTTCGGCCCCATCGGACTCACCGTCTGGGCGGTGCAGATGCTGTGGATTCCGTTCTTCGCCGCCGGGGTCATCAATGGCATCGGCCATTACTGGGGCTACCGCCGCTTTGCACCCAATGATGCCTCCAGAAACATTGTGCCCTGGGGCATCCTGGTCGCTGGCGAGGAGCTGCACAACAACCACCATGCCTACGCCACCTCGGCCAAGCTCTCCAATCAGTGGTGGGAGATTGATCTCGGCTGGCTCTATATCCGCCTGCTTGAGGTCTTGGGGCTGGCCAAGGTTCGGCGGGTGGCGCCCAAGTTGCGCATCGACCCAACCAAGCAGCACTGCGATGCCGGCACTTTGCAGGCCGTCATTACCCATCGCTATGCGGTGCTGGCCAGGTTTGTCGACAGTCTGAAGCCGACAGTCAAGCAAGAGGTTCGTCAAAGGCAGGTTGGCGCGACTCTCGGCCTCGGCGACAAGAAGACGCTGCAAGCCGTGCAGAGCGGCTTGCAGCGGGGCGCGGAGAATCTGCCCGAAACGCAGCGCATGATCTTTGAGCAGGCGCTCGCAGCCAGTCCGCCGTTACGCAGGCTCTACGCGATGCGCCAGGAGCTGGTCGCCCTCTGGGGCCGCTCCAACGCCTCGCGCGAGCAGTTGGTCGAGCAACTGGAAAGCTGGCTCCAGCAAGCCGAGACGAGCCGCGTGATTGCGCTGCAACAGTTCTCCAAGAGGCTTTGCGGCTACGGTTGAGGCTCCAATCGGCCAGGGGACCAACTCCAGTTCCTGACTCAGGATCGCGTACTCATCCTCGGGCAGATCGCGTGACGCCGGGCACGCGCAGCCTAGCGGTGATGCCGAAGGGACCGAGAAACAGCCTGTTTCCCGGGCGGGCCACATCCCGAAACAGGGCGCAGACCACGGGCTAGCAAAACAATGCGTCAACCACGCGCTGGGCTGGCCATCTCTGCCAACCGCGCCTCCATCGCCTCGTAATCCCCCAGGTGCGCCTGCATCAGGCTCTTCCAGAGCTTGCCGTGATTGGGTACCGAGAAATGCAGCAACTCGTGGACGATAACGTAGTCCCACAGCTCGGCATCCAGCCCGAGCAGCTCGTCGTTGAAATTCAGCCGTCCGTTGGTGGAGCAGGACGCCCACTTCTTGCGCATAGGGCGGACGCTGAGCTGGATGATCTGCACGCCCAACCGGTCCGCGCATTCGCGGACCCGGTGCTTGAAGGCTTGCTTGCGCGCGGCATCGGCCATCCCGCTAGATCCGCTGCGCCTTGTCCAGCAGCGTGAACAGCTCGTCCACCAGTGCTGTGACCCGGTCCAGGTCCTCGGTCTCGGCGAAGATCGCGAAGGTCACCTGCTTGCGCAGCTCGCGCAGAGCGTTCTCGCTTCGCTTCCAGTTGGAGCATTCCCCAAAGGCCAGCCGAATCTTGCGGCTGACTGCCTCCGGGTTGCCGACCCCGGCATCCAACAGGGTGCGGTAGACGAAATAGGTCAGGCCGTCGAAGGACTTCTCGGCCTGCTCCTGCTTTCTGGTCTCGTTCGACTCGACCTCCCGCAGCAGCGCCGCCAAGGCCTCCGCCGTGTCGAGTTGGCGGCTTTCGAAGGCATCCTGCACCGCCCGCGCACGCTCGGCCATGGCGATGAGATAGGGGTCCTCGCTCTCCTCCTCGGCCTTGCGCTCGATGCCCTTCACCAGGTTGATCACCTTGGTGGCGTCGCCGCCCTGGCGCTGCTTGATCAGCGCGATGGTCTCGGCGTTGATCTCGACCAGCCCATCGACAGGTCGAACCTCGTAGGTGCCGACCTGCTCCTGGACCAGCAGGTTGGTCTTGCGCTGGAACTCACGATCCACCTGCACGCGCCTGCTGTAAGCCTGGCGGACGACCGCGTAGATGGCGGACAGAGTGCCGTAGTCGTCCATGAAGGGCCGCAGGAAGGCATCCGGCGAGATGATCTCATAGAGCATCTCGATCTCCTTGTACTCCTTGAAGAACGCCTTGCGCCGCTCGGGGTCGCGGAAATGCTCGATGAGGGTGTCCACGTCCTTGTCGTTGAAGTTGCGCTCGATCAGGCCGAGGTAGGCCGGGGCCTTGGACTCCATCTTGTTTTTGAACAGGACCTTCAGCAGCTTCAGGTCCTTGACGATGGCGTTGATCTCGTCGCTGTCGAAGGCCAGCGCCTTTTCCAGGTTGTCGAAAATGCCGACGAAGTCAAAGACGAAGCCGTGGGGCTTCACCATCTCCTGGGCCTCGTTCTCATAGGGACGGTTCACGCGGGCGATGGCCTGCAGCAGTGTGTGGTCCCGCATCGGCTTGTCGAGATACATGGCGTAGAGCACCGGCGCGTCGAAGCCGGTGAGCAGCTTCTCGGTGACGATGAGGATCTTGGGCTGCTGGTCGAGCTTGCCGAAGCTTTTGCGGATCTGCCGCTCTCGCTTCGGGTCGAGATGGAATTCCTTGAGCAGCTTCGAGTCGTTGTTGCTGCCGGTGTAGACGACCTCGGAATACTCGGGCGGCAGGCCCATCTCCATGAACACAGCATCCAGCGCGTGCTTGTAGTGGGCGCAGGCCTCGCGGTCCACGCCGACTAGGAAGGCCTTGTAGCCGAGCGGCTCGACGTTCTCGCGGTAGTGGCTGGCGACAAACTGCGCCACCTTCTGAATCCGCTCCTTGCCCTTGAGGAAGTTCTTCAGATTCACCGCCCGATCGAGGATCCTATTCAGCTCCTCGATGTCCGCCACTCCCTCGGCCTCGGCCAGCGACAGGAACTCCTTGTCCAGCGTCTCGTGCGGGACCAGCATCTCGTTCGGGGCGAGCTGGTAGTAGAGCGGCAGCGTCGTGCCGTCCTCGATGCTGTCGGCGATGGAATACTTGTGCAGATACCCTTGGTCGTCCTCGCAGCCGAAGGTCTTGAAGGTGCCCTTGCCGTAGACCGTCTTGTCTACCGGGGTGCCGGTGAAGCCGATGAAGGTCGCATTCGGCAGGCCGGCCATCAAAAAGTTGCCGAGATCGCCGCCGGTGGTCCGGTGGGCCTCGTCGATGAGCACGTAGATGTTCGAGCGCGTGTTGAGGTTCGCCGGCATGTCGCGGAACTTGTGGATCATCGTCACGATGATGCCCCGATAGTCGTCGCGCAACAGCTGGTTGAGCCGGGCGATGCTGCTGGCGTGCTCCAGGTTGCCCAAGCCCAGCGCCGCGAGGTTCTTAAGCATCTGATCTTCCAGCTCGTTGCGGTCGATCATCAGCAGCACGGTGGGCTTGTCCGCCTCCGGCGCGCGGAACAGCCGCTCCGCCGCCTTGATCATGGTGAAAGTCTTGCCGCTGCCCTGGGTATGCCAGACCAGACCGCGGGTGCGCAGGGAATCAAGGGCGCGGCGGACCGCCGCCTCCACCGCGCCGGTCTGATGCTGGCGCAGGATGTACTTGTTCAGCTCCTCGTCCTTTTCGGCAAAGACGATGTAGTCCTTCAGGAAGCCGAGCACCTGCGGGATGGCGCAGAAGCCCTTCACCTTGGCCTCCAGCTTGCCGACCTCCGCATCCTTCCAGTTGAAAATGTTCCGCCGCACCGTGTTCCAGCTCACCCCGTAGCAAAAGCCAATGGCATCTGTGGCGGTGAAGAGC
This sequence comes from Thiorhodovibrio litoralis, assembly GCF_033954455.1. Taxonomy (NCBI): domain Bacteria; kingdom Pseudomonadati; phylum Pseudomonadota; class Gammaproteobacteria; order Chromatiales; family Chromatiaceae; genus Thiorhodovibrio; species Thiorhodovibrio litoralis. The sequence goes on along the minus strand of NZ_CP121473.1, from coordinate 1,679,165 downwards.
TGCTGCGACACGAACAGCTCGGGCGTTTCGCGGTGATAGCGCCGGATCTGGTCAACCCCCAGCGCAATCGCCTCGTCCTTGTTGGCGTTCTTGCACTCGATCACCAGCACCGGGATGCCGTTGATGAGAAAGACGATGTCTTGCCGCGTTCCGTAGTGGCCGTTGTGAAAGGCCCACTCCTCGGTGACCTCGTAGACGTTGTTTTCGGGATGCTCGTAATCGATCAGGATCAGGTCGCGCTCGCGCTTCGCATCAACGTCGAAAAACTTGCCCCGGTTGCGCAGATGCTCGATGAATTCCCGGTTGCCGTAAATATCCGTGTGCAGATGCCGGAAGGCCCCGAGCAGCGCGCCCTCGGCCTCGGCGTAGCGCGGGTTGAATTCCCGCACCTTGGCGGCGAGCAAGTCATCAAAAAACAGCGAACGGTTCTTGGCGCGGTCCGCAACTGGTACGTCAGGGTCAAACCCGCGCCGCTGCTCTGCTTCCTCGCGAGGCACAAAGGTCCAACCGACGGCCTGGGCGTATTCCAGGATGCGGGCTTGGACGGTTTTGTGCTCGCGGGGAGTTGGCATCAATCGGCTCGCTTCGTTCTGCCCTTTACCCGAACATCAATCTCGGCGAGATCTCCAAGTTCTGGAACAGCTTGTTCCAGAAACACAAGAGATCCAAGCCCCCTATACCCAAACCAGATGGGATTAGCGCAAGTTTTGGGCCGGGTGCCGGTCGCGGGGGACGCCGTGAATACTTCCCTGTAGGCTTCACGGCGGCATCCCCTGCTCAGATCAAGGCCGCCGCCCCCCGCGACCGGCACCCGGCCCAAAACCGAAAACCTGTTTGCGCTGGGCATGGTTTGTCCAGGTGCATGAGCGGACCCGCATCGCAGACAAACAAACGGCGATCGCTGGTCAGTCTCTTCCATGCAGACCCCAGGCGACGTCTTTTCTGATGGAGGATTCGGTCAGAGACGCTTCGTGGGACTCGAGAAACCGCCGGAGCGCCTCCGCCAACAAGTCATTGAAGTCCTTCGCCCAGCCGTCCGCGACGAATGCTCGGGCCTGAGCCGCAAGCTCGGCAGGGAGTTCAGCCTCGATAAGTTTGTTGTTCATGGCTTGTAGTCAGAAGTCCATCAAGTGTGCGGCGTCCTTTAGAATCCTAACTCGTTAACGCGGGTCTTCGCGGTCATTAGTTCGTGAAGGAGGGTGTGGAACAGGTTTCGGAGCTGCTTCATTTTCGATTGCGCAACTCCGATCTTTCGGTCGATGCCGCGACAGGCTCTGACAATCTCATTTTGCTCATCCTTCGGTGGCAAGAGTAGAGGAAAAGCCTTCAGTTTAGTGGTATTGATGCACGCGAGATTAGTCGTCTTGTGTGCAACCGAAAGGAAGTAGCTCTTGCCGTATGGGCTTTGGGATTGGTAGGCGAAAAACTCGCTCGAAATTCGCTCCGTATCGGGACGAACCGCGAAAACGTGATTCTGATGCACGCAGTTGTCGACCTGGCCATGCCAAATGAACCCCCTGCCAAGTTTGTCGAAATCGCCACCTTCGGTCAGCACAACATCCCCATTTTGCAGTGCGAACCGATTTTTTTCGCTTTTTCGGATGGTGATGCTCTTCATCTCCGAAAGGTCAAGGTAGCCATCCTGAACGTTTGCAACCCTAAGATAGGGCACCTCTACAGCTTCTTCCTCTTTTACCGTTCGACCCTTCGCGATGCCTGTCTGGACGACTGCGCAATCACTCAACGGCAGCACCTCCCAACTTTCGGGGATGGGGCCGATTTCGGTTTGTTTTTGGGGTTCGTTGCGGAGGCCTTCGGTGAAGAGCTTGTGCATGAGGGCCTTCTTCAGCTCGGTGGTGGTCTGAATGATCCGCTCCTGCGCTTCGATCGCCCGCTGCACCGTCGAAAGGATGTGCGCGATCTTCTTCTGCTCGGGGAGTGGGGGGACGACCAATGGAAGCGTCTTGAACGAATTCCGATCAAGCGTTGGAACTGACGCTCCCGTCTTGAACCGCGCGAGGTTCAACGTGCCAAGGAGGAAGCCGGCGAAGTAGGGATCGTTGCCATGGAAATCGCGGACATAGAGGGATGTATTGTGAGGCCAGAAGTCTTCCTCGTAGACCGTGACTTTACCTGCGGAGCCGCTGCGCCCCACAGTGATGCCTGGCGCTTTTGCAATTGCAGTGTCGTGATATCCGATGACTCCGTTCGATCCAGCAACTGGGACGGCTCCTTCGCGAAATTGCGCTTTGGTTAGATCCTTTCCACGCTGGAGCGTGGTGAAGCTGTCGAACTCCACCCTAGACCATCCAGCTGGAACGGGGTCATGTCTGCCTAGGGCGTCTCCAGAATCTCCTTCGATGCCTTTTCCATCTCCCGCACTGCGTTGAACTCCTGATGCTTGCTTTTTCACTCCCCACCTCCTTCCCGGCTCTCCAGCCTAGCCCGCGAGTTCTCGATGGCGGCATGCAGTTTTTGTTTGAGGAGCTCGCGAGGCGGGAGCGCGGTCAGGTACTCCGCGACGTGGATACCGGATCGATCGAGCTCCAGCAGCTCGATTTGCTCTTCCTTCTTGCCCGCGCAGAGGATGATGCCGAGGGGGGAATCTTCGCCGGGCTGTTGCTCATGCTTGGCGAGCCAGCGAAGGTAGAGCTCCATCTGGCCTTTGTGCTCAGCTTTGAAGTCGCCGAGTTTGAGATCGATCGCGATGAGGCGTCTCAGACGACGGTGGTAGAACAGCAAGTCGAGATAGAAGTCGTCGCCGTCGATCTGGATGCGCACTTGGCGTCCGACGAACGCGAAACCGTCCCCGAGCTCGAGTAGAAAGGCTTCGATCTCGCGCAGGATGGCGTCTTCGAGATCCTTTTCGAGGTACCGGTCTTTGAGGCCGAGGAAATCGAGGATGTAGGGGTCGCGGAAGACCAGGTCAGGGGTGAGTCTGTCCTCATTGCGCAGCGCCGCGATCTCGGCCTTGGCGACTTCCTCGGGCTTCTTCGAGATCGCGGTGCGCTCGAAGAGCAGGGAGCCGATCTTGTTGCGGAGTGTCCTTACGCTCCAGCGCTCGATGCGGCAAATCTCCGCGTAGAACTCGCGTTGCATCGGCTGGTCGAGCGGCAATAATTCTTTGAAATGCGACCATCCCAATTGTCGCGACAGCGTAGCGAGAATCTTGCCGTCTGGAAACAACTCGGCAAACTGCATCATGCGCCAAAGGTTCTTCTCACTGAAGCCACTTCCAAACTCGCCGGACAATTGTCGCCCCACCGCGGCGACAATCCGTTTGCCGTATTCAGCACGTTTCTCGCCGAGAATCTCGCGGTGCAGCCGACTCCCCAAGTTCCAGTAGAGCATCGTGAGCGCGGCATTGGCGGTCTGGGCGAGCTGTTCCCGCGCATCCGTGATCATGCCCCGCAACTCACCCAGCAGGCGGTTGGAGGCTTCGGTTAGGTCTTGGGGCTCGGTCATACTCCGATCTTCCGCAGAATTTCACGCAGCGCCGCATCGGCCTCGCGCGCATCGGCCTCGACCGCGTCCAGGTCGGCAACGATTTCCGCGAGTGGCCGATAGGTTTCGGCGTCGCTGGTGTGGATGTAGCGGCTGGGGGAGATGTTGTAGTCGTTTTTCTTCAGCTCGACGTGATCGACGATGCGGCTGAGTTTTTCCGCTTCCTTCCAGCCGATCAGGGTGTCGGCGATGTGCGCGATGCCTGCGGCGGGGATGAAGTTCTTGGGGTCGCCTTTTTCAAAGACCTGGCTCGCGTTGACGAGGAAGACCTTGCCCCGGCGCGGCGCGGGCTTGGCCTTGTTCAGGAACAGGACGATGCCGGGCGCGGTGGTGTTGTAGAAGAGGTTCTCGGGCAGGTAGAGCACGCTTTCGATCAGGTCGTGGTCGACGAACCACTGGCGCACGGTCTTTTCCTTGTTGGTGCCGGCATTGCCCGAGCCGCGCGAGGCGGCGCCGGTGTCGAGGACGACGGCGGCACGGCCTTTGTCGTTGAGGCTGGCGTGCATGTGCTGCACCCAGCCCCAGTCGGCGGAGGATTTGCCGGGGAAGCCGGCGCCGGCGGGAAAGCGGTCGAGCTCGTCGTTGTCGTAGTCGGCCTCGGTGAACCAGTTCTGGTTCCACATGGGATTGGCGACGACGCGGTCGAAGGTGCGCAGTCGGCCGTGTCGGCGGAATTTGGGGTTCTTGAAGGTATCGCCGATCTCGATCTCGCCTTCGAAGTCGTGGATGATCAGGTTCATGTTGGCCATGGCCCAGGTATCGGCGATGTACTCCTGGCCGTAGAGCTTGAGCGGGGCGGGCTGTTCGCTCTTCGCCGCCTCTTCCATCGCGATCTCGCACTTGATCAGCAGACCGCCGGAGCCGCAGCAGGGGTCGTAGATCTCCATGCCCGGCTCCGGCGCGAGCACGCGGGACATGATGGTGCCGACTTCCGGCGGGGTGTAGAACTCGCCGGCGCTCTGGCCGCCGCCCTCGGCGAATTTGCGGATCAGGTATTCGTAGCTCTTGCCGATGATGTCGGCCTCGACGTCGTCCAGGCCCAGGCGCTTGGTGCTGATCGCTTCAATCAGGTTGGAGAGGCGGTCGTCGTCGAGGTCGCGCTGGCCGTGGGTGGTGGCGTTGAAGTCGACGCGGTCGATGATGCCCTGCAGCAGCGGGTTCTCCCGAGCGATGGCACGCATCTGGGTGGTGACGCCCTCGCCGATTCTGTCCGCGAGCTTACGGATGACGGACCAGACGGGCTGCTCGGGGTCCTCCGGAACCAGCGGCAGGTAGAAGCGCACCAGCTTTTGGTCGGCCTTGGCGAGCGCGAAGGCTCTCCTGCGCGAGCCGACCTCGGCGGCGATGCGGTTTAGCTCATCGTCGAAGACGTCGCAGAGGCGCTTGGTGAAGATCAGCGGGAGGATGTAGTCCTTGTATTTCGGCGCGTCCTTGGCGCCACGGATGGAGCAGGCGGCGCCCCAGATCCAGGATTCGAGGGACTTGGCATTTTCGGGTTTATTCGTCGCCATGGACTGCTTCGTGGAGGTTGATGGCCTCGCCACAGGCCGGGCACTGGAATGTATTGGAAGAAACCTGGCTAAATCGCAAGCCTGTGTCGATGGGTGGGGTGGCCAGCTCGCGGGAGGTAATGAGAAGTCCTTCAGCCGTGACATCTTCGAAGAGTTTGCAGTTGGGGCAATCGAGGAGATCGCGGTCGCCGACGAAGAGTCCCAACGCCGCGGCTTCGGCCTGGACGCGCTCGAGTTGCTGGCAGAGGTCGATGAGTGGGTTCAGGTCGTTCACGACTTGCGTCCCTTTCGCTTGAGGTCTCTTTCCAGGTCCTCGATAGACTTAAGGTCCTCCGCATCTGCGGCTTGGGCTTCGAGGCTGCGGCGTTGGGCGTCGAAGGTGTCGTAGCGATCAATGGCCGTGGTTTTCATCGCCTCGTGACTGACACTGCCGGGGCCGTCGAGAAGGGGTTGGTCATTGGAAGCCAGCATGCGGTCGACGCTATTGCGCCAGAAGTCGAGGGTGAGGTCTTTTTGCTGTTTCGCGCGAAGTTCGGCCTGTTCGAGGAAGATGACGACAAGGCGGTTGAGCGTATCGACCTCATCCTCGCTGAGATAGTTCTTTGCCACAATGACATCCTGCTTGCGGACGCGGGAGCCGCTCCAAGTGGTGAGGGCCATGTTGGGCTGCGATGGGTCGGCGCGTTCGACGATGAGCTCGGCGGCGGTGTGCTGGGTGGCGGCGTAGAGGAGTTTGTTCTGGACCTCGGCGAAAAAGAGCGAAGTTTCCGTTTCGCGGGCCTGGTAGTCGCTGCTGAGAGCGAAGAGGTCGCGGACTTTCTGGTAGAAACGCTTCTCTGAAGCCCGGATCTCGCGGATGCGGGCGAGGAGTTCGTCGAAATAGTCCCAGCCGCCGGGGTTCTTGATGCGCTCGTCGTCCATGACGAAGCCTTTGACGATGTATTCCTTGAGATGGCTGCTGGCCCATTGGCGGAACTGGACGCCCCGCGGGGAGCGGACGCGGTAGCCGATGGCGAGGATGAGATCGAGATTGTAGAGCTTGGTCTTGTAGCCTTTGCCGTCGGCGGCAGTTGTCAAGGAATCCTTGACAACTGAATCCTCGGCCAATTCGCCGTCCTCCATGATGTTTTTTGCATGGAGGGACACGTTTTGCTTGGTGGTCTGGAAGAGCTCCGCGATTTCAAGCTGCGTCAGCCAGACGGTCTGGCCCTCGACGCGAAGGTCGAGCCGGGTGCGACCATCGTCGGAAGTGTAGAGGACAAGCTGGCTCACAGTTCACTCTCCTATTACCGATGGGTTGAATTTGATCAGCAGACCGCCGGAGCCGCAGCAGGGGTTGTAGATCTCCATGCCCGGCTCCGGCGCGAGCACGCGGGACATGATGGTGCCGACCTCGGGCGGGGTGTAGAACTCGCCGGCGCTCTGGGTGGTGGCGTTAAAGGTAACGCGGTCGATGATGCCCTGCAGCAGCGGCAGGTAGAAGCGCACCAGTTTGTGGTCGGCCTTGGCGAGTGCGAAGGCTCTCCTGCGCGAGCCGACCTCGGCGGCGATGCGGTTTAGCTCATCGTCGAAGACGTCGCAGAGGCGCTTGGTGAAGATCAGCGGGAGGATGTAGTCCTTGTATTTCGGCGCGTCCTTGGCGCCACGGATGGAGCAGGCGGCGTTCCAGATCCAGGATTCGAGGGATTTGGCGTTGGTCGGCGTCACGGGGCTTGTTTCCTCATCCTTTGTCTGCGGGTCCTTTTCGTGCGCGCGGGGCGCGTCCGGTGAGCCTGTTTTGGGCCTTCAGTTTCGCCCAGGAGCGGGGGTTAGACAAGCGCGCTCAACCTGTCAGCCCGTCCAATTGCACTTCGACGCCGCGTACAATTGTATCCCGGCTATGTGGCCAATTGTATGCTTGATCTTTGTCCAATGGCGGTGATCGCCACCGAGGTCAGTCCGCGCGCAGCCTAGCGGTGATGCCGAAGGGGCCGGGAAACAGCCTGTTTCCCATATTCGGATCAGGTCGCGGTGCCTTCCGCTTCCCCTTTGCACGAGGCTCGGCCAAATTGAGAAATCGAAGACTCTAACGCAAGATTGCACGGTAACAGAGCTAGTGTTAGTGTGGAAAAAAAGGGAAAAGGGGCCGCGCTCAATTCGATTTTTTCGCCGCCACCCGGATTTAATTGAGCAGGGTAGTCCGCTGCGCGGACTGCATCCCACGCGGAACCAACCGAAGAACGTTCCGCGCCGCGTACTCGACCGAGTTTTCTGCGTAATTATTTATCGCGTGAGGTCGGACACGCGACGCATCCCTGGATCGGCATGCCGCACTCTGGCACCGCGCAAACTGGGTGTCTGTGCGCTGGCGTGCATAGTGCAGACCATCACTGCGTGAAGCCGATCACCTCGCCTATTCCACCGCTTGACGTATTACGCGGCGCGTTATATCCTCTGCCGCATGATTCGCTCGTTTCGCTGCAAAGATACCGAGAAACTGTTCGGCGGTCGCTGCCCAGCCTGTTTTCGCGCCTTTCAAGCGGCGGCTGAACGCAAGCTGACGCAATTGCACAACGCCGCCACCTTGAACTTCTTGCGTAGCCCGCCGGGCAACCGCCTGGAAGCCCTGAGCGGCGACCGGGCCGGCTGCTACAGTATCCGGATCAACGCACAATGGCGACTTTGCTTCGCTTGGCACGACGGCGATGCACACGAGGTTGAGATCGTCGATTACCACTAAGGAGGCTATTCCATGTCAGCAGTGAATGGCATGCGTCCGGTCCATCCGGGCGAAATCCTGCGCGAAGATTTCTTGGTACCCTTGAATCTGAGCGTCAACGCGCTGGCGCAGTGCCTGCGCGTACCGGCAACCCGTCTACATGAGATCATCAAGGAACGACGGGCCGTGACGCCGGATACGGCATTGCGTCTGTCACACTACTTTGGCGGCGATGCGCAATCTTGGCTGAACCTTCAGGCCAGCTATGATCTGAAGGTGGCCGAGCGGGATCGCGGGGCGGTGATCGCCAGCGAGGTCAGTCCGCGCGCAGCCTAGCGGCGATGCCGAAGGGGTCGAGATGTTCGAAATTGCTTCTGTCTTCCTCGTCCTGACCGCCCTGCTGGCGTACCTGAACCAGCGCTTCATCGGTTTGCCGGCGCCTTGCACGTCGACTTGAGCGAGCTGCGGGCCTACCGCTGTGCGTGATCGCGGGCGAATCGCTGTTCAACGATGGCGTCGGCGTCGTGATCTTCTCGCGCAGCAGATTGAGCCTGAGCAGACTATTTGCGGGAATCGGCCGCGATTCTGAGCAAATTCAGTGAGGGAAAACAAAAAACCCCCTCAAACAACTTGACGCAAGTTGCCCGAGAGGGCTGTCTCCGAATTTCGCCAAAAACCAGGAGACAGTCCCAGTGTGTCACGCCTTTCTTGCCGACACGAACTTTTACCACCTGCTCACCCGGATCGACGAGTCGATTGCCGAGGAAGTCCGCGCGGGCGGCTGTGACTGCGGTGGTGCGTTGCACAGCGCCCGTTATCCGCGTAAGCCCCGAGGTGTTGTGCGTGGCGTCTTGGATGAGAGCTACCAGAGCCGTCTGAGTTTCTGCTGTGCCGCGGACGGGTGCCGGCGGCGCAGCACCCCGCCTTCCGTTCGGTTTCTGGGCCGCAAGGTCTATCTCGGGGTCATCGTCGTGCTGATTTCCGCCCTGCATTGCGGGCTGAGCGCATCGCGTCGCCAGCGCTTGATCAAGACGCTCGGTGTCACCGTCCAAACCCTGCGGCGGTGGCAGCACTGGTGGCGTGAGCAGTTTGTGCAAACCCGCTGCTTTCGATCCTTGGCTGGTCTGTTGATGCCGCCGATCGCCACCGAGCACCTGCCAGGATCCCTGCTGGAAAAATTGAGCGCAAAAGCGTTGTCCGAGCGCGTCGTGCAACTGCTGATATTGATCGCCCCGAGCACGACAGCGACAGGCTCGCTGTAGGGCAACGCCAACCCGCAGAAGACCTCATCGCGCCGCTGGGCGGCGCCTTCTAGACTCCCGGTGATGTGTGAAACAACTGGGAGGTGAAGACGAATGTCCGATGACAACGGCCTCGGTGATCCCGATGGTTGGGCGCGGTTGCGCTTTGCCATTATTGGTCCTTTATTGGCTGATCCTGCGCCGGCGAACGCGCTGGGCGCGCGGCTGAAGGCGCTAGCGGCCAAGTCATGGCGTCATCCGGTGACTGGGCGGGCGGTCAGTTTTAGCTTTGGGACCTTGGAGCGCTGGTATTACCTCGCACGCGATGCCCAAGACCCGGTGACCGCACTGCGCCCGCGCCGGCGCAGCGATGCCGGGGAGCAGCGCGCGCTGAGCCCGCGCCTGATGGAGGCCGTACAGGCGCAATACCGCGACTACCCCGGTTGGACGGTGCAGCTGCATTACGACAACCTCGCCGCCTTGTGCGCGGGCGATGAAACCCTGGGGCCGCTGCCCTCCTATGCCACCGTGCGCCGCTTCATGAAGCGCGCGGGCCTGCACCGCCGGCGTGTCCCGGCGCGCAAGACACCCGGGGCCGAGCAGGCCGCGCGGCGCCTGGAGGCCTGCGAGGTGCGCAGCTATGAAGCCCAGTATGTCCATGCCTTGTGGCATCTGGACTTTCATCATGGCTCGCGCAACGTCCTCACCCGGGGTGGCGTCTGGGTCAAGCCCCTGCTGCTGGCGGTCATCGACGATCACTCGCGCCTGATCTGCCATCTGCAGTGGTACCTCGATGAGACCACCGAGACCTTGGTGCATGGTCTGGGACAGGCGTTGCACAAGCGCGGGCTGCCGCGCGCCCTGATGAGCGATAACGGCGCGGCAATGCAGGCCGAGGAATTCACCGCCGGATTGCATGCGCTGGGCATCCTCCACGAGCCGACCCTGCCGTACAGCCCGTATCAGAACGCCAAGCAGGAGCGCTTCTGGGCCACGCTGGAAGGCCGCCTGATGGCGATGCTTAAGGGGCTGGAGGAGCTGAGCCTGCAGCGGCTCAACACCCTCACTCAGGCGTGGGTGGAGCAGGAGTACCACCGCAAGGTCCACAGTGAGACCGCCGCCACGCCGCTTGCGCGTCTTCTCGATGCGCCCAACGTGGGGCGCCCCTGTCCGGACAGCGAGCAGGTCCGCGCCGCTTTTCGTTGTCGCGTCCAACGCCGTCAGCGCCGCAGCGATGGGACGCTCAGCCTGGCGGGCAAGCGCTTCGAGGTGCCGGCGCGCTTGCGTCACCTTGAGCAACTGCATATCGCTTATGCCCGCTGGGATCTGAGTGCTGTGGACGTGGTTGATCCCCACTCGGGCGCCATCCTCTGCCGCCTCTATCCCCTCGATAAAGCCGCCAATGCCTCCGGGCAGCGTCGGCGCCTTGAGCCCGCCGGCGCACCGCCACCGCCATCACAACGCGCCACGACGCTGCCACCGTTGCTGCGCGACTTGCTCGCCGAGTATGCCGCCACCGGTCTGCCGCCGGCCTATCTGCCAAAACACGATGACCTGGAATCCAGTCGATGAACAAGACCCTGCTGGCCCTCTATGGACTGAAGTTCAATCCGTTCTCCCCGGAGCTGCCGACGGCGGCACTGCATCGCAGCGCGCCGGTGGAGCAGTTTTGCTGGCGCATCGAGCAGAGCCTGATCCGCGAAGGCGGTTTTGCGCTCATTCAAGGTGATCCGGGTACCGGCAAGAGTGCGGTACTGCGCCTGCTCGATGAGCGTCTGCGCCAGCTGCCCGATATCAGCGTTGGGGCGCTCACGCATCCCAGCTCGAAGGTGGCGGACTTCTACCGCGAGATGGGCGATCTGTTCGCCGTTGACCTCAAGCCCCATAACCGCTGGGGTGGCTTCAAGATCCTGCGCGAGCGCTGGCTGGCGCATCTGGAGACGACGCTGTTGCGCCCGGTGTTGCTCATCGACGAGGCGCAGGAGATGCATCCGACGGTGCTCAATGAGCTGCGTCTGCTGACCTCCATGCAGTTCGATTCGCGCACGTTGTTGAGCGTGATCCTGGCCGGCGATGGCCGCCTGGCGACCAAGCTGCGCCGTGAGGAGTTGCTGCCGCTGGGCAGTCGTATCCGTACGCGCCTGAGTATGGAGTATGCCAGTCGCGAGGCGCTGGTCGCCTGCCTGGAGCATTTACAACACAGTGCCGGCAATGCGAGTCTGATGAGCGCAGGGCTGATGAAGACGCTCGCTGAGCATGCGTTGGGCAATTATCGCGTGCTCACGACCATGGCGGCAGAATTGCTGGCGCAGGCTGCTCGGCTCGAACGCGCGCAGCTCGATGAACAACTCTACCTTGAGGTGTTTGGTTCAGCGGCGGGCAACGCCCGCCAACGCCCGAGTGCCAGGGCGGGCGCCTGATGAGCCGCTTGAGCGCTGAGCGCCCGCACCAGGCCATGACAGCGGCAAGACACACCGCCGTGATGCTTGAGGCATGGCACGACGCTGGCATCGTGCGTGCCGATTTGGCGGTGCGCACCGCCAAGGCGACGATGCTGTGGTTCCATGATCGCTCTTTGGATCAGCTTCCGTTGGGGCTGGCCAGAGCGCGCAATGTCCAACAGGCCGATATTTATATCCGTCCAGCCCGCGGCTATCCCTGGCCAATGGTGTTTCTCGATGATGTCGCACGGCCGATGGCGCAGCGCATCGCTCGGCACTATGCGGCCCTGGTGGTGCAGACTTCGACGCTCGGGGGCTGCCACCTGTGGCTACGGCTGACCCGCGCGCTCGATGAGGCGCAGCGCTGTGATGTGCAGCGTTGGCTGATCCCGCGCGTTGGCGCCGATCCGGGCTCGGTCTCCGGTGAGCACCTCGGTCGGCTCGCCGGGATGAAGAATGCCAAGCGTGGCGGGGAGTGGGTCAATGTCCTTCGGCGACCAAGCCCGCAGGAGCGCGTCTGGGATCCAACTCCGGCCTTGCCAACGATGGCTCCGGCTCCGCCGCCAGTCGTCAACTGCGCTCCACGGGCGCGCTTATCCACCGGGGATCCGTCCGAATCCGCCCGCGAATGGGGCTGGGTCTGCGGCGCTCTTGAGGCGGGCCTTGCACCGACCACGGTCTACCAGCGCTTGCTCGAGCGCGCGTCCCCGCGTCGCGGAGCCGATGCCGAGCGCTATGCCCGCTACACCCTCGCTCGCGCCATTCGCCAGAGCGCTAGAGGCAACTGAACCCGCTGCGTCTCTCCCCCCTCAGGGGGGAAGCGTGGTTCACGATTCCGGCTTCCCGCTGTCGGCCAGTAACGGCCCCCGTGATCCCACACGCATTCCATGTCCTTCAAATGGCTTGGAAATGGGTCCCGCAATTATCGTGATTACGCTCAGCAGATTCATGAATTTGCTGCGTCTCTTCGCCACCCTGCCCTCTCAGTGCTTGTCATCAGCGCTAGATGATTCCTAAACTGGCGCCCCTCGCGCCATCCAAACAGGTCACCATGAAAGCCCCTAAACGTCTCGAGTCCTTGATCCAGGACGGCCTGGTCGACGAAGTCCTCTATGCACTCAAGAGCGGCAAGGAGGCGGCGGTCTATGTGGTGCGCTCCGAAGGGGCCGTTCGCTGCGCCAAGGTCTATAAAGAGGTGAGTCAACGCGGCTTTCACAAGCAGTCGCAGTATCGCGAAGGGCGTCAGGTGCGCAATAGCCGCAAAGGGCGGGCGATGGCGAAGGGCTCACGGTATGGGCGCCAGGAGCAAGAAGATGTGTGGCAAAACACTGAAGTCGACGCACTCTATCGTCTAGCCGCAGCCGGGGTGCGTGTGCCGCAGCCTTACCACTTTGTCGACGGCGTTTTGCTGATGCAGCTGATCACCGATGACGAGGGCGACGCCGCACCGCGTCTGGATGAGGTGGATCTGAGCGTCGAGCAGGCACGTGCCTATCACGCATCACTGATCAGTGATGTGGTGAAGATGCTGTGCATCGGACTGGTGCATGGCGACCTGTCTGAGTTCAATGTCCTGGTTGATCCGCAAGGTCCGGTGATCATCGACCTCCCGCAGGCGGTGGATGCGGCGGCGAACAACCATGCCCCTTGGATGCTGGCGCGCGATGTCAATAATCTGGCCGCCTATTTCGGGCAGTTTGAGCCTGAGTTGCTGACGACCAGCTACGCCCAGGAAATTTGGCATCTGTATGAACACGGCCATCTGACACCGGACGTGACGCTCACGGGCCATTTCAAAGCCCAGCATCAGACGGTCGATCTCGACGCGATTCTGAGCGAAATCCACGAGGCCGAGGTGGAGGCGACACGGCGCAGGCTGGCTATCGAAGGGGTCGTGGCGCCAAATCATAGCGGCGATATCGACCTGTAGAGGCCCTCGGGTCCGCGGGCTGGAGTCACCGCGGCGGCACATCAAAACATTGCCGTGGTGCGCTCCAAGACCCAGAACACCGCCAACGACCCGATGACATAGCTGGGGAGAGACCGAATGGCCGTTGGTAAAGGCACGGGAAGCCTTCGCAAAGCAGCTGCTGCGGCTAGGATTAGCGCGACGCAGAGGAGCTGCCCAAGCTCGATGCCGATGTTGAAGCCGGCCAATGCGAGCGGGATCGCGTTAGCCGGCAGACCGATCTCGGTCAGCGCACCGGCAAAACCCAGGCCATGGAGCAGACCGAAGGTGAACGCCATCGCCCACGGAAACCGCTGGATCCAGGTCTCGCGCCCGCCCCCGGCACGGGTCAACTCCACGGCGACAACGAGGATGGTCAGGGCGATCAAGGCCTCGACAGGATATGCCGGCACCTTGACGACACCAAGAACAGCGAGCGCGAGCGTCACGCTGTGTCCCGCGGTGAAAGCGGTAATGGTCCAAAACAATCGCCGATATCCGTGCACCAGCAGCACGAGACCAAACACGAACAGCAGGTGGTCGGGACCACTCAGGATGTGCTCGAAGCCGAGCAGGAGATAGTCGCGCAGGACGGCAAGCCGAGCGGCACTTTCGGGAACGGTGAAGGTCGGTGTCGCAGCGCGCAGCACCGCCTGGACTAAGCGTCCGTCCGCTAGATGAACCCGAAGTAAGGCATCAGTGCGGCGTTCACGCAGACCGTCGACGCCAATGTCCGAGCCGACCAGACCGCCGTTTTCGCACTGCGCGCGCCAGCGCAGTGCGATGCGTGAACCCGCACCCGCACCCGCACCCGCGCGGCTTGCAACCGGCGCGGACAGCGGGCTGCACCCTTGGGGCAGCATGACCCGCGGCGCATCGCCGGCGGTCTGCGACACGGGCAATTGCCAGAGAACCTCCAGCGTGCCCGCTGGCGATTCTCGGATCTCCAGCAGCGCCGGGTCGAGCGGATGGGCGACGACGGTCGATGCCGCCCCCATACAAAAGAGCACCATCGAAAACAGCAGCGCCGGAAAAGGGCTTCGAGCGGCCAACCTCACGGCTGCGCGGCCAGTTCGACGCGAGACGAAGAGAGATCGTCTCGCCCCTCGACACGAATCTCGTAGCGCTCGCGCAGACGCGCCAGACCCTGCGCCAAGCGTTGCGTCGCGCGCTCCGCGCCGACGGCCTCGATGAGCCGTTGTCTGACCTGGGCCAGCTCCGGCAGGCGCGGCGCGCGCTTCTCCTCGACCAAGACCAGATGCAGCCCATAGGGCGATGCGATCGGGTCCGACCAGACGCCGGGCTCGAGGCCAAAGACCTGCTCGGCGAACTCCATGCCGAAGCGTGCCGTGATGCGGGGACGGGAATAGGCTCGAAACCTCAGCCCGAAGAGGAATGGGTCCGACAAGGCAAGGGCGTCGGCCGGGGGCAGCGTGCGCGCTCGCGCGAGGGTCGCCCGCACGGCGTCCTCAAGGTCCGCTCCCTGGTTATCAAGCTGCGCACCTTGCACGCGCTCGCCGAAGAAAAGATGCGAGAACGTCAGTTCGGCCGGCTGTAGGAAACGCTCGCGATGACGATCGAGATAGTCAAGCAGATCCGCGTCTGTCAACGCCGGCGCCGAAGGAGATTGGGCCAAGAGGATGCGCATCTTTTCGACCAGAAGGCGGCGGATGACGATATCGTCGTCGAGTCCAAGTGCACGCGCCTCGCGCACCAGCTCGTCGGGCGGGCGTCCGGGGTGATCGCTGACCACGCGCATCTTCTGAATCAGTCGGCGCTGCACGCTGCGGTCCTGGAAATCGAGCGCCAGCACGCGGGCTTCCCGATAAAGCATCTCCTCCTCGATGGTTTGCGCGATCAGGGCGGAGAGCTGCTCCGGGGTGGCGGCGCGCCCCCAGCGCCGGACGAAGTCCTCCTCGATTACGCCGATCTGCTGCGCCGAAATGACGATCGGTTCGCGCTGCACGAATGGCCGTTCGCGCTCCGCCGGCGACCACAGCTCGCTTGCGGCGAAGAGGGCCGCGCCGATCAGCACGAAGTGCATGACCGGTTGCCGCAGCCCGTATCGAAGCCAGTACCGGAGCTGGCTTCGGAATCGATGCCCGAGCCGCTGCCGGATCATGCGTTGCCCTCCGCGGCGCAGCCCAACCCAGCCCTGTTCGACCTGCGGAAGGTGCAGACCGAAGGCCCCCTGGGGTCGCTCACGGGGTGTACCAGATCGGCGAGGTCCAGGCGCGCTGCTGCACAGTCTGCGGCACAATGCCGCTGCAACATTGGCTGTACTCGAACTCCTCATAGCTGTCCGGCAGAGTGCAGACGCCTTCACCGCACTCGGCGTCGCTGTCGCAGCCCTGCTCCAGCCCCTCGGTGGCTTGGCCGCGACAGACGCCCATGGGCTTGCTGCAGTCGACGCCGCGCGCATTGCAGTAGTAGTGGTTCCACCGACAGCTCGGGTTCTCGAGGACGCGCACATAGTAGAAGGCGTGCTGGTCGGGATCAAAATCCGGATCAGTCCATAAAGTGCAAAGATTGTTCATGCCAGCGCCGATCGGTTTGCAGGTTTGTAAATCGACCTTGTCCTCGGCGTCGGTTGTTCCCGCAACGTCATAAACCCTTTCGTGCGTTTGCCCGATGGAGTCGACCCAGCCCTTGATGATCTGTGCCCGCTGCAAAGGTGTGCCGGGGTGGCCGGACCAGCCGGGGTCCATGATTGCGCTGACAGCGAAGCTTGGAGCCTGCGGGACCCGGCCGGGAGGGCGCGGCTCACGCTGGAGTGTGCCACCCATCGGCACGCCACCCGCATAACCGCGCGCGGCGAAGTCGCCCGCCTCACAGATATCGGACGGGAGCCCGAAACCTCCGAAAACCCGCACGATCGGACGGGTCCCGCTGGTGGCGTAGGTTTCGCGGTTCTTGAGCGCGGTGAAGATCGCATCGCGCGAGTTCTCCTCGGCCCAGGCGACGGTCAAACCGCCCGCGTTGGTCTCGAGGCCGAGATAAAAGCGCTCGCTCAGGGCCGCCGATGAGGTGGCGAAGCTCTGGATGCCGTGCGCTCCGCTCTTCGCATACTGCTGCTCTTCGGACTGTCCTGGCGTGCCGTTGTGGTTGTCGAGTCCGCCGACGAATCCGAGCTGGAAGGGATTCACCCCTTGCTTGGCCGCGTAGGCGATGCCGCTGGCGAGCGTGTTGCGAACGTAGCTGCGTGGCGGAATGCTCTCGGTGGTCTGGTTCTCGTCGGTGAGATAGCCGTCCGCCGCCCCGGCGAGTCGCGCCCAGCCTTGGTTCTCGAAGTCGCACAGCTCGTCTGGCGGATTCGTCCAGGCCATCCCGGTGTTCGCGTTATAGCGGCATTCCGACTGGCCCTTGATCTGCACCAGCTCAACCAGCGGTTCCAATTGGTTGCGCAAATACGCCTCTGCCTGCCCGTCTGGCGTATTCTCCGGCAGGATGAACATGCTGCCGCGGCTCATGTTGGAGTTGTGCGGGATGGTGAGAACGTCGCAGCGGGGCTTCGCAGGATTCGCGATGCAGTCGTCATTCAGGCGTTGGAGCATCACCGCCGGAGAGGCCACCGCCCAGCCTGGGGTCGAGGTGCAATCGGCACCGAAGCCGCATCCGAGCGGACTCTCAAGGTTGCTGATCGGCTGGTCGATCACATCATCGTTGCGAAAGATGATGTTGCGGTGAAGATTGTCAAAGCCCGAGTTGCCGGTGAAATTGTTAATGCAGGGGCTGCCGCTCGGGCAATCCGCGGAGGGTGACCACCCGGCGTCTGGCACGTCGGGAATGCTGTTGTCCTGCGCCTGATCCCAGCAAGGCAGTGCATTGGCGTCGACGCATCGGCCGGTCGCCGCCATCGCCGTGTACTCGTAGGCGATGAAGGACGTGAAGGTGCAGGAGGACGTGCGGTCGTAGGCGGCCTCCGCGTCGCCGCGAATCTTGTCCCAGACCAGCTTGGCCTGGCGCGCGCAGAGCGCCCCGTCCGGGCCGCAGAAAGCTGGACGGGTCGGGTTCTGGCTGACGTTTTCGAGTGCCGCGAAGACGCTGGCCGCAGTGCCTTGGCGCAAGCGCGAGAGTTCGTCGCGGGCGATGACACAGAGGGGGCTATTGTAGCCCTTGGGTCGACACATGTTGTCCGAGGCGCAGCCTTGCCCGGTGACGCCCGGATTGCAGTCCTGATCGTCGGAGCAAGTTTCGGTCGCCTCGAAGGTACAGATGTTGCTCTCGCCGAACTGCTCTGAGTGGTCGGTCACCGCGGCGAAGTCGAGCGCTCGTCCCTCGGGGAACTGGATGGTCCGCGTGGCCATGAACTGACAGTGCTCGCCCGGCATGCAGTAGGGATGCTCGGTGACGTACGACCGCATGTCGGGTGGTGGCGGGAGCGCGGCCTGCTCGTCCGTGCGTGTATCGGCCCAAGGCGGCAAGCCCACGCGACCACCCTTCGCGTACCTGTAGGCATCGGCCGGGGTATTGCGCGTATCGAGCGCAACGGAGTCAAACGAGTAGGCCGTATGCAAATGGGTTTCCCCGAAGAACGGCTGCTTCGTCGGCTCGTAGTTCGCGCACGGCTCGCGAACCTCGGTTCTCTCGAAGGGGAGAAGGAGGTCCGGAGAGACGGCCTGCACCGGCGCGCTTGGCGACAGTGCGATCAACAATGTCCAAACAACAGCGATCTCGGTCGACAGCAATTTCATGGTGGCCCCTCGTCACACGCTCAGACTCTCTCGGAGAGTCGGTTCAACGCCCGGCGCACATCCGCCGCGGTCGTTGGCACAGCCGGTTCTGATGATCTGTTCCGGGGTTACCCTCCGGAGGATATCATCAGAGCGGCAGATCTTTGCGGCAAATTCCAGCGCGGTTTGCATCGTCTCGGCTATCGCAGGCGCAATGGGCCGGGAGTCGCATCCACCTAGATTGAGCGTTGATCACGCACCCGACGACCGGTAATCTCCGTTTAATTGCTTCCGCCCATGCCAAAAGCCTGCTGCGCTGGTCGGGGCGCTGACACTTTTTCTGCTGCCGTCCCCCATCATTTCCAGAATACGCCCGCGAGCATGCACGATAAATGACGACAATTCGGTCCTTACAGGAACATTGGAAACTTGCTCTCGGCATTCTCTGTCTCGGCCTGCTTTCGCTTGGACCTGCCCAGGCCGCGCTGAACGGCGGTTGGTCGACGATGCTGCCCTACCAATTCGAACGCATCACTGCGGATGGCATCGGGGTCGTCAACGGTATCGATATTGAGGTGATGCAAGCAGCAGCGCGGCGAGCTGGAATCCGCACGGCATTCGAGGAGGTGTCGCGTGTTAGCAACGTACAGGCGGTCCGCGCGGGGCAACTCGACTTCTCTCTCGCCGCGCAACCACAAGCCTCGGCGCGCGATTGGGCGTGGTTCACGCTGCCATACCGCAAGGCGTCCGTTGCGATCGTGATGCGGCGGGGAGAATTGCAGCAATGGAAAGGCGCAGACCCCACGGAAAGCCTGCGACGCTTGTTGGCAGCATTGCCAGCGGTGGGGGGTGGTGTCATGCGCGATCTGATCAGCGGACGATCGCCAATCGGCATCCTCCAGTCTCCGACGCTGCTGCTGTTGGTGCTCGGAACCGTCCTTGCCGCCCTATTCATCTATGCCATTCATGACATCTGGGGTAACAGCTATGCAGCAGAGCCCGCGCAAGGTGAAAACGATCCATTTCGCTGGGCCTCGACACGCGGGCTCCTCGAGGTCTCCGATGCAATCGGGCTGGCGGCATTCACCGTAACTGGCGTGATTGTCGCAGCGGTACAGCGCTGTGAACCACTGTGGCTATGGGGCCCCTTGTTGGCCGCAATGACAGCCGCTGGTGGTGGCGTCCTTCGTGACGTCCTTCGATCGCAGGCGGACATCCCAACCCTCAAGGGCACCATCTATCCGGAGATCGCCTTGTTCTGGGGGCTGATCTATTCCTTGATGATCTATTTCATTGGACCAGACCTGCTCTTGAGTACGGTGCTGATGATGACAATCACGGTGATTATCGCGGGCTTTCTGTCACGGATTGTGGTTGTGCATTTCGCTTGGCACAGCCTTTTTATCAGCTTCCCGGAAAGGCGAGCACACCGAATCCTGCCGAAGCGATGAGCCGGGGGATTGACGGCGCCTTCGCGGCTCAGAAAGGTGCAGGTTAAACTGGCTGGACAGAGTTTGGAGATCGGTCCGTTCGCTCACGCCGATGCCGCCCGAGACGTAGCGAATGTCGCCATCAGTTTTGATCTCCAAAGATCCGGCGTCCGATGACGGAGTGCTCGGGCTCACGACCGCATCCGCGGGTTGCATCACTGGCTCGGCCTCGCCGGCCGGGCGAATGGCCCAGCTCTGCGACGCGTCCGCCAACAGCGTCTGCTGCGCTCCAACTTGGGCGAGCACAACGCCACCCAGGAGCAGTCCCATTCCGATTAAACTGAGACGCTGGAGAGTTGCCATGTCGATCACCTCATGAAGTGATTCTGTACACTCTGATGTTCCGCCAATCCCCTTACGTGCTGTTGGGAAATGTCGAACCTCCTATTCGACAACCAGGTTATTCTCCACCGATGTCACACCCTGGTTATTGCGTGCCAGTTCTGACGCTCTATCGAGACTGCTCTGTGAATCGACGGTCCCGCTCAGCGTCACCACGCCGTCGGTAGTGGTCACGTCAATCTGCAAGACCTTCAGCGCTGAATCGCCCAGGATTTCAGCCTTGATCTTGGCGGTGATCGCCGCGTCTGACAGGTAATTTCCAGTTTCATCGGCCTTCTCGCCCATGGACTCCTTGGTCGCATCGAGCTGATTGCCCATGCGCTCAGCGGCCTCATCCATCTTGCGGCCGGCCTCCTCGGCGCCGCCCTCCTTGTCACAGCCAGCGAGTCCGAGACTGGCCGACAGGCAGGCGGCCACAACAAGGCTTCCTGACAGAGGCATGAGCGCATAGGCGTTTTTCTTTTTCATGATTGATTCCTCAATAAGTTAAACAGGAGCCGTTGCGATGCACAGCAATGCATCATTGCAACAGGCATCGCGGCTCAGGGAAATTGTCTTTCCTGCGAATAGTATCCGCAGCTGATCAGTGTCTTATGCGAATGGCGTATGGATTAGCGGGCAGCACTAAGATTTGTGTTTTGTTTCGTACCTGATTTCACCTCTTAGTCGGTTGGCGGCGCGGTATCCAACGTGCCCTCAAGGGATGCGTCCTTATTGGAGCTGAAATTGAAGATGGTGTATGCCGGGCAAAATCGAAAATAGGCGGTGCCAAGCAGCACTGCCCCAATCAGTACGGCCACGGCCACCCAGAGATTGCCGAGAAAGGCAATGACGAGCAAAAGGACACCGACAATTGCACGGACTAGACGATCAATGTTGCCGATGTTGTCGTTGGTGAAATCAAAATTCATGATCAATGCTCCAGTTGGCTGAGAATAGTTCTTGGCCTCCTTGCTCAAGGCGCAGCTGCGCGCGGCTCACGCTTTGCCGTCAAGTGATCGGCTGTCGAGAAAATGTACGCGCAAGGCGGCTGGCCGTCCGTTCGGTAGCACACATAGACAAAAGCATTCTTTGTGCGCTACCGAACCGACAGCCCCCGGACACTTCGATCAAACTCTCGATGGAGGGAGATTCAACGATGCTCACTTGGCTGTGCTGACCAGGCGACACGCATGATCGCCAGGCGGCTGGGGCGACACGCTCTACCGGCGGTTCCGGCTCTATCTCTGGGGCTCAGCGCAAGCCTTTCGCGACCGCAGCGCGGAGGCCTTTCGGGTGGTGCTGGAACGTCCGCTGGAGGCATGAGTGACGGTGGCTGCGGCCGCATCCAAACCTTTGACCGATATGGAGTAACGACCTCATGAAAAAGAAATTCACGATCAGCTTCGCCGTGGTCCTCGTCATCGTGATCGCCGTTCTCTGGCTCTTCTGGGGTGCAGATACCTGGAACGTTCAGATCTCGGGCGTGACCGGCGATGGTCGCAATATCCAGTATCGTATCGAGACCGTCCGTACAGGCACCGCTGACACGCAGATTTTTCGCAATGAGGACGCCGGGTTCATGCCTCCGTACTTTAAGTTCGATTCCGCGGATCTCCAGGCGCTCGCGAGCCGTATCACACAAGAGTGCCCGCAGGAACCCGTGACGATGCATGGCTATGGTATGCGCATCGCGTTTTTGGATATGTTCCCGAATGTCATCTCGATCGACGCACCAGCGCGTTGTATTGATGCGCCATCCAAAGAGGGGCCGGCGGTGATTCAAGGTGAGTGAAGCGGGCCTTTGCGCCCTGCGGCTCTCAGCCTTTTGGCTCACTAACCCGCGTCCATCATGACGAGGCTTCCTATGTTCGCCACCGCACTGAAAACGCGGTCTCTTCGGCATAGAGTGCAAATGGCCGAGACCAATGTTGGCAGAAAAGACCATCCACACAACAGGAGATGCTGATGAACAGACTCGTCGCACTGATTCTACTGATCACGATCGGCGGATTGTCCGGCTGCAGCACCATCGAGGGCGCCGGCAAGGATATTCAAAGCGGCGGTCGCGCCGTGAGCGATACAGCCAGGGACGTCAAGAATGACATGTGAAGCGGCACGGAGGCCAAAACGATCCTCAAACACTGGAGCACTGATGATGAATTTTGATTACACCAAGCACAACATCGGCAACATTGATCGCCTGGTCCGCGCAGCACTCGGCGTTCTGTTGATCGCCGGCGTCTTCTTCGGCACTCACTGGATTGTCGGACTGATCGGCGCGGTACTGCTCGCCACCGCCTGGTTCCAGTTCTGCCCGGCCTACGCGCTGTTCGATTTCAGTACCGAAAAGACTGAGGTCCCCTTGGTCAAATAGCGACCGGACCGCGCCAACCGACCGGGCCACCAGGCCCGGCGGAGTTGAGCAGGCCGGAACGGCAGAGCCTTAAGAAGTTCACCGCCAAAGGCGGTGGCTTGGTCGTCTTAAGCCGCCAATCTTTGTCCGTGCTATGGCCTTGTTTCTTTCCGGCGCATTTCGAAGGCCGCCGAACCAGACGCGGCAGGCAAGAGATTCTCGCCTTCCTTCAACGGTCTTGCCTCCCGTGCCTGCTCCTCGATGACGCTCGATTCGCTGTATAAACCCGCTTCCGCCTTCGTCGACACCACTTCGAGGTCTTGGTGCCTCGATTCGGCGGGGTCCGCCAGCACCTTGCGCGCAATCTCCTGGGCCACGTTGATCGCGTCGTCGTAGCCGATGCCGACCACAAAGTCCTCGCGGCGGTTGGCGTTGGTCGTGAAACGTCCTGCGTATTGCGCGCGAGATCCCCAGCCCAGGTTCTCAGCTCATCGGAGTCCACCTGACACATAGGCAAAGAAATTTGCGGAGAATCGCGTGCTGGATGTCGGGGGCGGTTGGGGGCTTCACAGAGCAATCAGGAAACACCGGATGGACATTTTCTAAGGTGCGATCTCACTATCTAAGCCAACGCAGGAACTAAGCTCGCCGACCAGTCGATGGTTGGCACCATCACAGTGAAGCGTCGCGCCACGCCCAGTCATTCGAGCCCGGCGAGCAGATCGACGACCCGAGCCCATTCTTGACCCGAGCCCACTCTTGATTGGCCACTGCGGTGATCGCCCGCTTGACGCAGTGGTTGTTCGCCATTCGACGCCCTTGACGCGCTTTTCCATCCGACGGAGACCACTCTTGCATCTTTCTGACAATTCTTCCGTCGAGCGCACTGAACGCGCACCAGACCTGCGCCGGCGGGCGGAGTTACAGCTTGAAAGCCTGGACAAGCCGCTCAAAGACGCCAACACACCGGAGGCGACCGAACAGCTGATCCACGAACTCCGAGTGCATCAGATCGAGCTGGAGCTGCAGAACGAGGAGCTGCGCCAGACCCAAGAAAACCTGGCAACCTCGCGGGCGCGCTATTTCGACCTCTACGACCTGGCCCCGGTGGGCTATCTGACCCTGAGCGAAGACGGGGTGATCCAGGAGGCCAATCTCGCCGCCGCGACCCTGCTGGACGCGCCGCGCGAGACGTTGGTCGACCAACCCCTGACCCGCTTCATCCTCCCCGAGGATCAGGACACCCACTACCATGCGCGCCGCCAGCTCCTGGCCACCGGCGAGCGACAAACCTATGATCTGCGCCTGTGCCGAGCCGACGATGCACTCGCTTGGGTTCACCTGGACATCAGCCAGCGACCGGAGGCGACCAGCGAGCGCATCGTCTGGAGCGCTATCCTGAGCGACATCAGTGCGCGCAAACGCGACGAACAAGCCCTCATCGAGAGCCAGGCACGGCTGCGCCTGATCACCCACATTGCCGACCTGACTTTCTGGGAATGGGACCCAAAGACGCAGGCGGTATTCTTTCCGCCCGAATGGTGGCGACAGACCGGCTATACCCTGGATGAATTACCGCACCGACTCGGGCCTGGGCCGACTTGCTGCATCCGGATGATCGGACCCGGACCCTCGAGCATCTCAACGGCTTCGTCGATGCGCCGGTGGAGCCCGCTGAGGTCCAATACCGGATGCGTTGCAAAGACGGTGACGAGCGCTGGTTCGTGGCCCGCCTGACGGCGATCCTGGACACCCAGGGCGCGCTGATGCATGTTTTGCTGGTCCAGCAGGATATTACCCGGCGCAAGGTCGCTGAGGACGAGGCGATCCGCCTGGCGCAGCATGACCCCCTGACCGGTCTGCCCACCCGCGCCTTGCTCGATCAACTGGCTGATCGCATGCTCGCGAGTACCCGCCGCACCGGTGATCAGTTGGCGGTGCTGTTTTTCGACCTCGACCGCTTCAAGGCGATCAACGATATCTATGGCCACTCGGTGGGCGATCAGCTCCTGCAGGCCGTTGCGCAGCGGCTGCGCGAGAGCTTCCGCGAGGCGGATCTCATCGCCCGGCTGGGAGGAGACGAGTTTATTGCGGTGTTGGCGAACCTCAACGACGCGGACGACGCAGCCCGTGCCGCGCGCACCGCCATCGCAGCACTGACGCCACCTTATCCCATTGCGGACCTGATGCTGCACTGCGTCCCCAGTCTCGGGATCAGCCTCTTCCCGCAGGACGGTGACAGCATCGAGTCGCTTATCCAGGGTGCCGATCATGCGATGTATCACGCCAAGCAGATCAGCCCCGGCGGTTATCAGTTTGTGACCGAGGCACTCAACCAGCAGGCGCACACCACGCTGACCTTGGAAACGCGTCTCCGTGAAGCCCTATCGCGGCAGGAATTCCGGCTCGCCTATCAACCGCTGCTGGATCCGCACAACAGCCGTATCACCGGGGTCGAGGCCCTGTTGCGCTGGCCGCAGACCGATGCAGGCGAGATCGCCCCGCTGGTGTTTCTGCCAGTTGCCGAGTCCAGTGGGCTGATCCATGAGATTGGCCATTGGGTGTTACAGGAGGTCTGCCGCCAGTATGGGGCTTGGCGCCAGCGCGGGCTGCCGCCCATCCCGATCACGGTGAACATCTCGGCCCGGCAGTTTCACCACCAGCGCTTCCACGATCAACTGGCCGCCGCACTGCAAGCGAGCGCGATGAATCCCGCCGATCTGACGGTGACCCTGAGTGAGGCCGCGCTAATGCAGGATATGCTGGCGTCACGGCAACGGTTAGACGCCCTGAAAGCACTGGGGGTGCGCGTGGCACTGGGTGACTTCGGCCTGGGCTGTTCGAGCCTCAACGCATTGGAACGGCTGCCGCTGGACCGCTTGGAGATCAGCCGCGCCCTGGTGGAGCGTCTGAACCTGGCCGAACGGCTACCCGTCATTCTCGACACGCTGATCGGTCTTGCCCAGGCCTTGCAGTTCGACGTCAAGGCGGTCGGGATCGAGACCGAGGCGGACCTGGACTTCTTCCGCCAGCGCGAGTGCGATCAGGTGCAAGGGTTTTACCTGGGCGTTCCGATGTCGGCAGAACAGTTTACTGACTGGTACCGCCAGCGCGCTCCATGACTTCATGACGCCTCGAGAACGCCGTCAATTTCTACTTGCAAGAGTGCGAAGAAATCGGCCAGCCACCGATCAAACCACCCAGTGGAAACATGATGCTGCGTGTCCCACCTGAGGTACACGGTGCCGCGCTGATCGCTGCGCAAGCCGCCGGAACCAGCCTTAACCAGTGGGCCGCGAAGGTGCTTGAGGAGGCAGCCCAGGGACGCTCTCGACGTGATGGGCGTTGATCAGGGAATAAACCGCCGGAATCAAGACCAGTGTAATGAGCGTCGAGGCCGTGAGTCCACCCAGCACGGCGCGCGCGAGCGGTGCTTGGGCGTCGGCGCCTTCGCCGATGCCGAAGGCGAGCGGCAGCAGCGCGAGGACGGTGGTCAGGGTGGTCATGAGGATAGGACGCAGACGCCGCCGACCGGCCTCGCTCAGTGCCTCCTGCATCGGCAGTCCCTCGCGGCGCAGACGCCCGGCCTGATCGACCAGCAGGATGGCGTTATTGACCGCGATGCCGCAGAGCATGATGCAGCCGATGGCCGATTGCAGGTTTAGCGTGGTGTCGGTGAGAAAGAGCGTGAGCACCACGCCGACGGTCGCCATTGGTACCGAGAGCATGACCACCAGCGGGTCGCGCAGCGATTCGTATTGCGAGGCCAGCACCATATAGACCAGGACCAGCGCCAACAGCAGCGACAGCGTCAGCTCCTGGAACGCCTTTTCCTGTTCCTGGTAATTACCGGCGATGTTGAGGTCGTAGCCAATGGGGCGAGGGATCGCCCCCAGCCGTGCACGCACGTCGTTCGCCACCGAGCCGAGATCACGGTCCGCCACGTTGGCGGTCACGGTCACCAGTCGCTGCTGGTCCTTGCGCTCGACGATCACCGGTCCTCGTGCACTCTCGGTGGTGACCAGGTTGCGCAGCGCCACCTGTTCGCCGGCGGGGGTGCGCAGGGTGAGGTCGAGGATCTCGTCGATGGAGCGTTGTTCGGCGTTCTCCAACTGCACCAGGATGCGGTAGGAGTTGCCCTGAGAGCGGAATTCGCCGGCCTTGGAGCCGGCCACGGCGGTCTCGATGACTTCGGTGATGTCACGCACGGTCAGCCCCAGATCGGCGATCTTGTCGCGCTGAACCTGGATCTGCTGCTGCGGGATACCGGTCTCGCGGCTGATGTCGACGTCGGTGACGCCAGGGACATCGGCGATGGCCTCCGACACCCGACGCGCCAGCAGGGCCAGGGTGTCCAAGTCGAAGCCGCGGACCTCCACTGTGATGCCCTCGGTCCCCGCCAGCAGGCGTTCGAGCAGGAATTGGCCCTGCGGGGCGCGGGTGCGGATGGTCATGCCGGGGATGCGTCCCTCCAGGCGTTGACGCAGATCATCGGCGATCTCGGCGTTGGAGCGTGTCCGCTGGGTGGCCGGGGTCAGCGAGAGACGGATCTCGCTCTGGGCCTTGGCGCTGCCGCGGTTGCCGGAGGTCGACACCGAGACCACCGAGGACACCGCCTCCGGGACCGCGGCCATGACGATGGCCTCCATCTGACGGGACTGACGGTCGATGAGGGCCAGGCGGGTGCCGACCTCCATCTCGCCGGTGACGCGCACCTCGCCCTCGTCGCTGGGGGGCATGAACTCGGTGCCGATGGATGGGATCAGGAGCAGGCTGGCGGCGAGGATCGCCGCCGAGCCACCGACGGTCAACCACCGATGGCGCAGCGTCACGGCCAGCAGGTCTCGGTAGCCGTCCTCCATGGCCGTGAACCAGGTGCCGGCGCGCGCCGCCAAGCGCCCCGTCCAACCACGTCCAGTTTGCGTGTCCTGTGCGCTCAAAAACCGCGAGGCCAGCATCGGTACCAGACCGAGCGCCACCAGCAGCGAACAGAGCAGCGAGAACATGATCACGTAGGCGAGTTCCTGGAACAGCACGCCGGGGACGCCGCGCACGAAGACCAGCGGCAGGAAGATGGTGAGCGTGGTGATGGTGCCGGCGGTCACCGCCCCGGCCACCTCGCCGGTACCGGCCACCGCCGCGGCGCGCGGGGTCTCGCCGAGTTCACGATGACGCCGGTAGATGTTCTCCAGCACCACCACCGAGCTGTCCACCATCATGCCGACCCCCAGCGCGAGCCCGCCCAGGGTCATCAGATTGAGCGTGAAGCCGCCGAAATAGAGCAGCGCGAAGGTCGCCACCACCGAGATCGGGATGGCCAGCGAGATGACCAGCGTGCTGCGCAAGTTGCGCAGAAAAAACAGCAGCACCAGTACCGCCAGCGCGCCACCATAGAGGACGGACTGGGCGACGTTGGCGATGGACCGCTCGATGAAGTTGCCCTGGTTGATGACCGGCGCGACATGGATCTGCGAAAACGCCTGGTTGATGGCGTCGATCTCGGCCAGCACCTGCTGCGCCACGTCCACCGTGTTGGCGCCGGCCTGCTTGCGGATGGCCACGCGCAGACCGCGCTCGCCGTTGACCCGAATCATGCTGGTGAGCTTCTCGTAGGTGTCGGCGACCTTGGCGACCTGGCCCAGGGTCACCACCGCGCCCTCGCGCTTGCCGATCACGGTGGCGCGGATCTGGTCGAGATCGGCGAACTCTGCCGGGGCGCGCAGGGTGACCTCATAACGCCCGCGCTCGATCTTGCCGGCGGGCAGGTCCAGATTGGCGTTTTCGAGCGCGTCCAGGATGTCGTTCAGCGACAGACCGAGGGCGTTGACCCTGGTTGAATCAAGCTCCACTCGCACCTCGCGGGTAAAACCACCCCAGGGGTCCACCTGCGCCACGCCGGGAATGCGCGCGAAACGGTAGCGGACCTGATCCTCCACCAGCTGCGTCAGCACGACCGGGTCGAGCCGGCTGGAGATGCCGAGCAGCACTACCGGAAAGCTGTCGACATCGAACTTGCTCACGCGCGGGCCAACGATATCGTCAGGCAGTTCGCTGACCTCGTCCTCCAGCGTCGCCTGCACATCCACCGCCACCGAATCGATGTCGGAACCCCAGGCGAAGGTGACCCGCACGCGGCTATTGCCCTCATAGGAACTGGACGTCATCTCCACCACGCCGGGGACGGTAGCGATGATCTCCTCGACGATCTGGGTGACCAAACGTTCCATCACGATGGGGTCCGCGCCCTCGTATTGGGTGCGAACCGTCAGCGTCGGCAGTTCGATACTGGGCAGCAGATCGATCTGTAACCGGCTGAGCGAAACCGTGCCGAGCACCAGCACGATCAGCGTCACCATGCTGGTGAAGACGGGTTTGCTAACGCTTGCGCGGGCCAGGTTCATGGGCGAGCCAGGTTCATGGGGAAGTGGCTGCTGTCCCCGCCACAATCCGGATTGGCGAGCCGTCTTCGAGCAACTGCTGCCCCAGCACCACGACCTGTCCCGCAATGCCCTCACCTGTGACCTGTACCCGCGCGTCCTGTTGGATGCCGCGCTGCACGACACACCACTGGGCCTGGGCGCCGTCACCGCTCACCAGAAAGACCCCGTCCTGACCTTCGCGGGTGGTCAGCGCCTGGCCCGGCACCATGACCGCCTCTTCTTCGCGCGCCAGAATCACCGTGGCGCGAATGAACATGCCCGGTTTTAGGCGCTGCTCGGGGTTAGCGACCCGCAGCTCGATGCGCGCCTGGCGGCTGGTCTCGCGAAACACGGGCGCGATGCGTTGAATGCTGCCCTGGAAGTGCTCGTTGGGGAAGGCGTCGGTGGAGAGGGTCGCGGCTTGTCCCGGCTGCAATTGCGCATAATCGCGCTCGGTGACGTAGAAGACGGCGGTGATGGGGTCGAGTTCGACGATGCGCAGCAGCGGGGCATTGGCGGCCACGGTCTCGCCCTCGTCGACATAACGCTCCGCGACCACGCGCTGCTCGCTGCCGCCGCGCCAGCCCGCATTGACCTGGGTATAACCGAGCCGGATGCGGGCCGTCTCCAGATTCGCCTCGGCGCTTGTGACCTTGGCGCTGGTGACGGCCACCTGGGCCTGTTTGGCGAGTTGCTCCGCCTTGGCGATGTCGCGCTGCGATTGTGAACTCACCCCGCGCGTCTGGAGTCTATCGACACGCTCTAGATCACGATCCGCTATTTTGAGCAGGCTATCGGCCTCGATCTGGCTGGCCTTGGCGACGGCGAGATCGGCCTGGGCGCGCGCGACATCCTGCACATATTCCGCGTCGTCCAGCACTGCGACCACCTGGCCGCGGGTCACCCCGTCGGCCAGATCCGCATGCAAGGCCACCACGCGCCCGCTCACCTTGGGTGCCGCCACAAACTCGGCGTGCGCCTCCAGGGTACCGGTGAAGATGCGCCGGAGTTCGATGGGGCCATTTTCGACGGGGGCCACCTCAACCGGGACCGGGAGGCTAGCGGGCTTGTTGGCCGTTGTTGTCGCAGTCTGAGTTAGCTGATGGTAGAGACCCCAGACTAGAAGCCCCGCGACGCCCAGGATCAGCAAGCGCTTGGACCAGGTTTTCAATGGTGTCAATGTCACAGGGTTCGAACCATTGTGGATCGCTTCGAGTTTGGAAACAGGAACGCCAAGCGGGCACTCGTTCCGGGCATTCAGGATACCTTATCCTCGCAGTGCTGCTCGCCCTCACCCGAGACCTACAGTCGTGGAGGAATGTTTCAAAGTATTACGAAATATATTTTAGTGTTACACTCTGCCTCCAATTTTTTGCAGAGGTAGCACCCATGAAGAGCTTGACGACGCGCTTCCTACTCGGCATCGGTTTCGCGGCGGGGCTGAGTGCCGCTGTCGCGCATGACCTTTGGGTCAAGCCCGAGGCAGGCGGTTACGAACTCATCTACGGCCACCACCCCCGCGTGTCCCACGAGGGCGCGAAGCAAATTGACTACTCCCCCGAGATCGTCAAGTCGATCATCTGCCTGGACGCCACCGGCGGCAGCCATCCCGCTCAGGTCGGAGACAGCTCACCCGTCAAGATCGAGGGCGACTGCGCCGTCCTCTACTTACTGACGTCCAGCGGCTACTGGACCAAGACCACGGCCGGCACCAAGAACATCAAGAAGTCTGAAGCCACCTCGCCATTGGGTAGCTGGCAGAGCTTCGAGAGCGTCAAGCACATCGACCAGTGGGGATCAGGAGCGGCCAGTCCCCTGGCAACACCGCTGGAAATCGTGCCGGCGGAAAATCCTCTCACCCTGAAGGATGGGGACAAGCTGACCGTGCGCGTACTCGCCAACGGCCAGCCCGTAGCCGACGCCACAGTCAGCTACGACGGCAAGCCCCGCGGCCAAACGGGTGCCGACGGTACCCTGAATATTCGCGTCAAACACGGCGGCCTGCAGTTGATCCAGGCCTCCACGCGAACGCCTTACGCCGGCCCCGAGGCCGACGAGGTCGTCCATACCACGGCGCTGACCTTCGCCCTCGGCAGCGACAAGTGAGACTCCTCCTCGCCCTGGCGGCAGCGCTGCTCGCCGGCACGCTGCACGCGCACAGCCTGATTCATACAGCGCAACCCGGGAGCGCCGTCATCGTCGAGCTGCGCTACGCGGACGGCAGCCCCTTCAGCTACGAGTCCACTGAGGTCTATCGGCCCGCCGAGAGCGTGCCCTTCCTCGTCGGGCGAACCGACGCGAATGGCCGTCTGGCCTTTGTGCCCGACCGCTCGGGTGACTGGCGCGTGCGCGCCTTCTCAGAAGATGGCCACGGCGGCGATTTCACGATTGCAGCGACCCCCGATGGCGAGTCGTCGGCGCCGTCAACCGGGCTGAGCACCATCGCCGCCCTCGCGGTCGGGCTCTCGGTCATCTTTGGCATTTTCGGCATCTGGTCACTATTCGTTAGGAGAAGATCATGAATAACCATCCCCTTGCACTCGGCACCACGCTCGCCTTGGTGGCGCTGCCAGCAACCGCACACCACGGTGTTGCCGGTCTCGGGGCCGCCTCGCTTGAGGGACCCGGTGCGCCGCTGGAACAGTCCTCCTCGGCCACCCTGCCCCAAGGCAAGGTGTTCACCTATTTCAAGGTGGACGACGCCGACTGGAAGACCTACACACCCGAGACGGATGAGGAGGCCAAGTCCAGTACCTTCTGGATGGCTGGGCTCGGTTACGGGGTAACGCCCTGGCTATCGCTCTATGCGTTCCTGCCCTACCACGACAAGGTCGACGAGAACGACCGCTTCAACACCCATGGCTGGGCCGACGCCGCCATCAACGCGACCATTGGCTTCAAGTACGACGATGGATTCCAACTCGTCCCGGAACGCGAGAGCCTCGACGACTTGGAGGACTGGCACTTTACGGTCTATGCTGGGGCGACGCTGCCGACCGGCGACCCCAACCTGCGCGACCGCGATGGCAACATCGACAAGGGCAAGTCAACTGGCTTCGGCAAGCCGACCTTCACGCTGGGCGCGACGGCCAGCAAGATGCTGGGCGAGCGCTGGACGCTGAACTTCGACATCTCCAACCTGTGGTTCCAGCAGAACACCTACGACGCTGATCCGGCCCACGGGGGCCAGAAGTTCACCGGCCAGTTCGGCGACGAATTTCGCCTCAACACCGCTGCGATCTACAAGCTCTACACCAACCCCGAGCATCGTTTTCGCCTCGACCTGCTCGGCGAGTTGAATTATCTCAACCTCGGGCGCGACAAGGAGGATGGTGTGGCAGAGCGCGGCACCGGTGGTCAAATTCTTTACCTGACGCCCGGCGTCCGCGCCTATTGGAATAATGTAAGCTTCGCCTTTGGCGTGAAGTTGCCGATCGCGACAGACCTCAACGAAGATAACGAGCAGCAGGGCGCAGAAGGCAAGGAGAACTATCGGCTGGTCTTCTCGATCTCGGCGCTGTTCTGACCTATGCACATCCCTGACGGATTTCTCTCGCCACAGACCTATCTGCCAGCCTATGCGCTCGCAGCCGGGGGCTGGGTCTATGCGGCGCGTGAGCTGCGCCGCCGCGTTGACGAGACGCTGTTGCCGCGGCTCGCCGTGCTCACTGCCCTGGCTTTCGTGCTCATGACGGTCATGCTGCCGCTGCCCGGTGGGACCTCGGTGCACGCCTCCGGGATCGGCATCCTCGCTGTGATCTTCGGTCCCTGGCTGACCTTCGCCGTTGTGTCGCTGGTCCTGCTGCTGCAAGCACTGGTGCTCGGCGCTGGCGGTATAACCGTGCTGCCCGTCAACGCGCTCGCGATGGGGCTCGGCGGTTCGGTCGCGGCCTGCCTGGGGTACCGGCTGCTGGCGCCCCGCTGGGAACGGGCCGGCCTGTTTGCCGCAGGCTGGCTGGCCGCCGTTGTTCCGGCCGCCCTGGTCGCGGTGGTGCTCGGCCTGCAGCCGGCGATCGCGCACAGGAGCGACGGCCAGCCTCTGTTCTTCCCGTTCGGCCTGTCAGTGACGCTGCCCGCTGTCCTCATTCCGCACGCCATCCTCGGACTCGGAGAAGGCTTGCTGACCGTGCTGGTCGTCAGCTTCCTTCGCCGTCGCTAACAGCAAGCCAAGATGAAAGATCGGCTGCTGCTGCTCGGCTACGCCATCGCTGTGGTCGCGGCAACCTCGGTCCACAATCCCTGGTGGCTCGCCGCCGGCCTGCTCCTGGTCGCCGTGTTGGCGGGCCGCCAGGCGCCGACCATCGGCTGGCGAGCCTTGCGGGCGGTGCTCTTCTTCAGCCTCGTGATCAGCGTCGGCTATGCGGCGGGCGCGCTCTTCGGTCAGGCAGTGAGCCTCGATTACCTGATCCTCGTCAACATCCGGGTCTATCTCCTGATCTTTCTCACCTTCACTCTGGCGTCTAAAATCGACATCTTGCGCGCACTCAGCTTCTCTCGGAATTTGAGCTACCTAGTGACGCTGGTGTTGAGCCAGATCATCCCCTTCCGCCGCTTGTTCGAGGATCTGCGACTCGCGGCCGAGAGCCGCCGGCTGCGCCGGCTGCGTCTGCGCGAGCGCTATTTGCAAAGTGCCGCGGCGGCGGTCCACCTCTTCGACCGCGCCGAGCACGACGCGCGCGAGATCGCGCTCGCCATGCGCTCACGCGGATTCTTCCAGCCGGATGCGCCCGACAATGCTCCAGGCGATTGAGGTCAGCTATCGTCTGCCGGAGGGCCAGGAGATCCTCCGCGCCATCGACTTCCGGCTGGGACGCGAAGAGAAGGTCGTCCTGCTCGGCGCCAACGGCACCGGCAAGAGCACACTGCTCAAGGTGCTCAACGGCCTGCTGCCACCGACGACCGGGACTGTCTGCTACGACGGCCGGGTGATCGACCGCGCGGCATTGCGCGAGGCGGCATTCCACCAGCGTTTTCGCCGCGAGCTGGTGCTGCTGTTCCAGAATCCGGATACTATGCTCTTCAACCCAACCGTGTTCGACGAGATCGCCTTCGGGCCGCGCCAACTCGGTCACGATGACGTGAATGGGCGCGTGCACCACTGGGCCAGCGAGCTTGGCGTGGCGCCGCTGCTTGAGCGCACGCCGTTCGGGCTCTCTGGCGGCGAGAAGCAGCGCGTCTGCCTGGCGGCACTGCTGATCCTTGAGCCGAAGGTCCTGCTCCTGGATGAGCCAACCGCGAACATGGACCCACGCAGCACCGGATGGCTGGTGGACTTCCTCGCCGACCTCAAGCAGACGACGCTGGTGACGACGCACAATCTCAGCCTCGCCGGCGAGCTCGGCGAGCGTTGCCTGGTGCTCGGCGAGGACCATCGGCTCCTCTACGATGGGCCGATCCAGGATTTTCTCAGCGACCACGACCGGCTTACCGCAGCCAACCTGGTGCACCGCCACCGTCATCGCCACGGGGTAACCGAGCACAGCCATTTCCACACCCACGATTGGGACTAAGCATCAGCGAGACAGCCGACGCCGTCCGCTTGTCCAGGACCTGCACATGCTTTGCAGCACCCACGTGCGTGGTTCATAAGCGGTAACATCCCCTAGAATACCCTGATCACTCACATCGGCAAGCGCTGGCCTGCGGCGGCAGACCATCGAGGCCAAAGCGTTCAAGACTTTCCATCTTAAACGGGGATCGATAGAGCATTGGCATGGGCTGATCGGTGCGGGGCTGAGCAGCTATCGCACAGAAGACACGCAGGACACCATGGTCGAGCGCGCTGGCCAGGCGCTCTATCGGGCCAAGTCGGAGGGGCGGAACCGCGTTCTTGCTTGAGTCTGGCGCCAGTGGTCGAAACAGAGCGATCCGAGTGGCACAATTCAGAAATGGGCAAGATGATCTCTGACTTCTCCACCAAAAGCCCCCCAAAAAGGGTCGCCTTCGTCGCCGGGCTCTTGTGCTGCTTGACGCTTTCGGTCTTTGCTGTCTTTCTGGAGAACAGTCTCTGGAATGGGAAGATCAAGACCGCGCGGCAGGTGTCCGAGAGTATTGCGCGGCAGGTCAATCACCACTTGGCGCAAAATCTCTCGGCGACCTATGCCCTGGCGGCGCTGGTCCGCGAAGGTAAGGGGACGATCCGGGACTTCGAGACCATTGCGACTGAATTGATCCACGTTAATCCGGGGGTTGCCGCCCTGCAACTCGCGCCCGGTGGCGTGGTTCGTCAGTGCGTCCCCCTGTCCGGCAACGAAGGGGCGATCGGTCTCAATCTGCTGACCGACGAGCCGCGCAATCGCGAGGCTAGGCTGGCCCTGGAGACCGGCAAACTCACGCTGGCCGGGCCTTTTCACCTGATCCAGGGCGGCACGGCGGTCATTGGACGTCTGCCGGTGTTCCTGGATGAACCGCAGCCGCAGACATTCTGGGGCTTCACCATCGCCCTGATCGATTTAGCCGAATTCCTGGAGATCGCCCATCTTGGCGACCTGGAGGCAGAGGGCTACCGCTGGGAGCTGTGGCATCCTGACGCTGACGATCGTCAGCGGAACGTCTTCGCGACATCCCAAGAGCCCTTGACGGCGACGCCGGTAACCTCGGTCATCGATGTGCCCAACGGTCGCTGGATGCTCGGCATCGCCCCCGCCAATGGCTGGTTCTCTGTAGCCAGATTGATCGCGGAGACCGCAGGCATCCTGGCCCTGTCAATCCTGCTGGGCTGGATCCTGCGGCGCCATCTGGAGCAGCAGCGTCAGATCGACAACAACGCCGGGCTGTTTCAGGCGGTGATGGACGCCTCCCCCATTCCCTTCGCCATCACAGAAAGGGACGCCATTCGCCATTTGAATCCGGCCTTCGTGTCACTGCTTGGCTACACCTTAAGCGACATCCCGACGCAGGAGGATTGGTTTCCCAGGGCCTATCCGAATCCGGCCTATCGGGAGCAGGTGGCACGGGAATGGCAGCGCCGGCTCGAGCAGGCAGAGCACGCGGGCAAGCCGTTCGAACCCATGGAGGTGCGTGTCCATGGACGTGATGGCAGCGTCCGCACCATGCTCGCCTCCGCCCAGCCCTTGGGGGCAGCCTTTGCTGAGCGCATGCTGATTTCCATGGCCGACATCACCCAGGTCCGCGCGAGCGCCGAGCGACTGAGGATCTTGCTCGACAGCGCCAGCGACGGCGTTCACATCCTCGACGCGGATGGCAATGTCGTTGATTGCAGCCAGTCTTTCGCCCGGATGCTGGGCTATTCCCTCGACGAGGCCCGGCGTCTCAATGTCGCCGACTGGGATGTCCAGATCCCCCACGAGCAACTGCCTGCCGAGCTGCGTCGGTTGATTCGTGAGCCCTCGACCTTCGAGACCCTGCATCGCCGCAAGGATGGCTCCACCTTTGCTGTCGAGATCAATTCGACCCGCGTTGTGCTCGATGGGCAGAGCTACCTGTATGCCTCCTCGCGCGATGTGTCGGAGCGGCGTTTTTATGAGACGGCGCTCAGGGACAGTGAGGCGCGTTTTCGCAGCATCTTTGAACGCGCCAATGCAGGCATCGTCTTCGGTGATCCAATGGGGAATCTCATTGTCTGCAACGCGAGCTTCAGGGCCCTGATGGGCTATAGCGAAGACGAATTGAAGGGGATGAATTTCGCCGAGTTTACCGACCCCGAAGAC
The DNA here is from genome assembly GCF_033954455.1 of Thiorhodovibrio litoralis. Lineage (NCBI taxonomy): Bacteria > Pseudomonadati > Pseudomonadota > Gammaproteobacteria > Chromatiales > Chromatiaceae > Thiorhodovibrio > Thiorhodovibrio litoralis. The sequence continues at coordinate 1,642,893 of NZ_CP121473.1, read as the reverse complement.
CTTAAACGGGAACAGGTGTTCTTTGACGATATTCTTGCCGGCACCTGCAGCGATTACCGCATGGAGAAGCGTTATCGGGTGAGCGACGGCGGGATGGTGTGGGTTGACCTTGCCGTGACGGCCTTGCGTGACGACCAGGGCGAGGTGACCAACGTCGTTGGCCTGGTGGTGGACATCACTGAGCGCAAGCTGGCCGCAGCCAATCTTGAGGCCAGCGAGCGGCGTTATCGCGCCCTGATCGAGGCCTCCGCGCAGATCGTCTGGAGCTGCGACCCCGACGGGGTTGCCACCGGGGATTCGCCCAGTTGGCAGGCCTATACCGGTCAAACCTTCGCGCAATGGAGCGGGTACGGCTACGCCGAGGCCATCCATCCCGAAGATCGGCCTGCGGTCATGGAGCGGTGGCGCGACGCCTTAGCCAAGGGGGAGACTTGCACTAACGAGTACCGCCTCCAGCATGTCTCGGGTGAATGGCGCTGGAACCTGGCGCGCGGCGTGCCGATCAAGGATGACACGGGAACTGTGCTGTCCTGGGTGGGGATCAACTCAGACATCCACGACCGGCGCATGGTGGAAGAAGAGTTACGCGTGAGCCAGCAGCGCTATGACCTCGCCGTGCGTGGCAGCAACGATGGTCTCTGGGACTGGAACATCCAGACCAACACGCTCTACCTGGCACCCCGATTTATGGAACTTATGGGGTATCAGGATAACGAGTTCGAAGCCACCGCGGATTGGTGGTGGCCCCGGATTCATCCCGAGGATAAAGACGCCGTCTGGGCCGCCGTCGAGGCCCATCTGAGAAACGAAGCGCCCTTCGAAGAGGAATATCGCCTGCGCCACAAATCGAGCGAGTACTTCTGGGTCAAAGCACGTGGCGCCGCGATCTTCGACGCGGAAGGCCAACCGCTGCGCATGGCCGGCTCGATTCGCGATATCACTCAGCAGAAAGAGGCCGAGCGGCGGCTCCAAGAGGCGATGAACCGCTTGAGGCTGGCGACCAGGGTGGCGGCGATCGGCGTTTGGGTGTGGGATCTGGCCGATAACACCCTGACCTGGGACCAACGGATGTACGAGATCTACCAGGTGCCGGAAGACCTCCAGGCTACGGGCCTCTCCTATGACGATTGGCGTTCGCGTTGTCACCCGGCGGACCTGGGCCGTGCCGAGGAGGAACTTGAGGCCGCCATGCGGGGGGAAAGGCCTTTCGACAGTCAATTCAGGATCCTACTGCCGGACGGGTCGATGCGTCATATCCATTCGGCCGCAATCGTCGAGAAGGATGATTTCGGCAAGCCGCTGCGCTTCGTCGGTTTCAATCGCGACCTGACCGACCAAAAGGCTGCCGAAACAGCGCTGCTGCGGCCAACCGCGCCAAGAGCGAATTCCTGGCCAACATGAGCCACGAAATCCGCACGCCGATGAATGCCGTGATGGGACTCGCGCAATTGCTGCTCGATACCGAACTCAGCACCCGCCAGCGCGACTATCTGACCAAGCTGTACAAGGCGGCACACTCACTGCTCGGCATCCTCAACGACATCCTCGATTACTCCAAGATCGAGGCCGGCAAGCTGGACCTGGAAGTGGTCGATGTCGAGATGGCCGAACTGCTGGAAAGCGCGGCCAATCTGTTCAGCCTGGCCGTGGAGGACAAAGGCCTGGAACTGATCGTCGAGATCGATCCGGACATCCCGCCGATGCTGCTGGGCGACCCGCTGCGCTTGCGGCAGATCATGAACAACCTGCTCGGCAATGCCGTCAAATTCACCCAAAAAGGTCACATCACGTTATCGATGCGCCTTGTGGAGCGACAAGGCGACGAGGTCACCCTGAAGGTGTCGGTTCAGGATACCGGAATCGGCATGACATCCGAGCAGGTTGGGCGGCTGTTTCGCGCCTTCGAGCAAGCAGATGCCTCGACCACGCGCCGATTTGGCGGCACCGGGCTGGGGTTGACCATTACCAAGCATCTGGTCGACATGATGAGCGGCGAGATCTCGGTCGAGAGCCAACCGGGGCAGGGCAGCACCTTTAGCTTCCAGTTGCGCCTGCAAGTCTCGCCCACCGCCATCCCCACACCCAAACAGGCCAAGAAAGACGCCGCAGCCCATCCGCCGGGCACGCGCAACCTGATTGCGGATGACCAGAAGAGCGCCCGCGATGTGCGCAATATGCGCAGCCGCACGCACCGGATTCGGGGCGCTGAGATCCTGCTGGTCGAGGACAATCCGACCAATCAGTTGGTCGCCTGTGATCTGCTGGAGAAGATGGGACTCAGGGTCACCTTGGCGAACCACGGGCGCGAAGCCGTCGAGCAGGCGGCGGCGCGGCGCTTTGATGCCATCCTGATGGACTTGCAGATGCCGGAGATGGACGGTCTTGAGGCGACACGGCGGATTCGCGCCTTGCCGCAAGGCCCTGACGTACCCATCATTGCCATGACAGCCGCAGCCATGACGGCCGACCGCGAGGCCAGTCAGTCCGCCGGCATGAACGACTTCTTGGCCAAACCCATTGATATCGCCGAGTTGACCACGGCCTTGTTGCGCTGGATCTCACCGTTGAGGGGGGAAGAGGCGTCTGTCCTCATGATCGCCCCGATCGCCCCGACAGCCTCGCCCGACGGCATGGGCATCCCCTTCGAGATAGCTGGCCTGGACCTGGACGACGCGCGGCGGCACATGGGCGGGGACTGGAATCTGTTGCGACGGGCGCTGGACGGTTTTGCTCGGGACTTCGCCGAGAGCGCGGCGGACCTCGATGACCATCTGGCCCAGGGGCGGTGGGCGGAGGCCCGCCGTCTGGTCCATACGCTCACTGGGATCGCTAAGACCATTGGCGCAACCGCGCTGCACGAGGCCAGCCAACCGCTTGAGGTCGCTTTAGCGGCCGAGAAAAGCCGCTCGACCACAGCGTTCAAGACCGCGCTGGCGGACACCCTGAGCGCCATCGCAACGCTGCCGCCGCTCGCGCGCGTTGCGCCGGTATCCTATGATCAGGTGCCCGATGATCAGGCGTCCTATGATCAGGCGCCCTATGATCAGGAGCGAACCACGACCCTGTTGCAGGAGCTTCAGATGCATCTCAAACGCTCCGAGTTCGTGCGGCCCGAATGGCTGGACGAGATCGAACAGGGCTTGGTCGCGCCACCGGCCCAATCAGCGTTTCGCAAGCTCAAGACCAAAATTGAGGCATTTGACTACCCGGCCGCCAATCAATCGCTTGCCACGCTCGCGTCACTCCTCGATATCGCACTCGATGGGTAAAGCCCGATCAGAACAAAAAGACGATGAAGAACAAGAAATCCAGCAGCCGATTCGCTGACGATGCCCCAGCCGATCTTCCAGCCGATCCTCCATTGCCCGCGCCCACCACCCCCATACAGCGCCAGCGTGCGAGGATCCTCATCGTCGACGACACACCGGTCAACATTCAGATCCTCGCTCAGGCATTGACCAAAGAATATGACATCGCGGTTGCCACCGGGGGCGCTGCGGCGCTGGAGCTGCTGCGCCAGCCTGACAAGCCCGATCTCATCTTGTTGGACATCATGATGCCGGAGATGGACGGTCACGAGGTCTGCCGACGCATCAAACAGGACTCCGCCACCTGGGACATCCCGATCATCTTCCTCACCGCCAAGGGCACCGTGGAAGATCAGCAGACGGGGTTCAATCTCGGTGCCGTGGATTACATCACCAAGCCCATTAAAATCCCCGTCGTGCTGGCGCGGGTCAGCGTCCATATCCGGCTGAAACGCAAGTCCGAGCAACTGGAAAAACTGGCAATGCTCGACGGTCTTACAGACATCGCCAATCGCCGCGCTCTCGATGCCATGCTGCCGCGCGAGTGTCTACGGGCAGCGCGGGACGGTGTTCCGCTCGCGGTCCTGATGATCGACATCGACCATTTCAAGTCCTTCAACGACCATTACGGGCACGGCGTGGGAGACGAATGCCTGCGGCGCGTGGCACAAAGCATTGAGGCCGTTTTGCAACGACCAGGGGACTTCGTCGCCCGCTATGGCGGCGAGGAGTTCTGCGTCATCCTGCCCAACTGCGACAGCGCTGGAGCCTTGCAGGTCGCAGAAAACCTGCGTTCCGCCGTCGCCGCCCTGGACATTCCTCACGCCTATTCCAATGTCGCAAGACAGGTCACCATCAGCATCGGCATCTCAGCAAGGCAGGTCACAGGACAAGAGATATGCCCACCCGTGATCCAGCAAGAGGCCGACGCAGCCCTCTATCTCGCCAAGTCGGAAGGGCGTAACCGGGTTGTCGTGCGAGAGGGAGGCGCCTGATCCGGCGACCACCACATGAATCTGAACACTGACCACCTTAAACGCTGCATCGATACGTTGCGCTCGTCGCTTAGCTTTTATGAGCAGGCGGCTGAGGGGAGCATCGACCAGGAAATTTTCCGTAACGCCATTGTCAAAGGCTACGAACTCGCGCAAGAGACCAGCTTCAAGTTGCTGAAAAAATCTCTGCGTGATTACGGCCACGGGGCAAGAAAACTTGATTCCACGCCCATCAAGGATCTGCTGCGTTTGTCAGCCACCCATGGCTTGATGACACTCGAAGAGGTGGAACGCTGGTTTGCCTACCGGGACAACCGCAACAATACCGCCCGTGACTGCGGTGAAAACTTCGCCAAAGAAACGCTGCGCTTGATTCCCGGTTTTATTGCCGACGTGACGCGACTGGAAGCTATTCTGCGCGAACGCTACAGCGAAGGAGCGTATTGATGCCAGAGCGACCGCCGCAAACGCTGGCATTGCGCCCCCGGCATCTGGCCATGTTGCAGGCGCTGCTGCAACAGCATCTACCGCATGCCGAGGTCTGGGCCTACGGCAGCCGCGTCAACGGCAACGGCCATGACGCCAGCGACCTCGATCTGGTGGTGCGTCAGCCAAACGATCTGAAACAGCCGACCCGCGAACTGGGAGAAACCCAGGAAGCCTTGTCGGACAGCAACCTACCCATCCGCGTCGAAATCGTCGATTGGGCGCGCATCCCGGCCAGTTTCCAACGCGAAATTGAGCAGGCGTATGTGGTGGTGCAGACGCGCCCAGCGCAGCGCCACCGGCTCTCACTCCAAAAGGAACTCGAACAATGCACTTAAGTCCCCGTATCGGTCTCACGCTTCTGCTCTCGATCATGCTTGGCCCCGTATGGGCCGAGTCGCAGACCAGTCTTGGCGAGCAGATCGCCAAGCAGGGAACGTCCAAGGGGGTCGCACCCTGCATGGCCTGCCATGGTCCGGACGGGGCCGGCATGGCGGCGAGCGCCTATCCGCGCATCGCGGGGCTCGACGCGGCTTACATGGCCAAACAACTGGCTGATCTTCGCACCGGAACGCGCGAAAACCCGATCATGATGCCGATGGTGAAGAACCTCACGGAGGAGGAGATCGCCGCCGTTTCTGCCTATTACGCAAGCCTGCCAATCCCCGCACTGGCGACACAGCCGCCGACGGGCGACGTCAAGAAGACGGCAGAGGGCCTGGCTCAATGGGGCGACTGGACCGGCCGCAGTCTGCCCGCCTGCGCCCAATGCCACGCGCCCGGCGGCAACGGTATCGGGGCGCACTTTCCGGGGCTTGCCGCTCAACAGGCAAGCTATATCAAGGCCCAGCTACTGGCCTGGCAGTCGGGGACACGCGCCAACGACCCGCTGGGACTGATGAAGTCCGTTGCCAACCGACTGACTGCAGAAGAAATCGAAGCGCTCTCCGCTTACTACGCCGCCCAGCCCGGCGCCGCGCCGATACCGGCGATCACCACCCCGGTGCCGCCTCCGGCGGATGCAGAGGTCGCGCAGGCAAAGATCACCACCGGCACCGTTGCGGACCATGGCCCAGCGCCGCCAGGACGGGACCCGGGCGACTCGGGCTACTTCAAGTCGCCGTCGCGGGACGCCTTCCCTGAAGGCCCTTTCGGCGAGGTGGTCCGTCAAGGACAGGCCATCTTCCTCAACACCAACACGCATCCCTCCTCGGACACTTACGTTGGCAATGAGCTGGCCTGTGGCAACTGTCATATCGACGCCGGGCGTCTGGCCGAGTCCGCACCTCTATGGGCCGCCTGGGTTGCTTATCCCGCCTATCGCTCCAAGACCAAGACGGTCGACAGCTTCATTGAGCGCATCCAGGGCTGCTTCGAGTACTCAATGAACGCCCAAGCATCCGCGGCGGGCGCGCCACCGGCCGCCGACGCTGAGCCCATTGCTTCCCTGGCCGCCTACAGTTTCTGGCTCGCCAAGGGCGCGCCCACGGGCGACGACACCCTGCCCGGCCGCGGCTACCCGCCGCTGATGGAGACCGAGCAGGGCTTTGACCCTGCCCGCGGACGCGCGGTCTATGCGGCCAAGTGTGCCCTCTGTCATGGGGAGGATGGAAAGGGGGTCATGAACGCCGAGGCTGGAACCCTGTTCCCACCGCTCTGGGGCGCCGACTCCTACAACTGGGGCGCAGGGATGCACAAGGTCGATACCGCAGCAGCCTTCATCCGGCAAAACATGCCGCTCGGACTCGACGACACCCTCACCGACCAGGAGGCCTGGGACGTCGCAGCCTTCGTCAACTCGCATGAACGCCCTCAGGACCCGCGCTTCACCGGCAACCTACAGCAGACCGCTGAGCGGTTTCACAAGAGCAAGTTCAGCCTCTACGGCAAGGCGAAGGGCGCCGATGGCGTTCTCCTGGGGCAGCAGCCGTCGCAGTCCGTTGCTGGCCCGGGTCTTTAGGTCGGGACCCTTCAGGCGGCGTGATAGGGCGGGACCTTCCGGCACCGCGCCGAGTGTCGATCAAGCGGCTTGCGCAGGAGCGCTGCCGCTTTCCAGATATTCTTCGTAGTTGCCGCTGAAGTTGATCACGCCCTGGGGCGTCAGCTCGATGATGCGGGTCGCCAGCGAGGAGACGAACTCGCGGTCGTGACTGACTAGGATCAGGGTGCCCGGGTAGCCTTCCAGCGCGGTGTTGAGCGACTCGATCGATTCCATGTCCAGGTGATTGGTCGGCTCGTCCATCAGCAGGATGTTGGGCTTTTGCAGCATCAGCTTGCCGAACAGCATGCGGCCCTGCTCGCCACCGGAGATGACGTTCACCGGTTTCTTGATCTCGTCTTGTGAGAACAACAAACGCCCCAGCGTCCCGCGAATGACCTGCTCGTCGTCGCCGGGCTGCTTCCATTGGTCCATCCAGTCGTAGAGCGTGGTGCGCTCGGTGAAATCGGCGGCGTGGTCCTGGGCGAAATAGCCCAGCTGGCTGTTCTCGGACCATTTGACCGTGCCGCCGTCGGGCGTCAGGTCGCCGGCCAGGCAGCGCAGCAGGGTGGTCTTGCCGATGCCGTTGGGGCCGATGATGGCGACGCGTTCACCGACCTCGACGGTCAGGTCGAAACCGCTGAACAGCGGTGTGCCGTCATACCCCTTGGCCAGGTCCGTCACCTCCAGCGCTAGGCGATAGAGCTTCTTGTCCTGAGCGAAGCGGATGAAGGGGTTGACCCGGCTGGAGGGCTTGATGTCCTCCAGCACGATCTTCTCCATCTGACGCTTGCGAGAGGTGGCCTGCTTGGACTTGGAGGCGTTGGCTGAGAAGCGGCTGACGAAGGTCTGTAGCTCGGCGAGCTGAGTCTTCTTCTTGGCGTTGTCCGCCTGCAGGCGTTGGCGTGCCTGACTGGAGGCGGTCATGTACTCGTCGTAGTTGCCGGGGTAGAGACGCAACTCGCCGTAGTCCAGGTCGGCCATGTGGGTGCAGACGCTGTTTAGGAAATGCCGATCATGCGAGATGATGATCATGGTGCTATCGCGTGTGATCAGCACCTCTTCCAGCCACTGGATGGTGTGGATGTCCAGATTGTTGGTAGGCTCGTCGAGCAGCAGGATGTCCGGGTCGGCGAACAGCGCCTGGGCAAGCAGCACGCGCAGCTTCCAGCCCGGCGCGACCGCGCTCATCGGGCCCTCGTGCTGCTCCAACGGAATGGCCAGCCCCAGCAGCAGCTCGCTGGCGCGTGACTCGGCGGTATAGCCATCCAGCTCGGCAAACAACACCTCCAGGTGCGCGACCTCCATGCCGTCCTCCTCGCTCATCTCCGGCAAGGCGTAGATGCGATCACGCTCTTGTTTGATCCGCCACAGCTCGTCGTGCCCCATGATGACGGTGTCTAGCACCGTCTGGTTCTCATAGGCGAATTGGTCCTGGCGCAGCTTGCCGAGCCGTTTGCCGGGATCGACCGAGACGTTGCCTGAGCTGGGCTCCAGATCGCCGCCTAGGATCTTCATCAGGGTCGACTTCCCGGAGCCGTTGGCACCGATGAGTCCGTAGCAATTGCCGCCGCCGAACTTGACGGAGACGTTCTCGAACAACGGCTTGCCGCCGAACTGCATGGTGAGGTTGGCTGTAGAGATCAAAAGTAGGGTTCCACGAAAGGCTGAGGGAAGGGTTGGCCGTGATGATTTCGACGGGAGAAAAATGCAAAAGCCCCGCGCTGGGGCGAGGCTTATTGAGCTACATCAGTTTGCCGGATACCGAATCGCATAGCAATATGCGAGTGGATTCTGTACATCGGCAACAGACTTTGTGGAACTTTCGAAACATGAACGACTTGACTCCCAAGACGGTGCTGATCGTCGAAGACGAGATTGCGCTAGCGGATGTGCTGGCCGAGTACTTGCAGGCATCCTCCTTCGCGGTCGATCGCCTCAGCGATGGCTTGTCGGTGGTGGCGCATGTTCGGGAGCAGGCTCCGGATCTGATTCTGCTGGACTTGATGCTGCCCGGACGCGACGGCTTGGAGATCTGTCGCGATCTGCGCACTTTCACGACAGTGCCGATCATCATGGTGACCGCTAAGGTCGAGGAGATTGATCGCTTGCTGGGACTCGAACTCGGCGCTGACGACTATGTCTGCAAGCCGTTTGCGCCGCGGGAAGTGGTCGCGCGGGTCAAGGCGCAGTTGCGACGTGTGGAGATGCTGACGCAGGCGCGCGTGTCCGGTCAGACGCTGGGGTCGGGGCCAGAGTCAGAGCCTGGGTCGGCTCAGGTGCCGGCCCATGGCCTATCCCTGGATGCCGACCGCATGGAGGTGCGTGTCGGCGACCGCGCCCTGCAACTCACGCTGGTGGAATTCCGTTTGCTCGATACCCTGTGTCGTCACCCTGGGAACATCTACTCGCGGTCGCGCTTGATCGAACGCTTGTACGACGACAACCGCATCGTCACGGAGCGCACCGTGGATACGCATGTCAAGAATCTGCGCAAGAAGCTCGCGTCCGCCTTCGAGGGTCAGCAGTTCATCCAGTCTGTTTACGGTGTCGGCTACCGCTACGAACCGGAGCCGGGCTGAACCGGATCTGGATCTCCAGACCACCGCAATCGGCGGGCCTTGCGCTGATGCGACCGCGATGAGCCTCGACGATGGAGCGACAGATCGCCAGACCGAGTCCGGCGCCGCCCTTCGCCCGCGAGCGCGATGCCTCCACCCGATAGAAGCGGTCGAACAGGCGCTCCAGCGCGGCCGGGTCGACGCCCGGTGGCGTGTCTGCGATCGAGATCAGGATGTCACCGCCGGCGCGTGCGGCGATGATCCGGATGAACCCACCCGCGTCGGTATAGCGCAAGCTGTTGGAGAGCAGATTGTCCAGTACCTGCCGCAATCGTCCGGCATCGCCGTCCATTTGCAGACCGTCTTCTATCTGTGCATGCAATGCGATCTGCTTGTCCGTGCAGCAAGATTCTCCGTCAGCCACCGCAGCGTGCAGGATGGCTGTCAGGTCGAGGGACTCAAAGCGGTAGTGGAGCGCACCGCTGTCCGACAGGGCCAGATCATAGAGATCGTCGAGTAAACGCCCGAGGGTCAGCAGTCGTCCGTGCAATTGTTCCAGACGCTCCTTAGTGCAGGGCCGGATGCCATCAATCAAGGCATCCAGCTCTGCTCGGGCGACGGCCAGCGGCGTGCGCAGTTCATGGGATACATCGGCCATGGCGCTGCGACGCAAGGCTTCGCTGCGCTCCAACACCAAGGCCAGGTGGTTGAAGTCCTGCGCCAATTCGGTCACTTCATCGCGGCCCTTGAGTGCAACCCGAGTCTGATAGTCGCCCTTGGCCAGTTGACGGGCGCCGTCGGCGACGGATCGGATGCGCCGCAGCATTGCCGTGCCGAGGACTGCACCCAGCAGCAGTGCCAGGGTCAAGGCGGCGAGGCTTATCCAGAGGAGCGAGCGATTGTGCTGCTGGTTAAAGCGTTGCGCCAGCTCATCCTCCAGCCAGACCGGCGATGACAGCCCCAGCCATCCCACCACAACATCATCGGCAATCAGTGGACTGAACACTTCGCCTTGCATTTCACCAGCGATACGTCCCGCGATTGGGTTGCGCGCTGCGTCGAGCAGACGCAGCCGTCCGAGCAGGGGGTTCCCTCTCGGGGGCGGCGGCCTGAATGGGGGAGCGTTAGATGGGCCGAAATCCGACTCACCAAAGTGGCCAGGTGGGACGGGTGGGCCAGGTGGGCCAGGTCTGTCAGATGAACCAGGTGGACCAAGTGGATGTGGTCTGTGCGGGGCTGATCCGGGCTGAGGTGGTTCCCACGCCCGTTGCATCGGCGGGCGATGGGGTCGTCTCGGACCGTCGCTTGGCTCGTCAAACAGTGGTGCCCAGGGTTTCACCCCGTCATCGCCGAAGACTGGCGCCATAGCGTCATCAATGAAGCGCGGCCAATCGTGGGGGTTGTCGGCGATAAAATCCCAGGAACCCTGCTCGCGATAGACTTGCAGCAAGGCATCCCCGATGGGGCTGATCCGCTTCAGCTCCTGCTGACCTAAATAGTCGAGAAAACCGTGCTTGAAACTCCAGCGCGCGGCCAGACCCATGCCCACGACCGACAGCGTGCTCGTCAGGCCGAGTACCAACAACAGCTTCCCTGTTAGACCAATTCGCATCGTCTCCGCCCGCCTCTTATGCTTCGCGCATCTCCCTCGCCCCGCGCCCATGGCGATGACATCATCTCCTGGTTGACGCGCGGGCTATGGCCACTAGCATCGCCGTGCATTGGTGGTAAGGCAACAGCGGCAGGCATTCTTCACGGTTTCTTCGAGATTGAGGCCGCCCCCAGGGTGCGCCTCACTGGCCGAGTCCAGCAAACTCCACCAAAGCTTGCAGGTTTCTTCACAATGACTCCAAAGTTCACAACCATACTGAAGTCGTTGTCGGGATCACCCGCAACTTAGCAAAATTCTAATGGAGACGAGCAAAGATGAAGAAGCTGAATCAATCTGTGTGTTTTGGTGCCTTGGCCTTGTGCGGCAGCCTGGCGCTGGCAATGCCTGGCGGCCCTCCGGGTGGCGGTCAGTTCCCAGCCGAGGCTGACCTGGATGGCGATGGCAGCGTGACGCGTGATGAAATGGAACTCTACCGCGCCAATTCCTTCGACACCGCCGATGCCAACGGCGACGGACTTCTGAGCCTGGCTGAACTGGAAGCCTATGAAGAGGCTGAGCGTGCCACGCAGCAGAGCGAGGCTTTTTCTAGGCTGGATGCCGACGGTGACGGAATGGTCACTGAGGACGAGTTTGTCAACGGTGCTCCAGAGACCGGGGCCGATGTCGCCGCAAGGCTTTATACGCTCGCCGTCGGCGATGCGGCTGGCCTGAGTAGCGAGACACTGGCAGCCATGCGGGGGCCTGAAGGGATGGTACTGCATCAGTTCGCAACCCTGGACACCAATGGTGACAACGGCCTGTCGCTTGAGGAATTTCTAGCACCGCCCGCAGGTCGGGGGCCTGGCGAAGGACGCCAGCCACCAGCTCCAGGGCGCTGAACCAGGCGACAGTCGATCTGATCCCGTCAAGCAGACACGAAAACGCCGCAGGCATCGCCTGCGGCGAAGGTGTTTCCGCCTGATGCGTCGGGATTCGACAACGCATCCTTCAGACCCAAATCGGCAACGACCCCCAATCTCTGGCTGTTTCCAGGATAATGGCGAGAGAGCAAAATTTCTTTTTTTCCCGCAACTCTCACTGATTCATGATACGGGCTGGCCGGTATCATAAGCGTCAGAAACCACTCGATCACGAAACTTCACGGTTTCTTCGCAATCTCTCCAGATCAACTTCCAGATTGCTTGCCAGACTGTGCGTACTGAAAAGGCAAACTCTGTGGAGAAACCGCGCATGTCCAATCTGCAATCGACCCTGACAAAATCCCTGATCCTGTCCACCAGCGCCTGTGTGATCATGGCTGTAGCGCCTGCTGCTGGCGCGCAAACAGCCTCTAACAGCCTCAGCCGACCCGTCTGGCAAAAACTGGCTGCGGCCTGCAACGGCCTTGGCGATGGCTCATCCTGCTCTTTCAATAGCCGCTGGGGTGTTCTCGACGGCAATTGCACGCACCCCGAGCAGGCCCCGCGCCTGCTGGCCTGCATGCCGACCGGGCTGGAACAAGACCAGGCCTATCCGATCGTCGATACCGGTCAGGACCAGTGTTTTTCCGATCAGCAGGCCATCGCCTGTCCAGAAGCAGGCGGCATCTTTTACGGCCAGGATGCACACTATGTCGGTCATCAACCGAGCTTCACCGATAATGGCGACGGTACCGTCACCGACAATGTCACCGGTTTGGTCTGGCAGCAAAGCCCGGACACCAATGGCGATGGCGTCATCACCGCAGCGGACAAGTTCAATCAAGCCGATGCCGCGAGCTATTGCGAGAATCTAACCCTGGCCGGGCGCAGCGACTGGCGACTGCCCGACATCAAAACCCTGTATTCACTCATCGACTTTCGCGGTATCGACCCCGACGCGCAGTCGACCGACACCAGCGGGCTCCAACCTTTCATCAATACCGGTTACTTCGACTTTGCCTATGGCGATCTGAGCGCTGGCGAGCGCATCATCGACATCCAATACGCCTCCAGCACCCTCTATGTCAGCCCCACGCCCAGCGGGCGCATGTTCGGTGTGAATTTTGCCGACGGGCGCATTAAAGGGTACGACCTGATCGCACCGATTGGCGAGAAAACCTTCGCGGTCATGTGCGTGCGCGATGCCGTCAACTATGGCCAGAACGACTTCATCGAAAATGTCGATGGCACCATCTGGGATCGCGCCACCGGACTGATGTGGTCGCAGACCGACAGCGGCAGCGACTACCCCAACGGCATGAACTGGGAGCAAGCGCTCGACTGGGTGCAATGGCGCAACGCCAGCGGCTATCTGGGCTACAGCGACTGGCGCCTGCCGAACGTCAAGGAACTGCAAAGTCTGGTCGACTACACACGCTCACCAGACACCACCGCCAGTGCAGCCATCGACCCGCTGTTCGAGGTCACGCCCATGGTGAACGAGGCCGGGGCGCAGGACTATCCCAACTTCTGGTCCGGCACCACGCACTTAAACTCGAGCCCAGTCCCGGCGACCCACGCCGCCTATGTCGCCTTTGGCCGTGCCATGGGCTACATGAACGGTCACTGGGTGGATGTGCATGGCGCTGGCGCTCAGCGCAGCGACCCGAAAGCCGGCGACCCGGCGGCCTACCCCACCGGCCGCGGTCCTCAGGGCGATGCCGTGCATATCTATAACGCCGTGCGCCTGGTGCGGGATGCTCAAGGCTCGTGACCGCCTGTTTCGGTGGATCTACTCGATGCGATCGACAGGTTCCGGCCGCTGCGCCTTGGCAGCGACTGAATGACGGCTCTGCCCTCCTACCCGGGCAATGCTGACAATTTCCTGCGCGATCGCTTCCGGCGACAGGATGAAATCGATACACCCGCTCGCGATGGCGCTCTCCGGCATGTCTGGCTGCACGGCTGTGTCGGGCGCCTGCGCGATGGTGATGCCCCCGATGTCTTTGATCCCACAAAGCGCCTCGGCCCCATCGCCATCGTAGCCAGAGACGATGACCGCGATCAGTTGGCCATCCCAGTTCTGGGTGAGTGACCGCAGAAAAACCGTGATCACATCTGGCCATCCGCGCGGTTTTGAGATTGGCTTGAGCCGGAACACGCCATCGAGCACATGCAAATCCCGCTGTGGCGGGATGATGAAGACCTTGTTGGGCGCAATGAGCAGGCGTTCTGTGATCAGTTCCACCGGCATTTTGGTGTGGGAGGGAAGAATCTCGTGGAGATGGGTCGCGACGGTTCTCAGGTGATTCACAATCACGATCGCAACCCCCGTGTTAGTCGGCAAATGCTCGAGCAATCGGAGATAGGCGTCGAGGCCGCCGGCAGAACCGCCGACACAGACGATCGGGAAATCGGTCGCGGCAGAGTTTGTGTTCATGAGCGCCCCTCGGTTGCAGATAATCTCAGTTCACTCCCCCTTCTTACCATGTTTTCGATGCTCTGGTGTTTCGCTGTCCTTGGCGGTCGCGGACATCGACACCTCCTCGGGCGCTTATGTGCGGCAGCGCACCGACAACCGCAGCAATAGCGCCTATAAGAGACGAATCGCAATGGTTCAGTGGGGCGCTGCCAGATAAGCGTTTTAGCCCTTGCGATTTCAATCGGACCCGATAACGGCTTGCGCCGCATGACGCGCAAGCATCAGGAGCCGGCATGGGCCATAGCAAGAATCAGACCCCGGATCAGAGCCCTCCATCCGCCAATCGCGGCCTGGTGGTTGCGGTGCGCGGCAGCGTGGTGGATCTGCGCTTTGAGACGGATCTGCCCGCGATCTATCGGCTGCTGCGCGCGGTCTCGGATGGTCAGATCCAGATTGAAATACTGGCGCAGTTGGATGACCATCATGTGCGCGGCATCGCTCTGACACCGACGCAGGGGCTGGCGCGCGGCATGTGGGTGGAGGACAGCGGCGGGCCGCTGATGGCGCCGGTAGGACAAGGCATTCTCGGGCGCATGTTCGACGTGTTCGGCAACGCCATCGACCGCCAGCCGGCGCCCGAGGATATCCAATGGCGTTCGGTGCATCGCGCCCCGCCAGCGCTCGCGCGGCGTTCCACCCAGTCCGAAGTCTTCGAGACCGGGATCAAGCTCATCGACGTGCTGGTGCCGCTGGAGCGCGGCGGCAAGGCGGGGCTCTTCGGCGGGGCCGGCGTCGGCAAGACGGTGCTGCTCACCGAGATGATCCACAACATGATTGGGCACCACGCTGGCGTCAGTCTCTTTTGCGGCATTGGCGAGCGCTGTCGCGAAGGCGAGGAACTCTATCGCGAGATGAAGGACGCCGGCGTCCTGCCGAACATGGTGATGGTCTTCGGCCAGATGAACGAGCCGCCGGGCAGCCGCTTTCGCGTGGGCCATGCCGCGCTGACGATGGCCGAGTATTTTCGCGACGACGAGCAGCGCGACGTGCTGCTGCTGATCGACAACATCTTCCGCTTCATCCAGGCCGGCATGGAGGTCTCCGGGCTCATGGGGCAGATGCCTTCGCGCCTGGGCTATCAGCCGACCATGGGCACCGAGTTGTCGAGCTTGGAAGAGCGCATCGCCAACACCGATGCCGGGGCCATCACCTCCATTCAGGCGGTCTATGTACCGGCGGACGATTTCACCGACCCGGCGGCGGTGCATACCTTCTCCCATCTTTCCGCGTCCATTGTGCTGTCGCGTAAGCGGGCCGGTGAAGGCTTGTATCCGGCCATCGACCCGCTGCAATCGAGCTCGCGCATGGCCACGCCGGGCATTGTCGGTGAGCGGCATTACGCCTTGGCGCAGGAGATCCGCCGCACCCTGGCGCAATACGCGGAGCTGAAAGACATTATTGCGATGCTTGGCCTGGAACAACTGTCGCCGGACGACCGCAAGCTGGTCGCTCGTGCCCGCCGGCTGGAGCGTTTTCTCACTCAGCCCTTTTTCACCACCGAGCGCTTCACCGGCCTCACAGGCAAGCTTGTCAGCCTCGCCGACGCGCTCGATGGTTGCGAGCGCATCCTAACCCATATTTAACAACTGGTCACAGAATTATCTTGATTTTCAGCAGGATAAGTGTACACAGATGTCCGTTATGGCACTACATTTGCGATTTTGCCGCCGGTGCTGCTCATTCAGATCAAAGTCAGCTGTTGTCCACCCGGGCGATCACTCACGCCCAAGGCATCGTAAATGGCTTGCTGGCGCGGCTCCGCCCTTGTGGCTTTGCGAATATGCAGGGTGCGCCCATCGTCGCGCTTGAGCTCAACCGTGACGCGATCTTGCCCATCGAGCTCACGGCGGATGCCCTCCCAGCTCAGATGAATGCCAGCGGCTTTCAGCTGCAAGCGCAGGGTATGAACCAGATGGTAGGCTAGTACCGAGATGAACAGGTGCGCGCTAACCCGGTCGGTTTTATGGTGATAGACTGGGCGCAGGCCGAGTTCCGACTTCAGGGAGCGAAACACCGCTTCCAGATCGGTGAGCATGACAAAGGTGTGCCATAGGCGCGCTTCATCCCATTCGGTTTGATTCGTGCGTAGGCAATAGACACCGGGCAAGGTGTCATCGACCGGGGTGATCCGCGACCATCGGATGGCCTTGGCCTTTTTCCCTTTCTCATCGGGGTCGACGCTGATCTCGTAGTAGCGCGCGGCACGCGGATATTTCTGCTTCAGCCGCCCGATGCGCTCGATGACTTTCTCAAAGCGCTTGACGGTGCCTGGCTTGTGCAACCCATCGGCGAGTTGCTGCAGGGCCTGCTCGAAGCGTTGCGCGAAGCGATCGGCAATGCCGCGATCTTTGAGCTCACGTTGGCTGGAGTGACAATACAGCTCGACTTCGTTGGTTTCTTTCTTGACTACCCGCTGGGCGCGGATGGTCAGTGGGCCGTCTTCTTTGATCAAACAGGCCGCCTCGGGATCGAACTGCAGATGTCGCTTTCGGCTGACCACGACATAGCGGTAGCCCTGCGCCACCAGCCAGGCGATGTTCTCCTCGGTGGCAATGCCGGCATCGAGCACCACCGTCGGTGGGGTGCGTTGTTGCTCGGGCGTCAAGGCACGCAGCATTTTTGCCAGCGTCTCGGCTTCCACGGCGTTCCCAGCGAACACCTCGCTGCGTTTGGGAAAGCCACTGGCATCGAGCGTCAGCGCCAGGGTGACCAGCGGGCAGTCGCTGCGCTTTTCTTTCGAACGGCCAAAGGCGGCGTTGGCGTTATGCTTGGCGCTGCCCTCGAAATAGGTATTGGTCAGGTCGTAGAGCGTAATCACTTCATCAAGTTCGAACAGATCGCGCTCGCGGGCATACAGGAAGGACTCCAATGCCGGTTTGTGGGCGAGCAGCCGATCGGTGATGCGGTAGAGCGCCATCAGATCCAGGTCGGCGAAATCAACGTCGATCAACTCGCCCAGGGCGCTGCGCTGTTGCAACCACTGATGGGTCGCCAACTCGCTACCCGGCACCACCATGCGACCGATCACATTGCCGATGGCCGCCGCGCGTTGCGGGCCGCTGAAGCCCAAAGCCGTGAGTTTTTCATCCAAGCCCATCTGCCCCCAGGCGGCCAAGGCGACATGCTCGACCGCGACACTGCGCGGGCGCACCACATCGACTGTCTCGACATCGACCCGTTGGAAGTTGGGCGCGCTCCCCTCGGAGGGATCCTCCCCCGCGCGGGCGCGAATCACCTGCGCCGCCAACTGTTGCGCCAGCGGCTCCCAACGGGCATCGAGGTCAATGAACAGCTCCGACTGCCCGCCCACCAAGGCCTCAATGCGCCGTGCCAAGGCCGGCCATTGCCCGCGCGGGACCTCGAAGTGACGGCCGAGATTCAGCACCGTGCGCTGGCGCACCCGCCCGGCTTCGCGCACCGACTCCACCAGCCGATAGGTGAAGTACGGCTGACCAGTGCGTCGGCTCTTGATGGTGGTGCGGCGAATGTACATGCACGCATGCTCCGCTGCGCGGGCGCGCGCGTCAATGGGGCTCCGTAATATTATGGCACTACATTTGGGTCGCCAGTTTCAAGTCACTGATCCGGCAGGATATTATTTTCTCTCCAGAGAAAACTTCAATGACTTACGCCGATTTTCGGCGTGGAAATGTTAAATATGGGCTGATATGTTTTGACCTGTCAATGTTTGGTAGTAACTATTGTTTAACCACCTCTTCTTCTTTGTCTTTTTTCGAAAACGTTGTTCTCGGGCCGGTGATGGCAAACACCTTGGCTCAGGGCACCCAGCGGCAGACTGCGACGGTGGATCATGCTGATATACGTGGATTGGGTACCACCGGACTTCACTGCGTCGCGGAGCTGGCCTTTCTCTAAGAGCAGGGATCGGCACGTGGGATGCCCATGATGGGATTCTCCCGCGCACCACCGGTATAGCCCAAACAAGGGTTCTCCACACCGGCCGCGGATGCCCTGAATCAAGGTGTCTGTTGGGTTCTCCATGGTTGAATCGATTGGGGTTGCGTCAGCGGGTTGTCAGCATTGGCTCAACATGCGGCCACTGATCAGACCGCTTGGGCGTTCACTTGAGGCATCTCCTGGCGCACGATGTCCCAGAGAAAACCGGCCAGCTCCCGGGCAATGGCCACGCACACCAGCTTGGTGTTTTTGCCGGCACCGGTGAGCGTGCGGTAGCGCCCGCACAGGCGCACCTGCGCCTTCCAGGCGATGCGTCTGGCCCCGGCTGAGGCGTTCACGGCCTTGCCTCGGAGATGCTTGGTCTGGCGTGCCGGGAAGCGATAGCTCCAGGCCGATTCGATCAACATGCGCCGGGCGTGGCTGTTGCCGGTGAGCGTAATCGCCCCTTGGCGCCGCCGTCCGCCACTGGAGTGCTCGCTGGGGACCAGTCCGAGGAAGGCCATCAGTTGGCGCGGGGAGTCGAAACGACTGATATCGCCCAGTTCAGCGAGCAGCACGATCGCGGCGAGCTTGTCGATACCGCGCAGCGCCACCAGGGAGTCAACCACGGGGGCAAGTGACCACTCCGGCAATGCGCGCATGAGCTGATCGGTGAGCTGAGCGACGCGCTCACCGGCGGCCCGCTCAGCGTCGATGTAGTTCTGTAGCACCACCTGCTGCCAAGGATCGGCCATTTTCAGTCCGGCCAGCCAGTTCTCATGCGCCGCACCCCAGCGCGTCTTGCCGGTGGGCCAGTGGTGACCGTGACGCAGCAAAAAGGCGTTGAGCTGCTGACGGGCTTTGCGTTCCTGGGCTTTAATATCATCGCGCGCGCGGCTGAGATCGCGCATGCGCTCCTGCTCTTGGTCGGGAACCCAAACCGCGGTGAGATCGCCGCTGCGCAGCAGTCGCGCGAGCTTCAGCGCATCGCGCCGGTCGGTCTTGATGCGCTCGGCGGCTTTCTTGGGAATCAGCGATGGGGCAACGACTTGGCAATCATGGCCGCTGGCGAGAAGCTGGCGATAGAGTCCATACCCGCAGGGACCGGCTTCGTAGCAGAACAACAGCACCGCTCCATCATAGGCTTCGCTCAGACGGGCGATGAGTTGCTCGATCTTCTTGGGCTTGTTAGCAATCTCGCCACGATAAATCGGCTCCTGACGTCCCGGCTCAGCCACCGCCACGGCGATGGTGTCTTTGTGCACATCCAGGCCAATATAGGCGCCGTGCTTGTGTTCCGGCTGGTTACTCCCGTGCAGCAAGGCGGATAGGGACGATGCGCTCTCGATGCGATCGGTTGCTGGGTTAAACTGCTTCATGACCTGCTCTCCTCAAGGTGGCTCTGTGTCGGTGGTTCTCCATCCTCAACATAACCTACATGCGTTGAGGATGGGCAGGTCAAAACATCATGTCTAAACGATGAATTCAAAGACGCCCCGGAGCGGGCGCTTTACATGATCGGGAACCTTGAGGAAGTGACGTTAAAGCCGGCATCGCCGGGACCCTGATGTCCTCTTTCCAGTAACGAACATGGCGGGAATGTTGTGAGTCTAGGGTGCGTCTGATAAGGCTTGAGTATTTGAGTATTTGAGTATTTGCGGACTGAAGGAATGACGGACTTAAGGCTTAAGTGCGGAACCGAACAGACTCGGACCGATGCCGTGGTTACAGTCTCGGATGAGTGCCATGACTAACAAAAGCACCAACACAGGTGATCACCATGAAAACATCTCTGGCCAGCAACAATTCGGCAGGCGAGCAATCGAGGAATCGGGTTTCACAATCTCCCTCGATCCCACCCGCTTCGAAGCCCGTTGCCCGCGACTCAAGCATGTCGAGGAACTCATCGCCATGCGCAGGAGTGTGTCCCTGAGATTGAAGCGGACAGGAAGAGAGACTGACCGCGTCATGCTTGAATCACTGGATAACCAATTAGCCTTGCATCGGATCGATATACCCACTGTTAAGCAATGGCTTACAAAAACCAACCGTTGAATGCCTGAGGAGCAAGTCATGTCCTTCATGCCGATGAATCTTGCGGTTCTTCTGCCCTTCCGGATTTTTTCGCATGCAACGCGCGTATTGCGCATCGTCGCGGAGACGCCGGACGGCTCCTTCGGACTCTTGCCCCATCGATTGGACTGTGTCACCGCGCTCACGCCGGGAATTCTCACCTACGAAACCGAGGCCGAGGGCGAGGTCTATCTGGCCGTGGATGAGGGGGTGTTGGTCAAAGCCGGCGCTGAGGTGCTGGTGTCCGTGCGCCGCGCGACCTGCGGCAGCGATCTCGATCAATTACGCGCGACCGTGGTGCAGGAGTTTCTGATTGTGAATGCGCGCAAGAACAACCTGCAAAGGGTAATGGCAAGAATGGAAGCCGGATTCATGCGCCGCTTCGTGAGCCTGCAACATGACCAATGACCCGAGCAAACAGACTCCGAACTTGGGGTCTGGTTCTGGCCCCGTCTCTGGCTCTGGCTCGGAACAGGCCTTTGCCAGTCAGGTCGGCGCCAAGGCGGCGCGTAAGCTTCATGCGCGGCGCAACCCCACGCCTGGGGTTTGGTTTGGCCTGGGCATGATGGGGCTGATCGGCTGGTCGGTGGTGGTGCCGACGCTACTCGGCGCGGGCCTGGGACTCTGGCTCGACAAGCAGCATCCAGGCACACATTCTTGGACTTTAGCGCTCTTGGTGGGCGGTCTCACGCTCGGCTGTTTCAATGCCTGGCATTGGGTTGCCAAGGAAGAACGGGCGATGCGGGCGGAGGATCAGGAAGATCCGGATGATCCCGATGGATGAAACGCTGAGCCCATTGCTGGAACTGGATCTGGAACTGGTGCAGTTCATGGTGCTGGCTGGGGTCGCTGGCCTGGCACTTGGCGCGATCTTCTTCGGTGGACTCTGGTGGACGCTGCGCAAAAGCCTCGAGTCCCCGCGCCCGGCGCTGTGGCTTCTGGGCAGCCTGCTGGTGCGTATGGGTGTGCTTCTGTTTGGTTTGTATCTGATCTCCGACGGCCATTGGGAGCCTTTGCTGGCCGCGCTGCTCGGCGTCATCGGCGCTCGGGCGTTGGTTCTGCGATGGACCCGGCCAGTTGATCAACCATCACCCAAGCAAGCAGCACCCAAGCAAGCAGCACCCAAGCAAGCAGCACCCAGTCAAGCCGCCGCCAATCAATCACCAAAGGGTCACGACGGAGACCGGACATGCGCCTAAGTCCCGATGAGATCGTTTTCTGGCAATACGGCATTATCCAGCTCAATGCGACCATCGTCTTCACCTGGGCGCTGATGCTCGTGCTGGTGATTGGCTCCATTCTGGTGACGCGCAAACTCTCCCGCGACCTCACCCGTTCGCGCTGGCAGAACCTGCTGGAAATCCTCGTCACCGGCATTGAGCAACAGATCACGGAGGTCGGGCTGCACGACGCGCGGACCTATCTCGGCTTTCTCGGCACCCTGTTCCTGTTCGTCGCCGCCGCCGCCCTGGCCACCATCATTCCAGGCTATGAGCCGCCGACCGGCTCGCTCTCGACCACGACGGCGCTGGCGCTGTGTGTGCTGGTGGCTGTACCCGTTTTTGGCATCGCGGACCAGGGACTCGGCGGCTACCTCAAGTCCTACATGGAGCCGACCTTCATGATGCTGCCGTTCAATATCATCAGCGAGGTCTCCCGCACTCTGGCCCTAGCGGTGCGGCTCTTCGGCAACATGATGAGCGGGGCGATGATCATCGCCATCCTGCTCACCATCACGCCCTTTATCTTTCCGATCCTCATGACGGCGCTCGGCCTGCTCACCGGCATGGTGCAGGCGTACATCTTCAGCATCCTGGCAGCCGTCTATATTGCGGCCGCCACGCAGACACGAAAGCCAAAGGCAGCACCCAACCCGTGAGATCACTCATGCAAGCAACCGAGGACCTATCATGGACAGTTTAGCGCTGATCGCGGTGATCTCGATCGTCATGGCCGGCCTCACCACCGGCTTCGGTACCATGGGACCAGCCCTTGCAGAAGGCCGAGCGGTAGCGACCGCACTGACGGCCCTGGCGCAGCAGCCTGACGCCTCGGCCACCATCACCCGCACCCTGTTCGTCGGTCTGGCGATGATCGAGTCCACGGCCATCTACTGCTTCGTGGTCTCGATGATCCTGATCTTCGCCAACCCCTTCTGGAACCTCGCCATTGCCCAGGTCGCCGGGAACTAAGTCATGCTCATCGACTGGTTCACCGTCGGCGCGCAGGTGCTTAACTTTTTTGGTTCTAGTGTGGCTGCTCAAGCGCTTTCTGTACAAGCCAATTCTCGACGCTATCGACGCGCGCGAGCAGCGCATCGCGGCAGAGTTGGCGGACGCCGATGAAAAACGCGCCGAGGCCCAGCAGGAGCGCGAGACCTTTCAGCAGAAGAACCAAGAGTTCGACCAGCAACGCGCGGCGCGCCTGGCCCAAGCCATTGATGAGGCAAAGACCGAACGCCAGCGCCTGCTCGATGAAGCCCGGCAAGCTGCCGACGCCTTGCGTGCCAAGCGACAAGTTGCGCTGCGACAGGAGTCCGAACAGCTTAATCAGGCCCTAATGAACCGAACTCAGCAGGAGGTCTTCGCGATTGCGCGCAAGACGCTGACGGATCTGGCCGGGACAGGGCTGGAGGAGCGTCTAGTTGATGTGTTCATCAAGCGCTTGGAGTCTTTGGATGAAGATCGGCTCGCCGTGTTGACCAAGGCGCAGAAGACAGCGACCGACCCCGCACGCGTGCGCAGTGCCTTTGATCTGAGCGCTGATCAGCGCGCGGCGATTCAGAGCGCACTGAACAAGACATTTGCAACTGAGATTCCGGTTCGATTTGAGACTTCGCCTGACTTGATCAGCGGGATCGAGCTGAGCACGAATGGGCAAAGGATCGCTTGGAGTATTGCGGAGTATCTGAAGTCGCTGGAGCAGGAGGTTGGGGAGTTGCTGAAGGCAAAGGATCAATCCGATATCGAGCCAAAAGCCGCGCAACCCGCACCCGACGCAGCGCATCCATGAGCGCCGCACCCGAGCCTCTACAATCGGTCTTCGATCAAAGCTTCAGCGCCATCGCCCGGGCGAGAGACGCCTTCACGCCGCAACTCGCCCCTCACGAAATCGGCACCGTCGCCAGCGTCTCCACGGGCATCGCCAAGGTCTCCGGCCTGCCGGGCATCGGCTTCGAGGAGCTGCTCGCCTTTCCCGGCGATGTGTTCGGTATCGCCTTCAACCTGGACCCGGACGAGATCGGCGTGGTCCTACTCGGCGACTACTGGCAACTGCACGCTGGCGATGCGGTGGAGCGCACCGGTCGGGTCATGGACGTGGCGGTCGGCGAGGGTCTGCTGGGGCGCGTCATCGACCCGCTCGGCCGACCGCTTGATGGCTTGGGGTCTCTCAACGCCAGCCAACGCCTGCCGATTGAGCGTCCCGCCACTCCCATCATGGACCGCGCGCCCGTCACTGTGCCCTTGCAGACGGGGCTGAAGGTCATCGACGCGCTCATCCCCATCGGGCGCGGCCAGCGCGAGCTGATCCTGGGTGATCGCCAGACGGGCAAGACGGCCATTGCGATCGATACCATTCTCAACCAGCGCGGCCAGGATGTGCTGTGCGTCTATTGCGCCATTGGTCAGCGGGCGTCTGCGATTGCCAAGACGCTGGCGACTTTCCGGGAACAGGGCGCGCTGGACTACACCCTGGTGGTCGTAACCGAGGGCAACGACTCGCCGGGGCTGACTTACATCGCCCCCTATGCCGCGACCAGCATCGCCGAGCATTTCATGGAGCAGGGCCGCGATGTGCTGATCGTCTATGACGACCTCACCCACCATGCCCGCGCCTATCGCGAGCTGTCGCTGCTGCTGCGCCGCCCGCCCGGTCGCGAGGCCTTCCCCGGCGATATCTTCTACATCCACTCGCGCCTGCTAGAGCGTGCCACCCACCTGCGCGAAGACCTTGGCGGCGGCTCGCTCACCGCGCTGCCCATCATCGAGACCGAGGCGCAGAACCTCTCGGCCTACATCCCGACCAATCTGATCTCCATCACCGACGGACAGATCTACCTCTCGCCGTCGCTGTTTGAATTAGGCGTATTGCCTGCGGTCGATGTCGGCCAGTCCGTCTCGCGCGTTGGCGGCAAGGCGCAGCGGGCACCCTACCGCGCGGTGGCGGGCGATCTGAAACTGGCCTATGCGCAATTCGAGGAGCTTGAAACCTTTGCCCGCTTCGGCGCCCGCGTGGATGAAGACACCCAAGAACGCATCGCGCATGGGCGACGCATCCGCGCCTGTCTCAAGCAGCCGGAATTTGCGCCGGTGTCCATGCCCGCGCAGATCACCATTCTGCTGGCTCTGACCGCCGGACTTTTTGACACCGTGCCGCTTGAGCAAATGCCCGATGCCGAGCGTGCGGTGCAAGACGCGGCGGCGATGATCCCGGAGGATCTGATTGAACGCTTGGTGAGCGGCGATTCCCTGAGCGATGAGGATCGTCAGATCATCGTGGAGATCGGGCGCGAGGCGCTTGCCGGATTCCAGCCCGAGTCCCAATCCCAGTCCCAATCCGTGCCCGAGCGCCAGCCCGAATCGCAGCCGAACTCGGAGCCTGACGTGGAGCCCAAACTCGGCGGATCGCCTAAACCAGCCCCATCAGCAGAGAAGCGCCAAGCATGATCACCAAACTCCAGCATGCTTGGCAATCGATGCGCTCGAGCTTCTGGTTCGTCCCCGCCCTGATGGTCGTGGATGCGGTGGTGCTGGCCATTGTCCTCATCACCCTGGACACCAGCATCGATCTGCATCTGGCGGCGCGCTGGCCGCTGATCTTTGGCACCGGCGCGGCGGGTGCGCGCGGGCTGCTGACGACCGTGGCCAGCTCCATGATCACCGTGGCGGGACTGGTGTTCTCGATCACCCTGGTGGCCCTGTCGCTCACATCAAGCCAGTACAGCTCGCGTGTGATTCGCAACTTCATGCGCGACCGCGTCAATCAGTGGGTGCTTGGCGTCTTTCTCGGCATTTTCGCCTACTGCCTGGTGGTCCTGCGGACGATTCGCGAAGGTGGGGCGAGCGAGTTCGTCCCTTCGCTCGCGGTCTTGACTGGCCTGCTGCTCGCCTTCGTCGGCCTCGGGGTGCTGATTCACTTTATCCACCATATCGCGACCTCGATCCAGGCATCGAGCATCGTCGCCAAGGCCGCACTAGAGACTTTGGCGGCCGTGGATAAGCTGTTTCCGCCGTCGCCAGAAGAGCGCGATCAGGACGGCGAGGATGACGATGGACGCGTGGGCGAGAACAAGGAAAATGGCAATCAGAAAAAAGGCAATCACGAAGACGGTGAAGGGGGCTGCAACGGAGGCAAGGACGAAGACGGCGATCAAGCACTGGATGACGACCTGACGGACAGGCTCGCCAGACAGCCCTGGTCTCCCGTCCCGGCGCGCAAAACCGGCTACATCGAGCGCGTCAACCCGGACGCGCTGCTGGATGTCGCCCGCAGCCTGGACAGCATCCTACGCATGGAGCATGGCGTCGGTGACTTCGTCGTCGAGGACACACCGCTAGTCTCGCTGCTCGACCCGGCTGATTTGAACGAGACAACGACGGACAAGCTGAACGCGGCTTTCGTGATCAGCCGCCAGCGCACGGTGGAGCAGGATGTCGCCTTCGGCATCCGCCAGATCGTCGACATCGCCCTGAAGGCGCTGTCACCCGGCATCAATGACACCACCACGGCGGTGATGTGCGTCGACTACCTGGCGGCGATTATGACCCGGCTGGCGGCGCGCCGGATTGGCACCGGGCACGGGCTGGATCAGGGCGTCGTGCGCGTCATCGCCTGCGGCCCGAGCTTCGAGAGCCTGCTGAGCGAGGCCTTTGATCAGATCCGTCAGGATGCCGAAACCAATGTCGCCATCCTGCTGCGGCTGCTCGGCGCACTGGAAACCATCGCCGATCTGACCGCCAGCCGGGACCGGCGCTGGCTGCTGCGAGAAAAGGTGGAGGAGATCGCCGAGGCCGCCGAGCGCAACATTGTCGCGCCGCACGATCGGACCCATCTGGCACGTCGGCTAACGCAGGCGCGCGCAGAGCTCGACCGGCGACGGAGCGCCTCGTGAGTGACACCACCGCCAGCCTGCGCCGCCAGATCAACAGTGCCGGAGACCTCCAATCCGTTGTGCGCACCATGAAGTCGCTAGCCGCATCCAGCATCCATCAGTACGAACAATCGGTGGATGCCCTGGTCGATTACGCGCGCACCGTCGAGCTGGGTCTGGGTGTCTGCTTCCGAGGCATCGGCAAGGCAGGCGGGCCGACGGACCCATCCGGGCAAACCGCTTCAGGCCCGATTGGCGCGGTCATCTTTGGCTCCGATCAGGGGCTGGTGGGCCAGTTCAATGATCAGGTGGCCGACCATGCCGTGCAGAAGCTGGCCGGACTGACGGTCTTGCAGCCTGACGTGCAGCTTGACGCATCGCCAGACGCACAAGCAAAGGCACAACCTGACGCAACGTTTGATGCACGGCCTGACGCAAAGAAGGATCAATCACCGAGCCAACCCCAGGTTTGGGCGGTCGGCGAGCGCGTGCAGGCCCGCTTGGCGGACGCCGGTCTGGCAGTGGTCGGCCAGTTCGCCGTGCCCAGCTCGGTCGAGGCCATCACCACGCTGGTCGGGGAGATTCTGGTCGAAATCGAGGCGCACCAGCGTCAGGGCGAATTCGGCGCACTTTACCTGTTCTACAACAGACCCAGCTCCGGCGCCGTCTACGCGCCCGTCGACCAGCGCCTGCTGCCTCTGGACGCGCCCTGGCGGCACGCGCTTGCCGATGCCCCCTGGCCGACGAACAATCTGCCCGAGGTGATCGGGGGCGATAGTGACAGCAATACCGGCACCCTGCGAGCGCTCATCCGCGAATACCTCTTTGTCTCCATCTTTCGCGCCTGCGCCGAATCCCTGGCCAGCGAAAACGCCAGCCGCCTCGCCGCCATGCAACGCGCTGACAAGAATATCGACGAGCTGCTCGACACACTCAACGCCAGCTTCCACCGCCTGCGCCAGAGCGGCATCGACGAGGAGCTCTTCGATGTGATCGCCGGCTTCGAGGCGCTCTCCGAACCACGGCGGTCAGCGCAAAGCTCATGACTGGCGGCGCGATGAGGCCCGGTTGCAACCGTTGGTGGGCCAGCGACTGGTGCGGCACGCGGACGGATGACCGCGCAAGACCCAACTACGGCGCCGCCCAGCAGGTACTTGCTTTATAACCTGAAGCTTTACAAGCAATTCACGGTTTTCGTATGTGCCAGCAAACAAGTTCTGTCGGCGCTTGATGAGAACCTCCCTGGGCCGTTCTGCCAGCCAAGCGCAGACCGTGCGATGCTGAGTCCGTTACCGAGTCAACCCCTACTGGCTGAGCGCGGATGGCGGAGTGCTGCGCCAAAGCAGCCGCTCGAATCCCAGTGCCACCACGGCATGGGTGTGCAGGCGCAGCCGCCCGCCGTAGGCCTGTTCGAGTCCCTGGCGGTGGCGGACAAGCTGGGCTTCGGCCTCGTCGAGCAGGGCGGCGACCTGGGGCCGTGCGCTGAGTTCTTCGCGCGATAGCTGCCGCAGGCGCTCTGCGCTTTCCCCGAGATCCTGAAGACTCAGGTACTTGAACTCCAACAGATGATCGAGCAGCGCGAAGCGGCGCATCTCCTCGCGCACCATCAGTGACAGATCGGCATGGCCGCGCGCAATGGCGGTTTCCGAGTCCATGACGTAGAAGATGTCGGCGAACAAGGCTACCAGAAACACAGTCTTGACGGTCAGCTCGTTCGACCAGCGATAGTCGCGATTATCGAACACCCGCAGATGGTTGGTTTCCAGCACCTCGACGAGCGGGCCAAGGTCGCCGTTGGTGTAGAAACTTTCGGCGGCGGCGCGCAGGCTTTCGCGCTCGAGATACTCGGGGAACAGCTGATCGCGGAACTTTTCGACATACAGCTTGCGGATGACCAGATTGGGTACATCCAGCACCAGTCGCCCCATGGCGTCCTGATCCTTGAGGGTGAGCGCGCCAAGAAAATACAGCAGCGAGCCAAGAAAGGGCGCGTCCCTGGGCGCGCAGCGCAGATCCTCGACCCCAAAGCGGTGCGCCAGACTGGCGATCACCGGCGGATGCTCGGGATCAAGCGCGGCGCCGATCAACTCCTGCCCATGCGGCTGACGGGCGACGAAGTCGATGCGGTTACGATCCATCGCTAGGTTGTTGTCGAGCATCTCCCGGGGCGGCTGCCCGGCAGAGGCCAGCGCATCGAAGAAATACAACGCCAGGGTCGGGTTGTAGAGACCGGGGCCGGGTTCGTAGCCAAAGCGATAGCCGTTGTACCAGGTGCGCATGGTTGCCAGCATGCGTGGCGACCACTCTGGGGCGCGCTGCTGCTCGGCAGCGAGTTGATCCAGCACGGCGGTGATTTCGGATTCCGTGAATCCGCACAGATCGACAAAGCGGGCATCGAGACTGATGTCTTTCGAGACATTGTAGCCGCTGGAAATATCCGCCAGCACCACTGGCGAGACCCCGGTGATGAACACCCGGTCGATGCCTTGACCAGAGGCTAAGGACTTGACGGCCTTGAACAGGGTTTTCAGCAGACCTTCTCCGGAGACCAAGGCCTCATAATCCGCGTGCCGCCCCTGCATCAGTTCGTTGGCGAAGTTGTCGTATTCGTCGATCAAGAGATACAGATCATGCCCTTGGGCACGGGCGGCACTGACGGCGGATTCCAAGGCCACCAGCCCGTTCTCTGGTTGCAGACTCAGCGACCACCGGCCCAGATGGTCGCGATAGCGAGCAAAAAACGCGCGCGCCCGACTATTGAGGTGATCGTGCAAGGCTTGGCGAATCTCCGCCAGACTGCCGCTGGCATCGACCATGGAGAAATCCCAGCGCAGCACGAAGTATTGATTGCGCCGCGCGGTGGGGTCGCGACCAATGGCAAGCGAAGCGAACAGGGCGTCGAATTCCCCGGCACGGGCCAGATCGTAATAGTTCTCCAGCGTGGTCAGCCAGGCGGTTTTGCCGAAGCGGCGCGGGCGCAACAACAGAAGCTGCTCGCCGGCGTTTTCCAGCGTGCGAATGTGCGCGGTACGATCTGCGTAGTAATAGCCGTCGGTGATGATTTTGTGAAAGTCCGCCGTGCCGTAGGGAAATTTCATGGCGATACGGTCTCTTTCCGGGTGATGGCGGCTGGGTCGTCCTGCCGGTCAAGGGGCGCCGTCTATAGGTTACCCCACAAAGCCCTTGCCTGCCCTTGCCTGCGGGCATCAGGGAAACCTCCATGCGCTGATCGGGAGCTTTACTATTTCAATCGCTCTGCGCGCCAGCGAACATAGAGCCCGCATGGCGATCATTATGCTTTCTACCTGATCCTCTGGAGTTACCCTGGAAAGCCTGCCGCATATTTTTCGATCCACTCGACAGCCGCCTCTTCACTGGTGAGCTCGCGTCCTTCGGTTTCGCGGATGCGGCGGACATAGTGTTCAATATGGCACAGTTGCTCAACCATGCGCACACTGTATTCCGCCTCGACACCATTGAAACGCACTCCAACTTCGTGCTCGTTTCCCTGTGTGCGACACCAGGCAACGATGCCATCGGCTTTGAATTCCGGCTGCACAATTGGGATTTCGATATGGATATTGGCGCCAATCGGAACGGCGCTGTGCGAACGAAAGCAGAGGCCGCCGTGACCAATATTGCGGAGATAGTCGTTGCGATCGGCCACTAAGTCCCCAAGGCGGTAGACAATGGGGATATCCGATGGATGACGGAGATATTGGCGCATAATCAATCGACCTGTAGGCGATGCCGTTGCCAGGGTTGAAGCTGCACTTGATCCGCGCGGCGCTGTCTCAGCAACAATAAGCCGGCGGTCGCATAGATTACCGCACCTGGATGGCGAGTGGCTCGACGAAACCCTAATGACCTGCCGGGTAACCTGCCGGCTCGATTTGGATGACACAGATGATCAATCGCTTCGAAGGATGACAACGCTGCCTCGGTCGCACGCGATCACCTTGCCGCACCGCCTGTCGCGCACTCGGGGTGCGCTTCGCCTTGGATGACTTTGGCTCGCGCTATGCGTCGCTCGCTTACTTCCGCCGTTTGCAAATCGACGTGCTGAAGATCAATCAGAGCTTCGTGCAGGATATGCTCGGCGATGCCGAGGACCGGGAGATTGTCGAGAGCGTCGCGCTGGAGGAAAAGACAGCCGAGCTGACACAATAATCCACGCATCAAAACAGAAGGGAGAAGACCATGCTGATTAAATTTGAAACCAAAGCCTATGCCAGCATCACCATGTTCGGCGATATCGCCGTGACACTCATCAAGCTGATGGGGCATAGCGGCAAAGTGCCCGGCGCCCTGGTTGCTGAGGATGTGCCCGCCGCACTCGCCCACCTCAAGGCCGCCGTCGAGGCGCGACCCGATCAGCCCCTGGACCCCGCCAGCGGGCAGGCGAAGGATGGGGACGAAGGCCCGCATGTCAGTCTGGCCCATCGGGCACTACCGCTGATCGAACTGCTCACGGCTGCTGCGGCGCAGCAGGAAAATGTCATGTGGGATGTCTGAGCGTGATGAGGCGACTATCCCTGGTGCTCGATGGTCTCGCGCAGGGCGGCATTGATGCGCGTCTGGTCTATGTTCTATAGCTCTGCATCCGCGAGCCCGACCAGGATGTCGAACTGAACCGCCGTGCCGCGCCCCGGCGCGCTTTCAATGCCAACGGCCCCATCCATCAGTTTGACGAGCCGCTTGACGATAGAAAGCCCCAGGCCAGTTCCTTGGAATTTTCGGGTGAGCGAGCCGTCCGCTTGTGCGAAAGGTTCAAAAAGGTCGTTGATTTGCTCCTCGGGGATGCCGATGCCGGTGTCTGTGACGGTGAACCCCAGACGCAGGCGATGGGGAAGGGACTTCTCGAGGACGCGCACCTCGATGCGAACGCCGCCTTCATCGGTGAATTTAACCGCGTTGCCGACAAGATTAAAGAGCACCTGGCGCAATCGGGCCATGTCCCCGACGACTTCATTTGGCACATCCGCAGCGATCCGGTAGTCAAGCGCAATATCCTTGCTCCGCGTTTGTGTGGTGAAGGTGAGAACCAGCGCTTTGAGCAGGGAATCAATTCCAAACGGGGCGAGAGTCAGGTCGAGCTTTCCGGCCTCGACCTTGGAGAAGTCGAGAATGTCATTGATGACGGTCAGCAGACTGCGCGAGGACTCCAGTGCGATATTGGCATACTCGGAGGATTCCGCATCCAGTCCCGAGTCCTCAAGCAGCTGTAACATGCCCATGACCCCGTTGAGCGGAGTGCGAATCTCATGGCTCATGTTGGCCAGGAACTCGGACTTTGCCCGGCTGGCAGCTTCGGCTCTTTCCTTGGCGTGTTCGAGTTGCTTTTCGGCCAGGCTGCGGGCAACGATCTCACCGATGAGTCGGGCAGAAGTAGCAAGCCGCGACTTGGCCTCATTGAGAATGAATTGCGGCCGGTGTTGGTATTGAGCCGCCAGGGTCCTGAGTTCAACGATTGGAACCCGGTAGGTTTTAGCCAGCTGCTCCAGGGCTTCCTCGTCCGTGGGAGGGGAGCCATAGCCGAAGTTGATCGCTCCGACAATCTCATTCCCCGCGCGGATCGGGACGGCGTACAACCCAATGCCGCCATGGCAGACAATGTCCGTCGGCTCGCCGGTCTCAATGGCCACCTTGGACGCATCGGTCCAGCAGGACTCATGGCACAGCCACTTGCCGCTGGCCATGGCTTGCGTATTGTCCTGACAGTCGCACAAGTCTCGCGAGGCCTGGTCCAGACGCTTGCACCAGCCGGATGAGAAGAGTCCGAGCGCACAGTCGCCGTTCTTTTCATAAACGACCGAGGAGGTTTCCAACAGGACCATGTAGTCATTGGCAATCTTGTACAGGATGTCCACCCCCACCCCATCGAGAATGACACGGCAGCTGTTTAACACGGCAAGGTCGCCATAGTCCTGAGTCGGCAGAGTTCGCACGGCGTCTGGTTTTTTGTCGAGCATCCACTCGATGGTCTGGAGCGCTTCTTCGGCCCGCCTGTTGTCGAGCAGCGAGAGGACGCCCGAGGTGAAGGCGTGCACCATCTCGACATCTTCTTGGGTGTATTTCCCCTGCTTATTGGAGACGGCGGACAGCGCGATCACCTTGCCATCGCGGAGGATGGGCACGGAGATCAGATTCGAGAGCGGCACATGACCTTGAGGCAGCCCCTTCTTTCTCGGGTGCTCCAGGCTCAGGTCATTGAAGATGCTTGGCTTTCGATCAACAACGGCTTGCGCCCACAGCCCAGCCTGGTGGATGGGAAAATGGATGGGCTTGTCCTCGACCGTGCATGAGGGCATGGCGCTCTTGGACCAGGCATGAATGGCGAAATCGCTTTCGTCTTCGTTCAGGAACCCGAAAAAGGCAAACTGGCTCCCGGTCATCCGCTGGATTTCCTCAAGCACCAGATCGCAGAGTTCTTTGTGTGTCGCCTCGGTGTGCTTGGCGATATTCCACAGGGACTGAAGATGGTTCTTGAGTTTGACCGACTCCTTCTCGGCCTGCTTGCGCTCAGTGATGTCCTCGGAGAGGATTTGCACACCAAATTTGGTGCCATGCTCGTCAACAACAGGCTGATAGGCCGACTGGAACCACATGTCTCCATCAGGAAGCGAAACGTGGTCGAAGTATTCCTGGGCCGCGTTGTCGTCGTAGGCCTGGCGGATTCGGCGCAGAGACGCATCAATATTCTCTGAAGCGAACTCCCGAAGGTTGCGACCGACATAGTCGTCCGGGCTGCCGCCGAGCAAAGCGGCTCCGGCCGTGTTGATGAAAATGAGCGTGCCGTCAGGCTCATAGAGAGCGAGCGGAGCGCTCAGATTGTTGAGCAAATACAGGTGGAATCCGCCACAAGACGCGCTTGCTAAAACCCGCCCGCCGGTGTGCTCTGGTTGCCCGAGGCGAGGGTCCTTGGCCTCGTTTGGGTTGCGCGGCATCGCCGGCCTCCTCTTGAATGGTCTTGAAAATCAACCGGACACCTTACGGGAGCGCCATGACGGCCAGCAGCCCTGTTCATACTTGCAGCACATGCTTGCAGCAAGAGATCTCTGTTGGAGTCCGCTTGAACCCCAATGGCTGCAGAAAGGTGGGGGTAGGAACTTTCGTCCATCCTGAAGGTTTACCCTCAATCACATGGATTCAGCCGCTGGGGTGGCCGGGACCATGAGCGTCAGGATGGGCGCCGAGAAGGGAGGTTAACGGGAGCGGTTACTGGGGTCAACGCGCAAAGAAGCGGCTGATACACCAGTTTCAAGAGCTGATCTGATCCATGGCGGCAGTGCGTTCACGCAAAGCAGCTTAGGGCCTGGAAACAGGCACCCGGTTCAGCAGTCACCCGGAAGCCGCGTTAGGGGGAACGCGTTGTTCAGGGCGCTTTCGGTCAAGCGGCTGCTCGACCAGGTGCCTGTTTTTGCGCCGCGTATCGCAGGGTTCCAAGGGCCGTCCGTTGTCATGGTCCAGAGCATGGACCAGTGCGGCTTCGTTTTCACCCATGGAATGCACTGCGATTCCGTCTAACGCGCGTCGAGCTTCCAGGAGAACTCGGGACCGAACGGCCTCGCTTCGAGACAGGGGCGCGATCGGTTGAGGGCTTGGCAGGGAGTAATCAATCAAACTTGGCCAGTTCGGCCTCGGCTTGGAGCCAATCGTCCATCTCGTGGCCGGTTTCGAAGCCTCGCTGTTCGGCCTTGAGGTAGGCGAGCTCTGCGACTTTTTCGTCTTTTGCAGGTCGGTCGTAGCGGGGCGGGTCGATGTTGGCTGTTGTTTTGGTGCTTGTGCGTTTTCTGGGAGTGGTAGTTGTCGTCATGGGGGTTGCCTCTGCTGGATGGATTCGCGGTCGCGTATTACGTTATCCGCAGTTGCTGCAGCACTCCGGCTCGCACCGGACGGGTCTTAACGCGAGACTGACAGCGGGTGAGGTAGACCATGCGGGCCGGTTTGCCGCTCTGTCCATGTCTCTCGCAGTGAGATTGAATTATCCATACTCAAGCGGGCTGTGTTGATCGGGGAAACACCTATTCGGGGATCGGGGTATCAGGTTACGCGCATCATCGACACACCACTGACATTTCCATGAGGACGCTGCGCCATGATGAATCAGTCTTTCCCCCATGCCATCGTCAGTGGAAAGCCGGAACCGCCCGGCAACCTTTGTGCGCTACCGTACAGATAGCGGCCCTGATCCTTGATGCGGGATACTTGATTCACCCCGGCCGCCCAAGTCAGATTCCGCATCGACTGCAGCTCATAGGGGAGCGACTACTCATGGACATCACACCCACCCCCGCGTTCCCAAGACAAAATCATCTGCTCGAGGCCCTGCCCTTCTGCGAATTCGAGCGCCTGCGCACTCAAATGGAGCTGGTCCCACTGCCTCTCGGCAAAGCACTCTACGAGTCGGGAGAGCAGTTGAGCCATGTCTATTTTCCCACCAACGCGATCGTCTCCCTGCTGTATGTCATGAGGGATGGCGCCTCCGCTGAGATCGCCGTGGTCGGCAACGAAGGCGTCGTCGGCGTCGCCTTATTCATGGGCAGCGACACCATGCCGAATCGGGCCGTGGTGCAGAGCGCCGGCCACGCCTATCGCCTGAAAGGTCGACTGCTCAAGCAGGAATTTTCCCGCAACGGCGGGCGCCGCCACGGTGCATTGCAGCCGCTGCTGCTGCGCTACACCATGGCACTCCTCGCCCAGATGGCGCAGACCGCTGTCTGCAATCGCCACCATACCATCGACCAGCAACTCTGCCGCTGGCTGCTGCTCAGTCTCGACCGACTGGCCTCGAGCGAACTGTGCATGACCCAGGAGCTGATCGCCAACATGCTGGGCGTGCGGCGCGAGGGCGTGACCGAGGCCGCCGGGCGATTGCAGAAAGCGGGACTGATTCACTACAGCCGGGGCCATATCAGCTTGCTGGATCGCCCGGGCCTGGAGGCGCGGGCGTGCGAATGCTACCAAGTGGTCAAAAAAGAGTTCCAACGCCTGCTTCCGGCTGGAGCCACGCAAAATCGGCACAGCACATTTCATGGCCCCGCGGATGTTGCCGCAAACCGCATTTCACGCTCGAGGCTTGTTCACTCAAACTGGGGAGGTCGCTGGGAGGCCGCATGCAAGCCACCGAAAAGTTCAACAGCATCAGTCATCTGATCGGCGCGACCCTCGCGCTCATCGGTGGCGCGCTACTCATCACCCTGGCGGCAAAAAGAGGCGATGCCAGCGCAATTGTGAGCGTCAGCATCTACGCGGCCACCCTTCTTCTGCTGTACCTGATCTCTACCTTGTATCACAGTCTGAGCGGGCGGAAAAAACAGGTCTTCCGGGTACTCGACCACCAAGCCATTTATCTGCTGATCGCAGGAACCTACACGCCATTCGCGCTGGTCGGGCTCAAAGGTTCGCTCGGCTGGTGGATGTTTGGCACGATTTGGGCGCTTGCGGTGCTCGGCATTGTCCTCGACGCCCTGCCCCACCGAGGTCCGCGCGTGATCTCCATGATCATCTACCTCCTAATGGGCTGGCTCTGTGTGTTCGCGTTAAAGCCGGTGCTTGCAGCCCTGCCCCCCGTCGCCTTTCGCTGGCTGCTGGTGGGCGGCATCTTCTACACCTCGGGAATCCTTTTCTACGTGCTCGATCACCGGTATCCGGCGTGTCATGGCATCTGGCACCTGTTCGTACTCGCAGGCAGCATCAGCCACTATGTCGCGATTATGCTGCTGCTGTGATGGATGATGACCCAGGCCGACCCAACCTCGCCCTTCCCCATCAACTTGGACTGTTCAACTCCCAAGCCCAAGTTGACAGAAATTAACTGCAAAACCAGTTTGTTATCAATTACGATCTGGTTTTGGCTCATACATCGGAGCTGGGGCGGCTGGCGCCGGCTCATGCTTCGATGCTGTGCTGCAAGCCACGAGTCCGAGGAGCATCACCATCACCAACGTCATGCTAAGAAGGGGCATTGTCGAGAGGCTGTTCATTTGTCGTTACCTAATTTTGTTCTGCAATATTTGAACTAAAGCATCCTGATTTAGAGCCCCGACACAGAGCCGTCTATCAGCACGCCACCTAACATCCAATCTCGATGTCTGGCTGTCAGCATCCCCCATAAGGAGACGGCTGTCTGTACGGTGACGCACAATGGACGCGCCCGGCGAGCGGATTCTCGCCCACATCGGTGATCCTCAAGAACCAGTTCGCGGCAGATTGACCTCGACCCCGTGTTGGCGGCGGTCGTCGACCAAGGGGATCGTCAAGCCAGTTTGCTGGATGCCATCGAGCATCACCGTCGTTTCGCTGTCCGCTTCGGCTACTCGGGTGACCGTTATTTTGTAGGGGGTCTCCCGATAGCGGTAGCTGAGCTTGAAGCTGTTCCAATCCTCCGGCAGGCAGGGTGCGATGCGAAGGCTGTCTCCCTCCAGGTGCAGGCCGAGCAGGGATTCGAGGATAAGGCGATACATCCAGCCGGCGGAGCCTGTGTACCAGGTCCAGCCGCCGCGGCCGATGTGGGGCACAACGCCATAGACATCGGCGGCGATCACATAGGGCTCGACCTTGTAGGTGGCGATGTCCTCGGGGGTGCGACCATGTTGGATCGGGTTGATCATGGCAAACAGCTCCCAGGCGCGCCTGTGGTCACCCAGGCGAGCGAAGGCCATGGCGGCCCAGATGGCGGCATGGGTGTATTGGCCGCCGTTCTCGCGCACGCCGGGGACATAGCCTTTGATGTAGCCGGGCTCGAGCGACGATTGGTCGAAGGGCGGGGCGAGCAGCTGGATGAGCTGGGCGTCGCGCCGCACCAGGTTGGTATCGAGCGCATCCATGGCCTGGCGGGCGCGCCCGGGATCGGCGACCCCTGACAGCACCGACCAGCTCTGGGCGATGGAGTCAATGCTGCATTCCGCACTGGTCGCGGAGCCAAGCGGGGTGCCGTCGTCAAAGTAAGCGCGCCGGTACCAGTCGCCGTCCCAGCCATGCTGTTCAAGGTTCTCGCGCAGGCGCCCAGCCTCTGCATCGCAGCGCGCGACCAGGGACGCGTCGCCGCGTTGGCTCGCCAGGGTGCCGAACTGGCGCAACACCTCATGCAGGAAGAAGCCAAGCCAGATGCTCTCGCCGCGGCCCTTGATGCCGACCAGATTCATGCCGTCGTTCCAGTCGCCCGAGCCGATCAGCGGTAGGCCATGCTCGCCCATGCGCAGGCCGTGATTGATAGCGCGAACGCAGTGGTCGTAGAGACTGGCCGATTCGTCGCTCTGGCCGGGCAAGTCGTAGTAGCCATCGTCCTCGCCACTGACCAGACGGCCATCGAGGAAGGGGACGGCCTCATCGAGCACACTGGTGTCACCGGTGCTCTGGACATACCGGCAGGTTGCCAGCGGCAGCCACAGATAATCATCCGAGCAGCGCGTGCGCACGCCGCGACCGGAGGGCGGATGCCACCAGTGCTGGACATCGCCCTCGTGGAACTGGCGCCCTGCTGCGCGCAGCAAGTGCTCGCGCACCTGCTTAGGCTCGGCATGGATGAGTGCCATGGCATCCTGCAATTGATCGCGAAAGCCGAAGGCGCCGCCGGACTGGTAAGCGCCGCTGCGCGCCCAGAACCGACAGGCCAGGGTCTGATACAGCAACCAACCGTTGGCTAGCAGGTCGAGCGCCGGGTCCGGGGTCTCGACCTGCACCGCGCCCAGGGTCCGCGTCCAGTAGTCCCGCACCGCCGTCAGCGCCGCGCGGGCGGCGACCGCTCCGCGCTGCGGCTGGCTTAGCAGGCTGGCATCATCGGCGCCTCGCCGGCCGATCACGCCAAGCCGGAAGACGATCTCGCGACGCTGCCCGGGGGCGAGCTCGAGGCGCATCTGCAGCGCGCCGCAGGCATCCAGCCCCGGGCCGACGCGACCGGAAAGGCGGGTACGGGTGAGCGCCTCGGGGTGGCCGAGGGTGCCGTTGCGTCCGAGGAACTCGCGGCGATCGCCGCTCAGGGTGCGAGCCGGATCGTCCAGGTCGAAAAAGGCCAGCCGATCGGCAAACTCGCTGTTGTAGGGATTGCGCGCGAGGAGCGCACCGCTGCTCGGGTCGATCTCGGTGACGACATGCAGCGCCGACTTAGGTCGCAGATCGCCGAGCACCCATTCGACATAGCCTGTTACCGACAGCTGGCGTGTCTGCCCGAAATCCTCTTTCTCGGAACAGTTGTGCAACTTCAGCACCATATATTTGACCGGTGCGTCCAAAGCGACATAAACCCACAGCTCCGAGGCGATACCGGCCTCGCAGTGCTCGAAGACGCTGTAGCCAAAGCCGTGCCGCGTGACATAGGGCGTCGTGCCGCCGGCCGGCTTCGGGGTGGGCGACCAGACCTGGCCACTCACCTCGTCGCGCAGATAGAAGGCTTCCCCATTGACGTCGCTGACCGGGTCGTTATGCCAGGGCGTGAGCCGAAACTCATGGGCGTTCTCGCTCCAGGTATAGGCCCCGCCGTTGCCCGAAACCACGGTC
Source organism: Thiorhodovibrio litoralis (assembly GCF_033954455.1). Classification (NCBI taxonomy): domain Bacteria; kingdom Pseudomonadati; phylum Pseudomonadota; class Gammaproteobacteria; order Chromatiales; family Chromatiaceae; genus Thiorhodovibrio; species Thiorhodovibrio litoralis. The sequence continues at coordinate 1,604,013 of NZ_CP121473.1, read as the reverse complement.
CCGAAATGGGCATTGGCCAGCACGTTCACCCAGGGCGCCGGCGTGGTCTGGCCAGGCGCGGTGGTGATGACGTATTCGCGCCCGTCGCTGGAGAAGCCACCCAGGCCATTGTCGAAGCGCAAGGTTGGGCGCGGCGAGGCTGTTCTCGGTGGCTGGCTCGCCCGACGGCCGCTGGGCTGGAAGGCTGGCATCCGGTTTGCCCGCAGGTCGCGCCGGTTGAGCTGATCGGCCAGGGTGCCGCGATCGTCGCTCAAGATGGCACGCGCCACGGTCTGGAACAGAATGCGGTCTTCGTCCGAAATCTGATCGGCCGGGCGGATAAAGATACCCCCGGGGTGGTCGACCACATGCGCCTCAACGCCGGCGGCGATCAGCCCCAGAATCTGCTCCTGGAGCGGCTGACGATAGCCGGCGCGATCCTCGTTCCAGATCACCAGATCCACGGTCAGCCCCTTCAGCCGCCAGTAAGCGTGCGCCTGCACCAGCTGATGCACCAGAGCGATGTTGGCGTGGTCGGCGATCCGACACAGCACGATGGGCACATCACCGGAGACTGCATGGCTCCAGAGCCCGGACTGGCCACGGCGATTCTGCGCCAGAATGGCCGGCGCCGCGCGCAGCGAGGCATTGGCATAGAGCATCGAGCTGGCCAAGCGGTTGTAGAGCTGGGTGTCGGCCGGGGTGGCATTGAGCTGGCGCAGCACCACCTGGCTGTGGGTCCAGGCCAGGTCGAAGACGCGATTGGCCAGGCGCGCGTCCTGGTATTTTTCTACCAGCGCCAGGGCGTGGTCGCGCGTTTCACCGATACCGAGGATCAGGTCGATGGTGACGGTCTGATCAGCATCCAGGACCAGGCGCTGGCGGATGGCGACCATGGGGTCGAGCACCGGGCCATCGCGACCGTCGAGGCCGCCGGGCGTCTCCATTGCCAGCGGGGTAGCGGGGGTGCGATCGCGGCCGATGAAGCGCCCGCGATCAGTCTCGGCGGAGGGGGCCAACGCGGCATCATCTGCGGCACCATCCTCGGCATGATCACCAGTTCCGGGCGCCGGGTCCCCGCGCACTACCAGCGCATGGAAGAGCCAGGGCGAGGTCTCCTCTTGCGAGCGCGGTCGGCGGTGGCCAAGGATTGCCGAGCCCGAGGGGAGGATCTCGGTCTGCATGAACAGATTGCTGAAGGCCGGATGCAGGGCATCGGCCGCGGGCGGGGCGAGCACGATCTCGCTGTAGCTGGTGATCTCGATCACCCGACGGCGGTGCGAGCGGTTGGTCAGGCGCACCCGGCGCAGCTCAAGATCGTCCTCCGGCGAGACGACGATCTCGGTATAGGCGTCGATCTGGTGATCGCGGCGGCGGAACTCGGCGCGGCCTTCGGAGAAGATGGCCTCGAAGCGATCCGCCGTCGCCAGAGTAGGATGGTAAGCATTCGACCACAGCGCGCCGCTGTCGAGATCGCGCAGATAGCAGAAGCTGCCCCAATGGTCGCGCGTACTGTCCTCGCGCCAGCGGGTGACGGCAAGGTCCTGCCAGCGGCTGTAGCCGCCGCCCGCATTGGTCACCATGACATGGTAGCGGCCGTTCGACAGCAACTGCACCTCGGGGTAGGGGGTGTTGGGGCTGGCGATGACGCGGATTGGCGAGTCCAGCGCGCCGTCGCTGGCGCGTTCGCTGGTGATTTCGCCGTGGGTGTCGGAATAAAACGCCGTGGTCTTGGGAATGCGCTCTTGCAGCAACAGGGCGGTGGCCTGGAAGGATGGCACCGCGGCGAAGCGCCGTTGCATCGGGCGATCGAGCAGCAGCGCGGCAAGCGACAGCAAGGTCATGCCCTGGTGATGGGCCATGAAGGAGCGCACCACGGCGCTAGTGCGCCCACGCGGCAGCCGCGAGGGCGTGTAGTCGATGGCCTCGTAGAAACCGAATGGCCCGGCCAGCCCATCGGCGGCAAGCCGCTGGAGATTCTGGCAGGCAGCCTCGGGCGCCACCATCAGCGCGAGCGCTGAGGCATAGGGTGCAACCACCCGATCCTCCGCCAGCCAGCGCTTGAGCCCCAGCCCCGGCACGCCGAAGGCGCGGTACTGGTAATTGAGCTGGGCATCGACGCCGTTGTAGCCGGATTCCGACACGCCCCAGGGCACGCCACCTTCCTTGCCATAGGCGATCTGCCGGGCGACGGCGGTGCGATAAGTCTGATCGAGCAGGGTGTTATCCTCGCTCGGCATCACCAGCAGCGGCATCAGGTACTCGAACATCGAGCCACTCCAGGACAGCAGCGTGGTGTTGCCGCCGGCGCGGGTGAGCAAACGGCCAAGGGCGAACCAGCTCTCCTGCGGCAACTGACCCTGGGCGATAGCGACGAAATAGCCCAGCCGCGCCTCCGATGCCAGCAGATCGTAGAAGCTCTCGTCGCACCGATGCTCGGCGACCCGATAGCCGATAGACAACAGCGACTGCGCCTCGTCGAACAGGAAGTCGTAGTCCACGTAAGCCAGATTGCAGGCGCTGAGCGCCAGTTGCTCGATCTCGCCGATGCGCGCGCGCGCCGACTGACTGGAGGTATCTCCCGCGCTTGGCTCCAGCGCAGCCAGTTGGCGCAAGGTCAAGCCAAGGTCATCCTTCTCGCCATCTAGCCCTCCAGCAAGCCCGCGCTCGTCCGCGGCAACCCAAGGCGCCAATAACAGCACCTCCTCCAGCAACGCGCGGCTATCTCGGGCCAGGCGTCGCGTCCAGGCAGTCACCTCATCGGCGGATTCGGGATCGGTTTCCTGCATCGCCGCCTCGGCCTGGAACGTCAGCTCCGCGAGACGAGCATGCGCCTCGCTCAATCGTATCGGCGGGGTCCGGCTGGCGGCGTCAAGGGCCTGGCCGAAGCGCTCAAGCGGCGCCATCAGCGCCTGCGCTTGATCAGGATCGGAGGTGGCGTCCAGCCGATCCATCAGCACCTGCCAGGTATCACCGAGGCCATCGCGCCAGCGCGGATTCAGGATAGGGGCGTCGATTAGCCCGAGCAGGCCTGCCTGCAGAGTCAGCAGATGCGCGGCAAGGTTGCCGCTATCGACCGAGGAGATGTAACGAGGTTCGAGCGGCTCGAGGGATTGGGTGTCGTACCAGTTGAAGAAATGGCCGCGATGGCGCGGCAGCACAGCCATGGTCTGCAGCGTCGCATCGGTGCGCGCGAGCAGGCCTGCGGTCGGCAAATAACCGAAGTCATGCGCGGCAAGATTTGCCAGCAACGACAAACCCATGTTGGTCGGCGAGGTACGATGGGCCACCGCGGCCAGCGGCTGCTCCTGCACATTGTCAGGCGGCAGTCCATGATCCTCCGGCCCGACGAAGGTCTCGAAAAAGGCCCAGGTCTTGCGCGCGCTGATCCGCAGAAAGGCGGTTTGACTAGCGCTTAGATGCGCTTCGTGGCGCGCCAGCGGACGGCTCAGCCACCAGGCGAACAGGGGCGCGGCCAGCCAGGCCAGAAGGACGGGGGCGGCGATGAGTGCAGGGATGAGTCCGGCCGTGGGTTCCCGCCACGCCAGGCCGACGCCGGCGAGCAGCGCCGTCGCCGGGGCAATCCACATGGTGCGGTAAGCTGCGACCAGCCGGTCGTCCGCGCGCGCCAGCTCGCCGGAGGAGGTCCAGTCGAGCATATGGCGCCGGCTCACAACCAGCCGCCACAGGGTGCGGAGCACGGCACCCAGGCTGAAGTAGGCTTCGTAGGGCAGGCAGGCCAGGTTAAAGAGCGCCTGCGTCAAGCGCTGACCAGCGGCCCGCGCGACGCCGGCCAGATGCGCCGGCCAGTGCAGATCCCCGGGTTTGCGCGGCACCCCCAACAAGGCGATCAGCAGCGGTGGAATCAGCAGGATGCCAAGCACCGCCAGGGTCCACAGGCCAGAGGCGTCCAGCCACACCAGCCCCAGCACCAGCAGTGCGGTCAGGGCTGCGGGCACCAGGCTGCGGCGCAGGTTGTCGGCCAGCTTCCAGCGCGACAGGGCGGAGATCGGATTTCGCTGCCAGCGCCCAAAGCGACCGGGCACGCGCGGCAGCAGCCACTGGGCGATCTGCCAGTCGCCGCGAATCCAGCGGTGACGGCGGCTCACATCGGCGCGATAGCTGGCGGGATAGTCTTCGTACAGAGGCACATCGGAGAGCAGCCCGGAGCGCGCGTAGCAGCCCTCGAGCAGATCGTGACTGAGGATGCGATTCTCGGGGAAGCGATCATCAAGCGCCTCCTCGAAGGCATCGATCTGGTAGATGCCCTTGCCAATGAAGGAGCCTTCCTGGAACCCATCCTGGTAGAGATCCGACACCGCCTGGGTGTAGGGATCGATGCCAGCGTCCTGCCCGTGCAGACGCGCGAACCGCGAACGATTCGAGCCGGGCAGGCTGACCGCCACACGTGGCTGTAGGATGCCATAGCCTGCACGCACCCGCCCCAGCGCGGGGTCGAAGCGCGGCTGATTGAGCGGATGCGCCATGGCACCGACCATCTCCCGCGCCGCGTCGCGCGGCAGCTGGGTGTCGGTATCCAGGGTGATGACATAGCGCAGGTTCGCCAGCAGTCGCCGGTCGCCGACGATGCGCGCGAAGCGCGTGTCGGAATCTGCGGTCTGGCCAATGCCAGCCGCCGCATCGACCAGAAACACGCGCGGCTCGGCGTCCTGATCGAAGCGCAGCAGAGCGTTCAGATCCATGAGCTTGCCGCGCTTGCGCTCGTAGCCCATCCACACCCTGGCCTGCGGATTCCAGCGCCGCGGGCGATGAAACAGAAAGAAGTGATCGCCGCTCGCGCAGGGGTACTTGGCATTGAGCGCGACAATGCCCCGCGCGGCTTGGTCGATCAATGCCTGATCGTCCGGTAGCGTCGCGTTTGGCGCATCATGGAGATCCGTCAGCAACCCGAAATGCAGGTGCGCGTCGCGATTGGCCAGGAAGCGCACTTCCAGCGCCTCAAGCAGAGTCTCAATCCCGCGCGCGTCGCCGAGCAGGGTCGGGATTACCACCAGGGTGCGCGCCTCCGGCGGGATGCCGTCGGAATAATCCAGCCGCGGCAGCCGACGGGGGGTGGTCAACAGGCCGGTGAGCCAATTCACCAGTGCCACCGCCAATTGACTGGTGCCAAGCACGGCCACCGCCACCAAGAACGGCCACAGCCAGCCGGGCGTCGGACCTGCCTGGGACAGCAGCCCCCAGGACAAGCCGGTGGTGAGCACCAGAATCCCACCCAGGTAAGCCATCAGAGGCGCCGGGCTCCCCGGTCTTGGCCTCCACGCCAGCCCAGCGCGGTGCACCCCGGCGCGCTCTTCGAGCTCGGGCAGTCCGCCACCGATCAGAACATCCCCGACATGGGCCAGGCCGGCGTCCGGCTGGGCTTGGGCCGAGACGAGCGCTTCCGGGGACGGGCCAAAGTCTGCTTCGTGCGGCGCAACCCGCTCCCGCACCAGCGCGATGGCCGTGCGTGCGACCTCGACTTCGGACAGCCGTCCGCGCTTGGCGATCCGCTCCACCACATGACGGTAGCGATCGCGGGAGGCAAAATCCATGCGCCCGTAAACGCCCGCCGGATCCTCGCGCAGGATGCGCTCGACCAGGCTCATGCTCTCCACCAGCTCGCGCCAGTCCATCCCTCCGAGGGAGCGCAGACTGCCAATGCTATTGCCGATGGACACCTGATCGGCCGCCTGCTGCTGGTTCTCTGCGCGCACCCGTTGCTCGATGGTGAGCCCGGACTCGCCGAGTTGCTGCTCAATCCAGGTCAGCGGCAGTGCCAGTGCGGCGCTGCGCCCCTGCAGCCGGCGCGCCAGTTCGGCGACGAAAGCGCCGGACATCGGTGGATTGGAGCGCGCCATGTCGGCGATCACCAGGATCAGATTCTTCGGGTCGCTGTCGGCCATCGCCAACATGCGATCCGCCCAGCCATCGGCCAGGTTCTGATCCGCGCGACTGCTTGCCACCCGCGCCGCAACCCGGCGAAGATTCTCGATCAACGCCAGGCGCAGCATGATGGGAACGGCCCACAACTCGCCCAGACGCAGCATGGTAACGCTCTGATAGGCGGCGATGAACCGGCTGAGGTTCTCCGGGTCCACACGCCCATCACCATGGGCGATCATCTCCAGCGCCAAGTCATAAACCCGCGGCAGCCCCGCCGAGGGGCCGTCGCGCAGCCGCGGCAGCTCGCGACTATAGCCCTTGGGCAAATGCCGCTTGGCGGTGCGAATCTGCTCCTCGATCAGATAAAAGTTATCGAGCAGCCATTCCCCGGCCGGCGCGATCCGGCGCTTTTCGGTCACCGCGACCATCAGCAACCGACAAACATCGACCAGGACCCGGCCGTTTTCCGTCAGACGCCCCAATAGCCGATCCGGCGGATGGCCAGGCATCAGACGGTGCGAGGTGGCCAGCGCCTTGCCATGCTGCTCCATCTGCGCCCCGCTGAACAATTCCCCGCGCAGGGGTGCCTCGTCGGCGGTGTCGGGAGCAGCCGCCCCAGAGGGATGCACCCAGTTCCTCACCCCCAAGAAAACCTCGCCCCGAGACCTGTTAAGTGGATTCATGTGCGCGGTCTCCGGGGTTGATGGATGGAAGGAGAGGGTCTCGCCGATGCCGCCCGAGACGCAGCGGATTGCGCGCGCCAGCGGGCTGCATGCTCGCCGATCGGCTAGCCGATCCGCATCGCCGACAGCGATGGCAAGAGCCCAAACACTTGCAACAGCCAGAGAATCACGATGATCACGACAACCACGTTCAAGATCTTCTTGATTTTTCCGTCCATTGGCAGATAGGTATTGATGGCCCAGAGAATGAGTCCAACGACCGCAAGAGTGACGATTAATGTAATCAAAGGCATGATGGCTTTCCTGTCAGAAGGGAACACGGGACAGGCACAAGCATAATGATCGCCATGCAAAGCCTCTGTTCGCTGGCGCACAGAAGAATCGAAAAGGTGGGCGCCCGATAGGCGGATGGGAGATTTCCCGATCCCCTGGCAGGGAGTTTCCCGGATGGCCGCGGGCAGCGGCGCGGTGGGATCAGGTGATTGTCAGCTTCCCCGAGTCGCGGTGGACCCTTCTGTCACATCCGCGATCTGTTCCCGGAGATGTTCCCGGAGATGTTCCCGGGGATGTTCCCGGGGATGCCTGTCACTCGCGGCCGGAAAACAGCGCGATCGACCTGTTTAACCAGGTCGGATGATTACCGTGGTCCGCTCCATCAAACCTTGAAGCGTCCTACCAAATTCTGCAGGTCCGCGGCCAGTCTGGACAGTTCGTCACTCGCGGTCGCAATCTGGTTGGACCCGGAGGAAGTCTGCTCCACAGCAAGGGCAATGTTGCTGATGTTTTGGTTAATTTCCTCGGTCACGGCGGATTGTTCCTCGGCAGCGCTGGCGATTTGGTTATTCATGTCGCTGATATTGTTGATCGCAGTGCTGATGGCCTGGAGCGAGTCACCAGCCTTGCGCGCCTGGATCACACTCTGCCCGGCCTTTTCGCGCCCCTCCTCCATCACCGTCACAGCGCTGGATGCCCCGGTCTGCAGCCGCTCGATGACGGCCTGTATCTCCGTGGTGGATTCCTGCGTGCGGCTGGCGAGCGTGCGCACCTCATCTGCGACCACGGCGAAGCCGCGTCCCTGATCGCCGGCCCGGGCCGCCTCGATAGCCGCATTCAGCGCGAGCAGGTTGGTCTGTTCGGCGATGCTGCGAATCACATCGAGCACCTTGCCGATGCTCTCACTGTCGGCGTGCAACCGCGTCATGACTTGAGCCGCGTTTTCCACCTGATGTGCCAATGCCTCAATGGTCGTGATGGTCTCCTGGACCACAGTCTCCCCTGTGGTCGCTTCCTGACTGCTGGTGACAGCGGCACGCGCGGCTTCGGAGGCATTGCGGGATACCTCCTGCACCGTCGCCGTCATCTGATTGATCGCGGTGGCGACTTGATCGATTTCAGCACTTTCGCGCCCAGCCTGTTCACGGGTTTCCTCGGTCGAGCTGGACAGCTCTGTCGCCGCTGCTCCCAGTTGACTGGCGGCGGCGCCCACCTGACGGATCATTTCGCGGTTCTTGCCGACAAACTCGTTGAACGCGCTGGCAAGGCTTGAGAGCTCATCCCGGCCTCGGGCATCAAGTTGCCGGGTTAGATCGGCTTCGCCCTGGGAAATATCGCCCAAGGCATTCGACAAGAGCTTCACGGGCCCCACGATCAACTGGGCCATAAAGACGGCGATGACCACGCCCAGCGCGATGACCAAGAGGACGCCAAGAACCAGGTTGGTTAACATTTTGCTAACGCCCTGACTGACAATGGCGTCGATCTGCTGCCGCGGAATGCCCAGGAACAGGATGCCGATCACGTCATTGGCAGCATCCTTGATCGGCTCGTAGACGGTGAGATGGGATATGCCCAAAATCTCCGCCTCGCCGATATAACGTTGACCTGCAGACACCGGCGCGAAGGCCGAGCTATCCTGCCCCAGACGCGTACCGACGGCACGCTGTCCATTGGGCAACAGAATATTGGTGGTCACCCGGGTGAAGTCCCGGCCATCGCGGGCAAATACCGTCGCCAAGACGTCCAGCTCCTGACTGAGTGTATCGACCACATCGGAGCGATCATTGATCGGCTGCCCTTGGGCGTCGACCAGTTTGCCGTCCATGAAACGCAGTGTCCCCCACTCGTTAGCGACATAGTTGCTTGCGGACCAGATGTCCCCTTCAATTTTCATTTTCAGGGCGTGGTCCACCAACGCATAGCCCATCCGGCTGGCGCCCTGACTGGATATAAACAGCGCAGCGGCACCCACTAGTATGAGAAGGGAAACAATGACGCCAATAAGGCGGGTGCGAATCGTCAGGTTGTTCCACATTGGATAGTCTCTTCCCGGCAAAAATTTACGTCACAAGCCATTAATGCAGCTGAACGGCACTTTGGAGATGCTCTTCTGAAGCCCTAGGGTAACAAAATCAATCGCCAAAATGACTCACCAGCGCGGAATTGTGCTCGATAGGTCGCACTTTCATTTTGCATTGATGAGCGAGGCCAGATCAACTCTGCGGCAAGTATCAGCGATGCACAAAGGTTAACGCCGCCACCATGGGCGCCGAAGTGGCGAGTTAAATCGCGGGGCAGAACAGCAGGCTCAGGCGCTCTTTGGCCGCGCCGAGGATGAACAATAGCGCTGGTTCAATCGAGCCGCTTGCGGAAACGCAGGGAGGCGACCAGCAGGCCGATCAGCATGAAACCGAGCAGCCACAGGGTATCTTCCTGGACATCCTCGAGCATGGCGTCGCGCAGCAGCACGGCGCGGATGGCGCGGATGAAGTGGGTCGCGGGCAGTGCCTCGGCGATGTATTGGGCGGCGAGTGGCATGCCCTCGTAGGGGAACATGAAACCCGATAGCAGAATGGATGGCAGCAGGATGAAAATCGTCATCTGGGTGGCCTGCAGCTGACTCTTGGCGATGGTCGAGAGCACCAGCCCGAGTGACAGGCTGGCGCCGATGAAGACCAGCGTCAGGCAGGCCAGGGCCAGCAGGCTGCCGTGCAGAGGTACTGTGAACACCAGATGCCCGAGCCCAAGGATGATTCCTGCCTGCACCAGGCCGATGCCAACATAGGGCAGGATCTTGCCGATCATCAGCTCGATCGGGCGCACCGGGGTGTTGATCAGCATTTCCATGTTGCCGCGCTCGCGCTCGCGCACGATGGCGGCAGCGGTAAACATAATCATGGTCATGGTGAGAATCACGCCGACCAGGCCGGGCACGATGTTGACCACGGTGCGTTGCGAGGGATTAAACAGCAACGCAACAGCAAAAGTGGGTGTGGAACGATTGACCGGCTCGCGCATCAGCTCTGCCAAGGGCATGCCACGCAAGCCTTTGATGGCACCGGCTATGACGGTATCCGAAGCATCCACCAGCCATTGCGCCACCGGGCGGCTGAGCTCCCAATCGGTGGAAGGCGGCGTGGCGAGCTGGGGGCGCACGCTGCCACTTCTGACCACCCGCTGGGCCAGATCGGCCGGGATGATGAAGGCCGCGCGCACCCGGCCCTCGCGAATCGCGTCCTCGGCGGCGGCGATGTCGGCATGATGTTCGGTAAAGCGCACCACCTGGGTCGCTTCCACCGTCTGCGCCAGTACTCGCCCGAGCGCGCTGCCGCTCTGGTCGACCAGGGCGGTGGGAATGTCGCGCACCTTGGTGTTGATGGCGTAGCCGAACAGCATCAGCTGGATGAGCGGGATCATGATGACCATGGCGAGCGTGACCCGGTCGCGGCGCAGCTGCAACAGCTCCTTGGTCAGGATGGCGAGAATGCGACGCGCGGCCTTCATCCGGCCACCCTCACCTGCTCTGGTCGCTGATCCTGCTCTTGGTCCTGCTCCCGCTTCTGTTGCTGCTTCTGGCTCTGGTCCTGGTCCTGGTTCTGCTCCGGGCGACCATGCCCGGTGCAGGTGACAAAGACATCTTCGAGGCTGGGGCGCGCCGGCGTGATATTGGTCAAATCCCGCGCGACCGGCAGGGCGCGCAGCCAGGTCTTGGGCTCGGCCACCTGGTCGCGCACCAGCACCCGCAGGCGACTGCCGAGTTGGGCGGCGGAGAGAATCTCCGGCAGCGCCGTCAGTGCGGTCTTGGTCTGGCGCAGATTGGGACCTTCCAGCTCAAGCACATGGGCGCCCATGGCCGCCATCAGCTCGGCCGGCGAGCCGTCAGCGCGCTTGTGACCGGCTTCGAGAATTGCCAGGCGATGGCAGCGTTCGGCTTCGTCCATGTAGTGGGTGGAGACCAAGATGGTGGCGCCTGCGTCGATCAGATCGAACAGGCGCTCCCAGAAGTCGCGGCGGTTTTCGGGATCGACCGCCGAAGTCGGCTCATCGAGAAACAGCAGCGACGGACGATGCAGAATCGCCGCGGCCAGGCTGAGGCGCTGGCGCTGGCCCCCGCTCATGCTGCCGGCACGCTGCCACGCGAGCGGCTCGAGCGCATAGTTGTCGAGCAGCTCGGCGATGCGTGACTTGGCCTCGCGCGGCCCAAGGCCATAAACACTCGCAACAAAACGCAGGTTCTCGAGCACCGTCAGGTCCTCATAGAGGGAGAACTTCTGCGTCATGTAGCCGATTTTGCGCTTGAGAATTTCGGCCTCGCCCGGCAGCCGATGCCCGAGCACTGTCACCTCGCCTGAGGTGGGCGTCAGCAACCCGGTCAGCATGCGCACCGTGGTGGTCTTGCCGCAGCCATTGGGGCCGAGAAAACCGTAGATGCTGCGCGGCGCGACCTGCAAATCGAGCGCATCGACCGCGAGCAGGTCGCCGAAGCGGCGGGTGAGGCCATGCGCCTCGACGGCAACGTCAGAATCGGGCGCAGAAGCCGCCCCAGTGGCCGAGCGGCTATTGGCAGAGGATTTCACCGCTGGGCCGCTGTTGGCAGCTCGACCTGCGCCGGCACGCCGTTGGGCAAATCGGCGGCCTTGTCGGGCAGTTGCACCTCGGCGAGATAGACCAAGCGACTGCGGTCCTCGGCATTCAGCGCATAGTAGGGTGTGAAGGCCGGCAACGCGCTGATCCAACGGACTTGGCCGCTCAGCGCGTCATCCAGGCCATCGACCCGCACTGTCAAGGTGTCGCCCTCCTTGATGCTGACGCGATGGGGCTCTGGCACATAGACGCGCGCATAAGGCGCTTTGCCGGCAAGCATCACCGCCACCGGGCTGCCGACTGTGACGCGCTCGCCAAGATTCCACGGCAGGCTGTCGAGGATACCGTCGCGGGTGGCGACAATGGTGAGATCGCCGAGCAGCGCCTGCTGGTAGGCCAAGCGCGCATCCGCGGCGTTGAGCTCGGCCTTGGCCTGAGCGAGTTCCTCGACCCGGGTGCCGGCGATGAGTTCATCGAGATGCTGCTGCGCTTGGTCGAGATCAGCCTGGGCGCCATCGCGTTGCGCCAGGGTGCGATCAAGTTCGGCCTTGCTGACGGATTTTTTCGTCATCAACTCCTGGTTGCGCTGATAGGTGATCTCGGCATCGCGCAGTTCCGCCTCGGCACCGGCCGCCCGGGCGCGGGCGGCGGCGATCTCCTCGGGGCGCGCACCATTTTGCAGCTTTTTGAGATTGGCCTGCGCCTGCGCGACCTCCGCCTTGGCGCGCTCGACCTCGGCACGCTGCTGGCGATCATCAAGGCGCGCCAGCACCGTGCCTTTGGTGACAGCCGTGCCCTCGACGACAGGAAGATCGACGATGACCTCGGCCACAGTCGCGGTCAGGGCGATGCGGTCACGCTCCAGGGTGCCGAGCGCCAGATCTGTTTCTGGCGTGCAGCCGCCGAGCGGCAGGCCGGCAAGCAGGGCGAGCAGCAGGCGGGCGCGGAGTCGGTCAACGGCAGCAATCACGGTGCGAGCCCTCGTTTGTAACACCAGACCATCATGGGAGAACGATCGGCGACCACGGAATCCAGGCCGGCATTAATGCAGCCGATCGAGCCGCAGCCGCTCGCGTTCGTCAAACAGCCGACGCGAGCCGATCCAGACTGCAGCAAGGCTCCCCAGTCCGGTGCCGGAAGCGACCAGGAACATAATCAGGAGCTGGTATTTTGCGGCTTCCAACGGCGGACTGCCAGCGAGGATTTGCCCGGTCATCATCCCCGGCAGGCTGACCAGGCCCGCGGTGGCCATGGAATTGACGATGGGGATCATCCCTGAGCGCAGCGCATCGCGGCGAATCTCGCCGATGGCCTGGTCCCAGCGCGCGCCGAGCAGCAGCCGGGCTTCGATGATCGCGCGGCCATCGCTCGCCTGCCGGGTGAGGTTATCGAGCGCGACAGCCACCCCCGACATGGTGTTGCCGAGCAGCATGCCGAGCAACGGGATCAGATACTGCGGCTGATACCAGGGCTCAACGCGAATGATGACCGTGAGCGCCAGCATCGTGATGCTGAAGGACGACAGAAACATCGACACCGCACCGATGCCGTAGCTCCACAAGCCAAGGAAACGGCGTTTCTGGCGCGCGCGCACCTCCCAACCGGCGACCGAGAGCATGAACAGCGCCAGGGCAGCGATCAGCCAGGGGTTGGTGGTGGCAAAGAGCGCGCCCAGCACCAGCCCAATCAGCATGAGTTGCACGGTGCTGCGCGCGGCGGCGATCAGCACCCGACGTTCGACACCCAGATGCAAGCGCCAGGACAACCCAGCCAGCAGCAGCACCAGGATGGCCGCCAGGCTGAGATCCCAGGGGCTGAGCAGAATCAGGCTCATGGTGTCTCCGCTTCCTCCCGCAACGCGCCGGCCTCAATGCGCAGCCGCCGGGCACCGGTCAGCGCGGCCAGGCGGGCACGTTGCTCGGGGTCGTGGCTGACCCAGAGCACCGCCGCGCCCTGTTGCTGGCGGTAGTCGAGGATCAGCTGCTCGACATGGTCGCGATTGGTCGGATCGAGATTCGCCGTCGGCTCATCAAGCAGCAACGCCTCGGGCCGGTTGGCCAGCAGACGTGCCAGGGCCAGGCGCTGACGCTCGCCGGTCGACAGGCGCGCAATCGCCCAGTCAAGCACATCGGGCGCAAAGCCAAGCGCGACCAGCAGAGCCATCACTGATTCGGGCTCGGCCTGCGAGCGATCAGTCTCCGGGCGACCAAGCGCCAAGGGCCGGACCAACCCCGCATCGCTATGTAAATCAGGCGGAAAGTGCGCCCCAACGCGCTCAGCCCACCAGCCGGATTCCGCCAGCAGCAGGCCCACCCGCCGACGCCAGTCCGAAGGCGGCAAGGCGGAGCGCGCCTGGGCTCCCAGCCAAACATCGCCCCGATGCGGATCAAGATCGGCAATGGCGCGCAGCAGCAGGCTCTTGCCCGAGCCCGAGGGGCCAGACAAAAGCAGCAAGTCTCCAGCGGGGACTTCCAGATCGACCGCCCCCAGAGCATGCCCCGGGATGAGTCCGCGCAAAATAAGCCCCGCCATCAGCGCCGCCGAAACCACAGATCGCGCGCCGGCTGGCCAAGGCGCTCGCCGCGGCGCTCGAAACGCGTGGGTGGGCGGTCATCGGGGCGCGGGATGAAGTCGCCACTCGGAGACAAATTCTCGAAGCGATCGCCGGCCGCGCAAAGGTGCTCGAGCATCCACTCGGCATAGGGCAACCAGTCGGTGGCGGCATGAAAGAAGCCGCCGCTTGCGATCACCCGCGCGAGCTCATCGACAAAGGCGGGCTGCACGATGCGGCGCTTGTGGTGGCGCTTTTTTGGCCAGGGATCAGGGAAAAACAAACAAACACCGGCCAGGCTTGCGGGCTTGAGGCCGCGTGCCAGCAAAGCGGTGGCGTCTTCGCGCATCACCCGGACGTTGCCAAGACCGACGCGCTCAAGCTCGCGCAGCAGATGACCGATGCCGGGCCGATGGACTTCGAGCCCCAGATAGTTGCGCTTCGGATGGCGGGCGGCCATGTGCAGCATTGCCTCGCCGTTGCCGAAGCCGATTTCCAGCACGACCGGGTGATCATTGCCGAACAGCGCTGGCAGATCGAGCGGCTGGTCCGGCTGCCAGTTAAGTCCGTAGCGCGGCCACAACGTCTCGAAGGCGCGTGCCTGGGCCGCTGTCAGTCGCCCTTCGCGCAGCACGAAGCTTCGCACCGGCCGACGGCGGATGTCCGCAGGCAAACCAGTATCCGCGGCTGGAAAGAGCAGCGGCTCAGGTGGCGTGCGCCCCGAGCTACAACCGGAGCTGGAACCTGTGCTCAGAAAAAGGTCCCCTCAATCGGCGAGGAGGCCGAGGCATAGCGCTTGGCGGGCATGCGCCCGGCCAGATAGGCCTCGCGCCCGGCTTCGATTGCCTTACGCATGGCGCTGGCCATCAGGATAGGATCGCGGGCCGCGGCGATGGCGGTATTCATCAGCACGCCGTCGCAGCCGAGTTCCATGGCCACGGCGGCATCCGAGGCGGTACCGACACCGGCATCAACCAGAATAGGCACCTTGGCGTTTTCGACAATGGTGAGAATATTCAGCCGGTTGCGGATACCAAGCCCGGACCCAATGGGTGCGGCCAAGGGCATCACTGCGACACAGCCGATTTCCTCCAGCCGTTTGGCCATAATGGGATCATCATTGGTGTAGACCATCACCTCGAAGCCTTCCTTCACCAGCACCTCGGCGGCCTGCAGAGTGGCGACCACATCCGGAAACAGGGTCTTCTCATCGCCAAGCACCTCAAGCTTGACCAGATTGTGGCCGTCGAGCAGCTCGCGCGCCAGGCGGCAAGTGCGCAACGCGGTCTCGGCGTCATAGCAACCGGCGGTGTTGGGCAGAATGGTGTAACGCTCGGGCGGGAGCACATCAAGGATGTTCGGCTCGCTCGCGTTCTGGCCGATATTGGTGCGGCGCACAGCGATGGTGACGATCTCGGCACCGCTCGCGTCGATGGCGCGGGTGGTTTCGTCAAGGTCGCGATACTTGCCCGTGCCGACCAGCAGACGGGACTGGTAGGTACGACCGGCAATGGTGAGGGTGTCGGAGTCTTTGGTCGATACAGTCATGGTCGTTAATATGGGCCTAAATCGCAGCAGGAGTGACTTTCAAGTTTGGCGGCGAGGCGCCTGACAAATGCCATCGACCGCTCGCCAATGACGCACGAGCGGACTGATTAGCGGCAATAGGCAGAACCTTACCATAGCGTTCCGCGGGCGGCAGACTGAGTTGGAGGCGCCCTCAGACTTGGTTAAGTCGCGAATCCTAGCGCCATCCGGCCGCAGCCGTCATCTTGAGGTCATCACTCGGATGCATTTGCCGGGGCGGTCGGGATCATGAGCGATAGAATGTCGCTTCTTCAACCTGGGACCCGCCATCACCATGTCCAAAATGTCTAAACACTCCAACTGCGAAAACGATACCAGTGCCCGCAGCCGCTTGTTTGGCTATGGACTGACAGTGCTGCTGAGTTCCGCCCTGCTGCTGGTGCTGGAGATCGTCGCCGGGCGGCTGCTGGCGCCCTGGATTGGCGTGTCGCTTTATACCTGGACCTCCATCATCGGCGTGATCCTCGCCGGGCTGTCGCTAGGCAACTGGTTGGGCGGCGTGTGGGCCGACCGTGGCGGCAGCGGGCGCAGCGTCGGGACGGTGCTCGGGCTCGCTGGGCTTTACTGCATTCTGAGCCTGATCGGTATCGACACCTTGGGTAGTCGTTTACAGGAGGCGGAGGCCAGCCTGCTGTCGGCGAGTTTTGCGCTGGCTGCGGCGCTGTTTTTTCTGCCAGCCGTATTCATCGGCATTGTCACACCGCTGCTGACCACCCTGGCGCTGCGGCTCGACGCACGCGCTGGCCATGTGGTCGGGCGCATGCATGCGCTGGCTGCGGTTGGCAGTATTCTCGGCACCTTTGCGGCTGGCTACTGGCTGGTGCAATGGATCGGCTCGCGCGCGCTGGTGCTGATGTGCGGGATCTTGCTGATGCTGCTCGCGGTCCCTTTTTTGCGCGGCGCCCGCCGTTCGACCCAGACCGCGCTGAGCCTCGCCGTCTCCGTCGCACTGGCCGGCCTGCTGCTATCCCACGGACTGGCCGGCAGCTGCGAGCGCGAAAGCCGCTACTTTTGCATGCGCGTGGTTGAGCAGCCCACTCCACCCGAGGCCGGCCCGACGCGCGGTCTGGTGCTGGACCATCTGCTGCACGGCATCAACCACCGCACTGAGCCGAGCCTGCTGGTCGCCCCTTATGTGCACGCACTCGACGAACTGGCCGCCGCGCATTTCGGCGAGCGCTATGCCGAGGGGCTGCGCTGGTTCTTCGCCGGCGGCGGAGCTTACAGCCTGCCGCGCGCAGTCGAGTCGCTCAGTCCAGATTCCAGCATCACGGTCGCCGAGCTCGATCCGCTGGTGACGCTCACAGCGGTTGAGTCGCTTGGTCTGGACCCAGCACCGATGCACATCGTCCATCGGGATGCGCGCCTGGCGCTGCAAAGTGAAGCCGAACCTTTCGATGTCATCGTCGGCGATGTCTTCCATGATGTCGCCATCCCGCCGCATCTGGTCACGCGAGAATTCGCTGCCCTGGTGCGCGAGCGTCTCGCCCCCGATGGACTCTACCTGATGAACGTGGTCGACACCCTGCCCGACCCGTTGCTGATCAAGAGCCTGATCAACACGTTGCAAACCGCTTTCGCGCAGGTCGATATCTGGATGGATCATGTACCGGAAGCCGAGCGTGTGACCTTTGTGATCTCAGCCACCAACGGCACGCCGCTACCAGATACCATCATCGCCCGCCATGGATTCGTCCGCCGCTGGCAGCGCATGACCGACGCCGTGCTCGGCTATGGCCGCGATCCACGGGAACTCCCCATCCTGACTGACGACTATGCGCCCGTTGAGCGCTTGATCGCGGGTCTATTGATCGGAGAGAGTCAGTAGCCAAGTCGCCGCCGACCATCACTTGAATCAGCCAGAGGCACAGGCCGCGCCGGCCACAAAAAGCCCCGGCAACTACCAAACTACGGTGCCAATCAGCCAGCCAGAGGCGGAAGCTCTTCCAGCGACCAGCGCGGGCGCGGCCGAAACGCTAGCGGCTCGCGCTGACCGGCCTTGAGCCGGTACCAACCGGCATAGGCGATCATGGCGCCATTGTCGGTGCACAGCGCCGGGCGCGGGAAGAAGGCCTGGCCGCCAATGGCTTCGATCGCCTCGGTCATGCGCTCGCGCAATCGGCGGTTGGCGCTGACACCACCGGCCAGCACTAGGCGCTGCAGACCGCTCTGCTGCAAGGCACGCCGGCACTTGATCACCAGGGTGTCGACCACGGCGTCCTCGAAGGCGCGGGCGATGTCCGCGCGGCCCTGAGTCTGGTCCTCATTCGATGCCTGCAGATGCTGCAGGGTATTGAGCGCGAAGGTCTTGAGCCCGCTGAAGCTGAAATCCAGCCCGGGCCTGTCAGTCATCGGCCGGGGAAAGCGATAGCGCGCAGAATCGCCTTGCTCCGCCAGCCGCGCCAGTGCCGGACCGCCAGGATAGGGCAGCCCGAGAATCTTGGCGGTCTTGTCAAAGGCCTCGCCGGCGGCATCGTCCACTGACTCGCCCAAGAGCCGGTAGTGCCCAACGGCTTGGACTTCAACCAGCTGCGTGTGCCCGCCAGACACCAGCAGCGCGACGAAAGGAAAATCCGGCGCCGGGGATTCCAGCAGCGGCGCCAGCAGATGTCCTTCCATGTGATGCACGCCAATGGCCGGCACCTCCCATGCCCAGGCCAGGCTTCGCCCGAGCGCGGAGCCAACCAGCAAGGCGCCGATCAGCCCAGGACCGGCGGTGTAGGCCAGGCCGTCGATGTCAGCTGCACCCAGCCCGGCCTCGTCGAGCACCTGATGGATCAGCGGCAGCGTCTTGCGAATATGATCACGCGAGGCCAGCTCCGGCACCACACCACCGTATTCGGCATGGATGTCAGTCTGACTATAGACCGCATGCGCGGCCAACCCGATGTCGTCGCCATAGACGGCCACGCCGGTTTCGTCGCAGGAAGTTTCGATGCCGAGGACGCGCATTTTGGTTGATTCCGAGTGCATAACTCAAACACATGGAAATTCGGCTTGTTTTGGGCCGGGTGACGGTCGCGGGGGACGCCGTAAATCCATCCATGGAGGCTTCCCAGCGGCGTCCTGCCGCTGAAAACCCCCGCGCCCGTCACCCGGCCCAAAACCGAAAGCTCATCTGTGATGCCTATAACATCAATATCGACACGGCTTTGCTTTCCCAAGCGCCGAGCCAGCGCTTAGACTGGTGATCTCGCAACCGCAGAGCTTACACCACGACGATGATCACCCTGCCCGCCGAATGGGACGCGCAAAGCGCGCTGATGCTGACCTGGCCGCATCTCGACACTGACTGGGGCGACCAGATTGAAGCCGTCGAGGCGGTTTATATCGCAATTGTCCAGACGGTTTGTCGTTACCAGCACGCGTTGATTCTTTGCCCAGATCAGCCCTGGCAAACCCGCGTGGAGCAACGGCTCTCGGATGCCGGCGTGCCAGCGACGCGGCTTAGCTTTGCGCTGGCACGCGGCAATGATACCTGGACGCGGGATCATGGTCCTATTGGCGTGCTGGATGCTCAGGGGAAACCTTGCTTAATTGATTTTCGCTTCAACGGCTGGGGCGGCAAATTTCCCAGCGAGCTGGATGACCAGATCAACACCCAGCTGCAAAAGCAGAACCTGTTCCCCGAGATCGCCTGGCAGCGCAGCGAGCTGGTGCTTGAGGGCGGCGCCATCGACAGCGACGGCGCCGGCTCGCTGTTGCTGGTGCGCCGCACCCTGGTCGACCCGGCACGCAACCCGGGCTGGAGCCAGACCGACATTGAGCAGGAGTTGCGGCTATGGCTCGGCACCCAGCGTTTCCTGTGGCTGCAGCATGGACAATTGAGCGGCGATGATACCGACGGCCATATCGACACCCTGGCCCGTTTCATCGACCACCGCACCATTGCTCACGTCAGCTGCGATAACCCAGCCGACCCCGATTACCGTTCCATCAACGTCATGATCAGCGAGCTCCAGGCACTGCGCGGCACTGAAGGCCAGCCCTACCGGCTACTACCGCTGCCATCCCCGCAACCGGCTTTCGATGCGAGCGGAGACCGGCTGCCCGCGGGCTATGCCAACTTCGTCCTCATCAACGGCGCCGTGCTGATGCCGACCTATCAAGACCCGGCCGACGCCGAGGCGCTGCGCCTCATTCAAGCGGCCTTTCCCGATCGCCGGGTCCATCCGATTGACTGCCGTGCGTTGATCCGCCAAGGTGGCAGCTTGCACTGTGCCTGCATGCAACTGCCATCCGCGGTCGGCATTTGCGAGGCACTATAGGCGTCACAGATGGGTTTTCAGTTTTGGGCCGGGTGACGGGCGCGGGGGTTTTCAGCGGCAGGACGCCGCTGGGAAGCACCCGATTGGAAATTTGGGGATGGATTTACGGCGTCCCCCGCGACCGTCACCCGGTCCAAAACAAGCCGAAATTCTATGTGCTTTTGATATCAAACAATGACCTCGGAACGCGTGCTGATTGGACTCTCGGGTGGAGTGGATTCCGCCGTCGCCGCCCATGTGCTGATCGAACAGGGCTATCGGGTCGAAGCGCTGTTCATGAAGAACTGGGAGGAAGACGACGCCCCCGGCTATTGCGCTGCAGCGGAGGACCTCGCCGATGCGCAAGCGGTCGCCGAGCGGCTCGGCATTCCGCTGCGCACAGTAAACTTTGCTACCGAATACTGGGATCGGGTGTTCGCTCATTTTCTGGCCGAATACCGCGCGTTGCGCACACCCAATCCGGACATCCTGTGCAATAGCGAGATCAAGTTTCGTGCGTTTCTGGACTTCGCCCTGACTCTGGGCGCCGATTGGATCGCAACCGGGCACTATGCGCAGATCATCCATGCCTCAAACCGCAGCACCTTGCATCTGGCAAAGGATACCAACAAGGACCAGACCTATTTTTTGCATCGGCTTGACCAGCAGCAGCTTGCACGCGCACTCTTTCCGCTGTCGGACCTCAGCAAGCCAGAGGTCCGCGCACTGGCACAAGATTTGGGTCTGGCCAATGCCCAAAAGAAGGATAGTACCGGCATCTGCTTTATCGGTGAGCGCCGCTTTGCCGACTTCCTCGCCCGCTACCTGCCGCGCGAGCCGGGGCCGATCGAAACCCCCGAGGGCCAAGTGCTTGGCGAGCATCAGGGGCTCGCGTATTACACGATCGGCCAGCGGCAGGGGCTCGGGATTGGCGGACAGCGGGACGCGGGCGAGGCGCCCTGGTTCGTCGCCGCCAAAGCCCCCGATCGCAATGCCCTGATCGTGGTCCAGGGCGGCGATCATCCGCTGCTGTTTGCTCAGAGTCTCAGCGGCGAACAACTGCACTGGATTGCTGGCACAGCGCCTGCCCCGCCGCCTTTCGACTGTTTGTGCCGACTGCGCCACCGTCAACCGCTGCAAGCCTGCACCCTAGTCGAGTACGATAGCGACTCAGACAGGAATCAGTGCCACGTGCGCTTTGCCATCCCGCAACGCGCCATCACGCCGGGACAGTCGGCGGTTTTTTATCATGGCGATCAATGCCTGGGCGGCTGCGTTATTGCCGCTGCGACAGACTAATCACTAGCGAACAACCACTTTAATTCATGCAACACAGTGATCTCGAGCGTGCGATTGCCCTCGCCGGCCTACATCAGGCCGCTCATTGCGTAGAGCGAATCGCTAACCGCGGTTCCGTGGATGTCGAAGCCATGGAACCCTGCATTCATAGCCTGTTTCAGGTCGACGCACCTGACACGCCCTCGGTCTATGGCCCGCCGGGCGCTGTCGCCATCGGCATGCGTGCGTTGGTCGGGCAGATCACCGGCCAACCGAGCCGCAATTTGGAGCTGACTCGTTACTTGATCAATCTCCTCAAGCACGCCCGCACACTGAGCGACAGGCGCGATCTGCTTGGCAAAATCGGCAACGGGATCGAAATTGCCGATACCAAGCGCCATGACCGCCCGCTGCTTGATGCGGAGTTGCTGGCCTCCCTGGCGACGCTCTACAGCGATCATGTCAGCACCCTGGAACCGAGAATCCTGGTGCGCGGTAATCCGCTGTACCTGAAAAACAGCGAAAATCAGGACCGCATCCGTGCCCTGCTGCTCTCTGGCATCCGCTCCGCCATCCTGTGGCAACAGCTTGGCGGCACTCGCTGGCAGATTCTGTTCGGGCGCGGTCGCCTGCTCGCTTCCGCGCGCGAGTATCTAGCGCGCAACGAGACCGCCTGATTCGCCTGCGAATCCACTCCCTTCGGCGGCCCGCGCTTTTCTCGCCGGGCCGCGACCGCTAGAATCTCAAGGCTTGAGCCGTCAACCACCGCCGGAAATCCATTCATGTCCAATAGCTTCAACGCCCGGGCCGCGCTTCGCGTCGGCGACCAGACCTACGACATTTTTCGCCTCGACGCCGTCCCCGGCAGCGAGCGGCTGCCGTTTTCGCTGAAGATTCTGCTCGAGAATCTGCTGCGACACGAAGATGGCGTCAGCGTGCGGCGCGAGGACATCGAAGCCCTGGCGCAGTGGGACCCGCAGGCCGAACCAGCGACCGAGATCCAGTACCGGCCGGCGCGGGTGCTGATGCAGGACTTCACCGGCGTGCCGGCGATAGTTGACCTGGCGGCGATGCGCGACGCCATGAGCGCACTCGGCGGCGACCCCGAGCGCATCAATCCGCTGCAGCCGGCGGAGTTGGTCATCGACCACTCGGTGCAGGTTGACTATTACGCCAGCGACAGCGCCTTCGCCCAGAACGCGGAAATGGAGTTTTCGCGCAATCGCGAACGCTATGCCTTTCTCAAATGGGGGCAAACGGCGTTCGATAACTTCCAGGTGGTGCCGCCCGATACCGGCATTGTGCATCAGGTGAATGTGGAATACCTGGCGCGGGTGATCTTCTCGCGCGAGCTGGACGGGCAACGTCAGGCCTATCCCGACACCCTGGTCGGCACCGACTCTCACACCACCATGATCAATGGCGTGGGCGTGCTCGGCTGGGGTGTGGGTGGCATTGAGGCCGAGGCGTCCATGCTCGGCCAACCGATCTCCATGCTGATTCCGCAAGTGGTCGGCATGCGCCTGACCGGCGAGTTGCCCGAAGGCACCACCGCCACCGACCTGGTGCTGACCATTGTCGAGCGCCTGCGCCAGCATGGGGTGGTGGGGAAGTTCGTCGAATTCTTTGGCCCGGCGGTAGCGACCCTGCCGATGGGCGAGCGCACCACCATCGCCAACATGGCCCCCGAGTATGGCGCCACCTGCGGTCTGTTCCCGATTGATCAGGAAACACTCAAGTTTCTGCGCATGACCGGCCGCGATCCGGATCAGGTCGCGCTGGTTGAGGCCTATGCCAAGGAGCAAGGCTTTTTCGCCAGTGCCAATAGCCCGGAGCCGCAATTCACGCAGGTTCTGGAGCTCGACATCGGCACCGTGGTCCCCTGCCTGGCCGGCCCCAAACGCCCGCAGGACCGGGTCGCCCTGACCGCCATCAAGGGATCCTTCGCCACCGCGCTGCAACAGGCCAACGACGAAAGCGGCCGCGAGCCGGGCACGCCGGTCAGTACCGAAATCGACGGCCAGCCCTGCGAACTGCGCGACGGCTCGGTGGTGATCGCCGCCATTACCTCCTGCACCAACACTTCCAACCCCAGCGTGATGCTGGCCGCTGGCCTGGTCGCGCAAAAGGCAGTTGCGCGTGGCCTGCGGGTGCCGCCCTGGGTCAAGACCTCGCTGGGGCCGGGCTCCATGGTGGTGACCCGCTATCTGGAAGCCTCCGGGCTGCTGGAGCCGCTCAAGCAGCTCGGCTTTCATGTGGTGGGTTATGGTTGCACCACCTGCATCGGCAACTCCGGGCCGCTGCGCCCGGAAGTCTCCTCGGCTATCGCCAAGGGCAATCTCAGCGTGACCTCAGTGCTGTCCGGCAACCGCAATTTCGAGGGGCGGGTGCATGCCGAGGTGCGCATGAATTATCTCGCCTCACCGCCGCTGGTGGTGGCCTATGCGCTGGCCGGACGCATGGGCTTTGACCCTTATGAAGAGCCGCTGGCCACCGATACCAGCGGGCAAGCTGTCTATCTCAAAGACCTCTGGCCATCACAGGCGGAAATCCGCACCGCGATTGAACACTCCCTGAACGCCAGCCAGTTCAGCAAGAGCTACGCCGAAGTCTTCGCCGGCGACACCCGCTGGCAGGAGCTGGCCGCGCCCGAAGGCCAACGCTACGATTGGGCAGCGGATTCCACCTACATCCAGCATCCGCCCTACTTCGAGGGCATGAGCCTGACCCCCGAGCCGGTCGCGGCCATCACGGGCGGGCGCTGTCTGGCGATTCTCGGCGACTCGGTCACCACGGATCACATCTCCCCGGCTGGCGCCATCAAGGCCGACGGTCCTGCCGGACGCTATCTGATCGAGCAAGGCGTGGCCGTGGCCGAATTCAACTCCTATGGCTCGCGCCGTGGCAATCACGAGGTAATGATGCGCGGCACTTTCGCCAACATCCGCCTGCGCAACAAAATGGCCCCCGGCACCGAGGGCGGCGTGACCCTGCATCAGCCATCGGGCGAGCAGCTGTCCATTTACGACGCTGCAATGCGCTACCAGAGCGAGGGCGTACCGGCCATCATCATCGCCGGCAAGGAATACGGCTCAGGTTCCTCACGTGACTGGGCGGCCAAAGGCCCACGCCTGCTTGGCGTGCGCGCGGTCATTGCCGAGAGCTTCGAGCGCATCCATCGCACCAACCTAGTGTGCATGGGCATCCTGCCGTTGCAATTCGCTCCTGGCGACAGCGCCGAAACACTCGGCCTGACCGGCGGTGAGTCTTTCGACATCGGCGACATTGAAGATGGCGATGCCAAACAGGTTCAGGTCACCGCATCCGGACCCAAGGGCACCATCAAATCCTTTACCGCTAAGGTGCGCATCGACACCCCCAACGAGGCGGACTACTATCGCCACGGCAGCATTTTGCATTATGTGCTGCGGCGCTTGGCAGGAGCTTGAGATTCGTGGATCTCACATCCCTGACCGCCATTTCCCCCATCGACGGCCGCTATGCCCGCGCCACCGCGGCACTGCGACCAGTTTTTAGCGAGTTCGGCCTGATCGAGCGGCGCGTGCGCGTTGAGATTGCTTGGCTCAGGACGCTGGCGGCACATCCCGGTATATCGGAGGTTCCGTCGCTCTCGACCGACGCACTGGCGCGACTTGATGCCATCGTTGATGGCTTTGGGCCCGAGCAGGCGCAACGCGTGAAGGAGATCGAGCGCACCACCAACCATGACGTTAAAGCGGTGGAATATTTCCTGAAGGAACAGGTGGCCGATCAGCCTGAGCTCGCGGCGGTGGCGGAGTTCATCCACTTTGCCTGCACCTCGGAGGACATCAACAACCTCGCCCATGGGCTGATGTTGCGCGAGGGGCGCGATCAGGCGCTGCTACCAGCCATGGACGGGCTGATCGAACGACTGCGCGACCTGGCCCACCAGCACGCCGAGCTACCGATGCTCTCACGCACCCATGGGCAGCCAGCCTCTCCCACGACCCTAGGGAAAGAAATCGCCAATGTCGTGCACCGGCTGCGGCGCCAGCGCGATGCTGTCGCGGGAGTTGAGCTTTTCGGCAAGATCAATGGCGCGGTCGGCAATTACAACGCACACCTGATCAGTTACCCGGAACTGGACTGGCCCAAGCTTGCCCGCGGTTTCGTCGAAACCCTGGGGCTGACGTGGAATCCCTATACCACCCAGATCGAGCCGCATGACTCCATGGCGGAGCTGTTCGATGCGCTGGCCCGCTTTAATCAGATTCTGCTCGATCTATGCCGGGACATCTGGTCCTATATCTCGATTGGCTATTTTCGCCAGAAAACAGTCGCGGGCGAGGTCGGCTCCTCGACCATGCCGCACAAGGTCAACCCGATCGACTTCGAGAACGCCGAAGGCAATCTTGGTATCGCCAACGCATTGCTTGGCCATCTCGGTGCCAAGCTGGCGGTGTCGCGTTGGCAGCGGGACCTCAGCGACTCGACCGCACTGCGCAACCTGGGTGTAGGTTTTGCGCATAGCCTGATCGCCATGGCATCTGTTCAGCGCGGGCTCGGTAAGCTCGACGCCGATGGTGTGCGCATGGCGGTGGACCTCGATCAAAATTGGGAAGTGCTAGCTGAAGCGGTGCAGACGGTGATGCGCCGTTACGGCGTGCCTGAACCCTACGAGAAGCTCAAGGAACTCACGCGCGGGCGCCGCATCGGCGCACAAGAGCTGGCCGCCTTTGTCGAGACACTCGAAATTCCGCAAGACGCCAAAGCCGCGTTGAGCGAACTGACACCAGCAAGCTACATCGGCAACGCGGCCGCGCAGGCCCGCGCGATCTGAGTCAAGCAGCTAGGCAATAACCAGGCCATTTTATTGACGCCGCGTCATCGGCTTACCAGACGTTGCTTTCTCCGCTGACCAAAAAAGGGCCACCCGGCAATTGCCGAGTGGCCCTTTTCGTTGAGGCTATGCCGCGGTGTAGACCGACGCAGAGTTATTTAGAGTGAATCAAGACACTCCGCAGTCTCATCGCATCATCAGCCAAAATCGCGATCACTCACCACGGGAGTGAATCACGACGCGACGCTGCATGACCGAGTCAGTCGGATACTCAGGCAGCATCTCAAGTTTGCCACGGCTTTCAGCTGGCCCAATGCGGCTTGCTGGCAGACCCTGGTTGATCATGTAATCGCGCACTGTGGTGGCACGACGCATACCAAGACCGTAGTTGTAAGCCTGGCTGCCGACGCTGTCGGTATGGCCAACGACGGTCAGATACTCGTCAGCCGGGGATGCCTTGACGTCGGCGATATAGTCGTCGAGACGCGCAACTTCTTCACGATTGACGACATTTTCCATGCGGTACTTGTCGAACTCAAAGTTCAGACGCAGGGTAAATTCTTCAGGAACAACCAGATCGCAGGGCGGCAGGTTGGTGGGGCCGTCGGGGTAGGCACTCTGCCAGCACTCACCATAGCTATTCGCCCACAGCTGACCGTCCGGCAAGCTTTGATCACCCTTCGCGTACCAGTAGGATTCGTCGTCCATTGCGGACGCCGGCATTGCAGTCAGCGAAAGCGCCAGGGCAGCGGATGTGGCCAGCCCAGCAACCCGGGTCAGTTGGTTCATCTGAAACATCAGTATTTCCTCTCTTTTGAGTTAAAAATGAGCTTTGTCTCTGCGGGGCTTGGGACCCACACGGGGATTCATGGCTTCGGAAGCGGTTGGGGCATGAATGTCCATTCATCCCCACCGAAAATCAATGGCACCGCATGCGGACTACTGGATCGCGACATCGACGTCAACGCCCGGCCCAGCGTAAACCTGGGTACGAATTTCGATACGGCGGTTGCGCGCACGCCCTGCGTCGGTGTCGTTCGTGGCGATTGGCTCGAGCTTACCGGCACTGCGCGTCACCATGCGGCTGACGGGAATGCCGACGCTGGCAAGGTAGTTTTTGGTCGACTCGGCTCGCTGCAGGCCCAGTTCATAATTGTAGTCCTGGCTGCCAACGCCGTCGGTGTGACCAACGATGGTCAGCATTTCATCGCCGCCACTCTCGCGCACGGCCCGCGCAACACCATTAAGCGCATCAGCCATCTCCGGTTTGATGACGGCGCTGTTGAAGTCAAATTCATCATTGACCAACTCGATGGTCAGACTTTCGATAATCTCAGCCGCGCAAGGTGCCACATCACTCGGGCCACTTTGACTCTGCCAGCATTCGCCCGAGGAGTTGGTCCAACCAGCGCCGTCAGGTCCTGACCAGAAACGTTCCATCACATCGGCCCGCGCAACCGACGCCACGCTAAGGGCGAGCCCCACAACTAGCAGAGCTGCGGCACTAGCTGTGGAGCCGGCCGTCGACAGAGCGGCAGGTCGTAGGATTTTCGAGTCAACACGCATAAAGCCCCCCGGCAGAAGTCTGTTTGGCGAGTAGTAAGGTTCAGGTTGTAAAATGCAACAAGAAGGACTTGATAGGGTTCAACGGCGAGAGTCGAGACAAAAAACCAACAGGCGCGCCGTCATCTGGATACTGACGCCTCTTATTGTAGCTGAAATAACAAGAAAAAGTGCGACCAATTTTTTTATCGCATGGTAATTTTACAACTAAGCTCGATTCAGCTTAAAGACATCCATCTAAAAACCTGCTTTTGCTAATTTTCTCATTTTTCGTCAAAAGCACAACAGTTTCTTCCAACCAACAGAGGCTGGCTTTGCGCTCATCTTACTCCCTGCTGGTTGCCGGCTTCTTCATTGTTTTGGGGGAGTTTCTGTTTGCATCGATGGGTGTCAGCATCCGCTTCGTTTCGGTTCAACTGCCCAACGAGGTGATCGTCTTCTTTCGCAATCTGTTGGGTCTGACGCTCTTGCTGCCCTGGCTCGCGCGGCGCAAGCTTGGCGGACTGCGTACCCAGGTCCCGGGCCTGCATCTGCTGCGGGCCATTGCCGGGGTCTCGGCCATGTATGCGTTTTTCTACGCCATCGCCCATATCAACTTGGCGGAGGCCATGCTGCTGAAGCTGACGGCGCCGATTTTTATCCCCATCGTCGCTTTCCTGTGGCTACGCGAAGAGATGTCACCATTCATCTGGGCCGCGCTCGGCATCGGCTTTTGTGGTGTGCTGACCATTCTCGCCCCCGGCGTGCAGGGCGTATCGCCGGTCGCTTTGATCGGGCTACTGGGCGGCCTCTTTGCTGCCTTAGCGAAGGTCACCGTCAGGCGGCTTGCGCACACCGAGCCATCTCTGCGAATTGTGTTTTATTTCGCCCTGATAGCCACAACTGTCTCAGCCGTCCCTTTGATCTGGAGCTGGCAGACACCGACAGCGACCGACTTCCCTTGGCTGCTCGCCGTCGCCGCCTTGGCCACCCTGGGACAACTTGCCCTGACCACCGGCCTCTCGCGCGCGCCAGCCTCGCGCATGGCGCCATTTGGCTATTTTTCAGTCGTCTTCGGCGCGCTTTATGGCTGGCTGATCTGGACCGAGCCCGTCAGCTGGCGTCTGGCGCTGGGCTCGCTACTGATTGCCGGCGCCGGATTGCTGGTCAGTCGCCAACGCGCCCACGCACTCCGCCCCGGGGGTCCAACGCCCGCTGCGGTCGCAATCAGCCCCCCGATGGACCCCGACTAACGAGCGTTCGCGATTATGCCTACAGCCACTCTCCCCCTCTATCGCATCGAATCCGCCGACTGGCACAGCCATGGCCGGGAACTGCGCGCAGTGCGCGAGGCGGTCTTCATCCACGAGTTCGGCGGCGATGCAGAGCGCGAATGGGATCGCGGCGATGCCAGGGCGAATCACCTTCTGGCCCGCGCCGGTGACCCGCCGGAAGCCATCGGCACCCTGCGCTGGCTGCCGTCCGGACAGATCGAGCGCCTGGCTGTGCGCCCGCAATGGCGTCGACGCGGGGTCGGCGCCGCACTGCTCGCCTGTGCCGTGCGCGAGCTGACCCGCGACCGGCACCTGACTCCCTTTGTGCTTGCCAGCGGGGAAAGCCTAGGTTTTTTCAACCATTTTGGCTTCACGGCAGAAGACGCACCCATCGACCACCATGGTCAAACGCTGCAAACCATGGTGCTGCGCGAACCCGAAGCGCTCATCAGCGCCGACCTCGGCGCGCGTGTGCTTGGCGAAACCCAGGGGCGGCTGTTTCTTACCCAAACCGAGCACCTGGCACAAGCAGCCCGACAACTCGCCGCTCAGGCACTGCGACAGGTCGAGCTGCTGAGTGCTGACCTGCAACCGGCGGTATACGACCAGCAGGATTTCGTCGATGCGCTGCGCCACCTCGCGATCGAGCGCCGCGGACGCCTTCCGGTGCGGATACTGGTCATCGACCCGGAGCCCTCCATCCGCCGCGGCCACCGACTGATCGAGCTCGCGCGAGTGCTGAGCTCAGATCTGCAAATCCGTTTGGTGCCGAAAGACTGGGCCGAGCATTGCGATCAATTTCTACTCTGCGATCGCGGCGGGCTGTTCCTGACCCGCTACCAGGACCCGCGACGCACCCTGGTTGATTTCAGCAGCGGGGCAGAAACCCTCCGCCTGCGGCGGTTGTTCGATGAAATCTGGGAACAGGGCGAAATCCACCCCGGGCTGCGCCGTCTTTATTTGTGAGTTTCAATCCAGCAGCACACCCAGCCGGCGGGCCAGTGAAGCTTGCGCTTTTCTGAGCGGACATCTTTGGCGTGAGGCGCGGCACCCTGCTGGCCGAGTCGTGCGCCATTCGTGCCAAAGTGCTCGTCTTCCTGAGACGAAGCTTCCGGGGCTGGGTGCTCAAAAACAAGCGTCACCCGGTCGCGATCCGGCACCATGGGCCAAGAGGCGCTTGTGGCATCCGGCTCCCATGAGAGCGCCGCAGGAGCGAGATTGGCGCTCAGATGCAGACACTCACCGGTCGCGGTCTGCCAGCGCCAGCTCAGACCCGTCTCCCCCACGCGCTGCCAATGGCCACCGCCGTGCAGACGCGGCAGCAGCGGCAGAATGTAGTTCGCGCGCAACCGCAGCAGCCGGGTGTGCAACGCCAGCCGCTCGCGGCCCGGCGAGCGGTCGCGCTCCTGCCAGTCCAGACAGGAGGCCAGGAAGGTGCGCTGATCACCGGGTTCCGGAATGGCGTGCAGACGATCGGAGTCAGCAAAAGCCGATTGGGAGGCAAACTCCCGCCGCCGCCCGACGCTGACCTGTTCCATCAGATCGGGTTGCAGATCACAGAAGAACAGGAAAGGAGTGGTTGCAGCAAATTCCTGACCCATGAACAGCAAGGGTGGAGCCGGCGACAGAAGCAAAAGGGCCAGTGCGGCCTCGAAGGAGTGCGCCGGGATCAGGTGCTCCAGCCGCTCGCCGAAGCCGCGGTTGCCGATCTGATCGTGATTCTGCACAAAATTCACGAACGCAAGCGGCGGCAGATGCGCGCTTGATGTTCCCCTGTCCTTGCCGCCACGAAACGCCGAGGCCTCGCCCTGATAGCAGAATCCTTGGGCCAGCGCCTTGCCGAGCCGCGCGAAGGGTGCATCAGCATAGTCCTGGTAGACACCATCGGACTCGCCAGTCAGGGCCGCATGGAAGGCATGATGGGCATCGTCGTTCCATTGCGCGGTAAAGAACACTGGTCGCCCGTCATCGTCGCGCCGATAGCGGCGTGAATCGTTATCGTCATTTTCCAGTACCAGATGAACTTCGCGCCCAAGGAGCTCCGGCGCGGCGCGCACCCGTGCCACCATCTCCTCGAGAATATCGGGGCTGGAGTCATCGACAATCCGGTCGACGGCATCCAGACGCAGCCCGTCGAAGCCGTACTCGATCAGCCAGAAGAGCGCGTTGGCGATGAAAAACTCCCGTACCGTCGCACTCTGCGGCCCTGCGAAGTCCATGGCCGCACCCCAGGGCGTGTGGCGATCCGGGTGAAAGAACTCCGGTGCGTAGCAGTGCAGGTAGTTTCCCTCCGGGCCAAAGTGGTTGTAGACCACATCGAGAAACACCATCAGTCCGCGCCGGTGCGCACTCTGCACCAGACGCTTGAGATCGTCCGGGGTGCCATAGCGACTGTCGGGGGCAAATAACAGCGCCCCGTCATAGCCCCAGTTCCAGCGTCCGGGAAAGTCGGCAACTGGCATCAGCTCGATGGCTGTGACGCCCAGGTCGCGCAGATCGTCCAGCCGTGCCGCGACCCCGGCAAAATCCCCGCCAGGCGAGAAGCTGCCGACATGCAGTTCGTAGACCACCGCCTCGTGCCAGGGACGACCGCGCCAATCGCCGTCGTGCCAGGCAAAGGTTTCGGAGTCCACCACCTGACTGGGACCATGCACATCTGACGGCTGGAATCGCGAGGCGGGATCGGGCACGCAAAGCCCGCTGGCAAGCTGGTAGCAATAGCTATCGCCGGGCTGGGCGATGTCGGAGCAATGCCGATACCAGCCATCGGGCAGGCGTTCCATCGGGATCAGATGCTCACGCCCGCCAGAGCTCAACTTCAGCAGCGGATCACCACCCGCCGCCGGGGCCCAGAGCCGAAAGCAGAAGCGCCCATCGGCGTCGCGCTCGCAGCCAAAGGGCATCGACAGTCGCCGCGAGAACGACTCCTGTCGCCCGCGCGCATTGCGCGGCTCGGACTTAATAGAACCCGGCCTCGAGCTCTGGTGCCTGGGACACTTCGCCCTTTTCCGTTCCTGGCATAGCGACGTGATCGGCCTTGGCCTTGACGGATTTCTTCACCGGGTTTTTCTCCCGGCCGCAATTCCCCGCAAGACAATCGTTGAAGTTGGCGATCACACAACCAGTCGCAGGGACATTTCCATCGGCGGCGGGATGCAGGCTCAGCACCCGGTCGATGTACTCGTCGTTGGACATCTCACCCCGATATAACGAGAGCGTGAGGGCGCGGAAGGCATCATCAGTCGCGAGCAGATTGCCCAGGCGCTTGTCGCCAACCGAATAGTCGGCACAAAACCGCTGAACGCGAGCAAACACCTTCTGCTCCGAGACGCCGCTGAAGCGGGCTCCGGGGCCGGCACCAAACAAATGCGGTCTCTGTCCTGTCGCGCATCCGCTCAGTCCCAGAGTCAAGACCAAGGTTAGAACCATCGCAAGAAAAGGCCGATATGGAAGACTGGGCATGGATTCTCCTGCCTGCGGCGAAAACGCCGAATGTGGAAGCCAAATATGGAAGCCGAACATGGAAAGGGGCGAAAACTACCCGCCGCGCTGCCTTGACCGCTGGCACAGGGCGGTCTAGCTTCTATGGCGGGCTCGCTGATGGCGGGAGTTTAACGGCTCGACCGGCTTCCGTCACGGCTTGAAATCACCGACCCATGCGCTGCTGCTATCAATGAACTCTTGTCACCTCGAGCTCACCGGCCATTTGCTGCCCGGTGCCGATCCGGAGCGGGCCTGCGCGGCGCTAGCGAAATTGCTGCGCACCAGTCCAGAGCAGGCGCGGGCACTGCTGCGGGGCAACGCGCGCCGCTTCGCCACACCATTGCCGCACGAGCGCGCAGAACTGGTGCGCCGCAGCCTGGAACAGGCCGGTGTTGGCTGCCGGATCGAGCCCATGGCCGCCTCTGCGACACCAGCGGCCGCCGCCTTTCGCAAGCCCGCGACCCTGCAGGTCGAATCCGATCAGGTCGAATGCCCCAAATGCGGTCATTCCCAACCACCTACAGACATCTGCCAGCGTTGCGGCATTGTTTTCGAGAAATACCGAGCAGCCGAGCGTCGCCGCCAGCTTCAGGCCAGCGCGGCTGCCAATGCGTCCGCCAGCGCTGCCAATGGCGCATCCAATAGCGCAACCGGCAGCACCACAGGTACCGCTCAGACCCCATCGGCAAGCATCCCGTATCGGCTGCTGAACCAACTGGCGCTGCTGGTGTTCTTGAGCAGCCTGGCCCTGGCGCTGTGGAGCCACTGGCGCAAGGAGGAGTTCCCGCCCCCCAGTTTCTACGATCTCAGCCAACTTGAGGAGCCGCGGCAAACCGCGACCGATCTGGAGCCCTTTCATGTCGAGGCCGAGGGCATCCGCTACCTGATCGAGCCCTTGTTCGACTACGCGCTCGACGGCGTGGTCGTTAGCCTGCACGACAGCGACTCCTTCATGGACATCTATCACATCAAGGACTGGAAGGATTTTCTCAACATTCGCGATCTGTGCGTGGTCTGGGGCGAGAATGTCGCAAGCGGGGCGTTCCGCGACATGGACTACAAGAACACCACCTGGACCTGCTGGATCTCGACCCAGGATCCAGTCGCCGCGGCGAGCTTCAACTGGCAGCAGCTCAGCAACAACCATGTGCTTGCGCACGAACCGCATCTTTACGAGGCCATCAAATCAGCCGAGATCGGTGATCAGATTCACTTCTCCGGCCAACTCGCGCGCTATTCCCACGACGGTGGCTTTCAACGCGGCACCAGCACCTCGCGCAGCGACACCGGCAATGGCGCTTGCGAGACGGTTTACGTCGAAGACTTTCGCATCGTGCGCAAGTCAAATCCGGGATGGCGACTCGCCTATCGACTGAGCAGCATGCTTGCCTTCATGTCTCTCATTGCGCTCACAGTGCTACTTTTCGTCGCTCCATACCGTCCGCATCGCTAACAACGGCAGCCATTCCTGGATTTCGATCACAAATGACTGGCTTGATAGCGCGCGCCCAACACCCGCGCCAGCTGCAGCTTAAACGAGCCCATCAGGCGCTCGAGCGGCTTTTTCTTGGCCTGATAGTTCACTTTGTAGAGGTCCGCATCCTGATGCAACGCGAGCAGGTAGTCGTCGCTCGTTTGCAGCTCATCGACCAAACCGAGCGCCAGCGCCTGCTCGCCGTGCCAGTATTCGCCAGTCGCGACCTGCTCAAGCGCCAGACTGGGGCGATGCTCGAGCAAAAATGCCTTGAACTGCTTATG
The DNA here is from genome assembly GCF_033954455.1 of Thiorhodovibrio litoralis. NCBI lineage: Bacteria > Pseudomonadati > Pseudomonadota > Gammaproteobacteria > Chromatiales > Chromatiaceae > Thiorhodovibrio > Thiorhodovibrio litoralis. The sequence goes on along the minus strand of NZ_CP121473.1, from coordinate 1,570,066 downwards.
CACGTCCTCGAGCTGCTCGCGCACCTTGGCGCGTGCTTCATCGGTGTTCTCGCCAAAGAGCGTCAGGGTGCGCTTGTATTCGCCGGCGGTCTGGAGTTCGAAGTCAATCCCGTTGCGCTCAAGCCAGCGATGGAAATTAGGCAACTCGGCCACTACGCCGATGGAGCCGATGATCGCGAAGGGCGCGGCAAGAATCTTGTTGGCCACCACCGCCATCAGATAGCCGCCGCTAGCCGCGACCTTGTCCACGGCGACGGTCAACGGTATGCCTTTCTGGCGCAGCCGCAGCAGCTGCGAGGCGCCAAGACCATGCTCATGCACGGCACCGCCGGTGTTCTCGAGCCGCACCAGGACTTCGTCCTGCTTGCGCAGAACCAGGAGCAGCGCTGAGATCAGCTCGCGCAGCCCGCCGACCTCGCTGGCCATAATGTCGCCGTGAAAGTCGATCACGAAAATCCGCCGACGCTCCTCATCGTGCGTTTTCGCGCGCTCTTTCTCGCCCTTGCGCTCTTCCTTCAGCAGCTGTTTGTAGATCTTGGGCGGCAGCATGGCCTGCTTGAGCCCAAGGGCCATGTCGCGGTAGCGCTCGCCAAGGTCGGTAATTTCAAGGCGGCCGTCATCGTCACCGCCCGAGCCTAAGCGGGCACGCAGGAGGAGGAGCACTAGCAGGCCAATCACCAGCATGAGCGTGAGGGCCTTGGCCGCGAACAGGCCGTATTCAATCAAAGCTTCAATCAACATGCGCGCTCCGGTGTCGCGAGAAATGGCAAGATGGCAGTACAGAAATGCAGGAATGAGAACGACGGCTTAATGCCGAGCTACACCGCAATGGGCGCGCGAATGGGCGGGTGAGGATCGTAACCGACCAGGGAAAAATCCTCGGGCTGGTACTCGAACAGTGATGGAGCGCGATGGCTGATTTCGAGTCGTGGCAGCGCTCGTGGCGCGCGGCGCAGCTGCTCATAGACGATGTCGTCGGTCAGGTGATTGCGGTACAAATGCACATCGCCAAAGGTATGCACCAGCTCGCCCGGCTCGAGATCGCACTGCTGCGCGAGCAAGTGCGTCAGCAACGCGTAGCTGGCGATATTGAAGGGCACGCCGAGAAACAGATCGGCACTGCGTTGATAGAGCTGCAAGGAAAGCCGACCACTATCCACATAGCACTGGAACAGGCAGTGACAGGGCGCCAAGGCCATGCGCCCCGCGGCGGCATTGTCTTGGGGGGAAACGCCGGGCGACGGCAGCACCGCCGGATTCCAGGCGGAGACCAGGTGGCGACGCGAGTCGGGATCGCGGCGCAGACTTTCGACCAAATCGGCGAGTTGATCGATCGATTGGCCTGCGGTGGCGGTTGCACCATCGACGGCAGGCCAGCGCCGCCATTGCGCGCCGTAAATGGGGCCAAGACTGCCATCTGGCGCCGCCCATTCGTCCCAGATGGTCACGCCGCGCTCGTTCAGCCAGCGGTTGTCGGTCGAGCCGGCAAGAAACCACAGCAGTTCCACAACCACGCTTCTGAAATGCACTTTCTTGGTGGTGAGCAGCGGAAAGCCGTCGCTGAGATCAAAACGCAACTGCCGGCCGAAAACCGAGCGCGTCCCGACACCGGTGCGGTCTTCGCGATCACTGCCATGCGCGAGAATGTCGCGCATCAAATCCAGATATTGCTCCATGCGCTAACCGGCGCCTAGCGTTTTGCCGGCTTCAGCAGCAACGACTTGCCCTGCATGCCGGCCGGAACCGGCAGGCCCATGAGGGTGAGCACCGTGGGGGCGATGTCGACGATGCCGCCACCGACGCTCAGAATCCAGGGCATTTCATCGATCACCAGACAGGGAACTGGATAGCAGGTGTGGCGGGTATGGGGCTCCCCGGAGATGGGATCGATCATCTCATCGCAGTTGCCGTGATCTGCGGTCAGCAGCACGGAATAACCGTTCTCGCGCGCAGCCTCGATCACCCGGCCGACCTCGCGGTCGAGCACGGTGACGGCTTCGATGATGGCCTCGCGCACAGCCGTGTGGCCGACCATGTCGCCATTGGCGAAGTTGGCGACGATGAAGGCATGCTTACGCTCATTCAGCGCCCCGACCAGCGCATCGGCCACCGCAGGCGCGCTCATCTCGGGCTGCAGGTCATAGGTGGCAACCTTGGGCGACGGGATCAGAATACGATCTTCCTTGGGGTAGGGATCGCTCTGACCACCGTTGAAGAAGAAGGTCACATGGGCGTATTTTTCGGTTTCGGCGCAGTGCAGCTGGGACAGCCCGGCATCGCTGATGATTTCACCCAGAGTCAGGCTCGGTGACTCATGGTCGAAGGCCACCGGCAGGCCATACCACTGGTCGTATTCCATCATGCAGGTGACCTCGGCGCGACGAAAACCGCCGCGGTCGAAATCGTCGAAATCCGGATTAAACAGCGCCGAGACGGTCTGGCGCGGGCGGTCCTTGCGGAAGTTGAAAAACACCAGGGTGTCATCGTCTTGGAGCGCCTCGCCGCCGTCAATGACAGCCGGGCAGATGAACTCGTCATCTTCACCCGCGGCATAGGCGTTCTCGATCGCCTCGCGTGCACTGGCCGCACTACGCCCCTTATGGTGCACCACAGCGTCGAAGGCCATCTGGGTGCGGTCCCAACGGTTGTCCCTGTCCATGGCGTAGTAGCGCCCTGAGACAGTCGCGATCGTCCCGTCGGCGGCGGCGAGGGACTCCTCGAGCGGGCCGAGATAGTCCAATGCGGCCCGCGGCGGCGTGTCGCGCCCGTCGGTGATCATGTGCAGCACGGGCCGCACGCCGTTGCGCTTGGCAAGCTTGATCAGCGCAGTGAGATGGCGCGTGTGGCTGTGAACACCGCCATCGGAAACCAGACCCATCAGATGCAGCGGGCGGCCCTGCGCGGCGGCACGGCGGGCGGCGGCAACCAGGGCGCGGTTCTCAAAGAAGCTGCGATCGGCAATGGCGTCGTCGATCAGGACAAGATCCTGGCGGATCACACAGCCAGAGCCCATGGTCATGTGGCCCACCTCGGAATTGCCCATTTGGCCATCGGGCAAACCGACCGAGCGTCCGGAGGCCTGCAGGGTCGCATGGGAATTCTCGGCGAACAGGGTATCGAGGCGCGGAGTCGGCGCGAGCACCACGGCATTGTGGGCCTTGCTCGGGTTGACACCGAAACCGTCTAAAATAATGAGAATGACCGGGCGGCGGTTCATTCCGGAATCTTTGTCGCTCATGGCAGATATGCGTGCTGTCATCGACTGGGTTGGTCGGCGATCTTTTTATTTCGATCGCCTTATCATGGAATCTTTATGAAATCTTGGGGTTGTGAAGCCTAGGGCGCAGCCCGTGGGGGCTAATCGATCGCCCCGCTCGCTGAAGGGGGCGCGACACGAGCCCTATTGTATTCCTGTTGTGATCGCAGTTTGTGAACTAATTTGCGATCAAGCCACGCCAGGGCAAGGCCAGCGCCGGCAAAAAGGCTCAGCGAAGCTCTTGCGCGGCGGCCGAAGAGTCGGTTTCGGCAAGCCTGGCAGTTGCGCGCGACAGCTTCTGATGCGTATGCTTTCCGGTCGCAAGGGATGCTGGGCTGCCGGCTTGGATTGGACTTGGGTCGTCAGCCCGCGGCGGCGACCGGCGCCGCCACAATAATGACCGCATCATTCACACTGAGGGCCACCGGACGCGGCCGGGGCCAGAGAGGAAAAGATGTCAGCTGACAGAATCATCGCTTTCGTCATGGCGGGAGGTCAAGGTTCCCGCCTGCAACCACTCACCTCTGCTCGCTCCAAGCCATCGGTTCCCTTTGGCTCGCGCTACCGTATCGTCGACTTCGTGCTGAGCAATCTGATCAACTCGCAGATTCGCACCATTTACCTGCTGGTGCAGTACAAGTCGCAGTCGCTGATCGAGCATGTGCGCAAGGCCTGGACCATCTCGCCACTGTTGCAGGATCAGTTCGTCACCGTGGTGCCGCCGCAGATGCGCACCGGATCGAACTGGTTTCAAGGCACGGCCGACGCAGTCAATCAGAACATCAATCTCCTTGAGGAACATGCGCCCGATCTAGTGGTGGTCTTTGGCGCCGATCACATCTATCGCATGGACATCCGTCAGATGATCGACTTCCACAAGGAACGCGAGGCCGATGCAACCATCGCCGCGCTGCCGGTTCCGCTGGAGGAAGCGAAAAGCTTTGGCGTCATCGTCGCCGACGAGGACGGGCGCATCAGCGGCTTTCAGGAAAAACCCGTCAACCCAAGCCCAATGCCAGGGGACCCGAACAGCGCTTTTGCCTCCATGGGCAATTATGTGTTCGACACCAAGGTACTGCTCAATGCCCTGTACGATTCCCAGCAGGCGGGCGAAACCGACTTCGGCCAGCATGTGCTGCCGCGCCTGCTAGCCGGCGGCAAGCGATTGTTCTCCTACGATTTTTCCACCAACGAAATCCCCAATATCAAGCCTTACGAGGCCCGTGTCTACTGGCGCGATGTCGGTGGCATCGATGCCTACTTCAATGCCCATAAGGACGTGCTCGGCGCCGAGCCGGTATTCGATGCCTTCAACCCGGATTGGCCGATTTATTCCAGCAACTACCAGGGGCCGGTCGCGCGCGTGCTCGGCGGGCAGGTCACCAACTCGCTGCTTGGCGCAGCGACGGTGATTCACGAAAACACCCGCATCAGCAATTCCATCATCCGCCGCGAGGCGGTGATCGAGGAAGACGTCGAGCTCGAAGACTGCATTATCATGGACTATGTGCGCGTCTGTCGGGGCGCTCGCCTGCGCCGTGTCATCGTCGATCGCCACAACATCATCGACCCCGGCACCGTCATCGGCTACGACCCGGACGCGGACAAGCAACGATTTAACGTCAGCCCGGGCGGCGTCACCGTGGTGCCTTCCGGCCTGGTTGGTTTCTTCGCCCGCGACACCCGCGGCACCGGTCGCGGCTATTCCGAATAAGCATCACCTCGTCTGAGTCCCGATCCGGGACTCAAGGCATCATTAGGGGCTAGAAAAAACGGATGCAGAACATCCTGGTTACCGGCGGAGCCGGCTTTATCGGCGGCAATTTCGTCCATCTGATGCTGGGTGAAAGCGATGCCCGCATCATCAATCTCGACAAGCTGACCTACGCCGGCAACCTCGATACTCTGGTCGACTTGAGCGAGGAGATGCGCCACATCTTCGTGCAGGGCGACATCGGCGATCGCGCACTGGTCAGCGAGTTGCTGTCGCGGTATCAAATCGATGCTGTGGTGAATTTTGCCGCCGAGAGCCATGTGGACCGTTCCATCGACGGGCCGGCCGCCTTCATGGAAACCAACATCCTCGGCACCTTCAATCTGCTTGACTGCACGCGCGCCTATTGGGCGGAGCTCCCGGCGGAACGGCGCGACAACTTCCGCTTTCTGCATGTCTCGACCGACGAGGTCTATGGCTCCCTCGGCGCCAACGGTAAATTCACCGAGACCACGGCCTATGCACCAAACTCGCCGTATTCGGCCTCAAAGGCGGCCTCGGACCACTTGGTACGGGCCTGGCATCACACCTACGGACTACCGGTGCTGACCACCAACTGTTCAAACAACTACGGGCCTTTCCAGTTTCCCGAGAAGCTCATTCCGCTGATCATCGGCAAAGCCATGGCCGGACAACCCCTGCCCATCTACGGCGACGGCGGCAATGTGCGTGACTGGCTGTTCGTGGAAGACCATTGCCGCGCCATCGCCCTGGTGCTTGAGGCGGGACAGCCCGGAGAGGTCTACAACATCGGCGGCGACAGCGAGAAGACCAATCTGGAGGTGGTCGACACCCTGTGCGACCTGCTCGACGACGCCCTGCCGGATTCGCCCTACCGACCGCATCGACTGCTCAAGTCCTTCGTGCCAGACCGACCCGGGCACGATCGCCGCTACGCCATTGATGCGAGCAAGATCAAAGCCGAGCTTGGCTGGGCACCGCGCGAAAGCTTTTCCTCCGGGATGCAGCGCACCATCGACTGGTACCTGACGCACAAGGAATGGATCACGCGCGTGATGGACGGCAGCTATCGCGGCCAACGGCTTGGCATGCCGGCGAATGGTGATCAGGACATCAGTGATCCCGCCATCAGTGATCCGGCCTCCAGCGAGCCGCCCGGCAGCTCACCAGCCAGTTCTTTGGCCGGCTCCCAAACCAGCAGCGTTCCAACAGGCGCCCAAACAAGCACCACCTCGACGTCATGACGCGCAAAGGCATCATCCTCGCCGGCGGCGCAGGCACCCGTCTGCATCCCTTGACCATTGCGGTCAGCAAACAGCTCATGCCGGTCTATGACAAGCCGATGATCTACTATCCGCTGTCGGTGCTGATGCTGGCCGGCATCCGAGAGATTCTGATCATCACCACCCCGCAGGATCAGGACGCATTTCGCGCCCTGCTCGGTGATGGACACCAATGGGGCCTGGCGCTCGAATATGCCGTGCAGCCCGAGCCTGGTGGCCTGGCGCAGGCCTTTTTGATCGGTCGGGATTTCATTGCGGATCAACCCTGCTGCCTGATCCTGGGCGACAACATCTTCTACGGCGGTGGTCTGACCCCCTGCCTGAAGCATGCCGCGGCTCGCACCACTGGAGCGACCGTCTTTGGCTACCAGGTCAGGGACCCGGAGCGCTATGGCGTGGCCGAGTTTAACGGTGATGGTCAGGTCATCAGCCTTGAGGAGAAACCCGCACAGCCGAAGTCCAATCACGCGGTCACTGGCATTTATTTTTACGACGAGCAGGTCTGCGACATCGCCGCCGATCTGCGCCCTTCCCCGCGCGGCGAGCTGGAAATTACCGATCTCAACAACCGCTACCTGGCCCAGGGTGAGCTGTATCTTGAAAAGCTCGGCCGTGGCATCGCCTGGCTCGACACCGGCACCCAGGAGTCCTTGCTGCAGGCGGCTAATTTCATTCAGGCAATCGAGCAGCGCCAGGGGCTCAAGATCTGCTCTCCCGAGGAAATGGCCTACCTGCAGGGCTGGATCGACGCGACGCAATTACGCGCACTGGCCGAGCCCTTGCGCAAGAGCGGCTACGGCGATTATCTGCTGCGCCTGTTGCCAGCCGAGTGAAGCGTCCCGACAGCCATCCGAACTTTGTGACCCCGACCACCGCAGACAAAAAGTTTCTATAGTTCAAGACAATTCAGACCGCACCGCAAACGAATCTTTGCGATTTACCCTTTTCCCTTACAAAGACTCAGCATTGTGAACGTCATCACCACTCCACTCCCCGGCGTCCTCATCATCGAGCCTCAGGTCTTCGGCGACGAGCGCGGCTTTTTCCTCGAAACCTGGCAGCAGGAGCGCTACGCCGAAGCCGGCATCGGGCCCACCTTTGTGCAAGACAACCTCGCCTATTCCCGTCGCGGAGTACTGCGCGGACTGCATCTGCAAAACCCATACGCCCAGGGTAAGCTGGTGCAGGTGCTGCGTGGAGAGGTCTTCGACGTGGCCGTCGATGTGCGCCGCGGCTCGCCCAGCTTCGGGCGTTGGCATGGCTGCCTGCTGAGCGAAGAGAACAAGCATCAATTCTGGGTGCCAGCAGGCTTTGCCCACGGCTACCTGGTAACGGCTGAAGACGCATTGTTCAGCTACAAATGCACCGACAGCTACCACCCCGAGACCCAATTCTCGGTGCGCTGGGACGACCCGGCCATCGGCATCGACTGGCCGTTGAGCGGTCCGCCCACGCTGTCCGATGCCGACCGCAACGCGCTCCCGCTCGCCGAGATAGCCCCGGAACGACTGCCGCTGTTCAAACGACCGGCGCGCACATGAGACCGCACCTGGGATCGTTACAGCTCAGTCTCATCGGATTTCGGCTTGTTTGGGCCGGGTGACGGTCGCGGGGGACGCCGTAAATACTTCCATGTAGGCTTTCGCGTCCTGCCGCTGGAAACCCCCGCGCCCGTCACCCGCCCCAAAACCGATAACTCATCTGTAACTCCTATGAGCGAACCCCACAGCAACCAACCAACGCTCGATTATCGCAGCGCCGGTGTCGACATCGACGCCGGCGCCGAGCTGGTCGAGCGCATCAAGCCGCTCGCCGCAGCGACCACCCGCCCCGGCGTCGGCAGCCTGGGCGGCTTTGGCGGCCTGTTCGAACTCCCCCTCGGCCAATACCGTAACCCGGTGCTGGTCTCGGGTACCGACGGCGTCGGCACCAAGCTCAAGCTCGCCATCGAGAGCGGGCAACACGACGGCATCGGCATCGACCTGGTCGCCATGTGCGCCAACGACATCCTGGTCACCGGAGCCGAGCCGCTGTTCTTTCTCGACTACTATGCCACCAGCAAGCTCGAGCTTGAGGTCGCCACAGCCGTCATCGCCGGCATTGCCGAAGGCTGCCGCCAAGCCGGCTGCGCGCTGATCGGCGGCGAGACCGCCGAGATGCCCGGCATGTACCAGCCCGGCGACTATGACCTCGCCGGCTTCTGCGTTGGCCTGGTTGAAAAGGACGCCCTGCTCGGCCCCGAGCGCGTGCGCCCGGGCGACAGCATCCTGGCGTTAGCCTCCTCCGGCCCGCATTCCAATGGCTACTCGCTGATCCGCCGGGTGCTCGAGCGCAGCGGCGCCGACCTGAACAGCCCCTGCGGCGATACCAGCCTTGGCGACGCCCTGCTCGCACCCACGCGCATCTATGTCGCCTCGCTCCTGCCGCTGCTGGAGGTACTGGACGTCCATGCACTGGCGCACATCACCGGCGGCGGCATCACCGACAATCTGCCGCGCGTGCTACCGCCCGACACCAAAGCCACAATCGACCTAACGAGCTGGACACCGCCGCCGGTCTTCGCCTGGCTACAACAACAGGGCCAGATTGCCGAGAGCGAAATGCAGCGCACCTTCAACATGGGTGTGGGCATGCTGGTCGTGCTGCCATCGGAAAAAGTCGATCAAGCGCTGGCGGCCCTGGAGGCGGCCGGCGAGCATGCCTGGCTCATCGGCCAAATCGAAGTTGGACAGGGTGCCCCAGAGGTCCGCTACAGCGACGAAACGCGCTAGCACTCATGGTTCCCAGCCACCCTAGAGACAGAATCCATGGGATTCACAGCACATTAATGAGCAACAATTCGGTAATCAGGGACCACGCGCAAAACGCCAGTCTCTCTAATATCTTCTATTCGCCTGCGTCTTCCTCTTCGTCTTCTGATTCACAAATGCGCTTCCAGTTTTGGGCCGGGTAAGGGGCGCGGGGGTGTTCGATCGCATGGATGCGATCGCAAGCCTACAAGGAGGTATTCACGGCGTCCCCCGCGACCCTTACCCGGTCCAAAACAAGCCGAGCCTCTATGCCTCTTCCAAATCCAAATCCCCCGCTGCCCCTGGTCGTGCTGATTTCCGGCAGCGGCAGCAATCTGCAAGCCCTGATCGACGCCCAACAAAGCGGCGCGCTGCCTATCGACATTCGCAGCGTCATCAGCAATGTGCCAGGGGTGCGCGGGCTCGAGCGCGCACGCACAGCCGGCATCAGCACAGCCGAGCTAAATCACCGCCTGTTCGGCGACCGCGCCGCCTTCGACGTCGCGCTCATAGCGCTAATCGACAGCTTCGATCCGGCACTGGTCGTCCTCGCCGGCTTCATGCGCATTCTCACGCCCGAATTCGTCCGCCACTATCACGGACGCCTGCTCAACATCCACCCGTCGCTGCTGCCGAAATACCCCGGCCTGCACACCCATGAGCGCGCCTTGGCCGCCGGCGACAGCGAACATGGCGCGACCGTGCATTTCGTCACCGAAGAACTCGACGGCGGCCCGCCCGTGCTGCAGGCGCGCGTTCCCGTGCTGCCGGACGATGACCCCGAGCGGCTCGCCGCGCGGGTGCTAACCCAGGAGCATGTCATTTACCCGCAAGTGGTGCACTGGTTCGCCAGCGGACGCCTGCGGCTCGACCCTGACGGCAAGGCGCGTCTCGACGAAAAGGTGCTGACTGCGCCGCTGGCAGTTGCGGCCACCGCAGGCAAGCCCCCAGATGCCTGACGGGCATGGCCCAAACCAGCCCGTGAAATGAGGCCTCGGCGGCACTTATGGGCGCAAAACCGGTGGGCGCAAAACCGGTGGGCGCAAAACCGGTGGGCGCAAAACCGGTGGGCGCAAAACCGGTGGGCGCAAAACCGGTGGGCGCAAAACCGGTGGGCGCAAAACCGGTGGGCGCAAAACCGGTGGGCGCAAAACCGGTGGGCGCAAAACCGGTGGGCGCAAAACCGGCGCCTTTTCGGGCACCTGCCCTTCAGTGCTCACAGCGCCCGAGCTTCTCTCGCGCGCCGGGCAGGACTGACAGCAGGAAGGTCGAGATCAGCACCACCGGCGCCAGCATGATCAACACTAGCGCAAGCAGCAGCACGATCGCCTGCAGATGCGCGATGTCCGCCGGCACCACGTAGCGTGCAGCCATGAACAGGGCAACCGCCGCGGCGAAGAAAATACCCGCGACAACCACCCCGTCGCGCATGGTTTCGCAACCAAGGACGAGCAGTCGGTGGGACATGATGTTTCCTCCTTTGTGGTCTTTTTTGTTTGCTATTAGTGCCGATGGGCCCGCGGAGGCAGCTCGCTCGGCATAGCCTCATCTACCCACAGCCCACTGCGGGCGCGACGGCCGATGAGCACACAAGCCTGCTGAAACGCCTTTTCCGCCTGGCGCGCGTGCCATTCCCAGTCCACTGGTGGCGAGTCATTGCGCAGATGCCAGTGGCCAATGGTCAAGACCCGCCCGACGCAGACCTCGAGCGTCCAGTCATGCCACACCACGTCGGCTTCTTCCTCGTCGGCAAATTCCTGTTCGAGCAGACGCACCGAATTCTTCCCGGAGTCGTCCATGGCGACGATCTGATTCAGCACCGCGTCTTCCTGCACGCAGGTCTCCCAGCCGGTATGCACGGCGGTGGCGGTATCCATCAGGCTCTTTGCCAACAGCTCCGGCGTCAGGGTAATCTGCAAGGGATTGTCCCAGTCAGGCTCGGCAAGCTCATCGAGGCCGGTCTCTATCTTCAATCTTGATCTCCGTTCGCGTTTGAGGTTGCGTAGCAGGCCGCAGACCAGGTCTCGAACCAAGTGGCCTGCCAGGCGCTAGGCAAGCGCGATGCCGAGCAAAAGACCGCTGGAGCGGGACGCCGACAGCGCGCATGACAATTGTGGATTGAATCGGCACGGATTGCACGATAACTTGCTTGCCTCAATCTTACCTTTACATCAGTCCCGGTAGCGTCTTCGCGCCCCGAGCTCTGCCGTTGACCAGCCTGGAACACAAACCCATGTCCGTCTTACTCGACCTCAGTATTTTCCCGGTCGATCAGGGTAGCAGCCTGAGCCGTTTCATCGCCCCAGTGGTCGACATGATCGCCGCCAGTGGCCATGCCCACCAGCTCAACGCCATGGGCACCCAGATCGAAACCGACACCCTCGGCGAAGCACTGGTCCTGATCGAGCGCGCGCAGGCGATCCTTGCCGACCTCGGCTGCGAACGCGTCTATGCAACAGCGAAGTTCGATATTCGCGCTGATGCTCACGAGCGCCTGCGCGGCAAGGTGGATTCGGTCAATCGGCGCCGCCAGCAGTCAACGGAGGCACAGACCCTGCTTGCATCGGAACCGCCCGCCGCGTCTGGCGAGGACGCGGACGCCAGGCGCGAGACGGCACTGACATGAAAGTCGCAGTCTTCTCCGATGTTCAGGCCAACATCCAGGCGTTCGAGGAAGCCGTCGCGCTGATCGACGCCTGGCAGCCGGATCTGGTTGCCACCGCTGGCGATCTGGTCAACCGCGGCCCCGACAACGACCGCTGTGTGGCCTTGTTCGATCAGCGCCAGCGCCGGGACGGCTGGCTCGCGGTGCGCGGCAACCACGAGACCTGGGTCACGCGCTGGAGCCACGAGGGGCCGCGTTCAGCGCAGGAACTCGAGATGTTCGCCTTCACCGACTGGGCTTGCCGCCAGCTCGGCGATCTTGTCAGTGCACTGGATCACTGGCCAGATCATCTGTGTTTCGATGCGCCCAGCGACCAGCCAGGAGTCGGCGCGGATCATTGGGTTCACGTCGCCCACGGCACCCTGGCAGGCAACCGCGACGGGGTGTCCGCACGCACCAGCGATGAATCCCTGCAGGGCAAGCTGCCGGCTGATCTGGCCCTGTACATTACCGGTCACACGCACAAAGTCCATCAGCGGCGGATTTTTGGCATGGATCTGGTCAACGTCGGCTCAGTCGGCTCACCCTTTGACGAAGACCCGCGCGGCAGCCTGGGCCTGTTCAGTTTTCACCATGGACGCTGGAACAGCGAGATCCGCCGTTTCGCCTACGACCGCGAGCAAACGACCCGGCGCTTCGAGGAATCCGGCTTTCTTGACCAGGGCGGGCCGCTGGCACAAGTGATCTTTGCCGAATGGCAGCAGGCACGCCCGCTGCTCGCCTACTGGCGACACCAGTACGAGGCCGCCGTGATGGCGGGTGAGATCGATCTGCAGCAGTCGGTCGACAACTTTATGCGCGATCACCAGTAACACCATGACGCTCGAAGCCGACCAGTTGCAACGCTTTCTCCTCGAACGCCTGGGCGTGCGCGGTGAGTTGGTGCGCCTCGACGCCAGCTGGCGCGCCCTGCTCGAGCGCCACCCTTACCCGCCCGCAGTGCGCCAGCCACTCGGCGAGGCCCTGGTGAGCGCCGTGCTGCTGAGCGCGACACTCAAGTTCAAGGGCAGCCTGACGCTGCAGGCGCGCGGCGATGGCCCCCTGCATACGCTGATTGCACAGGCCACGCATGAGCGCACCCTGCGCGGCCTGGCTCGCTGGCGCGAGCCGCTGCAGCAAAGCAGCCAGCTCGCAGATCTGCTCGGCCCCGCGCAACTGGTCATGACCATCGAGCCCGATGACGGCCATAGCTATCAAGGCGTGGTGCCGCTGCAGGGCGACAGCATGGCTGCGGCCATCGGGCACTACTTCGACGTCTCCGAGCAACTGCCCACGCGGCTGTGGATCGCCATCGGCGAGAGTTCCGCCTTCGGCCTGCTGCTGCAGCGACTGCCGGATCAACCCTCAAAGAATCCCACAGAAGATCCGACGGTAAATGGGGCAGCAAATGGGGCAGCGAATGCGCCAGATGATCCTGAATCGGATGAAGACGCCTGGGATCGCTGCCAGCTGCTGGCCGACACCCTGAGCAGCACCGAAATGCTGCAGCTGCCGTTCAACCAGCTCCTGCACCGGCTATTTCATACCGATCAGGTACGCGTGTTCGAGCCCGAACCGGTCGCCTTCCGTTGCACCTGCTCGCGCGGACGCATCGCCACCACCCTGCGCGCCCTCGGCCATAACGATCTCAACGCCCTGATCGCCGAGCGCGGCTCGGTCGAGGTGACTTGTGAATTCTGCAACCGGGAGTATCGTTTCGACGCTGTCGATGTCAGTGAGCTTTTCGCGACCAGCGTTCCCAGTGCCGCCCCGTCGCAGCGGCAGTGAGACTTGCGACTTCTGACTTGCCCCAAGCCCATTTCCCGCCCCAAACCGCGCACTCAATTGTGGTCGGGATCTGGATACCTTGATCTGACCGATCAGCGTTCAGCTGAAAGGCTCAGCCCCGGCGCCCGCGCTTTTTCTTCTCGAAGTAGTAGCTCAGCTTGTCGGAGACATTCAGATACTCGATCTGATCCTGACTCAGGGCATCGACATGCAGGCTCTCGCGCACCGCGAAATCTTCTTCAGACAGATCCAGAATCACGGCCTCTTCCATGGGCACATCGGGGGCATAGACCAGCACATTGGGCTTGGCAAGATTCTCGCGGTTGACCGAGGTGACCACGGCCAGGCGCTCGTCTTCAAGGCGCACCACGGTGCCCGGCGGATACACACCGAGACAAGAGATAAAGGTATTCAGCACCTGGCCGTCGTAGCGGGCTTTTTCCTTCGAGAACATCAGCGACACTGCCTGATGCGGCGACAAGCCGCGGCGCATGTTAAAGCCATTACACAGATTATCGTAGCGATTCACGATGGTGATAATCCGGGTCAGCATGCCGAGATCCTGCTCGCGCAGCCCCTGTGGATAACCGCTCCCGTCAAGATGCTCATGATGCTTGCCGATGATCTCGATCACCGGCTGCGGCAAGGTCGGAATACCCTGGGCAATCTTCAGCCCCAGCCCCGGGTGGCGACGGTAGACCATCAGCTCCGGCGTCGTGAAGGCGCCTTTCTTGAGCAAAATCTGCGACGGCACCTGTTGGTGTCCGAGGTCGTGAAACAAGGCCCCGAGCCCGAGAATGCGTAAATCCCTGGCATTGAGCGACAAATCCTGCCCCAGCACCAACGCCAGCGACACCACATTGATGGCGTGAAAATAGTTGTTCTCCTCGAGATGCTTGAGGTTGACGAGCTGGACCGTGGCTTCCTGATCCGAGCCAAGCTCGTCGACCATGGCGGAGACAAGCTCATTGGCTTCGCGCAATGCCTCGACCGGCATGGACCGCATCATCGGGAATAGCTTGCGCGCCGAACTGACAGAGCTGGAATAGCGTTTGGCGCACTGATTAAGCCGCGAGCGTCTTTCCTTGAGCTTCCGGATGCGCTCGTTCTTTTTCTCCCACAGGGCCGCGGTTTCCGCGTCCAGACTCGGGTCGGACGCCATGGCCGAGGCCTCCTCGGCCAACTCGTCAAGTGCCGGCTCAAGCCCAACATCAGGAGTTGGAGCATGCGCCTCCCCGGGCTCGAGGGGAACGCAGTCGCTGCGCTCCTCGTCCACCTGCACATGCTCCACACCCAGCGAGCGCAGCACCTTGAGCTGCTTTTCAGAGCGAATCTTGAAACTGTTGGTCAGAAAGGGATGTTGCATCCATGGGGTGTCGATTTGGATGAACACCCCAACTCGCAGACGTTCAACAGCAGTTTTTATCAATGCCATAGAAGACCGGCTAAGGCTAGCGCAAAACCGCAACCATTTTTGTCATTTCAGGGGTGAGCGTCTTGCGCAAGCGGCTCAGCGCCAGGTTTAACCGCCGAAGCAAGCACATAATCGAGCCCGGCAAACAAGGCAGCCGCATCGGCCTTCAGTGACCAACGCACCACCATGGCGAGCAGCGGATGAAACCGGGAGAGAATCTCAGGCTGCGCGCGCAAGTGCGCGTGCAGCGGCTGATAGACTTGATCGCGAATGGACTCGACCTCAATCTGGCCAAAGCCTGCGGCCGCGAGCTTGTCGTGATAGGGCGCGATTGGATAGGCGTTGCCCTTGGGAATCGAGAACTTCCCGGCCACCAGCGCCCAGGTCGCGCGCTGCAGCCAGCGCTCGCGCCCGCCTGAAGCCAATGGCAGAGGAATGATATCGGCCAGCACCAAACGCCCGCCCGGGCGCAGGACCCGAAACGCCTCGGCAAAGAAGCGCTCGCGCGTTTGAAAATGAAAAGCACACTCGAGCGCCACGACCACATCGACCGAGGCCGCCGCGACCGGCATGGCCGTCGCCGAGCCCAGCCGCAGATCGATCTGCTGCGACAGCTCCTGCTCCGCAATGCGCGCGCGCGCCACCGCGACCTGCGAGGCAGTAATGTTGAGCCCCTTGATGCGCTTCGGCCCAAACTCCCGCCACCACAGCAAGTCTTGATCGCCGAAGCCAAACCCGACATCGAGCAGCTGATCCTCAGCGCTCAGGCGGGCGCGCTCGCCCACTAACCGCACCAAGTCATCGCAGGCGTCATCGAGCGCATGCGCCTGCGCCCAGTAGCCGAGATTCAGGTAGCGCGCGCGCTCGGTCGGCGACTGATCTAACAAGAGATCGTAAACTGAGCGCACATCTTTGCGCCGCAGCGGATTGAATAACCAGTTCAAAAATCCGACACTGGTCGGCAGATCGCGCCATTTGCCCGTTGTCTTGGTCATCTGAAAGCCTCCGGCCGTAATCGATTCAGCCTGGGCGAGACACCCTGGTGGCGGCCCGCGTCCGGCGCGGGCCCGACCCTTGACTTTAACACCGAAGAGCCGCCGGCGAGAATCCTGCTGGCGGCGCGCCTGGTCCAATGCCAACTGATACATCCATTCAGCCAGACAGCGCAAGCCACGGCAAGCCCGCCACCGCCGTCCTCGGTACGCCCACTGATGGGTGCGCCCAGCTCGAGCTCGGCGGACGCTGGAGCATGACAGGCCACCCACCCGATTGCGGGCAGCTGTTGCAGCGCCTTGGCCAGATGCCCGATCTTCACCGGCTCGTCCTCAGCCCGCGGGGGCTCGAAGACTGGGACTCTAGCCTGGTGGTTTGCATTCTCGCGCTGCAGCAGGCGTGCAAGAAGCGCGGTATCCCCTGCGACATCTCCGCGCTGCCCGCCCCGCTGCGCGATCTGCTCGAGTTGGCGCGCGCCGAGCCCGGCACGCACGACCCGGCCGCGCCCGAGCCTAAGTCGCAGGGCTTCTTCGGACATCTCGGAGTCGACTTCCTCGAACTCGCCCAGGCCACCGGCGAGATCATGCGATTCTTCGGCGAGGGCACCCTGGCCGTGCAGCGCTTGGCGCGCGGCAAGAGTCGCTTTCGGCTGTCCGAGTTCTGGCTGATCGTGGAGGCCGCCGGCGCCGACGCCCTGCCCATTGTCAGCCTGGTGTGCTTTCTGGTCGGCATGATCCTGGCCTACATCGGCAACCAGCAACTGGCGCAGTTCGGTGCGCGCATTTACATCGCCGACCTAGTCGGCCTCGCCATGGTTATACAGATCGGCGCCCTGGTCACCGCCATTGTGCTAGCCGGGCGCACTGGCGCCGCCTTTGCCGCGCAGATCGGCGCCATGCAGGCCAATGAGGAAATCGATGCCCTGCGCACCCTGGGCATCTCGCCGATGGACTTTCTGGTGATGCCGCGCTTGCTGGCGCTGATCTTGATGACGCCACTGCTCGCCATCTATGCCAACCTGTTCGGCATCCTTGGCGGCCTGTTCGTCGGCACCACGGTCGCCGGGCTCACCGTCAGCGAATACCTGACCGCCACCCGCAGCGCCATCGCGCTCAACCATCTGGTCCAGGGGCTGATCAGCGCCACCGTCTATGGCGCCATTGTCGCCGCCTCCGGCTGCCTGCGCGGCATGCAATGCGGCCGCAGTGCGGCGGAGGTCGGCCGCGCCACCACATCAGCCGTGGTCACCGCCATTTTGTTCATTGTGATTGCCGCCGCCGCGCTGACGGTGCTCTTCCAGGCCATCGGGCTGTCGTGATGACGACACCCGCAATACCGACACCGGATCAGATCAAGCAACGCCAGGCCATCGTCGAGGTGCGTGACACCACCCTGGCCTATGGCGAGACTGTGATCCAGCAGGCGCTGAATTTCTCCATCCGGCACGGGGATATTTTCATCATCATGGGCGGCAGCGGCTGCGGCAAAAGCACCCTGATGCGCGCCCTGACCGGTCTGCTGGAGCCGACGACCGGGCAAGTCCTGATCAAGAATGTCGACCTCTGGCATGCCAACGTCAGCGACCGCATGGCCCTGATGCGCCGCCAGGGCGTGATGTATCAGAGCGGCGCGCTGTGGAGCGCCATGACCCTGCGCGAGAATGTTAGTCTGCCGCTCGAGATCCACACCGATCTCAGCCCGGCACAAATCCGCGCCATCGCCGACTACAAACTGGCACTGGTGGGCCTGGCCGGTTTCGGCGACCATTACCCGGCTGCCATCAGCGGCGGCATGCGCAAACGCGTGGGTGTCGCGCGCGCCATGGCACTGGACCCGCAAATTCTGTTCTTCGACGAACCCTCTGCCGGCCTCGACCCGCTAAACGCCAGGCGATTGGATGAACTGATTTCGCAACTGCGCGACAGCCTGGGCACCACCATGGTTGTGATTACCCATGAGCTGGCCAGCATCTTCGCCATTGGCGACGATGCGGTCTTTCTCGACACCGAGCGCCGCACCATGCTGACCACCGGCAACCCGCGTTGGCTGCGTGATCACTCCGAGCTGGCCGAGGTACGCCAGTTTCTGAACCGGGGCGAGCTCAACCGGGGCGACAGTTTCTGAACCGCTGCTTCTGAACTGAGGCGATATCAACAGGGGCGACATAAACAGGGGCGAGACATGAGCAAACAAGCCAATCCTGCTGTCATCGGCGGCTTCGTGCTCGGCGCGCTGGTACTCTTCGTCGGCGCGCTCATCGTTTTCGGCAGCGGCGCCCTGCTGCGCGAGCGCGTCGCTCTGGTGACATTCTTCCCGGGTTCGGTCCAGGGGCTCAATGTGGGCGCCCAAGTGCAGTTTCAGGGCGTGCCGATCGGGCAAGTGACCGGCATCGGTCTCGACTATCTGCCCGAGACCAACAACTTCCGGGTTTCGGTGAGCTACGACATTTGGCCGCAAAATGTCGAGGTTCTGGGAGGCGCTGGGCAGACCGCCCCCCGCACCGTCATTCGCAAACTGGTCGAAGACAAGGGGCTGCGCGCACGCATGCAATCGGTCAGCCTGGTCACAGGGCAGTATGTCGTCAGCCTGAGCCTGAATCCGCATCTGCAAGCCATAGCCAGCGCGCAAGATCACCAGGGCGCCATTCAGATACCGGCCATCGAGGCCACCCGCGATCAATTCGAGGATTTGCTCACCACCCTGCCATTGAACGATCTCGTCGCGCAAGCCACCGGAACGCTGGATGCCATCCATCATTTGTTCGCTTCAGGCAAGCTCGACAAGAGCATGGACAGCCTCGACGACACCCTGAGCGAAGCACACCTGACCCTGCAGACGCTGAATCGCAATTTAAAACCGTTGCTTACGGAGCTGCGGCAGCTGCTGACCAACACCAATGAGCTCAGCCTATCGGCACGCGCGCAACTCGATCACATCGCCCCAGCCATGACTCGCGCCGCCGAGAACACCGCCACTCTGACCGCCGACCTGCAACGCGAGTGGACGCCCCTGGCAGCCTCCGCCCGAGCTGCTCTGACCCAGGGCACCAAGACCCTGACCACCCTGGACTCCTTGGTCGCCAGTGACTCCCCGACCCGTTATCAGCTCGATCAACTCCTGCGCGAAACCACTGCGGCGGCCCGCTCTGTGCGTGCCCTGGCCGATTACCTTGAACGCCATCCGGAAGCCTTGCTGGGCGGTAAACGGAAGGCGTCGCGGCATTGACGACCTGAGCATGGGGGCAATCCTGACCAATCTTATTTGCAGCACCATGTCCCAGTTCGCGGCCTCCTGCTTGAGCGAAACCGGGGGCGAGATTGGGGGCGAGATTGGGAGCGCAACCGGAAGACAAACTGGGAGCGCAACTGGCAGTGCACATCGCGGCTGAGCGCCATCCACCAACGGCAACAAGTAGCGGGGAAAATACAGTGTTTGAATTCCTCGACAAAATATGGGTATTACAAGCTATAATCAACTTTACGCTGATTGGTTCAGCGTATTTTCACCGCCAACCTCAACCAACGGCATCCGCACAAAGCAGCGATTAAGCATTGTTTATCAGCAGATTAATAAGATGCAGCAACCTCAAGCTTTCATACGTGAAGAAAACCCCTTAAGTGGTTGAATCAACGTTTTTAATCTTTCACAACATGTTGCCGGCTCTTCCTGCTGAAACCACAATGCGCTATCGTTTCCGCTACGATCAACGTTTCTGCGAAGATCTTAAAGTGAAAAAAGTGAAACAAGAGTTTCATTTCTCGGATTGTCCGACGCTATGAACATGGCGTTTAAGTCGGCGGTTGTTGCTCTCTCTCATGCAATGCACCAGTTCCGTGCAGGAGGCCTAACGTCATGCGTATCCTCGCTCTTTCCCTGATTGCTACAATTTCACTTGCCCCCGCGGCTGCAGTCGCCGATCCAGCACAGGCCATGGCCATCTTCGGCCAGGTTCTCAATGCGGTGAACCAGCAGCAGTCCAACAATCAAGGCCAGTCTCAGCAGCAACCTCAGCAGCGGAGTCGTCAGGGATCTCAAAACGGGAGCCAGTTCGGCGGCGGCAATCAAGGCAACGGCGGTGACGCCGCGGCGGCTTCCGCCATGTTTGGCGCGATTCTCGGAATTGCCGGCTCTCAAATGGGAAAAAGTTCCGGAGGCCAAAAGCAGAGACGCGCTCCCCAGCCAAGGC
This sequence comes from Thiorhodovibrio litoralis, assembly GCF_033954455.1. Lineage (NCBI taxonomy): Bacteria > Pseudomonadati > Pseudomonadota > Gammaproteobacteria > Chromatiales > Chromatiaceae > Thiorhodovibrio > Thiorhodovibrio litoralis. The sequence goes on along the minus strand of NZ_CP121473.1, from coordinate 1,549,978 downwards.
GCTAGTCAAGCAACTGCAATCCTTGCGCGTTGCGGTATCTTGCTGCCACCTGATCGCCCGGGGACCGCCATCGGCCCCCGGGAATCGCGCATCTCCAAACGCACTTTGTCCCTGATAGACTCTTCAACCGCCTGGCCCTGACATGCCTCCCTCACCTTCTGAAACCGAGACTGTCACCGAGTTGTCGCCGCAAATCTTCCCGGAGGGAAGCGAGACAATTTCCTGCCCAAATTGCCAGGCCACGAATAGCGTTCGTGAACTGCCACAGAAGGAATATCGTTGTTGCGATTGCGGCTTCGAACTTGCGCACCTCGACATGACGATTCATGGTTCGGTGCGCGGCGTCATCGCCTGGGTGCGCTCACCTGGCCAGGTCGTCAACGAGCGTTACAAAGTCACGGGCCTTCTGGGTCGTGGAGGTTTCGGGGTCACCTACCTGGTCGACGATTTGCTCGTGGAGGGCAAGCGTCGCGCGCTCAAGGAAATTCCCGAGATTCTTTTCGACGAGTACGAAACTCGCCTGCTCGGGCGTTTGAACCACCCTGCCATTCCCGATATTACGGATCGCTTTTCGGATCAGGGCATGAACTGCCTGGTATTGGAGTTTGGCGGCAACCGGACGCTACGCAGCGAGCAAAAACGCTACGGCGGGCGGATTCCGCTGCCCGTGCTGCTGCCTTGGATTCGCCAGTTGAGCGAGGCGATCATCTACCTGCACAATCAGAATCCGCCAATCATCCACCGCGATCTCAAGCCGGATAACATCCTGCTCGACGATAACGACCGCGTCATGCTGATCGATTTTGGCATCGCGAAAGAAGCCGTGGCTGAAGGAATGACCCGCACCCTTGGCCGCGCTGCAAGTCAGGGCTTCAGCCCACCCGAGCAGGTACTTGGCACCGGAACCGACGAGCGTTCCGACGTCTATAGCCTTGGCGCGGTCGTCTATAACTTACTGACCGGCACAATGCCGGTCGCTGCTTACGACCGAGTCACGGGGTCACTGCTTGAGCCCATCAAAGAGGTTCTGCCCGATGTGCCGCCCGAAGTCGATGCAGCGGTGCTCAAGGCGCTGGAACTGAACATCAACCTGCGCCATGAATCCATCAGCGCGTTGATGCAATGTCTCGACCCGGTTCAACAAAGCGCACCGGTCGAGCCAGGCTCAGAAACCATGATACTGGATCCAAGCCTGGATCAGCTTACAGCGTTTGGAAACCGCAACGACACCTCTGCAAGCGCACCCCTGCCGTCGTTACGCCTACCCACTGGCCGCTCCGCCCCCCCGGTGAGCGAGGCTGACTCAAGTCCACGCCAGCAAAAACAACTTTGGATAGGTGCTGGTGTCGGCCTGCTCTTGATTGCTGCGGCCGGCATTTGGTGGCTGCTCGGCACTCCCGGACTCAATGGGTCGCCACCCTTGATGGCAGCAGAGTCAGGCGAAGCAAGCCAGACCGAAGATCCCAATAACCCCGAGTCGTCACAAGCAGGTGAGAACCCAGAACAAGAACAAGAAGCCACGGAAAGATCAGGCAACAACGCCGATCACCTTGCAACGGCGGCAACCGCAGCCGGAATCGCAGCGGCCGGCGCTGTGGGTGCGGGGTCTGCCGCGGGGTTGAAGGGACGCGCCGCCACGCAAAACACGCAATCTGCCGGGACAAATGCTGTGGCGAGGGCGTCACAGGAATCACTGCCAAGCATTTTCTCCAACGAGCAATCGCCCGAGCCGCAACGCACCAGCGCTTCCAATGGCTCGCTGATGGATGTGTTTGACCAGAATCGCGGTGAGGCGACTGCCTTGTCCAGTACGGACACCCCGCAGACACAAACAGACGCATCTGCAAGTTCCGCAACATCTTCAACCCAAGCGGGCGCAACTAGCAGCAAGACATCCCAGCCGCGCACCAGCAGCGCCAGAGTCGCGCCCACTATTAGAAAACCAGCAGCAGTAAAACGCGCACCTGTGCCGATCCAGAAGCAACGGATCGCAAAGGGAAACGCACGAAAACCCGCTCCGGTAAGAAGAGCCCCGCCAAAAAGGGCACGAATCAAGAGAGCTCCCAAAAGGAGAGCGCCGGTGAGACGATGACCACGCATTAAGTTGCTCATCGACACATCTGCATTTGGATAAAATCTTTTGATGGGACGGCCAAAGCGAGCCGCAGGGCGAACGAAAAGCATCCCTGAGTGAGCTGTTTTGGCCGAGCGAGCGCCCTATTCGTCGAGAAGAATCTTTTTTGCTGCGTTAATCCTGGCAGCGAGATAATCCGAGCCGCCCCGGTCTGGATGAAACTTTTGCATCAGCCGGCGGTGGGCATCACGAATGGCATCGGCGTCGGCACCCGGCTTGATTCCAAGCACCGCGCTCGCTTCATCTCGAGACAAGCGCCCCGAACCTGCGCCAGCTTCTCCAGTGCCAGTTTCTCCAGCACCAGCTGCTTCCCCGGCCCCAGAGTGATCGTCGCCGTGGGTGCGTTCCAGGTAGGCACGCAGGACGGCGGCTGACTGGGCGTCACTGTCCTGGTAAAACTCGAGCATGCGCGCGAGTTGGGAGCGATCGAGTGCCGAGAGCCGCTCGCCGCTGAAGGGACCTTCGAGCACGGTGCCGTCCATCTGACCGGTGCTCTGGTCAAGGGTCATATCGAGATAACGGGTGCGAATGCGCGATGCTCCCGTCTGCCCTTGCCCTCCACTGGCGGACTGGCCGGCGGCTGCGGTGCGAATACCCAATGCGTGCAGCGCATGCTGAATGATCGGCAACATGCGCAGTAGATTCAGCACGCGAAAAAGTCCAGCGAAGACTGCAGGCACGACGGCGGCCAGCGCGGCGAAAAGCGGATTGAGCCGCCCGCTGGCAACCGCGACCACCAGCAGACCAATCCCGCCCCACAGCAGGGCGCGTCGCAGCGCCCGCGCGACCTGGGGCGCGGGCGCTGTGCGAAACCAGTGCAAGCCCCAAAAAAAGAGCCCGAGCAGCGCGATCAGGATCAGCAGGCGAGCCATGGTCTCAGCCCCGCAATTGGGCCGTGAGCCGGCGCACCGCATCCCCGCGATGCTGGCTAAAGTCCTCAAGCGCGCGGCGACCACCGGCGGCATAGACGGCCACCGCGCTCAAGAGATCGCGCAGCAGGCCGGGGCTCGCGCTGTCGAAGGGGCTCCAGGCACCGCCTGAGAGCCTGGCGATGTCGCGCAGGGCGGCGAGCGCGTCAGGATCGAGGCCTTCCTGAAACACAAACACCGGCACCCCAAGCAGCCGCAGACGTCCGGCTTGATCGGCAAGGCGATCGCGCGGCTCCTCGCAGGCATCGCCGACGAACACCAACGCGCGCAGCGGGGCGTCAGCAACCGGCTTGCCGGCGGGACCAGCAGTCTCGATGACGTGATCGAGCAGATGGCCGATCTGCGTCAGACCCGGCGCGCAGCGCACGGCGCTCATGCGCGGCAACAACTCGTCGGCGCCGCGACACCAGGGCGAGGCGGTGAATTCGCCCAGCCCGCGGTAATAGCACAGCTGGACATCGAGCCCGCCCAAGGACTGGGTCTCCTCGAACATGGCGGCTTGAACCTGGATAGCCTGATCCCAGCTGCGCTCGCGACTGGCAGTGGCATCCAACGCAAAAATCAGACGCGCCCCGGTTTTTTGGTCGCTGCGAGCGGGCGGCAACGCAGCGACCTTGGCGAGGAAAGCGTCAACTTCGTCGCTGCTGGATTTGATCTCGAGCGAGCGGTCGGACGGGCTCATCAATGGGCACCCGTCAGCGCAGCCGCAACAGGCAACATTTGGTTGGAAGCGCGCGTCAAAAACGCCACAACAGCCGCCTAGTCCTCGAGTTCCAGGTTGTCGAGCGCCTTCTGAAAACGCTTGGCATGAGAACGCTCCGCCTTGGCGAGAACCTCAAACCAGTCGGCAATCTCATCGAAGCCTTCCTCCCGGGCGGTGTTTGCCATCACCGGATAGATCTCGGTGCATTCCCGCGTTTCCCCGGAGACCGCCGAATGCAGATTGCTCGCCGTAGAGCCAATGGGGAGCCCGGTGTCAGGGTCACCAATGGCCTCAAGATATTCCAAGTGCCCGTGGGCATGCCCGGTTTCGCCCTCGGCTGCGGAGCGAAACAAGGCAGCCACGTCGTTAAAGCCCTCGACGTCGGCCTTGGCGGCGAAATACAGGTAGCGGCGATTCGCCCGCGCCTCGGCGGCAAAGGCATCGCGCAGGCATTGTTCGGTCTTGCTCCCTTTGAGTTCCATCTTGGTCGTCCCCCATCATTGCACGAGAATATGGCCGCCCTTCAGCCGGTCGAGAAACCCTGCAGCGGCTGCGCGGCGACCTGCTCGCAGTCGAGGTGAGTCACTTGCGCATGCGCCGGCCCCTGCTGCAGCCAGGCACGCAGGGCGCGCACCGCGTCCGGCGAGCCGCAGGCCAGCACTTCAACCCGGCCGTCGGGTAGATTGTGCGCATGGCCGCTGACACCCAAGCGCTCGGCCTGCTCGCGCGTGGACCCGCGAAAAAACACCCCCTGCACCCGGCCGCTGACCAGACAGCGGAAGCAGACGCTTGAGGCACCATCGGCCGCGTCCGTCATGCTGCCCTCCCGTTCGGCGTTGCGAAACGATCAGTCACCCGGCTGCTCGCGTTTGTATTTGGTGAAGGTGGTCTCCTCATAGGCCCCTTCGGTGACATAGCGACCGAGCTGCATGAACTCCTCGGCATCGCGCGTAGCGCCGGTATAGCGGGCGACCAGGTTACCGTCGAGGTCGAAAAAGGCGAACACCGGTGTGGCCCGCACCCTAAACTGCTGCAAGGCGAAGTCTTTCTGGGTGGTGGGATTACCCTCGAAATCGACTACCTCAATGTCGCCCTCGATATCGACCGGAAAGACCAGAAAATGTTCGCCGAAGAAATCCTGCACCTCGGGCTGATTCAGCACCGTGGTCTTCATACGCTGACAAAAAGGGCATTCGTCCATCTCGAACATCAACAAGAGCCCCTGCTTACCCTCGGCGCGGGCGGTTTCAAGCTCCTCGCTGAAATCGCCGAAGGTCTGATCAAAGAAAGCACCGGGATCGCGCTCTGCCGCCAAGCTCGTCAAAGCCACTATCGCCAGCAGGCAGCCAAAAATCCAGTGCGTACCCGTGCGAAGATTCTTCGTCCCGAAACCTCGGCCGGCGCGCTGCATTGAATGCTGCATTGTTCCATCCTCCATCTGTGACAAAAACTTTTGCGAAATCATAGGGGATTTTGGCTCCTTCCGCTTCACCGGGTATTCAGCGACAATGCCTGTCATGAAACCAATACTTCAAGCCCCCAGCGAACCGGTCCTGCTTGCCATCGGTGGCCATGATCCCGGTGGCGGCGCCGGCCTGCAGGCCGATATCGAAGCCGCCGCTGCGCTCGGCCTGCATTGCTGCACAGCAATTAGCTGCATCACTGTCCAGACCTCCTGCCGGCTGACGCAGACCATTGCCCAGCCGGTTGAGCAGTTGCGGGATCAGTGCCTGGCGGTCTTTGAGGACTGCCAGGTTGCCGCTGTCAAAATCGGGCTCATCGGTCACTCTCATCTGGTGCAGACCATCGCCACCCTGCTCGAAGCCCATCCCGACTTGCCGGTGGTATTCGACCCCGTCCTTGCCACCGGCAGCGGCGAGCGCATTGCCGATGCCGCCTTGCTGAATCAGCTCCGGCGCCATTTAGTGAAACGCTGCACCCTGGTCACACCCAATCTGCCGGAGGCCAAACTTCTCGCCGACGCGCCAGACCGCGATCAGGCAGCACAGCGATTGCTCGCCATGGGGGCCCGCGCGGTCCTCATCACAGGCACCCATGACGACAGCGCTCAGGTCATCAATACATTCTACCCCGCGGGCAAAGAACACAGCCAAATGCAATGGCCGCGTCTGCCAGGCAGTTTTCACGGCTCTGGTTGCACCCTGGCCAGCGCCATCGCGGCGCGGCTCGCGCTCGGCATGGAGCTCGACACCGCGGTGCGCGAGGCACAGCACTATACGATGGCGACTCTGCGCCAGGCGCGCGCGCTCGCTCGCTGCCAGCAAATACCTCGGCGACTGCTGGTTGCCGACCAGACTAGCGAACGCCCAAACGCCCTGCGCACCCTGGTTGCGCCCGCACCCACCAAGCCAGACAATGGGCACTTGCCAGATTGAAATCCAGAGAGCCTGCCTCTCCGCCACAGCCTATCAGGAGACCTGATTCCATGAGTCGATCCCAAGACCTCTTCGCCGCCGCCCAACGTCACATTCCGGGCGGCGTCAACTCCCCGGTTCGTGCTTTCCGCAGCGTCGGCAGCGATCCTGTCTTTTTCGCCTCCGCCGCCGGCTCCATGGTGACCGACGTCGATGGCAAAACCTACATCGACTATGTCGGCTCCTGGGGTCCGATGATTCTTGGCCACGCCCACCCGGAGGTGATTGCCGCTGTGACCGAGCAGGCCGCACGCGGGCTGTCCTACGGCGCCCCGACCGAGCTTGAGACGCAAATGGCCGACAAGGTCTGCGAGCTGGTGCCGAGCATGGACCTGGTGCGCATGGTCAGCTCCGGCACCGAGGCGACCATGAGCGCCCTGCGCCTGGCGCGCGGCTTCACTGGTCGCGACAAGGTCGTGAAGTTCGAGGGCTGCTACCACGGCCATGTCGACTCGCTCCTGGTCAAGGCCGGTTCGGGCATGCTGACCCTGGGCGAGCCGAGTTCCCCGGGCGTGCCGGCCGCCCTCGCCGAACTGACCCTCACCCTGACCTACAACGATCTCGATCAGGTGCGCGAGACCTTCGCAAAAATGGGCGACGAGATCGCCTGCATCATCGTCGAGCCGGTCGCCGGCAACATGAACTGCATCCCTCCGGCACCGGGCTTTCTCGAAGGCCTGCGCGAGGTCTGCGACCAGCATGGCAGCGTGCTGATTTTCGACGAGGTCATGACCGGCTTTCGTGTCGGCCTCGGCGGCGCCCAGGGCCGCTATGGCATCAAGCCGGACCTGACCGCGCTCGGCAAGGTGATCGGCGGCGGAATGCCGGTCGGTGCCTTTGGCGGACGGCGCGAGATCATGGAGAAAATTTCCCCGCTCGGCCCGGTGTATCAGGCCGGCACCCTATCCGGTAACCCAATCGCCATGGCCGCGGGGCTGAAGACGCTGGAACTCATCTCCAAGCCTGGCTTCTTCGACCAGGTCGAGGCCAGTACCACCCGCTTGGTCAAGGGCCTGAGCGAGTTGGCATCGGCTACCGGCGTTGGCTTCAGCACCAATCAAGTCGGCGCCATGTTTGGGCTCTTCTTCACCGCCGATGGTCCGGTGACCAACTACGCCAAGGCCACCGCTTGCGATCAAGACGCCTTCCGCGCCTTCTTCCAGACGATGCTGGAGCAAGGCGTCTATCTCGCGCCATCGGCCTTCGAGGCCGGTTTTGTGTCCTCGGCCCATAGCGAGGCAGACATCGACGCCACGCTCGCCGCCGCGCGCGAGGCCTTTAACGCGCTAGCGGGCTAAGGCAAAACAAGGCCACCACTGAGCACCCGGCTCATCGAATCATCCCAACGAGCCACCTCAGCCAAGCCATGGACCGTCCCAGGCCAACCCATCGACCCGCCGCCGGTCGCGCCAGCTGGCCGGCGGCGAGCGCCGGATCACTGAGTCGCGCAACAGCGAAGCGGTGAATGGAGGAAAAACTTGGCGCTTTGCTGATAACAACGGGGGCGACCATCAGCGCCCACCCGGGCGTCGCCTATCTGGTGTTGTTCGCGGTCGCGCTGACCGAATCCCTGGCCGTGGTCGGCATGGTGGTACCCGGGGTGCTGATCATGCTGATCGCCGGCGCCCTGATCGCCGATGGGGTACTCAGCTTTTGGCCTGCCTGCCTGCTCGCGATCAGCGGGGCCATCCTCGGCGACGGCCTGAGCTTCTGGCTCGGTCGTCACTACAAAGCGCGGCTGCGCAGCGTCTGGCCCTTCAGCCGACACCCGGCGCCGCTCGAGCGCGGCATCGCCTTCTTCTCCCGTCACGGCGCCAAGAGCGTGATCATGGGGCGATTCGTTGGCCCGATGCGCGCCATGGTGCCACTGGTTGCTGGCATGCTCGACATGCCGACGCGGCGCTTTTTGCTTGCCAACATCGCCTCGGCACTGCTGTGGGGGCCGGCCTATCTGGCACCCGGCATTTTATTCGGCGCGTCACTCAAGCTCGCATCTGAGGCAGCCACCGGGCTGCTGTTCATCAGCCTAGCGCTGATCACCTTGCTCGCGGCCACCATCTGGGTCAGCCGCCGTCTGGTGCAATGGGCCAGCAGCCGCGCCAGCGCCTGGCTGCAAGCGCTACTGCAATGGGCCGACCAATCACGGCGGGGGCATCCGCTGATGGGGCGCATCGCCGCCGCCCTGGCCGACCCCGAGCACCCGGACGCCGCCACTCTGGCCGGCTTTGCCCTAGCGCTGCTGGTGGCCACGGTAGCGCTTGGGCTGGGGCTCGGCTTCGCGCTGATCGGGCCGGAAAACCTTGGCATCAACCGCATGGCGTTCGACCTGGGTGCAAGCCTGCGCTCGCCCACGGCCGACCGCCTGCTGATCGCTATTGCTACCCTGGGCGATCCCATCCTGCTGCTGTGGCTGGTGGCTCTGGTTTTTGTCTATCTGCGCTGGCATCACCGTCGGCGCGATGCGAGCTATTGGCTGGCTGCCGCAACCTTCGCGCTGATCGCCAGCCCGCTGCTCGGCGCAGCCATTGGCACCGCGCGGCCCGCGCCCTCGTTCTCGGCGGGCTCCGAGCTGGTTTGGCAACTCCCCTGGCCATGGTCCTTTCCGACGCCGCCACTGCTCGGCGCCACCCTGGTCTATGGTTTCTTCGCACTATTGGTCGCCCGCACGCTGCCGGCGCGCAACCGCTGGATGCCTTTTGCGCTAGCGGCCAGTCTGGTCGCGGGCATCGCGTTCGCGCGCCTGTATTTTGGCACCGAATGGTTAACGGATCTGCTGGCGAGCGTTGCCCTGGCACTGGTGTGGCTTGCCGCTCTCGGTCTGGCCTACGCGCGCCACACGCCGCCGGCGCGCCGCACCACCCGCATGGGAGGACCGCTGGTGGCGATCGCCGTGCTGCTGTGGTTACCCGGCTACGGGCTGCTGAGCCTGTTTGAACAGGGGGACGCGGAATCCCAGCGACTGCTTCGTGTGCGCCCCCAACCGCCGCTGCAACAGCTGACGGCCGCGCAATGGCGCGAGGGGTCTCTAAGCGGACTGCCGCGCCAGCGTCTGGACCTGTGGCGCAGAAATCGCCAGCCGTTTGACATCCAATACGCCGGGCCGCTGCAGAACCTCTCGCAGGCGCTTGCCGCAGACGGCTGGCAACCGGCGGAGATGCTTGACTGGCGCAATGCCTTGCGGCTGCTGTCGCCGTCACTGGCGCTGTCGCAGTTTCCGGTGATCCCGCATGTCCATCAGGGACGTCACGAAGGCCTGGTCTTGGTGCGAGACGAACCCGATGGCAATCGCTTCGTTCTCAGGCTATGGGAAACGCGCTATCTCGTCAGCGGTCGCGGTCCACTGTGGATTGGTGACATCACACGCGTCGAGAAGGAACGCATTGCCGGACTGCTCGCCATTCCCGTGACGCACGCGGGGACCCAAACCGCCGAGCTCGCGGCACTGACCCGCCTGCTCACCACGCGAAAGGATTTCGAGCTATCCCGGCCCGGCCAGATCCCCAGTGGCCAGAACCCGAGCAATCAGCCCCCCGGTGAACAGCTCACCAGCGCTCAGGTCCCCAGCACTCAGGTTCCCAATAGCCAACTACCCAGCGCTCAGGTCCGCAGTGGCCGGCCCTCCAGTGAACAGATCCGCGGTGGCCAGCGCGATATCGGCAAGCTCCCCGATGGCCCGCTGCGGATCAGTCACCTAAGCGACAGGATGTCGCTTCCGCCTCCGCGGCCGGATCGCCCCAACGCGGCAGCAGATGATGCGGCACCTGCAGATGGTCCAGCACCCGCGCCACCATGAATTCGATCAGCTCATCGAGCGTGCGTGGATTGAAGTAGAAACCAGGATTCGCCGGCATAATGACCGCCCCGGCACGGGCCAGGCGCAGCATGTTCTCAAGGTGTATCACGTTGAACGGGGTCTCGCGCACCACCAGGATCAATGGGCGGCGTTCTTTCAGCACCACGTCGGCGGCACGGTCGATCAAGTCATCACTCAGCCCCGCGGCGATACTGGCCAGCGTGCCCGTGGTGCAGGGACAGATCGCCATGGCATCGGGCGGATGGCTGCCACTCGCCACCGGCGCGGTCCACTGCTGGCGACCGAACACCCGCAACTGACCGGGAGCGGCACCGAGGCGCTCGCTGAAAAAGTGCTCGGCCTCCGCTGGCCGTGCGGGCACGTCCAGGCCTGCCTCCATCTTCAGCACTACCTGGGCGGCCTGGGAAATCAGCAGATAGACGCGCACTCGGGCATCAATCAGGCACTGCAGCAAGCGCAGACCATACTGGATGCCAGAGGCGCCTGTCAGCGCGACCGCGATGGTGCGCGGCCAGTCCTCCAGCATCGGCGGCCGGGTTGGCTCGGATGAAGACGCCGCAGCCAATGCATTTGCCGCTGTGGATTGATTTCCGGAAGGGCTGTTCACGCGCCTTCCCTTGATGGACCCAGTGACACTGAGGCGCCCAATGACGCGGTGAATGAATCCACCCCGAAAGGCTGAACGGAACCAGCGTGATTCATACCTGGTCCCTCAGGGCATCGAGCAGACGCTGATGAATGCCTTGAAAGCCGCCATTGCTCATCACCAGAAGATGATCGCCAGGCTGAGCCGCCGCGATGATCTCGGCCACCAGCCCCTCGATGTCTTCGAGCACCATGGCGCGCTCGCCCAGAGGCGCCAACACCGCCGCAGCGTCCCAGCCAAGGTCCGTCGGTGCAAACAGAAACACCAAATCGGCATCCTGCAAGGACGCCGCCAGGGTATCGGCATGCACCCCGGCGCGCATGGTGTTGGAGCGCGGCTCCAGCACCGCGAGGATGCGCGCGCCCCCGACCGAGCGCCGCAGCCCATCAAGCGTGGTGGCGATGGCAGTTGGATGGTGCGCGAAATCGTCATACAGGCGCACCCCGGCCACCTCGCCCCGCAGCTCCATACGCCGGCGCACGCCCTTAAAGCGGGCAAGAGACGCCATGGCCGCCTCCGGCGCGACACCCACATGCGCCGCCGCTGCAACTGCCGCAAGCGCATTGGCGACATTGTGCCGGCCGGTCTGAGTCCAAGACCAGCTACCCAGCGCCCTGCCCTGATGAGAGAGGCGCACCTCGGTGCCGGCTGGGGTCAACAACTCAGTGCTCCAGTCGGCACTTGCAGCTAGCGTTGCTTGCGGCGGCGGCGGCGAATCCAGCCCAATCCCAGCGAGGGCCAGCGACTGACGCGGCGTCCAGCAGCCCATGGCCAGCACTTCATCGATACTGCCGACGCCTTGCGGGTGCAAAATCAGCCCACTACCCGGCACGGTGCGCACCAGGTGATGGAACTGGCGCTGAATGGCGGCCAAGTCATCAAAGATATCGGCGTGATCGAACTCCAGATTGTTGATGACCAGGGTGCGCGGGCGGTAATGCAGAAACTTCGAGCGCTTGTCGAAAAAGGCCGTGTCGTACTCATCGGCTTCCACCACGAAATAGCGCCCGGCGCCCAGGCGCGCCGACTGCCCGAAATTCCCCGGCACACCGCCGATCAGAAACCCGGGCTCGAGCCCGGCATCCTCAAGCAGCCAAGCGAGCAGGCTTGCCGTGGTGGTCTTACCATGGGTACCCGCCACTGCCAGCACGTGGCGCGCGCCCAGCAGATGCTCTGCCAGCCACTGCGGCCCTGAGACATAGGGAAGGCCCTCATCGAGCATGTATTCCACCGCCGGCACACCGCGGGTCATCGCATTGCCAACGACCACGACATCCGGCGCCGGCTGCAGGTGCGCCGCGTCATAGCCCTGGGAGAGCGCGATGCCGGCCGCCTCGAGTTGGGTGCTCATTGGCGGATAGACATTGGCATCCGAGCCGGTCACCCGATGGCCAAGCTCGCGCGCGAGCAGCGCCAATCCGCCCATGAAGGTGCCGCAGATACCGAGAATGTGCAAATGCATGAGGATTATCCGAACTGACTCAGCCCAGGCTCTGCGTCATGCCGCCAATCACCATGAACGACAGCACATCGTAAGCAATGGCGAGAAAAACACCCTGACTCAGGCGAATCTCGAAGGCATGGCGCAAAATGTGCGCAGTGGCCGTTACGCCCCAGACGACCAGCATCAGAAACACCATGGCCGCCAAGACGCGCACGGGACTGGTTTCATCAACGCTACCGGCCAAACTCAGCGGGAAAAGCGCGAATAATCCAATCAGGGTATCGGCGCCGATCAGCGCGGTGCCCGTTTGCAGAAAACGCGTCGGCTTGTCGACAAGGCGCAAGATGCCATAGAGGAGCACGAGCAGAAAGCCGGTATCCAGAGCGCCTTGCAACAGGCCGATCAGAGCCATCTCGCCGGCGGTCATGGCAAGCAGCATGGACCCAAGCAGGCTGGCCCCGATCACCAGGCCCAGAACCAGCTGCGAGGCAGGCAGATCCTGAGGCGCACGCCGGAGCAGGCAGATATCAACAAAAAAGTGGACAATGGCGAGCACGGCAGTCACTCAAAAAGGCGGGCGCGGCGGCAAATCCAGCATGATACCGGTTCGCCGATGCGAAGCCAAAAACCGAAAATTCATTTTTGATCGCCATCTCTTAAGCCGAAACAACGCGGAGACAGCACCATGGCGTTACAACCTGTTCCTGTCATGACCTTTGAAGACTGGCTTGAGGCCGAACGGGCCGAACCAGAAGAGCGTACAGAGTACGTCGCCGGTGAAGTATTCGCCATGGCAGGCGGCTCGGAGGCGCATAATCTGATTGTCGTGAACATCGCGCGCGAGCTGAGCCTGGCTCTCAAGCGACGCCCCTGCCGCGTATACCCGAGCGACATGAAGGTTCATATCGCCAGCGCCGAGGCCGGTGTCTACCCCGATATCATGGTCATCTGCGGCGAACGTCACTTCCACGACAACCGCCGCGACCTGGTGACCAATCCGGGCCTGATCGTCGAGGTGCTGTCCGACTCGACCGAGGCCTATGATCGGGGGCTTAAGTTCGCTAACTACAGGGAGATCGAAAGCCTGCATACCTATCTGTTGATCTCCCAGGACCGCATCACCGTTGATCTCTACCAGCGCCAAGCGGACAACAGCTGGAATCTGGAAAGCTTCGCGCACCTCGAAGACGTTATCCCGCTGCCCGGCATCGACGCCAGCCTGGCCATGGCGGAGGTTTACGACAAAGTCGAGCTGCCCTGAGTCGGTCAACCCGGTATCAATCTAACGGCAATCAATCTGCCGGGAGTGAATCAACCTGCCCCGAGCGCAGCTTGGCAGTCATCACCCACGCTGACGGGTCAAAGCGGCTTCAGCCGGGATTGACTGCGGCAGAGCCCCGCCCCAGCCAAAGGCTCAGCGCGAGCATAGCCGCTGCCAGCCCAATCGCAATCGTGCTGCCAAAGCGGGAAAAGGGTGTTTGTCCGCTGAAGGGCTGCACCTCGCCAACCAAGGCGCCGCGCTCGAAGGCCGGCAACTCGCCCCGCACTTGTCCGTTCTGATCGATGATGGCGGAAATGCCGGTATTAGTAGCGCGCACCAGATAGCGCCCGTTCTCGAGCGCACGCAGTCGCGCGAACTCCAGGTGCTGTGCTGGCGCGAGCGAATCGCCGAACCAGGCGTCGTTTGAGACGTTGATCAGATAGTCTGCTTCCGGCAGCGACTGGCGGACCTCGTCTGCGAACACATCCTCGTAGCAGATGGATGCTCCCACCTGATGCGCACCGACGGTCAGCAGCGGCTTATCCGCGCGCCCCGGGCTGAAGGAGGACATAGGCACATCGAACCAGTCCACCACCGGTTCGATCAATGCGCCCAGCGGCAGGTACTCGCCAAAGGGCACCAGGTGGCGTTTGTAGTAGGTGTCCGATGCGGTGCCGATGCTCAGCAGGCCGTTGTAGTAGCTCCGGTCGCTTTCCATGATGGGCACGCCGATCACGATCTCCGAGCCCTCCTCGCGCGCGCGCTCGGCGAGCGGGTCGATCAGCGACTGGCGCACCTCGTGCAAAAAGCTTGGGATGGCCGTTTCGGGCCAGACGATGAGCCCGCGACCAAGTTGCTCGCGCGTCAGGCGCAAATGCGCCTCGAGATTCGGCTCGAGTGCCTCCGGCTGCCATTTCAGTGAGGGCGTGATATTCGCCTGCACCAGCGCGACCGAAAACGGCTCACCCGCCGGCTGCGTCCAGTGAATGAATCGCAACAGCGTGCCACCGCCCCAAACCAGCACCAGGACAACAACAGCGCCGACACGGGCGCGACGTCGCGCCAAGCCAAGCCACAGCAGCCCGGCCGACAGGGCCGCAAGCAGACTAAGCCCATGCACCCCAAGCACTGGCGCCCAGCCAGACAAGGGCGAGTCGACCTGGGTGTTGCCGAGCAACAGCCACGGGAAGCCAGTCAGCAGCCAGGAGCGCAGCCACTCGCTCAGCACCCAGACTGCCGGCAGCAGCAGCGCCGCACCGGCCCAGTCTTGCCCGGCGCGCCGCAAGCCCGACTGCCAGCGCCCAATGAGCCAGCCCGCGAGCCCGTAATACAGGGCCATGGCGGCAACAAAGAGCAGCATCATCGCATTAGCGACAACCGCTGGCAGATTGCCGAACTCGTTCAGGCTGATACGAATCCAGGCCACGCCGACACCCAGCAGCCCGAAGCCGTAAAGCCAGCCGAGCAGAAAGGCGCTGCGTCCACTGCGCCCTTGCAGGCAGTGATACCAGAGCGCCAAGGCCAGCATCCCGAGCGGATACCAGCCGAAGGGGGCAAAGCTCAACACCGTCACCGCTCCGGCCGCCGGCGCCAACAGCCAGCAGCCGCGCCTGACAAGCGAAGCAGGGACGCGCAAAGTTGGGATGAGCCAGCCCGGGATGCGCCCGCCTGGAGCGAACTGGTCGGGGAGTGGATCGCGCCTCCCGGCGGCGTCAGTCGTAGTCTTCATCCTTCCACCGGCGCAAAGCCGCAAATACTTCTGTCGGCCCCGCCAGAACACGACCAGCCGCCCGCTCGGCCGCAGCGATCACAGCCGGCTGATCGACACGCAGAAAGGGATTGGTCGCCAACTCCATGGCCAATGTGGAAGGCACGCTCGGAACTCCGTCGGCGCGCAGCCGCTCGACCTCCGCGGTGCGCTCAGCCAGGGCCGGGCTTTCAGGCTCGACCCATTGCGCAAAACCGATGTTCTCGAGCGCATATTCATGCGCGCAATAACAGCGGGTCTCCGCTGGCAGCGCCGAGATTCGGCGCAGGGACGCTGCCAGTTGCTCCGCCGTGCCGTCAAAGACCCGCCCGCAGCCAACGCTGAACAGCGTATCGCCACAGAACAACGCTTGTCCTTGGTCATCAGGGGACTGCTTGGCCGAGGGCAAACAGGCAGGGAGCAGATAGGCGATATGGGTCGCGGTATGCCCGGGCACGGACAGCACCTCGGCCTCAACATCAATGCCCGCGACCCGCAGCCTATCGCCATCACCCAGCCGCCGGGTCGCTTCCGGAATGCGTCGATCCTCTGGTGCCAGCACCTCAACCTCCGGCCAGGCCGCCTGCAACGCCGGCAAGCCGCCGATGTGATCTTGATGGTGATGGGTCAAGAGAATCGCCGCCAGTTCCAGCTGGTGGCGTTGCACATACTCGAGCACCGGCTGCGCGTCACCTGGATCAACCACGGCCACCCGCGCCGAGGACGGACGGCGCAGCAGCCAGATGTAATTGTCGGCAAAGGCCGAGATGGGCACGATCTGAAGTTGCGTCATTCTCAATACCTCCGACCGTTAGCCGTTGTCACAATCCCAAACGAACTTTATGGTTTTGGGCCGGGTAAGGGGCGCGGGGGTGTTCGATCGCATGGATGCGATCGCAAGCCTACAGGGAAGTATTCACGGCGTCCCCCGCGACCCTTACCCGGTCCAAAACAAGCCACCCATTCTCAAAAACAACAGATGGCGCGATGCAGAGTTAAGCGGAAACTTGCGTCAGTCGCGGATCAGATTCCCGATTCCGCCCCGGCTCAAGACCAAGATCGGCCATCTCGCTCAGCACGGCGGCACGGATGCCGTCGGTGTCCAAACCGCAGGCGTGCAGCTGCTGGCCGTGGCTGGCCTGCTCCTGGCAGACATCCGGCAGACCAAGATGAAGGCAGCGCACCGCCAGCCCATGAGCAGCCAGTAACTCAGAGACCGCCGAGCCGGCGCCGCCGGCGACGACATTTTCCTCCACCGTGATCAGCAGTTGGTGCTGATCCGCCAGCTCCAGAATCAGACGCTCATCGAGCGGCTTGACGAAACGCATGTTCACCACAGTGGCATCGACCTCCTCACCCACCTCCAGCGCCGGCGCCACCCGACTACCGAAGCCAAGCAGGGCGACGTCCTGGCCACGGCGCAACACCTCACCCTCGCCGATCGGCAGCACGGGAGCCTGGATGTCGACCTCCACACCGGGTCCGGAGCCGCGCGGGTAGCGCACCAGTGCCGGGCCCGGATGCTCGAGTGCCGTCTGCAGCATGCGCCGACATTCGTTCTCGTCCGCCGGTGCCATGATGACCAGATTCGGCAGCGGCCGACCGAAGCTCAGGTCGAAACTGCCGGCATGAGTCGCCCCGTCGGCGCCGACCAGCCCGGCTCGGTCCACCGCGAAAGTCACATCCAACCCTTGCAGGCAGACATCGTGCACCAGCTGATCATAGGCCCGCTGCAAAAAGGTCGAATAAATGGCCACTACCGGCTTCATGCCCTCGCAAGCCATGCCGGCGGCCAGGGTCACCGCATGCTGCTCGGCGATGCCGACATCGAAATAGCGTTCGGGAAAACGCTCCGAAAAAGCCACCATCCCCGAGCCCTCGCGCATCGCGGGAGTGATCGCGAGCAGCCGTGGCTCCTTCTCGGCAGCCTCGCACAGCCAGTCGCCGAAAATCTGGGTGTAGGTCTTACCGCCGGACTTCTTGTGCATCCGCCCGGTCTTGGAGTCGAAGGGTGTGACGCCATGAAACTGCACCGGTTGCCCCAGGGCCGGCTCGTAACCGTGGCCTTTCTGCGTGGCCACATGGAGAAAGCGTGGACCCGGCATGGATTTCATGTTGTGGAGGGTCGAGACCAGGTCATCCATGTCGTGGCCATTGATCGGCCCGATGTAATTGAAGCCCAGTTCCTCGAACATGGTGCTCGGCATGACCATGCCCTTCACGTGCTCCTCCCAGCGACCCACCAGCTCGCGCAGATGCGGCAGACCGCGCAGGGCGGACTTGCTACCCTCGCGCATGCTGGTATAGACGCGGCTCGACAGCAAGCGCGCAAGATGGCTGCTAATGGCCCCCACCGGCGGCGAGATGGACATTTCATTGTCGTTCAGGATCACCAGCAGGTCCGGGTCGAGCGGGCCGCCGTGATTGAGCGCCTCAAACGCCATGCCAGCCCCCAGCGAGCCGTCGCCGATGATGGCGATAACCTGCCGTCGCTCGCCCTTCAGCCGCGCGGCAATCGACATGCCGAGCGCCGCGCTGATGGAAGTGCTGGAGTGACCGACGCCGAAGGTGTCGTAGCGGCTCTCGCTGCGCTTGGGGAAGCCAGACAGGCCGCCTTTCATGCGCATGCGGTGCATGCGATCGCGCCGCCCGGTCAGAATCTTGTGCGGATAGGCCTGGTGGCCAACGTCCCAGACCACACGATCATGGGGCGTATCAAAAACATGGTGGAGCGCGATGGTCAGCTCCACCACGCCCAGCCCGGCGGCCAGGTGCCCGCCCGTGCGCGAAACGCTCTCAATCAGAAAGGCACGCAGCTCGGCAGCCAATTCTTTGAGCTCATCACCGCTTAGCGCGCGCAGATCGGCCGGGTCCTCAATTTGCGAAAGCAGCGGAAAACGGCTCATGGTGGGATCGGGCGTGGGATCGGGCATGGGATCGGGCGCGTGGGCGTCAGGCATCTGTGTTGACCGGGCTTGATGGCGGGAAAACTCCGGATTTTAGTCCAATCCGGCGTCCGGCGCCCAACGACTTGGCAGCGACGGCCCGCCCGAGCGGCATTGACGGCGATCGCGGAATGCGCGCGCCCAATGCTACCGGCCTGTGACGCGAGTCGCAAAACCCTGAAAATTGCACGACAACTGACACCACCAGAGCAACCATCGGCTCAGAACATCATCCGATTAACGCTATAATGCCGGGGAGCGAACCAGACGCATCAAGCCCTATCGCCGCTGCGAGCTCCCGGTTGCTCACCGCTCTGCCGCACCGCCTGCCACCTTGCAGTCACTTGTCACTGCCCCTCTCATAAGGAACGATCGCAACATGATCAGCGAATCGAGCGAACAGGTCTTATTGGTCGAGGACAGCCGCTCGCTGCGCCAATATCTTGCCGAAGCCATTGAGGACCGCGCCGATGTCCGCGTCGCTGGCGCCGGTTCCCTCAGCGAGGCGCAAGCACTGATTGAGCAGGGAACGCAGCAGTTCTTCGTTGGCATCCTCGACCTCAACCTGCCCGACGCGCCCAATGGCGAGATTGTCGATCTGGTGGTGGAAACCGGCCTGCCAATCATCGTGCTGACCGGCTACATGGATGATGGCCTGCGCGAACGGATTCTCGCCAAGCCCAATGTGATCGACTACGTGGTCAAGACCAACGCGAGCGAAATCGACTATGTCGCCAACCTGGTCAGGCGCATTCATCGCAACAACAAGATCAAGGTCCTGATCGTCGATGATTCGCGGAGCTTCCGCGTCTATCTGCGCGAGTTGCTGCGCACCCACAGGTACCAGACGCTGGAGGCCGCTGACGGCGAGGAGGCGCTCGCCATGCTGCAGCAGCATCACGACATCCGCCTGATGCTCACCGACTTCCACATGCCCAAAATGGACGGCCAGACGCTGATCGCGCAGGCGCGCCGGCACTTCGACCGCAATCAAATCGGCATCATCGGTATTTCTGATCAGAGCGCGCCCATCACCTCGGCCAAGTTGCTCAAGGCCGGCGCCAATGACTTCATCGCCAAGCCGTTTCTGATTGAGGAGTTCTACTGCCGCATCACCCAGAATGTCGAAACCCTGGAGTTCATTCGCTTCATGCGCGACTCGGCCGTGCGTGACTTCCTCACCCAGCTATTCAACAGACGCTACCTGTTCGATGTCGGCGCCAAAGCCTACGACCATGCGAAAGAGAAGGACTTGGGGTTTGCCACGGTTGTGATCGATATCGACCACTTCAAGCAGATCAACGATATCCACGGCCATTTCGTCGGCGACCGCGTGCTGCAGCGGGTGGCGTCACAACTGCAGAAGACCATTCACAGCGACGACCTGCTGGTGCGCTACGGCGGCGAGGAGTTTTGCTGGCTCATCAAGGGCGAGCGCGCATCGGCGCAGCTTGATCAAGAATTGGAACGCATCCGCCATGGCATTGAGGCGCTCGAAGTGCCAAACGGCGACGCGGTGCTGCGCGTGACTGCCAGCCTCGGCGCCACGCTGAACAAATCCCATTCGCTCGCGGCCATGATCGACATCGCCGACGCCGCGCTCTACCTCGCCAAAACCCAGGGACGCAACCGAGCGCACATCAGCTGAGGGGAGCCCTCCCCAGCATCGATTCAGTCGCCGTCCAGCCGCATTTGCAGCCGCGCGATCAGTTCGCTCAGATCGCCCTGAAATTGCTCGATGAGTTTTTCCAGTCCGGTCGCTCCGCTCGGAATGGCGTCGGCATCGCGGAAAGCATCCTCGAGCCTGGCTAGGCGATCAGCCAGGGCCTGGTAACCCATGTTCCCAACCAGGCCTTTGAGCGCGTGCAGATTGGACCGCACCTGCTCGGGGTCGCGCGTGCGCCAGGCATCCATGAGATTTTCCAGATCGGCTCCGGCGTCGTGCACGAAGGTGCCGAGCAGATCCGCAAGCCCGTCGGTATCCCCTTCGAATAAAGACTCAAGCTCCGGCGGCAAGGACGGCTCCGGCTGCGAATCCGGCTCCGAATCCTGCTGCCAATCCGGCTCCCTATCTGGCTGGCGCTCAGCATCCTGAGACTCACCCCGCCAGGGTTCCCACGCGAAGGTTTCCGTTGCCGGTCTTTCTTCTCTCGCCGGCGCTGACGGCGGCCTGTTCGCGGCGTCGTTCAGCCAGTGCGCAAGCGCCCGCTCAAGCTGGTCGAGTCGGATCGGCTTGGTCAGATAGTCATCCATGCCGGCGTTCATGCACTTCTCGCGGTCACCATCAAGCACATGCGCCGTCATCGCCACGATGGGCGCATCGCGGTTGGGATTGTCGGGATCATCGCGAATCGCCATCGTCGCCTTGCGCCCATCGAGCAACGGCATCTGCACATCCATCAGGATCAGGTCGAATGCGCGCTGGCGCGCCAGCTCCAATGCGTGCAGCCCGTTCGCGGCCGTGGTCACCTCGACACCAAACCGCGCCAGATAGGACAGCGCCACCTTGCGATTGAACAGCCGATCCTCGACCAGCAGCACCTGCGCGCCCGGGAAGGATGCTGTCTGGCTAATCCGCTTCGGGTTGCGCGACGCCATCGCGGCATCAACAGCCGAATTGGGGCCTGCGAGTGCCTGGCTCATGGCGCGCAGCAATTGGCGCTGACGGACCGGTTTGATCAGCAGGCTGCGCACGCCGAGGGCGCGCAGGCGACTTGCCTGGCCGCGCACGCTCGCCGAGGCCAGCAGCAGAATGTCAGGGTCGCCACAGGTCCTGCCCTGCTGGATAGCGCGTGCTGTCTGCTCACCGTCCATCTCCGGCATCAGGAGATCAAGCAGTACCATGCGATA
This sequence comes from Thiorhodovibrio litoralis, assembly GCF_033954455.1. NCBI lineage: Bacteria > Pseudomonadati > Pseudomonadota > Gammaproteobacteria > Chromatiales > Chromatiaceae > Thiorhodovibrio > Thiorhodovibrio litoralis. The sequence goes on along the minus strand of NZ_CP121473.1, from coordinate 1,529,070 downwards.
GGGCTCGTTGGTCGCACTCGCATCTTCCAGCACCGCGAGCGCTTGGCTCCCGCTTTCCACCGCGCGCGGCCGGCAGCCCCAGCCCTCAAGCGTTTTGACCAGCAAACGCCGATTGGCGCTATTGTCATCCACCACCAGACAGCGCAGGTCCTTGAGATCAGGCACCATGAGATTGGCGCTCGGCACCGGGCTGCTGGCCGGCGGCAGCGGGACCTCAAACCAAAACTCACTGCCCTTCCCCGGCGTGCTCTCGAGGCCGATCCGGCCTCCCATCAGCTCGACCAACTGCCGGCTGATGCTAAGCCCCAGGCCCGAACCGCCGAACTGGCGCGTCACACTGTTGTCGGCCTGCTGAAAGGCGAGAAAGATGTCCGCCTGCTTGTCGCTCGCCACGCCCACACCGGTATCACGCACCGTAAAGCGCAGCCATTTCGGCTGCATGCCATTTCTGGCGCCATCCCCACCCGTGCCGGTCATGCTGGAACCCGTTTCGGCTCCGCCAAGGCCCGTCAGGTGTTGTGACCGGTCGCTCGCATCGTCGTCCGACCCTGTCGCACGCTGCCCAGCAGCCTGAGCTTTCGGGTCAGGCACCAATTCCACGCTCACCACGATGTCGCCGACTGCGGTGAATTTGATCGCGTTGCCAACCAGGTTGACTAGCACTTGGCGCAAGCGTTGAGAATCACCGCACAATCCCAGCGGGACCTGCGGATCGATGAATTCAATCAGCTCCAGGCCCTTTTCCGCCGCGCGGAAGGCAAAGCCGTCGAGGACCTCCTCAAACAGCGCGCTGAGATCGAAATCCACCGGGTCCATCGCCACCCGATGCGCCTCAAGCTTGGAGAAGTCGAGGATGTCGTCGATCAGCGCCAGCAGGGATTCCGCCGAGGCATCGACGATTTCCAGATTCTCGCGCTGCTCGGCGTCCAACTCGGTGTCGAGCGTGAGCTTGGTCATGCCGAGGATGGAGTTCATCGGCGTGCGAATCTCGTGGCTCATCTTGGCCAGAAATTCGCTCTTGGCGATGGCGGCGGACTCTGCCTCCTCCTTGGCGCGGCGCAAGGCCTGCTCGGTCTCTTTGATGGACGAGATGTCGACAAAGCTTTCAATCAGCAGCTTGCGACCATCCAGTCGCAGCGGGACCGAGCTCTTGAGCACATCCACGCGCGCCCCATCAGCGCGGACAAACACGGCCTCCTGGTTGGTGATCGGCAAGGCCGCGTGCCATGTTTCGGCGGCAAAAGGACAGGCCTGCGGGTTCACACACAGGCGCCCACCGCAAGGGGCCCCGATCAGCTCCTCGCGCGGGCAACCGAGAATCTGCGCAGCCAGCTCGTTGGCGTCCACCACCAAGTGCTCGTCGTGATCGATCACGACAATGCCGGTCTGAACGGTGTCGAGCACCGCGGCCAGGTGCGCTTCTTGCGACCGCGCCCGATCCTCGGCGCGCCGCCGTTCGTCGATATCGCTGTGTGAGCCGGCCATGCGCAGCGGGCGCCCCTGCTCGTCGCGCACGCACAGCCCACGCCCCAGAATCCAGCGCCAGGAGCCGTCCTTGCAGCGCATGCGAAACTCGGTCTCGAGCATCTCCGTCTCGCCACGCAGGTGGGCCTCGATCGCCGCATTGGCCGCGGACAGATCATCCGGATGCACCCGCGATGACCACTCCTCGAAACGGTTAGGGATTTCATCGTCGCGGTAGCCAATCAGTTCCTTCCAGCGCGGCGACAGATAGGCGCGATTGGTCTTGATATCCCAGTCCCAGATGCCCTCGTTGGCACCGGATGCGGCCAACGCGAAGCGCTCCTCGCTTGCGCGCAAAGCTTCCTCAGCACGGGACATGGCTGAAATATCGGCCACCACCCAGATGACCCCAGCCTCGCGATCGACACCATTGAGCGGGCGACCCGAGAGTGCCGCCAGGAAGGCCTCGCCGCTGCCGCGCTTGAGATCGTAGCGAACGTCGACAAGCCCGGTGCTCTCAATCTTGGAGAACACCTCCTCACCAAAGCGTTGGAAAGAGGCCGGGGAGAGATGCAGAATTTCCACCGACTCACCGAGCAGTGACTGGGCGTCGTAGCCGAAGATGCCGCAGGCACAGTCATTGATCTCAATGATGCGCCGGTCGTTATCGACAACGAAAATGCCAATCAGGCTATTCTCGAACACCAAGCGGAAGCGGTTACGTTGCTCCAGGCTGTCGCGGCGCAGCTGAACCAGGTCAGATTCGTCGGAAAAGACCGCCACCAGCGCGCCGCGATGCGTGCCGGTTTCCAGGCGCAGGAGGCGATTATTGACCCACAGCTCCACGCCCTCGTCCCGGTACAGCTCGGAGTCCAGGTTTTGCGGGCACCCGCTGCGATGGGCCTCCTGCAGAGCACCCAGCACGCCAATGGCTTGCGCACCAGGAAACGCCTCGCTTAAGCGCTGCCCAGTCAAATCCTCCGCCGCGCGCTCAAGCATGCGCGCACCGACTGGATTGAGATAAAGAATCTCAAAATCAGCGCCGTCATCGAGCGGCCAGTAGACCGCGACACCGACAGGCAGATGCGCCGCCAGCATCAACTCGGGTGGCAGTGCCGAACCTTCCAGTGGTGGCGGCTTTATTAGAGGTCCGCTAGGGGTTGCACCGGTCACCTTGTCGTTTTTGTCTTTCGGTTGTTTATCTTTGTTGGAGCCCATGGCTGTGCGCGGTACCTCGTTGGGCTTCCTGTGGCGGCGGCATTGAATCAACTCCCAAGGACCGGCAGCGGCGGATATTCATGGTCGCCGAAGCCCTTGCAGCCCGTCACGATACGTTGACCGCTGCCCGCGGCAAGAGCACCACGCATCACTTCGCAGCTTTTAAGGCAGTTCTTCCTCGGCGACAACCAAGCCGGCGGCCAAGTCTTCGGTGTCCGGATATTCGTCGGGTGAGAGCGCCAGCAAGCAAATGCCTTGACCCTCGCGCTTAGCGCGATCCATCGCCTGATCGGCCGCCTGCAAGATATCATCGACACTGCTGCCATGCTCAGGAAATACCGCCACGCCGATACTGGCGGTGATCTCCGCATAGCCACCCGGCAGGCGAATGGGTGCGCTGATCGCCGCCGCCATTTTTTTCCCCAGCATCATGGCAGCGCCGACATCGCTGACCTCGGTCAGCAGCACCGCGAACTCATCGCCGCCGATGCGCGCCACCGTATCTGAGTAGCGCAGGCTGTTAGTCAGCATGCGCCCGACGCGGATCAGCAATTGATCACCGTCGCTGTAGCCGAATTTTTCGTTCACCTCGCCGAAGCCGTCGAGGTCCATGACGATCAGTCCGTAGCTGCGGCGGTAGCGGGCTGAATGCAGATGGATGCGCTCAAGCCGGTCGAAAAACAAGGCGCGATTGGGTAAGTTGGTCACGAAATCGAAATCGGCCAGCGTCTGCGCCCGCTTCTTCTCGCGAATCCATTTCATGCGCGCATCGACCAGGAACCAACCGCCGACCACCATGGCGAGAAAAATCACCAGTGAAAAGACCCACAGGCGTATCAGGGTCCCGCGACGCTCGGCCTTCGCGCCCTGCCCGCCTGCCGATGCCAGCGCCGCCGGTGGTGTTTGCGACAGACCAGCCTCACCAGCCTGCGGCAGTGATTGGCTCGCCTCAGGCACCACTGCCGCAGCATCAGACAACTCGGCGCGGTAGAACAGGAAGGCGCCGCCAGCCACCAGCACGCCAGACAGCAGCACGACGCCGAGAAAAAGCCTAAGCGCCGCGCGCCTGTCATTCTGCCCCGTCGCTTGGTCGGCGGCGCGATCGGGTCCGGGCCCGAGTCCTGGGTTTGGTTCTCGATTCGATTCAGTTGCAGCCATGGTGACTTCCGCCCATATCAACACTCAGTCCGTTCGCCCGCGCACCTCAAAAAGGTCAATGAGATTGAGTCTAATGCAATCCAGTGTTTTTAACAGCGGAAACTGCGCCATTACGGGCTCCTCATCACGAAATACCTGACCAAATCGTGGGTCCGCTGGCGCCCGCTGCGTGCACATCTCGGTTGCGTGCGAACATTGAGCAGGCACTGGGCAGCCATGGTTCGGACATGGGCCGCTCAGATCCCCATCGCGCAAATTGACAACCGCCTCCCGTGTCATTACTCTTCACCGCTTCCGGGCGTAGCGCAGTCTGGTAGCGCACCACAATGGGGTTGTGGGGGTCGCAGGTTCAAATCCTGCCGCCCGGACCATTATTCGCAGGCAGCTTTTTTGCCTCCGTAGCCTTTCCCCCTCTCTGCATCTTCCATCCCGATCGCCCAGCCCCCAACCCGATCTCAGCCAAGCTGACCCGCCAACCCGATCAGGTTGATCCCAACGGGTGAACCATACGCAAGCCTCCTCCAGCCTTCATGCCGAGCAGGTCCGGGTCCGCGGCCTGGTCCAAGGCGTAGGCTTTCGCCCGCATGTCTGGCACCTGGCAAACAGCCTCGGCTGCCGCGGCGATGTGCGAAACGATGGCGACGGCGTGCTGATCCGACTCTGGGCGCCAGACAGCAACACGGCCGACACCTTCTGTCATCAGCTAAGCGAACACGCACCACCGCTGGCGCGTATCGACAGACTCGAGCGCGCACCACTGCCCCCAGGGAGCGCCCCGCCAGCGGGCGAGACTGAATTCAAGATCATTGCCAGCGCCGCTACCGAGGTGCATACCGCCATTGTGCCGGATGCCGCCACCTGCGCCGCCTGCGCCGCCGAAATTGCCGAGCCGGCCAATCGCCGCTATCGCTATCCCTTCACCAATTGCACCCACTGCGGCCCCCGGCTGAGCATCCTGCGGGCGATCCCATACGACCGCGCCAACACCAGCATGGCCGCTTTTCCGATGTGCCCGGACTGCCAGGCCGAGTATGACAACCCGGCCAACCGGCGCTTTCACGCCCAGCCCAATGCCTGCCCGGTATGCGGACCACGGGTCTGGCTGGAAGACACCCAGGGCCAGCCGCTCGCGCCGCCTGATCTCCAGGCGGTCGACGCGATCGCGCTCGCCAGCCGTCTGCTTGCCGCCGGGCAGATCATCGCCATCAAAGGGATTGGCGGCTTTCATCTGGCGTGTGATGCCACCAATACCGAGGCAGTCACACGCCTGCGCCAGCGCAAAGCGCGCGACGCCAAGCCCTTCGCGCTGATGGCCCGCGACATTGGCGTCATTCGCCACTACTGCCAACTCAGCGAGCAGGAAGCCATCCTGCTGCAGTCACCAGCCGCGCCCATCGTGCTGCTCGCGCGCAAGAGCGAAGATCACAACAGCCAGTTCTCCAGCCAATCCGTCAGTCGAGGCGACGGGCCACCCCAGGATATGGCCCCCAAGCTAGCCCCCAAACAGTCCCCCAACCTGGCTCCCAAGCTAGCCCCAGGCATCGCCCCCAGACAGCACCGCCTGGGTGTTATGCTGCCTTACAGCCCGGTGCATCTGCTGCTGCTCGCGGACTGGGACCGCCCGCTGGTAATGACCAGCGGCAACCGCAGTGACGAGCCCCAGGCCATCGCCAACGAGGACGCGCGTGAGCGCCTCGCCCCCATGGCCGATGCGCTGCTGCTGCATGATCGCGACATCATCAACCGCATCGATGACTCGCTCGCGCGGGTCGATGCCGGCCACCCTCGCCTGCTGCGCCGCGCCCGCGGCTATTCACCAGCGCCGCTGCTGGCGCCCGAGGGGTTCGACAACGCCGCCCCCATCCTCGCACTCGGTGGCGAGCTGAAAAACACCTTCTGCCTGCTCGACGCACCGCGCCTGATTCTGTCGCAACATCTCGGCGACCTCGACGAGCCCGCGACCCTGCGCGAATTCGAGCGCACACTCGCACTGTATCGCGACCTGTTCCAGCACCGCCCGCAGGCCATCGCAGTGGACCTGCACCCCGACTACCGCAGCAGTGCCGTCGGCCGACGCCTCGCCGCCGAGCTGGATGCACCCTTAATCCAGGTCCAGCACCACCACGCCCACATCGCCGCCGTGCTGGCCGACAACGGCTGGCCCAAGGACGCAGGCCCCGTGCTCGGCATCGCCCTCGACGGCCTCGGCTATTGCAGCAATAGGGGAAGCGACGGGGGCAGCAACGGTCACCTCTGGGGCGGGGAACTGCTGCGCGCCGATTACCACAGCTTCACCCGCCTGGCCTGGCTGCGCCCCACACCCCTACCCGGCAGCGACCGCGCCGCGCGCGAGCCCTGGCGCAACCTCCTCGCTCAACTGCACACCGCCTTCGGCTGGCAATCCGCCCGCGACCAATGGCCCTGGCTCAACGACCTGCCCGGACTCGCTCCCGGCCTCACCGCAGCACCCATCGACACGCTGCTGCGCATGATCGACAACGGCTTCAACGCACCATTGAGTTCATCAACAGGACGCCTATTCGACGCCGTCGCCGCCGCGCTCGGCATCTGCCCCGAGCGGCTTGCTTACGAAGGACAAGCCGCGATGGAGCTCGAAGCGCTCGCCAGCGGCGAACTTGGCAACCCCAATGCCCAAGCCGGCGCATTTTCCAAAGCCGCGCCCGACGCTACCCCTCAAGATCCCGGCTACCCCTTCGCCCTCATCCGCACAGCCGAGGGCACCCAACTCGACCCCGCTCCGATGTGGCAAGCCCTATTGGACGACTTAAGCAACGGCATCACGTCCGCCCGCATCGCCGCAAGCTTCCACACCGGCTTCGCCAAAGCACTAACCAACCTCGCCGTCGATCTGGCGCGCGAACAACACATCGACACCCTCGCCCTCTCCGGCGGAAGCTTTCAGAACCGCATCCTGCTCGAAACCGTCATCCGCCAAGCCGAGCAGGCCGGAATGCGCATCCTGACCCACCGCCAAGTCCCCGCCAACGACGGCGGCATCGCCCTCGGACAAGCCCTGATCGCCGCCGCAAACCTGGAAACGGCAAGCACACAACAAACAGATCGCACCGCACAACGCCATCTCTGAGACAATAGGCACCAAACGCGCCAACCCACAACGCGACCGAGCCGCAAGAACCCGCCAGTCAATCAGACGCGCTAGCCGCAGCGATAAAAACCGAGCCAACCAAATGCACTCGCCAGCTCCGGGCCGGGTAGGGCTCGCGGGGGTGTTCGACGGCATGGATGCCGTCGCAAGCCTACAAGGACGTATTCACGGCGTCCCCCGCGAGCGCTACCCGACCCGGAGCTATCCAAAGCGACCCAAAACCGTACCCCTGGTCCAAAGCCATCCGCGCAGGTCTAAAACAGCCACCTAAACGTTCAGCGCCAGCAAAAACACCCAGCAAACACCTAAAGGCGCCCCACACATCAGCGTCAAGTCACATTCAATGAACGACATCTTCACCCGCTTCCTCGCCGTCGAACTCCCCTCGCAGCTCATCTGCGACGAGAAAGGCAGCAACCCCGCCTTCAGCGTCACACTGACTGCCGACGGCGCCATCCCCTTCCCTCAGGTCATCCTGCGCCAGCACGGGCACGAGCACCTGTTTCGCAACCAGCAGATCGTCTGGCTCACCGATAACACCGAGGAAGGCTATCAATACCGCGCGGAAATCCCCGCCGGCCTGCTCAGCGAAGGTGAGATCCAAGTCCAGATCGAGGGCTGCCGCCAAGCCAACTTCACCCGCGCCGGCGGCGATGACTGGATCAAAACCTTTCGCGCCCTGCACCTCGTGCGCGAAGGGCGCGCGACACCATCTTCTACTCACAGCCCCGGGACAGAGACCGGAGTGGGCGCGCGCAAGGGGATCAGCAGCAGCGCGAAAACTGACGCTGGCAGCACCCAAGGCACCAAGCCCAGCGCAACCCCGCGCATCAGCGCGGGCAAGGACTTGCCGAAGCTCTACTTCGGCATCCACAAGCACATGCACCAGCCCTACTACGATGCGGCTGATCCGAATTATTGGGATGGTGAAAAGGACGGCATCTTCAGCACCCGTGGCGGCCCCTATACGGACTTTGTCCCCGCCGCCATCCGCCAGTATGCCGACTCGGGACTACCCCACGCGGGCCTGAGCTGCAGCTGGAGCGGTTCGCTGATCGAACAGCTCGAGCGCTGCGCCGAGACCGGTCGCGCCGGCGGCCGCTTCAGCGACTGGACCGCCGAGCTGCGTCGGGTCGCCAAGCTGACCACCGCCAGCGGCAACCGCCGGCTGGACTTAAGCGCCTTCGGCTTCTACCACCCGCTGATGCCGCTGATCCCTGCGCGCAACATCGTGCGCCAGATCCAGCAACACCGTGAGCTCATCCCACGCGTCTTCGGCGCGCCGGCATCCGATATTCTGTTCCCGCCCGAGACCGCCTTTCATCCGCGCATCATCCCGGCGCTCAATCAGGCCGGCGTCCGCGCCGTCATCTACGACTCCATCCACCGTTACCGCGCCTGCCGCGACTACCCCTACGGCGGCCCGAATGAGGGCATGCTGCCGCCCAACCCGGCCGAGCAGACCAATCCGCCCGCCGATGACTGGCTCCGCCTGAGCAACGTCTGGACCGGCTCGGACATCGCTCCCAGCCTGCTCAAGCCCGAATACCTGGCCTACACCGACCCGGATGGCACCGAGCACAAAATCATCGGTGTGCCAGCCGAGCGTTACATTGGCAACGAGGACGCGCGCGGCGGCTTCGGCGCCCTGCAATATCCCGATGTGCTCGGTCAGGTCTACGCCGAGCTCGAACGCCACGGCCATTTCGACCCCAAGCATCCGCCGTTTTTCCTGCTACATTCCGATGGCGACAACCACGGCGGCGGCGCCGAGAGCTACTACCGCCACAATACCGCCGCCCTGCTCGAGTGGCTTGCAGGAGACCCGCGCTTTGAGCTGACCACCATCGCAGATTATCTCGACCGCTTCCCGCCCGATCCCAGTCAGGCTGTCCATGTCGAGCCCGGCTCCTGGAGCGGCGCCGACAACGGCGATCCGCAGTTCATGAAGTGGTTCAGCCGCTACCGCGAGCCCTACTCGCCCGACCTCAACTCCTGGGCCGTGCTGACCGCGCTGCAAAACGCCGTGCATTCGCTCGAAGACACCGAGCCCGAACACCCGCTGCTGCCCAAGCTGGCCCGCCTGATGCTCACTGCCGAGGCCAGCGACTACTGGTATTGGACCGGACAAGATGTGTGGGATGGCCAGGTCACCCGCGCCGCCAACCAGGCATGGTCCCTGGCCGGGACCGAATTCCAGCGCATGGCCGACGCCAAAAGCGACAAAACCGGCCCAACCATCTTCCCGCCCTGGGTCACGCCCGAGAACCCCGGCGGCCAGCAATGGCGCCCAAATGGACTCGAGCCCGCCCCGCGCGAGGCGACCCTGCATTGCTTTGCCTACGATCTCTCCGGCATCGCGCGGGTCAGGCTGCATCTGCGCCCTGCCGCAGGTGATCCGGCGAGCGAGCAAGTATTCGACATGACCGACCACGGCCCCTACCCCTGCGAGACAGGCGCGCGCGTCACCGCGCACTACTTCACAGCCGAGTTACCGCCGGGCCGAGGCGACATCCGCTACTTCCTGGTCGCCGAGGACAAGAATGGCAACCTCGGCCGCAGCGCGCTTGAGCGGATTTATCTCGCCTGAGATCAGGGTAGAGGATTTCAGCAGGGAACCGCCAACAGGCGACTGCTTCATGTGGGACCTCAGCAACAAACCAGGCCGAGGTTTTCCCTCAGGCCTGGTGCATTAAGGTTGCCGGGTTCATGACGGTTGTGCCGCCCCCCCTCTAATCGAGCAAGAGCGCAGCAAGCTGGCGAAGGCTGTCGCTATTGCCTGCCTGGGCCTCCATGAAGCTTTCGCCCTTAAGCCCGGCTGCCGCCTCGGCGGCTGACGCGGCGCTGGTCAGCTTCGGGGGGCTATCGCCGCTTGTCGTTGCCAGCCTGGACATTTGCGCTGAAATTTTGAGCAGCGACTCTTCCTGCTCCGCCTTTGGCGCTTCCGCCGGGACCGCAGTTGTCGCAGAACCCGTCGGTTTTTCGGCGCTTTCGGCCTGCTGCTTGATGGTATTCAAATTCCGGGGCATCGGACCGGACAAGTGGGCTTGATTGAGTTCTAACACGTGCGCTCTCCTGTTTAGATTGTGGTGACACGAGGACTGGGTTTATGCGCCAAAGCCAGGGGTTAGCCATGCTCGGACATTGGCGAAATCCCGACTGAAAGCACGGCATGCACCGCGCGTCTGAAAAACCCTGGCGGGATGTTCGTGTCGACACCCGCGCCAGTTGGTGAAAATTGACTGACCAATTCGCGCCTCGGCGGCAAGATTGACAGCATCTGTTGTGCCATCGCGTTAGCCGCCTAGCAATTGCAGCGCCTGCTGCGGCAGCGCATTGGCCTGGGTCAAGACCGAGATACCAGACTGCTGCAAGATCTGGACCCGAGTCAGCTCGGCGGTCTCTGCGGCAAAGTCGGCATCGCGAATGCGGGAGCGGGCGGCGGACATGCTTTCGTGTCCTACTCGAAGGTTATCGATGGTGGTTTCGAAACGTCTTTGCACCGCCCCCATTTCTGCACGCAAGGAGTTAATCTGGTTTAAAGCGCCGTCAACAATCCCCATCGCTCTGGAGGCTTCTTGTCGCGTCAAAACACTCACCCCCGGGGTAGTAGCATCCAAGGGATCGAGCGCTTGAATGACAGAGGCACTGCCATCAAACAAGGTCTTGTCGTCAGCATTCCCATCAGCATCCAATACTCCATTTGTAGCTCCACCAGCAACACTAAAAATCGACGCATTCGTATCAAGTTCACCTGGATTGTAATTACTCGTAATGGCAATACCTGTTGTCCCATCATTATTTGTCCTAAGGAACGCCTTCAATCCTACTTTAGCCCAGCCTTTACCCTCGTCGTCTCCAGCGTCTATCTTCTTCTGGATCTCCGCATTCAAACTTGAAACCGCATCTTCTAAACTATTGTGCGGCCCAGCAGCAACAATATTAGTTGCACCTGGAGGAGTGAGTGGAGGAATAGCTGCGGGTGTAATTGTAATATCACCGACAGTGACTGCGATGTCGTTCGTCATCTGTTCCAACTGATACGCTTCCAGCCCTTGACCATCAACAAAAGCTGCTTCTTGATTCCCTAATTTTATCGGACGCGAATCCATGTTAGTTATCGAAATCATTTGCCCTTGATTGGGGCCGATCTGAAAAAACGATGAACCTTTGGAACCATCTAGAATTGCCTCGCCATTGAATTCACTGTTTAAGGCAACACGTCGAACTTCACTAATTAGTTGCTGAACCTCCTCGTCAAGCGCTTTACGATCACTTGCCGAGTTTGTTCCATTGGCTGCTTGCACAGAAAGCTCACGAATCCTTTGCAAATTCGTACCAACTGTGCTTAACGCCGCCTCAGCGGTCTGCGACAACGAGATTCCGTCATTTGCATTGCGCGTCGCTTGATCCAAACCTCTGATCTGGGTGGTAAACCGCTCACTGATCGCTAGGCCGGCAGCATCGTCTTTGGCGCTGTTGATTCGCAAACCGGTGGACAGACGCTCCAAGGTTGTAGCGAGCCCCTTTTGATTGACGGCGAGATTTCGCTGAGCATTCAGCGACGGAACATTGGTGTTGATGATTTGTGCCACGGTTGCTCTCCTGTCGGCTGCTTGACGCGCCTGTCATTCTTTCGGGACAGGGTCAGGGCCATCGCCGGCCGCGCGTTATTCAAGAATCAGGCGCAGGGGACCATCCCTCTGCACACAAACCACCGGATGCCCGCAGCCGGTTCTGACAGTGCCAGTCTGGCTGCTTGCCCGGTGCTGCCTCTAGCGACAGTCACCGGACGCATGGCGGTTTGCTTGCCTATAAGCGAGAGCCGTGCCACATTTATTTTTTAATTTACCAACAACAACTTACTTAACTAAAAACCTCCTTTGCCCTTGTCTCGACGAGCCTTTGGACAGGAGTCAAACCACTTTTTCGTCAATTTATCGACGCATCGGAATTCTCGCCGAAGTTTCAGCTTTTGCTGTTGGCGAAAATCCGCGCCACGCGGTGCCGCACCACCTTTCGCCACACGGTTAAAACCCTTCTGCCATGCGCCTTCGCGACCAGACGGCAAGAAGATGCCGCGGCGGCGACATTTTTCCGTCACATGCACGAATCGATAAGAAACAGGCGGGAATACCGGCCCGTTGCGAGCCTGGTTGTGGAAGCGGCGGGGTTGAGCTTAGTCAGCGGCGCACTGGCGCTCGATGCCGGCGCGCCAGTCTTCGACGAATAGCTCAATGGACTCGATAAAGTCCGGCTCGTGCTCGCTGCGGTTGATGGTGCAGTGCACCAGCACGCCCGGGCTGGGGGAGCCCGGCGGGTCGCAGGTCAGGGTCCAGGCCAGGGCGTTGGGGCAGCCCGGCAGGGTAAAGCGCAGCCCGTCGCGGATGGGCTCGCGCTGGACGCGGAACTGGCCCCAGAGGCAGTAGATTTCGCCCTGCTCGCCGTCCCACCAGAGCACTTTGTCGATGGCATCGCACCAGGCCGCGAGCTCGGGGCCAGTCAGGCGCTGCTGAAGTGTCTCGGGCGTCAGCGGGCAGTTGGCTTTGGCAAAGAATTCCATGCTCAGCCGAAGACGCCGGCAATCTGACGCTGTGCCTGTTCGGCCGCGACACGTGGGTCGGCGGCGTCGCGGATGGGGCGACCGATGACGACATAATCCGCGCCATTGCGAAAGGCTTGCTCGATATCGACCGTGCGCTTTTGGTCGTCGACTGGGCGATTGTCGACCGGGCGAATGCCGGGGGTAACGACCAGAAAGTTCTCACCCAGGTCGGCGCGCAGGCGCGGTGCTTCGAGCCCGGAGGAAATCACTCCGTCGCAGCCGAGTCGCAGGGCTTTCCGAGCGCGAGAGAGCACCAGTTCCTCGACATCGCAGGCAAAGCCGAGGGAGTCCAGGTCGGACCGGTCGAGGCTGGTCAGCACGGTGACGGCGAGGATTTTGACATCGCCCTTCTCGCGCGCGGCGGCCTCGAGCATGGTGTCGTTGCCATGCACGGTGGCGAAATCGACTTCGCGATCCCGCAGCCGCCGCACGGCACGCCCGACCGTCTCTGGCACGTCGAAGAATTTGAGATCGCAAAACACCCGTTTATCCTGTGCCCGCAACCATTCGACCAGATCGAAGTAGCCGCCAGCCATGAACAGCTCGAGGCCCACTTTGTAGAAACGACAGGCGGGACCGATGCCACGGACCAGATGCTTGGCTGCATCGGCATCTGGCAGGTCAAGGGCGACGATGAGGCGCTCATCGACGGGGATGGCTTTGGTGGAGAGAGAATCTTGAGTCATTGGGTCAGCCTTTTCTCAGGGCTTGCGGCGGACGGATGGTGCCGAGATTCTACCCTAGCCCCCGCAGCGCGCGCTCGAGCCGCTGCCAGGCCTGCTCATCGCCAGGCAAGCCAAAGCGCAGGCTGGGAGGCTCGCGAAACAGGCGGGTTAGGATGCCCTGCCCCGCAAGCTGGCCCCAAATCGCCTCCGCCCGATCATCGCGCACCCAGGCAAATAGCGCACAGCCACCAGCCGGCGGGAGACCATGACGGCTGAGCAAGTCAGACAACCGCTGCCCGGCGGCAGCCAATGCTGCGCGGGTTTGCAGTTGCCAGTCCTGATCGCACAGTGCCTGAGTCGCCACCCAGCGCGCCGGGCCGGTGAGCGTCCAAGGGCCAAGGCGCCGGCGCAATTGCGCCAATAAATCAGGTTCACCCAGCACGAAGCCGACACGGGCACCGGCGAGCCCGAAGAATTTGCCCAGCGAGCGCAGCACCATCAACCCAGGCTGCGGGCAGCAGGCAGCCAGACTCTGCTCCGGCGTGACGTCCATGAAAGCCTCATCGACAATCAACCAACCGCCGCGCTCGGCCAGACGGCGATGCCAGTCAAGCAACTGCTCGTGGGAGAAGCGCAGGCCGGTTGGATTATTGGGCTGGACTAGAATCAGCACATCGCTGCCATCGACCAGTTCATCGACGCGCGGCGCGAGGGCTTGCGGACCACAGAGGGCATCGGCGCTGGTTACCTGATGACCACCCGCACGCCAGGCGGCGGCGTGCTCGGCATAGGCAGGTGCCAGCAGCGCGACCCGCGATGGCCCGCGCAGCCAAGGCAGCGCCTGAATGGCGGCCTGGGAGCCGGCAACAGGCAGCAGCGCATTGCAGCCATAGTAATCCCGCGCGGCGGTCTCCAGCCCGTCATTGTCCTCAGGCAGCCGCTGCCAGGACGACGCCGGCACCGGCGGCACCGGCCAGCCGCTTGGGTTAATGCCGGTGGACAGGTCCAGCCAGTCGGCGCGCGCGATGCCAAAGCGCGCTGCGGCTTCTTGCAAGCGCCCACCGTGCGCCAGTGCATCGCCCTCCCCGCCCTGGCATGAGTCAACAAGACCTTGTGTCATCCGCGCAGTATGCACCGCGCGCGCATCGACTCACCAGCGGCGACGATCTGACTGGACCCTGGTCGGGCGGGGGCCCGGGCAGCCCAGCGCAGACCAAGGCGGCGGGCCGCAAAGGTTTGACAGCCCGGAGCGAATTTGCTGCTATACCCGGTCAAGTTAGCGGAACCGCTCTTGGTTCAATCCTGCGGAGATCAGCATGCGCATTTTGTTCATTCACCCCAACTACAGCGCCGGTGCCGCCGACATCGCCGGCAACTGGTCGCCGGCCTGGGTTGCCTATATTGCAGGCTATCTGAAATCGGGTGGCTATCAAGATTACCAGTTCATCGACGGCCTGGTGGACAAACTCGACGACGAGCAGATGCGTCAGGCCATCCGCGCGGCCCAGCCGGACATCATCGCCACCACGGCCATGACGCCCATGATCTACGCCGCCCAGCGCGTGCTGCAGATTGCCAAGGAAGAGCATCCGAACGCCATCACCGTGCTCGGCGGCATCCACGGCACCTTTATGTACAACCAGGTGCTGGACGAGGCACCCTGGATCGATGTCATCGTGCGCGGCGAGGGCGAGGCCGTCACCCTGAATCTGGTGCGCTGCATCGACGAAGGCCGCTGGCCGGCCGAGCGCGCGTCCGTGCGCGGCATCGCCTTCCTCGACGAGAACGGCAAGGTCATCGCCCCCGAGGCCGAGCCATCAATCAGTGACGTGGATGCGATCTGGCCGGACTGGGGCATCCTGGAGTGGAAAAAGTACATCTACATCCCGCTCGGCGTGCCGGTGGCCACCCCGAACATGGCGCGCGGCTGTCCCTTCACCTGTAGCTTCTGCTCGCAGTGGAAGTTCTGGCGCGACTATCGCGTGCGCAACCCCAAGCGCATGGTCGATGAGATCGAGGAGCTGGTGAAGGTCCACGGGGTGGGCTTCTTCATCCTGGCCGACGAAGAACCCCAGATCAACAAGAAGATGTTCGTCGATTTCTGTCAGGAACTCATCGACCGCGATCTGGGCATCCACTGGGGCATCAACACCCGCGTCACCGACGTAATGCGCGACGAGGATCTGCTGCCCTTCTACCGCAAGGCCGGTCTGGTGCATGTGTCGCTCGGCACCGAAGCCGCCGCGCAGCTCAATCTGGATCGCTTCGTCAAGGAGACCACGATCGAGCAGAACAAGCGCGCGGTGCGGCTGTTGCAGGAAAACGGCATCGTCACCGAGGCGCAGTTCATCGTCGGCCTGGAGAACGAGACCCGAGAGACCCTGGAAGAAACCTATAACATGGTCATGGACTGGGGCGCGGACATGGCCAACTGGTCGATGTACACCCCCTGGCCGTTCTCGGACATGTTCACCGAGATGGGCGACAAGGTCGAGGTGTTCGACTACTCCAAGTACAACTTCGTCTCGCCCATCATGAAGCCCGACAACATCGACCGCGCCGAGCTGCTCGATGGCGTCATGGCCAACTACCGGCGCTTCTACATGAAGCGGATGTTCTTCCAGTATCCCTGGGTGCGCGACCCCTTCCGTCGCAAGTATCTGATCGGCTGCATCAAGGCGTTCCTCAAGAGCGCCATGGAGCGGCGCTTCTATCAGCTGGGTAAGCAGAACTACTGGGGGCCGATGTTCAAGAAGCTGATCAAGTTCGATTACGATAAGAACAAGACGAAGATCGTCGAGCCCGACCACAATGCCTGGAAAAAGGCTCCGCCAGCCAAGCGTCCGGGTAGCGCCCCCGCAGGCACCCCGGCACCGACGATTTCTGGCGCCATGCCCAAAGCCTGCGGCGGCGGCAATCAGCAGCTTGAGGATATCAGCGACCTGCCCCCAGGTACCGCCAAATGCCAGCCCGGCGGCTGCGGTGGCAGCGGCCCGCGCCCGGAGCCAAGCAGCGCCCAGGTCGCCATGCCGACACCGCCGCCTGCGGCCAGCAAGCCGGAGCGGGTGCCCGAGGAGGCTTGATCGATTCTGGCGCCTGATCGATCGTGATAGATGGTCTTGGTCAGGGAGTGACCTCTATGCACATTAAACACCACGGCGCCGTCGATGGCGTGACCGGTTCGTGCCACGAGCTGGAGCTGGCAGACGGCAGCTCGCTGCTGATCGACTGCGGATTGTTTCAAGGCGCGGAGGCCGGAGCGGATGGCGCCGGTGCCGCGCATCTTGAGATCGGCTTCGATATCACACCCGTTCGCGCCCTGGTACTGACGCATGTGCATATCGACCACTGCGGTCGACTGCCCTATCTGCTCGCCGCAGGCTATCGTGGCCCCATCCTGTGCAGCCCGGCATCAAGTGAGCTGCTGCCGTTGGTGCTAGAAGATGCGCTCGAGATCGGCGTCACCCGCAACCGCAAGCTGATCGAACAAGTGCTGGCGGTGGTCAAGGAGCGCACCATCGCCCTGCCCTATGGCCAATGGAATCAAGTCACCGACAAGCTGCGAATCCGCCTGCAACCGGCTGGGCATATTCTTGGCTCGGCCTATGTGGAGTGCGATGTCCATGACTCCGATAAAGGCATGCGCTCGGCCATGGACGCAAGCGCCAACAGAGGCACCAGCGGACAGACCGACCAGAGCGCCACCGGTTCTGGAAACCAGCGCGGCGACAGTCGCACCGACAAGGAGCGGGGCCAAAGTGACAGCGGGAGTGGCGACAAGTCCGGGAGGCGTGTGGTTTTCTCCGGCGATCTGGGCGCACCCGACACGCCGCTGCTGCCCGGCCCACAGCCACCCGAACGCGCCGATGTGCTGGTGCTGGAAAGCACCTATGGCGATCACAACCACCAGGACCGCTCCGCCCGCGCGGAGCGCCTGCGCGCGGCCATCGAGCATGCCCTGGCCGACGGCGGCACCGTGCTCATCCCCGCCTTCAGCATCGGCCGCACCCAAGAGCTGCTCTATGAGCTGGAAGAGCTGTTTCACCAGCTAGGCGAGACAGCGGCCACCTGGCGCGACTTACAAATCGTCCTGGACTCGCCGCTCGCCGCCGACTTTACCCGCGGCTACCAGCGCCTGCGCAAGCACTGGGATGCCGAGGCCAAGTCGCGCCTAAGCCACGGCCGCCACCCGCTGGCGTTCGAGCAGCTGATCACAGTCGACTCCCACGACGCCCACCAGCGCATGGTCAACTACCTCGCCCACAGCCGCCAGCCGGCCGTGGTCATCGCCGCCAGCGGCATGTGCGCCGGCGGGCGCATGGTCAATTACCTCAAGGCCATGCTCGGCGACCCGCGCCATGATGTGCTTTTTGTCGGCTACCAGGCCGCCGGCACCCCGGGGCGCGACATCCAGCGCTATGGCCCACGCGGCGGCTATGTAATGCTCGATGGCGAGCGCCACAACATCCGCGCGCAGATTCACACCATCGGCGGCTACTCGGCGCATGCCGATCAACGCAACTTGATCGATTTCGTCACGGGCATTCCGGCGCCGCCGCAGGAGATTCGCCTGATACATGGCGACACCGACGCCAAGGCGGCGCTGCGCGATGCGTTGCGAAAGGCATTGCCGACCGGCTCGACGCAAGTGCTGATCCCAGTGGGCGATAGATGACATCCCGGAGTTGCCCGGAGTTCAGGCATCCGGCCACCGTCTTGACCTGAACCCAAAGGGACGAAACTTCCGAGCCGGCAACGCACCAGCCGCGTTAGTCCAGGGTTTCCACCTCGAAGTCCACCACAGCGCGTTGTTCGGCGCTAAACTCCACCCCGATCAGATGAGTCAACTGGCCCTGGCTACGGTATTTATCGGCATAACCCTTGGCCTTAACCTGCGCCATGGCCGCGCCCTCGCCACTGTGCTCGATGACCTTGAATTCGATCAGGTAAATCTGGTCATTGAACTTGACCGCCAAATCCAGCCTACCAGCATTGCTGCTCTCTTCTGGCGTCAGATCAAGCCCCAGGCTGGCAAAATAGGCATAGAAGACGCTGGCGTAGTAACCCTCGTATTGGGAGATCGGGTTGTTGCGATACCAGTCGTGCGGGATGCTGGCGAAAAAGGCGGTGAAGAGCTGTTCCAGACCGCTGAAGTCATTGGCAAGCAACAGATCGTAGAGACGAGAGCTTTGTTCAGCCACTGCGGAACTGCGCGCGCTCAGCGCGTCGAGCAGGGCACCGTTGAGACTGGCGCGCACTTCCAAATTGGGATATCGCAGCCGGTATTCCGTCGATGCACCGCGTTCGCGCATGCTATCGATGGTCAAGTAACCGGTCTGAAAGAGCAGCGCTTCAGTGGCGATGTAGTCGACGTCAAAGGCCGACAGCAGCCGGTCATTGGCAATCAGCCGGCCGAGTTTCGGCGCAAATGTCTGACGGGCGGTCAGCACGTCGATCAAAAAACTTGGCGTGGCAGTTTCGAACCACCAGGGTCGGAACAACCGGCTGTCAAAGAGCAGCAACACGTCGAAGGGGTTATAAACGGCATCACCAGTCCAGTTGTAGCCGTTATACCAGGCACGAATCTGCTCCCGATCCAGGCCTTCCAACTCGGGGCAGAAGACCTCGTCCATATCCTTTTCGGTGTAGCCACAGAGCGCGGAGTAACGCGAGTCGACTGTGATGTCCTTCAGGTTGTTCAACCCCGAAAACAAGCTCACCTTGCTGAATTTGCTTACCCCGGTCAGAAACATACCATTACCCATATCTCCCCGCCCCAGCGTCGTCCGGGGCTGGACACAGCTCCCGAGTTCTGCTGAGATGCCCTTTCATCTTCAGCAAGGGGACGGGAGACCATGGACCAAGCGATTCCAAGCCGTTTATGTGGGCGCCCTTTCAACGAGACCGACTTAGCGCGCATTCGCCAGGAGATCGCGCTGGCGCAGCCGCCGCTGCGCGCGGAGATCGCTCGGCGGGTGTGCCGCGCGCTGGAGTGGACCGATATCCAAGGCCGCCCCAAGCTCATGAGTGCCCGGGTGGGACTGCTGCGGTTGCATCGTGCCGGGCTCATTGTGCTGCCGCCACCGACCTGCGGCAATGGCAATGGGCGGCGCTTCGTCCCGCGCCCCGAGTCCCGGCCCGAACCGATCCCAGTGTCCGTCCCGCTGCGCGCGCTCAGCGGCTTGCGCCTGGCGCGCGTTGATGATCGAAGGGCCTCGCAATTATGGAACGGCCTGATCGAGCGCTACCACTACCTCGGCTACAGTCCCCTGCCTGGTGCGCAGCTGCGCTACCTGATCCAGTGGGATGGCGGTCTGCTCGGCGCCATCGGCTTTGGCGCGGCGGCCTGGAAAGTCGCTGCCCGCGACCGCTGGATTGGCTGGACGCCCGCGCAGCGCCAAGCACACCTGGGACGGGTGCTCAACAACGCCCGCTTCCTCATCCTGCCCTGGGTGCAGGTCAAACACCTCGCCTCCAAGGTGCTGTCCTTGGCCGCGCGGCAAGTCAGTGTCGACTTTCCCGCCCGCTATGGCGAGCGTCTGGTGCTGCTGGAGACCTTTGTCGAGACCCCACGCTTTGCCGGGACCTGTTACCGTGCCGCCAACTGGCACGACTTGGGCGAAACCACCGGGCGCGGCAAGTGCGACCGCACCCATCGGGCCGCGCTGCCGCGCAAGGCGATCTATGTCTACCCGCTGGCGGCGGACTTCCGCGCCGCCCTGGGGGTGGTGGCATGATCGCGCTGGCCTCTGAACTGCAGGACATCTCTCTGGGCGACAAGCGCCTGAATCATCGCGCCCAACAGGTGCTTGAAACCCTCGGCGCCAAGCCGACACAAAGTATTCCCGGGGCTTGCAACGGTTGGTATGAGACCCGGGCCGCCTATCGCTTTTTCGATCATCCCACGGTCACCGCCGAGCAGATCCTCGCACCCCATTTTGCTTGTACCGAAGAACGTCTGCGCGAGCATCCGCGGGTGCTGTGTATCCAAGATACCAGCGAGCTGGACTATACAACCAAAAAAGGCATTGTCGGTCTTGGGCCACTGAACTTTGAGAGCCGCTATGGGATGTACATCCATCCCACCTTGGCGGTCACGCCCGAGCGCCTCGCGCTGGGGCTGCTGGATTTGCACACTTTTGTGCGCGAGCCCGGTAGCCTGGGCCAGGACAAAGACTCGCGCCGCCCACTGGAGGAGAAAGAAAGCGTGCGCTGGGTCGATGGCTACGCGCGCGTCAATGCGCTGGCCGAGGAACTGAGCGACACGCGCTTGACCTATGTTGCCGATCGCGAGGGCGACATCTACGACCTGTTTGTTGAAGCGCCCATCCCCGAGAACAGCGCCGATTGGCTGGTACGGGTGCAGCATCGCGACCGCTGCTTGGCCGATGGCAGAAAGCTCAATGAGGCCCTGGACGCCGCTGCGGTGCTCACCGAGATCACCTTCGAGCGTCCCGCCACCAAGGGGGCCAAAGCACGCCAGGTCAAGCAGGAGATCAAGGTGGTGCGCGTGACCCTGAAGGCACCCTGGCGCCCGGATCGCACCTTGCCCGATGTCACGGTCACGGCCTTGCTCGCCACCGAGGTCAATCCACCCGCCGGCGAGGAGCCACTCAACTGGCTGTTGCTGACCAATCTGGCGGTGCAGAGCGCCGAGGAGGCCATCGAGACGCTCTCCTGGTATCTTTGCAGGTGGCAAGTGGAGATTTTTTTCCGGATCTTAAAAAGTGGCTGCCGCATCGAGGAGCTGCAGCTCGAGACGCGCGAGCGCCTGGAGCCGGCGCTCGCTTTGTACATGATCATCGCGTGGCGGGTGCTGTACCTGACCATGCTCGGGCGCGAGTGCCCGGAGTTGCCTTGCGATGCGGTCTTTGCCGAGGAGGAATGGAAGGCGGTCTATCTGGTCACCCAGAAACAAGCGCCACCCGAGCAGCCGCCCTCGCTCGATACCATGGTGCGCATGGTCGCCTCCCTGGGCGGCTTTCTCAACCGCAAATCCGATGGGTTCCCGGGACCGAAGACGCTCTGGATTGGGTTGCAGCGCATCCCCGATTTTGTCATGGCGCTGGAGGCTTACCGCAGCGTCAGGGATAGTTATGGGTAATGGTATGGGTCAGAAAAACAAAGCGCAGATGAGCATCAGAGTCCTTAATGACTGAATACAGATCGCGCAGCCCATCGCGCATGGCCCGCGCGGTTTCTTTGTCCCCGAGATTATCCAGAATGGGCTTGTCGTATTCGTCCACCAGGACCACGACCTTTTCCCCGCAAGCAGTCCCGGCGCTCTTGATTAACTGCTGGAGACGCCCGGATGGACTGCGGTGCGTGGCGCTCACGCCCAGGCGTTCGAGGTTGTCAGTGAGCAATTCGTCTATCTTTTCCTCGAGCTTGGCGCGGCTATGCAGCACCCCACCGCCGAAACTCAGCCGAATTACCGGATGGCGGCGACTCCAGTCCCATTGGTTTTCCGCCACGAGCCCGTTGAACAATTCCCTGTTGCCACTGAACAATTCCGCCAAGGTATCGAGAAACAGCGACTTGCCAAAACGGCGCGGACGGGAGAGAAAATAGTGGCTACCTTCGTCGATCAGACGCAGGGCGAAGCCGGTCTTGTCGACATAGTAGTAATCGTCTTCGCGCATCTTGGCGAAGGTCTGAACACCAATTGGAAGCTTCTTGCGCGACATCTTCGGACCTGTGGCGAGTGAATATGTTCTGAAATCTTCTCTGGATGTGGTCGCAATCGACAGGAAAGTCCAGCAAGGCAAAGCCCGCGAGGCGTTAATTCAGCGTCTCGACCTCGAACCCCACCACTGCGCGTTGTTCTGCGCTGAATTCCACCCCAATCAGATGAATCGGCTGGCCTTGACCAAGATATTTGTCGGCATAACCTTTCGCCTCGAGCTGCGCCATGGCCGCGCCTTCGCCGCTGTGCTCAATCACCTTGAATTCGATTAAGTAAATCTGGTTATTGAACTTGACGGCCAAATCCAGCCGACCAGCGTTGCTGCTCTCCTCTGGCGTCAGGTCAAATCCCAGGCTGGCGAAATAAGCATAGAAGACGCTGGCGTAGTAGCCCTCATATTGGGCGATGGGATTGTTGCGATACCAGTCGTGCGGAATGCTGGCGAAAAAGGCGGTGAAGAGGTCTTTCAAACCTCTGAAATCATTCGCTTCGAGCAGGTCGTAGAGGCGTGCGGCCTGACTTGGCGTGTCTGACGCACGACCGCGCAGCTGATGCAGCAAGGCATTGTTCAGACTGGAGCGAACTTCCAGATTTGGGTAGCGCAAGACATACTGAGTCACAGCTCCGTGCTGGCGCATGTGATCAATCGTCAAATAGCCGGTCTGGAACAGCAAAGCCTCGGTGGCGATGTAGTCGACATCGAAGGTCGAAAGAAGCTGTTCATCCGTCAGCAGGCGCTCCAGACTGGGTACGAACGTATGCCTACCGGCCAGCACATCGATCAAGAAAGTCGGCGTTGCAGTCTCGAACCACCAGGAGCGAAATTGCCGGCTGTCGAATAGCAGCAGCACGTCAAAAGGGTTGTAAACGGCATCGCCGGTCCAGTTATAACCGTTATACCAGGCGCGAATCTGTTCGCGGTCCAAACCTGCCAGCTCGGGAGCGAAGACGCCATCCAGATCCTCTTCGGTATAACCGCAGAGCGCAGAGTAGCGCGCATCGACGGTGATATCCTTCAGATTATTCAACCCGGAAAACAAGCTCACCTTGCTGAATTTGCTCACTCCGGTCAGAAAAACAAAGCGCAGATGAGCGTCAGAGTCCTTGATAACGGAGTACAGATCGCGCAGCCCATCGCGCATGGCCCGCGCGGTTTCCTTGTCCCCGAGGTTATCCAGAATGGGCTTGTCGTATTCGTCCACCAACACCACCGCCGGCGCTCCAGCCTGGACCTTGGCTTCCCGAATCAGCTCGGCAAAGCAGCCCTGCGCAGTTGGCTCAGAGCAACGGATACCCAGCGCCTTTTGATTGACGCGCAACTGCTCCCAAATCTTCTCCTTCAGATCCGCAGGCTCGCGCGCCACCCCACCGCCGAAACTCAGCCGAATCACCGGATGGCGCCGGTCCCAGTTCCATTTGTGCTCCGCCTCAAGGCCAGCGAACAATTCCCGGTTGCCACTGAGAAGCTCCGCCAGAGTATCCAGAAACAACGACTTGCCAAAACGGCGCGGACGGGAAAGGAAATAGTATTTCCCTTCGGAGACCAGCCGCAAGGCAAAGCCCGATTTGTCGACATAGTAATACCCGCCTTCCCGAATCTCGGCGAAGTTCTGAACACCGATTGGAAGCTTTTTGCGCGACATAGGCGGACCTGGTACGAGTGGCCATTCTCTACTGGATACGGTCGCAGTCTAGCAGGCTGGCTGGGTTTTTCCCTGGGCAAGACCCCACGTCAATTCAGAGTCTCGACCTCGAAGCCCAGCACTGCGCGCTGTTCGGCGCTGAATTCCACCCCAACCAGATGAATCGGCTGGCCTTGGCCACGATATTTGTCGGCGTAGCCTTTGGCCTTGAGCTGCGCCATGGCCGCTCCCTCGCCGCTGTGCTCGATAACCTTGAATTCGATCAGGTAAATCTGGTCATTGAACTTTACAGCCAAATCCAACCGCCCGGCGTTGCTGCTCTCTTCCGGCGTCAGATCAAGCCCCAGGCTGGCAAAATAGGCATAGAAGACGCTGGCGTAGTAGCCCTCGTATTGGGAAATCGGGTTGTTGCGATACCAGTCGTGCGGAATGCTGGCGAAAAAGGCAGTGATCAGGTCTTTCAAGCCGTCAAAGTCATTAGCCAGCAGCAGGTCGCCCAGGCGGGTCTTGTTCGCCAGGGTTGTCTGCCCGTCGGCGGTCCAGGCGCGCAGCAGGCTGTTGTTGAGGCTTTGGTAAACCTCGCGGTTGGGATAGCGCAGCCGATAGCGATATTCGCCAAAGACAAATTCTTGGCTGTCGATCGTCAGATAACCGGTCTGCCACAGCAGTGCCTCGGTGCTGATATGCCCAACATCGAAAGCGGAGAGCAGTTCGCTATCGGCGCGCAAGTCACCCAGTGCCGGCAGCCAGGTGTGCCTGTCCTTCAAGACATCGATGAGAAACGTTGGCGTGGCGGTTTCGAACCACCAGGGGCGGAACAGCCGGCTGTCGAACAGCAGCAGCACGTCAAAGGGGTTGTAGACGGCATCGCCGGTCCAGTTGTAGCCGTTATACCAGGCGCGAATCTGATCGCGATCCAGGCCTTCCAGCTCGGGAGCAAAGACCTGGTCCAAATCCTCTTCGGTATAACCGCACAGCGCGGAGTAACGCTCGTCGACGGTGATGTCTTTGAGGTTGTTGAGCCCCGAGAACAGACTGACCTTGCTAAATTTGCTCACCCCGGTGAGGAAGACAAAACGCAGATGGGCGTCCGAGTCCTTAATGACTGAATACAGATCGCGCAGTCCATCGCGCATGGCCCGCGCGGTTTCCTTGTCCCCGAGATTATCGAGAATGGGCTTGTCGTATTCGTCCACCAACACCACCGCCGGCGCTCCAGCCTGGACCTTGGCTTCCCGAATCAGCTCGGCAAAGCAGCCCTGCGCAGTTGGCTCAGAGCAACGGATACCCAGCGCCTTTTGATTGACGCGCAACTGCTCCCAAATCTTCTCCTTCAGATCCGCAGGCTCGCGCGCCACCCCACCGCCGAAACTCAGCCGAATCACCGGATGGCGCCGGTCCCAGTTCCATTTGTGCTCCGCCTCAAGGCCAGCGAACAATTCCCGGTTGCCACTGAGAAGCTCCGCCAGAGTATCCAGAAACAACGACTTGCCAAAACGGCGCGGACGGGAAAGGAAATAGTATTTCCCTTCGGAGACCAGCCGCAAGGCAAAGCCCGATTTGTCGACATAGTAATACCCGCCTTCCCGAATCTCGGCGAAGTTCTGAACACCGATTGGAAGCTTTTTGCGCGACATAGGCGGACCTGGTACGAGTGGCCATTCTCTACTGGATACGGTCGCAGTCTAGCAGGCTGGCTGGGTTTTTCCCTGGGCAAGACCCCACGTCAATTCAGAGTCTCGACCTCGAAGCCCAGCACTGCGCGCTGTTCGGCGCTGAATTCCACCCCAACCAGATGAATCGGCTGGCCTTGGCCACGATATTTGTCGGCGTAGCCTTTGGCCTTGAGCTGCGCCATGGCCGCTCCCTCGCCGCTGTGCTCGACCACCTTGAATTCGATCAGGTAAATCTGACCATTGAACTTTACAGTCAAATCCAGCCGCCCAGCGTTGCTGCTCTCCTCTGGCGTCAGGTCAAATCCCAGGCTGGCGAAATAGGCATAGAAAACGCTGGCGTAGTAGACATGATGTTTTGACCTGCCCATCCTCAACGCATGTAGGTTATGTTGAGGATGGAGAACCACCGACACAGAGCCACCTTGAGGAGAGCAGGTCATGAAGCAGTTTAACCCAGCAACCGATCGCATCGAGAGCGCATCGTCCCTATCCGCCTTGCTGCACGGGAGTAACCAGCCGGAACACAAGCACGGCGCCTATATTGGCCTGGATGTGCACAAAGACACCATCGCCGTGGCGGTGGCTGAGCCGGGACGTCAGGAGCCGATTTATCGTGGCGAGATTGCTAACAAGCCCAAGAAGATCGAGCAACTCATCGCCCGTCTGAGCGAAGCCTATGATGGAGCGGTGCTGTTGTTCTGCTACGAAGCCGGTCCCTGCGGGTATGGACTCTATCGCCAGCTTCTCGCCAGCGGCCATGATTGCCAAGTCGTTGCCCCATCGCTGATTCCCAAGAAAGCCGCCGAGCGCATCAAGACCGACCGGCGCGATGCGCTGAAGCTCGCGCGACTGCTGCGCAGCGGCGATCTCACCGCGGTTTGGGTTCCCGACCAAGAGCAGGAGCGCATGCGCGATCTCAGCCGCGCGCGCGATGATATTAAAGCCCAGGAACGCAAA
The DNA here is from genome assembly GCF_033954455.1 of Thiorhodovibrio litoralis. Lineage (NCBI taxonomy): Bacteria > Pseudomonadati > Pseudomonadota > Gammaproteobacteria > Chromatiales > Chromatiaceae > Thiorhodovibrio > Thiorhodovibrio litoralis. Next base: position 1,502,871 of record NZ_CP121473.1, on the reverse strand, counting down.
GCCCGTCAGCAGCTCAACGCCTTTTTGCTGCGTCACGGTCACCACTGGCCCACCGGCAAGACGCGCTGGGGTGCGGCGCATGAGAACTGGCTGGCCGGACTGAAAATGGCCGATCCTTGGCAGCAGGTGGTGCTACAGAACTACATCGACGCTGAGCGGGCCGCCGGTGAGCGCGTCGCTCAGCTCACCGATCAGCTCATGCGCGCATTGCCGGAGTGGTCACTTGCCCCCGTGGTTGACTCCCTGGTGGCGCTGCGCGGTATCGACAAGCTCGCCGCGATCGTGCTGCTCGCTGAACTGGGCGATATCAGTCGTTTCGACTCCCCGCGCCAACTGATGGCCTTCCTCGGACTGGTCCCCAGCGAGCACTCCAGTGGCGGACGGCGGCGCCAAGGGGCGATTACGCTCACCGGCAACAGCCACGCCCGGCGCATGTTGATCGAATCGGCCTGGAGCTATCGCTTCCCGGCACGCCAGACCAAGCATCTCCGAGGCAAGGCCGTGAACGCCTCAGCCGGGGCCAGACGCATCGCCTGGAAGGCGCAGGTGCGCCTGTGCGGGCGCTACCGCACGCTCACCGGTGCCGGCAAAAACACCAAGCTGGTGTGCGTGGCCATTGCCCGGGAGCTGGCCGGTTTTCTCTGGGACATCGTGCGCCAGGAGATGCCTCAAGTGAACGCCCAAGCGGTCTGATCAGTGGCCGCATGTTGAGCCAATGCTGACAACCCGCTGACGCAACCCCAATCGATTCAACCATGGAGAACCCAACAGACACCTTGATTCAGGGCATCCGCGGCCGGTGTGGAGAACCCTTGTTTGGGCTATACCGGTGGTGCGCGGGAGAATCCCATCATGGGCATCCCACGTGCCGATCCCTGCTCTTAGAGAAAGGCCAGCTCCGCGACGCAGTGAAGTCCGGTGGTACCCAATCCACGTATATCAGCATGATCCACCGTCGCAGTCTGCCGCTGGGTGCCCTGAGCCAAGGTGTTTGCCATCACCGGCCCGAGAACAACGTTTTCGAAAAAAGACAAAGAAGAAGAGGTGGTTAAACAATAGTTACTACCAAACATTGACAGGTCAAAACATATCAGCCCTCGTATTGGGCGATGGGATTGTTTCGATACCAGTCGTGCGGAATGCTGCCGAAAAAGGCGGTGAAGAGGTCTTTCAAGCCACTGAAATCATTCGCTTCGAGCAGGTCGTAGAGGCGTGCGGCCTGGCTTGGCGTGTCTGACGCGCGACCGCGCAGCTGATGCAGCAAGGCATTGTTCAGACTGGAGCGAACTTCCAGATTTGGGTAGCGCAAGACATACTGAGTCACCGCTCCGTGCTGGCGCATGTGATCGATCGTCAAATAGCCGGTCTGGAACAGCAAAGCCTCCGTGGCGATGTAGTCGACATCGAAGGTCGAAAGAAGCTGTTCGTCCGTCAGCAGGCGCTCCAAACTGGGTGCAAACGTGTGCCGCCCGGCCAGAACCTCGATCAAGAATGTCGGCGTGGCGGTCTCGAACCACCAGGAGCGAAATTGCCGGCTGTCGAATAGCAGCAGCACGTCAAAGGGGTTGTAGACGGCATCGCCGGTCCAGTTGTAGCCGTTATACCAAGCGCGAATCTGTTCGCGGTCCAAACCTGCCAGCTCGGGTGCGAAGACGCCATCCAGATCCTCTTCGGTATAACCGCAGAGCGCAGAGTAGCGCGCATCGACGGTGATATCCTTCAGATTATTCAACCCGGAAAACAAGCTCACCTTGCTGAATTTGCTCACTCCGGTCAGGAAGACAAAGCGCAGGTGGGCATCCGAGTCCTTGATGACCGAATACAGATCGCGCAGCCCATCGCGCATGGCCCGCGCGGTTTCCTTGTCCCCGAGGTTATCCAGAATGGGCTTGTCGTATTCGTCCACCAAGACCACAACCTTTTCCCCGTAAGCAGTCGCAGTGCTCTTGATTAACTGCTGGAGACGGCCAGATGGACTGCGGTGCGTGGCGCTCACGCCAAGGCGTTCGAGGTTGTCAGTGAGCAATTCATCGATCTTTTCATCGAGCTTGGCGCGGCTGTGCAGCACCCCACCGCCGAAACTCAGCCGAATCACCGGATGACGCCGACTCCAGTTCCATTTGTGCTCCGCCTCAAGGCCAGCGAACAATTCCCGGTTGCCACTGAAGAGCTCCGCCAGGGTATCCAGAAACAGCGACTTGCCAAAGCGGCGCGGACGGGAGAGAAAATAGTGGCTGCCTTCCTTGATCAGCCGCAAGGCGAAGCCTGTCTTGTCGACATAGTAATAATTATCTCCGCGAATCTTGGCGAAAGTCTGGACACCAACCGGAAGCTTTTTGCGCAACATCAGATTCTTGCCGAACGCCGTGTCAGGTTGCTGATTCCGTAAAAGGCGCGTCAAAGCATCGAAAAGCTCCGCAACACACCGGCGAGCTTTTCATCCTCCCTCGCCAGTTGCCGCAACACATTTAGCAACCGCGTTGGCAGCGAGCCCTGCTCGTGGCGGAGTTGCAGATCGCGCTCCAAGTCCTGCTCAAGCTCCGCAAGCCGAGCTTCGAGCGGACGCAGCGCGGTGCGCCGATCCCAAACGATATAGCCAAAGAGTGCAACAATGAGCAGAATCAAGGCGGAGAACATCGAGAGCATGACCAACATCTGATCATCAAGGCGCTTTTCGATGGCCGCGAAACGCTGATCGACAGCCGCGAAACGGCGGTCGATGCCCGCTTCCATCGTCTTAAAACGCTGGTCGATCCTCGCTTCCATCGCCTTGAAGCGCTGGTCGATAATCGCTTCCATCGCCTTGAAACGCTGATCGGTCTGTTCCGCCAGCGCCTTTTGCCCAGCCTCCAGACGCGCGAGCGACTCGATGATCTCGCGATCTGAAATGCGCGGCGCGGTGTCAACGCCATAAGCCCCCAGGCTCATGCCGGCAAGCACGAGGGCGCAAGATATTTGCTGGCAGTGATTCATGTGACCAGTCTCCCGAAGACTCCATGCTTTGATTCTAGCAGCTGAACAGTTCAGCCAAGCCACCGCAACGAAGCCGCTCGGCTTAGCCGGCTAGGGTCTCGACGGCAAACCCCACCACGGCACGATGCTCGGCACTGAACTCCACACCGATGAGATGAACTGGCTGGCCTCGGCCACGATATTTGTCGGCGTAGCCTTTGGCCTTGAGCTGCGCCATGGCCGCTCCCTCGCCGCTGTGCTCGACCACCTTGAATTCGATCAGATACACCTGGCTATTGAACTTGACCGCCAAATCCAGCCGCCCGGCGTTGCTGCTCTCTTCCGGCGTCAGATCAAGGCCAAGACTGGCAAAGTAAGCATAGAAGACGCTGGCGTAGTAGCCCTCGTATTGAGAGATCGGGGTGTTGCGATACCAGTCGTGCGGGATGCTGGCGAAGAAAGCCGTAAAGAGCTGTTCCAGACCGCTGAAGTCATTGGCAAGCAACAGATCGTAGAGGCGAGAGCTGTGTTCGGCCACTGCGGAACTGCGCGCGCTCAGCGCATCGAGCAGAGCACCATTAAGACTGGCGCGCACTTCCAAATTGGGATATCGCAGCCGGTATTCCGTCGTGGCACCGCGCTCGCGCATGCTATCGATGGTCAAGTAACCGGTCTGGAAGAGCAGCGCTTCAGTGGCGATGTAGTCGACGTCGAAGGCCGACAGCAACCGATCATTGGCAATGAGTCGATCCAGTTTCGGCGCAAATGTCTGACGCGTGGTTAGCACGTCGATCAGAAAGCTTGGCGTGGCGGTTTCGAACCACCAGGGGCGGAACAACCCGCTGTCGAACAATAACAAGACATCGAACGGGTTATAGACCGCATCCCCGGTCCAGTTATAGCCATTGTACCAGGCGCGAACCCGGTCGCGATCCAGGTCCTTGAGCTCCGGAGCGAAAACCTGGTCCAGATCGTTCTCGGTATAGCCGCAGAGCGCGGAGTAGCGAGCATCGACGGTAATGTCTTTGAGATTATTGAGCCCCGAGAACAAACTGACCTTACTGAACTTACTCACTCCGGTGAGGAAGACAAAGCGCAGATGCGCATCCGAATCCTTGATCACGGAGTAGAGATCGCGCAGTCCATCGCGCATGGCCCGTGCGATTTCAGGATCGTGCAGATTATCCAGAATCGGCTTGTCGTATTCGTCAACCAGGACCACTGCCGGCGCTCCAGCCTGGACCTTTGCTTCCCGAATCAGCTCCGCAAAGCAGCCCTGCGCAGTTGGCTCCGAGCAGCGGATGCCCAGTGCCTTTTGATTGACACGAAGCTGCTCCCAAATCTTCTCCTTCAAATCCGCAGGCTCGCGCGCCACTCCGGCGCCGAAACTCAGCCGAATCACCGGATGACGCCGGTCCCAGTTCCATTTGTGCTCCGCCTCAAGGCCAGTGAACAACTCCCGGTTGCCACTGAGAAGCTCCGCCAGGGTATCCAGAAACAACGACTTGCCAAAACGGCGCGGGCGGGACAGAAAATAATGGCTACCTTCCTCGATCAGCCGCAGGGCAAAGCCTGTCTTGTCCACATAGTAGTAATCGTCTTCGCGAATCTTGGCGAAGGTCTGAACACCGATTGGAAGCTTCTTGCGCGACATAGGCGGACCTGAGGCGAGTAGCCGTTATCTCTGCTTGCGGTCGCAGTCTAGCAGGCTAGCCAGGTTTTGCCCTGGACCAGACCCCAAGTCAATTCAGCGTCTCGACCTCGAAGCCCAGCACTGCGCGCTGTTCGGCGCTGAATTCCACCCCAACCAGATGAATCGGCTGACCCTGGCCGCGATATGCGTCGGCATAGCCTTTTTCTTTGAGTTGCGCCATGGCCGCGCCTTCGCCACTGTGCTCGACCACCTTGAATTCGATCAGGTAAATCTGACCATTGAACTTGACCGCCAAATCCAGCCTACCAGCATTGCTGCTCTCTTCTGGCGTCAGATCAAGCCCCAGGCTGGCAAAATAGGCATAGAAGACGCTGGCGTAGTAGCCCTCGTATTGGGCGATCGGGTTGTTGCGATACCAGTCGTGCGGAATGCTGGCGAAAAAGGCAGTGATCAGGTCTCTCAAGCCGTCAAAGTCATTGGCCAGCAGCAGGTCGCCCAGGCGGGTCTTGTTGGCCAGGGTTGTCTGTCCGTCGGCCGTCCAAGCGCGTAGCAGGCTGTTGTTGAGGCTTTGATAAACCTCTCGGTTGGGATAGCGCAGCCGATAGCGATATTCGCCAAAGACAAATTCTTGGCTGTCGATCGTCAGATAACCGGTCTGCCACAGCAGTGCCTCTGTGCTGATATGGCCGACATCGAAAGCGGAGAGCAGTTCGCTATCGGCGCGCAAGTCACCGAGTGCCGGCAGCCAGGTATGTCTGTCCTTCAAGACATCGATGAGAAAAGTTGGCGTGGCAGTTTCGAACCACCATGGCCGGAACAGCCGGCTGTCGAATAGCAGCAGGACGTCAAAGGGGTTGTAAACGGCATCGCCGGTCCAGTTGTAGCCGTTATACCAGGCGCGAATCTGATCGCGATCCAGGCCTTCCAGCTCGGGAGCGAAGACCTGGTCCAAATCCTCTTCGGTATAGCCGCAGAGCGCCGAGTAACGTTCATCGACAGTGATGTCCTTGAGGTTATTAAGCCCCGAGAACAAGCTGACCTTGCTAAATTTGCTCACCCCGGTGAGGAAGACAAAGCGCAGATGGGCATCGGAGTCCTTGATTACGGAGTAGAGATCGCGCAGTCCATCGCGCATGGCCCGCGCGGTTTCCTTGTCCCCGAGATTATCCAGAATCGGCTTGTCGTATTCGTCCACCAAGACCACGACCTTTTCCCCGTAAGCAGTCGCGGTGCTTTTGATTAACTGCTGTAAACGCCCGGATGGGCTGCGGTGCGTGGCACTTACGCCCAGGCGTTCGAGGTTGTCAGTGAGCAATTCATCGATCTTTTCATCGAGCTTGGCGCGGCTGTGCAGCACCCCACCGCCGAAACTCAGCCGAATCAAAGGATAACGCCGACTCCAGTCCCATTTATGCTCCGCCTCAAGGCCAGCGAACAACCCTCGGTTGCCACCCAACAACTCCGCCAGGGTGTCCAGAAACAACGATTTTCCAAAACGGCGCGGTCGAGAGAGAAAATAGTATTTCCCTTCGGAGAACAGCCGCAACGCAAAGCCCGTTTTGTCGACATAGTAATACCCTCCTTCGCGAATCTCGGCAAAGGTCTGGATACCAATGGGCAGCGATAGACGCGTCATGGCTATTCCCTGAAAGTTTGCAACGGCCACCAAACCATATCAGTCAACCAGCTACGGCATCGTATTCCCGATGGCTACCGATGAATTTCACATAGACCGCTTGATAGCAGTAGGCAACAGACACCACCAGCCGGTAATCGTTACCCTTGACATTGACCACTAAGCGGCGATTCTTGAGAATTTTCCGGAACACCCCTTCAGGTTGCTGATTCCGTTCAAGGGGCGTCAAAGCATCGAAAAGCTCCGCAACACGAGCAGCTCCAGCGCCTTTTGCCCGGCTCCAGACGCGCCAGCGATTCGACCTCGGCCTATTGGTGAAACACATCTTCCAGCGAATCTGCCGTCAATACACCCGCCACCCAATCTTCCAGCTGTGAATCTGTCGCTGATGCGAGCTGCTTGTCCACCCAGTTGGGTAAGGCGCCAAACTTCAGGGCAACTTGCTTCCTGAGCATGGTGCCCATGCCGGCGTGATAGCCTTCACGATGGCCCTCACGCTTTGCCTCATTCAGGAAAGAGACTTCATCATGCAGCGCGCGTTCGCGCACGAACGCGAGACGGCGGGCTTCTTCATCGGCGCTGAGCACGCGGATGCGGTTCATGGCTTGTTGGACGGGTTCGTGAGCCACGGCGGCCATGGTGAGTTCCTCCTGCCAGTGCTTGAAAAAGGTGATCCAGGCGCGCAACGGCCCAGGTGGGAGCCCAAGACGATCAGCCTTGTTGAGTTCGATCAGGTTCATTTGCAGGATGTTCCCCAACGAGACCTGGGGCTGGGTTTCATCGCGCATCTCAAAGCGCCACAGGGCTTGTTGGCGCTCGCTTTCGGTGGCGGTAAAGAGGTCGAAAGCCAGCAGGTGCAGACCGACCGAGCTGCGAATTTCTTGGTAGTCTTCCTCTGCTAGCAGCTGACCGCCGAGGGTGCGCGCGAGGTAGAAAAGCCCGCGTTTTTGCCAAGCCCCGTAACGGCGCACCTGAATCTCAACATTGTAGCAGTGACCCTCGGCGTCGCGAGCGAGCACATCGAGGATGATGTGTTTGCCACTGAGTTCGCTGGGCTCAATGCTGGGGTTAAGAATTTCGACTGCGGTGATCGTGGGCAGATCGGGGCGCAGGTCGTTGATCAACGCCACCAGCAGTTCGGGCGCCCCGACAAACAGGCGCTTGAAGACATAGTCGTTGGTGGGGTCGAGCAGTGTTTGCATGGCGGATTGTCTTGATCGAGGCTACAGCAACTAAGCGGGCACCAGATCATTCGGCGTTAGCCCGGCTTGGTCCATACGAAACTTGATGGCTTCGACCGGATCGGGTAAATCAACGGGAAAGTGCTTGGTCTCGTAGGCTTCAACAAGCGTCAGGAGAATTTCGAAGCGGTCGCCGTCAGTGGTATCAGCGTGCGGTTCATTGTTGAAACAGGCCGAGAGTTCACCCAGTGCGTCCTTATAGTCCTCTTCGGTGCTAATCGGGCGAATGTCCATGTCAGATCTCCATCTCGACGGATTGCGCGTCTATGGCATCGTATTCCCGATGGGTACCGATGAATTTCACATAGAGCGCTTGATAGCACCGGGAAACAGACACCTGCTACCGATAATCGCTACTCTTGATGCTGAACACCAATACCCAATGATAGCCGCAAACTGGGATCGAGCAAGCAGCAAGACAGCCCGCAAAGCGACCACCAAAACCAGGGCATTGCTCACGGAGAAACAAAAGCGATTGCACCTTTTCAGAGCGATGACGCCGAAAATTGAAAGGTATCCACACTGGCCGCAGCACCCCATGATCGAGCAGCGTAAGACCGCAATCAGTGTTAACGAGCTGGATTCTTGCCACAGGATACGCCAGCATCGGCGACTCTTTGTTACCAAGGACCAACCGAAGCTATCTCACATAGAAAGCTGGAATCTTATATTTCAAACAGGTTAAACTGGTTGAAAAATTTGAGATATTAAACTGAATTTTCGCCCACAGACAGAGACCTAGTAATGAAGGAACAACCAAACCTCTCTTCCAACAAGACTCAGCTATCGGTAATGTTCCATGACGCTGCCAAGCATCACCGCGCCGGACGCACCCAAGAAGCCCTAGGGATTTATCATGCAATACTCCGTATCAAACCCAATCACGCTGAGGCCAATCACAATCTTGCCCTCCTCGCCGATGGCATCGGCCAAACTGAGGTTGCTTTGCAGTTTTTTGAAGCTGCCGTAAGAGCAAACCCGCAAGAACTCCACTTTTGGAAGAGTTACCTTGAAATTTTGACCCGTTACGGCCGAATAAAACAAGCTGAATCGCAATTGGAAGCAGCGCGTGCAGCTGGAATTAATGAGAGCGGACTGCAAGAACTCGCCACGACTATTAATCAGACCATGCAGCGTGAGAATCGCACAATTTATCAGCACCACTTGCAAATGGCTCAGGACCGCTTTCCAGGCATGCAATACCATGAGTGGCTGGATTGGTTCCATTGCAGCCTTAAGCCCACGACCTATCTTGAAATCGGCGTTGAAAGCGGGCAATCACTTGGCCAAGCTCAACCTCCGACAAAATGCATAGGTATTGATCCAGCACCGACAATCAACGCAGACCTCACCGCATGGACCAAAATATTTTCTCAGTCAAGCGACGATTTTTTTCACGCGCATGACGTTAACGAATTATTCGGCGGTGAAAAATTTGATTTATGTTTTATTGACGGATACCACTCCTTTGACCAAGCACTCCGCGATTTTATCAACGCCGAAGCGAATGCACACGAAAATTCTGTCATCCTTTTGCATGATATTTTCCCACTCGAGGAGATAACAGCGTCACGCGAAAGAAAGACACAATTCTGGACAGGGGACACATGGAAGATCATTCCTTTGCTTAAGGAACAAAGACCCGACCTTTCAATTGTCACTATTCCAACATTCCCAAGTGGATTAGCAGTAGTCACCAATCTTGATCCAAAAGCCACAGCAAAAAACAAAGAATTCTCTGACTTAGTAGACAAGTGGACTAGCAAAGATTACCGAGACTATGCCGATACGATGCCTAAGCACTTAAACGCCATCGAAAACGAAAAAACAGTAGTTTTTTCACACTTGACTCGCACCTTAACCAAAGCAATTGCGTCATGCTAAAGTCGCAGCTGACCAAGGTAGGGGCACAACGAACGCAATGCTAATGGCACCTTAGCAAATTATCCTTTCTTAAGCTCCGCCAGCGCATCCACCAACGTCTGCTCGAACGCTCTGACGGTCTCCACCTGGTGATCCGCCTTGACGGCAGCTGCAGCCAGTTCTGCGCGACGTGCCGCCTGCAAGGCTGGGTCTCGACTTTCCGCAGCCAGCTGGGCGGCGATGGCAACATCGTCCTCGGAGTTACGCGCGATGCTCTCGGGCCGTCCAATCTGCCGCAACAGGCCGGCTGCCAGGCGCTGCCGCAGCGTCGGACCTTCCAGGGTCACAATGGGCAAACCGCAGTGCAGCGCCTGCCAAGCGGTTGTGTAGCCGCTAAAGGCCGGTAAGTCCAGATACAGATCAACGTTCGCAAGCAGACTCAAAAACTGATCGAGATCCACCCACGGGCGCTCGACGAATAAGACCTCAAGGTCCAAGTCAGCTTCGGCCAGCGTTTGGCGCAACAGCTCGACCGCAAGATCGCTGGCTCGCGACAGACGCCTATGCTTGAGAACATAGAGCTCACAGGGGCTGCAGGCGCGTAACACCTCGGCGAGCAGCGATCGGTCCGCCGGGTCGTGTTTGAATGGGTGTTGACACAACAACAGGCGGACTCGTCCAGGGGTCCTTTGGCGTAAATAGCTGACTGGCAACGGAGCGGGCTTAATATCCAGCCATTCAGTGCAAACGCCGGTACCGGGCAACTGCACTAGGCGCTCGCGATAATGGCTCTGGGCATCAGGCGGCTCGAGCAAGTCGCCAGAAATAAACATGTCGATCTCGGGCAGGCCTGTGGTAATAGGGTGACCCCAGCTCGCGACCTGCAAGGGCGCCAGGCGCAGGGCACCGAGATGACAGCTCAGCGGGTCCATGCCAATCTCTGGAAAAAAGAGCACATCAGGTGCGTCCTCACGGATCAGCCGCAGCCACTCCGCAAGCCCCAACTGCCCGGTAACAAAACGCTCGGCATGACGCTCGGCCCAGCGGGTCTCTTCGTCCGTTTCGACGCCCGTATGGTAAATGATTAGCTCAAATCGAGTACGTAACAGGTGGCGCACCAAGCCTTTGACGATGATATCCCAAACGGAGTGACGACGAATGAAATAACAGAGAATACCAAGGCGCGGCCGCGCCCGTATCGGCGAAATCGCCATTGGCAGAAATCCACGCGCTGACCAATAGGCATTTCCAGCGCGTGCTATCAGATCGCCATAGCCGCTGAGCAGATCGCGATGCTGGCCGGGCCGATAGGCAAGCAGAAACGGCTGGCGATCGCCAACGCGCTCACCGAGCGCCGACAGGTGGTTTGGGTCGGCATCGGCCCACTCAGTCAAAGCGGCCATCGCCTGGCAAAAGGCAGCAGGTGTGGCTTCGGACTGCTCTTCGGATTCGGCCACTCTCGGCAAGCTCAGCATCGCCTGTATCAGGCGCGGCAGAGGCACCGAAGGGTTGATCGCAAGGGCGCGTTGAATTGCCTCACTAGCATTTGAACGCTCGCCAAGTTCCTCGCGCGCTGCAGCGAGCCCCGTCCAGGCACGGCCAAATTCGGGGACCACAGCCAATGAGCGCTCAAACCAAACGACTGCCTCGGCGTAACGCTCAAGCCGATTCAGGGTAGTCGCGATATTGTGCTGCCCGTTCGGTTCACCGGGCGCGAGTTGGTATAAACGCAAGAAGGTCTCCAACGCTTGCTCAAGCTGACCCTGCAAGGCATGCAGGACTGCTCGGCCGCGCAACGCCTCGACCAAATTCGGATGCAGCCGCAATGCCTCATCAAACATGAGCGTTGCGCGCTGCCATTCCCCAAGTTGGAGCAGACAGATCGCACAGCGAGCAAGCAGAATGGGATCTTCCAGCTGAGTGCTCAAAAGCGGCGCATAGTGGGACAGCGCCTCGGCATAGCGACCGGCGGCGAGAAGTCGGTCAGCCAGTGGGTTCAGAGGCTGCGATGTATCAGCACACTCCAACTGGAGTTCTGACTGATGGATTTGGTGCGCGTCAGAGGGAATAGCGGAGCACGCGGTCGTAGGCATTGGCGGCGTGCTGGTCATGGCGCAGCTGCTGGAGCGCCTCGGCAATGGAACGGCGCTGATCGTTGACCGCACCTATCAGCGTACGGTGAAGTTGATCGATGGCCTGGAGAGTTTCAGCTAGCTCGTCACGAGCTTCCGAATCAGCCACCGCCTGCGCAAACTCTGGAGATGACAGCAGTTGCCGCAGACGCTCATCAAGGGCGGCAAGTTCTGTTGTCGTGAAACTTTGATCTGCAAGTTTTTCCGAGCTAGTGTCTTGATCGTTTTCTGAATCAATAACATTGACATCCCTGGGCATGCCGTGATGAGTCGCTTTCCGAAAATCATTCAGCAAATCAACGAGTTGGAAAACAACAAACTGGGATGCCCTCATGTTCACAGGCAAGGGACTCCGAGAGAGCTTATCCAGCCGGCTGCCGCTGCTCTACCGGGATGGCATCCCAACCGGATTTGATCTCGCGCAGCAAACCCGCCACTTCGTCGAGGATCTCCGGCTTGTCATTCAGGTTTGCTTGAAGAAGCTGATAAGACATGTACTCATACAACGCATCAAGACGCTCGGCAAGCTCACCACCTTTGCTGTGATCCAGCACACCACGCAACCCATCGATGATATTGATGGCCTTGCCGATCTGCTCACCCTTCTTGGCGACATTGCCTTGCAGCATGGCGCCGCGTCCGACGGCGATGCGCTCAAGCGCACCTTCAAACAGCAACTGAATAATGCGATAAGGCTCGGCAACCGCAATCTCCGACAGGACGCCGGACTGCCGATACTGGTCTGTGATTTTGCTCATTCCCATAGCATACATGCGAACAACCCTGCCGGCTACTCCCCAGTGTGCTCAGCCAGCTTACTACTTGCTGCCTAACCCAGGCAGGTTAGCAAGCTGGGACGCGAGGTAGTTGCTTGTCGAATTCATCTGCGCAACAAGGCTATCCATGGCAGCAAACTGCGCCGACAAACGCTCCTCCAGCGACATGATCCGTTCGTCGAGTGCCTCGCGTTGCAGACCAATGTCATCGACACTCGCGCGCAAACCTTTCGTGCGCGCCGCGAGCATGCCATCGGTGCTGTCACTAAAGCTTGTTACCGCCGCATGGAACTTGCCAGTGATTTCCTTAACCGCTCCAACGACGTTCTCCATACCATAGATTTCAACCGCATCATTAAACTTAGTCTGGTCGAAACCTAGGGTTCCGGTCTTACTGGACACGATTCCAAGACTAGCAAGCCCCAGATTGTCTCCGACCCGAACCGACACCTCTTCCCCGTCGATTTCCGTTGGACCATAATCCTGAGCGACGCGACCGAACTCCACCATCGAGTTCCCGAGCATGCTGCGCACCGCGCGGACTGTTGAATCGCCAGTCAGCAGCGCACCGCTGTTATTTTCGGCATTGTAAGCTGTGAACGAGTTGGTCTGGTTGATCAACTCATTATAGCCACCGACAAACTCGTTCAGAATCGACCTCATAGCACTCCGATCCTCGGCAACCTGCACGCTCGCGGCACTGTCGGTTGCCCCAAGAAGGGTAATGCTCAGCCCATCAACGGCTCCGTCAAGGGTATTGCTAGCGCTGTTAATGGTGATGCCGTTGATAGTCGCCAAGGCATCACTGGCTGCTTGCGTAATTTGTCCGTTACCTTCCGTGTCGGACCCGTCCAAGGACAGGGCATCATTCATGCCACCGCTCGCGGCACCGTCGAAACCATTTGCCGTTGTTTGAATAGTGTTCGCGGCCCCGGTTTCGTCGGCTGTCATCACCAGTCGCGCCCCACTGCCGTCATTGATGATGGACGCCGTGACACCGGCATCCGCATCGTTGATCGCGTCACGCAGATCAGCAAGCGTCAAGCCATCATCACCGCCTTCCAGATCGATAACAGTGGCGTCATTCGATCCAATCTGCACTGAAAAGCTCGCGGAGGTGCCGGCAGCTACGACCTCAGTATTGGCACCACTGGTCTCGGCATCCTCACGAACAGCAAAATACGTCTCAGCAGCGGTCGTATCCGTTGCGAGCGACTGCGCCGTGGCAATATGGTCAACTTCAATCGTGAACTTGCCCGCTGGTGCATCCGCATCCGCCTGGACGCTCAGCGCATCTTTGTCGGAGTTGGTCACGCTCATCTTGGACTCGAACTCGCTCAGACGCTTGAGCGGCGACTCAATGGTGCTGAGCGCTCCTCGCAGGCTGCCATAGGCGGAGATCTTCGCCTGAAGTGTGGCCTCCTGATTGTTCAGCCGATTCTCGGTCGGCACGCGTTCGGCCGACACAAGATTTTTCAGCAAGGCTGAGAGATCCAGTCCGGACCCGACACCAAGTGAGCTAATGGCCATTGTCTCCTCCCAGGTTGTGTGCGTCCCAGCCGTCCGTTCTGACGTTCAGTCCTTGCCGGCCTTTCCCTACTGGACTTCCCGTTATACCTTGACCGTCAGGCCTTCTCTGCCACCCCAGTCGCTGCGAATCCGTCGCCATCGCGCAGCTTTTCCATAAGCTCCAAGGCGGTTTCTGGCGGAATCTGGCGGATGACCTTCTCGTTTTCGGCATCCCAGACTTTTATCACAGTGCGACCGCTCGTTTCATCAACCGAAAACTCAAGCGAGCGCTTGTTTGATTGCAAGAAATCGTTGATCGATTCCACGGCTTTTTCCAACTCGCCTTCACCCGGCAATGCGCGCGGCGACTGTTGCTTCGCTGTTTCGTTTGCGGCTATTTCGGCACGCTGGCTCGGATTCACGGCCTGGGTTTCATCTAACCCATACGCCTGCCGGTCATTGACAACCGCGTTTGTCGCCTCACGGCCCAATGTCTGCGGAGGTGGCGCTGCCCCATCGGGCGACGGCGACCGTTCCCAGGCACCGCGTCCACTCACCGCCTGACCTTTTCCATAGGTCGGCTGCAATGCCTTGGTTGAAATTGAGAGTGCAGTATCGTTCATGGCCTCTGTCCTCCTGTCAGTGACGGGGCGCGCCGACCGCCTTGGTCGACCGCCCCGCTGACAGCCTCTCCTTCCCTATAGTGTAGCCCCATCCTTTACTGCAGCAGCGACAACGCGCTCTGCGGCGCGGCATTCGCCTGCGACAGCACCGAGATACCAGCCTGCTGCAGGATCTGCACCCGCGTCAGCTCTGCGGTCTCGGCCGCGAAGTCGGCGTCACGGATGCGCGAACGAGCGGCTGACATGTTCTCAGAGCTCACACTCAGATTGCTGATGGCCTGGTCGAACCGCGTCTGCACCGCCCCCATCTCAGCCCGCATGCTGTTGATTTGATTCAGCGCCCCGTCGACGATGCCGATGGCTTGGGTCGCGGTCTCGCGGGTAAGAATATCCAAGTCGGTCAGGTCTTTGGCAGCGGCGGCCGTCGTGGCGCCTTCAAGGGTAGTCGCGGTTACCTTATTGTCGGTGTCAGTGATGGCGCCACCCTCCACCTTCCAACCAGTGGCAGCTTTGTTGGCAGTAACGGCAATTGTCGAGTTGCCGGCGTTATCAACCCGCACGAAGGCCCGATACCCGGCATCGGCAACGGCTTTATCCCCGCCATCGATTGCCGTTTGAATCGCCTTGTTCAGATCTGAGACAGCTGCCTCAAGCGACTCCGAACCGCCTGTAGTCGCAATTGCGGTGCTGTCTGCGGTGGTAAGCGTGATCGCGCCGATGGTCGCGCCCGTCGATGCGAGCGCCTCGACGTCGGCTTGTGAAATATAAGCGCCCACTTGATCCGTACTGCCAAGTTGCGATGTACGTGAGTCGACGCCCGAGACGGCGATCATTTGCCCCTGGTTGGAGCCGACCTGGAAGAACGCATTGCTCGTCGTACCGTCAAGAATCGATCTCCCGTTGAACTCCGTATTCAGCGCAACCCGACTGACTTCAGAGATCAGTGCCTTGACCTCGTTGTTCAATGCGTTCCTGTCGCCTGCGGAGTTGCTACCATTGGTTGATTGAACAGCAAGCTCGCGGATGCGCTGGAGATTGGAGCCGACGGTACTGAGAGCGGCTTCCGCCGTTTGCGAGAAAGAAATTCCGTCGTTGGCATTGCGCACGGCCTGATTTAAGCCCTTGATCTGGGCGGTGAAGCGCTCCGAGATGGCCAGGCCGGCCGCGTCGTCCTTGGCGCTGTTGATCCGCAGACCAGTTGACAAGCGCTCCAAGGTGTTGCCCAGCATTTTTTGCGAGTTAGACAGATTGCGCTGTGCATTTATCGATTGTACGTTGGTGTTGATAACTTGTGCCACGGTTCGTCTCCTGATTATCCTGATTGGTCCTTAGTTGGACCTTTTAAGCAACCACGTCGGTCTTGAAGGTGCTGTTCGAGCGGCCCTCTCCCGCGCTCTTGAAGAGGCTAACGGCTCGCGGCACATTTCCTTTAGCGACGCCCGAACGGTCATCGCAAGAGGCGTTCTGCGGCAAGACGGCCAGCTTGTTAGCCAGCTCGCCCCGGCTGCCCCGGTCGGACTTGCTCGATGGTTTGAGAGAACCCTTGGGAGATCCGTTAGGCCACCAACGGCGCAAGGACGCGCAAGCGGCCTCCATGCCGGCAGCGGTTGATGCTCTTGGTCGAGATGCGACGGCTCGGGGCATCAGCGTTGCGCCTCCTTCGGGATGACCATGGAGACAGTACATGCGACTCACTGCGCGGCACTGCGGTGATAGAGGGGACTCCGAATTCAGCCAAATCGCTCAGTTGCTCGCGGACTCCGTTAGCAATATTTAACGTCCTGACCCGACTCCCATCAAGCGGATTTTCGCACAAGGCGGTGGACGGGGATAGCCACAGGACAAGGTATTCTCCCTGCTTGGCCGGGACGGCTTCGCAGACATATAGGTAAAGTCATGACATCAATCATCGAGAAAGCCTTTAACCTCCATGAGGCCGGACAACTGATACAGGCGAAGGCGCATTACCGAGAAGCACTAAAGCAATTACCCACGGCGCAGCATGCCACAATCGAGTATCTGCTTGGCACGATAGCGTTTCAGCAAAATAAACTCAATGAAGCTGAAACACTTTTCCAAAATGCCATCAAAAAAAAACCAACGGTCGCAGATTTTTTTTCCGCTTATGGCACCCTGCTTGTACATTCAGGACGCCACGAGGAAGCTTGCCAAGCTTACCGGAACGCGATTTCAATTGAACCGGATAACCCCAAAACATTACTCCAATTTGCTGATACCCTCTCCGCACTCGATCGACACACCGAAGCGTTACCCCACTACGAGAACCTAATACTGAAAGCTCCCAATACAGCAGAGGCATATCATGGCTATGCGCAAACCTTGATAAAATTACAGCGTCACACCGAAGCAATCTCACGCTGCCACAAAGCCTTATCCATTACCCCAAACTCACCAACTATTTTCAATACGCTGGGCGTCGCATTGAAAAAAGCCAATAGACTGACTGAAGCAATTGCGTCGTTCAGTGACGCCATTAGGCTGGCGCCAGCTTATGCTGAAGCCTATGCGAATCGTGGCTGGGGTTTAATGAAGCAGAAGGCATGGAACAAAGCGGCCGAGGATTTCCGCTCTGCGATGTTTTTCCAACCTGAAAAACCCGACCTGAGAATTGCCCACGCCCAGTGCCTACACAATTCCGGACAAACAGAAGAAGCCGTTGCGGAAATGGACCGACTTATCCATCACTCCCCCAATTGCAGCAAAGCCCATCGTGGACGGGGAATTTTTCTCGTTTCTCTTGGTGATTCTAAAGAGGCTTTAAAAAGTTTCCAGCGCGCATTGGATTTAGCTCCCGATGATGTGATAGCGCTAGCCCACTATTACGTCCATGATGGAGCATTACATGACGACAAGGCGATTAAACAAGAAATAGAGAGCCTCCATCAAGGACTGGAGGAACAAATATACGACCCAGACCACAAAACAATCGTCTGCTTTGCGCTAGCAAAACTCTATGATATATCGAAATCATACCATAAGGCATTTGAGCATTTTTCACTCGGACATCGACTGCGGCGAAAATCCTTAGGTCACAACTGGGACCCAGAACACACAAATATCGAATGGCTTAAAGCACACATTACGCCAAAATTTTTCACTAAGCGCAAAGATTGGGGAGATCCAAGCACCCGTCCAATTTTCGTCGTCGGCATGCCTCGTTCAGGCACGTCACTGGTCGAACAAGTTCTTTCATGCCATCCATTAGTGCACGGCGCTGGTGAATTGACCTGGCTTGGCGACAAGGCGACAGAATTGATCAAACGAGACAAAACCGGAACCTTTGTGCTAAGTCGTTATCGTCGATGCGACTTTAAAAAAATGGCAGCAAATTACCTCCGGCAGATAGAACAAAAAAACTCAAGTGCCGCACATATTGTTGACAAAATGCCGCATAACTTTGCCCACCTCTGGCTAAGCACCTTACTCTTCCCCGATGCTACCGTCATCCACTGTGAGCGTCATCCGATGGCAACATGCTGGTCAATATTCACCCAGCCGTTCGAGAAAGGCCATGCCTATGCCGACGATCTAAAAACCCTTGGCGAGCATTACCAACAATACGAGCAGATCATGAAATACTGGTCGGAAACACTTCCAATTTCAATCCATTCTGTCAAATACGAGAACTTAGTTACCTCACCAGAAGTTGTAATTCGTTCATTGTTGGAGGCGTGCAATCTACCTTTTGATTCAGCCTGCCTTCTTCCGCACAAGCACACAAGAAGGGTTCGAACCGCGAGCATGCACCAAGTAACCAAGCCGATCTATGCAGATTCGATCAGAAAATGGGAGCGCTATGCGGCCTACCTAAAAGAACTAGAAGATGTTTTTTCGGTTAACTCCAACGCCGCCGATAGCAATCTCAGTTAACTTTGGTTAATAATCCATGGGACCGGGCTCAAAGCTGTTGCGTTAGCGCCATCGCGGAATTTTTCTCAAATGATATTCAGGGTTGCAGATTTGCACCCGACGGAGTACCACCGAGACCGAACTTGAAGGCTTTTTCTCGGGTTTCCATCATCCAAACTGGGGTGGGTTCCGCTTGCGCGTCCTTGCGGCGTTGGTGGCCTAACGGATCACCCAAGGGTTCTCTCAAACCATCGAGCAAGTCCGACCGGGGCAGCCGGGGCGAGCTGGCTAACAAGCTGGCCGTCTTGCCGCAGAACGCCTCTTGCGATGACCGTTCGGGCGTCGCTAAAGGAAATGTGCCGCGAGCCGTTAGCCTCTTCAAGAGCGCGGGAGAGGGCCGCTCGAACAGCACCTTCAAGACCGACGTGGTTGCTTAAAAGGTCCAACTAAGGACCAATCAGGATAATCAGGAGACGAACCGTGGCACAAGTTATCAACACCAACGTACAATCGATAAATGCACAGCGCAATCTGTCTAACTCGCAAAAAATGCTGGGCAACACCTTGGAACGCTTGTCAACTGGTCTGCGGATCAACAGCGCCAAGGACGACGCGGCCGGCCTGGCCATCTCGGAGCGCTTCACCGCCCAGATCAAGGGCTTAAATCAGGCCGTGCGCAATGCCAACGACGGAATTTCTTTCTCGCAAACGGCGGAAGCCGCTCTCAGTACCGTCGGCTCCAATCTCCAGCGCATCCGCGAGCTTGCTGTTCAATCAACCAATGGTAGCAACTCCGCAGGCGACAGGAACGCATTGAACAACGAGGTCAAGGCACTGATCTCTGAAGTCAGTCGGGTTGCGCTGAATACGGAGTTCAACGGGAGATCGATTCTTGACGGTACGACGAGCAATGCGTTCTTCCAGGTCGGCTCCAACCAGGGGCAAATGATCGCCGTCTCGGGCGTCGACTCACGTACATCGCAACTTGGCAGTACGGATCAAGTGGGCGCTTATATTTCACAAGCCGACGTCGAGGCGCTCGCATCGACGGGCGCGACCATCGGCGCGATCACGCTTACCACCGCAGACAGCACCGCAATTGCGACTACAGGCGGTTCGGAGTCGCTTGAGGCAGCTGTCTCAGATCTGAACAAGGCGATTCAAACGGCAATCGATGGCGGGGATAAAGCCGTTGCCGATGCCGGGTATCGGGCCTTCGTGCGGGTTGATAACGCCGGCAACTCGACAATTGCCGTTACTGCCAACAAAGCTGCCACTGGTTGGACGGTGACGGGTGGCGCCATCACTGACAGCGACAATAAGGTAACCGCGACTACCCTTGAAGGCGCCACGACGACCGCCGCTGCCAAAGACCTGACCGACTTGAATATACTTACCCGCGAGACCGCGACCCAAGCCATCGGCATCGTCGACGGGGCGCTGAATCAAATCAACAGCATGCGGGCTGAGATGGGGGCGGTGCAGACGCGGTTCGACCAGGCCATCAGCAATCTGAGTGTGAGCTCTGAGAACATGTCAGCCGCTCGTTCGCGCATCCGTGACGCCGACTTCGCGGCCGAGACCGCAGAGCTGACGCGGGTGCAGATCCTGCAGCAGGCTGGTATCTCGGTGCTGTCGCAGGCGAATGCCGCGCCGCAGAGCGCGCTGGCGCTGCTACAGTAAAGGACGAGGTGATTGTTTCCTCGACTAACGGGAAGGAGAGGTTGTCAGCGGGGCGGTCGACCGAGACGGTCGGCGCGCCCCGTCACTGACAGGAGGACAAAGGGTTTTCAGCGAGCATGCCCACAGCAGAGTCTGCTCATCACTGCCCCAGGTTCCGCACTGGCCTTCGCATGCAATCGACAATATCACCGTCGGTTGAACCACGCGTTCGTGATGTGCCGGGCAATGGTTAGCATGTTTAAAGGCTAGCTCCTCGGGGGCGCGCGGTTCAGGGCTTCGCGCAGGGCTTGTTCGGCCTCCACAAGCCGGCGTTCCCGCTTGCGCAGGAGCCAGAGGTAGGACCAATGCCAGACCAACTCCGGCTTCCGCGCGCGGATTTCGCGCGGCCAAAGCACCGGCCTACCAGTCGCGCTCGCAGGCTTTGGCGAGGATGGTCCAGCCAGTTGGGCAGTTAGGCCATTTGGCGACATAACTGTCGGCTGCCACGCGGAGTTCCGGTTGGTCACTGTGATGGAAAAGCGCCCGCAAGGTAATGCGCGTTTTACCCTGATTGATGCCTTGCGCTTCGAGCGCGTTCATGAAGTCATTTGACTGAAAGAATTGTGGCCTTTTTCTGGGTCGGAGCCGAGGATATCAGGCAACTTGTTTGACCGGTAGTCCTTTTCCAAGGCCGAGGCTATGGGTGGCAGTGGCGCGAGATCATTGGAGTGCCTCGCTAGTTTCGCCGAGCCGGTGTACCATACGCTTAATTAACTCCTGACTGAAATTAGTGCCTTTGTCACGCATCGCGGCGGCCGCTTCCTGAAAGGATGGAATTAAACCGTTTACTTTCGCCTTGGCCAAGCTACAAAGGCTCATCGGGCTCTCCCCTCCGCCTGCCGATGTTCGTCATCTGGGGCTTGGCGTTCAAAGGGGCGAGTCTAGCCGATTCGCCGCGACAGAGGGAGGCTTGGGGCGGAGTCTAACCGGCATCAGCACGAGCCGTCGCTTAAAGGGGTTGACTTAACACGCTAAATCAGGTTAACCAAGCGGCAGCATGCTTAGGTGCGACAGAGAAAAAGTGATCGCCGTCCACCGTGTGCCGTGGTATCACGTAGATGTTTTACGTTTTTAAAACCGCACGATTTAAGATACTGACTGATATCTCGCGAATTCTGTAATTCCGAAACTCTATACATTCCACCGCTTTCCAAATGGGCAGTCTGGAAAATCATCGCTTCCACCTTGGACGCAAGTTGCCGGAGCACATTGACAGTTCGCTCTCGACCGAGTTGCTTATAAATCCACATATGCACATTCAGCATCAATGCGAGATCAAAATTTTCACCACTAAGCTTTTCTAATACATGCTCATCGAAATTTTCATTAAGGAAAAAAACATTTTCAGCACGATGCGCAATCTTGAGGGCCTCTGCAACAGCCCAAGCGTTTGGATCCGCCTCCACTCCTACTACCTTGCAGCCGCGCTTTGCTAGATTAAAAGAGAAAAAGCCAACTGAACTACCGACATCTAAAACACGAAGTCCTGACAAGTCTGAAATATTGCAGTATTCCAGCACTTCCTTTAGCTCATCATGCGCAGCTGATTTGTGCACATTAGCATGATACCCCTCAAAGGCAATTGGATGGTAAACCCATCCTTCTCGCGTGCTGCTTCCATCACGGTATCCGTTTCTTCCAATTTTCGATATTAAGCCCTGAATAGCCAAACGCGACAATATCGTTATGGCTTCGCTATCATTTGCCGCAAATGGATTTAATGTATCCGGCCGATTATCTTTTTCATTTACGCCAATCATCCACGAGAGATCAATAAGAGTGAACTCGCCAGTTTCTCTTTGAAATAATATATTCGACGGGTTAATGTCACGATGTTTGACCTGCAAACGATTCAGTTCAGCCTCTAAATCTCGTAACCACTGAACGAAGGCAAGCAGATTAACACCCTCGGGCTCAAATGTTCTTCTGCCGGGCAAAGTCGGATCAAACTGACCAAGCGGTTCACCGCAGTAATCCATTATTTCACCGCTTTCATCAAAGCTGATCAATTTTGGAAAAAATTTGGAGCAGCATCTTTGCAGCCAATAAGGTTCACCTCGACGACTAAATTGCTTATTAAAATCAAAATAAGCCTGTTTAAAAGTTTTATGAACGAACCCATTAACTAAGACCACCTCCGCTTCGTTACCTGTATATCTTTTCCCAATGCTCTCTCGACTTAGGCTCGATGCATCCTTTTTATTCAGGTTCTCCGAGGCTTGACTGACATAAGAACTGGTCACTCCATACTGTTCTGCGTACCTTGCTAGTTCAACCGCTGGAGCGAGCCCGTCGAAATTATTCAAATAGCGCATTATAAAGCACAATTCGTCTTCGGGATTGGCTAGTCCAATGTTATCTTTTTCATAGTCCACTTCGATTAAGGTACAGTTTGGATTATACACAAGATGACCGGTTGCGCGAGCAATTACACTGATTTCAGTATCGCCGGCATGGGATGTGTAGCCAGAAAAAAATAGGGATTTCTTGTAGATACCGGCTATCCAACAACGGCGCACCATGCCAAAAGAGGCGGTAGCTCCAAACCATTTCCCATCATTAAATGCAAGCAGACCTTTTCCACTCTCTTCAAGCGACTGATATGCGCATTTCAGCCAGTTACGACTTGGAAAGGCGTCTTCAGCGAGATAAACCACATAATTGCTGTTCGTTCTGCGATAGATTTCGTTGATAGTCTTAATGAATCCCTGTCGGATACTATCAAACAGGAGAATAATTTGGCAGGGCATTCCGGCGCGTTGCATGAGTATCCTAGAAGTTTTCTTTGCTTGCTCAACATCTATTGTTGGCATCAAAACAATAACCTCGGCGGTTGGTATCGAGGATTTAGTCGAGACTTCCCGCACGTCGAGTAACGTTATTGCACTATTAGCGACTGGCTCAGAAAATTTTTGCGGCCGTAGTTTGATTCGATCACCTGCATCGAAGAACATCCTTTCAATCGTTTTCGCAGAGTTCACGGTGGTAAACCGCCATACATCGTCCCTACCCCTGTCGCGCCAGCTGATTGGCCCGCTCCATCCCAGGCTCAGTCGCAAGCTGGATAAGCTGCTCAGCAAGCTGGCCCGCATCGGCCTTATCGAACAACAATCCATTGCGCTCATGCTGGACAATCTCACCGGCGCCGCCCGTGCCACTACTGACAACCACCAACCCGGCTGCCATGGCTTCGATCTGGCTCTTGCCGAATGGCTCAGCAAACTGGCTTGGAAACACCAGCACGTTTGAGCGCGCATAAAGCTGGGGCAGGCGGGTTCGATCGAGGTATCCGCTGAAGACAACGCGGTCGGTGAATCCCCAATTGCCGGCAAAGCTTTTTAGCTGCTCGACGAACTCCGGGGCGGTGGTGTCACCTGCAAACTCGCAAGTGAAGGGGATGCCGTGCCGATGCAGCTCGGCCAGAGCTTGCATGAGAATTTGCGGGCCTTTGTAGGGCATGACGAGCCCGACGAAGCACAGGCGCAAGACATCGAAGCGAGCCGGAAAGGCGCGGTAGCAGGCGTGCAGCTCGGAGCCCGGCGGGAGCACGGCAGTATTGGGGAAGCGGTAGCCTTGCGCGGCCAGTTCGCGCAGCAGCCAATCGCTGGCGCCAGCGAGGCAGAACAGGGGCGACTGCGGGGTGGCCTGGATGGGATAACCTGTGGCAGCGTTGCCAAGTCGGTGGACAACCGGAATGTTGCGCTTGAGCAGTTCGTGCAGGAAGCGGAAGTCGAGAAAGTCCAGGTTTCCGGCCAGGCAGGCGTTGGGTTTGAAGTGCTCGGCCTCGGCGAGGATGGCGCGGGTGTTAGCGTTGGCGATGACCTGACGGCGCTCGGGGTCTGGCTCACTGACGGTGCGACCGTCGCGCCAGTCTCCATAGAGGCGCAGGGTGCGTTTGGCGTGCTGCTCGACTTCCGTCATGTCAGCGCCGGGATCGCGATAAAGGTGCGGCATTTCGGCGGTGAGGATGCGCAGAGTGTGACCGCGACTAATCAACGCTTGGCAGAATTCCCACATGGTGCGGCCAAACCCGCCCATCTCCTGCGGTGGCAGCAGGTTGGTGACCACCAAAATTCGCAGGGGCTTCTCTGTTTTCGGCACTGGCTTTTGCCCAGTACGTTCGAGGTAGATCTGGTACTCACGGAAGTCTGTCGGCAGTTGCTCAAGCGCGGCTTTTGCGCTTGACGGCAGCTCCCCAAGGCGTTCTGCTTCTTTTAATGCAAAAAGCGCTTCGCGCTGGTCACCCTTTGCCAGCATCAAGTCAGCTAAGGCGAGGTAGGCCGCAATATTGTTGCGATTAAGCCCAATGGCCTTGCGTAGCAGAGCCTCCCTTTCTGTCGCATCCGAACACTCAGCTGCCTCGGCGACGTAATCTGTTTCGTCAGCGCCCTCGAGGACTTTGTCGACCTCAACCCAGTCAGGACGCTCTTGAATCGGCCATTTCGACCACCAATCGGCATTGAGATGCTCGGCGCTTGCTTCGGTTCTCAAGCGACACTGGTGTGGAACACAGAATTTGCCTGAGCGCCGATACCGATAAAGGTAATGGCGTCGCTGCATCTGGGGGTGTGCGTCGAGCATCTGGTCGAACTGCCGCGGCGGCTCTGACACTGGAAACCAAGCACTGGAGCCACGCAGACGCTCTAGCGCTTCAAGAATACCGGCTAGCAGCCAGGTCGGAATGTCTTGCGTCGGCGCGAGGTAATCATAACGGGAATGAACGGGTAGGAAGGGACGGTCAAGCACGACTTCGAAGCCCTTCTCGAGGCGCCGCAAAAGGGTTTGTGCGAGTTTCAGGGCCGCCTTGTGCTCGCCGCAGCCAGAAAGGACACGGATGCGCAGCATCAGGGTGGACAACTGGCTATCACCAATTTGAAGCAAATCTCCAAGCTGGTCGCGTGACTTTAGCAGCCAAGCAAGTCGTTCGGTGGGATGGGCCTCAGTCGCCTGGGCGCTGAGGTAGGCGTTCAAGGCATGTTCGTAGGCCGGCCAGTGCGGATCAGCCCCGCGGTCTGTATCTTTCCAACCCTCAATCAACATGCGCTCGCCGAACTGGCTCGCCACGAACGGAAAGGCATAAAAGGCTTGTTGCCAGGTTTTTGCGCTTTTGGTTGATGGCTCTTGCCCTGTGGGCCAGTCGGCGAGGAGTCCACAGGCACGCAGTTGCTCGGCTTCTTTGCTGGTAAATGCAAATAGAGTGTTTGCGTCAAGTGCGGGCGCGTCGATTCGATTATCTTCCACCAAGACATTCAGGCCAGGCAGATGGCGATAGACGTTGAGGCCAATCTGTTCAAGGGCAGCATGCCAAGCTCTCGGCTCGGGCTGTTCGTTAAGCCGGTGTAGGATGAGGAGGGGGCTTTTCTCGGCTAGGGCGCCGCCTTCGCTGAGGAGGGTTTCAATCGACAGGGCGCTAGCACTAAGTATCAGCAGGTCACAGCCTGTAACCTGGCTGGCAGCGGTGAAGGGGCCGACTTGCAGTTCCAGCGAACAGGTGATGGCATTGCGCCCGGCGCTGGCTTGCGCGAGATTCCGGGCGGTTTCGTCGGGAAGTTGGATACGGACGTGGCCGTCGGGTTCGAGTGTTCGGGCTAGGAGCAGGCCGAACAGGCCGTATTCGCCGCTAATATCAGTGACCCTCAGCCCGGGTTGAACGAGGCTTTCGAGCAGGCTGAACGCCGGGTCGTGCCAGTCTTCTTGTTCGAGCAGCAGATAAGTGACCGGATCCTTGATGTCCGATGGTACGCAAAAACTGAGATCACCACGCAGCAGGAGTGTCCAGGACGACTCGGATTCGGGCTCGGCATAGACCTTGGTGGTCTCTCGGCTGTCAGCCTGGCTCTGGCCGCTGGGGGCACGGTTGACGGCTTCTCGAGCGCGCTCACGCACTTCGAGAGCGGCTGGCCAGTCGAGGCCTTTGCCGATGAGGTCGTCGATGGTCTGGAAGGCCTCGCGCGGGCGGTCGAGATCAAGCAAGGCTTGAGTCAAACCGAGCCAGTAGTCGCCGTTGGCGCGTGCTTGGCTGACTGCCTGTTGGAACTCTGCTAGGGCTTCTTTACTGCGCAGTTGTTCCAGCAACAGGGAGCCAAGGATGTAGCGAGCTTCTGCATGATCGGGCTCACGTGTGAGGAATTGGCGGCAGCCTTGTTCGGCATCTTGATACCGGCCCTCGTCTTTGAGCATCAGCGCGGTTTTGAGTTCGAGCGGCAATTGAGACTGAAACATGGTAAGAGACACGACAGGTAATTGAGTATAAGGTTGATAGCCTGTTTACAAGGCTTAGAGCAACGCTTAGGTTTCAGGCAGGCACGCACTCATACCATTACCCATAACTATCCCTGACGCTGCGGTAAGCCTCCAGCGCCATGACAAAATCGGGGATGCGCTGCAACCCAATCCAGAGCGTCTTCGGTCCCGGGAACCCATCGGATTTGCGGTTGAGAAAGCCGCCCAGGGAGGCGACCATGCGCACCATGGTATCGAGCGAGGGCGGCTGCTCGGGTGGCGCTTGTTTCTGGGTGACCAGATAGACCGCCTTCCATTCCTCCTCGGCAAAGACCGCATCGCAAGGCAACTCCGGGCACTCGCGCCCGAGCATGGTCAGGTACAGCACCCGCCACGCGATGATCATGTACAAAGCGAGCGCCGGCTCCAGGCGCTCGCGCGTCTCGAGCTGCAGCTCCTCGATGCGGCAGCCACTTTTTAAGATCCGGAAAAAAATTTCCACTTGCCACCTGCAAAGATACCAGGAGAGCGTCTCGATGGCCTCTTGGGCGCTCTGCACCGCCAGATTGGTCAGCAACAGCCAGTTGAGTGGCTCCTCGCCGGCGGGCGGATTGACCTCGGTGGCCAGCAAAGCCGTGACCGTGACATCGGGCAAGGTGCGATCCGGGCGCCAGGGTGCCTTCAGGGTCACGCGCACCACCTTGATCTCCTGCGTGACCTGGCGTGCTTTGGCCCCCTTGGTGGCGGGACGCTCGAAGGTGATCTCGGTGAGCACCGGGGCGGCGTCCAGGGCCTCATTGAGCTTTCTGCCATCGGCCAAGCAGCGGTCGCGATGCTGCACCCGTACCAGCCAATCGGCGCTGTTCTCGGGGATGGGCGCTTCAACAAACAGGTCGTAGATGTCGCCCTCGCGATCGGCAACATAGGTCAAGCGCGTGTCGCTCAGTTCCTCGGCCAGCGCATTGACGCGCGCGTAGCCATCGACCCAGCGCACGCTTTCTTTCTCCTCCAGTGGGCGGCGCGAGTCTTTGTCCTGGCCCAGGCTACCGGGCTCGCGCACAAAAGTGTGCAAATCCAGCAGCCCCAGCGCGAGGCGCTCGGGCGTGACCGCCAAGGTGGGATGGATGTACATCCCATAGCGGCTCTCAAAGTTCAGTGGCCCAAGACCGACAATGCCTTTTTTGGTTGTATAGTCCAGCTCGCTGGTATCTTGGATACACAGCACCCGCGGATGCTCGCGCAGACGTTCTTCGGTACAAGCAAAATGGGGTGCGAGGATCTGCTCGGCGGTGACCGTGGGATGATCGAAAAAGCGATAGGCGGCCCGGGTCTCATACCAACCGTTGCAAGCCCCGGGAATACTTTGTGTCGGCTTGGCGCCGAGGGTTTCAAGCACCTGTTGGGCGCGATGATTCAGGCGCTTGTCGCCCAGAGAGATGTCCTGCAGTTCAGAGGCCAGCGCGATCATGCCACCACCCCCAGGGCGGCGCGGAAGTCCGCCGCCAGCGGGTAGACATAGATCGCCTTGCGCGGCAGCGCGGCCCGATGGGTGCGGTCGCACTTGCCGCGCCCGGTGGTTTCGCCCAAGTCGTGCCAGTTGGCGGCACGGTAACAGGTCCCGGCAAAGCGTGGGGTCTCGACAAAGGTCTCCAGCAGCACCAGACGCTCGCCATAGCGGGCGGGAAAGTCGACACTGACTTGCCGCGCGGCCAAGGACAGCACCTTGGAGGCGAGGTGTTTGACCTGCACCCAGGGCAGGATGAGGAAGCGGGCGTTGTTGAGCACCCGTCCCAGGTGTGCTTGGCGCTGCGCGGGCGTCCAGCCAATCCAGCGGTCGCGGGCAGCGACTTTCCAGGCCGCCGCGCCAAAGCCGATGGCGCCGAGCAGACCGCCATCCCACTGGATCAGGTAGCGCAGCTGCGCACCAGGCAGGGGACTGTAGCCGAGGTAGTGGTAGCGCTCGATCAGGCCGTTCCATAATTGCGAGGCCCTTCGATCATCAACGCGCGCCAGGCGCAAGCCGCTGAGCGCGCGCAGCGGGACGGACACTGGGATCGGTTCGGGCCGGGACTCGGGGCGCGGGACGAAGCGCCGCCCATTGCCATTGCCGCAGGTCGGTGGCGGCAGCACAATGAGCCCGGCACGATGCAACCGCAGCAGTCCCACCCGGGCACTCATGAGCTTGGGGCGGCCTTGGATATCGGTCCACTCCAGCGCGCGGCACACCCGCCGAGCGATCTCCGCGCGCAGCGGCGGCTGCGCCAGCGCGATCTCCTGGCGAATGCGCGCTAAGTCGGTCTCGTTGAAAGGGCGCCCACATAAACGGCTTGGAATCGCTTGGTCCATGGTCTCCCGTCCCCTTGCTGAAGATGAAAGGGCATCTCAGCAGAACTCGGGAGCTGTGTCCAGCCCCGGACGACGCTGGGGCGGGGAGATATGGGTAATGGTATGGGCACGCACTAGATCAAATGATGTCTATAATTTGAGCCGCTCCTGCAGCCCGAGATCCATGAAGGAAGCGCTGATCTATTCGCCTCGCCGCGTATGAATCGCTAATACAGCACTAATTGTGTCCGACGATAGCGCACCTTGCGATGGCCAAAGAGGTTCTTGATGACATGAAAGGGATGCTCGACGCGGGCGCGCAAGGATGCCTTCTGCTGCTCGATGGCTTTGATCTGCTCTTTGATCGGGCCGTCTTCGAGGGCTTTGACGCGTCCGCACTTGGCGGCGATCTGCCAGCGGATCTTGCGCTTGTTCAGTTCATCGCGCTTGTCACCACCGATGTAGCCGGCGTCGGCAAAGACGGTGGTCTCTTGGCCATGGAGGAGCTTGTCGGTGGCACTGACATCGGCGACATTGGCCGCAGTGCAATGAACGCTGTGCACCGCGCCGCTGAACAGGTCGGCGCCGATATGGGCTTTCATGCCGAAGTGCCACTGGTTGCCTTTCTTGGTCTGATGCATCTCGGGATCGCGCGCCTTGCTGGCGTTCTTGGTCGAGGAAGGGGCGGCCACAATGGTGGCGTCAACCATGGTGCCTTCGTTCATCATCAGCCCGCGCTGGCTCAAGTGGGCGTTGACCCGCTCGAGCAGGCGCCCGCCGAGGTCGTTGGCTTCGAGCAGCCGGCGGAACTTCGGCAAGAGGGTGGCGTCGGGGACCCCGGCGTTAAGCAGATCGATGCCCAGGAAACCGCGAAAGGACTGGCTGTCATAGACCGTGTCTTCCAAGGCTTCGTCGGCGAGGTTGAACCATTGCTGCAGGAAATACAGCCGCAGCATGCGCTCCAGCGGCACCGGCGGGCGCCCACGGCCACGGTTGTGCTCCTGATAGTCGTGTGGCCCCAACTCCTTGAGCAGCTGCGCCCAAGGGACGACTTTCTCCATCTCGGCTAGAAAGCGATCCCGGCGGGTGACTTTCTTCTTGTGCTGATACTCGAGTTGGCCGAACGTCAGTTGCTGCTGCATCGGGGGACTCTCCAGGACGGGACGGGTCAACAGGAGGAATTTTACCGCTCCGGCCGTGACGGTGCAGGGAATAAATCAGCGTCTCCCTAACTGCTGCCCCATCGCAGACAACTGTAATTCAATCTGAGTAAGACGATTACCGTGCTCAACCTGAGTTCTGCGGATAGCCCGCAAATGTTCAAGGACGAGCCTCTCGACTTTATCATTCATATTGGAGTTTATTAAACTCAGTATGCTTTACGACCAAACCGGAAAAGACGCCGGCGCCAAGAAATAACTAGCAGGATTGCCAACGCGCGAACATTTCTTCGAAGCCTTTTTGCAAAGCGCGGGCCAGGCTTAGACCATCGCCTAACTCGCTCTCGCGCATCTGCACGCGTTGGGTATTGCGAATCTGCTGGCGGTGTTTCTTATCATGCGCCAGGGCGGTCACGATTTCCACGAATTCATCGACGTCGCGCGCGATCCACTCAGTGCGCCCGAGACCGGTAAGGATGGAGGCGGCCTGGCGACCGGCGAGCTGTTCGCCAAGTAGGGTAACCAGCGGGGACCCCATCCAGAGGGCATCACAGGCGGTGGTGGCGCTGTTAATGGGTATGGTATCCAGAGCAATGTCGACATGATTGTAGAGCGCCATGTGCTCAGCCCAGGAAGGCGTCCGGCTAAAGAAGCTCACCCGTTCGCGCGCAATGCCGTGCTGGCGCAGGGTCTCGAGGATGCGTGCCTGCACCAGGGGATCATCGGCCTTACGGTCCTTGAGCAGCAAGCGTGACTCGGGCAGTGCCTGGAGGACGCGCGCCCAAAGTGCCAAGCTTTGCCCGCGGACCTTGGAGAGGTTGTTGAAACTGCCGATCCATAGGCGCCCGACCGGGTCGGGCTGCCAGCTCGGAGCTGGTGTCTGTCTCATGGGGTCGTAGGCGTAGCGGGTACGCGGCAGACGCCAGATTTGTTCAACAAAGTGACCGTTGTGCTCGGGGGGGATCA
This sequence comes from Thiorhodovibrio litoralis, assembly GCF_033954455.1. Taxonomy (NCBI): domain Bacteria; kingdom Pseudomonadati; phylum Pseudomonadota; class Gammaproteobacteria; order Chromatiales; family Chromatiaceae; genus Thiorhodovibrio; species Thiorhodovibrio litoralis. Next base: position 1,472,220 of record NZ_CP121473.1, on the reverse strand, counting down.
GGACCTCATCGCCAATGAAGTAATCCATGGTGCTGAGCCCGGTGCTGGCGAAGTAACCAATGTAATGACATTGAACCGGCGCGACGCGACGGGCGAGGATGCCGAGGCGGTTGCCTGCGGTATGGCCACTGGTTTCGATCAAAATATCAAGACGGTCGGCGCGCAGGCGCTCGGCGGCCTGGTCGTCGCTCAGGCCCACCAGCGAGGTCCAGTGCGGGGCACGGCGCTCGAAATCAATCGCGTGCGTATCCTCGTAGAGCTTGACTGGATACAGATACAGGTCGATGCGATTCGGATTGAGTTGCCACAGCCAGGAATTGAGAAAACAGGCCACCACATGGGCGCCCAGCTCGGCGGAAAGGATGCCGACACGCAACGGGCGTCCGGCTGCGGGAGCGCGGTGGAAGCGATGCCGTTCAGCCTGGAGGCGACGGTCATCATCAAGCACGGCACGGTTCCACTTCCGTGCTTCACGGCATATGGCTTCGCCGCTGCAGCGCGCGGCGTAGGCGAGAAGATAAAGCAGATTGCCGTAGGCCAGGGCGTGGCACGGGTCGAGCGCCAGGGCGCGGCGTGAGGCGATTTCGGCTTCTTCGGTGCGATCAAGGGCAGCCAGCACCACCGCGAGCTTGGCATGAGCCATCACATCCTCGGGATTGAGCGCAATGGCACGCCGCAGGACGGGCTCGGCATCCTTTGGCCGACCCTGCTCCATCAGCAAGGCTCCGAGGTTCGAATAGGCTTCGCCATTGTCCGGCGCGCGCGCGATTACCTGCCGATACAGGGTTTCTGCTTCGGCGTGGCGCCCGGCGTCTTTGAAGACATTAGCCAGGTTGTTGACGGGCTCGATTAAGCCCGGGGCCAGTGTAATGACGCGCCGACAGACCGCCTCGGCCTCGGCGAAACGGTCCAGTTCGCGTAGCACGCTGCCGAGATTGACATAGGCGGCAATAAAGTCGGGATTACACTGGAGCGCCCGCCGCAGGGCCGCCTCGGCCTCGTTAAAGCGCTTGAGTTTTTTCAGCATGACGCCGAGGTTGGAGTGGGCCGAGGCACTGTTGGGATTCAATCGCGCGGCCTGTTCAGCGGCACCAGCAGCGGCCTCGAAGTCACCCGCGCGGTAGTGGCTTTCAGCCAGTAGCGTCCAACCGAAAGGATGCTCTGGGTGTTGTTCGGTAAAGGCGGCGGCGATGGCGACCGCTTGCTCGGGAGGTGATTGATCGCAGCGGCTGGCGAGAGTTTCCGTGTCAGGCGCGGTGGAGTCCATTTGGTTCCTTGTACTTGGTCTCGGCAGATTACCGCGAACGGAAAGGGGCGTGCAGCGACGCAGCTGAAAGCGCGCTATTGCGAATGCCATCTTGATGCGTTTGCTTGCCCGGTCTGTGCTTGTTGATTCAGTCGGATAGGAGTGGCTCCTATTGCTTCTTAAGATAGACCATGCTGAGCGACTCCGCTGGCCAAGTGGCTGCGGCGGCTCCATTCCAGTCGCGCTCGCGCTCGCGAGCCTTGGCGAGAATGCTCCAGCCGGTGGGGCAATCAGGCCATTGGGTGAGGTAGTGCTCGGCGGCGGTTTGGAGCTGCTGTTGGTCGCCTTAGTGGAAGAGCGCGCGCAGCGCGGCCAGCGCTTCGGTTTGGTCAGGAGCCATCTGTTCGTGCGCTCATTGCTTGGTGAGCACGACGGCGGACAGATCGCGGCGGGCTTCCAGGTGCTCGCCCGGGGTGTCAAGCCGGGGTGGCTGTCGTGCTTGGCGTGGCGCCGCCGGTTGCTCTGGCAGCGATGTGGGCTTCAGCGTTTTGGCTTTTGACTTTTCATGCACCATTTGGGCTTGGCTGTCGCGCAGCGCGCTCAGGGGGTGATTAAGACATCGGCCAGCTTGAGGATGACGCCAAGAATTGCCAGACCAACGTCAGATAAACCCGACGGACTCAGGCTTGAGGCGTGTTGGCATCACGCAGCGCTTTGACCGCGTCCTGCGTTAAGCCGGAGGCGGCTGCTATCTGCTCGTCTGTCAATAACTTCATGGTCATCAAATTGCGCGCGACCTCTTCGCGGCCGTTCCGCAGTCCCTGCTCCAATCCCTGCTGCAATCCTTCCCGCTTGGCTTCATTCAGGAAAGAGACCTCGTCATGCAAGGCGCGCTCGCGCACGAAGGCGAGGCGGCGGGCTTCTTCGTCGGCGCTGAGCTCGCGGATGCGGCTCATGGCTTGCTTGACGGGTTCATGGGCAACGGTGGCCATGGTGAGCTCCTCCTGCCTTCATCAGCCCCATCTGGTGAAGCATCAAGCTGAGCAACCGTCGCGCAAAAGGCGCTTGATGGCGGGAGACGGTGACCAGGCGGCGCTCGCCGCGAAAGCACGGACGCTCCCATTGGGAATGGGCCGTGCCCGGCTGCCGCTCCAATTGATACCCCAAGCGCATCAGCAGCCGTTCCAACTCGCGCCATTCGGCGGGTCGTTCCCTGACGCCCATGCGGCGCGCTCACACACAGCCAACCGGGTCGCGATGGTGTTCCGCCCACTGTCGCGCAGGGGCAGCACCGAGTCGGCGCACATGCGAGCCGAGCCACGCCAGCCAGTAGCGCAGTTGCAGACCCCAGGGCGATGCGCGTCGCAGCAAGCGCCGAGCGCCCTGCCGATCACCAGCGCGGTTGATGGCCGCGATCCGACTGAGGTAATCGTCGATAGCGGCATGCAGGCGCTCGCGCACATCGGTGGCTGAATCGCCCTGCACACCTAACCCCAGGTCGATGCAATAGGCCAGATAGAGTGCGCCCTCCTGTTCGATGAGGCAGCGCAAGCGCAGTGGTTTGTCTTCCATTGCTCCCCCAGAAATGTTCATGTTGCCAACGCCACGGGCGGCGATTCTAACCCACCCCCTCCACCCGCTGGCTGCCGCAATCAAGCAGCACCCGGGGCGCGGAGTTCCTGATAGTCTTCACCAGCGCTGAACTGTCCGCCGAGAGTGCGCGCCAGATAGAACAAGCCGCGCCCGTGCCAGGCGCCCTGTTCGGCTCGGTTGAAAAAAATCGAGCCTGGAACCTTCTATGAGGCGTGCTCTGTCAAGCCCTTTTGAAAGCCTTGTCCGATTCAGTACCGTCTAGCAAATCAGAACGTTACAGTCGTTCCCGCATTGCATGAGCGCGCAAATCGGCCGATCCGCCGCGCTTCTCTCTCCCCGAAGGGGCGGGCGTGGTTCATCGAAACGCTCGCGCATGGCAAGGCCGTCGGGCGCTGTTCAGAGGCTTGCAAATCGCGTGATCACTCACCTTGAATCGTCACAGATGCATTGGATCTCCTTGGCGATGGCGGCCGTTTAGTCAGCGCGTTTTGCTCGGTGTCATGGGCATGGCGAGCGTTGTGACAGCCATGGGTTGTCTCGGTTTGAAAGCCGACGGATTCTGTGCGAATCCGCTCCACCTTCTATCCGTGCCGGGAAGCCCGGTCACCTGAAATTGCATGCGATGTTCGCCGCTGAAACCGATTAAAAAGGAAAGCGCCCCTTCTTTTAAAACGGCATGACCAGGGGTCAGCCCAGGTTCCAGTCGGGCGCTTTCGACAACCTTGACCGTGATCCGTCGCGTTGCTCTCTCCTCGGGCGTTGGCGCTGTGCTTGGCCGTTGGGGGTAACTGGATGTCTTCCGCGGGCGGCGGGCCTTAGCCGGCTTTGAGCACCGCGCCGTCTGGGATCTCGCCCTGTTCGAGATAGCGCCACAAGGCGATGAGCAGCTTGCGCGCCAGGGCGACGATGCCGATGCGACGCATGCGTTTGCCGCCGGTGGCAAAGCGCTCGCGGTACCAGCGGCTCAGGGCGCTGTCAGGCTGATAGCGCAACCACAGCCAGGACAGTTCAACCATGAGCGCGCGGATGCGCCGGTTGCCGGCCTTGCTGATGCCTTGGTCGCGCTGATCATCACCGCTCGCATAGGGCGTGGGGGTGAGCCCGGCACAGGCGGCCAGCTGCTGGCGATTGCGAAAGCCGCGCCAGCTGAAGAATTCCATGACCAAGATCCAGCTCGAAACCCAGCCGATGCCTTTGAGCTCGAGCATGCGTGCGACTTGCTGGTGGGAGACGTCGGTGGCTTGCTCGACGCGGCGCTTTTGTTCTTGCTCGATGGCGCGGATTTGCTCATCAGCCAAGCAATAGCGCTGGTATTCGCGGCGGATCTCTTCTTTGAGGTCGGCGCCAAGGGGCTCGCCGGTGGCGGTGCACAAGTGATCGAGAGTATCGATGACGGTGTCGTTGAGACGCTCGATGACGAGACCCTGGGCGATGAAGAGCGATTTGATTCGGGAGCTGTGGGCGCCACGTTCGCGGATCAGTCGCTCGCGCTCGCGGTTCAGCCGCATCCGATCCTCGGCCCCGGCACTGGGGACGTTCACCACCGCGAGGGCTTTTTTCTCTCCGCCAAGATACCGCATGAGCTGCACCAGCAGCGCTTCGACGTCGACCCGGTCGGTCTTCACGCGCCGCTTCTTGCGGTTGACCTGAATGCTGGCCGAGTCGACCACGCGGCTGTGAATCCCCCAGGATTCCAATGTACGATGAATCCAGAATCCATCCCGGCCGGCTTCGTAAACGCTTTCAATGACACAATCCGCGCTGAGTCCAAGCTTCCCCTTGGCGATCTCGATCTGCTCGTGCAAGGCGGGAAGATCGCGCGCTTCGATGGTCTTGATGCGGATCTTCTCGCCGTTGCTGAAGCCCAGCTTCCAGGTTTTGTTGCTCAGCTCAAGGGCCAGATAGAGGGTGGTCTTCGGCGTTTGGACAGCGGCAGTGGTCATGTTCGGTCTCCTCGTGGCTCGGGGTTAATGTCGAGGCTTAGACTTGGATGGCCTACATAGTTTCTTTAATTCAAGAAGCCCCGGGTTGTCTTGCTGCGCTGCAACTGCCTGCGCGCCTTGGTTACGATTTCAGCATGGCGGCATCAGCCGATTCGATCCGCGGGGGCGGGCTGTGCGTTTTGACCAGGTTTCCCATCCTCTACCGCGAGGAATACGCCTTGCCACACGACGGCAAAGGGGCTGGCGCCTTGTGCGCTGTGCTCGACCTCGACGGGCGTCCGCTGCGGGCTTGCTCCATCCATCTTGACGCAAATTGGTCGGAGTTGCGCGCTGCGGATGGACAGTTTCACCTGACCAGCATGGAGCTGGCGCAGCTCGCTTGGGCGGAGTTCTTCGGCCAGACCTCTCGGCGCCTCGCCGTAAAAGCTTTAATTTGGCAGTTGCGGGGCGAAAGACAGATGCCGACGCTGCTCGGCGGCGATTTTAATACCCTCCCCTGGTCTTCCACCATCCGAACCATCAGTCGCTCATTGCGCGACACGGCCTGGTTGACCAAGACCTACCTGCGGGGAACCTATCACGACCTCTCCGAATCGTTCCAGCCCCGCATCGATTATCTGTTTGTTTCCCGTAATGTACAGGCGTGGCAAACGCAGGTGGTCTCTTGCCGGACCGGAGATCATTATCCCGTGCGAACCGAGTTGCGATTGTGACCGTTACTGGCTACTATTTCTCCCTGAGCAACACCAACGCCCACATCTCGTCTGTGCCTAATCCCCAAAATCGCCGCAAAAGACCGCTACGGGGGACTGTTTGATGCTTCCACACCTGCGCAAATACGCCAATTTGTTGCGAACGCCGGCTTGCTGGTCGGCGCTGCGACACGGCGTAGCCGCCACTTTGGAGCACGATGCAGCGCTTGGGCAAGAGCACTTCGCGACTGTCATCGACGTCGGCGCCAACAAGGGTCAATTCGCCGTTTATGCCCGGTTGCGCTGGCCGCGGGCGCGGCTGATCTGTTTCGAGCCACTGCCAGCGCCGCGCGCTAGGTTGGCGCGGGTCACCCGTGGCCAAGCAGAAATCCACAGCTTCGCCCTTGGTTCCGCGCCCGGCGAGGGCGAGATGCACATTGCCACCCGTGTTGATTCATCCTCGTTGCTCGCTTTAGGTGATCGGCAAAAGGCCATCTTTGGCATGGAGGAGTCCAGTCTGCTGCACGTGCCCATCCAACGACTCGACGCCTGTGTCAGCTTACCCGTGGCACGGCCGAGTTTGCTCAAGATCGATGTCCAGGGCTTTGAGTTGGAAGTGCTCAAGGGCGCCACCGCGCTGCTGCCAGAGATCGACACCATCTATGTGGGGGCATCGGACGTGGAGCTTTACCAGGGCCAAGCCCTCCATGCCGAAATCGAAGACTTTTTGGTCGCGGCCGGCTTTCGCGTGGCGGGGCACTTCAATGCGCAGTTTGAGCAAGGCGAGCGCGTTCAGGCCGATTGGTTGTTTCGTCGGATGTGACCAGCTCGGGAGCATCACCCTGCCATGAACGCCTTTTGATCGATGAAGCCACGACAGCACCCCCATCAGCAACGGCGAGGGCCGACCCACGACAGCGGCTACAAACTTCTTTTCGCCCACGCCGCCATGGTCCGCGACCTGCTCCGCGGCTTCGTCCCCGGCGGGAGGCCACCCGACACCTGCTCCTCCGCCAAGTCCGCCGCCGCTTTGGCCCAGCCATCGCCGAGCAGAGCGCGCCCCTGCTCGCGCGGATCGTCGATCTCCAACAATCGGAAGAACTCGGTGACCACGTGTTGCTCAGCGCGGACGGCGCGGCCTGGCTCCAAGTTCTCCGCCAAGCCAATGTCTAGCCCAACACGCGGGATAAGAATCGCCGCTCATGCTCCTGAACCACCCAAAGCGCCGTGATCCGCTTGGACCTTCCCAGCATGCCAGAGTCATTGGCAACGCCCAACGAGGCGCCCCTCGACCAACGGGATCAAAACATGGCCGCCATGCTGCGCGAAGTCTTCCGAGAGACTGACGAGAGTGGCTACGGCAACCGCGGTGCCGGTGCTTGGACGTACAATGGGGAAACTGAACCCGCGATCCCCCCCATTTGTCCTTCCGTTGATTGCTCAGGACAAGGAAGAGCGAAGGTATGGTGCTCTGCCCGCGTCTCAGGAGAACTCAAAAATAATTCCACCCTGGCCCCTATTCCTTCTCTCCACATCTCTCAATGCTCACCAAGTCTACGGTTTCTCTCTGAAGAGTCGCAACATAGTCGTAATATCAAATGCCAACACTGATCGATAGTCAAATTGCGCTTCGTTCAAATCTGATGCGTAAGGGGATCGCGTTCGGGCTTCAAGCACCTCGGGCGCTCAAACGTTGGGGCGCGACAGAAGAAGACTATCGCCGTTACCCACCAATTGTCGTCGACTCTATCCCCAAGAGCGGCACACATTTGTTGATGCAAGTGGCGCGCTCTCTGCCCGATACGCACTACTTCGGAAGCTTCGTTGCTTGGTCGTCGTCCTTGACTCTCAAGAAACGCAGCGACCAAGCTATGCTAAGGCGTCTGTCTCGTATTGCTCCGGGCGAGGTCGTTGGCGCACACCTCCATTATTCACCAGCGGTCAAGGAGCAACTGCATCGGCTCAATGCCGTGCATTGGCTTATCATCCGTGATCCGGTCGACGTCTTGCTATCCGAGGCGCATTATCTGCGCTCCATGAACCGATTTCATCGGATGGCGCGGGAATTTCGATCGCTGAGCCAGCAAGAAAGTATCGAACGCGCGCTGTTGGGATCGCGCGTTCACCATCCCCTGTATCCAAGTTTTGAAGACCGGATGCGTCCTTATCTCGACTGGCTTCAAGATGAGGATTGCCTGATCGTGCGTTACGAGCACTTGCGGGAAGCCGACCCCTGCGAGATTGAGGTCAGGCGCTTGGTTCGCGGTTGGCTCCACGCTGCTGACAGGGATGAATCCATACTCGACCAACTCACGCATAGTGCGATGACCGCGCTTGATCCGAAAAAATCACATACATTTAGTCGTCGACTAAGAAACAGTGAAGCGGAACAACGCGAACAGCTCTTGCGGAACAGCCCTATCCGTCAACTCCGCACCGCCCTCGGGTACGACCAGGATGCGGTACGTGATCGGGCGAAAAAGGAGACGGCTGATACATGACGACTTTACATATAAAGAACTTGATTGAGAGGCTTTTGTTCACCCTGTCCTACCACGCCTTAACCTAGCCGCCGAAGTTCCCCATAGCGGATACTCCGGATCGCGTCAGCGAATGAAAAAGAAATAGCCCATCATGAAGGACGGATTCAAATCAAAACTGAGTGGGACGGCGCTTGTTATGATTGTCCCGCTGCCTCCGCCGGTAAACGGACAAGCATGGAGCTCGCAAATGGTGCTTGAAGAGGTGCAGCAGTGTGGAGCGAGACCGTGGGTGGTGCGTTTGCGTCCGAACACGAGTAAAGTGCGAGGCTTGCTTGGCCATGCGGAGAAGGCAGCACGTATTCTTTGGGGAGCATTAGTCCTGTTGGCGAACACTGGCCGCCGCGACCGCAGACTCTATCTTACTGCCGACGGCGGCTTAGGGAGCATTTTTACAACCACATTAATCGCCTTGGCGGTCGCGACCGGCCATCGTATTTTCTTGCATCATCATACGTTCAGCTATCTCGACAAGCCAAATCAAGTATATCGGTATGCCTTTCGCCTTGCACGTAATTCGATCTCGCATATTTTCCTCTGCAATACGATGCGGGATCGATTCACGGAGACCTACAGCGCTCCGATGATGAGTTGGATCGTATCGAATGCGGCCAACGCCGATACGGGCGATAAGAATCCAGTCAGAGACTGTTCCGATCCGGCGGCACACATAGAGGTCGGACTTCTTAGTAATTTATCGCGGGAAAAAGGACTTGATGATGCCATCAACCTACTGCGCATGGCACGGGCAGCAGACCTGCCAGTGCGATTGCGGTTGGCTGGTCCGGCCGCAAATACTAAAGCAGCGAAGACGATCGCGGCCGCGAAGGCTGAGTTTGGTCACGACCTCGAGTGGCTTGGTCCCGTCTATGCAGCTGATAAGGTGGCCTTCTATCAGTCGCTCGACGCTTTCCTGTTTCCGACGCACTATCCCTTCGAAGCACAACCCTACGTACTGTACGAGGCAGCTGGATATGGCCTCCCAACAATCGCTTACGGTCGTGCCTGTATTCCGAGTGATCTCGATGCCTTGCATGGTTTCTCCGTCCCCGTAGGAGACGACTTTTCTAGGCATGCGCTACCGATCATTAGAGCTTGGGCAAATGATCGCCGATTATTAACTGCCGCACGAGACAAGGTTAGACCTGCCGCCGCCCTTCGGCGCAGCGATGCCCGCAAGGCGTTCAAACGCGTTGTCGCAGAGTTTATCCGATATTGAACCGGCACAGAGCGTAACGTTCAAGTCAATCGACCAGATTACCGCCAGTACGCTCTGCTTTTTTAATAGAATTCCACGAACATACCATGGGAGTTGCGACCATCGAACGACACTCGTCTTCCTTAAGGAGAATTTTTTGCTCATATCAGAATCACAAGGATCGCGCAGAGGCAGTGCATTGGATTGACTCGTGACAGACGCAGTTGACGTCGTTCGGATCGATCTGCCGGCTGCCTGAAAAACCTTTGACTGAAACTCTGATTAGGCCGAAATATTCAGAAGTCGCGCGAACCATGCTCGTTTGAATCAATACCCCAAAACGGCGGCATCGCATGGTCGAGCAGAGTCGGCGTTCCGCGTGCGAACGCGAAACCCGGCTGCAAATCATCGAACAGTCCAACAAATAACATCCCTGCCTCCTTAACCGTTTTAATTCGAGATCAAAGTGGTCAGAAACACCCAATTAATCCACCATTTTCGAAACCCTAGGCTTGTTTCTCCGCACATGAAAAACGGAGATTGCCAAGAAACAACCCAAACAATGCGCGCAAGCTTCTCCGATCATTAGACCTGGAATCCCCCACTCGGCAACTAAACGCCATCCAATAAAAAGCGCGATCACCGACGAAAGTACCCCAAGTATTGCTGTTGAGCCGAACCAACCCAAAGCCATCATCGCGCGCAGGAATACTAAATAAAGACCAGTCGTCACGATAAGTGGTGCAAGTGCGATTATCGCACCTAGTGGTTCGTCAAAACTATTTGGCAATATTTTTGTAGCAGCTAATGGAAACGAAAACGCCACAAGAAAGCCAATTAAAGCCAGCCCTATTGTAAAGCGTTGGTTAATGAGAGCTGTGATCCAGCGCCCTTTGGACTGGCAGTCCATGCGCTGTACTAGGGCGGGAAATTCTGCCCGCAAACTAAAACCTATGACCTGAGTAGCGGCTGCTATAACCTGCCGCGCATAAACAAAGACCCCCGCCTGGCTAGCTCCAAGCGTGCTCCCAACAAGAAAAATTTGCGTGCGAGATATCAACTGGGAGGGTAGCAAAAATAGAATTTGTGATATCCCTTCTTTAAGGACAAGAATAAGGGTTTCCCTTCGCCAACCAACAAATGTTAACGGCAGATTAAATCTACTCAATGCAATCCATTGTGCAGCGCAACTCAAAAAGGTACCGATGCTCAGCGCACAACCAAGCAGTAACCCATAATCACGTTCAGAGTCCACGAATAACCCCGTCGGTATAAAGAGTGCGCTGATTAGATACGGAAACGAAGCAGTTACCCCGGCAACTCCACTCGCCTTTACTCCATCAAGCAACCCAGCGGGGTTGAATATCCAAATCAAATAGGCTGGCATGGCACCGATAACGTAGAAGTAGGAAAACCCTTTCTCTTGATAACCCAAATATAAGATGAACGCCACCACCAAGAGTGCCGCAACGCCAGCCCGCACGACACACATTGTCCAAAAGTAGCGTGATATCTCGAACGGATTTTCCGCACCCTCAATCCTAGATAAAGTGTACCTAGCAATCGTTACAACCCCTCCAAAATCCACAATCTGCAAGCACAGAATCGAAACTGCGAAGTGAAAACCGAAAATGCCGAGTAACGCAGTATCACCCATGAACACTAAATAACTTTGGGCGACGAATAAAGAACCTTGACCAAGACCGAAGCCCGCTAGCAAGAGCGCCATATTTTTCTGTGATTGAATTTTCACCTAGCCCGTCCACGCTGAGCAATAATGCCGAGAGAGAGCATAACGATTGGGTTCGCAAAAAAGAAATTCGATGCTGGCCAACCGTATGCTAACTGCCCCAACCCAATACTAACCGCAAAAATATATAAGTTACTCGGACATTTTTTACTGATCAGAGAAAAAAACAAAGCCCGGAGGTATACAGCGACCAAAGCTGCAAGAGTCAATACACCAAGATATCCATGCCGAAGTAAGAATGCAGAATGCAAAAAGTGAATATTATGCACTTCATCTGATAAAAGGGAACTCTTTGACTCTCCGCCAAATGCATTTCTCATTACTTCCGATGCCGCCAAAGCACCCGACATATCGACTGTCTTACCAAATCCATAACCAAGAAAACGTTCAATTCCGGACAAATCATTGACAAGTTTGTTTACATGCTCCGCTTCCCAAATGCGCTGGTAGGTTGATGGATGATAGCTAATAGGGTCCCCTTGCAAAATAAGAAGACCTTCGCGTATATTCCTAGACAAGTTTAGGTGATCAGCGTTAATAAATTGAGCACCAAAAACTACAGCGCCAGATCCCAGAATAAAGATAAAGATTGGAAGGTATTTTTTTTTCATTAGAAAATAAATAAAAATGAAAACTAAAAAAGAAAGCAAAGTGGCACGTGTCAAATTGACAGAAAATGAGAATCCGCCTAACGCGCCGAGCAGCCCTAAAACTGATGCCAGCTTGAGTTTACGGGTTGCTCCGTTTATTGCTACTAAAAAAAACATTGCCAAGACCAAGAAAGTGACACTCGTATCAGAGGAAAATACAAAATAACTTAACAAAAGCACACCAATTTCCCGATAACCGATACAGGGCCAGCAAATCTCGACGAGTGGAATGTTTTTTGTCAGAAAATACATCGCTAGAAATGATAGGCTATAGGCTGTATATGCAGCCACATAAAGCAGATTTCCGCCTCTCAAGATACCGATTAGCACTGCCGCTCCCATCAAAATCAACCAAAAAATAATTAAATAATCGATTCCGGACTGGCCAAGAATCACCTTAGGCCGAAAGTAGCGGAAGCCGACCGCGTAAAAGGCAAACAAAAACATTAAGACCAGACCGTTTTCAATGGGTATGGAATAGCGGGTAATTTGCAATAAATCACGAACAAAAAAAGCCGCGAAAGTGAAAGCGAGTATGAGGTAGATCGTTGTACTGATCGCGTACCTCTCTAAAAAGTATTCTCGAAGTGTCATACTTGCGCTTATGTTCAAAATTGGGCGGAATATGAAATAAGTCTGTTGGTTCTTGTAACCTGGCACCGGAACGCCGTGATGTGAAGAAAAACGTATTTCGCACGCAAGCAATTTAAGACGTTGCGTCTCGACCTCATTAGATCGATTGGCAGGATAGGCGGCGGCGCAGTTCGTGCCACAAATTCGCCGCGATAGCGCCGACTACGCATCAATTTTGACAAAAAAATTTTCGAAGTTCGGCGCATAGATTGTGCAGGACGGAAAAATTATGTAGCAAAATGAATTGAACTATGCGGTCTCGACCAAATTTCTCTTTGAAGAGGCGAGGGCGACTCGAAACAGCGGGAGCCCCGAAGGCATTGACTTTATAATTTTCTGCATTCGCCTATTTCGTTTTACCGGAGCTCAGAGAATGCTGTTATTTCGCCTAAGGAAATTTTCAAATTGCCGAAGCCGAGTGGCAAGCCACGACAGCTAAGCCGTATGAGTTTGGCAAGCAACATTGCTCTCTTAACTCTGGTCAGAAAGAAGACTTCGTTTTGACCGGAGCAGCATATACATGAATGGAGTTATATTTCAGTAATCTCGGTAATGGCATAACAAGGTCAAAAAGTCTTCTCCAACGATACCCGTACTGAACCGTTGCGTACTCTGACTCGACTACCGCCATTCCGTACCTGCTCAACAGATGGGTTAGTGTCTGCAAACAAAACCAGCAAGTATGTTCGGGGTTTGGCCCGGCGCGACCAAGAAAAAGTGCTTTCAATGTGAATCTCCAATACCAAGGGTTTGGGGTAACAATGACAAATCTGCCGGACTCTTCTAGGTGTCTCGAAACACACCACAGCATACGACCGGGATTTGAAAGATGTTCAATTAGATCACCAGCGACTATTACCTCGAATTTTTCCCCGAGATTGAACTGCTCTGCATCTCCGTGGATGACATGATAGCCCCGTCGCTTTAGAACTTCCACGCCCTCTTCGTACAGATCCAGGCCGATCACAGACAGGGCATTATCGGCGATTGCTTTATGTAGCCAGTAAGGGTTGCTATGATTGTTCGGATTATGTTGAACACACCCCAGGTCTAATACGCGTTTATTCTTTGTGTATTTCCTGACAAATGCAATTTTTGGGTCTTTTAAGGCTATCCCTTTGCCCTTTGGATGAGCCCTTCCGCGGTCTCCAAGAAGGTAATCTTTGTCGCCCATATCCAATCTCCACATAGATGTTATCGCGAGGGAATCCGCCGAAAGTGATAGCAGCAATCGCTTCGAGCCGGTAAGATCACTTAGAGCTTTAAAACGGGGCTAATTGTTTTGACTACTGATTTTTAGACTTTCCGGCGCTGGCAGTTTCTCGCTTTGGTGTTCGATTGTAACCATGTAGAGCGGATCGCCGTTCAACTCGACCTCGTACGCACCGTTTGACTTTGGAACCAGGGATTTCTCCGCTCCCAAGATATCAATGAGCCTTGCAGTGCTCGCCGAACTCTCGACTGATAACACACTAGTCTCCCCAGCGCTCCATAACACACGCACGACTTCATTTTCATTACGGAAAGTGAACCCCCGCTGACTCTCGGTTAAGCCACTCATCGGTGCTACAAACTCGGCTCCTGTAAGTACGCCAGTCATAGTGTTAAAGGCAGAATAAGCCGGTCGGGGAGTATTATCGTGTCGAAGAATAGCGAACGCTGAATATACACTGCCCTCCTCCCCTGAGTAGTCCCACTGCATGTGCCATGTCAATAGTCGAATATCTTCTGATAATGCATATATGTAGCTCTTGACTAAGTTCCGCGCCTGCTCTCTCTCCGTATAAGGAGGCGTGCTATAACCTTTCTCAGTAATCCAAATTGCGTTTTCCTTTAGCCCGTGTTTATCCATCATGGATCGAAGCCGTCGCAGGTTATCAACGAACTTCAGGTCCGGATCTTCTCCGTAGGCGTGAATCAGAACATCATCTATGTACTTGCTACCCTCGAGCTCGAAAAACTCTTCCAGGAAATCCCACTCAAAGGAATAGGGGCAGGGGCCTAAGACAACTGTATCGGTTGCGATACGTTTTATCGCAGCATAAGTCACTTCATGAAGCTTAACCACGCTTTCAATGGACCCCATCCAGGAAGCGTATGGCACTGGTTCGTTCCAAACCTCGAAATGTTTGACCCCGCCTTGATAGGCACCTCGGGCAATAAACTCGACGAACTTACCGTACTCTTCCCAATCGGTGGGTGGCCATTTCTGCCAGTCCGGTCGGTTAGGCTCGCTGCTAAGCCACTTTGGCATGGCAGAGAAGTAGAATGTCCAGGCAACCCGAGCGTCAGGCTTGGGCTCGTAAACGCCGGGTTTTTCTCGCCGAACAACGTACTGCCCGTCGATCCGCTCGACATCGCTGCCCGGCAAACCCATGCGACTCCATCTAGCGCCTACATCCCACACTCCACCTCCGCTCCAGAGACCGAATATCGAGCGGCCATTCGTCTCCTGCTCTACTGAGGATTGCGGGCGCAGCCATGCGGCCGCGCGCTCCGCACGATATCTGGGTTTGCGGTCGATGCTAAGGACTGCATCAATGTCGACGTAATTTGGCTGGCGTCCGGTGAGAACCACTTGTATTGGGCTAGTCTCGCCATCTTCTGCAGATGTTTCAAACGTAAGCTTTCTCTCAAGCAATTGCTCTCCCCAATAGTCGTTAGCCGTTAATTCCACAGTGCAGCTATCTCCGGGAGGCAGGTCTGACACGCGAATAGAAAGTTTGAGATCGTCCCCAGGCTCTAGACGCCATCCTTGGGAGTCAACACCAATTGAGACAGATGGTCCGGAATAGGGCGCAGGTTCCGTGTAGATAGCGAGTTGATCAAGTAAGAAAGCGACATCTGCCTCAGTATCCGCCCGGACCTCCAGGCGAAGTTTTCGAAGCTCTTCGCGGTTCAGTCGATTGTCTACGTCCGGAGGACTTTCAAAACTCCAAGTCCATGAAGAAAACGGAAGCTTAACTAAATTCTAGCCGCTGACTAGCGCGAGAAGGTCATCGGCCTTCATCCAGTATTCCGCGCCACCTTTCTCGGTTAGCACAGCAGTGACGTTTGGCGCTACCGTTCCGGTACTCGTAATCCAAAACGACAGTCCATCCCACTCTTCCCAATCAGTATCACTAAGACTCCAATCAAGTAAAACAGAGTTTCGACCGGGGACTTCGGTAGGTTGAACCTCCACTACCAGACTTGCCTCGCCATCTTTAGCTTGGTTAGCAGTTCGGCTTATGCTCGGCTCGACTTCTCCATGAGTCCAGACTCCGAATTCGTGCAAGTCCGCCTCGAAGGAATCGATGATCTCAATGTCAGAAGTTAACTCCTGGATCGGACCGGTATCAGCAGACAACTGATTAAAGAGAAAGCATTGCGAAACGATAATAAGAAAAATACTGTAGACCTTTTGCATAGTAATCGCTGCGATTATTATTTCGTGTAGAGGTTGGTTATTTTCCAATACGAGAGAATCCGTTGTTCCTCGCGGAGAAGGTTCTTAAAAGAATAGCCTGGCTGCGGCAACAATTGTTTCCGCGCATCCGGCAACGGGTCGGTCAGGTCGAGGAAAAGGAAACCATTATAAAAACAGGAAGATACGATGCTCGGATTCCGGGGACAGTTCACCTAATTGGAACACCGGGGTCAGGTTTTCCATTGCAACGCGCCCGCACGTTTCGCCAACGGGCGGCGAAGGGTGGTATTGAGCGAAGCGACCAAGCAGGATTCGATCATCTAAAGCGCCTCGCCAGCCTGTCACAATGCTGCCTGCACGATCTCTTCATGAATGCGTAGCCGTGTTCTCGCATCGATTCCAAAGGTTGGCGTATCGCGTCGATCAAACCACCCGGGTTGGCCTCCAGCAAGACCCTCACCCTTCCCAGTGTGCGCAGCCCATAAATATCCCGCGCGATCTTCCGTCCCTTGCGATCATCGATCAAGACTTGGTCAATGCGCAAGGCTTGGGCCAACTGGATGACCGCCGCTGGACTCAGAACATGGCCAAACAACGGACCAAACAGAGGAAGCAGCCCGACCCGCTCCAACGCAATCAATGGCTCTGTATTGCAAACGATCCCACGCATCATCGTGTCGCCGGGCCATCGAGCCCCATGAGTTCGATCTCGATTTCAGTCTCATCCCAGCCTACACTCGCGCCCCCCCCAGCGAGGACATTCGAGGAGAAACGCGGCACGCGACAGATTGGCCCATGCCGCCGCTCGCCCAGATGTCAAGCGCCCGGACTCGAACAACTTGACCGCAAGCGCCATGCGCGCATCGCGCTCGAACTCCAGTGGCGACAGATTCAATACCGCTGGGAGCGAGTCAGGATAATCAATATTTAAGGAGTTCATACAGAGAAGAGTCCAGGGTCGAATGACTTTTTGCCAAGCAATATCGAGTCAGACCACGGTTTGTGCTGCGATTTGATGGTTTATCGGCGATCCACTCAATGCAAGACCTCATCAAGACTGCGGGCGTCAAGGATACGGTCAGTCCATTCCAGCAGGGTATCAGCGTCGGCTTGGGTGATCCGCCTGCGGATCGGCTCGCTGGGTGGGCCGAACTTGCGCTCGATTAAGCGCAGAAGTGTCTTGGCTTGACCACGTTGTTCACCAAGGTGTTTTCCTTGTTCAATGTAGCGGTCGATCCAGGTTTCCATCAGCGGTTCTCCGGGAAAGGTCTGTTTTAGGAGGACGCGTGCTTGTTGTTCATCAAGGCGCCCTGTTCCTTGGACATAGTAGCGCAGCAGGGATTCAAGAATCATGAGCGCGGTCTGGTCGCGGCTGACTTTGGTGATCAAGTGCAGGAGTTCCTCAAACCGGGCGCTGGGTCGGTCGCTGTAGATGTGGCGGAGCGCAAGCTGGATTAGCCGGGTGAGCACCTCGCCTTTGATTTCGGTGGTGCTTCTGGCCGAGATGTCGTGCAACGCGTAGCCGAACTGAGGCACGAAGGGCTTCAGCGCCTCGGGCAGTGGGTTGATCAGGTCGTGGAAGCACGCGGGGGCGCGCCATCGCGTCTGGCCGTGGTAGAGCACCAAGGGATAAATGGGCGGGAGCGTCTTTGCATCAGGGTTCTGATTTTTATACAACTCGCCGCTGGCAACAATATAGCGCAGCAGTTGCAACAGCACCCAATGGTCGGAGCGGCTCTTGTGCTCGAACAGCAGATAGACCGACAGGGTGCTGTCGCGATAGGGAATCTGGTAGATCAGGTCGGAGTAGATTTTGCGCAGCGCCTCGGTGACGAAGGTGTCGGGCGAGATGACCAGCCGCTCCAGATCGAGATCGGCGAGCAGCACCGGCGGCAGGACGTGGCGCAGAAAGTCGCGCGCAACCGACGGCCGCACGAAGTTCTCGCGGAAGAAACAGTCGTGCGGGGTCGGAGTGCTAGTCATGCCGCCTCCCCTGCGCGCGATTGGCTGTGGATTGCGCTTGGGTCGAGCGGGTTAGTGATCACCGCATCATAGGCGCGCAGCGCGGCCACGCGACCGGCGTGGCGCTCGACATAGGCGCGACCATTCGCGCCTAAGCGGGCGCGCTCGGCGGGATTGGCGAGCAGGCGCTCGACGGCATCAGCGAAGGCGGTCGGGTCATTGGGCGGGCAGGTGACGAAGGCATCGGAGGCGGCGCGCAGTTGATCGAGCGGCGAGTCGGGCACGGCGGGGTTCTGCGGCACCAGATGGATGTGGCCCTCGGCCAAGCCTTCGGCGAGGCGCTCTGCCGGGCACAGCGGCTCGAAGCGCAGGTTGCTCAAGGCCTGGGCAGCGGCCTGCTGCTGCAGCGTCTCGCGGTCGTTTCCGTCGCCACGGATGATCACCGTCGCCTGCACTTGGCGCTGTTGCAGCCGTGCGGCGAGGTCAATGAGCTGATCCAGCCCCTGTTTGCGGCCGATGTTGCCGCTGTAGAGCATCGGGGTGCTGACGCACCGGCGGCGCGCTACCGGCCTTCTCGGTCCAGTCGTCAAGCGAGACGAGCTGTACCCTGGCCGCGGCGGTGAGGTTTTCACCGGTTGTTCGCGCTCAGTGGGCATGCTCATCCTTACTCAGTACTCGTTTCAGTGCAAGACGTCGTCGAGGCTGCGGGCGTCGATGGCACGGTCGAACCACATGAGTAGGGTGTCGGAATCGGCTTGCGTGATCCGCTCGCGGATGGGCTCGCTGGGTGGGCCGAATTTGCGCTCGATCAGGCGCAGCAGCGTTTTGGCTTCGCCAAGCTGGATGCCACGCTGTTCGCCAAGCTGGATGCCGCGCTGTTCGCCTTGGGCAATGTAGCGGTCGATGAAGGTTTCCATCAGGGGCTCTCCGGAGAGGGTTTGTTCGAGGAGGCGACAGACCTGGGTTTCGTCGAGTCGCCCAGTGCCTTGGACATAGTAGCGCAGCAGGGATTCCAGAATGTCGAGCGCGGTGGGGTCACGGCTAACCTTGGTGATCAATTCGAGCAGCTCGCGGAAGCGCTCTGCGGGTTGGTCGCTATAGATGTAGCGCAGCGCGAGCTGCACCAGTCGCGACAGCACCGCGCCCTTGATCTCCGTGTTGCTGCGGGCCGAGATGTCGTGCAGTGCATAGCCAAACTGGGGCACAAAGGGCTTGAGCGCCTCGGGCAGCGGATCGATGAGGTCGTGAAAGTGCGCGGGCGCACGCCAGTGTTCCTGACCGTGATAGAGCACCAGCGGGAACACCGGCGGCAGGCGCTTGGCCTCGGGGTGCTGGTCGCGGTATAGCTCGCCGCTGGCGACAATGTAGCGCAGCAGTTGCAACAGCACCCAATGCTCGGAGCGGCTCTTGTGCTCAAAGAGCAGATAGACCGAGAGTTGGGCATCGCGATAAGGAATTTGATAGATCAGGTCGGAGTAGACCTTGCGCAGCGCCTCGGTCACGAAGGTGTCTATCCCCGGAATTCGCACGGCTATTCACCGACCAGCCTCAGTGCTTTTCGCAGCACATCATCCGATAGATACATTCCGCTGTCTTTGAGTCGTTCGAGAACCGAGCGGGCACTGGATAGTCGGCCCACCTGTTTTGCGGCCAACACGAGACCAACGGTGCCACGCAGTGGGATACCAAGCGCCTCCGCACAACGACGTGCAGCGAGATCGTCAATCACGGCTGTGGTACCGGGAAAGCGGTGCGCCAACTCCAGTACCGCAGACTCTCCCGCCCCGAGATCCCACGCTATTATTTGAGGCAAGCCTGCCTCGGGAACCGGTCGCTCTTCCAACCAGGTTTCGGTCGCCAATGCTCGTGCGGTTGGGTCTTGTTTTCCATAGGCGCGTATTTCCTGGGCAACCGGTTCAGGTACCCAAACGCTCGATGCCGCGTCTGCGAGCAATTTCAACAGTCCCGCCTCTGCCAGATGGATGAGCGGCGAGGTATTGACCACAAGTGGTTGAAGCAAAATCGTCATGGAGTCGAGCTTGCGGGCGTCCGGTCGAGGCCAAGCTCGCGGGAGAGACTCTCGTCATCGAGGATAAAAACGTCCACGCCCTCCCGGGCTAGCGCATGGATAAAGTCCCGGCGATTCAAGCCGGCCAGTTCAGATGCTCGCTCCTGTGACATCAGACCGCGCGCATACCAATGAATCGCCGCAGCAAGCTTGAGTTCGCGCCCAAGCTCCAGCGGTGAGCGTCGCAACGCGGAGAACGCGGAATCTGGAATGGAGAGACTCAGTGTTGGCATGAAAAGATCTCCAGCGTTGTTGTAATTGCAGAAAGCGCGTCGGGTTCTGAACTTGCGATGTAATCTGTGACCTTCATGCGCCCTGCGTTGATTGGTACCGGCACAACCCAACTTGCGCGGCTAATCCACTATCAGCATATCCTTCAACTCGCTTTCCGAAAGGCGATACGGCTCGATATTTTGTTGCTGTTGTTGAGCATCGCCACCCCGCAGATCGCCTTGACGCGGATCTTGCCCCACATCGTAATAGGGCCCATGATCAATGCAGATTGATTTGCCGAGCACCGACTTGAGCTTGTTCTTGACCACCCACTGGGTCGGATGCTTGATGAATTTTTTCATCACCGGGGCGGCGGTTCCCACCAACCAGCAGTATTTAGGGCAGGTCGCGACTTTCTCGCGCACCTGTCGTGCCTTTTCACTTATGAGGTGGACCCGCTTTCGCGACCTCTCAAATCATCGTTGCGCGGCGATAATCCCTCCATACTGACACGAATCCCGCTGTCCGGGAAACGCTCGGCCAGGGAAATGATGCGCTCTTGTAATGCCAGCCGGATGTTGAGATCACAATGCGATCCAATTTTTTGAACAGCACATCGACGATGCCTTCGAGATCGCGACGAACGAACGGCTCTCCGTCTGTGCAAATCATCCACTCAATCAGTCCCCGGCCTGGCGCCGTGTCCCGTGCTGTCGGCTCTCCCACGCCGCCGCCAGCCGATTCAGATCGTGGAACAGCCGGGCGAAGCCGGCGAACAACGACGCAACAAACACACCGCCAAGGCCCCAGATGATCGACTCCCAGTACAGGCGCGGATCAAGCTCGCCCAAATACGCGGAGCTGCCCGGCCAATAGGTCAGCACCAAAATCAGGCTGAGGATCAGCGTAAGGAGCGCCATCAAAATGAAAAAGATCGACATGGTGGGCAATCGATAGGACGGCATTGTAGGGCTTCTCACTTGCAGGCTCGGCTTCTGGTTTCGTCTTGGGGTTGACTTCACCGGCGGCCGCAGCGGTTGGCTTTGCGGCTGCCGCGCGCTTGGCGCCCGCGCAGACCGCCAGATGGCCAGGCAAAAAACGTGGTCTGACCCTGGGGTACTCTGGGGTACTCTCTGGGGTACTCCCCTGAGGTACTCCCGCATCTAAAAACAGGCAACTAACAAACCGCAACCGCGCGAGCGGATCATTGCGTGCAATCGGTCCGTTCCTGTGCTAGGGTTTCCGACCGTCGCCGCACGCCACTGTTGCCGAGGGGTTCGCCCATGTCGCCGCGCCTGCGCAAATATTCCCGTCTCCTGCTCAATCCTGGCTGCTGGCCGGCCCTCGCGCGGGGCGTTGCCGCCACCCTGGAACATGACACCGCACTGGGTCAGGAGCGCTTCGCCACCGTCATCGACGTTGGCGCCAACAAAGGCCAGTTCGCCACCTACGCCCGCCTGCGCTGGCCGCGCGCGCGGCTGATCTGCTTCGAGCCGCTGCCCGCGCCGCGCGCCGTCCTTGAGCGCGTCACCCGCCGTCAGGCAGAAATCCACACCTGCGCCCTCGGGGCCGCACTTGGCGAGTGTGACATGGACCTTGATCATAACCCGAACCACCTGAACACGCCGGATACCCCGCCGGACGGGGCATTCGCCCCGTCCGCACCCTTTTCATGCGCTCGGGTTGGTCCGATTTATGATCCAAGACCCATATTGCCAGCAACTCGAAACGCTTTGACGACCATTTGTGCTGGCCCTATTCATGAATCGAGATTTGCTGAAAACGGAGAGTCTTATGAAAATTCAAAGTAAATCGCGCATTACTGGAGTCTTTTTTGGGTTCATCTTCTTTGCAACGTCCTTGCCGAGCCTCGCAGCGGTTAGTGTGACAACCTACGATTCCGATGACGAATGGCGCAATGCGTTCGGAACCAACTGGACTAAGTACTATGGCAGCAACGTTCGTGCCGGCAACAATGCAACAACCGGTGATTGGGAACGTGGCATCGTCGATGGAAACGACCAGCCTCTCGCACAAGGACAGCAAAACTGGGGATCCGAGTCCAACTTTTCATTTGACTTTCAGCATTACAACAATGGATCTACGGTCAACGCAACCCAGTCCATCCAAGATTTAGCCGATGATAGCTGGGAATCGGAATTAGAGACTAGCCTGACCAGTGTTTTTAATCACCACGACACCGCACCGAACACGGTCGTGTTGCGCGCCAAAGGGACCGAGGGAAGAGGATCAATCACCCTCGACTTGGAATCGCTTAAATTCGACAGTCGCGGCTACCTGGATCTCAGTGGTACTTCTCTAACTGGCGATGCAGATGGCCAATATCTCGTCTTCACTGGCCTGGAAATGTCCGAAATCTTCAGCCTTCGCGGCATCGCATCCTTAACGATCGGCGAAGATTTCAGAGGGTCCGACCCAATGTTTCAAATCAAAGTTGGTTATTTCGAAGCACCCGTGCCAATTCCAGCGGCCTTTTGGCTGTTTGGCTCTGCCCTTGTCGGATTATTCTTTGCGGGGCGGCGGAATAGGTGCCATTGATCCTTCGCAACCGTCATACTTTACCTTGCGAGCCCGCACCCGGTCTCACGGGGGAGTCTTGGTTATCTTGATCTTAACCTCAGGGAACGAAAGTTAGTAACGGCTTTAGCCGAAGACTAGTCATCACTTGAGCCGGGCCGCTTCATACGCGGCTTCGTTCCTTAATTCGAAAACAAATCGAGCCTGGACCCTTTATTTTGCTTTGCGCCCAGACGTGCGCGTTCGGCCGAGCCGGTGATCAGACGTTCGAGCGCTTAATGATCCACCGAAACAGCGCATGAACATCTAGTGCCACGAAAACCAATTCGAGCCTGGACCCTTAATTACATAGTTTCTTTAATTGCCCGGCTACCCGACCTTTAATTGTTATTCGGTTGACGGCGTAAGGATTATTCCTTACATTCGTGCTGTCGTCCTAATATGAGTCACCGCCATGACGTGCATCCACGAAATTGCCACCCTGACCTCCAAAGGCCAGCTCACCCTGCCCAAGTCCATCCGCCAGACGCTGGGTGTGATCAGCGGTGGCAAGGTGGCCTTCGAGCTGCGTCGCGGCGAAGTCATCGTCACCCGCGCCGACTCCGAGCATCAAGATCCGGCGATCGGCGCATTTCTGAACCTCCTGGAAGCGGACATCCGCAACGGTCAGCACGTCGGTACATTGCCCGTGGAGCTTGCCCAGGCCATGCTCGCAAGCGCCGGTCACGACTTGGACCTCGATGAAGACATTGAGGGAGGCGTGGCGCTTTGATCCAGCGTCACGGATGGGTGCTCCTGTTCCATAGTTGCATCGTCGAGCAGCTTCAAAAACTGCAAGCCGCCGCCGCTCGCGCCGAGCGCAACGATCCGATGGACTTTGAGCGCAATGCCAACGTCAAGCTGTTTCGTGCGTTGAGCCAGTTGATTCTGGAGACCGTGCCAAGCGATCCCGCGCGGGACGCATACCGCCAAGGCAACACCCTTGGGCCAGCCTATCGGCATTGGCGACGCGCGAAGGTCGGACGGCGGTTCCGTCTGTTCTTCCGCTACGACTCCAGGGCAAAGACCATCGTGTTTGCCTGGGTCAACGATGAGCAGACGCTGCGAGCGGCCGGTAGCAAGTCCGATCCTTACGCCACCTTCGAGAAGATGCTTGAACGAGGGAATCCGCCAGATGATTGGAATAGCCTGGTTGCCGTGAGTCAGTCGGATTGGTCGACAGATTAAAGGTGGCCTGTCCCGGTTATTCCTCATCGACGATGCCTTCGAGATCGCGACGAACGAACGGCTCTCCGTCTGTGCAAATCATCCACTCAATCAGTCCCCGGCCTGGCGCCGTGTCCCGTGCTGACGGCTTTCCAACGCCGCCGCCAGCCGATTCAGATCGTGGAACAGCCGGGCGAAGCCGGCGAACAAAGACGCAACAAACACACCGCCAAGGCCCCAGATGATCGACTCCCGGTACAGGCGCGGATCAAGCTCGCCCAAATACGCGGAGCTGCCCGGCCAATAGGTCAGCACCAGAATCAGGCTGAGGATCAGCGTGAGGAGCGCCATCAAGATGAAAAAGATCGCCATGTTGGGCAATCGATAGGACGGCATTGTAGGGCTTCTCGCTTGCAGGCTCGGCGTCTGGTTTCGTCTTGGGGTTGACTTCACCGGCGGCCGCAGCGGTTGGCTTTGCGGCTGCCGCGCGCTTGGCGCCCGCGCAGACCGCCAGATGGCCAGGCAAAAAACGTGGTCTGACCCTGGGGTACTCTGGGGTACTCCCCTGAGGTACTCCCGCATCTGGAAACAGGCAACTGACAAACCGCAACCGCGCGAGCGGATCATTGCGTGCAATCGGTCCATTGCTGTGCTAGGGTTTCCGACCGTCGCCGCACGCCACTGTTGCCGAGGGGTTCGCCCATGTCGCCGCGCCTGCGCAA
The DNA here is from genome assembly GCF_033954455.1 of Thiorhodovibrio litoralis. Taxonomy (NCBI): domain Bacteria; kingdom Pseudomonadati; phylum Pseudomonadota; class Gammaproteobacteria; order Chromatiales; family Chromatiaceae; genus Thiorhodovibrio; species Thiorhodovibrio litoralis. The sequence continues at coordinate 1,447,857 of NZ_CP121473.1, read as the reverse complement.
ATATTCCCGTCTCCTGCTCAATCCTGGCTGCTGGCCGGCCCTCGCGCGGGGCGTTGCCGCCACCCTGGAACATGACACCGCACTGGGTCAGGAGCGCTTCGCCACCGTCATCGACGTTGGCGCCAACAAAGGCCAGTTCGCCACCTACGCCCGCCTGCGCTGGCCGCGCGCGCGGCTGATCTGCTTCGAGCCACTGCCCGCGCCGCGCGCTGTCCTTGAGCGCGTCACCCGCCGTCAGGCAAAAATCCACACCTGCGCCCTCGGGTCGTACCGGGTGAGGGTGACATGCGTCTAGCCAGCCGGGTTGATTCCTCCTCCCTGCTCGCGCTCGGCGCCCAGCAAAAGGCGCTCTTCGGCATGGACGAATCCGGCGCCCTGCCCGTCGCCATCCAACGCCTGGACACTTGCCTGACCTCACCCCTGGCGCGCCCCTACCTGCTCAAGATTGACGTTCAGGGCTTTGAACTCGAAGTGCTCAAAGGTGCAACCGCCCTGCTGCCGGAGATCGACGCCGTCGATGTCGAGGCCTCAGACCTCGAACTCTACCAAGGCCAACCGCTACGCGCGGAGATCGAGCAGTTTCTTCTCGACGCCGGCTTTCACGTCAGCGGACACTTTAATGCCCAGTTTCACCAGGGGCAGCGCATTCAGGCAGACTGGCTGTTTCGGAGGGCTTAAGCGGTGCGAAACCCGCGGCTTCCTGTGTTAAACAACAACTCGGGCCTAGTCCCTTTCCCCGCAACTTTTCCCCAAGCTTTCCCGATACTCGGACCGCGACTCGGAACAGGAAAACACATCGAGCCTGGACCTTTTATTACCCGTTTGTGATTACTATGATATCGGAATTAAGTAAATGTCCCCGGAACTCGTCCCCGGACCTCAAGACCATATATGTCCCCGGAACTCCCGGAACTCAACTCAGCAGGAACTCAGCTACTAATTCCCTGTAATTCTGAGATTCTCAGGCGGATTAACACCAATTGTCTTTGTAAATTCAATTTCTTCAGGCCCAATTATATAAACAATCGACTCGCTAAAAACGAGAGTGGCCTCACCGTTATTCATACTAATCGGAATCTGGTTGCCGAGGTAGTCAAACGTATCGTGAATATCACCTTTCACCCTAATGCTATAGGTTTGTTCGCCTTCTGGCTTCCATATTGCCCAAGCGAGATTTCCATCCGGTCTTTTCCATTGCGGATGATAAAGATCGCCCGAGTCTGAACGCCAAAATTCTTCTACGACGCTTGATCCTGGTGGCCTAGCTTGCGTTAAAGTTGCCATCGCAGTGAAGGCTGGCTTATGATTATGTTCACGACCAACGATTCCGAAATGATCCTCGTTATGGAAAGGATCCCACTCATGAGCCAAAAATTCGTACCAGAACATCAGGCTGATGCCGGCTTGCAAGGTACTTAGGTATTTACGGGGCAATCTTTGGGCTTGTCTTTCCTCTGTCTCACCCCAGGTCACGCCAATAAAGCTTAAAACAATCAGACCACCTTTTAGCTCGCTGTCAAATTTGTACACGGCAGCGGACACGCCTTGGTAGCTGTCGTTAGAGCTGTAAATAATCGGAAGAAACTCATCATTGTCTTTAATCGCACCCGAGTTTAAGAAACGAGAAGCTTTAGGTGTCTTCTCGGGAAAATCGATATCAGCTGTCCAACTACGGCCTGGACTATTAGATGTCGAACTAGTTGGCACGCCATCTTTTGTCCAATAAGCTTCCCAACCGACATGCAGGCGTTCACGGTAAGATGTGCTAACTATCGAGTTCAGCGGATTATCGCGACTATATTTGGTTGCATCATAATACAGGGGTACCCCGTCCCAAAACATCAAAACCCCACCTCTTTGCACATAACGCTCAATATCATCGAAGTAATTGATGGGAAACGTTTCTGTTGGCGGTAGAACAATTAAGCCGTTCTTTGATGGCTCAAGTGCCTTGAGATCCTCCAATTTAATTTTTTCCGGTGACATCGGCTTGAACATATTCATGGCAATAGCCTCAGCCTTATATCCAAATCCACCAAGGTAATTAGGATCATCAAGTAGCAACGGTGACCAGTCTTCTCGTTGTGAGTCGATCGCTGCGAGGCCGCCGGACACAACACCACTTAATAATTCCGAAACTTTTGGAACACTATTCTGTGTTGAAATGCCGTACTCCGTAATCCAAATGGGCTTCCCATCATCGCCGTGTTGCCCCATGAGATTCTTGAGCTCATCCAGTTGTTCGCGAAATTGGTAAGATTCAGGATCGATTTGATACGGGTGAACATTCATTACATCGAAAAATGAACCTGCGCCAGCAGCGTATAGTGCCTCAATATACTCTGTCGGAATTCCAGAGTGACCGCCTATGACGACAACCAAATCCTTATCAATCTTTTTTATTTCTTCGTATGCGGCCTCAAGAAGACGGGCATATTGTGCTGCGTTTGGTTCGCCGTACCAAGTGTGAGGTCCGTTCTGCTCATTCCAAATTTCCCAATAACGGAGCTTGTTCTTGTAGCGGCCGACAACATTTTGAACATAACTACGCCAATCATCCAAGTGCTGATAGGCTGGAGACGCCCATGCAGGCTCCGCAATAAGGATTGGCAAGATATTGACGTCTAGACTCCCCGACAACTCCAATACGTTGTCCGACCGATCATACGTCCATTCGCCCTTTTGGGTCTCCATATGCTTCCAAGGAAAATCAACGCGAGCCCAGCCAATGCCGGCCGATTTCATTTGTTGAAGTTGAAACTCAGCATCATCATAGTCATCACCCCAAGTAAGGTGAGCGCAAATACCGTAAGGAGAAGTTGCCGCTTCGTCATCTTGAGACTGTTGGTCTTCATTAGAATTTGCAGAACTGTGTAAGACTACAGTAGGAAAAAGGACGAGTATAGATACGAAAACGCACCAGGTAAGCCTAGATGTAGTATCATAAAAAACCATTTGATTACCTTTTTAATCAGTTATCAAGTTTTGAAAGCCAATCGCAGGACTATTATTAATGGGAAAATGATCAAAAATCTGCCAGCCAATCGCATTAAGACTAATTTTGTTCAACGTTTTGAGAATGCAAAGGTGTGCCTAGAGAGGTGCATGCTATGAGTAAAGTAAGAAATGTGATTATAGTGAACGATCATGCCTGGATTAATGGTGGACAAGCTAAGGTAGCCATTGAATCAGCGAAGGGCCTTGCCACCCGCGGAATTACAGTTAAGTATTTCGCCGCGTGCGGACCAGTCGATAAGAGCCTCTTGCGGTGCGGTGTCGAGGTCTATTGTCTAAACCAAGATGACATTCTAACAGATCCACGCCGTCTGGTGGCAGCGACAAGAGGACTGTGGAATTTTACGGCTGCGCGGGCATTGTGGTGCTTGCTGAAAGAGCACTCTTCAAAGGATTCCATTGTCCACTGTCACGGATACGCCAAAGCACTTTCTCCAGCGATTGGTCCGGTAGTGACCGGTGGCCCGATCAAGCACGTGTATACGATGCATGAGTTCTTTCTTGTCTGCCCAAATGGCGGGTTCTACGATTACCAAGCAAATGCAATTTGCACCCTACGCCCGCTCGGTAGCGACTGCTTGCGCACTCATTGTGATGTCCGGCAGTTCTCGCACAAAGTATGGCGCGTTGTTCGCCAGGCATTGCTGTGGAGCCTTGGCGGCCTGCCGCGCAACCTTCGCGATGTGATCTATATTTCCGAAACCGAACGTCGCGCCATGGCGCCGTACTTTAATCCATTGGTGCGCCAACATTACGTTCCGAATCCAGTGCCCGTAGCGGATAGGCCGCGGGTACCAGCGGAAAATAACAAGCTTGTTGTCTTTGTCGGCCGCCTCAGTGCCGAGAAAGGCGGTCTGTTGTGTGCGGAGGCGACCAAGGTAGCCAAGGTGCCCGTCGTCTTTGTTGGCGACGGACCCGAGCGCGCGGCGATCCACGCGGTGAACCCGGGCGCAGTCATCACCGGATGGGTGACCCCGGCCGAGGTTGAGTCCTGGTTAAAGAAAGCCGCCTGCCTGATTTTTCCAAGTCGCTGGACAGAAACGTTCGGACTCGTCGCCTACGAAGCCCTTGCGCTTGGCATTCCAGTGATAACCGGTCGCTGGTGCGCCGCCGCCGAAGCTGTCCGAGACGGAATAACGGGCGTGGTCGTCGATACTCCCGAAGTTAACTCCTGGGTCAACGCAATCCACCGAGTCCAGAAAAATTTAGCCGGTTACTCCGTTGCGGCCCATGCGAAAGCCAGCACTTCTCAACTTGGATTGGACACTCATCTCGACCAGTTGATCGATCTTTACAACAATATCTGTAACTACTCACCCCCGCCAGCGTAGAGTTCCCCAGACAGCGCCATCTGGATGGCCACCAAGGGATTGTAGCCGCGATAGGCCATGGTCTGGAGATAACTGGAGATACGGCAATAGGCTTCGGCATACTGCCGGGTTCGGAAGCACCCCGAGACCTTCTGCTTGACCTTGCTCATGCGCAAGTCACGCTCCGCGCGGTTATTGGTAAAGGCCACCTCCGGGCGCTTGGCGAATAGCAGCACGGCGTCTTGGTAACGCTCAAGGCGCTCCCAGAGGTTATGGGCATCGGATTTCGCCACCCGCCCGCGCTTGCCATCCTGGCGTGGTGGAATCGGCGGCAACTCCTTCGCTCCCCGGGCGAGGATGACGCGATAGCGCTTGGTCAGCTTGCGATAGTCATCCTCCGAGAGGCACTTGTGTGGGCTGTTGGCCACCTGCTTGGCGGTATCCAACAGCAACTCTTTCATCCGCGCCGCCCAGCGATAGCCGTTGGCCTCCACGACAAAGGTCAGCTCGCGCACGAGATGCGCACCGCACGGCCCATGGTCGCAGTGGTCGTAGGACAGATAGGACGCCCAACAGTCATGGATGGATGGTGATCCCACCATAGCGGGGAATGATGTTGATCGCCTCAATCGCCTCGCGTCCGCGTTTGGGGTGGAGGAACTTCAGCGTGATCTGCCCACCGGCATAGACATGAATCCAATGATTGGTGCGATCAACCTTGATAGAGGTCTCATCGACATGGATGGCCGGGAGCTTCAGGAGCGCCGCAATGGCCTCCTGCTCCCAGCGGGCCAGGGCCACATGCAGGTGCATGACATAGCCGAGCAGGGTCGCTTGTGAGACCACCCGCTCGATGAAGGTGTTGAGCAACTGCACCACCCGCTGAAGCGAGACCATCTGCGCCACCAGCAGATTGATCACATAGGCGCGCAGGCCCAAACCGTATTGCACCGGTCCGGCAAAGGATGCTGGGAAAGGTGCTTTGGTGCGCTGCCCGCAGTGCGGGCAGTCCTTGATCTCGGCATCGAGGTGATCGACGGTCTTCTCGAAGACGATATCGATGCGCGTGCGCCGCTCATGGCTCTGGCTGGGGGTTTGGCTTAAATCCGCCGCGCAGTGCTCGCACTGTTTGACTGGGAGCGTGGTAACAGTCTCAATGGTGCGGGTGTTGGGGCTGCGATTGTGAGAAGGGTCGTGGCCTTTGGCACGCGAGCCGGATCGGGAGCCATTCGGCGGGTCCGCGTCCTGATCGGTCTGCGACGGCGGCACTCCGGAGTTGCGGCTGGTCTTGGTGGTGGTCTTCTCCATGAACACCGCCATCAGCAACTCAAACAGCACCAGCAGCGCTTCAAACAGCGTGCGCACCTCCGCGCTCACCTGGCCCGCGGCGCAGACCTGCTCGAACTGCGTTTTCAGGCTGGCGAACTCCTCGCGCAGGGAGGCCTTGTTGACGCTGGGCATAATGATCGCCAGCGCTCAGGCGCGCTCGGCCTCTACCGCCATCACAGCCCCCAGCACCGCCAAGCGCTCCGCCGGGGGCATGGCGTGATAGCGCCGCGCCCAGGTCTCGGCTTTGCGTTTGATGCGCTGGCGGTCGGTGAAGTTCTTCCCCGCATAGCGCGCCCAGTGCAGACGCTCGGGGGTGAAATTCAACCACAGCTTCTCGGTGCGCACTCCGGCGTGGTTCATCACCTGTAATTCCAGGCTCTGCCAGTCGCCGAGCTGTTGGTCGTAGAGGTCCGAGGGATAGCCGGAGAGGATCACCGCGCAGGGTAAAGACCGGAGCAGGGCGAGCAGGTCGCGGTGATCTTGCTCGCTCTAATCGTAGCGGTAGCGCCGCGAGGAGCGGCGCGTGCTATGAAGATAAGGCGGGTCGCTGTAGATGAGCTCGCGGCCGCTGAAGGGGTAAGCGGCGAGAAACGCATGCGCGCAGCCATGGACGCGCTCCACCGGATAGTCGCAGCGGAACCGCTCCAACACCCGGCATTGCGCTCGATGGCAATGTTGCGCAAGGCCGGGGGCTTGCGTTGCATAATCGCCCCGCCGCCGAGATGCGTTTCGATGTAGGTGTCATGCGGGGGCATCAGCGCGATGATTGGCTGACACAACCCGGAGGTGGCCTTCGAGCCAAAGTAACTGCCCATGCTCTCGGTCCGTCTCACTGTCTTGGACCCACAGCATAGGTCGCTGCCGCTATGATGTCAAGCGATCAGCGCGGCGGTGTGGGGTAGTTCGAGATGTAAGGGGGTGAGTAGTTACCAATATCTTAAACTACAAAACTTCCTGATCACCTTAGGACGCCAATTCAGGCGAAACGACACCTATTAAGGCAGCCCGGCGACGCGGCGAATGATCCGTTTTGCCTCGGCGACTCGCCGATCCACACGCGCCAACCAAGCCGAAACCGTGCGATGCTGAAGCTTGGCGCGCTCAACCTCCTGGTATAGCCGCAGGCTGTGATGACTGACCCCGTCTGCAGCCATATGCACAGTAACGGCATCGACATAGGCTGTTGCCAACCTGGGACCGGCACGAAGCAGGAATTCGTAGTCTCCGGCTATACGGTACGAAGGGTCAAATAATCCATAGCGATCAAAAAGCACCCGTTTATGCAAAGATCCAGCATGGGCAGTTTTCATGTTGCGTCGGAATTCATTCCAATTCCAATGCTGACCAAACTCTCTAAGGATACTACCATCGCGAACAATCGCCATTTTAGAGCTAATAAATTCTGCTTCCTGATTCTTCATCGCACTATCTACAAGCAGCGACAATCCATTATTCACGTAAAAATCCCCGGCGCCAACGAAGGCAAGATAGGTGCCCCGTGCAGCGCGTACACCTTTATTCCAAGCGTCGTAAATACCTTGGTCAGGTTCAGATATGAAAAAACGTACTCGTTCACCTGCTCGCTGCACAATATCACGCGTATTATCCGAAGAATTCCCATCAATTATAATGTGCTCCGCAAATCGGCCAACATCATCTGCCAGCGCACCCAAGGTAACGCTCAACAAAGCTGCCGAATTTAACGTACTTGTAATAATCGATACCAAAGGAGTCCGCGTATTCCGCATAAATTTAATCCCTCCTTTCTGACAACTTTGTCAACCCAAGAATTTCTTAAGAAAAGATTCGTTACAACGAACCGGACAAAGGTAAAAAATTACTACCACTCATCATCAGTATAAAAATGTTTTGAAATATGATTCGTTCCGCGATGAATTCGTTCCACCTCACGCGCCGATAATCTTTTTTTCCATTCAAAAATGTTTGATCGACTATTTCTCTTGAACTGATTCACACCTCCTTCTCCAGAGGTTGAGCGATGAATCAATTTGTTTGCTTCCTCTGGGAACTCTAATTCTAGCGAATGAAACAATTTCTGAAGTTTTTCAACAGGATCTCGCGACAAGTCTTCATGCTTTAGAAATATCCATTCCGAATGGAGATTCCTAAATTCGAGAATTACTGCATGAAAAAGATTCCACAGCAAAATTGCTTGTCCAATAATATCCTTCGATTCGAAAATCTGTTTATTAATAGACAGCCGATACGACTCTAGATATCGTTCCATTAAAAGTGGCTGGATGATAAAATCCTTAAAAGGGTAAAACCACCCCGCCTTTTTTAAGCTCCCAGCGAAGGCTGCAGGATGCCTAACTAGTATAACGGGATTCATAGCGAACCGGTCGACTAGCCATTCTGTAGAAAATAAAGCAATAGGATCTTTTACTAACGGCCGCCTTGCCTGTGATTTGTACAATAAAAAAAGCCCATAATCACGAAAAAGACGCAAAAAATCTTTAAGTGACTTTACCGACGCCATTTCTCTTGAAAATCCATAATCAAAACAGAGCGTGCGCCTGAAATCATCAATAAAAAGAGACTCGTTTTGGTCACAAACGTATGTAAACCAGTACTCGAATTTTGCCTTACAAACTCCGGGTCGATGTTCAGGATTGAATGGCTCGTGAATATATCCGACTTCAGGGGACAACGCTAGCATCTTCCCAACCCAGGTCGAACCGGATCGATGAGAACCGGTAACTAGAATACCCTTCTGCAATAAGCCATGCACAGTTCAAGTCCTCTTCTCTTAAAGTCTAAAATTCATTTTTTTCTTTGCCTTTATCCCAAGTGTTATTGGGAGGCTAACATTCTTTCATTTGATTGAATGACTGACTGCGGTGGCCCATTTTTATAACATCTGTCGCCCTAATAAAAAGCAACGAAAGAGCTGTTATCAATGGTAACTGAAAATAACCCGGATTTCTAATGTAGAGAAAAATGAGAATGCAAACACCGGCGGTCGCTCGCGCTCTAGACACAATATTCCTAAGGTCCCCCTGCGTATCACTCACATCGTATATCTTTACGGTTCTGACCTTCAATATCGAGCGCACCGATAGAATAGTCAGAAAAAAAACAATAATAACCCCTGCGATCCCCAATTCTGCAATGATCTTTGCAGCCGTAAAAGATCCATTCTCAGTGTTCAATAATAACCCGTTACCAACGAGCATTTGCCACGAAAAGATACCAGAAAACGCAAATCTTCCGCAGCCCATCTGATTAAAGCCAGTGCCTAGCCCAAAAGTACCGACTAATGACTCTTGAGCCTGCGACCAACCGTTAAGCCAAATTAAAGAACTAGTATTAATATAAATTGGGCTGCCTGATTGCATTACCCCCCGAATACGATCAGTATAGTGCGATGTATCAAATAAATCGAACTGGCTTAGAACGTACGCTAGGCTAACGCTAAAAAAAATAGTTATTGCCTTCTTAAAAGAAAGACCGCCTTGGATTACGATGACAATAAGTAACAAAACAAGTCCTATCACAAGTGTTGTGGAAGGAGCAAATAGCATAGCCAACGCGACTGCTAGCCAAGACCAAACGTCGGTTAGTCTTCCAGTTAGCCGATAAATTATAAGCGGTAATAAGTAAAGCGCCAGATGAGACGGTTCTGAGTACGGATCTGAATAGCGCGGCCATCCATAAAGGTAAAAATAAATACTCACTTTCGCTGCTGCAAGCAATAAAAAACCTGAAATACTTGCAAGAAGGAGGCGAGACAACTTGTCATCAACAATAAGCACAGAAGGGGGAAATATACGCATTGCCAAAACAAGAAATAACAACAACGTTAGAGACAAGAGGCCCTTAGCCTCAAGGTTACACCCTTGTCCTGACAAGAACGCTAGGCCAGAAAAAAAAGAAAACGATAAAGATCAAAGCAAAGTCATAAATCGACAATTTTAGTTGATTTGACTTTGTCAACAGAGCAATTAACGCTAGCGCTATTAAAGCGAAGGCTCCTGAAATATTATTCGGTAACGCCCAGTTTAATATTTCATCGAAGACATAAGCGATTACTAAAAAATACGCCAGACGAATATGTGGAAATGAGATATTGAACATTAGCCAAAAAAATTACTAAAGATGCTCCATATCTAAAGAAATTTTGAGCGCCTTCTACGTCTATTACCGATTTCGTAGATCGTGTTCTTATATAACCCCATAGTATTACTTACCATGTCTTCAACTGTAACTACCTGTCGCCTTTCTTGCGCATGTTTCCGTAGCTTCACCAATGTTTCCGGTAATAGCATTTTTGTCAATAAAGATCCCCAACTTTTCGCGTCGTTACTTTCCGACGCAATCCGCCCATTGAAACCGTCTTCTATTAGGTCTTCGGCATTTCCTGTTGGAGTTGACACAACGGGAATGCCGGCATGAAACGCTTCAAGTAGCACGTACGGTGCTGACTCATATCGGCTTGGAATAACTAGAATGTCAAAAGCAGGCATCGCCAATTGTCCACTCCGAGACCCGGCAAAGAGAACTCGGTTTGACAAGCCTAGAGCACATACTTGTCGCTTTAACGTTTCTTCCAGATCCCCGTCACCAACCAGAACACATTTAACATTCGGATTCTCAATATACTTTAACGCGTCAATAAGGCGTTCGGGCGCTTTCTGATGCGTAAAGCGCCCAACGAAACCAAGGACAATATCCTCTTCATTCAAGCCCAGTTCCCTTCTCGCATTAGAACGTGATGGTAACTCCGGAGTATCACAACCGTTTTGAATAATAACTAGTTTCGATTCTGGAATTGCGAGTTGTCGCGCTGTTTCAAACTCCTTCTGGCACAAAACGACAATTTTATCGCACCTCAGGGCCAGTATATATTCTGCAATTGCGATAGCAGTTCTTGAAAATGGATTTAGCGTAGGATCCATCGAACGGAATGCATGCGGTGTATATACACGAATCCCTGGTATTCTTGATGGTAACAATCGCATCAAAGCTCCCGCCTTAGAGCTATGTCCGTGTAGAACATCAAAAGGACCGATGGAGGTCAACAACTTCGCAAGTGCGCGGAGGCTTTGCAGATCATGTATACCTACTGATCGCTGGATAGGGAGCGCGTAGTTTGTAACCGTATTTAAGCACTCCAGACGTGCGACGAAACCTGGTCCCGAACGTACTGGAGACCAAATAACACAGACATCGTGACCTTGGTCTGCCACGCCTCGCGCAAGATCGGTGACATGCCGCCCAGCACCAGCGTCGGCACTCTCAATTAGATATGCGATGCGCAAAGCTCTCATAAATTAGACTACCTATCATTCCTAAATCCATCATCCCGTCGATTGTTAAAGGATGGTCATAATCAACGAAAGAGCAAAATATCAGGAGCAAATAGATACCGTAGCTACCACCCGACCGGGAACGCCCATAACAATGCTGTTAGGTGGAACGTCCTTCGTGACCACTGAGGCGGCACCAATGATACTACCACTGCCGACGGTGACTCCGGATAAAATTCTTGCGCCCGAACAGATCCAGACGTTGTCTTCGATCTGAACAGGTTGTTTGATTAGAGTATCGCGAAAGCACGACGCCGATTTGTCGTGCGTCAACGATGTTATTACAGTGTGAGTAGCGATCAATACATTATTGCCTATGGTTACAACGCCGCCCCCCCATATGTGTACGTAATCACTAATCGAACAATTTGCGCCTATCGATACCATACTAGATCCGTATATGGTTACGTTAGGATAAATCTCCGAACCTGGGCCGAGTTGAGCCAAGCGAGCCCGCCACCATGCCTGCCGAATTGTTATGCTGATCGCTCTGAATCGCAGGAAACGTGAAACCCTGTAAGCTATTCGCATAGGGGGTACTAGCAGTGCCACGAATAATTCTCGTGTGACGGTCTTCATGAACTATCTCTTGTCAGTTGTGTTTTAGCTTGAAACCAAAGTTGGTCGCGTATTGGGTTTATCCATGCGACAGCGACAACCAAAAATGAAGAACAGCTTACAACGACGAACGCGGTGATAAAATTTCCATCCCCATGTATAGATCCACCCCACATCAAGGAGGCCGCCAATACTGCAAACACACCTGTCAAGGGGACTAAACCAGTACCCGCAAGGTCAAGATCCCCTAGCTTAATCCGTTTACGGCGTTGGTGCGTGATTATTAGCCAGAGAGTTCCTGCTGTTAAACCTGCGGCGTAAGCCCACAAGACACCTTCCGCACCGAATGTTCGCCCTAAGCTCCAGCCCATTGATGTAGTTACTGCTGCCGTTACAATGTGCGAAATGGTATTCCAACCGACTTCACCCGTTCCCATGTTGGCAAAATATGCAGGACCGGAAAAGATATTAATAAACCATCCAAGACATGTCAGTTGAAATGCGAACAGGAAAAACTGGTCGACACAACCTAACAGCAGCCAGCTAACAGTGCCGCTCCAAACCTGAAGAAATGCAAATACTGGGATAGCACTGAGTGCCAAGATCTGCATATTGACACGGTAGTAAGAGTCTAGTGCTTCCGGCGAATTTTCTACTAATTCAGCAATTCTCGGTATGACAGCCTTGTTCGCCGCCACGACTAGCGCCCGAACTTTAAGGACTACTTGATTGGCCATTTCAAAAGTGCCCGCGGCGGTAGAGTTACCGAAATGCACGATCAATGCTTTAGCTAAAGGATCAGCCAGAAGAATGAAGACGGTTGCGATCTGAAGATTTATTCCATAGCTGAGCATCTCGCGAAGTTTCGGCCAAGACCACCGATGCGGCAAGCACGACAAGCAGGATAATTCGCCGCGCAATAGTAACCACCCTGCGACTGCTAGGAAAGCGCCTTGCCCAATTTGTGCCCAGGCTAATCCTAGAAGACCAAGCTCCGGTACCAGCCAAAAAGCCAAAGCAAGCATCACTGTCTGGCCAACAAGAACTACTCCAGCCCTAAGTTCCATCCGTTGACAACCGTCAAGTCCCGATTGGAAAATCGAGGCCACGATCGTCAAAAACAGAGAGATCAGCGCGTAAGGCAAGATAAGGATCGCCTTTTCTTTTTCGAAGCCTTCGAAAAGAACAGACAACATGCTGGCTAACGGAAAATACAGCATGGGCAACGCAACGACAAGAACGGCCACTAGAGAAAGCAAGGCGGTTTCCGTAGCTAGGGCCGCACCATCTGGGCGATTCCTCGCGAGATCTTTCGCAACGAACCGAGTAACGGAAGCACTCACTCCTAGATCGACAATTCTCGAAGCCGACGCCGTTGCGAGGACTACAGACCAGATCCCAAGCGTAGCCGTGCCAAGTGCCTCATTAATGTATCGATACAAAGCGAATAGCATCACTGCGCTTATCAACATCTGCAGGATGTTGGCAACAGCGTTTCGGGCAAGTATGAGCGTCACGGTTTGCGGAGTACTACAAGGAAATGGTCATTTGCTGAAGTCCACGATGGCGGATAATCAGCGAGTACCGGAAAGCGCCTGGTATCTTTCGCACTAAGCCCTTTCATCCGGGCCCACCGGATAAGTGCCGGCAAAATACGATAGCTAACGTTTATCAAGATCTCCTTTGTCTTCTTCAGCGACGTAGCTTTGACATGGCTGTAAAAAGCGACATGCTCAATTTTAAGCCCGAGTGTTTTGGCGCAGCCTTCCATCCATTCTGGACTAATAAACGCAATATGTTCGGGTTTTGCACAATAATAGTAACGGCTTCGCATAAAACGAAAAGATCGACTCTCAAGATTACCAGTGGACAAGAGGATTCGACCGCCTGGTTTTATCCTGGCAAAACAAGACTCCAAGAATATCCGTGGCGATTGAACATGCTCAATTATGTCAAAAGCTGTAATGCAGTCAAACGTTCCCGCTAACTCGGCCAGATCTTTTCCTGCGGTCATTATCCCTTGAGCCTCTGCGCGGCTCCTTGCTTGTGAATTTATTTCAACACCAAAACAACGAAATACAGTTGTAAGCGGTTCAAGGAAACCGCCATCGAAACAACCAATGTCGAGTACACTTGAACCCCGTGCCATATTGGTGCCTAACCAGTCGCGTGCTTTCTGCCAATCACGCCGTCGATCAGAGTTTTTAGACCATGTTTCATGTTCACCGTTAGCATACAGAAGATCCAGTTCACGCTTTGATTTTTGTGGCCAACGAAAGCCTAAGTGACAGACGCTGCACTTATAGAGATTACCGCCTGGCAATGGGTTTCCAAGTATCTTTCCTGCGAAAAGATTTGAAGCCGGGAGTGAACCTATTATGAAAGCTTGCCCGTTGCAATCAGGGCAAGCGGATGTTAAATGCTCCTTGTTCACCGTAAGAATACCGCTTCAAAAAAAACAATCTTACCGTCTAGCCTATAATTTTGGAAAAGATTTTTCATGGTCTTTAGTCTTTTACTGAAGTTTTGCCGTTCATGTAATGCCCTCTTCAGCAGTGGTTTCACTCGGAGTAATGAAAGTTCGGTGGGGGTTGTGTCAAAACGGGAAAGCCCCTCGAAAACTCCCCCTACCTACCCGCGCGGCCTCCGAAATACGCCAAAGCTCCAGATCTCTTATTATAAAGCATATTCAAGGGAGTATTATCAAAAGGGCTTGTCGCGCTTCGGTCATTGGCTTTACAAAGAACTGAGCAATTTCACATAACTGACAAAAGATAATCATCCTCGTCAATAGTGTGTTCTAAAAAAAAGACCGTTACTTTGGAGAGTACGCCCTGTATCGGGATGTATAAATTCCTGCGAGAGTGCCCAGAGCTTGAAACCCTCTTTCTCCAATCTTTGAACAACATCGGTCCAAAGTCGCGAACCCTGATAGAGTGATACAAAGGATAACTCACACAAAATGCCACGAATCTTGGGAAGTGTTTCTGATGCTCCGTCAAGAACCTGCCATTCATAACCCTGCGTATCGATTTTGAGTAAAGGGTTCTGGCCACGATCTAAGTAAAGCGGCGCAACGCTATCGAGCCTCAGAATTGGGGTTCGCTCAGTTCCAACATATTCGGAGTTTTTCGCTGCATCACAATGCGTATCGGTTATTTGCAAAATGCTCGACGAATAAGAGTTATTGCTGACTTTGACCTCGATTTCACCATCGGTATCCCCGATAGCTGTTCGTTCATGGACATACCATGATTGATCTTTGTCGGCGTTTTGCGTGGCTATGTTATGAGGGATGGAAAGCGGTTCAAAGCTTACGATATGTTTGTTGTAGCCAAATCGTCGGAGATCAAGTCCAAATTGACCGCGGTTTGCGCCAACATCAAAAATCAAATCAATATCAAAAGACTGCAAGGCCGTAACAAGTTGGCACGTTGAGTTAGATTGAGTCGATACTCGACGAACTTCTAAGAAAAGGCCGGGTAGTGGCTTTAGATACATGCTGAATCTCGTCAAAAACAGATGAAGAAAATGCGCGCTGCAGCTAGACGGGCTTAGGCCATAACCTGAGCCAAAATCCTGCGGCCTTATCGGCATGAATTTCAGAAAAATGGTAGATCACAGTGAATCTCATGAGTTCATCATCCTAGTTGTCCGTGGTCATCAGCGTTACGTTCGATTTCTTTGCGCAGTGCGGATTGCAGATCATCCACCACCGGAAATCAGCGCAAGTATGCCGGCATGGCCCAGCGCAGCGCAAGCAGGGTTAACGCCTCGGCAATTTTCTGCACTGGATGGGGCGCTGCCGGCCTTTTCGGGCCAGTAGCAGTGCGACAGGATCAGTATGCGGGGCGGCGTGGTCATGCGGCGCTATTCGTTGTGACTCAGTGTGGTGAAGCCTTCGCGTCGGCAGAGTTTGTCGCGCTCGGCTGCGCGCAGGTCCTCGCGCATCATTTCGCTGACCAAGTCGCCAAAGCTGATCCGGGGCGTCCAGCCGAGCTGCTCACGCGCCTTGCCGGGGTCGCCGAGCAGGGTCTCGACCTCGCTGGGGCGAAAGTAGCGCGGATCCACGGCGACGATGCAGGCGCCAGTGGCCTGGTCATAGCCTTTTTCTTCGACGCCCTGCCCTTCCCAACCGATATTGATGCCGATGTCACGCGCCGCCAGAGCGACAAAATCGCGGACTGAATGTTGCTCGCCGGTGGCGATCACATAGTCCTCGGGCGCGTCCTGCTGCAACATCAGCCATTGCATTTGCACATAGTCACGCGCATGGCCCCAGTCGCGCTTGGCATCCAGATTGCCAAGATAGAGCCGCGCTTGCAGGCCAAGCTTGATGCGCGCGAGCGCGCGGGTGATCTTGCGGGTGACGAAGGTCTCGCCGCGGATGGGGCTCTCGTGGTTGAACAGGATGCCGTTGCAGGCATAGAGGCCATAGGCTTCGCGATAGTTGACGACGATCCAGTAGGCGTAGAGCTTGGCCACCGCGTAGGGCGAGCGCGGGTAGAAGGGCGTGGTTTCGCGCTGGGGAATTTCCTGCACCTGGCCGTAGAGTTCGGAGGTGGAGGCTTGGTAGAAGCGGGTTTTCTGCTCCAACCCCAGGATGCGGATGGCCTCCAGCAGGCGCAGGGTGCCGAGGCCGTCGGAGTCGGCGGTGTATTCGGGTTCCTCGAAAGAGACGGCGACATGGCTTTGGGCGGCCAGGTTGTAGATTTCATCCGGCTGCACCTGCTGGACGATGCGGATCAGGCTGGAGGAATCGGTCATGTCGCCGTGGTGCAGGATGAAGCGCCGGTCCGCCGCGTGTGGGTCTTGGTAGAGGTGGTCGATGCGGTCGGTGTTGAACAGCGAGGAACGGCGTTTGATGCCGTGCACCTCGTAGCCCTTGTCCAGCAGTAGCTCGGAGAGGTAGGCGCCGTCCTGGCCAGTGACACCGGTGATTAACGCGGTTTTTTTGGTCATGCGTGTGTGCCAATTAGTGACGGAAATTGTCCTGGTGCTCCAAAAACCAGGCGTAGGTCTGTTGCAGCCCATCGCGCAGGCCGGTGCCGGCTTGCCAGCCGAGATCGCGCAGGCGGGAGACATCCAGTAGCTTGCGCGGCGGGCCGTCGGGCTTGCTGGTGTCGAAGCGCAGTTCACCGGCAAAGCCAACCACCTCGCGGACGGTCTCGGCTAGCTCGCGGATGCTGATGTCCTGCCCGGTGCCGACGTTGATGTGTGACAGGCGCGGCGGGGTGTGGGCCTGGTAGCCTTCCGTTGGGAGGTTCATTACATACAGACAGGCGGCAGCCATGTCGTCGACATGGAGGAATTCGCGTTTGGGCGCACCGGTGCCCCAGATGTCGACCGAGGCGGCGCCGGCCTGCTTGGCATCATGAAACTTGCGCAGCAACGCGGGGATGACGTGGCTGTTTTCTAGGTCGAAGTTGTCGCCGGGGCCATAGAGGTTGGTCGGCATGACGCTGCGGTAGTCCGTGCCATACTGGCGGTTGTAGGACTCGCACAGCTTGATGCCGGCGATCTTGGCGATGGCATAGGGCTCATTCGTTGGTTCAAGCGGGCCGCTCAGCAGGGCGTCCTCGGCCATTGGCTGGGGGGCCAGGCGCGGGTAGATGCAGGAGCTGCCGAGGAACAGCAGGCGCTCGGTACCATGTCGCCAGGCGGAATGGATGACGTTGGAAGCAATGCTCAGGTTGCTGTGAATGAATTCAGCCGGGTAATGGTCATTGGCCCAGATACCGCCAACCTTGGCTGCGGCCAGGTAGACCTGGGTGGGCTTGGTGGACGCGAAGAAGTCTTCGACCACCGCGCTGTCGGTCAGGTCGAGTGCGTTGCGGCCCCGAGTAATGATCTCATCTTGGCCGGCCGCTTGCAGATTGCGCACGATGGCCGATCCGACCATGCCCCGGTGACCGGCAACGAAAATGCGTTTACTTGAATGGCCGTTATTCGCGCAAGCTATTGGCTGATTGTGGTCAGTATGCATTTTTGTCCTTCCAAAACACCTGGCCAAATGTTTTGATGATAATCATGATATCGAGGAAGATGCTCCAGTTGTCGATATAGTAGAGGTCGTGCTCGACACGCTTGACGATTTTTTTCTCCGTATCCGTCTCTCCGCGCCAGCCGTTGCATTGGGCCCAGCCGGTGATGCCGGGCTTGACGCGGTGGCGGCTGGCGTAGATGTCGACGGCTTCTTGATAAAGCCGGTCGCCGGCCTTGGCGAGGGTGGCGTGGGGGCGCGGCCCAACGATCGACATGGTGCCGTTGATGACGTTAAAGATTTGGGGCAATTCGTCAATGCTCGTGCAGCGGATAAAGCGTCCTACCCGGGTTACGCGCGGGTCGTTGCGGGTTGCCAGAGTTTCTGCGTTACTGTCGGTCCTATCGGTGTACATTGACCGGAACTTATAGACTCTGATCAGCTCGTTATGAAAGCCGAAGCGCTCCTGCACGAAGAGCACTGGCCCTTTGGATTCGAGCTTGATGGCCAGCGCGGTGAGGGCAAGCAGCGGAGAGAGGAGAATGACGGCCGGAATGGCGACGGCCAGGTCTTCGATCCGCTTGACGAGCGCGGACCACTCGCTGATGGGGCGGTCTTTCAGGCTGAGCACATGCATGCCGCCAATGCGGTAGACGGGCCGATCGGCATACAGCAGCCCGAGGTGGTCCGGAGCCATAAAGATGTCCACGGCCCAATTGGCGAGTTTTTCCAGGAGCTCCTTGATGCGGGCATAGGCGGACCAGGGCATGGCGATGATGACCAGATCGACGCCATACTCCTTGACCAGAACATCGATGCACTTGGTGCAGCCGATGATTGGCAGATCGGTTGGGTTCTCCGGCAGGCGGCTGCCGCGGTCATCGACAAAGCCAACGACATGCAAGCCGTGCCCTTTAAAGCGCTTGATATGCTCGAGCACCTTATGCCCCTGCTCACCGGCGCCGAGGATAATGGCGTTGCGATGACGGATTGCCTCATACGGCAAACGGGACAGGTACCATACCAAGAACACTCGGCTGACAAGCAGATAGGCAGCGAAGGCGGCGAACCAACTGCCCACCCATAGGCGGGAGAAGTTGCTGGAAACCTTAAGAATAAAGCCGACTGCCAGCAGGGTCGCGAAGGTCCACAGCAGCATGCCGAAAGAGGTGAAAGGCCGTTTAATCGTCTCGTGGTGTTGCCGCCAATCGTAGAGACCAGCCGTGAAGCCGTAGAAGCCGAAGGCGACCATTGCGAGGGCGACTGCGCCCGCATAATAGATGTGACCTTCAAAAACCTCCTCGAAATGCACCAGGTAGAGCACGAGATAGCACAGCAGAGCTGTCAGCGGCAGGGCGACGAAATCGGCCGCAAACATCTGGTAGTTCGGCCGTTTGATAAATGAGCTTTTGGCTGCCGAGCGCTCTAGCGGTATCAATGTTGCTGTTGCAGCCGTCTCCGATGATTCCATTAACTCAAGCCTCCAATGCGCATTGCGCATGTCGAAGTGGCTAGGACGTGGACGTCTGGCTAAAACGTCGGATGATGCGGTCGAACCGCTCGCTTTCTTGCGGGTGCTCGCGAAGTAGACGGCTTATGAAGGCTTGCACTCTGGGACGTTGCGCCGCCCATGCGCCCAGTGCGGTCTGGCGGCCATAGTGGGGATGCCTGAGCAGTGTGAGCACGTCGGTGCGCAGCGCGTCGAGGAAGGCGCTGTCCCACTGCATGGGGCAGCGCACGGCAAGGTCTAGCCTATAGGTGACGTAATCCGGTTCGACCGGTGCTACCCGGTAGGATTGCTTGAGTACTGGCATGCCGCTGGCGCAGTCGCCATCCGGTGGCAACCGCAGGTTAGTCAGGTAAACCCAACCGAGTGGGTGGACGGGGTTGCGGCTCAGGCTGGCGACGGCCGCTTGGGTTGTAGCATCCAGCCGCTGCGACCGGGCCTCTGGGTTGTCATCGGGCAAGGGCAGCATCAGCAGTGTGGCGGCAAGCCGGCGCCATTCCAGATCCCCGCGGCGGGCGGGTGGAATGCGCTCAAGTCGATCAGTTGCGTTGCGCAGATAGCCGGTGCCGTCGTCGGCGGAGAGAAATTGCGCCTGGTGCTGCTTGTAGTAGCTGTTGGCGGGAATGCGGCTTAGCTGACTGAGCAGTTGTTGGGCCGAGAGAATGAGTAGAACCAGCGCCAACGCGATGATGAAGGCTGCGCCGATATGGTGGCGCGACGCCCAGGGCGCGGAGCGGGATGTGCCTGGCAGGGGATGCGCGGGCGATCCTTGTTGGGCGTCAGCTCGCATAGTAGTCGCCGTAGCGCCCGTAGTAAGAGGCATAGTCGCCGTAGCCGTAGTAGGCGTGACGCTTGATGTTGACCTGGGTCAGGACGGCGCCAAGCTCCGGGGCATGGGCCTTACGCAGCAGCGCTAGGGCGTTCTTGACGGCCTCGCGCGCGGTGCTTTCCCATTTGACGATGAAGACTGTGCCGTCCACCTGGTGGCTGAGCACCAGGGCGTCCGCCACCGCGAGCAGCGGGGGCGAGTCGATCAGGATGAGGTCGTAGGCTTGGGCGGATTCCGTGAGCAGGCGCTGCATGTTGTCGGATTGCAGCAGGGTCTGGGGGTGCTCGATCTTGCCGGTGGCCGCGATGACGTGCAGGCCGCTTGGGCCGTCTTGCTGCACACAGGCGCGCCAGTCCGGGACTTCTCCGGTCAGGTAGTCGAGGAAGGGCTTGGCCTTGGCGCTCGGCTCGGGGCCATAGAGTGTCTTGCTGATCTTGCCGCGGCGCAGGTCGGCCTCAATGAGCAGCACGCGGTTGTTGCCGGCGCGGGCGAGTAGGCGCGCCAAACTCAGGCAGAAGGTGCTTTTGCCCTCGCCCGGCAGGGAGGAGGTGACCAGAATGCGCTTGGGTTTGATGTTCTTGCCGGCAGCGAACGCCAGGGAGGTGTAGACCGAGCGCAGGGCCTCACCATAGGCGGAGGTCGGCTTGCTGATGACGTATTCATCGGGCGACTGGCCCTTAAGCTTGAGCGAGCCGAGCTTGAGGACCATACCCAGCGCCTTGATGTGCAGGGTTTTCTCGAGCTGCTCCGGGGTGCGGTAGCCGTTGTCCAATGCCTCCAGCAAGAAGGCGAGGCCGAGGCCGAGCATCAGCGACAACACCAGGGCAACGGCAAGAATGAGCTTTTTGTTGGGAAAACTCGGTGCGCTGGGGACCTCCGCATCGGAGATGATGCGAGCGTCGGCTTGTTGCAGGTCTTCCTGGTTGCTGGTTTCTTTGAAGCGGGAAAGGAAGGTCTCGAGCAGCACGCGGCTGGATTCTGCCTCGCGCTCGAGTTCGCGCAGCTCGATGCGGGATTGTTGCAGCTCGGAACTCTCGGCCTTGAGTTGATCGAGGTTCTCGGTCAGGGCGGCGACCCGGGCCTTGGCGACTTCGACCTCGTTCTCGACATTCTGGGTGATCTTGCCGATTTCCTCGTTGATTTTGCGGCGAATGTCGTTGAGCTCGGAGCGCACATTGATAACATCGGGATGGCGCGGACCGTAGCGCTCGGAGATTTCCGCCGCCTTGCGGCGGACTTCGGCCTCTTGCCCGCCCAGGCGTTGGATCAATGGGGATTGCAGAACCTCGCCCAGGGCGGCGGCGCTGGCGCCGCCGCGAACCCGCACTTGGCGATAGCGCGCCTCGGCTTCGGCCAATTGCGTTCGGGCAGTGACCAGATCGATGTTGAGCTTCGCGAGTTGCTCCTCGCTGATGGTGGCGCCTTCGCGGACGGACTCGATGATGGAATGCTCCTCGCGATAGGCTTGCACAGCCTGCTCGGCGGCAAGCACGCGGGTACGCAATTCGGCGATGCGGGTGCTGAGCCAATCGGTGGCGCGCTGGGTGGCCTCGAACTTGGCTTCCAGCTGGTCGTCGAGGTAAAGCTCGGCCAGCGTGTTGGCCAGCAAGGCCGCCGTTTTTGGGTCTTCGGACTCGAACGCAATCTGAATGGTGTAGGACAGCGTGGGGTTGGAGACGGACAAAGCCCCGGTCACATTGCCGATGACCCTGGCCCGCTCCCTTTCGCGGCGTTCTTCTTCCGTCAGCGGCTCGGTCTCGCCGCCGAGCCCAAGCGCCAGCAGCCAGTCGGACGAGAGGTAGGTGCGCGGGTCCAGGTACTGGAGCAGGGAGGTGTCCGCCCGCAGAGAGGGGTTGAATTCGGGGTCTTTGACCAGGTCCAGCTTGTCGACTAACTGACCCACCAGGCGGCGGGAGGAAATGATGTCGAGTTCGGTGCGGATGACGCTGGCGTCGGCCGAGAGGCCGGACATGACGGCCTGGATGTCCACCACGGCCTCGCTGCGGGTTTGCAGCGTGAGCAGCGCGGAGGCGGTGTAGCGCGGGGTGAGCTGCACCAGAATGATGACAGCCATTAGACACAGAAAAAATACGGTGCCGATTATGACCGCACGCCGCCGCCACAACACGCTGAGCAGCTCACGGATGTCGATCAGGTCGGCATCCGCGCCTGGTGGAGCCTGGTAGGCCGGGGGCGCTGCTGGCTGGTGCTGTGGCGGAGGGGTGGGTGGAGACATCTTGAGGTTGCGATTAGGTTACTTGCTGGATATACACATTATTATTATATTAACTCATTAAGTGTTCCTTCTTTGCAAGACGCTATTGTCCGAGCAGGTGTAAGCTCGGGCTTCTGCTCTTGATGGAAACTGAATTAGAAGAAGCGCTCTTTGACGGTGATGACGTCGTCCGGCATGACCCGCGTGTTGTTCTGCACTGATCCAAGCTCCTTACCGTCTCGCTGGATGGCGATTTTGCTCTTGGCCGCGCGCGGAGTGAAGCCGCCGGCGATTGCCACCGCGTGCAGTACGGTCATGTCGGCGACGTAGGGGTAGCTACCGGGAGACTTGACCTCACCGATGACGAAGAATGGGCGATATTCCAGGATTTCGACTGAGACTTTCGGTTCCCCGACAAAGCCGGCGCGTAACGCTTGCTCGACCAGTTGCTGCGCCTCCACAACTGTGCGGTTGTTGACCTCGATCGGCTGGATCAGCGGCATGGCGATGGACCCGCCGGCACTGACGATAAACTCACCTGACAGGTAGGGCTCGCCGAACACGGTCACGCGCACCTTGTCGCCAGGCCCGAGGAGATAATCTTCGCCCTGGGCAAGAACCACATGGGGCAGCAGGAAAGCAACGATCAGCACAATGGCTGGAATCCAGAATCGCGGGCTACGGCCCGGTGCTTGAACTATCGTTTTCATGGGTATCGGCCTCGTGGTCGATCAAGGCAAGCTGGTTGGAACTGGTTGAACCTGGTTGAAATGGGCGAAACGTCGGTCGCTCGCCTGCAAAGACACTTAAAACGTGAGCCTGAGCCCGATTTGGGCCAGATGTTTGTCGTAATTGTCACCTTCCTCTGTGCTGTCGCGTTCGCGATAGCTGTAGTTGGCGGTGACGCTCACCATGCGCAGCAAAAAGTATTGCAAACCGGCGCTGAGATCGAAGTCTTTATCCTCTCGGTCTGAACCAACATAGTTGCTGAAGCTATAGCCTGAGCCAGCAGTGAGCACCAAGGAGCGCAGCAACTGGTGCTCCAGATTGAGGGCATAAGATGTGTTGACGTTACCACCCGCCCCCTCCTGAATGGTCTCGTAGGTTTGCCGATTGGCGACGGAAATGATTGACGTTAATGCAGTCGGGTTCCAAATGAGTTCCGCGCCGAAGGTCATGGCATTGCCGCCAGTGATGTCTTCGAGTCGCGCATCAGCGTAGTAACGCGGGGCGTAGCCGATATCAAGATTCAGCACCCAAAGATCGGCCATGACTTTTTCCGCGCCCAACGCGATGGTCATGCCGGTGCTATCGCGGTTATAACCGCCGAACTTCATTGAGTCGTCGTAGTCGACATCGCGGGAGCCAATTCTCAAGTAGGCCGTGCTCTCGGCGAAGGGCTCATAGCCAATGGTCACGCCAATGTCGGTTTGCGTATTGTCCCGATCTGAGTTGTCGATGGTGCCGCCACCGATGGCCTCGCTGTTGGCGTAGGTAATCCGGTCAATCTGGCCGCCGATGCCAAGGGTGATGATGCCGACGTAGCGCTGAAAGCCAAGGCGAACCGCGCGCTGGTCGTACTTTAGCGGCTCGGCAGACTCTCCAATATTTTCAGACGATGTGCGCGGGGTGTGTGCATGTCGGTAAAGTAGCCCAAGGTCGATACGGTTATCCGTTAGGATATCGAGTGTATTGTCGTTGGCGAAGTAGTAGTCGTGATAATTCTCATTGCTGTATTTCTCGTACAGGCCGATGTCGCCACCAACCTCAAACTCCATGGCGTGGCGGTTCCAGTCCGACAAGAGCTGCACCCGCGGGCGAAACGTGTTTACGCTATCTGACTCGGCGTTCTCTGCGGTGGCGAAGACATTGCTGTCGTAGGTTCGGCCAACATCCAATAGCGGGGTGATCAGCCAGGCGCCCAACCGGGCGGCACTCGGGCCATAGGCGACCACCGGGCGGTCCATAACGCTGACGTCATAAGCGACTTCTGCCGGGTCCACATCGCTCTGAGCAATAGCCGGAGACACTGCAACAGCTAAAAGCACATGCAGCAGCACGAGAACTCCGGCAGTTGAGCGCACGAGAAAGACTCCTCTTATAAATTCGTGATGGCGCGGCCGGGCCTTCAACGGCACCGACCGCACAGGCCTGCTTTGTCAGTTAAGCTGTGTAGCTCTTATCCTGCTGGACTCGCCACGGGAGTAGGAGGGTCTACAGCACCACCGCCACCGCCACCGCCAGGCGGGCTTGAAAAGGACACAAAACTCGGCGTTGGCGCGGCGCCAACTGCGCCGGCGGCAGAATTCGTAGCCGGCGGTCCACCAGCAGCGGTGGTGAAACCGGCCAGGTCTGCTTGGGCGTCGGCTAGCTCGATTGCCTCAGCGATGAGGTCTTCCGGCGCCTCCGCTGCGCAGGTTCCAACATCAGGTGCAATATCGGTGCCGGTGAGTTCAGTGCCTGTGGTGGCTGCTGAGCGTTCAGCCAGGCGTGTGGCCCCTTGGAGCTGCGCCAGTGCGTTCTCTACAATCTCAGGCTCAGCTGCGGCAACGGCCGGATGACAGAGGATGGCGTGGGCAATGTCCAACTGCGCCATCGCTGTCTGGGGATTGTCCGGCGCGTTGTCCCAAGCGACGTCAACGAGGGCACTGGCGGCCTTGGCTGCGGCAGATGGGGAGTTCTCCCGCAGGCTTTCGAGCGCGCTGAGAAGCTGCGTTAGCTGCTCCGCCGTGGGTTCCGTGCCCATGGACTGGGTTAATGTTTCAGCCAGTGTTCCCGCTGATACGGCATTTTCAATGCTGGTAGCCGACAGCTCAGATGCCGCAGGCGCCGGAGCGGCAAGCACTGCTGTGCCGCCTAACGCAAGCGTTGTTGCAATAAGTGTTGCAGCGAATCTTGTGCTCATGGTCTGGTACCAAATCAGGGTGTTTTTGGATGGTGGCGGATATCCTGCCTCCCGCACGCAAAGCGGATGCCTCGCGCTGGAGTCCCGCAATCACACGTAAGCGGTGCGCCATTTGTAGTTTGGCATATGAAGTCAAAATTTTCCAACCAAATTTTAACTTTTTCACACTCTCTGATATGCGTTTTCCTGCTAACCACCGAGCTACGAACTCAACCAAGCGATTTTGAAGAAATAGCGTTTTTCTACTAATTTACATAAAGATAGAGAAAACCAGACATGGGCGCTAAGGTGTTTTTTGGCCGCTGACAGAAGCGTTAAGATAACGACCAAAGAACACACGAATAACGATTTGATCGAATTTCTCGTGTTATTTGGCTTGTAGGGAGATTGCTGACAAAAATACACGATTACACACTCAGCGCTCCCCAGTGAATGCGGCGCTTCCGGTTTTCTCAGCTGTGAACACCCAAATAATGTCGACTGGTTCACAGATTAAAAATCGCCTTTTCGCGATCGATTACACGAGAAACCGGATTCATCGGTACTGCACGGTTGTGCGGCCGGCTGCGGGCTCTGCGGGTACGCAAGAAGGCAGGCGAGTGTGAAGACGTGCGAAAATCTGCTACTTAAATAGCCACCAAGTGGTTTCATTCGCCGCGAAGACCGGTTTATAGTGACGCACGGTGCTGGCCTGGACCACCTGCTTGATCTGGTTGTCCATCAACATGATGCGCCCGCCGAGATCAACCAAAGTGACGCTATGGCCGACTTTGAGGTTCAGATCCTTCACCGCGACCAGGCGTAACTCGGCGTTGCTGAAGCCCAGCGCGCGCAGACTCATGAACTTGACGATGGCGAAGTCCTCGCAATCGCCAGACTTATCGAAGAACTCGCCTGGCGTCGCCCAGTAGTCTTCTTTGCCCCAGTTGACGGGGTCGGTGATGTAGGACCAGTTGTTGGCGAAGCGGTTGATCTCGCGCACCTGGGTGGCTTTGTCTTTGCCACGCAGGCGCTCGATGGTGCGGGTCCACTCGGTATAAGGGCAACGACCGCGGCCGCTGCTGTGGCAATCGCGGTCTTTGCGCTCTTCAGCGCGATAGCGCTCAAGCAGCTTTGGCCACTGCGGAATGGGACGAAAGTTGGTGAACATCTTGCCTGTTTTGCCAAAAATACCGCCGCGGTCGAATCCGCCGGCCACGGCTGCGGACAGCATGAGGCACTGCGCGACGATGATGGCGGCCATCAGCCAACGCTCGCGACGATGCAGCCGGATGCGGTCCGGGGGCCGCCCCGGCTTGCACAGGGAAGACGAACGTGGAGCCGGTTCAGGCGGCATGGAGGCAAAGTTCATCGATTTTTCTGTCAGTTTAGGATGATGCGGTAATGAACACACGCATGCTCGCGGCACTTGCTGCTCTGGTCGTTGTTTTTGCCATCGCTCTCGCCGGTGTTTTCGCCTTTGCGCAGAGCGAACGGGCGCGCGATATGCAGAGTTTACGCGCGCAACTTAGCATCGTGGCGGACAGCCGCGCGCAAGCGGTAGAACATTGGCTCGATCAGCAGCGCCAGTTACTGATGGATCTGATCAACAACGAGTCGCTTCAAGTCTATCTGAACGTCGTGAATCTGCAGCGATCCGGCGCTGAGGCAACCGGAGGTGATGTCCCCGACAGCGACGCCAATAGCGACCCCGATACCGACCAGTCTGGCGCGGAATTGACTTACTTACGTAATCTGCTCAACGCGACGGCGCGGCGGGGTGGTTTTGTGGCGCGGGCTGACGGTGAGCCGCTCCCGGCCAATGTCCGGCCAATGGGATCGGCCGGGTTGGCGCTGCTCGATACGCAGGGCGCGGTGCTGGTGTCAAGCAGTGGGATGCCACCACCGCAGGGCGACCTGGAAGAATTTGTGGCTGACACGCCGCTGGCCGAAAATGGGTTTTTTGGACTCGAACGCAACGCGCAAGGTGAGCTGATTGTTGCTTGGCTGCTGCCGGTGCTGACGCAGCAGGATGGCACAGGCGCGGCAGATGTGGCCGCGCGCTTGCTTGCCGTGCGGCCGGTGAGTGATGACTTTTTTGCCGCACTGGAGCAGCCAGGCGAAACGGCTGAAACAGCCGAGACCTATCTGCTGCGCAAACAGGGGCAGCGGCTTGAATACCTCAGCGCACTGGAAGACGGCAGCGCGCCGCTGAGCAAACAACTCGCTGTAGGCGATGACTCTGGAATTGACTTGAGCGCCGTTGAGACGCCTGGGGCTTTCCACCAGGGATTTGACTACCAAGCGGCCCCTGCCTTTGCTGTCAGCCGGGCGATTTCTGGCACACCCTGGGTATTGGTGCATCTTGTCGAGCAGAGCGAAGCCCTGGAGCAGAGCGATCGGCGGCGGGCGATGCTGATCAGCGTGCTGGTGACCATTGTGATTGCGGTGGCGGCAGCCATCCTGCTGGTTTGGCGATTTGCGACCTCCGCGCGCGTGGAGCAGGCGGCGCGCGAATACCGCGCCTCGGCGGAGCGTTTTGAGTCGCTGTCGCGCTTTCTGGATGCGGTCAGCGATACCCAGCCACATGCGATTTTTGCCACCGATGCGGACAATCGGCTTACCTTTGCCAATAAGCGCACAGCCGAGTTGACCGGTATCCCGAAGGAAGAACTGCCAGGCCACACTCTGATTGGCGCACTGGGGCAAGATCGCGGGGGACTGTATCAGCAATTGGCCAGCGAGGCGCTGGACAACCAAGAGGAGACGATGGTCACGCACTCCTTCGATGCGGTCGATCAAGAGGGGGCGCCAGAGGCGGTGTGGCGATCGTATCATCAGCCGCTGCCAGCGGAGGGCGAAAAGCCGGCGGGCGTGCTGACCACGATTGAAGATCTGACGAATCTCACACTCGAACGGCGCCGCCGCGAGCGCAATACCCGGCAGCTGATCGATACCCTGGTTGGCCTGGTGGACGAGCGTGATCCCGACTCGGCTCAGCAATCGCAGTTTGTGGGACAGGTGGCGCGGCAAGTCGCGCTCGACATGGGACTCGATGAGGCGTTGGTGGAAACGGCAGACCAAGCCGGTCGGCTGGTGAACATCGGCAAGATTCGCGTTCCGCGGGCGGTGCTCACCAAGCAAGGCCCCCTGACAGATGACGAACGCGCCCTGGTGCGCACTGCCCTGGATGAGGGACCGAGCCTGCTCAGGCATCTGGAGTTTGACGGTCCAGTGATCGAAACATTGGAACAAATCAATGAGCGTGTGGACGGCCAAGGCCGCCCACGCGGGCTCGCGGGGGCTGAAATCCTGCAAACGGCACAAGTGGTGGCTCTGGCCAATTCCTTTGTGGCCTTGATCAGCCCGAGGTCTTTCCGCGATGGCAAGCCCTTCGAGGAGGCTGAGGCGGAGTTGCTGGCGGACGCGGATCGACGGTTCGACAAGAAGGCCGTCTTGAGCCTGCTGAATTATCTTAACAACAAGAACGGGCGCTCGGAATGGGCGTTTATGGCGCGCAGTCATGGGCAAGAGGCGGCTTAGCCTCGCCGGTGCCTTGCCGGTGGTGACTGCTTGTTCGTCACTTTTGCGATAACGGGCTGAAGGTACGTCCATGTTGGGATGGCTGCGATCGCGTGGGACCTCGGTGCCAAGTCAGCCAACTGCTGCGTGCACACCTGACGGAATGCGCATCTATGCAATTGGCGATGTTCACGGCCGTGCGGATTTGCTAAAGCAGCTTGTCGGTCTAGTGGCTGGCGACGCCACGCAACATTCTGCTCAACATCGGGTGCTAATTCTGCTGGGTGATTATATTGACCGCGGCCCCCAGAGCGCCGAGGTCTTGGAGTACCTGAGCAGCGCAGGTATGCCCTTGGATGAATACCACTTTTTGCTGGGTAACCATGAGCAGATGCTGCTGGGCTTTTTGCAGGACCCGCTTGGCCACGCCTATTGGCTGGAATACGGCGGACTGGCGACGCTCGGATCCTACGGGGTGGCACACCGTGGCCCGGACCCGGATGCCCTGATTGAAACCGCGGCATCCCTCGCGGCCGCATTGCCTGCGCATCAACGGGCGTTCCTCGAGCAGCTTGAATACTCCTGCCGTTTTGGTGACTACTTTTTCGCCCATGCGGGGATTCGGCCTGGAGTCAGCCCCGAGGAGCAAGATCCTCGCGACTTGATCTGGATTAGGGACACCTTTCTTCAGCATCGCAAAGCGCATCCGCTGATGGTAGTGCATGGCCACCAGGCACTTGAAGAGATCGATGTTCGCTCGAATCGCATTGGTATCGACACCGGCGCATATGCCAATGGACGCCTGACGTGCTTGGTGCTTGACGGAACCGCACGCTGGATCGTGGACACTGTGCTTGGCGAGTTCGTCAGCTTGGCGAGCTGATTGACCGGGGCGCGGGTGTGCGCTCGCGCCTGCCAGGACCTAACGCTCATGGTCCCAGCCACCCCGGAGAATGAATCCATGAGATTAACGGTAAAGGTTCTTTACGGAGGGAAATCAAATGCTTGACGCTATGGCCTTAGATCCCGCACGACCCGAGACCCGCTTGCCGGTGCGTGGGGCGCCTTTCTGGATCTTTGCTGGGCTCTTGGTGCTAAGTCCCCTGCCCTTTGCTAGCGTTCACGCCGTTTGGCCCGCGCTCTATGGTGTACTCACTGCGTTTGCCATTGTGATTTTTGTACTGCAGCGCTGGCGTGCAGGCCAGCGGATTACATTCCCCCAGCCCGCTGGGGTCGTCGCGAGCTTGCTGGTGCTTGCGGTCGCGCTCTGGGGATTCATGCAGAGCATGCCGGGGTTGTTTCCGAGCTGGCAACATCCGGTCTGGGCGCAAGTCCGAACGCTGCTGGCGTTGCCGGAGTTGGCGGGCGCTCTATCTCTGGTGCCGGAGCGATCGGCCCTGGTCGCAACACATTATCTCACTTACCTAGCCTTTGCTTGGCTGGCGTTCTGGCAGTGCCGCCGCAGCCGCAACCGGTTGCTCTTGCTCAAGCTTTTTATTACTGCCGAGGCCGCTTATGCAGCCTATGGTTTGATTGTGTATTTCGCTGAGCTTGACACCATTTTGTGGTTTGACAAGGAGGCCTATCGTGGGCTTTTGACAGCGACATTCGTCAATCGCAATAGCTATGCCACTTACGCGGGGCTGGGGACAATGGCGGCTTTGGCACTGGTGCTGCGTTATCTGCGCCACATGCTCACGACCGATGCCGACCAGCGCTCACGTCTGCGCGATTTTATCGAAACACTGACATCGTCCGGCTGGTTGCTGGCGGTGGCGGTGTTGTTGTGCTTCCTGGCCTTGCTGCTGACGGAGTCGCGCATGGGGTTGATGGCCTTTCTGGCAGGTGTGACCGTGCTCATGCTGGGTTGGAGCTTACGCCTCCCGGCCGGCCGCACGCGCAAAATTGGCCTTGCGCTAATGACTTTGCCCCTCGTGTTGTTGGTACTGAATCTCTCTTTGAGTGGTGACCAAACGGTGGCACGTTTTGCGAGCCTTTTTGAGCAAGGAGACCAGCGATTTGATGTCTACCCACTCATGCAGGAGGCGATTGCCGAGCGGCCCCTGCTGGGATATGGGCTTGGCAGTTTTGAGTCCGCTTTTCGGCTGGTGCGCGACGAAAACATCTCTGTTCTTTTCCGCCGCGGCCATAGCGATTACCTGGAACTAGTCATGGAGATCGGCTGGCCGGCAACCCTTGTCTTGCTAAGCGCCTTTTTGTTGATGCTGGCAAGCGCGCTGAAGCTCTACCTGAGCCGCACGGATTTTGAGCTAGCGCTCCTTTTTATCGCCGCAACAGTGCAGATTGGCGTGCATGCGCTGGTGGATTTCAGCATGCAAATGCCGGCTGTTGTCTTTGCCTACTTGTTCCTAGCCGGTGCCGCCTTTGGTGCTAGCCGGCGCCGCACGCCCAGCTAATTTGGCCGCCATTGGCAACGCACTTGACGCCGCCCACAGTGGTGCAACGTGATGGCTGCAGGAGATTGCGCCAACCTCTATTTTAGTGTAGCTTCCCGTTAATCCGTATTCACTGAAGGGCTTTCCCGTGTAGGGAGATTCCCTACAAATGTTGACATCCCGGGCATTCTAACACGCACTTAAATATGTGAGATTTATTTCTTTACGTTATTTTTCTGATTTTATTGCGATAAAAAAGATTCCTGGGTTTGCCCGCAACGTTATTGAGACCACTTGAAGTCCTGAAAGACACATAAAAAAAGAAGCCCCGGGGTATTCAAAATGTTCAGCGCACGCAACCCGTCTTCTATTTATTCTCCGCCATGGACGGCATTTGAGGCCCCATTACCCAACCCTGCACGCGCCACCACTATGTCCAAGGCCTCTCCGCAGTTGCCAAGCTCTGACACTGATGTGCTGCGCGGGCAGCCGCACTCAAACCTCTCTCGCGCCGTCGGCGGCCTTGGGTTCTACACGCTCAATCCAGCCACGAACCAAATTCATGCCGAGCCGCATTGCCTGGAATTGTTCGGACTGAGCGAAACACATCCTGTCTGGCACCTGGACGACATTCTCGCCATGATGCCCGAGAAGGAACGCATAGCTTATAACAGCGCCCTGGATGCGCTTCGGACCGGCAAGCAGGAGCGTTTTGAATTATGTTTATCCGTCCACCGTAACGGGGATGAGACGGAGGTATTGTCGGTTCTCGACCGGGCAAGGCTTGTTTTCGAGCAGGGATTGCCGATGATCGCCGGCGCGCGAATCGATATTTCGGGTCTCTTGTCTCGCGTCAATCAGTCGGAACAGTCCGGCAATCATCGTGATCCGACCTGGCTATTGAATCAGCGCGGCATCTCGCAAGGAGCCGAGCAGAATCACCTGAACGGCGAGGAACAACCGCTGGCAGGCGGCGGTTCAGCGCCATACCAGGCGCCCATGCCGAATGGGCACAGCCAGGTGTATACAGCGCCCAAGGCGACGGATTCGCACAATGTTTCGATGGCAATTTTGGTGCAGGATGCGGTGCGGATGGCACGGGTGTTACCCGTTTTCCAACCCTTGGTTGGATTGGTGAACCGCGCACCCATGGGAGAGGAAGCCTTTGCTCGAATTTACGAACACTCCCGCCGTTTACTCAATGCCGGAGCATTTGTGGAGGTCGCCCGCCAACTCCAGTTGCTCCATCGTATCGACCAAATGCTGTTTTCCGCCACCTATGCGCGAATCACGCACCCGCCGGCCACGTCCTCAAGGCGCGCATCCGCCCATCCTTTACCCATTTTCGTCAATATTTCTGGCGATCTGCTAAAGCATCCCGACACTTTGAGCGAAATGGCCCGCGCGATCGAAAGCGAGCCGCTTTCCCGCCGCGAAGCCATTGTCCTGGTGTTGAACGAACGCGACATTGCCGAGCGTTACGCAGAAGCCGCGAAAGCGCTTGCTCCAATGGTGGATCTGGGTTGCGGGCTTTCAATAGCCGGCTACGGCAGCAGCGAGAGGTCGCTCGGGTTTTTGGACGTGCTGCCGGTCAGCTTTCTTGCTTTTGATTCGTCGCTCATCGAAGAGGCACAAGATTCTGAAAAGGCGCGCTCGATTATTCAGGACATTCAGTCTCGGGCCCGGGATGCTGGAATCACTACCATTGCCAAGCAAATCCAGAGTTACGAAACCCTCACCTTGGCGCAATCGCTTGGTGTGGATTGGGGCCAGGGTTATCTCCTCGGCGTTCCCAGCGATCCGAAATGGCCGGTTTCGGCCACATCGCACACCTTTACCCCCAGCTAGAAGGCTTTTAGCCGATGAAAACAAAAAAACCCCAGGAATTTAACTTTCCTGGGGTTTGGAATAAAGCCCTGGCGGTGACCTACTTTCGCATGGGGAGGCCCCACACTATCATCGGCGATACACCGTTTCACTTCTGAGTTCGGTATGGGATCAGGTGGTTCCAGTGCTCTGTTGCCGCCAGGAAGACGGTGACTGGTCACGGGCGCGCTCAGGTGCGCTGCTGCCGGGGCCAGTGCATTCGGTAAGATCGTTATTCAGCGTTTCTCAGCAGACCAAGGCTTTTTGGGGCAAACCAAAAGTCTTTGGGTGTTATATGGTCAAGCCGCACGGTCCATTAGTACGGGTTAGCTTCACACATTACTGCGCTTCCACATCCCGCCTATCAACGTTGTAGTCTTCAACGGACCTTTAGGGACCTCAAGGGTCCAGGGAGACCTGATCTTGGGAGGGGCTTCCCGCTTAGATGCTTTCAGCGGTTATCCCGTCCGAACGTAGCTACCCGGCAATGCCACTGGCGTGACAACCGGAACACCAGAGGTTCGTCCACTCCGGTCCTCTCGTACTAGGAGCAGCTTCCCGCAAGTCTCCAACGCCCACGGCAGATAGGGACCGAACTGTCTCACGACGTTCTAAACCCAGCTCGCGTACCACTTTAAATGGCGAACAGCCATACCCTTGGGACCGACTTCAGCCCCAGGATGTGATGAGCCGACATCGAGGTGCCAAACACCGCCGTCGATATGAACTCTTGGGCGGTATCAGCCTGTTATCCCCGGAGTACCTTTTATCCGTTGAGCGATGGCCCTTCCATTCAGAACCACCGGATCACTAAGACCTAGTTTCCTACCTGCTCGACTTGTCCGTCTCGCAGTCAAGCACCCTTATGCCTTTGCACTCAATGCGCGATTTCCGACCGCGCTGAGGGTACCTTCGTGCTCCTCCGTTACTCTTTGGGAGGAGACCGCCCCAGTCAAACTACCCACCATGCACTGTCCCTGATCCGGATAACGGACCGAGGTTAGAACTCCAAATAGACCAGGGTGGTATTTCAAGGTTGGCTCCACAACCACTGGCGTGACTGCTTCAAAGCCTCCCACCTATCCTACACAAGTCGATTCAAAGTCCCGTGCAAAGCTGTAGTAAAGGTTCACGGGGTCTTTCCGTCTAGCCGCGGGTACTCGGCATCTTGACCGAGATTTCAATTTCACTGAGTCTCTGGTGGAGACAGTGCCGCCATCGTTACGCCATTCGTGCAGGTCGGAACTTACCCGACAAGGAATTTCGCTACCTTAGGACCGTTATAGTTACGGCCGCCGTTTACCGGGGCTTCGATCAAGCGCTTCTCCGAAGATAACGCCATCAATTAACCTTCCGGCACCGGGCAGGCGTCACACCCTATACGTCCGCTTGCGCGTTTGCAGAGTGCTGTGTTTTTAGTAAACAGTCGCAGCGGCCTGGTCACTGCAACCCCCCTCAGCTCCGTGAGCAAGTCACTTCACTTACTAGGGGCGTACCTTCTCCCGAAGTTACGGTACCATTTTGCCTAGTTCCTTCACCAGAGTTCTCTCAAGCGCCTTGGGATTCTCACCCTGCCCACCTGTGTCGGTTTCGGGTACGGTCACGCATCACCTGATGCTTAGAGGCTTTTCCTGGAAGCGGGGCATCAATCACTTCGCGTCCGTAGACACTCGTCATCACGTCTCAGAATTGACTCTCCGGATTTGCCTAAAGAGCCTCCCTACACGCTTGAACCGGGATAACCATCACCCGGATGACCTAGCCTTCTTCGTCCCCCCATCGCAGTGATACCTGGTGCCGGAATATTAACCGGCTTCCCATCGACTACGCCTTTCGGCCTCGCCTTAGGGGCCGACTCACCCTGCGCCGATGAACGTTGCGCAGGAAACCTTGGGCTTTCGGCGAGGGGGCCTTTCACCCCCTTTATCGTTACTCATGTCAGCATTCGCACTTCCGATACCTCCAGCATGCTTTACAACACACCTTCAACGGCTTACGGAACGCTCCCCTACCATGCAACCTATTCGAAAATAGGCGCATCCGCAGCTTCGGTACATGGCTTAAGCCCCGTTACATCTTCCGCGCAGGCCGACTTGACCAGTGAGCTATTACGCTTTCTTTAAAGGATGGCTGCTTCTAAGCCAACCTCCTGGCTGTCTGTGCCTTCCCACATCGTTTCCCACTGAGCCATGATTTTGGGACCTTAGCTGGCGGTCTGGGTTGTTTCCCTCTTGACGACGGACGTTAGCACCCGCCGTCTGTCTCCCGTGATTGCACTTGCTGGTATTCGGAGTTTGCATCGGTTTGGTAAGCCGGGATGGCCCCCTAGCCGAAACAGTGCTCTACCCCCAGCAGTGAGACACGAGGCGCTACCTAAATAGCTTTCGGGGAGAACCAGCTATCTCCGGGCTTGATTAGCCTTTCACTCCGACCCACAGCTCATCCGAATCTTTTTCAACAGATCCCGGTTCGGGCCTCCAACGCGTGTTACCGCATCTTCACCCTGGCCATGGGTAGATCGCCCGGTTTCGGGTCTACTCCCAGCAACTATGACGCCCGTTTAAGACTCGCTTTCGCTACGCCTCCCCTATTCGGTTAAGCTTGCTACTGAGA